>NZ_PQIG01000081.1 GCF_012349115.1 Rhizobium ruizarguesonis
GCTCTCCCACGGGCTTGGTGTCCCAAAGGTGCATCGGTCTTCCATCCGCCACCGCAACAGGCATTACAGCGCCAGGAGCGGGTAAAGGGAAGTTACAAAGGTGCCCGTAGGGCGGATGAGGGGGCCGGCGAAGCTGGCCTTCCCGAGCAACGCTCATACGAGCTTCGACCGCGCTGTCGTCATCTCGACTAGGTTCAGGTAGCTGTGACGTGGCGCGGCGAATAGGATAATGGGACGGATGTGCCGCGCGGCCCCCTCATCCGCCTGCCGGCACCTTCTCCCCGAGGGGAGAAGAGGACATGCAGCAACCTCTCCGTTCCTCACGCGCCTTTTATAGCGCGTGTTCTGGCCTTCTCATTCTTCTTGAAGTTGACCTATTCGGAAAGCAACTCGTCCGTCTCAGGACCGTTCTCGGTCTTGCGCAAGGGCCTGAAGCTCATCCGGTGCAGGGAGCAGGGGCCGTGCTTCTCGATGCCGGCGCGGTGCTGTGCCGTGCCATAGCCCACATGCGCGGCAAAACCGTAATCCGGAAACACGCTATGTGCTCGCGCCATCATCCGGTCACGCGTCACCTTGGCGACAATCGAGGCGGCGGCGATCGAGACCGAACGGGCATCGCCCTTGACCACGGCCTGTCCGGGGCAATCGAGGCCGGGCGGCACGTCGAGCCCGTCGGTCAGCACGTAGCTGGCCGGAATGGCGAGGCTGCAGATGGCGCGGCGCATGGCGTCGAGGCTTGCCTTGCGGATATCCGTCTCGTCGATGCGCGTCGAGCTGGAGGAGGCGATGGAGACGGTCGCGGTCGCCAGAATCTGCACGAACAGTTCCTCGCGCCGTTGCGCCGACAGCTGCTTGGAATCGTTCAGACCCTCAGGGATGCGCTTTGGATCGAGAATGACGGCAGCAGCAACGACGGGTCCCGCCAGCGGCCCGCGGCCTGCCTCGTCGGCGCCGGCGACCGGCCAGTGGCCGGCCTTGCGGGCTTTGAGTTCCAGTCGGAAATCCGGCACGAGCGGAACTGTGTCGAAAAGCAGGGGAGAATCGGGTGACGTGCGAGGTTTCATGCGGCTGAACCTCGCACGCCAACCCGATTGCCCGCAAGTCCCCGGATCAGGGCGGCGGCCGGGGACGCTCCGGCGGATGGTGGCGGTCAGGGCCATCCGCGGGAATTGCGCTCGGGCTCGAAAACAGGCGGTTTCTCGAGAGCCGATGCGCAAGCTCAAAAATCAAAGAAGCGACAGCTGCACGCCGCTGCCATCGGGCGGCACGAACAGATCGTCGCGCAGCGGCATGCTGCGGCGCGTCAGCTCGAAACGTCGGGCGGCCATTTCAAAGCGCCGGGCGATCTGCCAGGCATAGGGACCGGCGCCCTTCATGCGCTTGCCGAACTCGGCATCGTAATCCTTGCCGCCGCGCATCGAGCGTACCAGCGACATCACATGCCGGTAACGATCGGGGTAGTGCTGCAGCAGCCAGTCGCGAAACAGTGGGCTGACCTCGAGCGGCAGCCTGAGGATGACATAGCTCGCCTCGGCAGCACCGGCAGCCTTCGCCGATTCGAGAATACGCTCCAGCTCATGATCGTTCAGTGCCGGGATGAGCGGGGCGGCCAGCACAGCCGTCTGGATGCCTGCTTCGGCAAGCGTGTGGATTGTCTCCAGCCGCCGCGGCGGCGTGGCGGCACGTGGCTCCATCGTCCGGGCAAGCTTGCGATCCAGCGTGGTCACCGAGATGCCGACGCGCACCAGGTTCTTGCTTGCCATCTCCTGCAGAATGTCGAGATCACGCAGGATCATCGCCGACTTGGTGACGATCGACACCGGATGGTTCGCCTTGTTCAACACCTCGAGAATGCCGCGCATGATGCGCCATTCCTTCTCGATCGGCTGATAGGGATCTGTATTGGTGCCGATCGCGATCACCCGCACCTTGTAGCCGGGTTTGGCGAGTTCCCGCTCCAGGAGTTTTGCCGCATCGGGCTTGGCAAACAGCTTCGTCTCGAAATCGAGCCCTGCAGAAAGCCCCATATAGGCGTGCGTCGGCCGGGCGAAGCAATAGATGCAGCCGTGCTCGCAGCCGCGATAGGGATTGATCGAACGATCGAAGGGAATGTCCGGCGATTCGTTGCGGGTGATTGTCGTGCGCGGTTTCTCGACCTGCACTTCCGTCTTGAACGGCGGCAGTTCTTCCCACGTCTGCCAGCCATCGTCGACGGTCTCCCGCTGCAGCGCCTCGAACCGCCCTGTCGGGTTCAGTCCCGCCCCACGCCCGCGCCGCCGATCGACCTCGACTCTCAGACCGGAGGAAACGATCATCGCATCGGCAATATCTGCCGTATTGGCAGGCGCGAATGCGGCCTGCCCTGCCAGGGACTGCTCTCTCATCGGATTCTCCCGCGGCGGAAAGCCATCGCTCCCGCCCGTTTTGCTGATTAAATTCCTATCCGCAAAATGAGAACAATGCAAGAACAAAATGAGGAAAACGGCGCTGGCAAAAATTTGTGCGGCGCATTATAAATAGTCAATGTTGACGGTTGTTCTCGAATGTCAGGATCAGGAATCTGAGCTGGCACAGACCTTATCGGTATTGGTGGCAGGCGCGGTGGAGGGGCTTGTGAGCGATGTGATCGTGCTCGATCACGGCTCGCGCGACGGCACCTCGCGGGTCGCCGACGCCGCCGGCTGCCGCTTCCATTCGCAATGGGATATCAAGGACATCGTCCGCGCCGCCCGCGGCGAATGGTTGCTTTTCGTCGAGCCGGGTGCAAGACCCCAGGCCGGCTGGATCGATGAGGTCGCCGAATATGTGGCGCTGAACAAACTGCCGGCGCGCTTCACCGCATCGCGTGGCTACCGGCGCCCGTTCTTCCAGCGTGTCGGCCGGGCCGTGCCGCCGCTGGAACTCGGCTTTCTCCTGCCGAAGAAGCAGGCACTCGCCATCGCCAAAAGCGGCATGCAGCTGACCGAATTCGTCAAGGGCCAGAAGCCGCGCCGGTTGGCGAGTGAACTCATTCCCTCCTGGGTCGCCCGCGCTGCGCGGTAGGTGTCGCGCCCCTCTCCATAGTTCGCGCAAAAGATGGCGCCCAATAGGATTTTGCGCTATAATTCAAACATGGCGCCGTCGAAGCGCCTCGCTTCGCAACGGAATGGCCATGGAATGCCGGTGAACGGCAGAACAGGTCAGCGAAAATCTCCTCTTCTGCCGGGGTCCCGGCGAAAGGAGGTGCGTCATGGTACGCAGTATGGTCTACGGCCTCATCGCCGTCATATTGCCGACATTGGTGATCGCGCATCCGCATTCGGCAGCATCGCAGATGATGCGCAGTTGCGCAGGCCGACCCGAAATCGTCAATTTCCTGGACAAGAACTTCGCGGAAAAGCTCACGGCAGTCGGACTGATCAACCAGAACGCCATTCTCGAGGTCTATGCCGCCGAAAGCGGCACCTGGACACTCATCGTCACGGATGTTCACGGGATAAGCTGCGTCCTGCTGTCGGGTGATAGCTGGGACACGATGCCCATCTTGCCGGGCCTCGCGACATAACGCATGTCGCGCAAAAGTGTGCGGCGGTTTTTGCGATAACGACATGCGTAAAAAAAAGACCTAAAGCGCAAGGAGCGAATCTGAAAGATTGCGACGCGCTTTAGGGAATGCCGTTGTTGCCGCAGTCTATTTCGTCGCGCCGCGTTTCAGGTGCTCGTCCAGACGCGGCATGATCTCGACGAAATTGCACGGCGCGCTGCGATAGTCGAGCTGTCCTTTCAGAATGCCGTCCCAGGCATCCCGGCAGGCGCCGGGTGAACCCGGCAGCACGAAGATGAAGGTGGCGTTGGCAACGCCTGCCGTGGCGCGCGACTGGATCGTCGCGGTGCCGATCTTCTCGTAGGAGATCCGGTGGAAGATGGCGGAAAAGCCGTCCATCCGCTTTTCGAACAAAGGCTCCAGCGCCTCGGGCGTCACATCGCGGCCGGTAAAGCCGGTGCCGCCAGTGGTGATGACGACGTCTATGTCTTCGTTCTCAGTCCAGGCCTTCACCCGCGCGGCAATCGCGGTGCGATCATCGGGCACGATTCCCCGGTCGACCAGCCTGTGGCCTGCCTCCGTGATCCGCGCCGCCAGCGTGTCGCCTGACTTGTCCGTCTCCGGCGTGCGGGTATCCGAGACAGTCAGAACCGCAATGCCGACCGCGATGAAGGGCCGCTTTTCGTCCAGACCTGCCATCATGCGCCTCCCGAAACCGTTTCCGTCGCCTGGAAATACCAGTCAGGGCGCGCGTCGTGAAGAGCTGCCGCCGCATCTTCCGCGTCAGTCATGGCCGCAAAGATGCCGAAACAGGTGGCGCCGGAACCGGACATGCGGGTCAGAAGCGCGCCGTTCGCTTGCAGCATCGCCGAGATCGCCGTGATCTCGGGCACGAGTTCGCGCGCCGGCGGCTCCAGGTCGTTGCGGGCAGCAGCAATTGCCGCGAGCCAGTCGGCAGTCTGAGGCCGGCTCGGTGCCAGGCGCAGAGCCGGATTGTTTTTCTCCGCCAGCCGGCGGAAAACCTCGGGCGTCGAGACGCCCTTCAGCGGATTGGCGAGCACCATGGCAAAGGCCGGCAGCTCCGGCACGGGCTCGAGCTCTTCGCCGATGCCGCGGGCAATCAGCGGCCGGCTCTCAAGGCACATCGGCACGTCTGCGCCGAGCTTCAGGGCGAGAGCTGCAAGCGCCTCCTCGGGCAACGTCGCGCCCCAGAGCCGCATCAGCCCGCGCAGCGTCGCAGCCGCATCCGCCGAGCCGCCGCCGATGCCGGAGGCGATCGGCAGGTTCTTTTCCAAATGGATGCGGATGGGGAAGGCGAGGGGACCGATCGCCCCGCGTAGGAGGTCGCGGGCCTTCAGCACCAGGTTGGTGCCGCCGTCGCCGGCAAGTGTTCCGCCAAAACGGCCCGACAGGGTGAACTCATCGGTCGGCGACGGCACGAAGTCCAGCCGGTCGCCGTGATCTGCGAAGGTCACCAGCATATCGAGCAGATGATAGCCATCCGGCCGCTGGCCCGTCACATGCAGGGCCAGGTTGATCTTCGCGCGAGCTTCCTCGGTGATGCTGGAGCATGATGCCGAAAAGTGTGAGCGGTTTTCGGACGACATCATGCTCTATTTCTTTGATCTGTATCCGGCCAAGTCCTTTTCAGGCATGCCTCCCGCCCGTCAGGATTTCTTGTCGACCGGCGGCGGGATAACGGGTGCCGGATCCGGCTGCTTCTTGTCGGCCGCCTTGGCATCGTCGCTGGCGGGGGGCAGGCCGTTGGCGACCTTGTCCTTGATCTTCGGGATCTCGGCAGCTTCGGGCTCGGAGCTGAGCGCCCGGTTCCACTGGTAGACGGCCTCGAGCTTGCGCCCGACGCGCCAGTAGGCGTCGCCGAGATGGTCGTTGATCGTCGCGTCGCCGGCCTTGATCTGTGCGGCCCGCTCCAGCTCGTCGACGGCATCGTCGAAGCGGTTGAGGCGGAAATAGGCCCAGCCGAGCGAATCGATGATGTAGCCGTCGTCAGGGCGAAGGTCGACGGCCTTCTTGATCATGCCGAGACCTTCGTCGAGGTTCCGGTTCATGTCGATCCAGGAATAGCCGAGATAGTTCAGCACCTGCGGCTGGTCGGGATTGAGCTCCAGCGCCTTGCGGAAGTTCGGCTCCGCCTGATCCCACTTCTTCAGCCGCTCATAGGCAATGCCGCGCTGGAAGAAGACGCTCCAGTTGGCGCGGCCGGGAATGGGGCCGATCGCTTCGACGGCCTTGTCGTAATTGGTGGCCATCGCCGCGTAGTCCTTGGCGTCGGAGAGCACGCTGCCATAGGCGAGGTAACTGCGGATGTCCTTCGGGTCGGAGGCGATCAGCGCCTGCAGGTGCTTGCGCGCCTCGTCCACCTTGCCGCCCTGGGCAAGGGCAAGGCCGAGCTGCAGCTCGGAGATGCGCCGCATCGGCGAATTCTCCGGCACCTTCTTGTAGAGCGCGATGGCGCGGTCCATCTGGTTCTGCTTCTCGGCGATGCCGCCGAGCAGCACCAGCGTATCGGCGCTGTTCGGATCGAGCGCATTGGCCGTCTGCAGGTACAGCGAGACGATGTCCTCGGCGCCGTCGCGGTTCAGCGCGCCGCCGACGGAGAAGAGCACGCCGGCAGCCCCTTCTTCGGCCGTCTTGACCTGCTGTTCCTGCTTCTCGTTCTTTTCGATGCTGTCGCGCAGCGCGTTCAGCGGCGCATAGTTCGGCAACAGGTTGTCGCCGACGGAAACGGCGTCGAGCGCCTTCTGCTTGTTGCCTTGTGTTGCTTCGAGGCGGGCAAGCGCCATCACCGCGCGCATGAAGGTATCCGGCGCCGTCGCGCCGCCTTCCTTGTCGAGCACGGCATCGTTCAGATGCTGGCGGGCGGATTTCACGTCGCCGGCGACGATGGCGATCGCGCCAGCATTATAATTCTGGAAGATGCGGAACCAGTCCGGCCCCTTCATCTTCTCGACCATGGAAAGCGCTTCCTTGCCGCGGCCGGCGCCGACACGGGCCCAGGCCAGCAGCAGGTCGTTCATCATCCGGTCGAGATCGTTCGGCCCCTTATATTTCAGGATGGACTCGGCGGTCTTGTAGTCGTCGCGGCGCACGGCATCCATGCCGCGCACGATCGTGGTGATGCGCTCGACGGAAGGATCGCCCTTCAGGTCGTTGGCGTATTTGACGCCCTCCTTGATGTCGCCATTGAGCAGCAGCGAGATCATCAGCCGCTGGCGAATCTCGGGATTGCCGGGCTCGATCTGCAGCGCCTTCTTGTAGAGTTCGATCGCCGTTTCGTAGTCATGGTCGACATCGGCGGTGCGCGCCGCGAGGAAGGCGCCGGAGAAAGTGGTCACGCTGTCCGCATCAAAGTGAGCGGCCGTGCCGGCATCGTCTGCCTTGGCCGCATCCTCGGCGTTCACGCCGCCGACACCGCCCAGCGAAAGGACAGCTGCAAGCGCTGCGCTCGTAAGAAGACGGATGGCAAGTCTCTGCCGCATTAGGAAACCTTTCTTCGACAGCGTCCCGACAAATGGTGTCGGTCGCAAAACCAGTTGCGATCACTGATTCACAACAGGATGGCTTTTTTGAAGCGGCGCTGCAAGAAAATCAGCCTGCGATCAAGGACGTTTGATCAATTGACGCGCTCGATGCAGAAGTCGATCACTTCCATCAGGGCGGATTTCCAGACCGTATCGGGAAGGGGCGCAAGCGCGTCCCGTGCGATCGTTCCGTAATGGATCGCGCGGCCGATCGTGTCGCTGAGCGTGCCATATTTGGTGATCAGCCCCAGCGCTTTTTCGAGGTTGGCGTCGGTGCTGTTGCCGGCTTCGATCGCATCGCGCCAGAAGGCGCGCTCGTCCTCGGTGCCGCGGCGATAGGCCAGAATGACGGGCAGGGTGATCTTGCCTTCGCGGAAATCGTCGCCGACATTCTTGCCGAGATCGGCCGCCTTGCCGCCGTAATCAAGCGCGTCGTCGACGAGCTGGAAGGCGAGCCCAAGATTCATGCCGTAGGATTTCAACGCATTGCGGCCGGACCGGCCGACCTCGGCGACGATCGGCCCGACTTCGGCGGCAGCGGCAAAGAGGGCCGCCGTCTTGGCGCGAATGACGGAGAGATAATCGTCCTCCGTCGTCTCCATGTTCTTGGCGACGGAAAGCTGCAGCACTTCGCCTTCCGCGATCACGCAGGCGGCGGAAGACAAGACGTCGAGCGCATCGAGCGAGCCGACATCGACCATCATGCGGAACGCCTGGCCGAGCAGGAAGTCGCCGACCAGCACGCTTGCCTGGTTGCCCCAGATCATCCGTGCCGTCGATTTGCCGCGGCGAAGATCGCTCTCGTCGACGACGTCGTCATGCAGCAGCGTCGCCGTGTGCATGAACTCGACTGACGTGGCGAGTTTGACGTGGTTTTCGCCCCTGTAGTCGAACAGCGAGGCGGAAGCCAGCGTCAGCATCGGCCGCAGCCGCTTGCCGCCCGATGAGATCAGATGGTTCGCCACTTCGGGGATCATCTGCACGTCGGAGCCGGCCTTGGACAGAATGAGCTGGTTCACTCGCTCCATGTCCGCCCTGGTGAGATCGACCAATGGCTTGATGGATGCCAGTTTGTTTTTGCTTTCTTCAAGCGGTATGACCACGCCCAACGACCCGGACTCCTGTTCATTCTTTGCACCTGACAATAGAAAGGGGCGATGGACGCGGCAAGGGGTGAATTGTCGCGCTGAGCGAAATTGGAAGGAAAACGACGGCAAATGCATGAGCTTATCCGCGCCAACGACCCCGTTCTTCTCTCCTATGCCGAGAGTTTGATGAAGGATGCGGGAATTCACTGCTTCATCGCCGATCAGGGCATGAGCGTGCTGGAAGGCTCGCTCGGCATGCTGTCGCGCCGCCTGCTGGTGGATGAGGAGATGGCCGATCAGGCGCGCCGCATCCTCATCGATGCGGGTCTCGGTGGCGAGTTGCGCGAGCGGAAGTGAGCTCCGATGACCGGGGAAACCACTGACACCATCGATGCCTTTCATCGCGGCGCCTTCCATGTGATGCAGCCGAAGGGCAGGGGCCATCGCTCCGGCATGGATGCGATGCTGCTTGCGGCTCTGGTCGCCGACGATCGCCCGGTCAGGGTTGCCGATCTCGGCGCAGGCGCCGGCGCCGCCGGTCTTGCCGTCGCCTCGCGGCTTGCCAATACGCAAGTGGTGCTCTTCGAGCGTTCGGCCGAGATGGCCGATTATGCCCGCCGCAGCATCCTCTTGCCCGACAATGCCCATGTCGCGGGCCGCGTCAGCGTCGTCGAGGCCGATGTGACGCTGACCGCCAAGGCGCGCAACGATGCGGGGCTCACCGATGAGAGCTTCCACCACGTCATCATGAACCCGCCCTTCAACGACGCCGGCGACCGGCGCACGCCGGATGCGCTGAAGGCAGAAGCCCATGCGATGACCGACGGCCTGTTCGAAAGCTGGATCCGCACGGCCGGCGCCATCATGATCCCAGGCGGGCAAATGTCGCTGATCGCCAGGCCACAGTCGATCGCCGAGATCGTTGCCGCTTGCGGCCGGCGTTTCGGCGGCATCGAGATCACCGCTATCCACCCGCGTCCGGGTGAAAATGCCGTCCGTATCCTGGTGACTGGTATCAAGGGATCGCGGGCGCGGCTGTCGCTGCGTGCGGCCCTCATCATGCACGAAGAGGGGAGCCACAAGTTCTCCCCTCTCGTCGATGATTTCAACAATGGCCGGGCGGCCTACGCCAGGCTCTAGACTGGCGCCACACTTTTCCTGGAATTGCTTCAGCCGGTGACGAAGTCGAAGAGCAGCTTGACGTTTAGCCCGGCGATGACGACCGCGATCAGATAGGCGATGCCGCTCAGCCAGCGGGGCGCCACCAGTTCGCCCATCTTGGCCTTGCTGGCGGTAAACATCACCAGCGGGAAGACGGCGAAGGAAAGCTGCAGGCTGAGCACCACCTGTGTCAGGATCAGCAGCTGTGCAGTGCCCTGATCGCCGTACCAGATGGTGACGATCGCCGCAGGCACGATGGCGATGGCGCGGGTGATCAGCCGGCGTACCCACGGCTTCAGCCGGATCTTGAGGAAGCCTTCCATGACGATCTGGCCGGCAAGCGTTGCCGTCACCGTCGAGTTGAGGCCGCAGCAGAGAAGCGCGATGCCGAAGAGCGTTGGCGCGATGGCGAGGCCGAGCAGCGGCGATAGCAGTGAATGGGCCTCGCCGAGTTCGACGACGTCGGTCTTGCCGTGCGCATTGAAAGCGGCCGCCGCAAGGATCAGGATCGAGGCGTTGATCAGCAGCGCGAAACACAGCGCCACCGTGGAATCGATCGTCGCAAAGGTCAGCGCCTCCCTCTTCTCGGGAACGGTATGGCCGTAGGCCCGCGTCTGCACGATGCCGGAGTGAAGATAGAGATTGTGCGGCATGACGGTCGCGCCGAGAATGCCGAGCGCCAGATAGAGCATCTCCGGATTTGTGACGATCTCGGTGGTCGGGAAGAAGCCGGTGAGGACGGCGCCCCATTGCGGGTCGGCAAGCAGGATCTGCACGCCGAAACAGACCGCGATGACGCCGAGCATCGCGATGATGAAGGCCTCCACCCAGCGGAAGCCGAGCTTTTGCAGGAAGAGGATCACGAAGACATCGAGCGCGGTGATCAGCACGCCGAGTTCGAGCGGGATACCCATCAACAGGTTGAGGCCGATCGCCGTGCCGATCACCTCGGCGATATCGGTGGCGATGATGGCGATTTCCGCAAGGGCCCAGAGCGGCACCGAGACATATCTCGGAAAAGCGTCGCGGCAGGCCTGCGCAAGATCGCGCCCGGAAGCGATCGCCAGGCGCGCACAGAGCGCTTGCAGCACGATCGCCATAAGGTTGGAAAGCAGCGCGACGGTGAGCAGCGCGTATCCGAATTTCGAGCCGCCGGCGAGCGATGTCGCCCAGTTGCCGGGGTCCATGTAACCGACGGCGACCATGTAGCCCGGCCCGGCGAAAGCTGCCGCCCTTCGCCATGTCGAGCTGTGACGCCCGGTTCCGACGGTGCGGTAGACATCGGAGAGCGATCCCTCTCCGCGTTCGTGCCGCCAGCCGCTCTTTGCATTCGGATTGAGGACGTCCATGCGATTTCCACCTGTTTTATCGTCAGCGCAATATGACGGATTAGAATGATAATGCAAGTCATTCGCAACAACAAAATCAAACCTGATGTTTTCAGGCCCAATGTTTTCAAGAACGCCGCCATTGCGTTTGCCGTTCCAGCGCATACATGGATGCCGATCGCAAACTGCGATCCTGCGACCCGAAGCGAAGGATGGAAAATGGCCGGATTCTTGAGAAAACTGATGCCGAAACGGTTCCGCAAGGACGGCATCACCATCCCGGTCGTCCGGCTGCAGGGGGCGATCATCAGCGGCGGCGGCCAGTTCCGGCCGACCCTCAATCTCGCCAATGTCTCTCCGGTTCTGGAAAAGGCCTTCGCCATGAAGGACGCGCCGGCGGTTGCCATCTCCATCAATTCGCCGGGCGGCTCGCCCGTCCAGTCGCGCCTGATCTTCACCCGCATTCGCGAGCTCGCCCGCGAGAAGCAGAAGAAGGTTCTGGTCTTCGTCGAGGACGTCGCCGCCTCCGGCGGCTACATGATCGCGCTCGCCGGCGATGAGATCATTGCCGATGCCACCTCCATCGTCGGCTCGATCGGCGTCGTCTCCGGCGGTTTCGGCTTTCCCGAACTCTTGAAGAAGATCGGCGTCGAACGCCGCGTCTATACGGCGGGCGAAAACAAGGTGATCCTCGATCCTTTCCAGCCGGAAAAGGAAAAGGATATCGAGTACCTGAAGAGCCTGCAGCTCGAAATCCACCAAGTCTTCATCTCGATGGTGCGCGAGCGTCGCGCCGGCAAGCTGAGGGATGATGCGACGGTCTTTTCCGGCCTGTTCTGGAGCGGTACGCGCGGCCTCGAGCTCGGCCTCATCGATGGCCTCGGCGACATGCGCCAGGAATTGAAGAGGCGCTACGGCCAGAAGACCAAGCTGGAGCTCGTCACTGCCGGCCGAGGCCTGTTCGGCCGCCGAATTCCAGGCGTGTCGCCGGTTTCGCTCGAGGGCGCTGCATCCGGTCTCGCGACAGGGCTTGTCGAAGCGGCGGAAGAGAGAGCATTGTGGAGCCGTTTCGGGCTTTGAAGGGAGCAAGAGAGGGGCATGCCGCAGTTAATTACCATTCTGATCCTAGTCTTCTCAGCTTGGTGGCTTTACCGCCGCTTCGTCTCTGATGCCCGCAAGCTCGCCGAAAAGTCGCGCCGTGCTGAAAAGGAGCGCCAGACCGGCGCGATCGGCACGCTGGTCAAGGACCCGGCAACCGGAGAATACCGGCTGAAGCGCGAGGGCGAATAAGAGGAGTCGCCATTGCCTCTCACCCAGCGCTTGCCCCTCATCCGGCGGCCGCCATCGACCGGGGTCGAGCCACGGGTCTCGACCCGTCCTTCGGACTCCCGCCTGCGGGGCGAGGGTTAGGTGAGGGGCAGCGGAATTCCTCTCCCCTATCGGCATTCGACGCTTCTCCGCCGCCGCAGGAGTCCGCTATAAGGTAGCAATTGCCACCAAACGCTGGTTTCTCGAGTTGTCAACGGCGCGGCCGAATCTAGCACCGCCCGAACCGTACCCATCGCCATCATCGTTGCGTCTCGACTGCCATGCGGCCTCAGCCTCACGCACCGTGTGAAAAAACGGAGCTGCGTCACGCTGTCGTAAACCGGTGAAGCAAACGGAAGACCAAGACCCAACTCCCTGGGATCGACTCTGCGGCCGCGCGTGAAACATGCGGCAAAATCATGTACATTGTTTAGCGCGGAATTCCTGTTGGGAGCTAAGACATGGAACGCAGATTATCTGCAATCCTGGCCGCCGACGTAGTCGGATACTCCGCGCTTATGGAGCAAGACGAAGCGGGCACCTTTGACCGCCTTCGAGCGCGACGCACTGAGCTTTTTGAGCCCGAGATTGCGGGGCATCATGGGCGGGTCTTCAAGCTCATGGGCGACGGCCTCCTCGCAGAGTTCGGCAGCGTGGTCGACGCTGTCGAATGTGCGGTGTCTCTCCAGCGCGGAATGGCAGAGCGCAACGCCTCTGTCGCAGAGGAGGAAAGGTTCAACGTCCGCATCGGCATCAACATCGGCGAAGTGATCGTAGATGGCGACGACCGCTATGGCGAAGGCGTGAACATCGCGGCCAGGCTGGAGCAACTCGCGCTTCCCGGCGGTATCTGTATTTCAGGTAAGGTGGCGAGGGAGGTCGACAAAAAGCTCGCGTTTCGCTTCGACTCCGCGGGGCGGCAGAAGGTTAAGAACATCGAGGAGCCAATCGACGTCTACCATGTGCGCATCGACGCCCCGTTCCGCCGACGCATTCTGCACAAGCGCGGGATCGGTCGACTGTGGTGGGCACTTGGAATCCCGGCAGCCGTGGTGGCCGTACTGGCCGCCTGGATGGCGCTATACTATCCGGTGACGATGACCTCTCATCCAGTCTCAAGTACGATCCCATCTGTCGCCGTGCTTCCCTTCAAGGATCTGAGTGCCGACAAGAGCCTAGGGTACTTGGGAGAAGGCGTGGCGAACGACGTCATCGCCATCCTCTCGCGCTTCTCTGACATTGCCGTGGTCTCGCGAACCTCGTCGTTTGCGTATGAGGACAAGCAAGGCGACATCCGCCAGATCGGCACGGAGCTGGGCGTTGGCTATGTCGTCGAGGGCAGTGTGCGCAAGGAAGGCGATAGGGTGCGCATTGTTGCGCAACTTATCAATGCCAAGACGGGGGACCATGTTTGGGCAGACCGCTTCGACAAGTCCGGAACCGACCCGTGGGCGCTCCAGGATGAGTTGACCGCCAAGATCGTGGGGGCGATGACTGGTGAATTCGGAGCCATCCGCAAAGCAGATTATAGTCAGGCTTGGGGGAAGGACAGCACCAACCTCGCGGAATACGACTACTACCTGCGCGCCGAAAGCCAGTTGAACCTTTACACGAAGGAAGGTCTCGAGCGATCAGGTGAAATTTCACGACAGGGATTGCAGGTGTTCCCAGGCTCCCCCTTGCTGACCGTGGAGCTAGGGTGGTCTCACTGGTTAATAGTTGCATTGCTCTACAGTTCTGACCCACAGAAAGATCTTCAGGAGGCGGAGCGGCTGGTCAATCAAGTCCTCGCAGACAAGAACCTTAGTCCGCAGGTAACGAGACTGGCAAACTGGCTTAACGCCTGGCTCCTAACGCTGAAGCGGGATCATGATGGGGCTGTTGTGGCGATGAACAAGGCTATCGCGGCGGCACCATATAACGCCTTCACGCTCACGGATGGAGCAAGTATTTTCCTACAGGCCGGCCAGCCGGAAAAGGCGCTGGAGTTGACCGACGCTGCCGCCGCGCGGGATCCGGGATTGTCGTGGTTCGTGAACTACGTGCGAGGTTTCATCTTTATCGTGCTTGGCAAAAACGAAGACGCAGTTGAGGTGCTGAAGACCACGGAATTCGCCGACGCTCCATTGCAGCTAGCCGTCGCCTATATGCGTCTTGGGCGCCAGGCAGACGCCCGAGCTGCCGTCGAGAAGATGCTCAAGTCAACGCCGGCTGCGACGATCCAGTCGTGGCGGCAGGCCTGGAACTTCCGAGATCCCTCCATTCTCGATCAAGCCGCCGCAGACCTTGCGCGCGCCGGTCTTCCAAGTGGCCGCGCTCAATAGCCAAACGGATTGATGTTCAGCATTCGACGCCCCTACGTCGGTTATGCATCTGGCTCTGCGATAAGTCCCCTTTCCACCCACGGCGTTCTCAATCAGCCCAAAAGGCGAAGCTGGTGGCTGTTGCTCCCGAATAGCGCAAAAGTCTTGACCCCTGCCGCCCTCCATGGCACCTGTCGCGCCGATAAATCCCATGCAATCGGTGCCGTTCGATGTCAGCTATCCCAGACCATATGAACCCGAAGCGCTCCTTCCAGGCGCTGATCCTGACCCTGCATAACTACTGGGCGGACAAGGGTTGCGCGGTGCTGCAGCCCTACGACATGGAAGTCGGCGCCGGTACCTTCCATCCGGCCACCACGCTGCGCGCCCTCGGCCCCAAGCCCTGGAAGGCCGCTTACGTCCAGCCATCCCGCCGGCCGTCCGACGGTCGCTATGGTGAGAACCCGAACCGGCTGCAGCATTATTACCAATACCAGGTCATCCTGAAGCCGAACCCGCCAAACCTGCAGGAGCTTTATCTCGGCTCGCTGGCGGCGATCGGTCTCGATCCGCTGCTGCATGATATCCGCTTCGTCGAGGACGACTGGGAAAGCCCGACGCTCGGCGCCTGGGGCCTCGGCTGGGAATGCTGGTGCGACGGCATGGAAGTCTCGCAGTTCACCTATTTCCAGCAGGTCTGCGGTATCGAATGCTCACCGGTCGCCGGCGAACTGACCTATGGTCTCGAACGCCTCGCCATGTATGTCCAGGGCGTCGACAATGTCTATGACCTGAACTTCAACGGCCGCGACGGCGACGAGAAGATCAGCTATGGCGACGTCTTCCTGCAGGCCGAGCAGGAATATTCGCGCCATAATTTCGAATTCGCCAATACCGAGATGCTGCATCGCCACTTCGTCGATGCCGAGAAGGAATGCCGGGCGCTGCTCGATGCCGGTGCCCCCGGCGACAACGCCAACCAGCGCCTGCACAAATGCGTCTTCCCGGCCTATGACCAGTGCATCAAGGCAAGCCACGTCTTCAACCTGCTCGATGCCCGTGGCGTCATCTCGGTCACCGAGCGCCAGAGCTATATCCTGCGCGTACGCACGCTCGCCAAGGCCTGCGGCGAAGCCTTCCTGCTGACTGATGCGGGCGGCATCAACCTGGGCAAAGAGGCGGCATAACGCAACAGCTCTCCAGCCGTATCGTCCATATAAACGGCTGGTCGGGCACCCCGAATCCTCGGAGATATCGGCGTTTGACGGCAGCCGGCAAAACCGCTTAGTGTCCGCCCGGACATTACTTCGCTGCGGGGGATTCGCGATGTATATTGCACTTGGCGTCATCGTTCTGGTCGCGCTCTATCTCATCTTCGTCTACAACGGCCTGGTTCGCGCGCGGCAGATGGCGGAAGAGGCCTGGTCGGGCATCGATGTCCAGCTCAAGCGCCGTGCCGACCTGATCCCGAACCTGATCGAGACGGTCAAGGGTTATGCCGCCCATGAAAAGACCACGCTCGAAGAGGTGGTTGAGCTCCGCAACAAGGCGCAAGCCGTGCCATCAGGCGATGTTGCGGGCAGGGCGCAGGCGGAAGGTCTGCTCGGCCAGGCGCTCGGCCGCGTCATCGCGCTCGCCGAGGCCTATCCCGATCTCAAGGCCAACCAGAATTTTGCCGAGCTGCAGGCTTCGCTGGAAACCATGGAAGGCGAGCTGCAAATGTCGCGGCGTTATTACAACGGCGCTGCCCGCGACCTCAACGTCAAGGTCGAAAGCTTCCCGTCCAATCTCGTTGCCGGCCAGTTCGGTTTTGCCAAGCGGGAATATTTCGAGATCACCAACGAGGCCGACCGCGCCGTCCCCACCGTGAAATTCTGACGATCCGGCATTTTGCCTTTGCCAGAAAGCGATTAAGAGCAAGGGCAGATCGCGACGCGCTTTAGGGTCGCCTTATGGACGGAAGAACAGCATGACACGCACAGCCAAACTCACGATCATCCCGCCGGGAAAACCGCTTTCGGGCCGCGCCATGCCGCCGGGCTCCAAGTCGATCACCAATCGCGCCCTGCTGCTCGCCGGCCTTGCGAAGGGCACGAGCCGGCTGACCGGGGCGCTGAAGAGCGACGATACGCGCTATATGGCCGATGCGCTACGCGCCATGGGTGTCGCGATCGACGAGCCTGACGATACCACCTTCGTCGTCACCGGCAGCGGTAGGCTTCTGCCGCCGAAGGCGCCGCTCTTCCTCGGCAATGCCGGCACGGCGACACGTTTCCTGACGGCCGCTGCGGCTCTGGTCGACGGCACCGTGATCGTCGATGGCGACGAACATATGCGCAAGCGCCCGATCGGTCCGCTGGTCGAGGCGATGCGCACGCTCGGCATCGACGTGACCGCAGAGACCGGTTGCCCGCCGGTCACCGTCAAGGGAACCGGCCGCTTCCAGGCCGACCGCATCCGCATCGATGGCGGCCTGTCCAGCCAGTATGTTTCGGCGCTGCTGATGATGGCGACCGGCGGCGACCGGCCGGTCGACATCGAACTCGTCGGCGAGGATATCGGTGCGCTCGGCTATATCGATCTGACCACGGCGGCGATGAAGGCTTTCGGCGCCAAGGTCGAGAAGACCAGCCCCGTCACCTGGCGCGTCGAGCCGACCGGCTACCGCGCCGCCGATTTCATCGTCGAACCGGATGCCTCGGCTGCGACCTATCTCTGGGCCGCCGAAGTGCTGACCGGCGGCGCGATCGATCTCGGTGTTCCCTCCGACGCCTTTTCGCAGCCGGATGCGCGCGCCTACGACATGATCGCCAAATTCCCGCATCTGCCGGCAGAGATCGACGGCTCGCAGATGCAGGATGCCGTTCCGACCCTTGCCGTGCTTGCCGCCTTCAACGAGACGCCGGTTCGCTTCGTCGGCATCGCCAATCTGCGCGTCAAGGAATGCGATCGCATCCGGGCACTCTCGACCGGCCTCAACCGCATTGTTTCAGGGCTTGCCCGCGAAGAGGGCGACGATCTGATCGTGCAGTCGGATCCCGCACTTGCCGGCAGGCATCTGCCGGCGGAGATCGACAGCTTCGCCGACCATCGCATCGCCATGAGTTTCGCGCTGGCGGGGCTGAAGATCGACGGCATCACCATTCTCGATCCCGATTGCGTCGGCAAGACCTTCCCCGCCTATTGGCGGACGCTGGCGGCACTCGGCGTGACCTATCAGGACAATGATTGACGAAACGCAGCCGAGGCTGCCGGCGGGGAGACAGGGATGGGGCGTCGGTTTTTCGGATTTTGCTTTGCGCTGCTGTTGATGCTCGCGGCTCCGGCGGTGTTTGCCGCCGAGGTTATCGACAGCTTCGCCTCCGATATCACGCTCGAAAAGAGCGGAGCGATGACGGTGACGGAAACGATCACCGTTAATGCAGAGAACAACCAGATCAACCACGGCATCTTCCGTGACTTCCCGCTCCATTTCACCGATGCCGCGGGCCGCCGCCGCAGCGTCGATTTCGATGTGGTGTCGGTCCAGCGCGATGGCGATAACGAGCCCTGGCACACCGAATCGATATCGGGCGGCATCCGCATCTATGCCGGTTCTGCCGATGTGACGGTGACGCCGGGCCGTCATCGATATGTCTTCACCTACAGGACCAACCGCCAGATCCGCTATTTCGACGATCATGACGAACTCTATTGGAACGTCACCGGCAATGGCTGGATCTTCCCGATCCGCTTGGCAACCGCGACGGTGAAGCTGCCGCCTGCCGTCGGCGCGGCGGAGACGACCTTCTTCACCGGCCCCCAAGGCGCGACGGAAAAGAATGCCCGCGTCAGCGAAACCGGCGCTGGCCTGGTCTTTTCCACCACCGCGCCGCTCGATGCCCACGAAGGCCTAACCTTCGCGATCCGCATGCCGAAGGGTTCGATCGATCCGCCGAGCGCGGATATGGAAAGCACCTGGTGGTTGAAGGACAACCGCAATTATTTCATCGGCTTCGGCGGCCTGATCCTCGTTTTCGCCTATTACACGCGCTCCTGGCTGAAGGTCGGCCGCGATCCTGCCCGCGGCGTCGTCGTGCCGCGCTGGGACGCGCCTGATGGTATCTCGCCGGCGCTGGTCAACTACATCGACAACAAGGGTTTCTCTGGCGAGGGCTGGACGGCGCTTTCCGCCACCGCGCTCAATCTTGCCGTCCGCGGTTACGTAAAGCTCGAAGATCTGGAGAATTCGATCGTCATCCAAGGCACCGGCAAGCCGCTCGGCAAGGAGAAATTCCAGGCCGGCGAGATCGAACTGCTGAAGGTTGCCGGCGGCGCCGGCTCGACGCTGACGATCGACAAGGCCAATGGCGAGCGGGTGAAGTCCGTCGGCCAGGCCTTCCGCTCGGCGATCGAGAAGGAACACCGCGGCAAATATTACAATTCCAACCTCGGTTATACCGCAGGCGGCGTCGTGCTCAGCGCCGCCGCCCTGGTGATACTGTTCGTCTTCGGTTCGCTGGAGCCCGACACGATCGCGCTCATGCTGATTCCAATCGCCATCTCGGTCTTCGTCGCGGTGTTCGTCGCCGGCCTCGTCAGATCGCTGCATCGCGGCAAGTCGCTGTTCGGCAAGATCATCGCCATCATCTCCGCCGCGATCGGCGCCTTCGTCGGCATCAGCATCCTGGCGATCTTGGTGATGGCGCTCACCTCGTCGCTGATGGAGCTGCATGAAACGCCGATGCTCTTTGCCGTCGGCGGCATCGTGCTTTTGAACATCCTCTATTTCTTCATCATGGGCGCGCCGACCCCGCTCGGCGCCAAGATGATGGATGGCATAGACGGCCTGCGCCAGTATCTGACGCTTGCCGAGAAGGACCGGATGAACACGGCCGGCGCCCCGAAAATGTCGCCGCAGCATTTCGAGACGCTGCTGCCCTATGCGGTGGCGCTCGGCGTCGAAAAGCCCTGGTCGCGCACTTTCGAAACCTGGCTTGCGGCAGCTGCCGCCGGTGCGGCCGCTGCCTATGCGCCTGCCTGGTATGCCGGCAATTTCAACAGTGGCAGCTTCTCCGATCGTATCGGCGGCTTTTCCTCTTCCATGGCCTCGACCATTGCTTCGACGATTCCCTCGCCGCCGCCATCGAGTTCTTCCTCCGGTTTTTCCGGCGGCGGCTCGTCCGGCGGGGGCGGCGGAGGCGGCGGAGGCGGGGGTTGGTAGCTTTCCCGCTTGACCTTTCGGTCCTTCGCCCTTAACCGCCAGACGAAACAGGAAAGGGTGGCGCATGAAGGTTCTGTTGATCGGATCGGGCGGACGCGAGCATGCGCTCGCCTGGAAGCTGGCGCAATCGCCGTTGATGACGGAATTCTACGCCGCACCCGGCAATCCCGGCATTGCCGAACACGCCGTGCTGGTGCCCGTTGACATCGAGGATCACCAAGCGGTCGCGACCTTCTGCAAGGACAAGGCGATCGATTTCATCGTCGTCGGCCCGGAGGCGCCGCTGGTTGCCGGCCTCGCCGACCGGCTGCGCGCCGATGGCCTGGCGGTTTTCGGTCCCTCCGCTGCCGCAGCCCAGCTCGAGGGTTCCAAAGGCTTCACCAAGGATATCTGCGCCCGCTACGATATTCCGACAGGCGCCTACCAGCGCTTCAACAATGGACCGAAGGCGAAAGCCTATATCCGCGTCGAGGGCGCGCCGATCGTCGTCAAGGCCGACGGCCTTGCCGCCGGCAAGGGCGTGACGGTTGCGATGACGCTCGATGAAGCTTTGGCCGCCGTCGACGACTGCTTCGAAGGCGCCTTTGGCGCTGCCGGCGCCGAAGTCGTCGTCGAGGCCTATCTCGATGGCGAGGAGGCGAGCTTCTTCTGCCTTTGCGATGGCAAACATGCGCTACCGCTCGCAACCGCCCAGGATCACAAGCGGGTGGGCGAGGGCGATACCGGCGTCAATACCGGCGGCATGGGCGCCTATTCGCCGGCGCCTGTGATGACCGCCCAGATGGTCGAGCGCACGATGAAAGAGATCATCGAACCGACGATGCGCGGCATGGCCGAGAGCGGTCATCCTTTCTCCGGCGTCTTTTTCGCCGGGCTGATGATCACCCAGAAGGGGCCGGAGCTGATCGAATACAATGTCCGCTTCGGCGATCCCGAATGCCAGGTGATGATGATGCGGTTGAAGAGCGATCTCCTGCCGCTGCTGCTTGCCACCGCCAATGGCACGCTCGATCAGGTCAACGCCGAATGGAACGACGATCCGGCGCTGACGGTGGTCATGGCTTCGAAGGGCTATCCCGGCGCCTACGAGAAGAATACGCCGATCCTCTCCCTGCCTGATGCAGGCGAGGGCGAGAAGGTGTTTCATGCCGGCACGGGTCTGAAAGACGGTGCACTGGTTGCGACCGGCGGCCGCGTGCTGAATGTTACCGCGTCGGGCGGCACGGTCGCCGAGGCCAAGGACCGCGCCTACGCGCTGCTCGACAGGGTGAGATGGGAAAACGGCTTCTGCCGGCGTGACATCGGCTGGCGGGCGATCGAGCGCGAAACCGGCTCGGAATGAGTATAAACCGGCCCGTTCTTTAAATTTTTACCCTTTCCCCTGACGGGATAGAAACAAAGCTGCGCTAATTTGCTCCCAAGATGAGACGGAGTAGCGTTGATGCGTCAGATTTTCCTCGGTGCGGCAATCCTGCTGATGGCAGGTTCTGCGATGGCGTCCTCGATAGAGGTGGTCGGCAAGACTGCGCCGCGCGATGATGGCAGCATCGTTACCGAAACCTGCGCCCATTGCCCGCCGCTCCAGGCCGAGCTGACCAAGAAGGACTATACGGTGCCGGAGCTGAAGCCCGGCGTCCTCCAGGCGAGTGAAATCCGCGATGTCGGCGGTGAAAAGAAGATCTATCGCACCGAAGGCTGGATGGGCGGCTCGCCCGTCGTTTTCGTCAGCAAGGCGACGCCTGAATCCATGATTGCGGCCGCGCCGGCGGCGGCGCCGGTAGACGGCATCGACATGAATGCAACCACCGCGGCCGTCATTGGCGGCGACGCCAAGCCCGTTGTGGCAGGTATGGCGGAACAACCGGCAGCGCTTAACGCTTCCGAATTCAAGCTGCGTTTCTAGGAGCAACTTCCAGGAAAGCGCGTAGCGGCTTTCCGCCTGGAATTGCGTAAACAACAAATTCCCTGCCCCCGCCTGATCAAGATTTCGATCGTTTGGGGGGCCACCACTGGTGGGCCGAATGCACCCTCGATGAGCAGCGGGGGTGCATTCATGTTTTGATGCACCGGGCAAGCTGAGAATTCGAAAAAGAAATGATATTAGGCCTGCGGATGAAAATCCGTCGGTGTGCCTAACTCTACCCCCTGATTTTCAGGGAAGTTCACATCGCGAACAATAAAATTAAAGCTTTCTTATAGGGTGAGCATCAATTGTCACTTTACCCGGTCGCAGCATGTTTATTTTAGCAGCGGTAGACGCGTCCTCTTTTTCGGCGCGCTCGCACAGGCGGTAGAAAACCGCGCCGGAATGCAGCTATCCATTCCCGTTGCGAGGCGTCATGAAAAATTTGAAGATATCGAAGCAGCTCATATTGCTTGTCGTCGGCCTGATGATCGCCTTTGCGATTGCCACCTCCCTGCAGATCCGCTCCTCGGTGGATGCGATCTACAAGGAGCGCTATGACATGCTGCGGGCGGAGGTGCAGTCTGCAGTCTCTGTTCTCAAAATCTACCAGGCCAAGGTGACTGCCGGCGAAATGACGCTGGAAGACGCCCAGAAGCAGGCCTACGCCACGGTCAATGCGATGAAATACGACCCCGATGGCTATTTCTTCGGCTATAGCTACGACATCCAGATGATGTTCCATTATGATGCCGCGAAAGTCGGTCAGGTCAACAAGGGCCAGCCGGACAGCAAAGGCAAGCTCTATCGCGAAGAGCTGGTCAAGCTCGGGCAGCAGGGCGGCGGTCTCGTCGAATATTATTCCACAGCCAAACCGGGCCAGCCCGCTGGCGATTTTCGCAAGACGGCCTATGCACAGGCCTTCGATCCCTGGAAGGTCGTCGTCGTCACCGGCGTCTACATGGACGATCTCGATGCTCAGATAAACAGCACGATCCTGACCGCGCTCTCCGGCAGCATCGTTCTGTTCTTCCTTGCCATGACAGCGGCATATTTCGTCATCCGCGGCATATCGGGACCTCTCAACAACGTCCATGCCGCCCTGCAGTCGGTCGCCGAAGAGGATGTTTCGATCACCATCCCGCATACCGGGATGAACAATGAAGTTGGGATGATGGCCAAGGCGACGCAGTCGCTGCAGGAAAAGATCAGGGAACGCCATGCGATGTCGGATCGCGAGGCGGCCCAGCAGCTGGCGCTGGAAAGCGAGCGCGAAAACAATCTGCGCCAGCAGCAGGATGAAGCAACGTTGCAGGCGCGGGTGGTGACGACGATCGGCCAGGCGCTGGCGATGATTGCCCGTGGCGATCTCACCGTCCGCTGCGCCGATCTCGGCCAGAAATACGCCGCCCTTCGCGACAACTTCAACGATGCGTTGTCGCATCTCGAAGCCGCCATGGCCAAGGTCAGCGCCAAGGGCACCGACATCGGCACCAGCAAGGAAGAGATCCGCCGCGCCTCCAACGAGCTGTCGCAGCGCACCGAGCGCCAGGCCGCCAGCCTGGAGGAAACCTCAGCCGCTCTCGATGAGCTCACCGTCGCCGTCCGCCAGACGGCCGATGGCGCCCATGAGGCGAGCAAGCGCGTCCATTCGGTCAGCACCGAAGCCACCCATAGCGATGCGATCGTCACCCAGGCGATCGAGGCGATGAGCGGCATCGAGAAGTCGTCCTCGGAGATTACCAAGATCATCGGCGTCATCGACGAAATCGCCTTCCAGACCAACCTTCTGGCGCTGAATGCCGGCGTCGAGGCAGCCCGCGCCGGTGAATCCGGCAAGGGTTTTGCGGTCGTCGCTCAGGAAGTGCGCGAACTCGCCCAGCGTTCCGCCGCTGCCGCCAAGGAGATCAAGGACCAGATCGCCCGCTCCTCCAGCCAGGTCGACCATGGCGTCCGCCTGGTCGGCGAGGCAGGCGAGGCGCTGAAGCGCATCTCCGACCAGATCAAGGCCGCCAACGAGATCGTCGCCAAGATCGCCCATAGCGCCTCCGAACAGGATACGACGCTGCGCTCGATCTCCTCGTCGATGAACCAGCTCGATGCCGCCACCCAGCAGAATGCCGCCATGGCCGAGGAGACCACGGCATCGGCCGAGACGCTGGCCAGCGATACCGACGAGCTGATCGATCTCATCCGCGGCTTCCGCGTCAGTGGCGAAAGCGCTGCCCCGGCCATGCATCAGGGTCGCCGCGCCGCCTAGCGCAATTCCAGGAAAAGTGTGTAGCGGTTTTCCGTCAGGAATTGCGTAAAAACAAAAACGACGCGGGGACAAAAGCGTTTTTATCACCAAATTTTTAGCGGCCGTCGGTTCTCCGGCGGCCGTGCCTTTTGAGGCTCATTGCCCGATACGCTCGATCAGCTGTTCGATCTCGCGATCGGAAAACACCTCGACGCCATCAGCTTTCAGCGCCGCCGCCGTCACGCCGGCGCCGGCCTGCTTGCGGCCGGAAAACGTGCCGTCATAGATGAAACCGGATCCGCAGGAGGGGCTGCCGTCGATGAGCAGCGCATAGTGGCAGCCGGCCTGCCTTGCGAGCGCCACGGCATTTTCCGCCGCCAGCAGGAACTCTTCCGTTACGTCGGCGCCCGTCAGCTCGACAACCCGCGCCTTGCCGGCCAGCACCTCTTCGCCGCTTGCCGCCTCAGCAATCTCCGCCGGCGGCCGCGGCACCGTCATGCCCGCCGACATCTCCGGACAGATCGTCACCAACCGGCCCTCGGCCCGCCATGTCTCGATTACCGGATGAAGCAACGGCTTCGCCCGCCCGTCATAGCGGACGGCGTGCCCCATGAGACAGGCGCTGACGAGAATCTTGCTCTGCATGTCTGCTTGAATACAGCCGGAGCCGCGGCAATGCCAGACCGCCGATGGCGGCCGAACATCACCCCGAAATCTTCGAGAAATCCGCAACCGTTCCCGTCGCCTCGCGGATCAGTCGCAGCAAAGCGAGACGGTTGGCGCGGATGGCGGCGTCCTCGTCGTTGACGAGCACGTCTTCGAAGAAGCGGTCGACCGGGCCGCGCAGTTTGGAAAGCGCTTCCATCGCCGAGCGGAAATCTTCCCCGGCAACCGCGTCCGAGGCATCCTTCGAGGCGCTTGAGATTGCGGCGAAGAGCTCTTTCTCGGCATCGAGCTTCAGAAGCGCTGGCGAAACGCCGTCGGCGATCACGGTGCCTTTCTTTTCCTCGGCGGCGAGCAGCTGCGTCGCGCGCTTGGTGCCGGCGAGCAGGTTCTTGCCGTCCTCCGAGGTGATGAAGGCGGTCAGCGCTTCGACGCGGCGCGCCACCATCAGCAGGTCGTCGGCATCGGGTGTCAGCACGGCGTCGATGAGATCGTGGCGGGCGCCCTGGTCGCGCAGATAGACCTTGAGACGATCGTGGAAGAAGGAGAGCAGGTCGCCATCCCTAGTTGTTGCCAGCAGCGGCAGGCGGATCCTTCGCTCCAGCAGGATCCTGACGACACCGAGGGCGGCCCGCCGCAGTGCAAACGGATCCTTCGACCCCGTCGGCTTTTCATCGATCGCCCAGAAGCCGATCAGCGTATCGAGCTTGTCGGCAAGGGCGGTGGTGATCGCCACCTTGTTTTCCGGCACACGATCCGACGGACCCTGTGGCTTGTAGTGGTCCTCGATCGCTGCGGCAACGGAGGCATCCTCACCCTGCAGCACCGCATATTTGCGGCCCATCAAGCCCTGCAGTTCCGGGAATTCGCCGACGGCCTCGGTGCGCAGATCGGCCTTGGCGAGCACGGCGGCGCGATCGACCAGAGCCGGGTCGGCGCCGGTGATGTCAGCCAATTCCTTGGCCAGCGTGCGGATGCGGGCGACACGCGCGCCCTGTGTGCCGAGCTTGGCATGGAACGTCACGTCAAGCGCATCGAGCTTGGCCATGCGCTGGTCGAGCGACTTGTTGATGTCGAGGCCGAACTTTGCCGCCGAAGCGGTGAGCGTTTCGAGATCCGGCAGGTTGCCCTGGTCGCGCTTCCAGAAATGCAGCGCATCCGAAAGCCGGGCCCGCACCACCTTGCCGTTGCCGTGAACGATTTCCTTGCCGCCATCGCTCGCCTGGATGTTGGAAACGAGGATGAACTTGTTCGAAAGCGTCTCCTCACCCTGTTTGCGGGTAACGAAGCACTTCTGGTTGGTCTTGATCGTCAGCCGGATAATCTCGGAGGGGATCGAGAGATAATCCTCCTCGAAGCTGCCCATCAGCACCTGCGGCCATTCGACGAGGCCGGAGACTTCCTCCAGCAGGCCTTCGTCTTCCACCAGCTCCAGCCCGTTGGCAAAGGCGATGTCGCGGGCGTCGTGCAGGATGATGTCCTTGCGCCGCTCGGCATCGAGGATCACCTTCGCCTTTTCCAGGTTCGCCGCATAATCGTCGAAGCGCCGCACCGTGATCGCCTCGGGCACATGGAAACGGTGGCCATAGGTGATGTTGGACGCAGTGATGCCGTCGATCTCGAAGGGGATAACGGTGGTCTCCTCATGCTCCGGCCCGAAAGTGCAGACGATCGACTGCAGCGGCCGCACCCAGCGCAGCGCGCCGGGCTTCGACGAGGCCTTGCCCCAGCGCATCGATTTCGGCCAGGGAAAATCGCGGATGATGCCGGGCATCACATCGGTGACGATCTCTTCCGCCGCGCGGCCGGGCTTGGAAATGACCGCGACGTAGAAATCGCCCTTCTTCGGATCGCTCACCACCTGCGCCTCGGAGACCGAGGAAAGGCCGGCGCCGCGCAGAAAACCTTCGATCGCCTTTTCGTTGGCGTCGGTGCGCGGTCCCTTGCGTTCCTCGCGTACATCGGCCGAGCGGGCCGTCAGGCCATGGATGTCGAGCGCAAGCCGCCGCGGCGTCCAGTATTCGCGTGCGCCCTCGTAGGACAGACCCGCTTCGACAAGCGCATCGGTGACGAGCTTCTTCAGGTCGCCGGCAGCCTTGCGCTGCATGCGGGCCGGAATCTCTTCGGAGCGGAGTTCGAGAAGAAGGTTTGGCATGTCGAATTTCCTTGCCTCCCGCGACAGGGGAGGGATGGCATGGGCGCCGGGTCAAAACGTTGCTTCTGCTAGCAAAGAATGGCGCATCTGCACAACCGCAAAATCGCCGCCTTTCCGGCATGCTTATCCTGTGGATCGGCGCTCGGCCGTAAACTCCAACATTGCCTTGCCGCTTTTCGCCGCTATGGTCCCGCCACCTCTGTCGAAACAGGAAATCCCATGGCCGCAGACCTCCGTTTTCTCGCAGCCCGCATCTCCGCCGAAATCAACGCCCGGCCCGAACAGGCCAAAGCCGCCATCGAGCTGCTCGACGAGGGCGCAACCGTGCCCTTCATCGCCCGCTACCGCAAGGAAGTGACGGGCGGGCTGGACGACACGCAGCTGCGCAATCTCGCCGAGCGGCTGGTCTATCTGCGCGAACTCGAAGCCCGGCGCGACGCGATCGTCGAATCGATCACCGGCCAGGGCAAGATGACCGACGAGCTGATGACCAAGGTCGCAGGCGCCGAAACCAAGGCCGAGCTTGAAGATCTCTATCTGCCCTACAAGCCGAAGCGCCGCACGCGGGCCGAAATCGCCCGTGAACGCGGCCTCGGCCCGCTCGCCGAGATGATCCTCGCCGACCGCGCCAAGGAACCGGCGGTGCTGGCCGAAGGCTTCGTCAACGCTGATGTGCCCGATGTGAAGACGGCGCTGGAAGGCGCGCGCGATATCATCGCCGAAGGCATTGCCGAAAATGCCGACCTGCTCGGCAAGTTGCGCGCTCATATGCGCCAGGCCTCTCTGCTGAAGGCGAAAGTCGTCGACGGCAAGCAGGCGACCGGCGAGAAGTTTTCCGATTATTTCGATCATTCCGAACGCTGGGCGACCGCCCCCGGCCACCGCGCGCTCGCCATGCTGCGCGGCTGGAACGAGGAGGTGCTGACGCTGACGATCGAGGCCGACGCCGAGACCGCCTCTCCGAACAAGCCGGTCGAGCGCATGATCGTGGCGGCCTACGAGATCGGTACCAGCCGTCCCGGCGACCGCTGGAGGTCGCAAGCTGGACCTGGCGCGTCAAGCTTTCCATGTCGCTCTCGCTCGACCTGATGCGGGAACTGCGCGAAAGGGCCGAAGAGGAGGCGATCCATGTCTTCGCCCGCAATCTCAAGGACCTGCTGCTGGCTGCACCCGCCGGCTCGCGCGCGACGATGGGTCTCGATCCCGGCATCCGCACCGGCGTCAAGGTCGCCGTCGTCGACGGCACCGGCAAGGTGGTGGCGACATCGACCGTCTATCCCTTCCAGCCGAGGAACGACGTGCGCGGCGCCCAGGTCGAGCTCGCCTCGCTGATCCGCAAGCACAATGTCGAGCTGATCTCGATCGGCAACGGCACCGGCAGCCGCGAAACCGAAAAGCTGGTGGCCGACATGCTCGCCGAGTTGCCGGCGCCGAAGCCGACCAAGGTCATCGTGTCGGAAGCCGGCGCTTCGGTCTATTCCGCCTCGGCGACCGCTGCTGCTGAATTCCCCGATCTCGACGTGTCGCTGCGCGGCGCCGTCTCCATCGCCCGGCGCCTGCAGGATCCACTGGCCGAACTCGTCAAGATCGAACCGAAGTCGATCGGTGTCGGCCAGTATCAGCATGACGTCGACCAGCAGAAGCTGTCGCGTTCGCTCGATGCCGTGGTGGAAGACGCCGTGAATGCCGTCGGTGTCGATCTCAACACCGCGTCTGCGCCGCTGCTATCTCGAGTCTCCGGCCTCGGTCCGTCGATTGCCGACGCCATTGTCCGTCACCGCGACAGCGAAGGCCGTTTCGAGAGCCGGCGGGATCTGTTGAAGGTCGCGAGACTCGGCGGCCGCACCTTCGAGCAATGCGCCGGTTTCCTGCGCATCCCCAACGGCAAGGAGCCGCTCGATTCCTCCTCGGTGCACCCGGAGGCCTACGGCGTCGCCAAGAAGATCGTCGCTGCCTGCGGCCGCGATCTGCGCGCGCTGATGGGCGACAGCGCCGTCTTGAAATCGGTTGATCCGCGCCAGTTTATCGACGAGAAATTCGGCCTGCCGACGGTCAGGGACATCATCGCGGAGCTGGAAAAGCCTGGTCGCGACCCGCGTCCGAGCTTCAAGACCGCGACCTTCGCCGAGAGCGTCAACGAAATTTCCGACCTGACGCCTGGCATGGTGCTGGAAGGCACGGTGACCAATGTCGCCGCCTTCGGCGCCTTCGTCGATATCGGCGTGCACCAGGATGGTCTGGTGCATGTGTCCCAGCTTGCCGATCGCTTCGTCAAGGATCCCCACGAGGTCGTCAAGGCGGGCGATGTCGTCAAGGTGCGGGTTGTCGAAGTCGATGCCAAGCGCAAGCGCATCGGTCTTTCGATGAAGCGCGATGACGGCTCCTCAGCGCCGCCGCCGCGTGGTGATTCTCGTCCAAACCAAGGGTCGCGGCCGCAGAACGAACGCCGGCCTGCGGCTCAGAAACCGGAGAGCCAAGGCGCCTTCGGTGCGGCGCTTGCCGAAGCGATGAAGCGAAAATAAGGGTTTAGCCGGTATTTCGGCAAAAATGCAACAGTTTGGCAGCGTTCTGAACGGAGTGCTAAATCCGGCGCTTGTATGGCGAAAGAGAGCCACTAAGTTGATGTGACCATCCTGTCACATTTGCGAGGCGTCCATGGCGTCGGCATTCTTATCGATCGTCCAGCAAATCGTCCGCAAGGGTTCGTTGAAACTTACCCTTGCCAATGGCGAAACCCACACTATCGGCGACGGCACGGGTGAACCCGTTGTGGCCCGCCTTGCCGATCAGGAGGCCGAGGACGCCATCCGGCGCGACCCGGCCATGAAGCTCGGCGAAATGTACATGCAAGGCCGGTTCATTCTCGAACAGGGCAACATCTACGATTTCCTGTCGCTGGTGAAACAGAACACCACCAATGAAATCTTCGATTTCAAGATGGCGGCACTGCTCCTCGGCCGCATTGCCTGGCAGCAGCTGAAGAGCCGCATGCCGGTCAATCGCAACAAGCACAATGTCGCCCATCATTACGACCTGTCGGCCAAGCTCTTCGATCTTTTCCTCGACGAGGACTGGCAATATTCCTGCGCCTATTTCGAACCGGCCGGCATCAGTCTCGATGAGGCGCAGCTCGCCAAGAAGCGCCATATCGCCGCCAAGCTTCTGCTTGAGCCGAACCAGCGCATCCTCGAGATCGGCTCCGGCTGGGGCGGCATGGGCATGTACCTGACGGAGGCGACCGACGGTGCCGATTTCACCGGCATTACGCTGAGCGAAGAGCAGCTCAAGGTCTCCCGTGCGCGCGCTGAAAAGCGCGGCCTTGCCGACCGTGTGCGTTTCGAACTGCAAGACTACCGCACCATGACGGGCAGGAAGTTCGACCGCATCGTCTCGGTCGGCATGTTCGAACATGTCGGTATCGGCAATTACGGCAATTTCTTCCGGAAGGTATCGGATCTCCTCGACGACAACGGCGTCATGGTGCTGCATTCGATCGGCCGTCCGAAGCCGAGCTTCGGCACCAATGCCTTCATCGAGAAGTACATCTTCCCGGGCGGCTACATCCCTTCCGTCGGCGAGGTCGTGCCGCCGCTCGAGAAGGCCGGGCTGCTGGTCAAGGATATCGAGATCCTGCCGCTGCATTATGCCTATACGCTGCGCCATTGGCGCGAGCGTTTCGTGGCACGCAAGGCCGAAGCGGTGGCGCTTTACGACGAGCAATTCTTCCGCATGTGGGAATTCTATCTGGCGGGTTCGGAAATGGGTTTCCGTTGGGACGAGCTCTTCATCTTCCAGATCCAGATCGCCAAGAACCAGTTCGCCGTTCCCGACAATCGCAACTATATTGAGCGGAACGAAGCCAAGCTGAAGGAATTCGAGGCGACACGCGCACCGCTGGAAAAGGTGACGTTCTGATTCCGCGGAAGTGCCGCTTCCGCTGGCGGTTTTGCCGGGGGACCGATTTTCATGAAAGGACGTGCCGATGAGCAGTGCGTTTCCCGAGATCTATCTGGTCCGCCACGGTGAAACCGAATGGAGCCTGTCCGGGCGCCATACCGGACGCAGCGATATTCCCCTGACGGCGAATGGCGAGGAGGCCGCCCGCAAACTCGCCGACCGGCTGGCGGGCCTTACCTTCTCCGCCGTCTGGTCGAGCCCGTCCGAGCGGGCCCGCAAGACCTGCACGCTCGCCGGCTTCGGCTCGGACGCGGTGATCAAGGACGATCTCGCCGAATGGGATTATGGCGCTTATGAAGGCATCACGACCAAGGCGATCCTTGCCGACCGCCCCGGCTGGCAGCTCTTTCGCGACGGCTGCCCGAACGGCGAGTTTGCCGCCGATGTCGGCGCCCGCGCAGACGCCGTCATCCATGCGCTTCGCCAAGCGGCCGGCACCATCCTGATCTTCTCGAGCTCGCATTTCCTGCGGGTGCTCGCTGCCCGCTGGCTCGGCCTTCCGCCGGAAGGCGGCGCGCGTTTCGTGCTCGATACCGCGAGCATCAGCGTGCTCGGCTATGAGCACGACCTGACCGAACCCGTCATCCGCCGGTGGAACCAGAGATAGGGAAGCTGCGGCAGCGGGTTTGCGGAGTTCGATAGCAGATGCCGCCAGCCGTGTCTCATCCGACCCTTCGGGCCACCTTCTCCCCGAGGGGAGAAGAGGCAGCAAGGCGCGCCGTCACTGCCAAACGAACCCGCCTGCTCAACGGCACTGCCAAACAATGGGGTCGGTGACGAAGCGGCATTTTCCCTCTTCTCCCCAGCGGGGGTCCGAAGGACGGGTCGAGACCCGCGGCTCGACCCCGGTCGGTGCCCGTAGGGCGGATGAGCATCTGTGTTTGGTGTCAAGGTGGATTTGGTGTCCAGATACGGTTTTTAGTGATGAGGGTATTTGCGAGCACGATGAGCTTTCGCATGACGGCGACGAGGACGACCTTGTTGGGTTTCCCGGCCTTCTTCAGTCTTTCGGCGAAGTGCGCGAGGTCGGGGTTGTGACGGGAGGCGGACAGGGCAGCCATGTAGATGGCGTTCCTGGGTGCGGGGCGTCCGCCCCTGATGGCGCGATGTCCGGCCCGCTCGCCACTTTCGCAGGCGAGCGGCGCAAGGCCAGCCAGCATGGCCGCCTGCTTGCCGGAGCAGGCGCCAAGTTCGCAAAGGCCAGCGATCAGGCTTGCGGCGGTGACGGCACCGATGCCGGGAATGGAGATGAGGATGTCGAGGCGGCGGCGCATCTCGGGCTCGGCGCCGATGCTGCGCTCGATCTCGGCATCCAGTCTTGCGATATGGGTATCGAGCGCGGCAAGCCGGCGCGTCAGTTCCTTGCGCAGGAAGGCGGTCACGGCCGTCTTCATCCGGTTGGACAGGGCGGTGCGTTCGCCGTTGGCCGCAGATCGCGCATTGACCAGTTCCTGCAGGGCTTCCAGCGCTTGGTCCTGCGGTGGGGTCTGTGCGGGCTTGAGGGCTTCTCCCATGATGGCCAAAAGCCGCGCATCGAGCCGATCGGTCTTGGCGAGAAAGCCGCAAGCTTTGGCAAACAGCCGGGCGCGCAACGGATCGACGACCGACACGTAAAAGCCATCGGCATGCAGAGAACGCTGAACGGCGCGATGCCACTTGCCGGTCGCTTCCATGACGATGTGCAGCGCCGAGCGCGGCATCTGGTCAAGCGCATCGAGCTCCCGCTTGAGGCGGCGCAGACCGGCCGTGCCATTGGTCACCCGAAAACTGCGGCCGAGAGGATGCAAATGAATGTCCAGCCACTCTTTACAGACATCGATACCGACATAAACTGTCGCCATCGCGGTGCGTTCGGACGATACCTTGCCTTGCATACGGGACCTGCTCCCCACTATCTGTTCAGGACAAACGCGAAGGACGGGCGGACCAGGCTCATCCCCGGTTCAAGCCAAGGGGGTTACGGTCCCGCCCGTCCGACCCCTGGGGGATGGCCATCCCCCAGGGGTCGCACCCATCATCAAACAATGAATGCAGTTTGAACATGCAAGGGGGCCGCACGGCACGCCTTTCATTAGCGCCCGTCGTTTCGCCGTGGTTAACATTGGGGTAACGAGATCAGGATAGATGTAACGAGCGCCGCCCTCCGCGGCTTTGTTTTTGCGTTTTCTGGAGTGCGGACGTGTCTCATCGATCAGTCGTATCGATCTCTCTGGCTATTGCCCTTTCTTCTTTTGGTTCGGCCGCCGCGCAGGAAAGTGGCCAGCACTTCTGGTCCGGCGACTGGTATCTGAGCGTCGGCGTCGCCGGCTTCTCCGCCCCGAAATTCGAGGGCTCGTCGCACAATGAATTCAAGTTCAGCCCGTTGATCTCGGTTGGCCGCCAGGGCGCCGGCCCGCGTTTTGCCTCGCGCAACGACAACCCTTCTTTCGCCCTCATTGACAAGGGTGCCTTTCGTGCCGGCATCGTCGGCAGGTTCGTGCCGTCGCGCGATGACAGCGACGGCAGCGAGCTGAAGGGCTTGAAGAAGGTCAAATGGGGCGCGGAAGCCGGCGCTTTCCTAGAGGTTTACCCGACCGATTTCCTTCGCGCCCGCGCCGAAGTCCGCCAGGGCATCCGCTCGCATGACGGCATCGTCGCCGATCTCGCGGTCGATGCCTTCACCGATATTGCGCCAGACCTGCAACTATCAGGCGGTCCGCGCGCGACCTTTGCCACCAGCGGCTACTACGACGCCTATTACGGCGTCAACGCCAAGCAGGCGGCGGCAAGCGGCCTTGATCCTTACAAGCCCTCATCGGGCATCCAGTCCTATGGCGCCGGCACGGCGCTCACCTGGAAGGCGACGGAAAACCTCTCGGCGAGTTCCTTCCTCGAATATAAGCGGCTGGCGGGTCCTGCCGCCGACAGCAGTCTCGTGCGCGAGCGCGGCTCGAAGAACCAGGTCCTGATCGGGGTCTCGGCGACCTACAAGTTCAATTTTTCCCTGCAGTGATTGACGGCGCCACGGGCCTTTCCGCGTACGCGGCGCTGTAACGCTTTGAATTTGCACATAATTCATCCCTGGATCGATTCCAGTCTGAGGAATGATGCAAGTGGCATTGCAATGATCGCTTCTTGACCGGATCGGCGGCCCGCCGCTAGATGAGCGGCATGCACGATACCGGCGATTTCAACGATCGCGTCTCCGACGCACCTTCCGACAACTGGGTCTACCGGATCCTGCCGCCATGGCTTTGGCCCTATGCGCAGCTCGCGCGCTGGGATCGCCCGATCGGCTGGCAGCTCTTGATGTGGCCGTGCTTCTGGTCGGCAACGCTTGCCGCCAATGCGGCGATCGGTGAGGGGATCTATTCCGGCAGTGTGCTGGTGTCTCACCTGTTCCTCTATTTCATCGGCGCTGTCGCCATGCGCGGCGCCGGCTGCACCTATAACGATCTTGTCGACCACGAGATCGACATGGAAGTGGCGCGCACGCGGTCGCGTCCGCTCCCCTCCGGCCGCGTCACGCGCCGACGGGCGAAGATCTTCATCGGTTTGCAGGCGCTGGTCGGCCTGTTCGTGCTGCTGCAGTTCAACTGGCTCAACGTCTTCCTCGGCGTGCTCTCGCTCGCGATCGTGGCACTTTATCCCTATGCCAAACGCTTCACCGACTGGCCGCAATTTTACCTCGGACTTGCCTTCTCCTGGGGCGCGCTGATGGGCTGGGCCGGCATTTTCGGCAGTCTCTCCTTCGCCGCCATCCTGCTCTACGCCGCCTCCGTCGCCTGGACGATCGGTTATGACACGATCTACGCGCATCAGGACAAGGAGGATGACGAGCTCATCGGCGTCCGCTCCACCGCGCGCCTGTTCGGCGATAGGACTCGGCAATGGCTGATCGGCCTTTATGGACTGACGCTGGTGCTGATGTTTATCGCTTTCGCTCTCGCCGGCGCCAATCTCATCGCTTTCCTGGCCTTGCTCGGTGCGGCCGGCATGTTCGCCTGGCAGATCGTCCGGCTCGACATCGACGATGCCGCCCAATGCCTGGCGCTCTTCAAATCGAACAATCGCGTCGGCCTGATCATCTTCTTTGGCCTCTTCGTCTCGCTGCTGTTTGCCATTCCCTGATTGGGACGAACCGGGCGCGGGCGATTGTCCCCAGACAGCAGGATTGGTCTAGCAGGCATTCGTGTTGTGCTTTATGGCAGATGGAAGCCATGCCTCGATCTGTTGATCCGTGAGGTTAGCACCACACAACATAGTCGCTACACGGCAGCCTTTCAGAGCAGATGCCTGCGCAAGAATAGCAGCGAGCCCCGCCGCTCCGGCTGGTTCGACGAGACGCTTCCATGTGTCATGAGCAAACCGCATTGCATCGAGAAGCTGATCGTCATCCACGAGAACGACGTCATCGATCGCGTCCTTAAGCCAGCCGACGGCCGACGGGACGGGAATCCGCACAGCAATTCCATCGGCAATCGTGCGTGCCTCCGGCGTTGAGATCACGTCACCCGCATTGTAGGAGAGAGCCATGCAAGGTGCGCCCTTTGCGGCGACGGCGACGACCCTTGTTCGCGGTGATCGTGATTTGAACCAGCACCCTATTCCGGCCGCCAGAGCACCGTTGCCAAGCGGAATGAAAACGGCGTCGATATCTTCGACCTCTTCCGTCAGCTCCGCCGCAATCGTTCCTGCTCCTTCGGCAATGGCGGCACTCGCTCCGTCCTCGACGAACTGCAGCTTCCGTTCGGCGGCGTAGATTTTGGCGGCCTCCTTTGCAGCGTCAAAATCTTCTCCGGCGAGAAAGACTTCTGCCCCAAACCGGCGCATGGCTTCGATCTTCAACGGATTGGCGTTGATACTGGCGAACACGACCAGAGATCGCCCATGCCGCGCGGCATTGTAAGCAAGCCCCTGACCGAAATTCCCGGCTGATGCCGTGATCAGAGGCGTTCTATCGCCGGCGACGTCGGCGAGAAAATACCCCGTGCCGCGCCCCTTGAAGCTGCGGATCGGATTTTCCGTTTCGTCCTTGGCGACGAGCGACAGCGCGAGCCTGTCAGAACGCAACAGATTGGTGTTGAGGAAAATCGGATCGATTTTCTGGCGAGCATCGTCGATTTTGACGGCTGAAAGAGGTGCTTGTTTTGTCATGGAGAGATGGTATGAGTTTTCGACGCGGGAAAACCGCGCCGATAGAAAAATTATAGCGGATTTTCCGCATAAATCTTGGCTATACGCTGTGGATGATATTGATCGCACCATTCTGTCGATGCTGCAGGAGAATGCCGACATTCCCGGCAAGGTCATTGCTGACGCGGTCAATCTCTCACCCTCGGCCGTCGAACGGCGCATCAGCAAACTGAAGCAGGATGGGATCATCGAGAAGATCGTGGCGGTGGTCAGTCCGAAAGCCGTTGATCGCACCCTGTCCGTTCTGGTTGAGCTCGAAATCCAGAACGAACACCGACACACGCTGGAGCAATTCCAGCGATGGCTGGACCGTGCGCCTGAAGTTCAGTCATGCTGGTATGTCACCGGCGACATGGACTATGTCCTGCTCGTGGCCGTCCGCAATCTCGAGGAATACAATGCCTTCATTGAGCGGCTTATGGGCGAGCAACAGGCGCTCGTGCGAAAATACAAGAGCCTGATCGCACTCAAAACGGTCAAGCACGGATTGGGACTTTCCGTCCTTGAATGAGAGGCTTTTCACTGGTGGCCACCGCAGTGATCCTGTCAAAATTCATCCTGCGGTGCCAACCGAGATTAAAGCGACAGTTTTGCGGCCGACTTCGACAGCGTCGCAGAAACGGGCATTCCGCGACAGTTGAGTGCGCAGAATGCCCGGCAATGATATGTCCGGTGTAGCGATTTCGCTCAATTGCGGGCGATGATTTCCTTGCCTTCGATCTTCATGGCGACGCCCAGCCGGCCGGTGGTGCGGCGCACGAGGAAGCGCGGACGGCGATTGGCGAAGTAGGAATGACGGCGGCGCGGCTTGAGATCGCTGGTGCGTAAGGCACCAATATGGTCTTCGAGCGGCCGGGCGACGCCATCGGCCTCGACCATCAGCATCGGAATACGGAAGGCTTCGGACCAGCTGCGCCAGTCGGCAGCGATATCGCTGAGATCATGGGCGACGAGCAGCGGAATGCAGAGCTCGGGATCGGCGTGGTGAAGCTCGAGCGTGACGGTGACATCGCCGTCGCCATGGTCGATGGCGCGGGCGGCGACACCCTTGAAAACGCGCTTCGGCAGCGCAATCGAGAGCGGCAGGCCGCTGGACGGGAGGACCTTGCGCAGGACCGCACCGCGTTCGTCTATCGTGATATTGACGTCATCCGAACAATCGTGGATGGCGTAGCTGACCTGCTGGGGAAAGCGGGACGGATCGAGGCGTAACGTCGTGCCAGCCCAGGCGGGCTTCATAACGGGATTGTTCATTTCATTCTACCCTTGTCTTACCTGAGAGCCGATTTCCGGTCTTCTCCTTGGGACTTTTCGTCCTCTATGGCCGACAATAGGCAGCCGCCGTTCCGTACAGCTTAAAAATTGCGGTTAAGAAAACTTTGCCTCCTCTGATGGTTATCAAAACCGAATCCGGCAGGGTTTCCGGAAGGTGAACGGCGTGGTGTCCTGAAATGATGCATCCAGAGGTAAGCCTCAGGTAAGCTTTCCATGGCAAAATGTGCTCACCAGCAGTTCGTCTTTCTTTTAGAAATTTGGGTGAAAAGGGCGCTTTTCATGATCTCGGCTTCCCTCGCTTACACGATCCTGTCGCGGGATATGACGTCCAGCCTCAACAAGGTTGCGTCGCAGGCGACGGTCAAGAAGGATGCTCAATACTACGCCGACCATATTAACAAGGTCGAAAACGTCGACGATTTCCTCGGCGACTACAAGCTCTACAGCTATGCAATGAAGGCCTATGGTCTCGAGGACATGACCTATGCCAAGGCCTTCATGAAGAAGGTGCTCGAAAGCGACCTCACAGACCCCGACAGCTACGCCAACAAGCTTTCCGATACGCGTTATCGCGAGTTCGCCGCCGCCTTCAATTTCAACGCGCCGGCCAAGGATGTGCAGACGGACGCGCAGGAGGACGACCTGATCGGCCTCTACAAACAGTCCTTCGTCGATGCCGACAAGGCCGCCAGCGCCGAGAGCACCTATTACAGCAACAATATCGATAGCGTGCAGACCGTCGACGACCTGGTCAACAACACGCGGCTGCGCACCTATGTGCTTAAGACCTTCAAGATCGATCCGACCTATGCGTCGAAGGATTTTCTGCGGCAGGTGCTGACGAGCGATCTCAGCGACCCCACGAGCGTCGTCAACACGCAAGGCGGCGACAAGTACAAGGCGCTTGCCGCCCAGTTCAGCTTCAATGCCGACGGCACCGTCACCGGCACGGCGCAGACCGCCGCGCAGAAGGCCTCGGTCATCGAATCCTACACCCTGAATTCCCAGTCCGTCATCATCGACAATTCGGTCGGTTCGGACGTCTATTACGTCGGCCAGACGGCGGCGGACTACAACAAGGCCTATTACACGGCGAAGATCGGCACGATCACCAATGTCGACGATCTGGTCGCCGACAAGCGCCTGACCTCTTATATCACGACGGCCTACAGCATGGGCGCCGACTTCACCGCGGCAGCGTTGCGCACGGTGCTGACCGACCCCGGCTACGCCCAGCTGATGGGCTTTACCAATGTCTACAATGCTTTCAATTTCAAGGCTGACGGGTCGGCCTCCAGCACGGCGCGCGTCCAGACGGTCGATCAGGCAAATAGTCTGAAGAACGCTGCCGCGATGACCGGCAACTACTATACCACGACGTCGCAGTCGACCGGCATCACCAACGTCGATGACCTGCTCGCCGACAATGTGCTGGCGCGCTACATCAAGGATGCCTATGGTCTCGGCACGAGCTTCAGCAATGCCGACCTGAAGAACATCCTGACCGATTCGGCCTATGCCGCGGCCCAGGGCCATGCCGATCTCAATGCCGACTTCAACTTCCAGGCAGACGGTTCGATCAACGGTTCCGTGATCCAGACGGCGGCGCAGCGGAAATCGACGACCGACAAGTCGGCGGCGAATGCAGCACATTTCAACAGCATGATCGGCAACGTCACCAATGTCGACGACATCATGTCGGATGCGGTTGCGGTCAGCTATATCAGAAACAGCATGCAGATCGCAGACAGCGTCTCCGATGCGACATTGAGGACTTTCCTCGTCGACCGCACGGCTGCCAGCGCCCAGGGCTACAGCGACGTTCACGACCTCTTCAATTTCAAATCGGACGGTTCGATCGCGACCCTTTACGCCTCGCAAACGGCGACGCAAAGTGCCAGCACCACCAGCAAGGCCGACAATGCGGCAGTCTACTACCAGTCGACCATCGCCGGCATCTCAAACGTCGATCAGTTGCTGGCGGACCAGAAGCTGAACAATTTCGTGCGCAACGCCTACGGCATCCCGTCGACGGTCAGCGACGTCGCTCTTCGCGCTATCCTGACCGATCAAAGCGGCACCGGCACCTATGCCGACGTCGCCGCGGCCTTCAATTTCAAGGCGGACGGCACGCTTGAGGACGGCATGGCGGCGCAGACGGCGACCCAGATCAGCAGCACGAAATTTGCCGCCGCGGCGCGCACGGATGATTATTCCGCCAGGATGTCGACGATCAGCAATGTCGATGATCTGCTTGCCGACAGCGCCATTACCAATTTCCTGAAGAGCACCTACAATCTGCCGTTCGATATTTCGGACGCCGATCTGAAGAGCATCCTGACCGATGCGACGGCCGCTGCCGCAGCCGGCCATGCCGATCTCAATGCCGACTTCAATTTTGCCGCCGACGGATCGCTTCCTGTCGTCAGCTCGGCCCAGACGGCCGATCAGGCACAGACCACCAACGACAATTATGCCGCGCGCTACGACGACGAACGCGACGAGGCGATCGACGAGGTCGCATCCAACTACCAGAAGCTTATGGCCGACAGCAGCAGCCTGCTGAATTTCTCCGACGTTAACAGTGTCAATGATTTCCTGCGCAGCAATTCGTCGGCCGATTTCAGCAAGAGCAACGACAATCTGCCGGATCTCTTCCATGTGGCGCTGCAGGCCTTCGGTCTGACCGACCAGGAGGTCTCGCGCTCGATGATGCGCAAGATCCTGACGAGCGATGCCTATGATCCGAATGGCTATGTCGCCTCGCTCAAGGATGAACGTATCACCAATCTTGCCCGGGCCTTCAATTTCGGCCCCGACGGCAAGGCGGCATCACCCTTCCAGGCGCTGCCCGACGCGACCCTGGCCAAATACGCCACCGACTATAGATCGCATATCACTATGCTGATGAAGGACGGTCCGCTGAAGGACAAGGCGGCGAAGGACGCGACGGCTGAAGTCAACTATTTCGCCAAGGGCATGGCGAAGGTGAAGTCGCTCGACGATTTCCTCGACGACAGCCGCCTGACCGACCTGGTGCTGAAGGCAAACAACCTTGATCCGAAGGATTACGACAAGGCGACGCTGAAGAAGATCTTCACATCCGATCCCGACGACAAGAAGAGCTATCTCAACACCACCGCCGATGCACGTTTCAAGGATATCGTCGCCGCCTTCAACTTCGACAAGGACGGCAATCTGACCCGTGCCAAGATCGGCACCATCCAGAACAAGGCGGCCGAGGAGCACACCCAGGGGCTCTACGTCCAGCAGACGATGGAAACCCAGGAAGGCGAAAGCAACGACGGCGTGCGCCTGGCGCTCTATTTCGGCCGCAAGGCCCCGAGCATCACCTCGATCTATTCGATCCTCGGCGACAAGGCGCTCTATCAGGTCATCACAACAGCCTACAGCCTGCCGTCGCAGATCTCGGGCATGGATGTCGCCAAACAGGCCGATCTCATCAAGCGCTTCGTCAAGCTCGAGGATCTCCAGGATCCGAAGAAGGTCGACAAGCTGCTGCGCCGGTTTACCGCGATGTACGACGTCCAGAACGCCACCCAGCAGTCACCGGCGCTGATGATCCTGACCGGCGGCGGCACACAGTAGTCCTGAGGCAATTCCCGGCAAAGCGGTTGGCGCGGATGGCCGCCCCTCACCCTAACCCTCTCCCCGTAAACGGGGCGAGGGGACGTGCCCCGCGAAAGGTTGGTGGGGACCGAGAGGTTGCATCATATTCCCTTCGCCCCGTTTAAGGGGTCCGAAGGACGGATCGAGACACGTGGCTCGACGCCGGTTGGTGCCGGCAGGCGGATGAGGGGCAAACGTCGGCGATCTCACTGATCGCCAGCCTCAAGGATCGAGGCTGACAACCTTTCCCGGGTTCATGATATTGGCGGGGTCGAAGGCGCGCTTGATGCGGCGCATCAGCTCGATTTCAATCGTTGGGCGGATCGCCGCCAGTTCGTCGCGCTTCAGCTGGCCGATACCGTGCTCGGCCGAGATCGAGCCGCCATGCGCCAGCACCAGCCCATGCACGATGTGGTTCATCTCGCGCCAGCGAGCGATGAAAGCGGCCTTGTCGGCACCGAGCGGCTGGGAAATATTGTAATGAATATTGCCGTCGCCCATATGGCCGAAGGCGCAGATGCGGGCGCCCGGCATCGCCGCCATGACCGCTTCTTCGGCCTCAGCCATGAAATGCGGGATCTTCGACACCGGCACGGAAACATCGTGCTTGATCGACCCGCCTTCTGGCTTCTGAGCATCCGACATGCTCTCGCGCATATGCCAGATCGCTTTCTGCTGGGCCACGGATGCGGCGATAGCAGCATCAAGCACCAGCCCCGCCTCGAAGCCCTGTTCCAGCACTCCGTTCATCATCCGCTCCGCCGTCTCGGCCGAATCCGACGTCGAAATGTCGATCAACACGTACCAGGGATAGGCCGCGTCTAGCGGATCGCGCACGCCGTCGATGTGGCGCGTGGTGATCTCGACGCCGAAACGCGGCATAAGCTCGAAACCGGTGAGCGAGGCGCCGCAAAGGCTGGAGGCGAGGTTGAACAGGGCAAGGGCATCCGCCACCGAATTCAGGCCGGCGAATGCCACCTGATGGCCGAGCGGCTGGGGAAAGAGCTTCAGTACCGCGCCGGTGATGATGCCGAGCGTGCCTTCGGCGCCGATGAAGAGATCGCGCAGGTCGTAGCCGGTATTGTCCTTCTTCAGGCGGCGCAGGCCGTCCCAGATCTCGCCGGTCGGCAGCACCACCTCGAGGCCGAGGCAGAGCTGGCGCATATTGCCATAGGCAAGCACGGCCGTGCCGCCGGCATTGGTGGAAAGGTTGCCGCCGATGCGGCAGGAACCCTCCGAGCCGAGCGACAGCGGAAACAGCCGCCCATGCGCCTCGGCCGCCTTCTGCACGTCGGCCAGGATGGCGCCGCCATCGGCCACCAGCACGTTCGCCACCGGATCGACATCGCGGATCCTGTTCATGCGCTCGAGCGACAGGATGACATCGGACTTGCCCTGACGCGGCGTCTGGCCGCCAACGAGCCCGGTATTGCCGGTTTGCGGCACGATCGCCGTTCCGGTCTCCGTCGCAAGCTTCATGATATCTGAGACTTCCTCGACCGAGCCGGGTTTCAAGAGGAGAGGGGAGGAGCCGTGATAGAGTCCGCGGTTTTCGATCAGATGCGGCGCAAGATCGGCCTCGCTGCGCAGCGCGTACCTGTCGCCGACGATGGCCGTAAAGCGGTTGAGGAGTTCGGTAGAAATGCTGGAATTGTTCATTCGGGCTCGGTCCTCCATCGTCATCTACAGCGCCGCGCGTCTTTTCAGGCGCGCAAAGGACGCTGTAGCACTTTGAATTGCTGCATTATGCAGCAGGTCTTTTCAGTCGCGGGGTGCGGCCGCCCGCTGCAGGCGGTCGTTGATCGCTTCGCCCAGCCCCTCCTCGGGAATCGGGGAAAAGGCGATGCTCGAAGCCCCGCTGGCATCGGCCCGCTTCATGTAGTCGAAAAGATTGGCGGCCGCCTCTGCCAGGTCGCCGCGCGGGCTGAGATCAAGGACGATCCGGGCACCGTTCGCGCCGGAAACCGCAGCGCTGCCGAAGGCAATCAGTGCCTCGCCGGGTTCCACCGCCGTGGCATTGAGGCGCACGGAAGCGCCCGGCGCGTAATGCGAGGCGAGCATGCCCGGCGCCTCCATCGCCGCCGATGCCGTTTTCGGCCGCAGCAGCGGCTGGCCCGCGACGCGCTCGATCTCGCGCGCCGCAAGTCCCCCTGGCCGAAGCAGCCGCAGCCGGCCGCCCTCTGCCTTGACGATCGTCGATTCGACGCCGACAGGACTTGGTCCCGCATCGAGGATCAACGGGATCCGCGCCCCGAGATCGGCCTCGACATGGGCAGCACTCGTCGCACTGATCCCGCCCGAGGTATTGGCGCTGGGGGCTGCGAGCGGCCGTCCGAAGGCGCCGATCAACGCGCCCGCGAAGCCCTTCGGCACGCGGATGCCGACGGTGTCGAGCCCGGCGGTCGCCAGCGAATGGATCGGGCTTTCCGGCTTCAACGGCAGCACGAGGGTCAGCGGACCGGGCCAGAAGGCTCTGGCGAGTGCCCGCGAGACGGGGTCGAACTCGGCGTGCTCTTCGGCCATCGCGAGATCGGCCATGTGGCAGATCAGCGGGTTGAAGCGCGGCCGTCCCTTTGTCTCGTAGATTCGGGTGATGGCTGCCGGATTGGTAGCGTCGGCCGCCAGGCCGTAGACGGTCTCGGTCGGAATGGCGATGGCAAAGCCGTCGGCAAGAGCGGCTGAGGCCGCCTCCAGCGCTGCCTGCCTGTCTGCCGTGATATCGATTATGCGTGCCATATCCTGCCCGGTATTTGCTACTCGCCCTTTGAGCGTCTGAAAAGACGCGCGGCACTGTAATCCCGGCAGTCATTAGGCTTTCCGCCGTCCGCGATCAATCGCTTTAGAGCTGGCGGATGATTTCGCGCAGCTGTTCGTTGCGGGCGCCGAGCAAGAGGATGTTGCGGATCGCCGCTTGCGGATCATGGGTGCGGAAGAGCAGGCCGTTGCCGCGTACCGACCGGTCGATGGTCATCTTTTCCGCGGAGTTCTCGCCAGGCTTGATGGCGACGGCGAAATACATGCGGGAATAACCGACGTCGATGCGCTCGAAGAAATTATCGTTCTCGCCGATGTCGGAATAGAAATTCGAGATGTAGAAGGCCCAGCTTACCTCTTCGTAGTGGGCGAATTTCGTCCGCGCGGCGGTGACGTGGCAATAGCCGAGATGCGGGCTGTCCTCCAGCGTCCGGTGGAAGATCATCTTCGGAAACTGGATCGAGTGGTGAAAGCCGTTGATGTGCTGATGCGTCTTTTCGCCGGCGACCTGCAGCTTGCGGCCGGTCTTTGCGGCGACCTCATCATGGCTGAAATAGCGTTTTTCCTCGGCCAGCCAGTGCCGCCGCTCGCGGGGGATGCGGCCGGTGCGCAAAAATTCGGAATGCGCGGCAATCAGCTGCGGCTCTTGCAGTTTACCTGCTTCTTTCGCGTCGAAATAACGGAGTTTGGCCATGGTTCGCGTTCTTCGGTCGGTCTGAATCAACAGTAGGATAGGACGGTATGCTTAAGGCGATGTTAAAAAATCGCCATGGCGGCCGGCCGGCTGAACGGCAAATGCCGGTAGATGTCGCAAACACGACTGACATCGATATCAGGCAGTCGACCTCTTTGCGCAACGGGTCTTTACGCCATGTCGCAATTGAGGATAATTGCCGGGAGAGTCGGGCGAGGTGATCGACCGGGATGGGCTGCTTCAAGCCTTGCCGCATCCTGTCGTCAATTTCGAAGCCGATGTCGCATTACAACCAAGCGGCAGCCATGCTCGGTGATTAAATGACGCCATGAACAATTCTCCCGAAGGAGAAGGAAGCGGGCGCGCTTCCGCCGGCCTTCTTGCCAGAAGGCGGTAGCCGGGTGCACGAGGACATGAAGATGGATATTCGCAGCAACGTTTTGCGTCAGCTCAAGAGCCGCCGTGAGGGCTTCAGCCTCGAACAGCCGTTCTACATTGACGAGGATTATTTCCAGCTCGACATGGAGATGATCTATTATCGCGACTGGCTGTTCATCGGCCATGATTGCGAACTGCCGAAGCCGGGCGCCTATTTCACCGTTCAGATCGGCAACTATCCCGTCGTCATCGTCCGCGGCCGCGACAATGTCATCCGCGCCTTCCACAATAGCTGTCGCCATCGCGGCTCGCGCGTCTGCACCAAGGAGCACGGCTCCTCCGTGCGTCTCGTCTGCCCCTACCATCAGTGGACCTATGATCTCGAAGGCAAGCTCGCTTTCGCCCGCCACATGGGCGATGATTTCGACAAATCAGGTTTCAACCTGAAGCCTGTCCACTGCGAAACCGTCGCAGGCTTTGTCTTCATCTGCCTTGCCAACACCGCCCCGGATTTCCAGACGGTGCGCGACAAGATCGAACCCTATGTCGCGCCGCACAGGATCAGCGAGAGCAAGGTCGCCTTCCAAAGCACGATCATCGAGAAGGGCAACTGGAAGCTTGTCTGGGAAAACAACCGCGAGTGCTATCACTGCGCCGCCAATCACCCCGAACTTTGCCGCACCTATCCCGAAGCGCCGAGCGTGACCGGCACGGATGGCGGCGCCGACGATCCCGAGATCGCCGGCCATTGGGCGCGCTGCGAGGCCGCCGGCCTGCCGAGCAAGTTCCAGATTTCGCCGGACGGTCAGTTCCGCACCGCCCGCATGCCGCTGATCGAGGATGCCGAAAGCTACACAATGTCGGGCAAGCGCGCCGTCAAGCGTCCGCTCTCCGACGATATCTCGATCGGCCATATCGGCACCATGCTGCTCTTCCACTACCCGACGACGTGGAACCACCTGCTCGGCGACCATGCCATCTCCTTCCGCGTGCTGCCGCTCAGCGCCAACGAGACGGCGGTGACGACCAAGTGGCTCGTCCACAAGGACGCCGTCGAAGGCGTGGATTACGATCTCGAGGAACTGACCCACGTCTGGACCGAAACCAACGATCAGGATCGCCGCATCGTCGAGGAAAACGCCTTCGGCATTCACTCGCCCGCCTATGAGCCCGGCCCCTATTCCGCCTTGCATGAAGGCGGCGTCATGCAGTTCCTCGAATGGTATTCGAACTTCATGGTGAACCGTCTGCAGGGCGACCAGGCGAAGTTCTCCGTCGTTGCCTAGATCCGGATGAATCCGGATCTAAATCAAAGAAGCAGAGCATGATGTCGTCCGAAAACCGCTCACACTTTTCGGCATCATGCTCTAGCGCTCTGCTGCACCGGTTAATGTCCGGTTCAGTTCAGTTGATATAAAAGGGAAAAAGCAGCCGGCTTCGGCCGCTTTCGGAACCCATTCAGGCGCGAAGGCGTTGCAGGGCAGGCGGTGATCGCTGTTGAATGGGAGAGAAGCAATGATCGGGCTGAGAAACAAGATTGCAACCGCAGTTCTGGCTGCTGCGGTGGTCCTCACGGGCTTTGCGCCGTCGCAGGCAATCCAGATGCCCACCGCCCCGCAGGTGGAAAAATCCTCCGCTGTCGAGAACGTCCAGTACCGCCGCTATTATCGCCCCGGTTACCGTCCGGGCGCCTATTACCGGCCTGGCTATCGTCCCGGCGCCTACTACCGGCCCGGCTATTACGGCGGCTATCGCGGATATTCCTATTACCGCCCGGGCTATCGGCATTATAATGGCTACTGGTATCCGCTCGCCGCCTTCGGCGCCGGTGCAGTCATCGGCGGCGCCATTGTCGCGCAGCCGCGTTACGTTGCGCCGGCCCCCAGCATGGGTTCGAGCCACGTCACCTGGTGCGCAAACCGCTACCGGTCCTATCGCGCCTACGACAACACCTTCCAGCCCTATAACGGCCCACGCCAGCAGTGCTATTCGCCGTATTGATAAACGTGCTGTTCTCGAGAAACGTCTGCCCCTCACCCTAACCCTCTCCCCGTAAAAACGGGGAGAGGGGACGTGCCAAATGTGCAGCGTCGAGGTTGAGGAAAACGGTGCGGCATGTCCCTTCTCCCCGCCTGCGAGGGGTCCGAAGGACGGGTCGAGACCCGTGGCTCGACCCCAGTGGTGCCGGCAGGCGGATGAGGGCCGGTGCGGGTTGCTCCCCATCGGATCGAGGCGTAGGTCCGCGAACCTAAGCCTACCCCGACAGTCACGTCGAACCTTCACCCTCAAAGAATATCCACGCGCCTCAGCAGCCACCAGGCAAAGGCGATGGAGGCGACGATGAGGGCGACGGCGTATTCGGTGCCGTAGTCGCCGACGGCGAAGGGCAGGTTTGCCGTGTTCATGCCGAAGAAGCCGGTCACCAGCGTCGGCGGCAGCAGGAAGGCCGTCATGATCGACAGCAGATAGAGGTGGCGGTTGGTTTCGGAGGATTGTTTCGAATCGATTTCTTCGTGCAGCAGGCGTGCTCGGTCCTGCAGCGCATAGATGTCGTGGTCGACCGTTTCCAGCCGGCTCGTCAGCCGCCGCGCTACATCGTCGAAGCCGAAGGGCATCTCGTCGTCGTCGGCCGCCGCCGCCCGGCGCATCAGCGCCAGCACGGTGCGCAGATGCCGATGCAGCCTGACCACGGTGCGCCGCACCGGCGCCAGACGCCGGCGCTCGTCGCGCTGCGCACTGTCGTAGACGATATCCTCGATCTGGTTCAGCTCTTCCGTGAGTTCGATGACGATCGCGATCAGCGTGCGTTGGAACTCGATCACCAGCAGTTCGAAGAGATCGACCGGCCGGGAAAATTTGCCCGGGTTTTTCTCGATCAGCGCCCGCGCCCGTTCGACGCTGCGCAGCGGCTGCAGCCTTGTGGTGATGATGAAGCGGTCGGACATGGCGAAATGCAGCCAGCCGAGATTGTTGGTATCCTGGGCGAAATCGCGCTGGCAATCAATGAGCGTGCCATAGAGCATCTGCTCGTCGACGGTGATGGCCGCATGCGTGTCGCGCGTCGTCAGCGCCGATTTCGCGTCCTCCGTCAGCCCGTCCAGCGTATCGAGCAAGGCCGGCACGCGGGCGTCGACAACGTTGAGGTGCAGCCAGTAGAAACAATTGTCGGCGGTCAGTTCCGCCACCGTCGCACCATTGTTCAGTCGCACCGCGGTCTTTTCTTCGGGCGAGAAGCGATAGGCCCAGACGAAACCGGGTATGTTGACGGGCAATGTATCCATTGTTCGCCGGTCCTTTGCGAAGGCGATGTCTTCCCTTAGAGATTGTTCATGACGTCCATTTGTCCAAAGGTGCAAGAGCAAAGCGCCATGTCAGGCGATTTATCGCATGGCGGCTGAGGAAATCGAAATTGACGTTTACGTAAAAATCAATTAGCCCTTGCCTCGGAGGGGCTTGCCCAAGTGCAGGCCGGTCTGCGGAGGAGAAACCATGTACAAGGCGCCGGTCGAGGAAATCGCGTTCACGTTGAAGCACGTAGCGGGCATGGGCGAGGCGATTTCAAACGGGCTGCTCGGCGATCTCGGCGAAGATCTGGTCGATGCGATCCTCGCCGAAGCGGGACGTTTTGCCACAGAGGAAGTGGCGCCTCTCGCCGAAATCGGCGACCGCCAGGGCGCCCGTCTGATCGATGGCGAGGTCAGGCTGCCGGATGGTTGGCGCGATCTCTATCGCCATTGGATCGCCGGCGGCTGGAACGGCCTGACGGCGCCGGAGGCCTTCGGCGGCCAGGCCTTGCCGCATATGCTGAATGTCGCAGCACTCGAAATGTGGAATTCCGGTTCCATGGCCTTCGCGCTCGCTCCGACGCTGACGATGGGGGCCATCGAAGCGGTCAGCACCCATGGCAGTGCTGCGCTGAAAGACAAATATCTGGAAAAGATGGTCTCCGGCGAATGGACCGGCACCATGAACCTGACCGAGCCGCATGCCGGCTCGGATCTCGGCGTGCTGAAGGCCCGCGCCGAGCGCCGCGATGACGGCAGCTACCGCCTTTTCGGCCAGAAGATCTTCATCACTTGGGGCGAGCATGACGCGGCCGACAATATCATTCATCTGGTGCTGGCCCGCCTGCCGGATGCGCCGGCCGGCACCCGCGGCATCTCGCTCTTCCTGGTGCCGAAATTCCTGGTGAACGACGACGGTTCGCTTGGGCCCCGCAATGATCTCTTCTGCCATTCGCTGGAGCACAAGCTCGGCATCCATGGCTCGCCGACCTGCACGATGATCTACGGCGACGGAAAATTCGGCGGTGAAAAGGGCGCTGTGGGCTGGCTGGTCGGCGAGGAGAACAAGGGACTGGCCTGCATGTTCACGATGATGAACAATGCCCGACTTGCCGTCGGCATGCAGGGCGTGGCGATCGCGGAGGCCGCCACCCAGAAGGCGCTCGCCTATGCCAGGGAACGCACCCAGGGCAGGGCGCCGGGCGCAAGCGGCGCCGGCATGAGCCCGATCGTCGAACATCCCGATGTCGCCCGCATGCTCCTCACCATGAAGGCGCTGACCCAAGGGGCACGCGCCATCTCCTATGCCTGCGCCCATGCGATCGACATGTCGCACCGGGCAGGTGACATCAGCCGCCACTGGCAGGAGCGCGCCGCCCTTTTGACGCCAATTGCCAAATCCTTTTCGACCGATGCCGGTGTCGACGTCGCCTCGCTCGGCATCCAGGTGCATGGCGGCATGGGCTTCATCGAGGAGACGGGTGCGGCGCGTTATCTCCGCGATGCCCGCATCGCCCCGATCTATGAGGGCACCAACGGTATTCAGGCGATCGACCTCGTCACCCGCAAGCTGCCGCTCTCCGGCGGCGAGCAGGTGAAGGGCTTCATCGCCGAGCTCAGAGAGATCGCCGACGGCGTCCGCCGCTCCAATCATAATGGTTTCGGCGAGACCGCTGTGAGGCTCGACGCTGCGATCGCCGACCTTGAGCAGGCGACCGGCTGGCTGCTGAAGACGCTTGCCGATGAAAAGGCGGCCGAGGCGCTCTCCGGCGCCACGCCTTACCAGCGTCTCTTCGGCCTCGTGCTCACCGGCTGTTATCTTGCCAAGGGCGGTCTCGCCGAGAGCGCCGATGGCGCGGCCGAAAACCGTATCGCGCTCTGCCGCTTCGCCGCCGAAAACCTGCTTGCCGAGACCGCAGCCCTGCGCGACCGGGTCGTCAATGGCGCGGCAAGCCTTGCTGCCGCCCGCATCCTGCTTGCCTGAGGAGACCTTATGACCGATCACATCGTCGTCGAGCAGCCTTCCGCCCATCCTGGTGTCCAGCTGATCCGCTTCAATCGGCCGGAAAAGAAGAATGCGATCACCCGCCCCATGTACCGCATCATGGCCGATGCGCTGAATGCGGCCAATGCCGATCCCGGCATTCGCGCCACCGCTTTCCTCGGCACCGAAGGCTGCTTCTCGGCCGGCAACGACATGAACGATTTTCTTGCTGCCGCGATGGGCGGCCGCGGCCTGGAGCAGGAGATCCTTGATTTCCTCTATGCGCTGGTGAAGGCCGAAAAACCCGTCGTCTCCGGCGTCGACGGCCTTGCGATCGGCATCGGCGCGACGATCCATCTCCATTGCGACCTGACCATCGCCTCTAGCCGCAGCCAGTTCCGCACACCGTTCGTCGATCTGGCGCTGGTGCCGGAGGCAGGTTCCAGCCTCGTCGCGCCGCGCCTGATGGGGCATCAGCGCGCCTTCGCCATGCTGGCCGCCGGCGAAGCATTTTCGGCCGAGGAGGCGAGGGAAGCCGGTCTGGTCTGGAAGGTCGTCGAGCCAGGCGAGGTCGATTCACTGACGCTTGGCCTGGCGGCAAAGCTCGCGGCCAAGCCGCCGGAGGCGCTGCGCATCGCCCGCGATCTCATTCGTGGCGATCGTGGCGAGATCATCGCCCGCATCGACGAGGAGGCCCGCTATTTCTCCGCGCGGCTGAAAAGCGCCGAGGCCCGGGCGGCCTTCGAAGCCTTCATGCGCCGCTGAGCGCCGCTTCGCGGCGATCTCGGTCAGCAGGGCGACCAACACCGGGAGCAAACGGATACCGATCAGGCCGCCGGCACGTTGAATACCTCGCCGGCCATGAGCGGCCGGAACCGTTCCGGGGGAATATCATGCTCGCTCATGGCGTCTTGCAACGCTCTTGCCGGCGCGTCGACCGCTTCATTTGTCAGTTGGAACGTGGCGAAGTGGTGCCCGGCGACATAGGTCGCATTTGCCAACTTCATCCCGATCACCGCCTCCTGCGGATTCTGGTGCTGCCCTTTCATGAACCAGCGCGGCTCATATGCGCCGAAGGGTAAAATGGCCAGGCGAAAGCCGCCATGCTTCTGCTGTGCCGCTTTGTAATTGATGCCGTGGTGAAAGCCCGTATCTCCGACGTGATAAATTTTTCCGGCCGGAGTCGATAAAACGAACGACGCCCAGAGTGCCATCCGGCGATCGGCGGTTCCGCGGGCGGACCAGTGGTGTGCAGGCTCGGCATCAATGCTTATTCCGGCGTGCGAAATGCGCTCGCCCCAGTCCATCGATGTCGTCTGTATATCGGGCACGGCACGGCGTATGATCGTGTCATTGCCGAGTGGCGTCACGACACGCGGCCGATGCTTCGCACCCAACCGCCTGAGCGTTGCGATATCGAGATGATCATAATGATTGTGCGATACCAGCACGAGATCAATTGGCGGCAGATCATCGAACGCGATGCCCGGTTGGACGACGCGCTTGGGTCCAGCAAAAGCGAAGGGACTCGCGCGCTCTGACCACACCGGGTCGGTGAGGATATTGAGCCCAGCGACCTGCACGAGCATTGTTGCATGACCAACCATGGTCACCCTTAGATCCTCGCCGTCTACGCATGGATCCGGCTTGGCCGCCGCGTATGGACTTGGGACCGATTGCGGCCAACGCTCACGGCCGCCGCCGAATTGCCACCGCAGCAGATCACGGAAACCAAGGGGCTCAATACCTTCGGGATTGAAGAAATGCGTGCCGTCGAAGTGATCGGACACTGGACCGTTATAGTAGGGGTTGCGTCTTTTGGTCTTTCCGACAGGCACGCCTATTTCTCCAGCGTCGCCACCACCTCGACATGCGAGGTCCAGAGGAACTGGTCGATTGGCGTCACCCCGGTGATCCGGTAGCCGCCCTCGACGAGGATCGCGAGATCCCGCGCCAGCGTCAGCGGATTGCAGCTGACGGCCACGATCTTCTTCACGCCTGAGCGGGCAAGCTCCTGGCACTGGAACTCGGCACCGGCGCGCGGCGGATCGAAGACGACAACGTCATAGGGCTTGAACTCCTGCGTCATCAGGGGACGGCGAAAGAGATCGCGCTTTTCGACGGTGACCGGCTTCAGCCCTTGCGTGTTGCGGGCGGCATGGTCGAGTGCGGCGAGCGCCTTTGCCTCGGCTTCGACGGCGTGCACGCGGCCGATCCGCGCCAGCCGCAGCGAAAACGTGCCGGCGCCGGCAAAGAGATCGGCGATCCGCTTCGCCTTGCCGGCATGAGCCGTGACCAGCTCTGCCATCGCCTCTTCCGCCGGCTTGGTCGCCTGGGTGAAACCGCCCGGCGGCGGCGAAACCTGGACGCCGCCGAATTCGACCATCGGCTTCGACGGCTCGACGAGGATTTCGCCGTTCAGCGAAACACGGGCGATGCCGCGCAGGCTAAGCGCGGTCTCGATTGCCTTGCGCCGCTGCGGGTCGGAGAGTTTCTTCACCTCGTCGACTGATATGTCCAGGCCGGAAAGCGTTTCGAGCACCGCGACGCGGAAGGGTTCGGCGCTGGTCGCGAGCGATGCAGCAATCGCCCTGATCGCCGGCAGTCGGGCGATGATCCCTGCCGACGAGATCGGACATTCCTCGATGGCGACGATATGGTGGCTTTCGGCCTGGTTGAATCCAACAAGCATGTCCTTCTCGGTCTTGCGCGCCGCAAAGACGACACGCCGGCGCTCGCCCGGCCGGGCCGGAACGATCTCGCCGACCTCGGGTGTCAGCCCCTTCGATTTCAGCGCATCGATGACCAGCTGGCGCTTGAAGGCGCCGTAGGGCGCATCTGCCATATGCTGCAGCGTGCAGCCGCCGCAGGTGCCGTTGACGCCATCCGGGCCGAAATGCCGGCAGGGCGGCTCCTGCCGGTCGGGCGATGGCGTTGTGATCGACATGATCGTGCCCTGGCTTTTGACGCGGGCGATCGCCACCGTTTCCCCGGGCAGGGAAAAGGGCACATAGACAGGTCCGCCGGCGCTGCTGGCGATGCCGTCGCCCTGGGCGCCGAGCTTCTCGATCGTGACGGTTTCGGTGCTCACGGTTTCAATCCTGCCAGAAGGAACTCCTGATTGCCGTCGCCGCCGGAAATCGGGGAGGGGATGAGGCCGAGGCTTTTCCAGCCCATATCCTCAATGAACCAGCGCTCCAGTTCTGCAGCAACAGTGGGAGCGGACGAGGGGTCCTTCAGCATCCCGCCCTTGCCGATCGCCTCGCGCCCGGCCTCGAACTGCGGCTTGACCAGCAGCACGGCGACAGCGCCCGGTTCGGCGATCTCGAGAGCCGGGGCAAGCGCCAGCCTCAGCGTGATGAAGGAGACGTCGGAAACGATGAAGGTGGCGGGATGGCCGATATCGTCTGCGGTCAGGTTGCGGGCGTTGAGGCCTTCCCTGTTGGTCACGCGCGGATCGCCTGATATGCGCGGGTGCATCTGCCCATGGCCGACATCGATCGCGGTGACATGCGCAGCCCCGCGCTGCAGCAGCACCTCGGTGAAGCCGCCTGTGGAAGCGCCGACATCAAGACAGTGATGGCCGGCGGGATCGAGCCGGAAATGGTCGAGTGCGGCGGCAAGCTTCAGTGCGGCGCGCGAGACGTAGTCCTGCGCCGGATCGTCGATCTCGATGGCCGCGTCCGCGCCAAACAGCGCGCCGGCCTTCGTGACCACCTGGCCGCCGATCCTGACAGTGCCGCGCTGCACGGCGTCGCGGGCGCGCGAGCGGCTGGCAAAGAGGCCGAGGGAGACGAGAAGCTGGTCGAGGCGTTGGGTGTTTTGATCTGACATCGGCTGTGCATGACCGGCAAAGCCGCCGGTTGCAAGCATTTTGTTCCCAAGACCGTCATTGACCCTCAAAAGCTTTCGGCGATAATCCTGCCGCGGCGATCGCGGGGCGGACCGCAGACACGGGGGTGTTCCATGCTGAAGCTCTTCACTCTGATTGTCGCGGTAGCGATCGCATCGCCCGCGCTCGCGAACGACACTATGGCCGAGGTCAAGACCGGCGGGCTGATCTTTGCCCAATCCGACGATGTCAGTATGGCGGAAGAGGATCTCTTCATCTCCGCTTCGGAAGTGCGCGTCGACTATGTGTTCGAGAATAGCTCCGACAAGGTTGTCGAGAGCCTGGTCGCCTTTCCGATGCCCGACATCACTGGCCAGGTCGACAACAATTCCGCCATCTCCGATTATGACAGCGATAATTTCCTGCATTTCTCCACCGTGCAGGATGGCAGGCCTATCACCGCCAAGCTGCAGCAGCGCGTCGTCTCGCTCGGCATCGATGTGACCGACGAGTTCGCCAAGCTGGGCATTCCCGTTCTGCCCTATAGCCAGAAGACGACCGAGGCGCTCGCCAAGCTTTCCGAAACCGTCCGCAAGGACTGGATCGCCCGCGGCCTCGTCTATCCCATGGCCGAGGGCGACGCCGACGGCACCGCCAAGGTGGATCTCGTGCCGCTGTGGACGCTGCGCTCGACCTATTGGTGGCGCACCACCTTCCCGGCGAAGAAGAAAGTCAGCGTCGAGCATCGCTACAAGCCGGCCGTCGGCGGCACCGTTGCCATCAGCTTTCTCGAAGGTGGCGAGCCGAAGGGCGAGCGTTTCGAGGACTATTCGCGCAAATACTGCCTCGACGGAGATTTCGTCAAGGTTGCCCAGCAGCGTGCTCGGGAAGCCGAGGCGGGAGGCGCCAACTATACCGAAAGCTGGATCTCCTATGTGCTGTCGACCGGCGCCAACTGGGCGGGACCGATCAAGCGCTTCCAGCTGACGATCGACAAGGGCAAGCCCGGAAGCCTCATCAGCTTCTGCGGCAGCAACGTTCGGAAGATCGGTCCGACGACCTTCCGGATGACATCAGAGGATTTCGATCCGACAAAAGATTTCGACATCCTGATCCTCAATCCTCCGGAAACGGCACAATAATCCGCCGGCTCGGCCGCTGTTGCGCTGCACAAATTTAAACAAATTTAAAGCCTGCCCATATAGGTTCGGCTTGATTGCAGCGGTTCGTCTGGACTGCTCGGCGCCATGAAGGCGCAAGCATTTCCGATCATGTTCTCAGGTTCAAACGTCCCTGCGGTTGCGCGTCTCGCGCGACCTGCCTCTCGCCGCGTCGACTGTCGTCAGGAGAAACCACCGATGTCCGCCAAAAACATATCCTTGAACGGTAAACTTGCGGCCACGTTCGCAGCCCTCATTCTCATTTTCGTCGCCGTTTCCGCTTTCGTTTATTCCAAGGCGACGGCGTCCGCAGCCGCTTCTGCCGAGCAGGAAAAGTCCGAGCTGCTCGTCAACCAGATCGACGATGCGCTGCAGGCGATGCTCGAACAGGCCGTCAACCTGCGTGGCTTCATCCTCTTTCGCAGCGACAGCACCTATGGCGACGTCTTCGCCAATCGCGAGCGGATGCTGAAGGCGATTGCCGCTGCCAAGCAGACGGCCGCCGGCGAGCCGCAGCTGGTCGAGATGATCGACGGCATGCAGAAGGCGGCCGATCTCTATTTCCATGAACTCGCCGAGCCGCAGACCAAGGCGCGCAAGGAAACCGACATGCCGATCGAAGAGGTCGTCAAGATCGGCGTTAATGCCACCAAGGGCCAGCTCGACGGTTTCCGCCAGGCCTCGGCCAAGATCAAGGCCACCGCGCGTGAAAAATCGAATGCGCTCGCCGCCATCCGGGCCGATGCCAACAGCGATCTGAAGATGACGCTGCTTGCCGGCGGTATCCTCGCCTCGCTGGCCGCCGCCATGCTCGCCTGGCTGATGTCGCGCATCATCGTCCGCCCGGTCGTTGGCATGACTGCGGCCATGGATCGCCTCGCCGGCGGTCAGAACGACATCGAGGTTCCAGCTGTCGAGCGCGGCGACGAAATCGGCCGCATGGCCCAGTCGGTTCTGGTCTTCAAGCAGGCGGCGATCGAGAAGCTGCGCCTTGCCGGCGAGACCGACCGTATGCGCGACGACGCCGAGCGCCAGCGCCGGGCAGGTGATGAGCAGAAGGCGCGCGAGGAAGGCGAGATCCGCTATGCCATCGACGCTTTGGCGGGCGGCCTTGCCGAACTTGCCAATGGCGATATGGCCGGTCGTATCCAGACGCCGTTCGCCTCGCAATATGACAGCCTGCGCAATGACTTCAACCATGCCGTCGAAAAGCTGCAGGCGGCACTGCAATCGGTCGGCCGCAACGCCTCGGCGATCAATGCCGGCGCCGGCGAAATCCGCTCGGCCGCCGATGATCTTGCCCACCGCACCGAGCAGCAGGCTGCCGCCGTCGAACAGACGGCCGCGGCACTCGAGGAAGTGACGACAACCGTCCGCGACAGCGCCAAGCGCGCCGAGGATGTCGGCAATCTCGTCGAGCGCGCCCGCCTCGGCGCTGAAAAGTCAGGCGAAGTCGTCCGCAAGGCCGTCTCCGCCATGCAGCAGATCGAGAAGTCGTCTGGCGAAATCTCCAACATCATCGGCGTCATCGACGACATCGCCTTCCAGACCAACCTTTTGGCCCTGAACGCAGGCGTTGAAGCCGCCCGTGCCGGCGATGCCGGCAAGGGCTTTGCGGTCGTCGCCCAGGAAGTGCGCGAGCTCGCCCAGCGCTCGGCCAAGGCCGCCAAGGAGATCAAGGCGCTGATCACCACCTCGGGCGAACAAGTCGTTGCCGGCGTCGGCCTCGTCGGCGAGACCGGCAAGGCGCTGGAGGTCATCGTCTCTGAGGTGCAGGAGATCAACCACCACGTCAGCGCCATCGTCACCGCCACGCGCGAACAGTCGATCGGCCTGCAGGAGATCAACACCGCCGTCAACAACATGGACCAGGGCACGCAGCAGAACGCCGCCATGGTCGAGGAGCAGACCGCCGCCAGCCATGCGCTCGCCCAGGAAGCCAGCGCCCTCGACGACTTGCTGCGCCAGTTCAAGCTCGGCCAGGTGGCCCCGGCGCCGCGCGCAGCCGTTGCCGGCACCAACGCCCGCCCGGTCGCCTCTCCGGCCCACGCTTTGACCCGCACCGTCGCCAAGGCTTTCGGCGGAAGACAGGCGAGCGCCGCGGCCGTGAAGGAAGACTGGACGGAGTTCTGAGGGGGGCCCTTCACAGGGACGTTAAATGAAAAGGGCGGTGCAGTAATGCGCCGCCTTTTTTATTGAGAGGACCTGCCGGGCGGCCCCCTCATCCGCCTGCCGGCACCTTCTCCCCGAGGGGAGAAGAGATTTGCGGCGACGTCTCGATTCCCTCTTCTCCCCTCGGGGAGAAGGTGCCCGTAGGGCGGATGAGGGGCTACACGGCACCCCTCACAAATTCACCTACCCAGCAACCCCAACCGCAACGCCGCGGCCCAGCGCCTTGAACACCGTCGAGACGATGCCGGCGCGGTTGAGGCCGGCGTGGGCGTTCATCGCTTCGGGCTTGGCCTGCTCCATCCAGATGTCGGGCATGACGAGCGAGCGCAGCTTCAGGCCGTTGTCGAGCAGGCCTTCGGTGGCGAGGAAATGCATCACGTGGCTGCCGAAGCCGCCGATCGAGCCTTCTTCGATGGTGATCACCATCTCGTGGTGGCGGGCAAGCTGGCGGATCAGGTCGTGATCGAGCGGCTTGGCGAAACGCGCATCGGCGACCGTCGTCGAAAGCCCGGCGGCATCGAGATCCTCGGCGGCAAGCAGACAGTCGGCAAGCCGGGTGCCGAAGGAGAGCAGCGCCACCTTGGTGCCTTCCTTGACGATGCGGCCCTTGCCGATCTGCAGGATTTCGCCGCGCGCCGGCATGTCGACGCCGACGCCTTCGCCGCGCGGATAGCGGAATGAGATCGGCCCGCCATCATAGGCCACAGCCGTGCGCACCATGTGCTTGAGTTCGGCCTCGTCGGCCGCCGCCATCACCACGAAGCCGGGCAGGGTGGTGAGGAAGGTGGTGTCGAAGGAGCCGGCATGCGTCGGCCCGTCGGCGCCGACGAAGCCGGCACGGTCGATCGGAAAACGCACCGGCAGGCCCTGGATCGCCACGTCGTGCACGACCTGGTCGTAGGCGCGCTGCAGGAAGGTGGAATAGAGGGCGGCGAACGGCTTGTAGCCTTCGGCCGCAAGGCCGGCGGCAAAGGTGACGGCATGCTGTTCGGCAATACCGACGTCGAAACAGCGCGACGGAAAGGCCTCGGCGAGCTTGTCGAGGCCGGTGCCGTTCGGCATGGCGGCGGTGATGCCGACGATCTTGTCGTCGAGGGTGGCTTCCTGCACCAGCGCTTCGGCAAAGACGCTGGTATAGCTCGGCGCATTCGGCTTGACCCTTGCCTGGGCGCCGGTGATGACGTCGAACTTGTTGACGCCGTGATATTTGTCGGCCGCGGCTTCCGCCGGCGGATAGCCCTTGCCCTTCTGGGTGACGACATGGATCAGCACCGGTCCGCGCCCATTGTCGCGCACGTTGCGCAACACGGGCAGCAGGTGGTCGAAGGAATGCCCGTCGATCGGGCCGATATGATAGAAGCCCATCTCCTCGAACATCGTGCCGCCGGTGACATAGCCGCGCGCATGCTCGACGGCGCGGGTGATCGCTCGGTCGATGTTCTTGCCGAGATAGGCCGTCAGCTTCTTGCCGAGGTCGCGGAAGCCCATATAGGTGCGACCCGAGGCAAGGCGCGCGAGATAGGCGCTCATTGCCCCTGTCGGCGGCGCAATCGACATGTCGTTGTCGTTGAGGATGACGATGAGGCGGGCATCGAGCGCGCCGGCATTGTTCAGCGCCTCATAGGCCATGCCGGCCGACATCGCCCCGTCGCCGATGACGGCGATGACGCGGCGGTCTGATTTGTCGAGGTCGGCGGCAATCGCCATGCCGAGGCCGGCCGAGATCGAGGTCGAGGAATGCGCCGCCCCGAAGGGATCATATTCGCTTTCCGCCCGGCGGGTGAAGCCGGACAGCCCGTCTTCCTGGCGCAGCGTCCGGATGCGGTCACGCCGGCCGGTGAGAATCTTGTGCGGATAACATTGATGGCCGACATCGAAGATCAGCCGATCATCAGGCGTGTCGAAGACGCTGTGGATGGCGATCGTCAATTCGACGACGCCGAGACCGGCGCCAAGATGGCCGCCGGTGCGCGACACCGCATCAATCATTTCGTCCCGGACTTCGCGGGCAAGCTGCGGCAGGTCGCGATCCTCGAGCTTGCGCAGGTCGGCGGGATAGATGACCTGGTCGAGCAGGGGGGTCTTCGGCAGTTGTGTCACGGGCGGGCGCTCTTTCTTGCTTTTCCTTGTTCCGCTTTATTCGATTAGATTGCGGCAAAACAAGTGCATTTCAGGAACCGAAGGTTTTCACCTTAGAGCATGATGCCGAAAAGTGTGAGCGGTTTTCGGATAACATCATGCTCCCACTATTAAAGCATGGTGCCGAAAAACGTGAGCGCTTTTCAGCGGATATCACCCTCTATTTCTTCGATCAGGGTCCGGATTCGGGCGGGTTCAGCCTTCCGGCAAAGGCACGAATTCCTCTTCGTCACCGGGAACGATATCGAAGCGGCCGCTGCGCCATTCCTCCTTGGCCTGTTCGATCCGCTCCTTCGAGGAGGAGACGAAATTCCACCAGATATAACGTTTCGAATTGAGCGCCGCCCCTCCGAAGAGCATCAGGTGGCAGCCATCGCGGCCAGCTTCCAGCGTGATCGCATCGCCCGGTCGGAAGACCAGCAGCTGGTCGGCGGCAAAACGGTCGCCTGATATGACGACTTCGCCCGAGAGCACATAGACGGCGCGCTCTTCGTGGCCCGCGCCGAAGGGAAATTTGGCGCCCGGCTGCAGGTCGAGATCGACATAGAGCGTGTCGGAGAAAACGCCGACCGGCGATGTCATGCCTTCAAACGAGCCGATGACCACCCGCCCGCGCACACCGCTCGTCTCGATCAACGGCATGGCGGACTTTTCCGTATGGGTGAAGGCGGGAGCGATCTCCTCCTTGTCGTCGGGCAGCGCCAGCCAGGTCTGCAGCCCCGACATCAGCAGCGGATGGCCGCGCAGATTGTCGGGCGTGCGTTCGGAATGCACGATGCCGCGGCCGGCCGTCATCAGGTTGATATCGCCGGGACGGATGACCTTTTCGGTGCCGAGGCTGTCGCGATGGCGGATCTCGCCGTCGAACAGATAGGTGACCGTCGACAGCCCGATATGCGGATGCGGCTTGACGTCGAGCGCCTCGTCGGGCTTCAGGATCGCCGGCCCCATGCGGTCGAAGAAGATGAACGGGCCGACCAGCCGCCGCTGCCGGCTGGGCAGGGCGCGGCGCACCTGAAAACCGCCGATATCGCTGGTGCGCGGGATGATCAGGCTCTCGATCGCGTCGCAGGCGAAGGCATCGCCGGGCAGGGGGTCTTTACCGGGAAAGAAGGACATGGGGATCTCCAATCGCTACAGTGCCGCGCGTCATCGCTCACAGATAGCGCCTGGAGCGCCGCGCGTCCAATCGGACGCGCAAAGGACGCTCCAACACTGGAAAGTGCGCCGCGCGTCCAACCGGACGCGCTAAGACGCTCCAACACTTGAAAGCGCGATTGGTTCAGATCGCGGTAAAACCGTTGTCGACGAAGAGATGGGCGCCATTGACGAAGCTCGACTCGTCGCTGGCGAGATAAAGGGCGGCCCGCGCCACATCTTCGGGCTCGCCGATCCGCCCCTGCTGCGCGGCAATGGCGGCATCCGAAACGTCGACGCCGAGCGCCTGCAGGCCGGCCACCTCCCGCAGGCCATGCGGCGTGCGGATGAAGCCGGGGCAGACGGCGTTGCAGCGGATATTGCGGTCACGGAATTCTACCGCAATAGCCCGGGCAAACATGTGCACGGCACCCTTGGTCGTGTCGTAAAGCACTTCCATCGGCGTAGCGGCGACCGCCGAGATCGACGAGGTGCAGACGATCGACCCGCCGCCGCTCGCAATCATCTTCGGCAGCACGGCCTTGGTCATCAGGAACATCGAGCGCACATTGACGGCATGCAGCCAGTCCCATTCCTCGACGGTCGTTTCGAGAAAAGGTTTGATGACGATCGTGCCGGCGTGATTGAAGAGCACGGTGACTGCGCCGTAGCGTTCCTCGACACCGGCGACGGCGGCACTGACGGCGGCTTCGTCCGAGACATCGGCCGTCCAGCAATCGGCCTCGCCGCCGGCATCACGGATGTGCTTCACGGTCTCTGCGGCTGCATCGCCATTGCGGTCGATGATCGCAACACGCGCGCCTTCCGCCGCAAAAAGCTTCGAGGCGGCACCGCCCATGCCAGTCGCGCCGCCCGAGATAATGGCGACCTTGCCCTTCAACCTGTCCGACATTTCCTTGTCCCCTCATCGTTTCGGGATCATAGATCGGTCCGAAGCCGATAGCCAAGCATCTTCAAAAGGGAGTTTGCTGTCTCAGGCGCCGTCGAGCGGCTCAACGCCCTGCGGCTTGCCGGCGCGGTCGAGCCGGATCTTCTCGATGCGGTTTTCGGCGGCCGAAAGCAGGGTCTCGCAATGTTTCTTCAGCGCTTCGCCGCGCTCATAGATCTCGATCGATTCATCCAGCGCCACATCGCCGCGTTCCAGCCGGGCGACGATACTTTCGAGTTCGGCGACCGCCTTTTCGAAGGAAAGGCCTGATACCTCAGGCTTGGCGCTGTCAGTCATTCTCAACCCTTCATCATTCTCAGAATATGCATGCCCGCCGATTCGGCGAGTCCCTCGAGATCATAACCGCCTTCGAGCAGGCTGACGACCCGGTTCTTCGCGTGCCGGTCCGCGAGTTCGAGCACCCGCCCGGTCGCCCAGTCGAAATCCTCGCCGGTCAGATTGATCTGCGCTAAGGGATCGCGGTGATGCGCGTCGAAGCCGGCGGAGATGATGATGAGATCCGGCCGGAAATCGTCAAGGGCCGGCAGCACGCGCGATTTGAACGCCTCGCGGAAGTGGTCGCTGCCGACATTCGGCGACAGCGGCGCATTGACGATGGTGTTGTGTGTGCCCTTCTCATCCTTGGCGCCGGTGCCGGGATAGAGCGGCATCTGATGCGTCGAGCAGAACAGCACCGAGGCATCGTCCCAGAAGATATCCTGCGTGCCGTTGCCGTGGTGCACATCCCAATCGACGATGGCGATGCGCTCGGCGCCATGCGTCTTCTGCGCATGGCGGGCGGCGATCGCCGCATTGTTGAAGAAGCAGAAGCCCATCGCCGTCATCTTCTCGGCATGGTGCCCCGGCGGGCGGGCAGCGACGAAGACATTGTCGGCCCGGCCGGTAAAGACGTCGTCCACCGCCGCCATCGCCCCGCCAATGCCGGTCAGCGCCGCCTGCAGGCTCTTGCTGCTGGCATAGGTGTCGGCTTCGATCTGGTTGATCTCACCCTCTTCCTCGGGGATCTCCCGCATGACGGCGATGAGATGTTCTTCGGGATGGGCCAGCAGCACCGCATCCTCATTCGCCTGCGGCGCCTGCCGGCGCTCCAGCCGCTCGAAATTTGGATGTTCCAGCGCAACGTTGATGGCGCGGATCCTGTCCGATCGCTCCGGATGGCCGGCGGGCGTCACATGTTCCAGGAAGATCGGGTGTTCATAAAGACGGGTGCTCATGAAGACACTCTATCGGTCGCTTATGTCATGTGCCACAGCAGATGGGGCATCGCCTGACGATTTCAACAAGCGCTCTTGTCGCGCCGTCCAACCGTTTGCCTATCACAACTGTCTCATTTGCGCCGTTCCCGTCGATCAGGTCCATTGCAACTGCCCCGCATCTTTCCGATACGTGGAGAACACTGTAACACTTTGAACTATTGCGTAATTTTATCCTTAAGCCGGTTCCGGTATAAGCAATTATGAAGTAGTGTTGCCATGGGAACTCTGTAAGGCAGATCTGTTGATGAGTCAGTCGAAACGTCCTGATGTGGCGGAAATACGCGTGCCGTTTCGCGATGTCGATATGACCGGCCGGATGTTTCTGGCATCCTATATTTCCTATGCCGAGTCCGTGCTTGCGAGCTTCTGGTCCTCACGGCCCGATGTCGATGACGAACCCGTCTATAGCCCCAGCAAGGTTTCCTGCTTTCTCCACCGCCCGCTGCACTACGACGAGCCGGCAACCTTCACCGCCACCGTCGACAAGATCGGCGTGCGCTCCATCGGCTTCCTCATTTCGATCGAGACGGGCGAGGAGCGCGCCGCCGAGGTGGAAATCATCTGGCAGGCCCACGCCCCCGAAGACGAATCGCCGGCTCCGTTGCCGGAGGAGACGCGCGACTGGCTTTATCGGTTTTTGAATTAGGGGCAAAGCAGAGCCGCTCGACCAACCAGAATTGCCATTAGGTGCTTTTGCCCCGGAGGAGTGGCTCGCTGAGTATATTGATCTCGACGCTTGGATAAACGCGCTCTTCCAGCAATTTAAGGGATCCAACCTTCACTGCCGTGGGCAATAAGCCTGCGTCGACGTTGACTGCGGGTAGCCTGTCTTCTGCAGAAAATCTGAACAGTGTTATGTGCGCTATTCGAGGCGGGGTTGGACGCCACTGTTCGAAGCAGATGGCATTTGAAATGGCCGAACGAAGCCTGCGCAATGCCGGCGGCTCCTCAGCCTTTACGAAGATAGCGGCTTCCGAAGCAGCCACCTCATGAAAATGGAGCTCAAATGGCGGGGTCTCTTCGACCAGTCTATCCGCGATCTCCTTCCATCTTCCCCCATTCAGCCTCCAGACCTCGTCGTTTGGAATACTGAGTTAGGTCGCTGCGCTGACCAAAGTGACGACGGTCATGTGCAGACTTGTAGACGGGACGCGTAAGAGCGGGGCTGTGCTGTCTCGCTCGATACTGCCCTGCAAGCTGCAGAGCTTTGACAGTGCCTCGCGATCGGGAAAGAACTGCAGGTGGAACGCGCAGCACCGCTTAAACCACAGTGTGTCGACCTTTGTGCGGATCACAGCAGCAGACCCTTCCACCCAACATGGGCATGCCGCGCCGAGAGCGTGCAATTCCCGTGTCTTGCTATCACATCACGAAACCGTTCGCCAATCAGGCAACGATCCCTTCCGGACACGGACAAGCAGGGCGGTCAGTTCCAGCCGGTCATTCACCTCACCCTCGACATATTGGACCTGATCACCCAACGGCACGCGATGGGCTGGAGCCCGAGCCCGGCTATGCGCTGACCGGCTCTGAAACGCTCTTTCGCGAACTCCACTCCTCCTTGGTCTGCGTCTTGATGTCGAACTGGTCGCGCGTCCTGGTGTAGGTATGGCCGCCCATCCTTCCGACGGCGTCCATCAGTTGCTGGTCGATATGCAGGTTCGTCGGGTTGACCGCATCGCTTCTGACGTAGACACCGAGCACTTCGCCGAGGATGATTTCGCGCGCCGGGCCGACCTGCAGGGTGGTGTGGCGGCGGCATTCGAGTGCTGCGGGTGCGGCCAGGATGCGCGGGCTTCTGACCATCTGTCCCGGCGCCGTTGCCAGTCCGGCTTCCGAGAGTTCGTCGATCTCGGGCCCGAACTTGATGGCGCAGACTTCCATCTGGTCGACAAGGGCGTCATCGCAGATATGGACCGTGAACTCGCCGGTTTCGCGGATGTTGCGGGCGGTATCCTTGAAGCGCATGTCGGCATGATTCTCGACGCCGATGGCGACGATTGCCGGGTCGTGGGTCAGGACGTTGAAGAAGCTGAACGGGCCGGCATTCGGCAGACCTTCCTTGCTCACCGTCGTCACCAGCGCGATCGGGCGGGGAATGACCGTGCCGATGAGGATCTTGTAACGCTCGCGCTCGGTCAGCTTGGCGAAATCGAAATGCGTGTGTTGTTTATGATGGGTCATGTCAGGCCTCGGCAGCGATGCGGTGGGTTTCAAGCGGGGTATGGCGGCTGAGGTTCTCGAAACCGTCCTTGGTCACGACATACATGTCGCCGATATTGCAGCCGGCCGACAGCGGTTCCAGCCACTGCGTGTGCAGCACGAAGACCATGCCTTCCTCCATCCTGTCGTAGTTATGCGAGGAGATGTTGAAGCTGTTCTGGCCGCCGGCCATGCCGACCGAATGGCCGAGGTTCGGATTGTGCGGTCCGTGCGTTGCCGGATAGACGTGCATGAGCTTGCGGCCCTGCGCCTCCCAGTCGATGTCCTTCACATACTGATGGGGGATCAGGCGTGCGCCGCCATCCGGCATCGGCGACCAGTTATAGGGCATGGTGCGCGCTTCCGGTGACGAAAGCATGCCACGCTCGATCATCGGTTCGAAGGCGGCGTTATTGACGTCGCGCATCAATGCGCCGGGCCTGATGAGCTTTTCGGCCCGCTTGACGCCTTCGGTGCAGGCGGCAAGCACATCCTCCTGATGGCTGGTGATGTCGCCGATCGCGATCATGCGGGCGGTCTGGGCGGTATAGCCGCGATAGGTCACGTTGGAGATATAGAGGTTGATGAGGTCGCCGGGCCTGACGATGTGGCCATAGGGTTTGCCGCAATGGGTGCCGAATTCATTGATGCCGATCTGGTAGCCGTCGCCGGTTTCGCCGCCGAGCGCCATCTGCGCATAGGTGAAGGCGGCAAGGATTTCATGGTCGGTGACGCCTGACTTCGCCACATGATAGGCGGCCTGCGTGCCGATGCTGATCAGCTGGGCGGCGGCGCGGAACATCTCGATCTCGGGCAGTGAGCGGACCTTCTGCATGCGGTCGAGAATGGCGTTGTCAGCCACGAACTTGCTCTTCGGCAGCAGTTCGTCGAGGGCAGACCAGAAGGTCAGCGACGTACGGTCGCCGATCCTGCCGATCTGGGCCTTGGCAAGACCGAGACTGGCGAGAACCTCGGCGCATTTCTCGGCGGTCTTGATGACGGAATCGCCGGGACGGTCGGCATATTCGCGGCCGATCGGGCCGATCTGCCAGATTTCGTCGACGAGCACAGGCTCGCCGCCCGGCGGAAGCAGGACGGATTGCGTGAAGAAGGAGAGAAGCACCATCGCCTTGTCGGCATCGGTCGGAATGATCAGCACGCCTTCGCGCATCCAGTCGCAGATATAGCGAAGATAGGCGTTCGAAGCGTGGAACCAGCCGACGCTGCCGGCGTGAACGATCAGCGCGTCATGACCGGCCTCGACCGCCTGACGGCGAATTCTGCGAAGGCGATCCTCGAACTCTTCGACAGGAAGCGGCAAGGGCGCGGAGAAGTCGAAATCCGGTTGGAAATCGGCCAGCAGCGATCCCATCCCGCCGCCTGCGTTTGTCGCGCGCATGTTCATGAGTTTGTTCCTTCCAAGTTCAGGCATAGGTCAATGACGGATTGTTCAGGCCTGCCGGGGCGGCGCGAGCACGCGCCGGGCAACCAGCAGTCCGACCAGTGTCACGGCGATCAGAATTCCGGAGATTGCCGCGACGCGCACATCGAGCGATTCCTCGATCAGCGCGAACATGCGCAGCGGCAGGACCGTCGTTCGGGCGTCGGCGAGGAAAAGCGATACCGACACATTGTCGAGCGACTGGATGAAGACGAGGAATGCGCCGGCCAGAATGCCGGGCATCAATAGCGGCAAGGTGACGCGCCGCAGGGTCATGAACCAGCTCGCGCCCATCGTCGTCGATGCCTCGGCAAGCGAGGGATTGAGGCCCTGGGCGACGACGGAGGCGGCGCGGTACATCAGCGGCCCGAAGACCACGACATGGCCTGATACGGTCAGCCAGAGCGACGGCTTGAAGCCGATGAAGTTGGCGACGATCAAGGCGGCAAGGCCGTAGACGAGGCTCGGCAGGACGAGCGGGGCGAGAAGCAGCGGCTCGATGGTGCCGGCGGTGCTGTGCTTCATGCGCGTCATGCCGATGGTTGCCGGAACCGCAAAGATCAGCGATCCGAGGACGGCAAGGCCGGCAATCTTCAGCGAGTTCCAGGCGGCGATATGTTCGGTTGCCGAGCGCACCGGATCGAGCAGCGCCGCATACCACCTGAGCGAAAAGCCCTGCGGCGGGTATTTCAATGTCTGCCCCGAGGTGAACGACATCGTCAGCGCTATCACGATCGGTGCCACGAGATAGATGACGCAGAGCCCGCCAAATCCGTAGACGAATGCCTTGTAGAGCATGACGGGAATGGGATTTTCGCGACGATCACGCATGACCGACCAACCTCCTGTGACGGGACATCATGGTAAGGGCGACCAGCAGGCAGCCGGTGGACAGCAGCAGGACGACGGCGATGGCCGAGGCCAGCGGCCAGTCGAACAGAGTACCGACCTCGCGGTAGATCAGCTGCGGAACATAGACGTTGCGCGCGCCGCCGATGACGGCCTGGGTAACGAAGGAACTGCTGGTGCTGGCAAAGACCAGGATCCAGCCCGCCAGCAGACCCGGCAGCATCAGCGGCAAAAGCACAGTGACAAAGATGCGCCAGGGACCGGCGCCGGAAACCTGGGCCGCTTCCGTCAGTTGCACCGGCGTGCGCGACAGGATGGCGATCAGCGGCAGGATGATCAGCGGCAGATCGATCTGGCACATGGCCATGACCAGGCCGAGTTCGGTAAACAGCAGGCTGGTCGGCATTCCCGTCAGACCGAGGCCGACCAGCGCTTCGCTGATCGGCCCCTGGCGCCCGAGGATGACGATCCAGGCGAAGGTGCGCACGACATTGCTGGTCAGCATCGGAATGAGCGTCAGGAAGATCAGAACCTGCCGCAGGTTTCGGCCGCCGTGCCAGTAGAGGAGTGCGATCGGCACGCCAAGCAAGGTCGTGCCGATGACGGTTTCGAGCCCGAGCCTTGCGGTATTGACGAGGACGCGGAAATTGAACGCGTCGCCGAAGAAGCGGGCATAATGTTCGAGGGTCGCTCCGCCGGGACCGGCGAAGCTGAAACCGACGAGGACGGCGAGCGGCGTTGCGAAGAACGCCACGGAAAGCAACAGCATCGGTAGGACGTATGGGAAGCCGCTCGCCTTCATCACATCACCTCAACCGGCAACGAGTGCGTCGAACTGGCGGATCCAGTCGTCGCGGTTCTTGTTGATCGCGACCCAGTCCGGATAGACCATGGTCTTGATCTGGTCGCGGGTGACATAGGCTTCGATGCCCGGTGTCAGCGCCACGTCCTTGTTGGTCGGGAACATCTCGGTCGGCGGCTCCTTGAGCTGGTCCTGGGCGGCCTTGGAGATCGCGGCATCCATATAGGCATAGGCCGCGTCTAGATTGGCCGAGCCCTTGGTCAGGTGGATGTTGACGGGGGCTGCGGGCGAGCCGGTCTCCGGATGGACGAATTCGGCATTGAGGCCGAGGCTCTTCAGATGGGCGACATTGCCGGTCGAGCACATGAAGACGGCGATTTCGCCCTGCTGGAACAGCGTCATCTGATGGTTGGTGCTATCGACCACGCCCTTCAGATGCTCCGGATGATCCTTGAACAGCTTGAAGACGGCGTCCATGTCGTTCGGGCCGGAGCCGAAGATCTTGGCGATCTCGGTATAGGCCATGACGGCGGTGTTCGAGGCAAAGCCGGTCCAGGAAACCTTGCCGCTATAAGCCGGGTTTTCAAAGAGATCGCGATAACCCTTCGGCTTCGGAACGAGATCGGGATTGTAGGCAATGCCGTTGACTTCGATGGTCACGGTCGGGCCGTATTCGCCTTGGAAGGACGGATCGAGCATGCCCCAGTTCTTGAGCTTGCTCGGATCGATCTTCTGGATGAGATCCTTCTCGATGGCGACGGCCATCTGGCCGGGCGACATCAGCAGCGTGTCATAGGGCGGGTTGCCGGGGCTTGCCATGATCTTGGCAAGCTGGTCCTGCGCCATCGCCGGCGCAATGGTCAGGTCGTAGCCTGCATCCTTGACCATCGGCGTCAGCACTGTGCGGTAGGCATCCTCCCAGCTGCCTGGGAAAGTGGCGGCAACGGCTCCGCCGCCGGCAGCGCGGGCGGCAAATGGAAGCACGGCCGATGCGGCGACACCGGCCGCCAGGAAACCGAACCCACGACGGGTAATCTGAAAGTCCTTCATCACGTTCACCTCTGTTGATCTGTTTCTTCACTCATGATTTCCGGTTCGCCCGGAAAGGCGTGACACCTTGCGGTGTCGATCTCGGCAAATAGCGGCGTTCCCGGTTCGGGAATGAATGTGGAGGGGCCTCTGACCTCGGAAGCGCGCAGGCCTGTACCGTCTTCCAGAACAAGGTCATGGACGAGGGAAGGGCCGAGCGGCACGGAAACCGTCATGCGAACGGGCAGGGCGCTCTCGCTCGGCTGCGTCGACAGGCGAACCTCTTCCGGCCGGAAGGTGATCGTGACCTTCGAGCCGAGGGTGAAGTTCAGCCGGCGCGGCAGGAGCAGGGTCCGGTCATTCGCAAGGCCGATCAGCGTGCTCTCGGCATCGAGCCGCAGCACCGTTCCATTGAGCAGGTTTGCCTGGCCGATGAAGGTGTTGACGAAGAGCGTCTTCGGGCGGTCATAGACGGTCATCGGCGTGTCGATCTGCTCGACATTGCCCTTGTTCATCAGCACCAGGCGGTTTGCGAGGCTCTGGGCCTCCTCCTGATCATGCGTGACGATCAGCGTCGTGATGCCGAGCGTCTTCTGCAGGTGCAGCAGCTCCACCTGCAGATCGAAACGCAAGGCGCGGTCGAGCGCACCGAAGGGTTCGTCGAGAAGCAGAAGGGACGGGCGCCCGGCAATGGCACGCGCAACGGCGACGCGCTGCTGCTGGCCGCCGGAGAGTTCGCGCGGCAGGCGGTTGCCATAATCCTTGAGCCTGACGAGAGACAGCATCTCCTCGACGCGCGCCTTGCGCTGAGCGCGAGGAAGCTTCTGGCAGGCCAGCGGATAGGCGATGTTTTCTGCGACCGTCAGATGCGGAAACAAAGCATAGTTTTGAAAGACCATGCCGACGCCGCGCGAGCGGGCCGAGACATCGGCTAAATCTCTCTCTCCGAGCACAATCTTGCCCGCCTTCGGCTGGATCAGCCCGGCGATGGCGCGCAGTACGGTCGACTTGCCGCAGCCGCTCGGCCCGAGCAGGGCAACGATCTCGCCGGCCTCGATATCGAAAGCCACGTCGCTGATGGCGTTCTGGCCACCGTAACTGTGGGTGAGGCCCTGAACGCTGAGCCGCTTGCGTTCAGCCATATTCGGTATGCCTTGCATAGGGCCTCCCTGGTTCTGGGTCGAGGTCACGGATTGCTGCGCTGTCTCCGGCACAAGACGGAGATGCGGTCCGGCGAGAAATTTTGCGTCGAGCTTGTTCATGAGAAACGAATTGCAAGCGGCATGCCAGTTTTGCCGATCGTCTTTGTCGTCAATGCCAAGCCAATGAAAATTAAGCAATATTTGCGACTTATAAAGTTTCGAAAGTTTATAATAATACATATTCGATTTGAAATTCGCATTTAGTTTTTGTATAAATTTTCGCCAGCGTCGTATATTAAATGGGCATCAGATAGAAACAGCCACGGCCCCTGAGCGGGCGATCAAGCGCCGAAAAGCGCGGGATTTGGCATCTGAAGAGGTGTTTTTGGGTCTTGTGAGCGAATGAGGCGGTCAAACGTGATGCGGCAGGGCCGGGAAGCGTAAAAAATGTGCATCGTATGTTCGAAACTTCATGCGAATTATATTGCGAAACTCTATCCGAAATGTCGTCATCAACAAAAACCCTATTGATATCAGGTGATTATTGACGCGCCACTGCAGGTGGCACGGCGATTGCATGGATGATCCCGAGAATTCACCGGTACAAAAATGAAAGGGGATCACATGATGCGCATTCAGAAAATCTTGAAGGCCGGGGTTGCCGGAGCGATGGTCTCTTTGATCGCGGCCTCTGCTTATGCCGCCGGAGGTGCCGCTGAGAAGATGACGCCTGATGCCGATGTCGCCAAGCTCCCCGGCGTCGTCCTCACGCAGAAACTGGCCGACGGGCTGCCGCCCTCCATCAAGTCATCGGGCGTATTAAAGGTCGCGACCGACCTGACGCCACCGATCAGCTTTCACGGCGAGGATGGCAAGCTGATCGGCATCGATGCCGATATCGCTGCCGCACTCGGCGTCATCCTGGGTGTCGATGTTGAGATGACCGATGTCGGGGCGGGTGCGGCGATCGTGCCCTCCATATTGGCAAAGCGCTTCGACATCTCGATCTCGGGAATCAACGACGATCCGGAGCTGGAAAAGCAGGTCGACGTCATCGACTATATGTATGACGCGACGACGATCATGACGATCAAGGACAATCCTCTCGCCATCAAGGGCATGGAGGATCTGTGCGGCAAGAAGGTCGCCGTTCCCGTCGGCACCTTCCAGGCGAAGATGGTCGAGGCGGCATCGGCCAAATGCGCGACCCCGGTCAATATCATGTCGATCCCGAAGATGCCGGATGTGCTTCAGGCCGTCCGCACGGGGAGGGCTGACGCCACGGTCAACGGTTACGCCACCAGTGTCTACACGACCGAACACCAGACCGGAAACGGCAAGGGCCTGCAGGCGCTGCCGGACATCCGCCTTGCCGTCGGTTATCTCGGCATGCTGACGGCCAAGGACAATCCGCAGCTGCGCGACAGCGTCGTCGCCGCCTTGCAGCAGATGGTGGACTCTGGCGCCTACGAGACCATCATGAAGAAGTGGAGCCTCGGACCGCTGGCCGTGAAGACCGTCAAGGTCAATGATGCCGCCAGCATGCCCGCGGATTGACGCCGATGGCTCTGTTTCAAGCTTCACCAACAACGTTCTCCCTCGCACCATCGGTCGGAAGGCCGATGCGTTGGGGCCAGATCGCAACCGGTGCCATCGCGATTTCAGCGCTGGCCTTCTTTGCGCTCATCGTCGGGCAGAGCCAAAGCATCCAATGGTCCGAGATCCCCCGCTATCTGGTGGATCCTTCAATCCTGCGCGGCGTGCTGCTGACGCTTGAGTTGACGGCTGGTGCCATGGTGTTCGGCATCGTGCTCGGATGCCTGCTGGCGCTGATGGCGACGAGCCATAACCTGGTTCTCAAAGCCATCGCGGCTGGTTTCGTCTGGTGGTTTCGCGGCGTGCCGCTGATTGTCCAGATCTTCTTCTGGTTCAATATCGCCCTCTTCATCCCGCAGATCGGGATGGGAGCCTTCACCATTTCGATCAACGATCTGGTGACGCCGGCCCTGGCCGGCTTCCTGGCGCTGGGGCTGCATGAAGCGGCAAACATGTCGGAGATCATCCGCGGCGGCCTGATCGCGGTCGATCGCGGCCAGCGCGAAGCGGCCACGGCGCTCGGGCTGAAAAAGGCACAGACCTTTCTCACCGTCATCATGCCCCAGGCCACGCGTATCATCGTGCCGCCGACGGGGAACCAGGCCATCGGCATGCTGAAGGCCAGTGCCATCGTCTCGGTCATCGGCATGCAGGATCTGCTGACGCAGGCGCAGGCGATCTACGCCCGGAACTTCCTGGTCATCGAACTGCTGTTCGTCGCTTCGATCTGGTACCTCGCCATCACGAGTGTCGCATCCATAGGCCAGCACTATCTCGAAAAGAGTCTCGTTCCGAAAGGCCGGACAGCAGAGAAGTCTCGCGCTCCCGGACGGGCGTGATCGCCGATCCATCGACGTGAATTGAGATCAACAACGAAGGGGTCGCCAGTGCAGCGCGCCCCATCAGGAAACAGCAGAGGAGCATGACATGAAATTGGGAATCGACAGCATAAAGCTGCCCGAGGCAAAGAAGCGGGGGCCTCTGGCAAGCCTTGATCACGTCAAGGAACTTGGGCTCGCAGGCATTTTCTTCAGTACGGCGCTGGACATGAGCCCCGATCTCGACAGCGGCCTGCTGCGCGAGATCAGGGCGAAGGCTGACGACCTTGGCCTCTATCTCGAAAGCGGCATCGGCAAGATCAATCCCTATTGCAGCGCCGAGGAACCGGCCCTGCGGGCAGCCGGCGGCGGCGATATCATTGCCGGTTTCACGCGCATGATCGAGGCAAGTGCCGCAATCGGCTGCCATGAGCTCTGGGTTGCTCCGGGCAATTTCAAGAGCGAATATCGTGGCCGGCTGGCCAATGACCGCTTCCGCACCGATGTGACCTGGGAAGAGCAGTTGCTCGGAATCGAAAAGGTCCTCCGCAAGCTGGCGCCCGTCGCCCGCGCCAATGGCGCGCACATGAACATCGAAACCCATGACGAGATCACCTCCTTCGAGATCCTGCGATTGATCGAGAAGGTCGGCGCCGATTGCGTCGGCGTCGTCTTCGACACGGCAAACGGACTGCAGCGGGGCGAGCATCCGGTCTTCGCCGCCAAGCGGCTGGCTCCCCATATCCGCCAAACCCATATCAAGGATGCCTATGTCGGGCGCGCTCCGGGTGGTCTCGATTTCCAGACCAGACCCGTTGGCGGCGGCATCGTCGATTTCGCCGCGATCCTTCCCATTCTTGCGGACGCCCACCCGACGCTGAACCTGTCGCTGGAAGTCGCCCAGTCTGTCGCCGACAAGCCCCGCAAAGCCAATCCGCGCCAGTGCATCGAGATCGACGATCCTATCTGGCGCGCCGGCCACCCCGACCTGACGGCGGATGAGCTTGCGGCCTATATGGCGATGGTGGATGCCTATGAGAAACGGGTCGCCTCAGGTGAATTCCCGGACTGGGTAGCCTATGAATGCCGCCAATACGGCTACCCGACCTACGAAAATCAGTCCTACGGCTTTGCCGAGGCGATCGGCTTCATCCAGCAATCGGCGCGTCATGTCGAGGCGGTTTGCGCCGAAAAGGGTATTGCCCTGTCGGTGCCGGAAAAGAAGCAGAAAGCGGCCTGAGTCCCAAGGCGGTGTCGGCGTTTTCGCCGGTACCGTCGATCGAATTACCTGTGCCGAGATGATCTACGCAAGAATATTCTTATGGAAATAATTATCGGGCACGGATATCTGGTGATCGATCGAATCCACGCCGGGCCGCCAGAGGCAATTTGGAGACTGCAATGAGAAAGATGCGCCGTCAGAGTCCCAAAGCGATGGCAGCGACCAATGGGTCGGTGGAGAGCGCCGATACCCATGACGATGTTTCGGAGCGTATCCGCGCCACGCTTGCCGCCGCCATCGGCGAGGGTGCGCTCAAGCCCGGTACCAAAATTCTGGAGGAGGCGATCGCCGAGCATTTCGGTGTCAGCCGAACCGTCGTGCGCGGGGCACTCGGTGTGCTTGAGAGCGACCACCTGCTGGAACGCAAGAGAAATCGCGGCACCTTCGTCGCCGAGCCGAGCGTCGAGCAGGCAAAGAGCCTTTTCGAGGCGCGTCGGAAGATAGAGAGGCTGCTTCTGGAACTCGTCATCGCCCGGGTCACGCCGGAGCAGCTGGATGCGCTGCAAAAGCTGACGGACGAAGAAGAGCACATCCACCACCACGGCGACGAAAAGTCGAAGACGGTTCTGTCGGGCAAGTTCCACATCGTGCTCGCCGAAATGGCCGGCAATCCGGTGCTGACCGAAGTGCTCGCCAAGATCGTCGCCCGGCTTTCCCTCGTCATGTCGCTCTACGAGGAAGACCGCAAGGACGACTGCGGCGCGGACCACCATCGGATGATCGTAGCCGCCTTGAAGGCGAAAGACCTCGCCAAGGCGCAACAGCTGATGGACCACCACCTCGCAGACATCGAAGGCCGTGTGCGCCTGACCGAAGGGCAGGGCGACCGGCACACATTCCTGGCCGTGCTGGAGAATTTTTCCTGATAGAGGCCCGCGCGTATCGCTGATGCTTGGCCAGAGCTGAAGCACCATTTCTGGTCACAGGAGCGCTTGTTCAAAACACTCCGCAATGCTAGGAAATTTGCATGGACAACACCGTGATCAGCACTTTCGTGATGATGATGCCGCGCTCATAGCGTGGCGGGTTTCGTGCGTCCAGAATGCACCAGCGACCGCCCTCGAGGCGGTCTTTTCATGGGTCGATCCGTCTCGCGGGCAATAACAGCCTTCGAAAGGAAACGCCGATGAACAAGATCTACATCACCACCTCGATCCCCTATGTGAATGCCGCGCCGCATGTGGGCTTCGCCCTGGAGCTTGTCCAGGCCGACGCCTATACCCGCCATTTCCGGCTTCTCGGCCACGACGTCAGGTTCCAGTGCGGAACCGACGACAACAGCCTGAAGAATGTCCGGTCGGCGGAAGCCGCGGGATTGCCCGTGAAGGACTTCGTGGATGCGAATGCAGACAGGTTCGAGCGCCTCGGCCGTCTGCTCGATATCTCCAACGAGGAATTCGTTCGCACCTCCCGCGATCCAAGGCACATCGCCTGCGTCCATGCCTTGTGGAGGGCATGCGCCGGCAATGGCGACCTCTATCGCAAGGCATATGAGGGTCTCTATTGCGTCGGTTGCGAGCAATTCTACGAGCCGTCGGAACTCGATGACGGGCGCTGCCCGGAACATGGCATTGCCCTTGAGACCATCCGCGAGGAGAACTGGTTCTTCCGTCTCTCCCGATACGGCGGCCGGCTGCTTGAGCTCATTGAGACCGGCGAGCTTCGGATCGTTCCCGCCCATCGGCGCAACGAAATCCTTGCCCTGCTGCGGCGTGGCCTGACCGACATCAGCGTCTCGCGCAGTGCGGAGCGGGCGCGAGGCTGGGGTGTTCCCGTCCCCGATGGAGATGAGGTCGTCTATGTCTGGTTCGATGCCCTGGCGAACTATCTCACCGGTCTCGGCCACGGGTCCGATGTAACCCTCTTGCCGCGCTATTGGAACGGCGGCCAACGCATCCATGTCGTCGGCAAGGGCATCTCCAAGTTCCACGCCATCTACTGGCCGGCCATCCTTTTGTCCGCGGGCCTGCCGCCGCCATCGTCGATCCTCGTGCACGGCTACGTCACGGTGGACGGCAGGAAGATCGGTAAGTCGGCCGGCAACGGCATCGATCCGGAAGGCATCATCCAATCCTACGAAACGCCGGACGCGCTGCGATATTACCTGCTGCGGCATATACGCTCGGGAGATGATGGCGACTTCTCGGCCGAACGTCTCGAAGCCGCATGGTCGGGAGAGTTGGCAGGACAGCTCGGAAATCTCGCCAACCGGGTGCTTGCCCTTCTCTCCACCTCGTTCAACGGGATCGTTCCGCCGGTGCCGGACAGCGCGTTCGTCGAGGCCGCCGCCCGCCTTCCGGCGAAAGTGGCCCAGGCCTTCGATGCCTACGAACTCCATGTTGGGCTGGCTGATATTTTCGAGTTTGTCGGCGTGGCGAACAAGCGGTTTGCACAACGCGCGCCATGGGCGGATGCGAAAGCCCTGCTTGCCGATCTCACGCCGGAGGAACGGAAGGCGACCGCCGCGCGTCTCGGCGCCTCCCTGGCCGAGCAAGTCTATGGCCTTGCGATCATTGTCCGCTGCCTCCTGCCGTTCCTGCCGAGTTCGGCCGCAACGCTGCATTCCAGGCTGGGAATACCGGCTCCTCGCCTCTATCAGGACCCCTTGATCGTGACGGGCGTCAAGGCCGCTCCGCAAGCCGTCCTCTTTCCGCAAAGAGCGGCGGCGTGAAGGGGCAGTCCGAGATCCTCTGCGCTGCACCTTAGGCAGCGCAGAGTTTTGACGTGATCCAGACTGTCATGAAAGTTTCATATTCAGGTCATTTCCGGGAGCGGGAAAATAATCTACTATTTTAGTCAGGAAACGTGGTTTCCTGAAACAACGAAAGGATACTGATTGGAGACATTTCTTGTGATTACCGTGCTCGTTGGAGGCTTCGCACTGATCTTTGCGCTGATCGCAAGGGCAGAAAGAGGCGCCACCACCCAGACCACTGCAAACACCAAGCGCAGGTGGGGCAATTTGGGAGGCTCCGGCGATGGAGGTGGAGGCTGGTTCGATGCCTCAGGCGACGGCGGCTGTGATGGCGGTGGCGGAGATGGCGGAGGAGGAGACTAAATCAAACTGAAATCGATAGAATGCCCGACCGCCTCAAGGCGGTTTTTTGTTGCCCGGATTCCAGGCGGGGCGAGATGGCGACCGGCTTCTGCGCCAGGCGCGCACCGACAGCAAGGAATAGCCGCTTACGCTGGCCGGCTGTGCAGCCCGGATCAATCCAAGGGCATCACAAAGGTGAAGCGCGTCTCCGTGTCATCGGAACTGACCGTGATCGTGCCGCCATGGGCGCGGGCGATTTCCGAAGCGATGTGCAGACCGAGCCCCAATCCTCTTTGACTTGTGCCGATTTCGCCTCTGAAATAAGGCTGAAAAAGCCTTGTCATCGCATCGCAGGAAATCGGAGGGCCGCTGTTGGCGATCCAAAGTTCCAGTCTTCCGTCGACAGTTGCCGCCGAGAGCCGCACCGGTTCGTCCGACTTCCCATGGGTAAGGGCATTTCCGAGCAGATTGGACACCAGCTGGCCAATCCGGCCGCTGTCGCAATTTATCGGTCCGGCGAATTCGATACTCACCTCAATCCCGCGGTCGAGATGACAGGAGCGGAGTTCTCCGATGACCTGTCGCAGGATCGGTTCGAGATGCTCCGCTCGCCTCTCGAGCGTGATGCCGCCACCCAATCGTCCGCGCGCGAAGTCGAGGACGTTGTCGATCAGGCCGGACATGCGAACGACGCTGCCCTGCATCAAATCGAGAACGTTAATCGAGCGATCGGTCTGTTCCTCCTTTCGCAGCATGCGCGCCGCGGCGGCAATCGAGGCAAGCGGGTTGCGCAGATCATGGCCAAGGACAGCGATGAACTGCTCCCGCAATTCGGCGGTTTGCTGTTCAAGGTCGAGCTGGGATTTGACGATGGCACCGGCTGCATCGGCGGCTGCGCGCGCCTCGAGCAGCTCCCGTTCATAACGGCGACGCTCGGCAGCCTGGAACATCGTCACACGGGTGAAAAGCAAGGCACCGTCTTCTGCGCGTCTTTCCATTGCATTGGCGAGCACGGGCAAGGTTCTGCCGTCCGCCGTCACAAGATCGAGGGCAACCTCATTGAAAAACCCCTGCATGCGCAGCAGAGGCGCAAAATGGGTCTCGTAAAATATACGGCCCGACGTGTTGAGCAGGTCGCGAAGTCGTTTGCCGAGGAGTTGCTCGGCAGGGATGCCGATCCAGGTCGATAGCGTTCGGTTCACCTTGACGATGCGCCCGTCCGGCTGCAGCGAAAGATAGCCGCATGGCGCGTTTTCGTACAGGTCCTCAAGGTCTTCCGCCGGCATGACGATCTGCGTGTCGCCACCGGTCATCGAACGAACCGCCGGATTGCAGATATGACCTCGTCGGGAGCGCTGAGGTTAGGGCAGTGGCCACTGGCGTTCAGCACGACCAATTGACTATTTGGGATCTGCTGATGGACGAATTCGCCGACCTCTTCGGAGGCGATGATATCATCGCGGCATTGAAGGATCAGCGTTCTGGCGGTGACTTCAGGAAGGTCGCTGCGATTGTCTGAGGTGAATGTCACCCGTGCAAACGCCTTGGCGATCTCAGGATCGGTGCGGCAGAAACTATTTGTCAGTTCTTCGCCGAGTTCCGGTCGATCCGGATTGCCCATGATGACGGGCGCCATGGCGGCAGACCACCCCATGTGATTGTCGTCCAGCGATGTCAGCAGTTCGTCTACGTCTGTGGCGCTAAAACCGCCGATATAGTCATCGTCGTTGATATAGCGCGGCGACGGCCCGACGAGGATCAGGCTTTCAAACAGTTCCGGTGCCTGCAGCGACGCGATGACGCCGATCATCGCGCTGACGGAGTGCCCGACGAAGACCGTTTGCGTCAGGCCAAGTTCGCGGCAAATTTCCACGAGGTCATCCGCATAACCGGACAATGACGAATATTTCCCGGCATCATAAGCCGTAAGATCGGATCGTCCCGCGCCAACGTGATCGAACAGCACTGTTTTGAAGTCGGCCTCAAAAGCCGGGGCCACGAAACGCCACATATTTTGGTCGCACCCGAATCCATGCGAAAAGATCATCGCACGCTGGCCATCGCCCCGGACTTGAACATGATTTCGATCGATGACGGTCATCTCGCCCTCTTCCCTGCTTTCATAGCATGTTCCGCCTGTCTTGGATTGAGGAAAGAATTGGGCAATGGGTTCGATGTCGTGTGCCGCGATGCTCCAGAGGTGGCGGCCAGCCCTTTGCGGCATACCTCAGTCCATCACTTTCCGGAGCTTGAAGAAGAACCGCCGAGGGTCGCCGCGCACGCACATCATGCCGGCAATCTCGTCATCGTCCATCCTGCGGAAGTAGTCCACGATCGGCTGTTTGTCGTAGATCATCACAGCCGTTTCGATGCCGTCGAGGGCCTGAAGCCGCAACGAAGCGGTCGTGCCTCTCGCTCGAAGCAGCTTCTGCAGGTATGAGAACCAGCCGCGCGCGACGAACGTCCGGCCAAAGGGCGCCATCTTGATCGCCAGACCAATGGGTAAGAAACTTGGCTCGAGCGGCACGAGGCGGCCCGGTCTCCAGGTGAAGAGCAGGGCGTCCGCCCGCATGTCGGAATGGAAGCGCTTGCCAAACCAGTTGAGATTCTCGAGCACGCCGTCCAGTGGATGATCCGACGGAATACCGACGCCGCTCCAAAGACCGACCATGTCCTTCGGCTGGACAGGAACCAGCGAGCGGAACCAGGCAGCCATCTCCTCCTGCTGGTCGCCTGGCATGGGTTCTCCTTCAGGGATGTTCATTGCGGAAAAATGAAAAGAAGGTTTGGAAGTTCCCGTTCATGCGGATCGGGTTGAACGCCTAAAGCATGTCGCGCAAAAGTGTGCAGCGGTTTTGCGACAACGACATGCGTAACAACAAAGGCCTAAAGCGCGAGGAGCGAATCTGAAAGATCGCGACGCGCTTTAGTGAAGGCTTTCGCATAGATTCTATGTCTTTAAGCGCAACGGCCCCCGAAGGGGCCGTTGGGGTGTTCACCAGACAAGACCGGCCTATGCGTCAGGCGCGCGACGGCAGCAGGGGATAGCCGACCATGACGGCGCGGCCAAGCAGGGCTGCGACGAAAGCCTTGATCACATCGCCGGGAATGAAGGCCATCGAGCCGACGAAGGCTTTCGTGAAGCCGAGGCCGGCGACGGTGGCGAGATAGGTAATGCCGAAGGCGTAGAGTACGACGATGCCGCCGGCCATAGCGGTGAGGAAGAAGCTCACCGTCTGCACCAGGGCGGATTGCTGATGGTTGACCAGCCGTTCGCTGAAATAGCCGGTGACGAAGGCGGCAAAGATCCAGCCGATCAGGAAGCCGGCCGTTGGTGACGCGAAGATGGCAAGGCCGCCGCGGCCGCCGGAAAGCACCGGCAGGCCGATCGCGACCAGAACCAGCACGATCAGCACGGCAATCGCGCCGCGCCGGGCGCCGAGCACGACGCCGGCCATCATCACGCCGAGCGATTGGGCGGTGATCGGCACCGGAATGAAGCCGAGCGAGATCGGCGGCAGCAGGCCGAGCGCCACGATGATCGCGGCAAAGAGGGCGGTAAGAACGAGGTCGCGAGTGCTCATCATGAATTCCGTGTTTATCAATCGTTAACTCACATGCCGCCGAATGCCGCGCGCGTCAATCGCCGCGGCGATATTATCCGCATCCTTGAGCGTCAGGATGATCAGCGGCGCAAGCAGCGTCGTCGGCCGCACCTTCAGTCCGCGTGCCTTATGCGCCTCGCGGATCGCCTGATAACGCCCGACGATCTCAGGCACAAAACGCAGCACCAGCCCCAGCGCCAGGCCAATATCGTCGGCCTGCACCCAGCCGGTGCGTTCGAGCGGGCGGGCAAGCGCCGTCACCTCGTCGATGAACTCGGTGATCGACGTCGTCGCCGTCACGGTGGCGGCAAGCAGCATCAGCGCCGTCAGCCGCAGCAGGGGCACGAGCGCCTCCTGCCAGGGATTGAAGATGAGGTTGAAGAGTGCCACGACCGCGATCGTCAGGAAGACCGGCCGCAGCCGCCTGAGCCCATCGGCAAACGGCAGGCCGATCATGCGGTAGAGAACCGCCGTCAGCAGCACGGCGATCGAAAGCAGGATGAGGTTCCCGCTGACGAACAGCACGACGCCGAAGATCGTCAGCGACAACAGCTTTACCCGCGGCGAAAGCCGGTGCATCACGCTGTTGCCTTCGACATAGAGCGATTGCATCAGGCGGCGATCTCCTTGTAGCGGGCGATCGCTTCGGCAGCCGGCGCATCGGCGGCAAGCCGCCCTTCATGAAACAGCAGCACCCGCTCGAAATCGGCGATCAGCTCCAGATCATGCGTGATGATGATGGCACTTTCCGGCAGTCCGGCGATAATCCCTTCGACCAGGGCCCGGTTCTTGAGGTCGAGCTGGTTGGTCGGTTCGTCGAGGATGAGAATGCCCGGCCCCGTCGCCAGCACCGAGCAGAGGGCCGCCACCTGCAGCTCGCCACCGGAAAGCTCATGTGCGCGCCGATCGGCCAGCGCCTCAGCGCCGAAGCGGGCCAGCACGCCCTCGACCTTCGCCTCGATCTCCGCCTTGCTGAAGCCGCGCCGCTTCAGCCCGAAAGCGATGTCGTCTTTGACGATCGGCAGGATGATCTGGTTCTGCGGCGACTGGAAGATGAAACCGACATCGGCCACCGCAGTCTTTTCGTCGTTCGTATCGCGGCCGTTGACGGTGACGCGGCCGACCGATGGCTTGGTCAATCCGTTGATCAGCCGCGCGAACGTCGTCTTGCCCGAACCGTTCAGCCCGATGACGCCGATGCGTTTTCCACTGATGCCAAGCGTCAGCGGCTGCAGCGCCACCCGTGCCCCGAAACTGACCCCGGCACCTTCGAAACGAATATCCAAACCAATCCCTCGCATTTTTCACCGGAGGAGATTGCCGATGCCGGCCCCTCATCCGCCTGCCGGCACCTCTGCCTGGGTCGAGCCACGTGTCTCGACCCGTCCTTCAGACCCCAGTAAACGGGGCGAAGGGACCATGCCGCGACCTCTCCATTCCCCACCAACCTCTCGCAGGCCACGTCCCCTCTCCCCGCGAGCGGGGAGAGGGCTAGGGTGAGGGGTAGCCATCGGCGCCAACCGGATAGCAATGCTTCTATACGGGGACATCGGGCTGATGAAAGAGCAAATCTCGCTGTCGATATTGGGTCGATATCGGGTGGCTAGGAAGATTTTCCGGATTATGATGGGGCCATGACGAATCTGCTTTCCAATTCCGACGCCCGCCGTGTCTTCCTCGCCAAGCAGGGCCTCAGCGCTCCGCCGAACCGCGCCTTGACCAAGGCCGGCCTGTTGCAGCTCATCCATGAGCTGGGTTTCGTCCAGGTGGACAGCATCCAGACGGTGGAGCGAGCGCATCATCAGATTCTGTTTTCCCGCAACCAGACCTACAGGCGCGAACACCTGACCGCGCTGCTCGAAAAGGACGGCGCGCTGTTCGAGCACTGGACGCATGATGCTTCCATCCTGCCGAGCGCCTTCTTCGTCTATTGGAAGCACAAGTTCCTTCATCAGGAAAAGGTGATCATCGAACGTTGGCGCAAATGGCGCGGCGAGGGCTTCGAGGCAGCCTTCGAGGAGACCTATGAGCGCGTGCGGCGCGACGGCGCGATCCTGTCGCGAGATATCAAGGCCGACGGCCACGTTTCCGGCGGCTGGTGGAATTGGCATCCGAACAAGACGGCGCTCGAATATTTCTGGCACACCGGCAAGTTCGCCATCGCCGGCCGCTCGAACTTCCAGAAGATCTATGATCTGGCGGAGCGCGTCATCCCGGCCGAATTCCGTGAGCCGGAGGTGAGCCGCGAGGAATTCGTCGACTGGGCATGCCGCAGCGCGCTCACCCGGCTCGGCTTCGCCACCCACGGCGAGATATCGGCCTTCTGGAACCTCGTCTCGCCAGATGAGGCCAAGGCCTGGGTATCAGCCCATCGCGACGAACTGATCGAAGTGCTGATCGAACCGGCGCTCGGCGGCAAGGCGCGCCCATCCTGGGCTTTTGCCGATTTCCTGTCGACGCTCGACACTTACCCCGGCGCGCCGCCCCGCATCCGCGTGCTCAGCCCCTTCGACCCGATGATCCGCGACCGCAACCGCACCGAACGCCTGTTCGGCTTCTTCTACCGCATCGAGATCTTCGTGCCCGAGCCGAAGCGCGAATATGGCTACTACGTCTTCCCGCTGCTCGAAGGCGACAGGCTGATCGGCCGCATCGACATGAAGGCGGACCGGAAGAAATCAACGCTCGACGTCAAGCGGCTCTGGCTGGAACCCGGCGTCAAGCCGTCGGCCGGCCGGCTGGAGAGGCTGGAAGCGGAGTTGGAGCGGGTCGCGCGGTTTGCGGGTGTGGAGAAGGTCGTGTTTCTGGAGGGGTGGAGAGGATAGTCGAACTACCCTCACTCCCTCATCCCTGTGCTTGTCACAGGGATCCAGCGCACCCAAGTCCTTGGGTGCGGGAAACTCTCTTCGTAGAAGCAAGTGAGTCATTCACGGCGCGGACGCGCCGTGGCTGGATTCCTGTGACAAGCACAGGAATGAGGGATGGCGAGGGTCCAAGCCCACGCCCGTTCAGCAGATCTCCGTCGTGCTGATCTTGATGCCGAAACCTTCGAGGCCGACATAGTGGCGCTCGCGGCTGGTGAGCAGCTTGATCGAGCTGACGCCGAGATCTTTGAGGATCTGGGCGCCGAGGCCGATTTCCAGCCATTCGCTGTCGCGCGTCTGGGCTTCGGCATGGGCCTCGCGGCCCTGGTTGCGGGCCTTGCGGCCGTTGTCGTGATGGCCGACGCCGACCGAGCCTTCGCGCAGATAGACGATGACGCCGCGGCCTTGCTCGGCAATCTTCTGCATGTAGAAATCGACCGGGCTGTTCTTGCCGAAGAGATCCTCGGCGACATTCTCCGGATGCAGGCGAACAGGGATGTCGACGCCGTCGCGGATGTCGCCGAAAACGACGGCAAGATGCTGCATCGGATCCCAGGGCAGGGAATAGGTATGAGCCTTGGCCTTGCCGAACGGCGTCTCGATGTCGAAGCTGGTGCCGAGTTCGATCAGCGTTTCCTTGCGCTGGCGGTAGGCAATGAGATCGGCGACGGAGACGAGCTTCAGCCCGTGCTGTGCGGCGAAGTCGACCACCTGTGGGCCGCGCGTGACGGTGCCGTCGTCGTTGACCAGCTCGGAGATGACGCCGATCAGCGGCAAGCCGGCGAGCTTGCAGAGGTCGACGGCGGCTTCCGTATGGCCGGAGCGCATCAGCACGCCGCCCTCGCGGGAGACCAGCGGGAAGATGTGGCCGGGACGGACGAAATCGGAAGCGCCGACATTCGGATTGGCGAGGTTGCGCACCGTCAGCGTCCGGTCGTCGGCCGAGATGCCGGTCGACGTACCGTGCTTGAAATCGACCGAGACGGTGAACGCCGTCGTATGGGCTGAATCGTTTTCCGCCACCATGGCGTTGAGGTTGAGGCGCTTGGCCTCTTCCTTCGGCATCGGCGCGCAGACGATGCCGGAGGTGTGGCGCACGATGAAGGCCATCTTCTCCGGCGTGCAATGCACGGCGGCGACGATCAGGTCGCCTTCGTTCTCGCGGTCATTGTCGTCCATGACGACGACCATCTCGCCGGCCTCGAAGGCCCGGATGGCGTCGACGACGCGCTTCTGGTCATAAGACATGGGGCGAGCGCTCCTATTTCAGACGGCCGGTCTGGCCGCGGTCGCGAAGGTAATGGTCGGCGACGGCGCAGGCGACCATCGCCTCGCCGATCGGCACGGCGCGGATGCCGACGCAGGGGTCGTGCCGGCCCTTGGTGCGGATATCGACATTCTTGCCCTCCGCATCGATCGACTGGCGTTCGGTCAGGATCGACGAGGTCGGCTTGACGGCAAAACGCGCCACCACCGGCTGCCCGGTGGAGATGCCGCCGAGAATACCGCCGGCATTGTTGGAAAGGAAGATCGGCGTACCGTCATTGCCCATGCGCATCTCGTCGGCATTGTCTTCGCCTGAGGTTTCGGCGGCGGCAAAACCATTGCCGATCTCGACGCCCTTGACGGCGTTGATCGACATCAGCAGCGAGGCGATGTCCTGGTCGAGCTTGGCATAGATCGGCGCGCCGAGACCGGCCGGCACGCCTTCGGCGATCACTTCGATGACGGCGCCGATCGAGGAGCCGTTCTTGCGGATGCCGTCGAGATACTCCTCCCAGACCGGCACGATCGCGGCATCGGGCGAGAAGAACGGGTTCTGATCGACCTGGTCCCAATCCCAGTTGCGGCGGTCGATCTTGTGCTTGCCGATCTGCACCAGCGCGCCGCGCACCGTGACGCCAGGCACGACAAGGCGGGCGATGCCGCCTGCGGCAACCCGCGCAGCGGTTTCCCGCGCCGAGGAGCGGCCGCCGCCGCGATAGTCGCGAATGCCGTATTTGAGGTCATAGGTATAATCGGCATGGCCGGGGCGGTATTGCCGGGCGATCTCGCCGTAATCCTTGGAGCGCTGGTCGGTGTTTTCGATCAGCATGGAGATCGGCGTACCGGTGGTCGTCATCGTCTCGCCGTCGGCGTCCAGCATGACGCCTGATAGTACCTTCACCAGATCGTCCTCGCGCCGCTGCGTCACGAAGCGGGATTGTCCGGGCTTGCGCTTGTCGAGCCAGACTTGCAGGTCCTCGAGCTTGAAGCGCAGCCCCGGAGGGCAGCCGTCAACGACGCAGCCGAGCGCCGGACCATGGCTTTCGCCCCAGGTGGTTACGCGGAAAAGGTGACCGAATGTATTGTGCGACATGTGTTCCCACGGTGGCGCGCCAAAGCCGATCGCTGCCGGCCGCGCCATTGCTTGAAAAGGCGCGACACTCATAGGCCAAAAATCCGCCGAGGCAAAAGCCTTTCTTTGCGCCAAACCGCCAGCCCAGGAAATGCTGTTTCCGTCTTTGCCGGTGATCGACGGCGCATTGTGCCGTCACTCCCTCTGCGCAGGCGGGGAGGGGTCCGGACGAGGCCGATCAGCAGGCGGCGATCATGATGCCAGCCGCCACCCCGTTCCGGTCGCTTCCTCGGTGAAATCGTCGAAGGAGAGCGGCCGCGAGAAGGCATAGCCTTGCAGGATATCGCAGCCGAGATCGCGCAGCAGTGCGGCATGTGCCGCCGTCTCCACCCCTTCGGCCACCGTCTCGACGCCCAGCGAGCGGGCGATCTCGATGATCGAGCTGACCAGCGCCCGCTCCTGCGAGGCATTGACGATCGGCTGCACCAGCTGGCGATCGATCTTCAGGCGCTTCGGCTTCAGCTTCAACAGGCTGACGATAGAGGTATGGCCGGTGCCGAAATCGTCGATCTCGATATCGATGCCGAGCGCCTTGATGCGCTCGAGATTCTGCGAGACGACGTCCTCGCTCTCGTCGAGGAAGATCGATTCCACCAGCTCGAAGGAGATTTCGCCTGGACGAATATGCAGGTCGGCGAGTGATTCCAAGAGGCTGCCATCATGCAGCCGCCGCGCCGAAACATTGACCGAGACCTTGGGCACCACAATGTCGCGCGCTGTCCAGCGCACCTTGTCGCGCAGCGCCGTTTCGAGAACGATCCGGTCGAGCATCTGCACGACATTGATCTCGTCGGCAATGCGCAGGAACTTGTCGGGCGCGAGCCACCCCTTGGAGGGGTGCTTCCAGCGCACCAGCGCCTCGACACCGGTCAGTTCCATCGTCCGGGCCGAAAATTGCGGCTGATACCAGGCGGTGAATTCGCCATTGTCGATGCCGGCGAGGATCTCGTCGGCGGTGCGCTTGGTGTTGACGATATCGGCCTGGAGATTGTGATTGAAGAATTCGAAGCGGTTACGGCCCATGCTCTTGGCGCGATAGAGCGCGATATCGGCATTGATCAGCACCTTGCGCGCATCGACATGGATGCCGTTGGCGAGCGCAATGCCGATCGACACGCCGCAGCGGCAGGAAAAGCCCTGGAAATCGATCGGCTGGCGCATCTCCTCGATGATCCGCGTCGAAAGCTGCGCCATCTCCTTGTCGCCGACGTCGAGCGCCAGGATGACGAATTCGTCGCCGCCGATGCGCGCGACGATGTCGCTGCCGCGGACGTTCTTGGCTAGCACTTTCGAGGCGTGCACCAGCATTGCATCGCCGGCGGCATGGCCGAGCGTGTCGTTGATGTCCTTGAAGCGGTCGAGGTCGATGTGCAGGATCGAGAATTTCTGCCGCTGCTGGCGACCGTCATGGGTCAGGCTTTCCAGTGCGATATCGAGCTTGCGGCGGTTGGCGAGTGCGGTCAGCGGATCGTGCAGCGAATTGTGCTCGATCCTGTTCTTGACAAGCTCAAGCTCGATATTCTTGGCGACCGCCTCGTCCTTGGCCGCCTTCAGCCGGATCGTCATCAGCACGTCTTCGGTGGCATCGAAGGCGATGCCCATGATCTTCATCTCGCTAGTCCCCGTCTGGTGGACCTTGCCGACCGAGCGCACATAACGCACCGAGCCGTCGTCGACCAGCACGCGGCAGACGAGCGTGTGCGTATCGCCGTTCTTCTTGAAGTGGCGTGCGCTTTCGAGCGCTAAGGCTCGATCCTCGGGGTGGATGCAGCCAAGCCAGATCTCCTCGGTCATGAAACCGTTGCGCGGCGCAAGCCCATAGAGCTCGTGCATCCGCTCGTTCCAGATCGAGCCGCCTCGGCCGGGCCGGGCTTCCCATATGCCGCACTGATAGGAATTGAGCGCCAGGTCGAGCCGGCTGGAAAGCTCGGCGAGCTGCCCCTCGCGGCTCGAGAGCTCTTCAAGCGCCAGCTCCAGCTCGGCATTCTTGACCTCGCTCATATCCTTGGCCTTGCGCAGCGTGTCGGTGATCTCCGCATCGGCAGTCACGTCCCAGACGATTCCGATCGTCTTGCTGACGCCGCCGGCATCCGTATAGAAGGCGCCGACCGAGCGCAGGTGGCGGATACCGCCGTCGGCGAGCATGATGCGGTATTGCGCCGTGCAGGCAGCACCGGCAATGCTGCAGCTGAAGAAATGCACCTCGGCGATGTCGCGGTCCTCGGGCAGGACCGCCGCCAGCCATTTGTCGAGCGCCCAGCTTCCTTCCTCAGCCGGCTTGCCGTGCAGGGCCGCGGCGCGCGTGTCCCAGAGCAGGCTGCTCGAATCATCCTGCAGCTCCCAAATGCCGATATTCGAGGATTCCAGCGCCAGATTGAGCCGCTGCGACAGTTCCAGCAGTTTTGCCTCGCGCGTCTCCAGCGCGGTAATGTTGCGATTGCGCTCGCCGAGCAGGAGGGTCGCGAAGAAGATCGGCACGATAATGATGAAGCCGGCGGCAAGGATGATCAGACGCAGCTTGGTGCGGTTTTCGGGTATCGCGTCCCAGCCGCTGTTCGGGACGGCGGAAAGCTCCCACTTGCCGCCGGCAAAGCCGATCTTCTGGCGCATCGGATCCTTGCCGTCGATATCGGCCGACCCGAAGAACGGCGCCGGGAGAAGCGCTGTGGCGGCGGCCGGCGAGGCGATATCCCGGATGGCGATCGAAAGATGGTCGAGATGCGGATAGCGTTCCTGGTTCTCGCGGTCGCGTGCCGGCATCAGCCCGGTCGCCTGGTAGAACATCGTCTGGTCGATGGCGACCTCGACCGCCCCCCAGATCCGCCGCTGACCGTTCTCCCTGACGAAAACCGGGAAGAAGATGGCAAAGGCGTCGCGGCCGTCAATGCTCATCGGGCCGTAGAAGCGCGCCGACTGGTTGCTGGCCGCGCTGGTCATCGCCTGGCGGAAGAACAGAACCTCGCGCACATCGCGGCCGATCCGCTCATTGCCGGACTGCGATGGGTGGATGTCGCGGATGATGAAATCAGGCGCGACGGCGATATGAATGAAAGACGGGTTCTGGATCAGCAGCCAGTTGATCTGGCGCTCCATCTCCTCTCCGTTTGCCGCGCTGACGGAGATCAGGTTCGTCAGGTCGCGCACGACGCTGAGGTCCATATTGATCTCGGCCATGACCCGGGCGCGAATGAGGTTCGTCTCGTTTTCGGTGCGGATATGAAGTTCGCGCACATGAGAAGCAGTATTGGCCTGGTCGAGCCCGAAGCCGACCATGATGACGACCAGGGCGACAAGCGACGAAACCAGAAACGAGACGCGGCTATTCTTCAACACGCGCCGCAACTGCTTGCTGTCGCTGAGCCTGGATAACAAAATGAAACCCCCATGTTGACGAGCAACTGTAGGGCGCGCGGGTTAATTTACGATTGCCCACCGGCGATGCCGAGAGATCGCGGGAAGGGAAAAACCGCGGATTAACGCACCATCTTGATTATATTTAAAATCCTATTCATCAATTGGGCGGGAAAAGCCATTCTTACGGGCAATTTTCGCCATATTCAGGAGCTTATCTGTGGCCAGTCAGTTTCTCGTGCAGCGTCTTAAAAGGATTGTCGCCATGCGTTTCGTCGTCGCCACGCTTTTGGCAACAGCAAGCTTCCTGTCACCGATGAGCGGTTTTGCCGAGAGCGCCGATGTCGAGGCGACCATCAAGAAGGTCGACACGGCCAATCTCGTGCTGACGCTTGATGACGGCAAAACCTATCAGGCGCCCGAGGAATTCAATTTCGACGGCCTCGAAGCCGGCGTGAAGGTGATCGTCTTCTATACCGAGGTCGACGGCAAACGCGTCATCAACGATCTCGACATCGTTAAATAACCGGTTCTCTGGAGAATGATCGGGTGAGGTACGGCGCCGATGGCTGCCCCTCACCCTAACCCTCATATGCGCTAGGTTAGGCGGGCGCGGAGATCGTCG
>NZ_PQIG01000082.1 GCF_012349115.1 Rhizobium ruizarguesonis
CGGCAAGGGCCGAAAGCCCAAGCCTTTCATGGTCGAGGGCGGCGATGTTCAGGCTGATGCGGTCTGGGATAGCAACCGCGGACTGGCTGCCGAAGAGCGAAAAGAGGACGCCAGAGCCGGCCGGAAATCGAAACCGGCCACCACGGTCGATCTGCCGGATTTCATTGCGCCGCAGCTCTGCCAGACCCTGGAGCGTCCGCCCGCCGGCACCGGTTGGATTCACGAGATCAAGTTCGACGGCTACCGGATCCAGTTGCGTGCGCTGGATGGCGAGGCGACGCTGAAGACGAGGAAGGGACTCGACTGGACGGGCAAATATCCCGAGATCGCCGAGGCGGCATCGACACTGCCCGATGCGATCATCGATGGCGAGATCTGCGCCCTCGGCGACAATGGCGCACCGGATTTCGCAGCCCTGCAGGCGGCCCTTTCGGAAGGCAAGACCGGCGAGCTCGTCTATTTCGCATTTGATCTACTCTATGAGGGAGGCGAGGATTTGCGATCTTTGCCGCTCGTCGAGCGCAAGGCGCGGCTTGAAAGCCTACTGTCCGACGCCGGCAATGATCTGCGCATCCGTTTCGTCGAGCATTTCGACACCGGCGGTGATGCAGTTCTCCGGTCTGCCTGCAAGCTCTCACTGGAAGGCATCGTCTCCAAACAGGCGGACGCACCTTATCAATCCGGCCGCACCGAAAGCTGGGCGAAGTCGAAATGCCGCGCCGGCCATGAGGTGGTGATCGGCGCCTATGCCAAGACCAACGGGAAATTCCGATCCCTGTTGGTCGGGGTCTACCGCGGCGATCATTTCGTCTATGTCGGCCGCGTCGGCACCGGCTATGGTGCGAACAAGGTGGAGGCCCTGCTTCCGAAGCTGCGGGCGCTGGAGACGACCAAGTCGCCTTTCACCGGCAACGGCGCGCCGAAGAAAGAGCCGGAGGTTACCTGGCTGAAGCCCGAGCTCGTGGCGGAAATCGAATTCGCGGGCTGGACCGCTGATGGTATTGTCCGGCAGGCCGCCTTCAAGGGACTGCGGGAAGACAAGCCGGCCAGGGAGGTCAGGGCCGAACGGCCGGCAAAGTCCGCACGGACTGACCTGCCGCAGCCGGCGGCGGAGGTGAAGGCCAGGGCGGTTCGCGGAAAAGGCGCCAAGGCCGAGGTCATGGGCGTGCTGATCTCCAATCCGGACAAGCCGCTATGGCCGGATGCCAATGACGGCAAACCCGTCACCAAGGAGGAACTGGCCCGCTACTACGAAGCCGTCGGTTCCTGGCTGATCGAGCACATCAAGGGACGTCCTTGTTCCATCATCCGGACGCCCGACGGGATCGGCGGCGAGCAATTTTTCCAGCGCCATGCGATGCCCGGCACCTCGAACCTTCTCGAACTGGTCAAGGTCTTTGGCGACAAAAAGCCCTATCTGCAGATCGACCGTGTCGAAGGCCTTGCTGCCGTCGCGCAGATCGGCGCCGTCGAGCTGCACCCCTGGAATTGCGAACCGCACAAGCCTGAGGTGCCGGGCCGGCTCGTCTTCGACCTTGATCCAGGTCCGGATGTGCCATTCTCCGCGGTCGTTTCAGCGGCCCGGGAAATGCGGGACCGTCTCGACGCGCTTGGCCTGATCAGCTTTTGCAAGACGACCGGCGGCAAGGGTCTGCACGTTGTCACTCCGCTTGCGATCAACAAGCGCAAGCCGCTTTCGTGGGCGGAAGCAAAGGGCTTTGCGCATGACGTCTGCCAGCAAATGGCGCGCGACAATCCCGAGCTTTATCTGATCAAGATGACGAAGAGCCTGAGGGATGGCCGGATCTTCCTCGACTACCTGCGCAATGACCGCATGGCGACGGCAGTAGCACCTTTGTCGCCGCGTGCCCGGCCCGGTGCCACGGTCTCGATGCCGCTGACCTGGGCACAGGTCAAATCGGATCTGGATCCCAAGCGGTTCACCATCCGCACCGTCCCGGCGCTGCTGTCGAAGTCCTCTGCCTGGGAAAATTACGGTGACGGCAAACGTCCGCTGGAACAGGCGATCAAGCGCCTCGGCAGAATATCCAAAGCGGCTTGAACTCGGTGCTGATGATATCGATTGACCAGGTTGCGGACATGAAGCGTTGACAACCTTCGTAAGCTCAGCTCTACTGGTCCACTAACCGGACCAGTAGAGCCATGGGCGAGGAGGGGAAAGCAATGGATGTCCGAGCGATGCTCGAAGACGACGTTGCAACGCTCGGCGGGGCGCCGAAGACCTCGACGAAAGACTTCGTCGTCCAGAAGATCACAACATTCATTGCAACAGGCATTCTCAAGGTGGGCGATCCGCTGCCAGGTGAGCGCGAACTGGCTTCCGCGCTCTCGGTCAGCCGCGAAACCGTCCGTGGCGCGATCCTCATCCTTTCCACCCGCGGAATCCTCTCCGTTGCGCATGGAATGCGAACCGTGGTGGCATCGGTGGACGTCGGCGAACTGGCTGTCCAAGCTGCGCGGTATCGCGACATTGCGGCCTACAATCTTGACGACGTTCATGAGGCGCGGCTTCTTATCGAAGCACAGGTCGCAAGGGCCGCAGCCGTCAAGATCGAGCCTTCAACGCTTGAGTATCTGCACAAGTCGATTGCAGCACAGGAGGCCGCGTGTGACGATCCTGTCCGTTTTTTGATTTGCGACCGGGAATTTCACACGGCTATCTACCGTTCCAGCGGCAACGCGGTGCTGGCTGATGTGGCCGCCGACCTTTACTCCTATCTGTTGAGCCATCGAAGGCGGGTCGTTTCGCAGCCCGGGAGCATCGCCTCGAGCATTGCCGATCACCGGATGATCCTCGCTGGCTTGGAGACGCGGGATCCTGACGCCGCATCCGCCGCCTTCGCGATCCACGAAACCCGTATTTATACGACGACCAAACTGCTCTTTTCGTAGCGCGCAGCCAGGCGAAGCGCGATCTGCTTTGCATGAAGAAACGCTCCGGCCGCTGAGCCGGAGACGTCCAAGACAGGAACGGAACACAATGCATATTCTCATCATCGGGGCGGGAGGAATGATCGGCCGCAAGCTCGCTGCCACACTGGGGCGCAGCGGGTCCCTCGGCGGCCATGCGATCACGCGCATGACGCTCGCCGATGTCACGCCGCCGCCGGTACCGACAGGCGTCTCCTGGCCGGTGGAAGCGCTGGCTGCCGATATTTCCGAAAGCAGTATGGCGGAAGCCCTGGCGGCTCGCCGGGCCGATGTGATCTTCCATCTCGCGGCGATCGTTTCCGGCGAAGCCGAGCGCAATTTCGAACTCGGCTACCGGGTCAATCTCGATGGCACGCGATCGCTGTTGGAGGCGATCCGCCGGGAAGGAACCCGCCAAGCCTATATTCCCCGGTTCGTATTCTCCTCGTCGATCGCGGTGTATGGCTCGCCGTTTCCGGATCCGATTCCCGACGACTACGTGCTCGCACCTCTCACCAGCTACGGCGTACAGAAGGCAATATCCGAGCTTCTGCTGGCCGACTATTCGCGGCGCGGCTTCATTGACGGCGTCGGAATTCGGCTGCCGACCATCGTGATCCGGCCGGGTGCGCCGAACGCTGCCGCATCAGGTTTCTTTTCTGGGATCCTGCGTGAGCCGCTTGCAGGCCAGCGGGCTGTTCTTCCGGTCGAAGAGACCGTCAAGCACTGGCTGGCAAGCCCGCGTTCCGCCATCAAATTCCTGATCCATGCTGCGACGCTCGACACGGCGGCGCTGGGTGTTCGGCGCACGCTCACCATGCCAGGAGTCGCCGCCACCGTTGCCGACCAGATTGCCGCCTTGCGCCGTGCTGCTGGTCCCGAGGCGGCGGACTTGATCGATCGCCGCCGCGACGAGGTCATCGAAGGGATCGTCGCCGGATGGCCGAAATCCTTTGTGCCGGAACGCGCGGTGCAACTGGGTTTCGTCGCCGAAACCACCGTCGATGAGTTGATTGAGGTGTACCTCGCCGAAGACGCTCCGGGTGCGCCCGGATGAGATCAAGCTGGGCCACACCGTCGCATGGGAGGAGGATCCCGGGCACGCCCACAGATGCGGGATTGCAGCGGCCGAGGGACCTGAGGAGATGACGGCCGCGGCCGAGATATACGAAAATACGAATACATAGCATGTAGCGCTCGATTTCTGGGAGGAGTGAATATGGCAGGCGTTCAATTCGCGGATGTGCGGAAATCATTCGGTGCATTTCCGGTCATCAAAGGCGTGGATATCGACATTGCCGACGGGGAATTCGTGATCCTGGTCGGCCCGTCGGGTTGCGGCAAATCCACTCTTCTGCGGATGCTGGCGGGACTTGAGAACATTTCCGGCGGTGAGATCAAGATCGGTGGGCGTGTCGTCAACACGCTGCCGCCCAAGGACCGCGACATCGCCATGGTGTTCCAGAACTATGCGCTCTATCCGCATATGACGGTGCAGCAGAACATGGGTTTCTCGCTGATGCTCAACAAGGCGCCGAAGGCGGAAGCCGAGAAGCGGGTGAAATATGCCGCCGGCATCCTCGGTCTCGACAAATTGCTCGACCGTTATCCGCGCCAGCTTTCCGGCGGCCAGCGCCAGCGTGTCGCCATGGGGCGGGCGATCGTGCGCGATCCGGAAGTCTTCCTGTTCGACGAACCGCTGTCCAACCTCGATGCAAAGCTGCGCGTTGCCATGCGCGCCGAGATCAAGGAACTGCACCAGCGGCTGAAAACGACGACGGTCTACGTCACCCACGACCAGATCGAGGCCATGACCATGGCCGACAAGATCGTCGTCATGCATGACGGCGTCGTCGAGCAGATCGGCACGCCGCTCGAGCTTTACGACAAGCCCGCCAATCTCTTCGTTGGCGGTTTCATCGGTTCACCGGCGATGAACATGATCAAGGGCCGGCTCGACCCTGAAAACCCGACAAGTTTCAAGGCGCCGGACGGCACGGCGCTCCCGGTTTCCAATCCACCTGCCGGCGCCATCGGCCGCGACCTCGTCTATGGGCTTCGCCCGGAATACATCCTGCTCGATGCCAATGGTCTGCCGGGTGAAATCGTGGTGATCGAGCCGACCGGCTATGAGACGCATCTCATCCTCAAGCTCGGCGGCAGCGACCTCAGCTGCGTCTTCCGCGAACGCGTCAGCGCGCGGCCGGGCGAGACCCTGCGCGTTGCGATCGACGCCGCGCATGTTCATCTCTTCGATGCCGAGAGCGGCCGGAGATTGACCGACTGACGCCGACCGGCGGCTGCATGGGGCGGAGGAGCCCCAGTGACCCGCAGGTTGGCAGCACCCCGGTTCAGGGATGCAAGGACCGTCGTTCACCAAGCGGGAGGTGAATGCCGGGGAGTTCGCACCCGCTTTTTTGAAGAGGAGGAATATCATGAGGTTTAAGAGACGTGACTTTCTTGCCGCCTCGGCTGCCGTTGCCGGCGCCGCCGGCCTCGGCATCCGGCCGACCTTCGCGCAGGCCGAACCGACCTACACACCGGAAAGCGGTGCTAGCCTGCGGCTGCTGCGCTGGACCCCTTTCGTCAAGGGCGACGAGGAGGCCTGGCTTGCAAACACCAAGAAATTCATAGACGCGACCGGCGTCCAGGTACGCATCGACAAGGAAAGCTGGGAAGATATCCGCCCAAAGGCGGCCGTCGCGGCCAATGTCGGCTCCGGCCCGGACCTCATCATGTGCTGGTTCGACGACGCTCACCAGTATCCCGACAAGCTGGTCGATCTGACCGAGCTCGCCAACTATCTCGGCAACAAATATGGCGGCTGGTATGACGGTGTGAAGGGCTATGCGGCGCGCGGCGACACCTTCATCGCCATGCCGCTGACGGCAATCGGCAATGCGGTGGTCTATCGCGACACTCACGTGAAGGCGGCCGGTTTCAGCGAGTTCCCGAAGGATACGGCAGGCTTCCTCGAGCTTTGCAAGGCGATGAAAGCCAAGGGCACGCCGGCCGGCTTCCCGCATGGCAAGGCCGTCGGTGACGGCAACAACTACGCCCATTGGCTGCTTTGGAGCCATGGCGGCAAGATGGTCGACGAAGGCGGCAAGGTAACGATCAACAGCCCGGAAACGCTGGCGTCTATCAACTACGCCAAGGAGCTCTATGCGACCTTCATTCCGGGCACGGAAAGCTGGCAGGACGTCAACAACAACCGCGCCTTCCTCGCCGGCCAGGTTTCGCTGATCGCCAACGGCGTGTCGGTCTATTACACGGCCAAGAACGACCCGAAGCTCGCCGAGATCGCCAAGGACATCCGCACGACGAATTTCCCGGTCGGCCCGGTTGGCCAGAGCGTCGAGCTTTTCCAGACGAGCTCACTGCTTCTCTTCAAGCATACGAAGTATCCGGAAGCGGCGAAGGCCTACATCAAGTTCATGATGGAAGCCGACCAGATGAATGCCTGGATCCAGGGCTCCAGCGCCTATTGCTGCCAGCCGCTCAAGGCCTTCGCCAAGAACCCGATCTGGACATCCGACCCGATCCACGCGCCTTATGCGCGTGCCTCGGAAAAGCTGCGTCCGAACGGCTATGCCGGACCCCTCGGTTATGCCTCGGCAGCGACCATGGCCGACTACGTCCTGGTCGACATGTATGCGGCCGCCGTCACCGGCCAGATGTCACCCGAGGATGCGATGAAGGAAGCTGAACGCCGGGCAAACCGCTACTATCGGGTCTGACCCACGCCTCAAAACAAGCGGCATGCCGGCCCCTCGGCATGCCGCAAGTCCTCTGCGAGTTCAAACGCAATCTGGGAGATAGGCAATGTCGATGGTGAATTCGGAGGACAGGCGCGGGCCGATCTCTTCGCTCCTGCAGAACAACAATGTGCTCGGCTTCCTGTTCATGCTACCGGCGGCCGTCTTCCTCGTCTGCTTTCTCACCTATCCGCTGGGGCTTGGCGTCTGGCTCGGCTTCACCGATACGAGGATCGGCCGCGACGGCGTCTTCATCGGGCTGGAGAACTACCAGTTCCTGATGGACGACAGCGTCTTTTGGCTGTCGGTCTTCAACACCATTCTTTACACCTCCGTCGCCTCGGTGCTGAAATTCGCGCTCGGCCTTTGGCTGGCGATGCTGCTCAACCAGCACCTGCCGTTCAAATCCTTCTTCCGGGCAATCGTGCTGCTTCCCTGGGTGGTGCCGACGGTGCTTTCGGCGCTGGCCTTCTGGTGGATCTACGATTCCCAATTCTCGATCATCTCCTGGTCGCTAATGCAGCTGGGACTGATCAGCGGGCCGATCAACTTCCTCGGCGATCCGATCAATGCGCGCATATCCGTCATCGTCGCCAACGTCTGGCGCGGCATTCCCTTTGTGGCGATCTCGCTGCTTGCCGGCCTGCAGACGATTCCGGCATCGCTGCAGGAGGCAGCCTCGCTCGACGGCGCCACGAGCTGGCAGCGTTTTCGCTATGTGACGCTGCCGATGCTGACGCCGATCATCGCCGTCGTCATGACCTTCTCGGTGCTCTTCACCTTTACCGATTTCCAGCTCATCTACGTGCTGACCAAAGGTGGCCCCGTCAACGCGACGCATCTGATGGCGACGCTATCCTTCCAGCGCGGCATTCCCGGCGGGCAGCTCGGCGAGGGTGCGGCCATCGCGGTCGCCATGGTGCCCTTCCTGCTCGGCGCGATCATGTTCAGCTTCTTCGGCCTGCAGCGGCGCAAATGGCAACAGGGCGGCCAGGATTAAGGCCAGGGTTAGAGCCAAATTGGGGTTAGGGAGAGTGATGATGTCGATAAATTCAAACGCCGCCGATCAGGTCGTGACCGACAATGCCGACGGCATGAGTTATCTGAACCGCCTGCCGCGGCGGATCGTGATGCTCTACCTGCCGATGGCCGTCTTCGTCTTTGTGCTGCTCTTCCCGTTCTATTGGATGGCGATCACCGCGGTGAAGCCGAACGATCAACTGACCGACTATAGCAACTACAGCCCCTTCTGGGTGGTGGGGCCGACACTCGAGCACATCAAATACCTGTTCCTCGAGACATCCTATCCGGGTTGGCTGTGGAACACGATGCTGGTCGCGGTCTGCTCCACCTTTCTCTCGCTAGTGGCCTCAGTCTTCGGCGCCTATGCCATCGAGCGCGTCCGCTTCACCGGCTCCCGTTCGGTCGGCCTGGTGATCTTCCTTGCCTATCTCGTGCCTCCGTCGATCCTCTTCATCCCGCTTGCCTTCATTGTCTTCAAGCTTGGGATTTACGACTCGCGGTTGGCGCTGATCTTCACCTACCCGACCTTCCTCATTCCCTTCTGCACCTGGCTGCTGATGGGCTACTTCCGCTCGATCCCCTTCGAGCTGGAGGAAAGCGCGCTGGTGGATGGCGCCAACAGATGGCAGATTCTCACCAAGATCATCCTGCCGCTCGCAGTCCCCGGGCTGATTTCCGCCGGGATCTTCGCCTTCACGCTCTCCTGGAACGAATTCATCTATGCGCTGACTTTCATTCAGTCGTCGGAAAACAAAACCATTCCGGTCGGCGTGCTGACCGAACTGGTGCGCGGTGACGTCTTCGAATGGGGATCGCTAATGGCGGGCGCGCTGTTCGGCTCGCTTCCGGTGGTCATCCTCTACTCGTTCTTCGTGGACTACTACGTCTCATCGATGACCGGTGCGGTGAAGGAATAACAGGTGGCTGGATTTTGTTGACGGTCGGCGCGCTGCCCGCAGCATGGGCACGGCCACACCGCCTGCTCGCGCCGCTTGTTGACCGGCATTCCAGCACGGCAGCCTCGCTTACTGGAAACAAGCTGAATTTGGCTTCACAAAGTTTGCATTGCCGGCAGGTTCCGAATGCCAGACCTGCCGACAATCTGGCCGTCAATCAGCCTTTTTGCGATATAGCAACGTCATGAGTGCGAGCACGCATCCCAAGGCTCCTACCGATGCGAAGATGTAGAAGTTCCACTGCGGAGCCAGGCCCGCACCCAGAACCGCACCGCCGATAGCCGGTCCTATCATGCCTCCGATACGGCCGATGCCGAGCGAGAAGCCAAGGCCGGTTCCACGGATTTCGACAGGATAGAGATTTCCAACGAGAACGTTGGCGAGGATCTGCGTGCCGATCGTTCCCGTACCGGCAAGTGCGACGAGACCATAGACCTGGAGGCCCTGATCCACCTGCGTCAGCAACCAGATCGAGCAGGCTCCGAGAAGAAACATACCTGCCACGACAATTTTGACATTTCCGCGGTCGGCAATCCTTGCGCCGATCAGCAGTCCGACGGCGGCTCCGAGATTGAGCGTTACGGAGAAGAGGAGAGCAGAACCGAGGTCATAGCCCATCTTGTTCATGATGGTCGGAAGCCAGTTGACCATGCCGAATGTGAGCAGAAGCGAACAGAAATGGATGCCCCATGCGTTCAATGTCGGCAGCAGGCGACCTTCGGAAAACAGCGACCGGATGCCGACCTGGCGTTGCGCCGCAGGCCTGGCTAGGGGATCGGGCAGCCCGTACTGGTTTGCGATCTGATTGGCTTCGGTCTGGCGGTTCTTCGTTGCCAGCCATTCGGGGGATTCGGGGATGAGCCGGATGAAGAAAGGCAGAAGCAAGATCGGTGCGCCGCCGATGATCATCAGTGGGCGCCAGCCATATGTCTGTATCAGCAGCATTCCGAGGATACCCGAGATGATGCCGCCGGCCAGATAACCCAGAAGCGCAATCGAATAGGCTATCGCCTTCCGTTTCGGCGGAGAAAACTCGATGATCAAAGCGGTTACCGTGGGAAAAAGAGCGCCAAGGCCCAGGCCGGCGAGAAAACGTGTTCCCTCGAAAACAAGAAAGTTCGGCGCAAGACCGCTCCCGATCATCATCACGGAAAAGCTCAGCAGACTGCCGATGATGACCTTGCGACGACCTATCCTGTCAGCGAGTGTTCCGGCAACGAGAGCGCCCAGCAACATCCCGAACAGGGTGATGGAGGCCGCGCGTCCGACCAGACCGGGCGTCAGGCCCCAGCTGGCTTCACCGAGCAATGCCGGCGCGACTGCGCCGTAGACGATCAGGTCATAGCCGTCGAACAGGATCAGCAGACCGCAAAGGGCGATGATGATATTCGGGCTGCGAACGTGTTCCTTGATAATAGCGAGATCTTGTATGGCCAATTTTCCCTCCCCATACATTTGCGTACAGGTAGTACGCTCCTGCCAGCGGCAGGTCCGCGTCGATCCATGTACAAATCCTCCTGGATCGTTGCCGGCGTGGTTCCTCCCAGCGCCAGACTCACCCGCAGGCGGGCGATGTCAAGACAACGATGACACGCTAATAAATACTTGCGAATAAAATATTTGCAACTGCAAACTTTTCAGCTGGCAACTTTTCCCTTTCCGGATATTGCCGGCAGGTTGCTGTGCATGCGGCGCAGCGCCTTCTTCAGGGCTGCGACCTCCTCGTCCGACATGTCTTGAACCGCGGTGCGTTCAAGCTCCACGGCAAGCGGCATAAGCCTTTCCGTCAGCGCCTCACCCTGCGGGGTCAGCCTGACGATGACGATACGGCCATTATCTTCCGGACGTGTTCGCGACACCAGCTTGCGCTTGGCCAGTGTGCCGACGAGGCGCGAAAGCGTCGAAATTTCGACAGAGACGACGTCGGCGAGATCCCCAAGGGTGCTCTCCCGGCGCTCCTTGAGCATGGCCAGAACCCGGTACATCGCCACGCTGAGATTGTCTTCGGCAATTCTCTGCGAGAACACCTCGGCTATCCGCACGCCGGCGCGATTGAGAAGATAGGGAACGGAATCGGTAAGTTTGTACATGTCTCTGTCTGCTGGCGGGATTCGGCTTGCTGAGGGCTCTCTCCGACATGCACCTAAATTACCGGGATGACAACACGATTGGCTTTCAGCCGCCGATAACGGCTGGGTAGATCAAGCATTTTCCCGTTGATTTTTAAATTTGCGTTGACAACAGTTGCAAATGCAATAATCTAGATACCAAGGAGACACGGGAGGAAATCATGTCTGCCACTACTGCCCTCGGCATAGCGCCGGCCCCCGCACCGATCAGGGATGCGTTTCGATCGACCATGCGCCGTTTCCCGGCGACGGTGACGGTCATTTCTGCTTGTCGCAACGGTGCGGATCATGGAATGACGGCCACCGCCGTCACATCACTTTCGATGGATCCGCCATCTCTTATCATCTGCCTGAACAATCGCACCTACCTGCATGACATGCTGCTTGAGGTGCCGGAATTCGCCGTCAGCGTTCTGACCGACAGGCAGGCCGCCGTGTCGGAAGGTTTCAGCGGCAAGATTGCGCCTGAGCGTCGCTTCGATGCTGCCGATTGGGTTCGCCATGAGCGCGGCATGATGGTGCTGGGTTCCGCTCATGCCGCGGTTGTCTGCCGCCGCATGGGCGCAGTTCCCTATGGGACGCACACGATCTTCATCGGGCAGGTGGTGGATACACGCCATTCCGACGACACGACCGCGCTGATGTACGAGAACTCGAAATATTGCGCGCCACAGCACGCGCTTCCTGCATCCCAGAACTGAAGGTAGTTCCATGAACAATACAGCTGCCCTGTTTCCCGCCTCGGCGCGGGTTGAGACCGCATGTCTTGCAGATCGTATCGCCCCGGTGCTCGACGAGATCCGGGCCGGCGCGCGTGATACCGAAAAATCCGGCCGCGTGCCGGCGCGCAATATCGATCTGCTGCGCTCCGCCGGCTATTTCGATGTCGTCAAGCCAGCCCGTTTCGGTGGCGACCAAGGATCGTTTGCCGAGCTTGTCGATGCAAATATCGAACTGTCGTCGGCCTGCGCCTCCACCGGCTGGGTTGCCGGCCTCCTTTCCGCGCATCAATGGCTGCTCGCCATGTTCGATGAAAGGGTTCAGCAGGAGGTGTGGGGCAGCAATCCGGATGCGCTGCTCTGCGGTTCCTATGCGCCGGTCCGCATGGCGGAATGCGTCAAGGGCGGTTTCCGGTTATCCGGCGATTGGGCCTTTGCGAGCGGATGCGAAAATGCCCAGTGGGCGCTCTGCGCGGCGATCATTCCGCCAGACGGCGAGCGGGAGCGTCCTGTACCTGCGTTCCTGCTGGTTCCCGCCAGCGATTATACCATTGCCGAGACCTGGGATGTGGTCGGCCTCGCGGGCACCGGCTCAAAAAGCCTGATCCTCAAGGATGTCTTCGTTCCGGAATACCGCATGCTGAGCTTTCCGGATGCGACCTCGGGCAGAACGCCGGGCGGACGTGGCTACAAAGGTATCGGCCTTTTCAACATTCCGCTGCTCATGGGGGTTCCGTTCTGCCTCGGCAGCGCAGCCGTCGGTGCGGCGAAGGGCGCCCTGGAAAGCTATATCGACCACATGGGGGCCCGTGTGACACGCGGTGCAGTGGCCGGCGGCAACAACAAGATTGCAGAATTTCCGACGATCCAGCTTCGCGTGGCGGAAGCCTCCGCATCCGTGGATGCCGCCCGCGAAATCATTCTGCGGGATATTGCCCGGGCGCAGCAACTGGCCCAGGCCCGTGAGGATGGCACCGGCGAGATCACCGAAGAAGATCGGATTCTCGCCCGTCGCAGCCAGTCTTTTGCGGTCAGCCTGGCCCTTCGGGCCGTGGAGGCACTCAATGCATCGACAGGCGGCCTCGGCCTCCAAATGTCCAACCCCGTCCAGCGGGCATGGCGCGATGCAAATGCCGTCGGGCGCCACATTTCCATGAACTGGGATGCCGTGGGCACCATGGTCGGCCAGCAGCTGCTCGGCCTTCCGCCCAAGGGACAATTCTGATCCGCCATCCGCATTATTTCGATTTAAGACAGGAAAGAGAGCATATCGTGCAAGGCAAGATCGCGCTTGAAGAACATTTCGCCATTCCCGAGACGCTGCAGGATTCGGCTGGATTCGTGCCGGGCGACTACTGGACCGAACTGTCCGCCCGTCTTCTGGATATCCAGGACAAGCGTCTGCGGCTGATGGATGCCCACGGCATCGAAAAAATGATCCTGTCGTTGAATGCTCCGGCCGTGCAGGCGATCCCGGATAAGGCAAAGGCCCTGGAGATTTCCCGGCGCGCCAACGACTTTCTAGCAGAGCAATGCGTCAAGAACCCGAACCGTTTCCTGGGATTTGCAGCTTTGCCCCTGCAGGATGCGGATGCGGCTGCGCAGGAATTGCAGCGCTGTGTGACAACGCTGGGTTTCGTCGGCGCACTGGTCAATGGCTTCTCGCAGGAAGGCGACGGAACGACACCGCTCTATTACGACCTGCCGCAATATCGTCCGTTCTGGGCCGAAGTCGAAAAACTCAACGTTCCCTTCTATCTGCATCCGCGCAACCCGCTGCCGCAGGATAGCCGGATCTATGCTGGCCATTCCTGGCTGATGGGTCCGACATGGGCGTTCGCGCAGGAGACCGCTGTTCACGCGCTGCGCTTGATGGGATCCGGCCTGTTTGACGAACATCCGGCTTTGCGGATCATCGTTGGTCACATGGGCGAGGGGCTGCCATACATGATGTGGCGCATCGACAACCGGAATGCGTGGGTCAAGGTGGAAAAGAACTATCCCGCCAAACGCCCGATTGCCGATTATTTCAACGAGAATTTCTATATCACGACGTCGGGGAACTTCCGCACGCAATCGCTTATCGATGCGATGCTGGAAATTGGCGCGGACCGAATTCTGTTCTCGACAGACTGGCCATTCGAGAACGTCGACCATGCTGCAAACTGGTTCGACAACACGACCATCTCCGAAGCCGACCGTCTGAAGATCGGTCGCACCAACGCAGTTTCACTCTTCAAACTCGATCGATAGCATGGTTGCACTTTTCAGATACACGGCCAGCGCGGCCCAGATCTTCTTCGGGAGCGGCTCGTTGAATCGTCTCGCCGAGGCGATTGCAGGGCAGGGCGGCAAGCGCGCCCTGATCCTTTCGACCCCGCACCAGAAAGCGGAGGCTGAACGCATCGCTGCTTCCCTCGGCCCGCTTGCGGCGCGACTGTTCCACGATGCGACGATGCATACGCCGGTCGATGTGACCGAGCGCGCGATGGCGGCATACCACGGAGCCGATGCCGATTGCGTCGTCGCGATCGGCGGCGGATCGACGATCGGTCTCGGCAAGGCGATCGCCTACCGCAACGACGCGCCACAAATCGTCGTGGCGACGACCTATGCAGGGTCGGAGGTTACACCGATCCTTGGCCAGACAGAAAACGGGCAGAAGACGACGGTCCGCGGGCCCGGCATCCTGCCCGAAGTGGTGATCTACGACCCTGAATTGACATTGGGATTGCCGGTCAACATCAGCGTCAGCAGTGGGCTGAATGCAATGGCGCACGCGGTCGAAGGTCTCTACGCACAGGATCGCAATCCCATTTCGTCGATGATGGCGGTCGAGGGCCTGCGCGCGCTGAAGCTGGCTTTACCTCACATCGTCAATGCACCTGGGGATGTCGAGCCGCGAAGCGAAGCGCTTTACGGCTCCTGGCTGTGCGGCACGGTGCTCGGAGCGGTTGGAATGGCCTTGCATCACAAGCTTTGCCATACGCTGGGCGGTAGCTTCGATCTGCCGCATGCGGAAACCCATGCGGTCATTCTTCCCCATTCTGCTGCCTACAACGCGCAGGCCGCAGCGGATGCGCTAAAGCCCGCTGCCGATCTTTTCGGCGGCTCGCTGGGCAGCGGTCTCTATGATTTTGCCGCTTCGATCGGCGCCCCCATGGCGCTGCGAGATCTGGGTATGAAGGAAGCCGATCTGGACCGTGCGGCGGAACTCGCCGCCCAGAACCCCTACTGGAACCCGCGCCCGATCGAACGGGAAGCGATCCGGGCTTTGTTGCAGAGCGCCTGGGAGGGCGCACGGCCGCGTTAATGCTTAGGAGGATGGCCACGTGCCTGAATATTTCAGCGAAGAGAGATCCGCCGAAGCCGTCAACTCGCGGATGGGGCAGGACATTAATCCACGCCTGGCCGAAATCATGGCGTCGCTTGTCAAGCACCTGCATGCCTTTGCCAAGGATATCAGCCTGACCCAGGAGGAATGGGAGCTGGCCATCGGCTTCCTGACCCGAACCGGCCATCTCTGTCATGACGAGCGACAGGAGTTCATCCTGCTCAGCGATACGCTGGGTTTGTCGATGCTGGTGGATGCGATCAACAACCGGCGCCCGCCAGGCGCTACGGAAAATACCGTGTTTGGACCGTTCCATGTCGAAGGGGCGCCCGTACGGCAGATGGGTGAAAACATCTCGCTCGACGGCAAGGGTGAGAGCTGTCTCTTCATCGGGCGCGTGCTGGATCTCAACGGCAATCCGATCGAGAGAGCCCGGATCGATGTATGGTCGGATAATTCCGATGGCTTCTACGACGTCCAGCAACCGGATATCCAGCCGAAGTGGAACAACCGGGGCATCTTCGTCACCGGCGCAGATGGCACCTATAGTTTCGTCGGCATAAAGCCGGTTTCCTATCCGATCCCGGATGATGGCCCGGTCGGCCAGATGCTGACGTCCCTCGGTCGCCATCCCTACCGTCCTGCCCATACCCATTACCTAATCAAGGCTTCAGGCTATCAGAAGCTCGTAACCCACACTTTTGTCGGCGACGATCCCTATCTGGAATCCGATACGGTGTTTGGTGTGAAAAGGAGCCTGGTCGCGCCTTTCGAGCGTGTCGATCGTGCGACGGTCTGGCGCTCCGATTTCGATTTCGTGCTGACGCCAGTGGAGAATAGACAATGATCGTTGCCCGCTATGCGGTATCCGACCCCGGCAAGGCTGGCGAACGTTCCCGATTGCTCGAGGAGCACAAGGCCTATCTGCATGGCGCGGCGATCCGCATCTTGCTTTCCGGACCTTCTGCGCCGCCGGCAGAGGGCAAGGGTTCGACCGCCGTCGTGATCGCCGAGGTCGAAACGCTCGCCGAGTTCGAGGCGTTCAGCGCAGCAGATCCCTTCGTCCGCTCCGGTGTCTACCGTAGCATCGATCTATTCGAATGGCGGCCCACTTTGGGGCTTCTTCTAGAGGGGCTCTGATCCGCGTTTTGACCGTCGGTACTGATCAGAGCCAGCAGGATGCGCTGTCGGAAAGCTTGGCGCGACCGGCGCTGCAAGGGTGATATCCAGGACAAGCATACCCACGTCTTAGATCGTATACTCCGGTTCGGACAAGGTTTGGTCCATCGTGATGCCCGGGAGGTTGAAGTGGCGCTTGCCCACCTGCCTCGCCGGAATGCCGGCGACCGATGTGTAATCTGCAACAGCATTTATGACCACGCTGCCTGCACCCACCTTGGCGCCGACGCCAATTTCGATGTTGCCGAGAATCTTGGCTCCGGCTCCGATAAGAGCGCCGCGCCGTACCTTGGGGTGCCGGTCGCCGGCCTCCTTGCCCGTCCCTCCCAATGTGACATTCTGAAGTATGGATACGTCGTCTTCGACGACCGCCGTCTCGCCGATCACCAGGCCGCTCCCATGGTCGAGCATGATGCTCTTTCCCATCTTCGCGGCGGGATGAATGTCGACGCCGAAAACCTCAGAAATTCGGCTCTGGATGTGGCGCGCCAAGTGGAGCCGGTCATGATGCCAAAGCCAGTGGGCGACCCGTTGTCCCTGCAAAGCCACAAAGCCCTTGAAATAAAGGAATGGCGTCAGGATTTCCGTGTTCGACGGATCACGTGCCTTGATCGCTGTCAGGTCGGCGGCGGCATCGGCGACAATATTGCGATTGCCGACGAACGCCTGCGCAATCACCGCCAGCAGCTCGTCATGGTCGAGATCGTGATTGGCCAGTTTGATCGCGACCCGCTGAGCGAGTGCCTGGGCGAAACTCGCATGATAAAGCACTGCTGAATTCATGGCGCGCGTGAGTGCTGCATCCTTGGCGGAAGCATTGACGGCCTCCGCGCAAAGAGCCGCCCATATCGCGGCAACCTGAGGCGAGGGGGATGGCTCGGTCGACAGATTGCTTAAGCTGACCAGTGGAACCGTCATGCTACCTTCCTTCTACAGGCGGACATCCGCGTCTTCCATGTCGATGAGCGCTACGCCTTGCCCTTGCGGACAACGTCCGCAATCGTCACCTCCTTGGGAATGAGCTTGAGTTTGAAAAAGGTGTCGGCGATGCTCTGCTGCTGCGCGACGACGGAGTCATCCAGGCTCTTGATCCCATAGGACTGACGTTCGAGCGCCTTGACGAGGACAGGTTCGGGGATGCCGACCGACGGTGATAGCTCTGCAGCCGCAGCCGCGGTGTCGGACTTGGTCCATTCGTCGATCTCGGAAATGGCGTCGATCAAGACATCGATCGCCTGGGCGTGGCCGTCAACCAGCGCACTCGTGCCGAGATAGAACTGGTGATTGGGAACGATGCCCTCGCCGTTTCTGAGCTCTCTCGCTTCGATCGCCACTTCCGCAGCAGCCTGGAAGGGATCCCAGATGACCCATGCATCCACCGCGCCCTTTTCGAAAGCTGCGCGGCCGTCGGCTGGGGCGAGGAAGGATGGCTCCACGTCCTCATAGGTCAAGCCGGCTTCTTCGAGCGCCTTAACGAGCAGGTAATGCACGTTCGAGCCCTTGTTGAAGGCGACCTTCTTGCCCTTCAGCTCTGCGACCGATTTTATGGGACTATCCCTAGGGACCAATATGGCTTCGCCGCGCGGGGCGGGCGGCTCATGTGCGATATAGACAAGCGGAGCGTTCGCGGCCTGGGCGAAGATCGGTGGCGTTTCGCCGGTCGATCCGAAATCGACAGCACCAGCGTTCAGGGCCTCGAGGAGCTGGGGGCCGCCCGGAAATTCGGTCCATTCAACCGTGTAGTCGATGGATTTAAGCTTCTTCTCCAGCAAGCCTTTGCCCTTGAGAAGCACCAGAGTTCCATATTTCTGGTAGCCGATACGCACGACCTTGTCAGCCGCGCCAGCCGGTCGAACATGCGTCAAAGGTGTCGCGATGGCACCTGCGACCAGTGCAGTGAAAGCGCGTCTTGTGATCTTCATCATACCCTCCGGAATAAGACGACGCCAAATTAAAGTGTCTCTACATTTTTACTAGATTATACGTACTCCTGAGCCCGCTTCTCCGGGATTCGCTTTTTTGTTCTGTCCCGGCAGCGAGCAAAAAGAACTGCGCCTGGTGATTCAGTTCCCGACGCACGTCGTTTCCGCGTTTCAGGAGATTGAGGATTGAGCAGAGCTTTTCCACCATCGGCTGCAGTCTGGCGATATTCACGGTGCTCGCGAGTCTTCGCCGACGAAGTGCTGAAGAACGATAGCGTGATTGTGGTGCAGGTCTTTCGCAGCGTAGAGAAGCGTCGCGTCCGATTGCCCAATCTGGCGTTTCAGTTCCTCGACGGTCGATGGGTTCTTTTCCAACTCGTCCCGATAGCGGCGCTGGAACTCTGTCCATTTGGCGGGGTCGTGGCCGAACCAACGGCGTAGCGTCGGGCTTGGCGCGATATCCTTCAACCAGATATCGACTGCTGCATCCTGTTTGTTCAACCCGCGAGGCCATAGCCTGTCGACCAGGATGCGCATGCCGTCCTTATCGTCTTTCGGCTCGTAGATTCGTTTGATGTTCAAGGCCATTTGCTCACCCGCCATAAGGTCGAAAGCCATTCTCGACCGAATACGCGTGACAAGGTTTTGGTTCCAGGCTGGAGCTCCCAGGGAGCAGCTTGAACAGGTGCCAGAACCTCTTCAAACAGGCATCCGCCGCGCCCGATTTAGGCAATATGGTTGCCGATTAGCCACACTCGCCTACCTCCGGACTGTCATAATTGATTTTTCCCGCGCAACTGGTATTGCTCGGTCGTTCACCGCTGATATTTTTCGATTCTCCCAATATTGCCAAAAGGATACCTGATGCGAAAGTTGGCGCCGCTCGTCCTTGTCGCAGTTCTCACCGCATGCGCTCGGCCTTCGGATGGCCCAACCGCCGGTGGTTTCTACAACGCCACCGCCCCTCAGACTAACGAGCGGATTCCGGTCGTCAGGCTCTCGGAAGCGCCGATGAGGCCGGTTACGGTCACTCCGCTTGCCTATGCGGCCACCGATCCCGGGCTCAGCCTCATGCGCTCGAGCGGATTTGCCGATACGAGGCTGCGGCGCGGCGATGTGATCGAGGTGACGATCCTCGACACCGGCGAAGAAGGCCTTTTCTCCTCGACCCAGAGCAAGACCCTCAACCTCGGTCGCTTCACCGTCGATTCCACGGGCAACGTGACCCTTCCCTTCGTCGGCAAGCAGCGGGTTGTGGACTCCTCGACCGAGGCGCTGCAGACGCGCATCGTCACCGGCTTGAAGGGGTCGGCGGTCAATCCGCAGGCTGTCGTCACCGTGGTCGACAGGCCCTCCAGCGGTATCACCGTCAATGGCGACGTACGTTCCGCCGGTCGCTTCCCGCTCACCGCACGCAAGGAGCGTGTGCTTGATGCGGTAGCACTCGCCGGCGGCGCATCCTCTGCCCCCGGCTCGGCGACCGTCACGCTGATGCGCGGCAAGCAGCGTGCGACCGTGCCGCTTCAGCGCGTCATCGATGACAACAAGCAGAATGTCTACCTGCTGCCCGACGACCAGATCTATATCGACAAGGATGCACCGACCTTCACCGCTTTCGGCGCCTTCAAGAGTGTCGGCGAGTTCGAATTCGAGCCGGGCAGGCTGACGCTTGCCCAGGCGCTCGGGCGAGCCGGAGGCCTGCTCGACGATCGTGCCGATGCGCGCAATTTCTATGTGCTGCGCAACCAGCCGGTCTATACGCAGGTTGCGGCCGCAAATGCCAAGACCCCCGTACCGGCTGTGGTGAGCACCAAGCCGGTGATCTACCGCGTCAATCTGAAGGACGTTTCCAATCTCGCGCTGATGCAGCGGTTCCAGATGATGGATGGGGATATCATCTACGCCAGCAACGCCAGCCTGGTGGATTTTGCCAAGCTCTTCAACGTGTACCAGAAAAGCGTGCCGACGGCCGCAGCACCGATCCCGGGGTCGAGCGGCAATTAAGCATCGACAGCAGAAGATTTTGCGGAGCCGCCGAGCAGATGCAAGGCGGCTCTTGCATTTTCGGGCCTGTCCCGCGGGGCCTGTTGGGACAGGCGGTTCGCCAGTACCTTCAGGGCTTCGGATCCATCGCTCTCCTCGTCGCAATGGCTAAGCAGCAAGGACAGAAGACACCCGGCTGCGTAGAGATCGGATCGTTCGTCGAGCGGTTGACCGGCCATCTGTTCAGGAGATGCGAAATCCGGCTGGCCGGCAAAGGCAAGATCGAATTGACCGTGCCGGCATCCGCGCTCAAGCGCGATGCCGAAATCGGCGATCTTCAAGCGGGAGAGGTCGCCGTCGGCGAGAAGGTTGGACGGCGACAGGTCACAATGCACGAAACCGCCGGCATGGATGGCCTCCAGGCCTGAAAGCACCGAGGTCATCACTAAAGTGATCTCGCCGAGGGATAATGGCCGTTCGTGCAAAAGCCTCGCTAGGCGGCTGCCGATCCATTCCATGACCAGGGCAGGACGCCCATCGGCAAGGCGCAGAACGGTCTGGGTCGCGACAATGCGGGGATGGCGGAGCCCCATGCCGATTTCCGCCTCGCGCAGCATCAGTTTCCTGAGCACGGGATCGTCGGTCTGGTCAGGCCGCGGCAGCTTGATGGCATGAAACGTTCCAAGATCGCGATGGCGGGCGCGAAAGACCTGGGTGGCCGCGCCGTCATGGATCAGCGCCTCGAGCATGAAGCTGTTGGCGACGATCTCGCAATCCGCGTCGCGGAGCCGGGCCTCGCCTCGATCGAGCGCGTCCCGGACGCGGTCTACCAGGATTTGCCGGGTCTCGGGTGAACCGTGATTCAACGCCTGCCAGAGATGCGAAAAACGTCGGGCGATCTCTTCGAAATCCGCAGGATGATCATCTGTCATCGGTCTTCACATCGATCACGACCGCGCTGAGGTTTTCGCGGCAATTGGCAATCAGCCCCTCCTGGACGAGGATATCGGCCGCGTTTTCGATTTTTGCGGAAAGGAGGATTTCGGCGATGCTCCGCTCGGGGACGGCGCTCGGCAGCGGCGCGCTGCAGAGCAGCAGCCTGTCGCCGGCCTGCAATCCGCCGGAACGGACTTCGGGGATGAGATGTCCGCGCATGCCGATGGCGCGCGAAAGCGTGCGCCGCAGGCCGATCTCCACATGGTCGCGCGTGAGGCAGCGCATCATGCCGTCCCGCAGAAGATAGCAGCGGGCGTCACCGACCCAGAGCAGAGCGCAGCTCTCATCAAGCGTGGCCAGCACGACAATGCTCGCGACCGACGGCTCGCGATCTGAGGAGAGATAGGCCGACTGAAGCAGGCCGTGGGCTCGGCCGAGCTTGCCTTTGATGTCCTGCACCAGAGCTTCGATCGACTGCTGGTCGCCGGTCTCAGCCAGCATGTGAACGGCGATCTTGCCGACTTCGGCAGCTGCGTTGCCTTCGCCGACACCATCGGCGACGGCAAAGAGCGAGGGCGTTTCCGAAACGAGCAGCGCATCGGCGTTGACGCTCAGCCGTGTGCCGGGATGCGTGGCATGGCTGTGGCGGATCACCAGAGGATGATGCGGTTCGACGACAACAGGGCGCGGCGTCTCGGCCGTTTCGGGTTGCGGCCGTGCCGAAGCCGCAGGGGAATTGTCGTGCAGCAGCTTCGGAAAATCCTCAGGGTCCGGGGCGCCGCCGACACGAAACCCCTTGGCTCGTCGATCCTCGGGGCTGATCCGCCACCAGAGCGTGCCGCGGCCGGAAGCATTGTCCTGGAGCGTCTCGTTTTCCGCCAGGTCGGCCGGGCGCAGGGTCCGCAGCCGCTTCAGGCTCGCGGTGAAATGATTGATGTCGAAATCCCGCTTGGCCGAGCTTTCGCCGATCGCTTCGGCAGCCGTGAACCAGGTGTCGTCGAGGTAGAGCTGACGCGGATGCTCGGCAAAGCCGTGAAGCTGGGCGGCGATAACGAGCGGAAAACTGCGCCCGACGCGGTCGAGGCTCGGAAGTAGAACGCCGGCTATGGTGGCCGATCCCCAAAGACCGCGTTCGACGATAAAACGCCATGCCGGCATCATGCGAAATCGGCGTTCCCAATCCCCGCCGAGTTCCCGCTGCGCCGCTTGCAGCCCCGACTGCAGCCAGGCGTCGAGCGACGCCTGCAGGGTGCGGCCCAGTCCCATCGAAACGAAATCGCCGTGGCTCGGCAACTTGCCGAAGAAGCCGATCCTGTCGGCTTCGGTCGGGCTTCGGTCCAGGGTGGCGCGCTCGTTCATATCAGACCGGTCAGAATTGTGCCGGACATGAGAAGGCGCCGAGCGCCTCCAGCCGGAATGGATTGAGTACCGAACCGAACTGCACGTCGAACTCCGCCGCCTGGCCGTTCTGCTGGAACTTTGCCCGGAAGAGGTCGTCGCCCTGTATGGCGAGATCGGCATCGTCGAAGAGCCGGAAGGGCGACCAGTCGCCGTTCTCCGTCAGGGCCTGCTGCCAGCCGCCCGGCTGGAAGGCGAGGCGCGAAACGCTGCTGGCGTCCGTCGACGGCCAGGTGATCGATTTCGATTGGATGGGCCCGTGGAAATAGACCACGCGTTCGCCCTCGATCTCCAGCATCACGGCGCTGGCCGCCTCGGTCAGCGATACCGGCTTGACGTTGATTGAAATCGACGGGTTCTCGCTGCCGGCCGGGAAGAAGGCGCGGTTGATCTTGTCGGCATTCTCGAACTGGGCAATCGCCGCACTCGGGATGCTCGCTGCGCCGAACGTGCCCTTCCAGCCCCATGGCGAGGCGCTGGTGTCGACGAAGGCTTCGAGCTTTTCCTTGAAGAAGGTCTTGAACAGCCCCTCCGGTCCGAAAAGCCTGATGAAATCGCTCATCGCCACGTCGCGCGGAGATTTCCGGTCGAAGGGATAACGACCGGCGACGACATTCGAGCAGAAGCCCGCGCCTTCGGCGGCCCAGGCGCCGCTGATGCGCGAACGGGCGGATTTGACCGCCAGCGATCCGACATCCGCAGCCAGCCCCGCCATCCAGGTATCGACAGGCGCCGGCAGCTTGCGGGCCTGCTGCAGCAGGTCCTGGTTGGCGTCGGTGAGCTGGCTGTCGACGTCGAAGACTTTCGCAACTTCGGCGGTCGACGTCGTGGCGCGCGAAAGCTGCTCCTGGACCCTCTGCAGGATCGGTTCGAGCTGCCCGATCTCCGATCGCGGCGCATCCTTCGGCTCGTCGGCAGGCGACGATTGGCCGGCCGGCGCCTTCAGCGCTTCGCGCAGACGGCCGAAGGGATCGGGCGCATTCGCCGCACTCGCAAGCGCCGTGGTCGAGGCGGGAAGGTTGTCGCCAGCGGCCGAGGCGATTTCCGCCCCGGGCGTGCGCAGATCGGTGGCAGCAACGATCGATTTGGTGATCGTCTCGACCGGACCGGGCTCGCTCCCCAGGACGCGGGTGGTTTCCGCCGCATCGCTAATCGTCTGGGAAGGCTTCACCCTGATATCGGTGAGGATCGTCGACCAGCGCTGCTCGAAAGCGTCGAAGTAGAGCTGCAGCGTCGCCTGGGCGATCGTGTCGACCGTGACGCCGGCGGGATTGGGATCGCCGCGGACCCATTGCTCGTCGAGCGCGTCGCGCGCGGCGTCGGTGATCCCGGGCAGAACGGCGGTGCGATAGCCGGTCGCGGAGAAGAGGCCGGGAATGCCTTCGTTGAGCGGCGCCTTCGATTTCCGCTCGAAAGCCTGTTCGCCAAGCGGACCCAGCGCGCCTGCCGGGCTCCAGGCGGCAAGCGCGCGGGACGCGCGATATTCCGCCAGGATGTCATAGGCGCGGTTGGCGATGTTCTGCGAGTGGATGACCGCGCGCGTCTTGGCGATCAGCGCCTTGTCGAGCTCGATCGGTGGCAGCGCGCCGCGCGCCATGACATCGGCATGGTCAATCAGCGCCTGCCGGGCCGCGGCCCTGCCTTCGTCTGGATAGAGTCTCGTGAACATCTCTTCTGCTTCCAGCGCGGCAAAGTCCGCATTCACCGGGCCGAGGCCGCCGAGCATGCCGTAGAGCTTCAACGCGTCGAAGGTTCGGGTGACGTCGGTGGTCTCGGTCATGTCCTTCTGGAGCTGCACCAGCATGCGCGGCGTGTTCAGCGCCCGCTGATAGGCCTCGCGCTGCCGGCTGGCGACCTTGCCTTCCTGGTCGAGGCCGAGGCTTATCGGCCAGATGCGGGTCTTCGAGAAGTCGGTGGTGACGGCGGCGAGATTGTCGAGCGCTGGCAGGATGCGCAGGAAATCCGCATCCGAAACGTCGCGAACCGGCACGCCGCGCACCAGTTGTTCGTAGGCGTCGATGCGTCTTTCCGCGCCGGCCAGCGCCGTTGTGTTCTGGATGTAGGTGGCCGTCCAGCTCGTCAGCACCACGGCAAGCAGCAGGACCGCGCTCGCATAGGCCGCGCGGCGGAAGAGCAGCTGCCGCCCCGAAAGCCGCTTGTCGCGGGCGACCAGCGAGGCCTCGCCGAAGATCACCTCCTTGAAGAGGCGCGAGAGGAAATAGCTGCGCCGCATGCGGGGGACGGTGACCGTCTCCTCCCGCTGGGTGCTGGAGGCGAAATAAATGCCGCGCAGCAGCGGCGCCTCCACCAGCTTCGAACCCGAGCAAAGCTCGGTGACGACCTCGTGCAGACGCTCCTTCAAAGAGTTGAGCTCGGCCGGGAAACGGAAGATGCGGCCGCGCAATTCGGGATTGGGCTCCTGCTGCAGGCGTTCGATCAGCATGGTATCGACGCGTTGCTGCAGCAGGGTGAATTCCTCGATGAAGCGTTCCGGCAAATTTGCCGCCTTGTAGCTCTCGTCGAGGCCGAACGTCGTGCCCCAGACCTGTTCGCGGTCGCTTTTGTTGAAGCCGTCGAAAAACTCCACGAAGCCGGTCAGCAGATCGGTCTTGGTCAGCAGCAGATAGACCGGCACACGCGCATGCAGGAGTTCATCGAGTTCGGAAAGCCGCTGGCGGATCGCCCGGATTTCCTCGCGCTGCGCCTCCGGATCCCGCGTCAGCAGATCGCCGATCGACAGCGTCACCAGCGCGCCGTTGATCGGCTGGGAACGCCGGTACTTGCGCAGCAGGCCGAGGAATCCCTCCCAGCCGGCCTTGGCGGTGCCGTTCAGATCGTCCTGCGTCGTGTAGCGGCCGGCCGTATCGATGAGGATGGCCTCGTCGGTGAACCACCAGTTGCAGTTGCGCGTACCGCCGATCCCCTGCACCGAATTGCTGCCGAGCGCATCGCCGAGCGGGAATTTGAGGCCGGAATTGGTGAGCGCCGTCGTCTTGCCGGAACCCGGCGCGCCGAAGATGACGTACCACGGCAGCTCGTAGATATAGCCGAAGCGCTTCTTGGTGATGCGGCGGAGCAGCTGCAGCGCTTCCTTGAGCCGACCGTGGATCTCGCCGACCTCGGCCTGCTGGCTGGCCGCGGCTTCGGCCTCCGCGTCCCGCTCGATACCATCGACGAGCTGCTTGTCGCGGCGGCGGTCGCGGATGGTCGTGAAGACGAGATAGGCGAGCCAGACTGCGAGGATGATGCCGATCAGCGTCAGCCGCGCGCTGGCGCTCGCCAGCGGCTTGAAGTCGCCATAGGCGGCGAGATAGCCGTAGAACCAGATGACGACACAGATTGCCGCCACCCAGATGATCGAGATGAAGCGGCGGCCGATGAGGCCGGCATAGGCCTCCACATAGGAGCGGAGCGTATAGAAATAACTGAGCGGGTTCATCGCGAACCACCTCCTGCGGCGGGCGCCGTCGGTTCATCCGGCATTTCGGCCTGACGCGGCGTCGTCAAACCCGCATCGTTCAGCCGCTCGCTCGGATCGGTCAGGACCAGGATCTCGGTGCGGCGGTTCATCTCCCGGCCCTCCGGCGTATCGTTGGCGGTGATCGGGTCGGTGTCGGCACGCCCCTCGGTAAGGATCGCACCCGGCCCGGTGAATGAACTGAGTATTTCGCCGACCGCCTTGGCGCGGGCTTCGGAAAGATGCCAGTTGGAGGGGAACTGCACAGTGCGGATCGGCACATTGTCGGTATAACCCACCACCACGGCGCGGAAGTTCTCCGCGGCCAACGCACCGCCGATCCGCTGGAGGAGATCGTGGAATTTCTGGCTGACCTCCGCGCTGCCGGTGGCAAACAGGCCGGAATTGCTGATCCGCACCAGCAGCCTGCCATTCGAATCCGAGAGTGTGACGAGCTTCTTCTCGACCTCCGGCTGGAGGAAGGCGAGCAGATTGTCGAGCCGGCTCGGTGGTTTCACTTGCTGCGGCGGTGGGGGCGGTGGGGGCGTTTCGGCGACGACAACAGGCGGCGGCTGCCGGGGAGGCTCCGGAACCTTGACCAGTACGCTCGGCATATCGCGCGGCGGCAGCCTGGCAAGCCGCTCGAACGTTCCGTCGGAGGCGCGATTGAGCGAAAGCGTGAAGAAGAGGTAGCCGAGCGCCAGGATCAGCGTCAGAAGGGAAAGAAGCGTCCAGATCGCGGCCGCGGTGCGCAACGGCTGATGCCGGGCCGAAACGCCCTTCCAGTGGGGAGAAAGCTCTCGTTCGAAGACGCCGTACTGGCCAAGCAGCGTTTTGTAAAGGCCGTCGCGGATGCGGCCGAGCTCCAGCCCGCCACGCGGTGAAACGCGGGTGCGGCCCTCGAAGGCAAGCGACAGGCAGAGATAGATGAGGAGAAGCAGGTCCTTGTTGGCGCCGGGGCTCTGGTGGAAATGGTCGAGCAGGTCGAACACCCGTTCGCCGCCGGTCACGTCCATATGGAAGGTGGAGACGAGACCCGAACGGGCCCAGCCGGCACGAACGCCCCAGGCCTTGCTGAGCACGACATCGTCGACCGTCGCGCAGACGACGTAATGGGCGGCACGTGCGCGTTCGGGGCTGATGCGGGCGCTCGCCAGATCGCGTTCGTAGCGGCCGACGGCCTCGATCGCCACCTGGCGCAGTTCGTCGATATCAGGCTGTTCTTCCGTGTAGCGCAGGCCATGAGCAAGGTTGAGGAGGGGTGCGGCCGAGCGCACCAGGGTCGGCACGTCTTCGGCTCCGAAGCGAAAATCCCGGACGAGCGTTTCGACGGACACTGCGCCCTTCGGACGCGATCCCGCCGGCGTCTTTCCGCCCTCGCTTTCGGGAAAGTCGAGGACGTCATCCAGCATCTCCGCCATCTTGCGGGCGGATTGCTTTTTCCGAGTGCCGTCCTCGGTGAGTTCGACGATGGTCGGCAGGTTCTGCCAGGTGGAGGCGGGTTCGGTCTTCATTCTCTAAGGGCCCACAGTTCTATTTCGAGCCCGGGAAAATCGCCGGCGAGGTGCACGGCGATGGCGCCCGAAGTGTCGAGTTGTTTCCAAAGCGGGTTCTTGGTGTCGAGTTCGAAGTAGATGGTGCCGGAGCGATAGGGGAGCTGGCGTGGCAGCACCGGCAGCGGCCGGACGGGGATGCCCGGCAGCGCGACGTTGACGAGGTCGGCGATGCGCTCAACCGGGCCGATCTTGATCTGCGCCGGCAGCTTGCGGCGCACGTCTTCGGCCGGCATCTCGGCCCGGACCGCCAGCACGAAGCCGGCATCTCTCAGCAGCGAACGGTCGTTGATCGTGCCGATCCTGACGCCATGCCGGCGTTCGGCGAGCTCGATCGCCACGGCTGCCTGTTCGAGCACGGATGACAGCGAGGCGCGCAGATCGTCGAAGACGGCCGCGAACGTCGCCTTGAGGTCGTCGTGGCGGTAAGGCGGGAAGTCGCTGGCACGTTTGCGATCGGTCGTGAAGGTGGCGAGCTCGCCGGCAAGCTGGATGCAGATCTCGTAAAAGGTGATGGGGTGGAGCCGCGTCGCGTTCGCCGAAATGTGTTTCAGCATCGGATCCGCGCGGTTGAGCATCTGTAAGAGCAGGTAGTCGCCGACTTCTGCCGTTCCTCGAATGGTGGGATCACCGATCCGTTCGGCGATCGCCTCCGCACGGTGGCGCACGATGCCGAGCAGCTCGGTGATCAGCTCGCCGAGCCGTGCAGCAGCCGTACAGTTGAGGCTCGGCACGATATAATCCGGATCGAGGATCACGGCCCTGTCGGAACGCACCTCGATGATGCGGGCAAGTCCGATGAGCTCGTAGCCGGCGAGTTCATCGCCGGTCCTGAGATAACGCAGGCTGAGACGGCCGACATCGATCGGCGCCATGAAATCGGTCTCGACATTGGCATCCGGCGCTTCATAGGGCGAAGCGATGAGCCGGACGCTATTGCGCGAAGCACCGCCGTTCAGCGCCACATCGGCCTTGCCCGGCTGACGGGAGGGAAGTGCGAGATAGACGACCGCATTCTTGGTGTTCTCGTCGAGATCGAGCGGTGGCGGCAGGTCGGTATCAACAGGGGCTTCGAACGGCGTTCCGTCCGGCAATACGCCGCGCAGGTTCGACAGCGCGAATTGGCCGATCGCCAGTGCGCCGCGGTCGATGCCGATCTCCGCCACCCCCCAGGGATAGGGCGACAGGCCGTGCGTCGCCGTGCGCACGAGCCGCTCGGTCCAGCGGTCCGCCTGCTGAAAATGCTGCACGCGAAGGAACATGCCTTCGCTCCAGGCCACCCGGTTTTCATTCCTCATGATGCGCGTCTTTTCCTTCCTGCCCGTCTTGCGGACGAGGCCCTGCCTGCGTGCCGTTCACCGCCCTCGTCATTGCGTGGCGGAAAACGTCCTGGATTGACCGGCTCTTGCCGTCCTGTTCGAATTGTGCCCGGAAGGCGCGCCAGTAGGCCTGGTCTCTGCCCCAGGGCAGGCGCCAGGCGCCCGTCTCGACCCGCGCCTCCAGCATGCGCGGCTCCAGCCGGCCCGCCGCCTGAACGAGAGCCTCAAGCGCGGAATTGAGCTTGAGCTGTTGCCCGAGCAGGGCTTCGATGCGGGAAAGAAGCGCTTCCTCCCTGCCGCCGGCCAGGAAATCCGGCTCGCTGGCGGCGGACGGCGCATTCAGCTCGAAAACGGCGTAGCTATTCTGGACAGCCTCTTCGAGCCGGGTAAGCAGCGGCTCCAGGCGATCGGCCAAGTCTTCGGGCCGGCCGATCGTCAGCGCCGGAAACTCCTCGGCCTCCGGATCGTTGTCGTTGACGATCTCGATCACCGGTGCCGGCCGGCGCTGAACGATGGGCGCGGAGACATGGGTGGCGGAACCATGTTCCAGGTGGCTGCCATATTCGGTCTCTTCCGAATTCCAGTCCTCCGGCAGAAGCTGGGTGACTGAGCGGATCTCCGGAGGGCCGCTCCAGCCGATCTCGACATCGCGGGATGAGGCGGTTGTTTTCTTGCCGCCCGTTTCGGGAAAAGCCCAGTCATCGCTGGCACGTTCGCCAAGGATACCGTTTGCAGTGCGACCGCCCGGAGCGATATCGGCCAGGATGGCGGAAATGGTCAGCGGTTCGTCACTCAGCATGAGACCGGCATCGGGATCCTCAATCTCGCGGTCTTTCTCGCCTGATATGTGGACGGAAAAGGCAAGCCCGCCCATCTCCAGTCGCGACCTGTCGGAAAGCCGCACGATCTGGCCGTCATGCACGGCGACGCCATCGACCCGGGAGCCGTTTGCGCTCTGGTCGCGCAGCAGGAAGCCTTCGCGGTCGCGCTCGATGATGCAATGGAGCTTCGAAACGGAGCGCCGATCCTCCGGCAGCCGCCAGTCGCAATCCGGTGCCCGGCCGAGCGTTCGCCGGCCACGTTCGAAGAACCATTTCGACTGGCCTGCTGGCGCCGTCGCGTCACTGGTGATCTCTTTCAGTTCAAGCCGCATTCCTCGTCTCCTCACCGCGCCTGAACCGACAGGCGCTCGACGATCACTGCATCGCCGCTGTCGCTTACAGCCGGCGCGACCCTCGCCCAACTGTTCCAGCCAAGCCGCGGCGGATCGCCCGCCTGTCCGAGCTGGCAGAAGGGAACGTCCTCCTTCTTCAGGATCGCCTGTATGTCGAATTCGAGCGCCGCACCGACATAGAGCCGCGTCAGGGCGAAGAGCTCGGTGATGGCGCGGGCGCCCGGCGCGAGCGAGAGGTAGTCGGCATAACCGAGTGGACCGATGACGATGCGAAAGCCGCCGCTGAAATCGTGGATCGCCGCACCTGCCGTCGCATTGACGCCAAGCTGGACGCCCTGGGGCTGGCCCATGCGGCTGCGCTCCTCGACCGGGATGGTCAGCCAGCGGCCGCGGAACAATTCGATCTCCACCGGCAGGCCACTGAATTCGCAGAGCATGGCCCGGAGATTGACGGCATTGCGGTTGCGCGCGGCAAAGAAGCCCGAGAAACGCAGGATCAGTTCCTCGTCGACGCCGCTCTTTTCGACGAGACGCTTGGTGCCGAAGCCGGTCAGCGACAGGAGCGTGGTGACGAAGGCGTTGTTTGCCCATGTTCCGCCCCAGCGCAGCCGCCGGGCGATGCGGTATTTCTCGCAGGCGTCAGCGAAGAGTTCCGCCATCCGCGCGCTAAACAGGTCGAAGAAGCCCGCCAGCGCCCGCGACCTGTTGCGTTCCTCGCGCATGACGAGGTCGTTGTAGGCCGACGGCATCGAGCCGAGCACCCCGACGAGACCGGCAAGCGCACTGCGGACGACGGCGCCGCCGCCCTTGCGCTTGTATCCGCTGACGGCAAGAGGCGCCGGCGAGACGCCGACATGCGAGGCGACATCAAGCCGTCCTTCTCCCACCGAAGCCTGTGCGACGCGAAAGGCCGTCACCGGCTCGAAGCGGCCGGGGTCGCGTTCGAGTAGATCGGCAAGGGCGTCTGGCTTGCGGGCGACGGGGAGATCCATGGTTTAATAGCGATCCTTCCTTAGAGAAGCGGGCGTTCGGCGGCGCGTGCCGGCCACCGGGCGATCGGCTTCGATTGGCCCTTCATCCCGATGGTGAGCCGGGTGAAGCTGTTGACCGAGGTGTAGAGACTGAAGAAGCGGTCGAGCACGCTTCCGAACAGGAAGGCCGAGGGCCGGTCAATGGCGGCCGGATCGAATTCAAGCGCGATCTCGGTGCCGGGCACCATGCCGCCGCTGCCGAGACGGGCGGTCGAATTGCCCGCCTTGATCCGGACGAGCGCATCGACGAATTGTTTGGTCTCGGGGCTGTCCCGGAAAGCGTAGAGCGACAGGATATCCTTCAGCGCAGCACCGTCATTGTCGAAGAGCGACAGGTGGTTGAGAATGAGATGCGACATCAGCCGCCAGTTCCGCCCTTCCTGATCGTTCATCCTGACCGACGGCGTCGGCGGGATCAGGGCTTCAACGCTGGCGACCGCCTCATGGCCGGAGGCGAGCTGCAGAAAAGGATGGCCGCCGCCGAAGGGAAGCTGTTCCGGCAGGTCGCGGTTGAGGCAGAGCGTATCGACGCTTGCGACCGCATCGACGGGACCCATGGAGCGTCGCTGCCTGTCGACGAAGGCGATGTCCATGTCGCTGGTTCGGTCGTCTTCGTCGAAACGGCGATAGGCCTGCCAGTAGGTCGCGCTCGTGCCTGCCCGCTGCGACCGTCCGAAGAAGGGCTGGCAGAATTCCTCCTGCCCGCGTGATCCGGTCAGCAGAACGCGGTCGATCGAATAGATCTCGCGGGTCTTCTGGCGCCGTGCATCCGGCAGGAGACGGTATTCGGTACGAGTGCCGTCGATGGCAATCGGCTCGCAGACCTGGCGGAAGAGATTGACGACGGGCGTCGCATTGAGTGCGAAGTCGCGGACCGAGACTGCGCGTTCGAGCTTGGCGTCGCTTTCCCCGAGGTAGACGAAGAGCTCCAGCGTCTCCCCCCGCCAGGCGTCGAGCCCTTCGACGTCGAGAAAAAGAAACTTCCGCGGCAGAGCGAAAAATTCGGTCAGCAGCCGGTAGCCGATGAAGCTCGGCGCCGGATAGGGCAGCATGGCCTCTTCAGGTTCGAAGCCGACCGGTTTGAGATTGCCCGCCGGCAGGAAGACCGGCGAACGGTCGTCCGCATGTTTGGCAAGTGCGATGCCGAGCGTGTGATTGGCAAGCAGTTCGTAGATCGCCACCGCCTGCTGCCAGGGGGATGGAATGTGCAGGCGCAGCCGGCTCATGCCAAGGCCGCCAAGCGGCTTTCGGGCATCGAGAGAGCGGATGGACAGCCTCAGGCAACCGGCAACGCCGGCATAGGGCGAAAGCGGCGCATTGATCGGCTGGCCGGAAAGTTCAGCACCGGTGATTTCGATCGGCGCGATCTCGACTTCCTGCGTGGTGCGGAAGCGGCAAGCTTCGCCTCTCACCGGCTCGGCCAGGACTTCCGTATGGCGCGGCACGATCTGGACAGAGGCGAGCGTGTCGGCTGGGCGGAACTTGACGATGCTCATCGAGGGCAGCGGCGCCAGATAATGGGGATAGAGCGTTTCGAGCAGGCCGTCGGTGAGCTCGGGAAACTCGTCGTCCAGCTTCTGGCGGACGCGGGCGGCCGAATAGGCAAAACTCTGGATCAGGCGTTCCACATGCGGGTCGTCGGCGACGTCGCCGGTCATGCGCAGCCGGCCGGCGATCTTCGGGAAGGCATCGGCAAAGCGCGCGGCCCGGCGGCGGAGCGCCAGCAATTCCTCATTGTAACGGTGCAGGAAACCTTCAGCCATGCGCCGCCTCCACGAGGAAGCGCTGGGTCGAGGGATCGATGGTCGACTCGAAGCTGATCGGCGGCATGCCTTCATGCAGGCGGAAGGTCGCCTGGATGCGCATGCGCAACGCCCGTTCGGTCATCGTCCGGCTCTTGAGGATCGTCACCCGCACATCGGACAGCCGCGTTTCGAAAAGCGCAATCCGCCGCTCGATCGCTTGCGCAAGCTTGAGCTTGGCCTGGTCGGTCATCAGATTTGCCGAGACGATTCCGTCGACGCCATAGCTCACCAGGGCGTCCCTGAGTTCGGAAAGTGCTGCCGGCGGCGTCGTCGGGCAGCGCCGCGTGTTGAGCAGCGCTTCGAGATCGCGGCGGATCGCCTCCCTGACGTCGCGGACCTGGTCGACGAAGCTCATCGGCGGATCGACGGTGCGATCCGGAGCCTCGTCGATCAACCTGTCGAGGATCGAGCGGGCGAGGACGCGGTCGCGCAGCCGGTAGCGTTCAAGGGGATCAACCATGCGCAACCTGCCTGCCGGCAGCCGTTGCCGGCACGATCTCCAGACTTTGGGTGTCATGGAAGGAAACCAACTCGTCGCCGGCGAGGTAGCAGCGCTGGCCACGGCCGGTGGTGATGCCGGTGGGTTCCTCGATCCATTCGGTCTCGCGGCCAAGCCTGAGCGTCGCATCCTTGCCGGTGCCATGATAGATCGCCGGCAGAAGCACCGACGCGGCTGCGCCATCGATCAGGGAGAGCTCGGCGCGGCGGAAGGCCAGATCGCGCGGACGGGCAATCGGCTCTATCGAGAGCGCTGCGATCTTGGAAAAATCGATCCAGAGATAGCCGCCACCGGTCATGATGACTTCGAGAGCATGCGGCGTGCGGTCGTCGAGGTCGCGGAAATCGGACACCGCCTTGCCGTTCCAGATCAGCGGACGTTCGCCCCTCAGCTTCTCGAGCGCATCGAGCGTGGTCCTCGCCTCATCCGCGTTGTCGTCGCGATGGGCGATGCCGAGGCGGACGGCGAGCTTGTCGAGTTCGCTCGGCCCCTGCGGAAATTCCGGCAGGGCGCTGCTTTCGAACCAGGCGTCGCGCGCCGCCATCGCCCGAAGCTCGTTGCGCAGCAAGGCGAAGCCCATCGTCGCGTCGGGAGAGAGGGTGGCAGCAAGGCTGCACTGATTGTCCGCCCGCTGGTAGTCACCGGCAAGCACGAGGAGATCGATATAGAGATGCCGCGCCTCCTGATCCGAGGGCTTGACCTTCAGATGCGCCTTGACCTGCTCGATCGCGTCATCGAGGGCGTTGTCGCTGAGCGATTGGGCGATGCTGGCGGAAAGCGTCATGCGGACATCCTCTCGGGTATGGCAACGGGGCGGCTCAGGATCTGGCCCGTGGTCGCGGTCTCGGCGATGAGATGGAAGCTCGTGGCAACGTCATCGAGCTGGAAATGCGGCTGCAGCCGGACCGTGCAGGAGAAGCTGCCGGGCTTGCCCGGAATCTCGGCGACGCCGATGCCGGCCGAGCGCAGGGGAAAGCGAGTACGCAGCGCGATGTCGGCGTCGTCGTTGCCGAGCGTATAGGCGGTCAGCCAGTCCGCCAGCTTCCGCTCGATCGAGATCGCATCGGCAAGCTGGCCGATTTCGTCGCGCATGATGACCTTGAGATAATGCGAGAAGCGCGACGCGCAGAGCACATATTGCAGCATGGCGGCGAGGCGGGCGTTCTGGCGCGCATGTTCGTTGGAATAGTGCGGCGGCGCATGCAGCGACTGGTTGGAATTGAAAATCGCCGAAGAGGAGAGATAGGTAGTCGCGGCAGGGATGATGCCGAGCTCGCAGAACTGCTGCTGCTGGCCGCTGGTCAGATGGACTTCCACCGGCGCCTGGGCTGATAGTCCGTTGCTTTCGGTGCCGAAATCATAAGGTGGAAGCTCGGTTGCGCTCAGCAGGCCGCCGTCGATGGCATCCTGCGTAACGCCGCGGATATCCGCGAACCAGCCGGAATCGATGAAATTTCGGATGACGACGGTCGCAAAAGCGAAAGCGGCGTTGCCCCAGAGAAGCGAACTGCCGTCGCTAGCAATGCTTTCACGGAAGGGAAAGCCGTCGTTGCGATTGCGTGCATGAGGCGTGAGCGGCGAGCGCATCAGGATGCGCGGCGCGACAAGTCCGAGGAAACGCGAATCCTCACGTGCGCGGAGACCATTCCAGCGGATGCGGGTCGTCTCATTGGCAAGCCAGGAAAAGTCGTTGACCCGATTCAGCTCGTGAAAGTCTTCAAGCCCGATCGCCAGCGGTGAGGCGCCTGCGATGAAGGGGCAGAAGGCGGCCGCCGCCACCATGCCGATCTGCGACAGCGTGCTGACCGGATCGCCGCCGGCCGGATCGGCCGGAGAAAGATAATAGTCGCCGACCAGCAGACCGAAGGGTTCGCCGCCCGGCATGCCGAACTCGCGGCTATAGATCAGTTCGAAGAGGTGGCTTTGGTCGAAGTCGCTGGCACGCTCCATGCTCCGCGTGAGCTCGCTCCAGCTGACGCCGAGAAGCTTGACCTTGACCTCGCCGCAGCGGCTTGCCTCGCGCACGAGCATGGCGAGGCCACGCCATCTCGCCTCCATCGCCTGAAAATCGGGATGGTGGAGGATGGCATTGACTTGCTTGTTCAGCGCTTCGTCGATCAGCGTAATCAGCTGATCCGCCCGGCGCCGCCATTCAGTGCTGGAACCCATCGTCAACCTGACACAAATGTTTCGAACGCAAGGTCCAAGCGCGGCGGCAACCCGCCGCGCTTGGACCTGCTTTCATCAGTTCTTCGAGGGAATCCGGGCGACCATGCGCAGCGAGGTGGTCAATTCCTCCATCTGCAACCACGGACGCATCCATGCCACGGCGTTGTAAGCGCCAGGCCTGCCGGGGATTTCCTGGACGGTGACTTTTGCCTCGCGCAGCGGATATTTCGCCCGCGACTCTTCGCCGGCGTCGTCATTGGCGTTGACATAGTTGGAGATCCAGCGATTGAGCCAGGCCTCGCAATCTTCCGCCTCCATGAAGGAGCCGATCTTGTCGCGGCCCATGACCTTGAGATAATGGGCGAAGCGCGAGGTCGCCATCATATAGGGCAGGCGGGCTGAGACGGCCGCGTTCGCAGTCGCCTCGGGCCGGTCGTAGAGCTTCGGCTTATGCGCGGTCTGCGCCCCGAAGAACACGGCATAGTCCGTATTCTTGTAATGGCAGAGCGGCAGGAAGCCGAGCTTGCCGAGTTCGGCGTCGCGGCGATCGGTGATGCCGACTTCCGTCGGGCATTTCAGGTCCAGATCGCCGTCGTCGCTCGAGAAGATGTGCATCGGCAGCCCTTCGACCTTGCCGCCGTTTTCCGCCCCGCGAATGGCGGTGCACCAGCCGTTCTTGGAAAAGGCCTCGGTCAGACGCGTGCCCATCACATAGGCTGCGTTCATCCAGCAGTAGGAACCGTGCGATAGCTCGCCGGTCTTGGAGCCGCCGGTTTCGTCGAAGTTGAACTCCTCGATCGGGCTGGTCTTCGGGCCATAGGGCATGCGGGCGAGCACACGCGGCATGGCGAGCGTCACGAAGCGGGAATCATCGCTGTCACGCAGGCTGCGCCACTTGGCGTATTCAACCGTCTCGAAGATCTTCTCGAGATCGCGGGGTTTTGCGAGCTCCCGGAAATCCTCGAAGCCGAACATGCGCGGGCTGGCGGCTGAGATGAACGGGGCGAAAGCGGCTGCGGCGATCATCGACACACCCTGCAGAAGCTGGACGTCGTCGAAGGAATTGTCGAATTCGTAATCGCCGATCAGCACGCCCATCGGTTCGCCGCCCGGCGTGCCGAATTCGTCTTCATAGACCGACTTGAAGAGGCGCGACTGGTCGAATTCGACGGCCTTTGCCAGATCCTTGGCGACATCGCGCTTGGATGCATTGAGCACACGGATCTTCAGATTGGCGCTGGTCTCGCTGTTCTTGACGAGATAATTCAGGCCGCGCCAGGCGCCTTCGAGCTTGGTGAACTCAGGCGACTGCATGATGGCGGCGAGCTGACCTGATATCGCCTTGTCGATCTCGGCAATGGCATTGTTCAAGGTGATCGTCAGGTTGCGATCATAGGTGACGGTGCCCTTCAGGGCTTGATCGGTGAGCGTGCGCAGAAGGTCCTGGGCACGGTCGGGCTCGGTCTGGCGGGTCGCTGCAACGACCTTCGAGAGCAGGTTTTCATCAGACGCGAAGCCTACTTCTTCCTTTGTTTGCAATTGCGTTTCGGCGGTCATCTATCGATCCTTTTTGCGAAAGCGGCGGCCCTCGAAGCATGAGGGGTTCCCTTCAAAAGGGGCCGCTGCCGGACAACGACTCTTCAGGAATGGAGAGCGCGGGCCGCGATCGGTCCGCGATCCCAAGCACTCAGTTCAATGCGTCCTTGGCCTCTTCGGCTTTGTCGCCGCCAAGCTGGGCCACCAGCTGCGAGAGATCGGCCTTGTTCTGCAGGATATCCTCGAGCAGGCGCTCGAGCTCTTCGGAGCGGTCCGCCTTACTCATCAGGTCGCGCAGCTGGTTGCGCGCGTTGAGCAGGGCCTTCAGCGCCGGCACCTGATCGACGACCGCGCCGGGTTCGAAATCGGCCATGCTTTCGAATTTCAGCGAAACGGGAAGCTCTGTTCCGTGCTTCTCGAGAGTGTTCTCGACCGACAGGGTGAGGCCCGGCGTCATGCGGCGCATGACGTCGTCGAAGTTGTCGCGGTCGACCTGCACGAACTTGCGCTCGCCGAAAGGCTTGAGCTGCTGCGTGGGATTTCCGGAGAAATCGCCGAGCACGCCGACGACGAAGGGCAGTTCCTTCACCACCATCGCGCCTTCGGTTTCAACTTCGTATTTGATGTGGACTCGCGGTTTGCGAACCCGTTCCAGTTTCTCATGCACACTTGCCATCGAGATTCTCCTTCGTCTCATCGGCGGATTGTCAATTGAGGATGCTGCGGCGTGCCGTTAGCCTCCCTTGTCGGCTACGGGCTGGATGCCGGCTGCCGTCAGCACCGCGTTGCGCGTCTGCTGTTCGGGCAGGAGCTCGGCAAGAAGCTCGAAAAAATCCATGCGGCCGCGACGCACCAGCGTTTCGATCGACATGGAGATCGGTGAATGGGGCTCCGTGCGGCGGAAATAGCGCGCAACGGCGATCAGAAGTTCGAAGGCCTCTTCCCGCGAACGAATCATCTCGGCGCTGACAGGCCGCAGGCCGATGGCTTCGGACTCGTCGGTTTCAACTGCCCGCAGTGGCTCGGATCCTTGCGAGGCAAGGGCTTGCGGAGCGGCCAAGGGCGCTTCGGTCGGCGCTTCGATTCCTGCCAGCATCCGGATTGCAGATGCCGCCTCCTGCAACACATTGCGTGTATTCGAACTCGGTGGCGCCTGGTCGCCGCAGTGTATGTCAAGTATTTCGACCATGCGATCGAAAGCGGCGATGCACTCGGTCAGCACGCCGAGATAGGCTGACATCTGAGCGACACCGGCTTCCGCCGCCGCCTGCTGCAATTCCTTGCGCCGCTCGGTTTCGTTCGGCCGCTGCGAAAGCTGGAAATCCCAAAGCGAAAACTGGGCGAATTTTCCGCCCGGGATCAATGATGTCAAACGAATAGCCTGGATAAGCGTTCCTTCGCCGCCGACGCCGTTCAGCCCCGCAAACGGCGCAAACCGTTCCTCGACGTCACCATCTCCGATCGAATGCAAAGCGTCGAAATGCTTGTCTAAAAGCGACACGGTTGCGACGTAGACGTCATGCAATCCTGAGAACCCCCGCAGCCGCAGCTGCGCTTCAGCGAGCCATGCCAATACTTCGATATCCTTGCTCTTTGAAGAAAGGATCTGCAATCCAAGATTGCTAACATCGTGCCATGCAGGTGCAATCGCAATAGTTTCACCCGGGATAATACTACGTTCGGCTGTACGCGCGGCGTTTCTCGCGTCCTTAATTCTATAGTATATTTCACGAGATACAGTATTACTCCGCACGTTTTCTCCGCACGGATGATTTTGTTCAAGTGGATCTATAATTTCGAGAACATTCACGCGGTTAAATTCCTCAAAAGGCAGAGCATAATGCAAAGATTGGTCATTTTGGGCGGCTCATATTGGCTTGTCAACCATAGAAGGATGATGACGGATTTATGACGACTTTCGATATGCTCATTTTTCAAAATAGAGTCGTTTTTCTTCTGGACAAGGGTTTATGAGCGCCCTAGTTGTTTCTTCGCATCGGGTGAGCGTACTGAATTTCGACGTAAAGACAGGACTTGCGAATGTCCCATATCGATCTCAATCGTCTGATAAGAACGCTTGAGCCCAATCTACGTGTCGGTCTTGAGACAGCGGCTTCGCTAGCCGTCCGTCATCAGCACGCCGTCGTCGATATCGCCCATTGGCTTCGCTCCCTTCTTGATATCGCAGGATTTTCTGCCGTTTTCGAAGAACTCAAGCTCTCCTCCGAGATGCTGAGAATGGAGCTCGACGCAGCGATCGCCGACATCCCGCGAGAGGATGGTGCCTCGCTTGCGCTCTCCCCGAACCTGCTCGCCCTTGGGAGGGAATCCTTTCTGGTTGCATCGCTGCAATGTGGGCGGAATGTCGTGCTTTTGGCCGATCTGCTTGCCGCGCTGATCAACGAGCCGGCATTGCGGGCGGTGACGCGCGGCATTGCCCCGTCGATGCGCAATCTCGACAGGGCGACGCTCGACAAGTTGCTGGATACGGCGCCAGGCCCGTCGGGCGAGCTTTCCGTGCCCGCCGCCGCGTCTGCGAACTTCTCTGGGGACAATGAATTCCTGCGGCTCTACACCCACGACATGACCGCGGACGCCCGTGCGGGCCGAACCGACCCGGTCATCGGTCGCGATCGCGAGCTGCGGCAGTTGATCGATATCCTGATGCGCCGGCGGCAGAACAATCCGATCCTCGTCGGCGAGGCAGGTGTCGGCAAGACCGCGGTGGCGGAAGCTCTTGCGCTGGAGATCGCCGCCGGCAATGTGCCGGTCCGGTTGAAGGACGTGAAGCTGCTGCTCTTGGACCTGAGCCTGCTGCAGGCCGGTGCCGGCGTCAAAGGCGAGTTCGAACGGCGGCTGCATGGCGTGGTCGATGCGGTGAAGACGTCACCGGAGCCGATCATTCTGTTCATAGACGAGGCGCATGGGCTGATCGGCGCCGGCGGACAGGCAGGGCAGGGCGATGCCGCCAATATCCTGAAGCCCGCTTTGGCGCGCGGGGAACTGCGGACGATCGCGGCAACGACCTGGAGCGAATACAAGCGCTTCATCGAAAAGGATGCCGCACTCACCCGCCGCTTCCAGACCGTGCATGTGCGCGAGCCGGACGAAGACGCCGCCATCCGCATGCTGCGCGGCGTGGCGGAAGGTCTGAAAACCCATCACAAGGTCCGCATCCGTGACGAGGCGATCGTCGCCGCCGTCCGGCTTTCTGCGAGATATCTGCCGGACCGGCAACTTCCAGACAAGGCAATCAGCCTGATCGACACGGCAGCGGCTGCGGTGGCGCTGGCGCGCCAGACGACGCCGGAGGCGCTGAAGCTGCTCGCCGACGAGCGCGATCTTCTGGAAACCGAGGCGAACTGGCTCGCACGCGAACCGGAGACGCCGGAAAAGCGCGCCCGGCTCGGCGAAATCGCAGGCAAGCAGCAGGATATCGCCCTCGAGATCGAGGCGCTCCGATCGAAATTCGATGAAGAAAACCGGCTCGTCCGGGAGGCTGACCGGCTGGAGGAATTCTTCTCGCCCGACGACGCCGTCGTCCCGCTGGCGCCGGCCGACAAGACAGGCGACGGTACGAATGTGGCGCCATTCCCTTCGCAGGCGATGACGGCGGAAGGCGCACGCGCTGCACTTGCTGTCACCGAACGGAGCCTGGCGACAGTGGCGGACCAAACGCCTCTCCTGCCGCGCGTCGTCGACAAGGAAATCGTTGCCGCCGTCGTTGCCCGCTGGACCGGAATTCCCGTCGGCAAGCTGCTGTCGGACCAGATCGAGACCGTCAAGACGCTCGATGCCCGACTGAAGGAGAGGGTGCTTGGCCAGGACGCGGCGATCGAGCGGATCGCTTCGGCCATGCGGGCCGCCCGCGCCGGGCTTTCCGATCCGCGGCGGCCGCCGGCCGTCTTCCTGCTGGTCGGCATGTCCGGCACCGGCAAGACCGAAACTGCGCTTTCGCTCGCCGATATGCTCTATGGCGGCAGCCGGTACCTCACGACCATCAACATGTCCGAGTTCAAGGAGGAGCATAAGATTTCCATGCTCCTCGGCTCGCCCCCCGGTTATGTCGGTTACGGCGAAGGCGGCGTGCTCACCGAGGCAGTGAGGCGCAGGCCCTATGGAGTGCTGCTGCTCGACGAGATCGACAAGGCGCATCCGGGTGTCCAGGAAATCTTCTATCAGGTGTTCGACAAGGGAACGCTGCGCGACGGCGAAGGCCGGGACATCGATTTCAAGAACACCACCATCGTGATGACGGCGAATACCGGTTCGGAGATGATCGCGACACTTGCCGCCGATCCCGACACGATGCCGGAGGCCGACGCGCTCGAAGCGCTGCTGGCGCCGGAATTGCAGAAGCATTTCAAGCCGGCTTTCCTGGGCCGCACCACCGTGCTGCCCTTCATGCCGCTTGGTAACGAGACGCTTTCGGGCATCGTCGATATCCAGATCGGCCGGATTCGCGACCGGGTCGAGGCCACCTACGGGACCACGCTTTCACTATCACCGGAAGCCCGCGACGCGCTGATTTCGCGCGCGCGCACCAGCGAGGTGGGCGCCCGCGCGATCGAGGTCATGATCGCCCGCGACCTCTTGCCTGTGCTTTCGACCTTTTTCCTCGATGCCGTTGGGCAGGGAAAGAAAATTACCGGGGTCACCATCGGATACGACGGCCATCGCTTCGGCCTCGATGCCGAAGAGGCCGCCCCACAGGAATTCGACACGCCGGGGGAAAACCGGTTGTCGGATGAAGTAACCCCGAGCCGCAAGCGCACTCGGGGAGCAGCGAGAAGAAAGGCAACTACGCCTTAGAAGCAACTAGGCACTCAACCGCCAACAGGAGAGCTGACAGCATGCCGATTTATCTTCAGATCGACGGTATCCAGGGGGATGCGACCCACGAGCAGCATCGCAAATGGATGGACATCGAAGCCATTCACTGGAACGTCGCCCGCAACATGAACACCTCCGCCGGTTCGGCGGCAAACCGCGAAGCTTCCGAGCCGACCGTTTCGGAAGTAATCCTCACCAAGGTCAGCGACTCCTCGTCGACCAAGCTCTTCCAGGAAGCCTGCTCGGGCCGCACCGGCAAGCGCTCCGTTATCCATCTCGTCACCACGGGCAATCCCGGCGACACCTACATCGAGTATTCCCTCGAGAACACGCTGATCGCCAGCTACTCGATCGATTCCAACGGCGACCGGCCGGTCGAGACGATCAAGCTGAACTTCACCAAGATGGAAGTGAAGTACACGCCGTACGACGACAAGCACTCGCCGCAGTCGCCGATGATCGCCTCTTACGATCTCGCGACCACCAAGGCCGCTTAAGGTTTCCCGACACAGGCAGTGCCAGCCCTGGCTGGCACTGCACCTCATGTTTTCGGTTGCCTTTCTCATCTCGGGGAAGGGCAATCAACAGCTGGTTTCGCAGATGAGTTGAGAGACATCCTTGCGCTTTAGACAATGGAGATGATCGTGTCGGCTGCAACTGATCGTTTGAACGATATTCTTATAGAATTGCCCAAGTACAAATCCCAATGGGAGACGAATGTCGCCAATCCCTATGTGCGGGCTTACGATCTCGCCATCGACAATTACCAGAAAACCACAAAGGCCCAGGAAGCCCGCGACCGGATGCTGGCCGAGCTCTTCGTATTTTCTGCCTCGGTCCTGACGGGCAGCATCATGATGGCCGCCTTCGCCACGACCTCGGTGCGTGTGCTGGCGGGGCGCACGGCGCTGCGCGTGATCTGCAACAACAATCTCAACCGCACCTTCGACCTGATGCATGCCGCCGCCACCAGCAAGCCGGTGATGTTTGCACTCGGTGGCGTGCTCGACGAGGCCAAAAAGCTCGCCAACAAGCAGGTGACCAGCGCTGCGGAAAAGCTGACGAGCAGCGCGCCGATCGCCTCTGCGCCGACCGCCCTCAATTTCATGACGCGGATCGCCGATTTCATCGACACCAACCACATCTGCGTGCATGATTTCGTCAGGGGCGTGCAGCAGGATAATTCGATCAGCGAGGCCAACAAATCCAGGCTTGCCGATCTGGTCGGCAAGACGCCGTTCTGCAATCCGCCGGAGAGCCGGCGCGTCGACGAAAACCGCCTGTCCCGGAAGATGGAGCTCTTGTTCTACATGAGCGCGGTTCTGGATTCCGACAAGCTCGTGACCTATGTGCCGGCCACCGGCGGGACCGTCGGCGGCATGGGCCGGGATATCGAATACAGCAAGAATGCCATTCCGCAGCTGCCTTCGGCAACGGATTATCCGAAGGCCACTTCGCCCCGCTTTATCGGCCGGCCGCTCCAGCCTTTCGAACCCGGTCAGCGTGTCGAATACGACAATATCGGATCGGTCGTGCGGGATCGCATCAACACGCTCAGCCGTCTTAGCGGCAATTCATCCTTCTATCCCGAGCAGAATTTTGCCGAAAAGCTGCTGATCGACCCCACAGGCAGCACGCAACTGGCGAAGGCGGAGCAGATCATCAACCGTCTGTCCACCGAAGCGCGGCCCAAGCAGCTCACCGACGTCAGGATGATCTGAGGGGTGTCGATGCTGTTGACGGATCTCCTGAAGCCGCACGGATTGATGGGTCGCATGCGCTGGCCGCTTATTGCGGCCGCTCTCGTCTGCGCCATGGCCGCAAGTGCTGCCGGCATGGTTGGCGCGTCTGATACCACCGATCAATCCCTGCTTCAGATCGAGCAGGTGGCGTCGCGCCTTTCCGGCACGCCTGCCGCTGTCGAAAATGTCGCGAAGGCTGCGGCCGATCGGGGCATTTCCGCAACTTCGGATGCGCAGCCTCTGCTTGAAACGGCTGCGCGGTCTTCCTTCAAGGTGGACAGCATGTTTGCCGAAATATCGAAAGCCGTGGGTGAGGCAGGCGACGATGCCGTCGATCCGAAAGCCTTCGCCAAAGTGGCAGCGGCATTGGAAGCGGGGCAGGCGAAGATTGCGCGCATGTACGAGGCACAGGACCAAACAGCGGCGAAAGACATCGAAATGCGTCTTGCCAACCCGGACAACGGTCCGCGTATCAGTCAGCTCGCCGATTTGATGGCCGGCCCGGATCTCGCCGTGGACACCGCTTTCACGGCACAGCTCATGTATCTCTGCCTTGAGGCTCTTTCCAATTCCGATGTCGAGACACTGGCGTCCGCTTCAAAGGACAAGCTGCAATCCGAAATGCAGGGCGTGATCTCGTCGCTGCGTTCGAAAAGCGAGAACGAAAAGCCGGTTCCCAAGGACATAGCGCGGGCGAACGAAAAGACGCGCCTGACCTTTGTGCTGGCCACTCTGTCTCCGGAAGACGTCTCGGTGTTGACGGATTTCTACGAGAGCCCGGGTGGAAAGGCCAAGCGCGACGCGCTCATCGCAAGTTACAGGCAGGCGTCCGACCAGGCCAATACCGAAATGCTGGGGCAATATTTCCAGGCGCTGGCGGATTATCTCAAAACCCATCCTCGGCCGCAACAGCAGCAGTAATTCGGCTCCCAAGACGGAACGTGATGTTATGGACGATTTGCAATCCCTCGCCGCCGATTTCATCCAGGCGAACCGTATTCTGAAGATCGTCTCGCCGCTCGGCGAGGACCAGCTTCTGCCGGAGCGGGTGACGATCGAGGAAGGGATTTCGTCGCTCTTTGAAATCAAGCTCTCGGCCCGCGCCAAGAAACCATCCGTCAAGCCGGAGGAACTGATCGGCCGGCTGATGGATGTCTCCGTCGAGGTGCAGCAGGGTGACGATGGCGGCGGCGTGCGCCGGCCGTTCAACGGCCTGGTGACCGAACTCAACGAGGGACCGCCCATCACGCGCGGCCTCAGATCCTATTCCATGGTGCTGCGGCCGCAGATGTGGCTGCTTTCGCGCCGTTCCGACTGCCGCATCTGGATGGACAAGACCTCTGTCGATATCGTCGAGACGCTGTTTTCCGAACACGGCATCCCGGCGCCCGATACGTCAGGCGTGATCACGCCACCGCCGCCGCAGCATTATTCGGTGCAGTGGAACGAAACGGACCTTGCCTATCTCACGCGCCGTTTCGAGGAAGACGGCCTGTTCTACTGGTTTTCCCATGAGGACGGAAAACACAAGCTGCATGTGGCAGACGGCGCAAGATCCTGGCTCGGCCCATCGCCATCGGCGCAGGGGGAGGGGCGGGTTCGCCTGGCTCAGGGCTCGTCCGACCGCAACCATATCAACGAGTGGAGCCGGCGCTATTCCTATGTGCCGGGGCAGCGGGCCGGCGCCGACTGGAACTTCGAGACGCCGCGCATGGTGCCCGGCACCATGACCCCGTCGCTGGTGCAGATGCCGGAAGCGACGAAGCGCGAGCTTTACGAATATCCGGCGCGCATTTCGTCGGTGGCCGAGGCGGAGCGGGCGGAAAAACTCAGGATGCAGGCCTCCGAAGCCGATCACGACCGGGTCTTCGGCGGCTCCACATCCCGCATTCTGGAGGCGGGGCGTCGCTTCACCCCCTATGAGGTCGCCCATCCCGACCACGTCTATGAAGAGCATGTGGTGGTCAAGTCGGTGCATACAGTCGTCGATCGTTCCTACGAAACCAACAGCAACGAGCCGGAATACACGAACACCTTCGAGGCGGTGCCGTCGCGGGTGGCGATGACGCCGCATCGCGAGACCAAACGGCCGCGGATCGAGGGCACCCAGGTGGCGATCGTCGCCGGCCCTTCCGGCGAGGAAATCCATCCCGACCAGTACGGCCGCATCAAGCTGTGGTTCCCCTGGGACCGCAAGGCCAAGAAGGACGGTTCCGACACCTGCTGGGTACGCGTCAGCCAGGTCTGGGGCGGCGGAACCTGGGGTGCGCAGGTCATTCCGCGCATCGGCATGGAGGTGATGGTCGCCTTCGTCGACGGCGACCCCGACCGGCCGCTGGTCACCGGCGTGGTCCCCAATCCCAGCAATACGGTTCCTTACGACCTGCCGGCCAACAAGACGCGCATGGTCATGCGGTCGAACACGCATAAGGGCACCGGCTTCAACGAGATGACCTTCGAAGACGAGTCTGGCCAGGAGAACATGTTCTTCCATGCGCAGAAGGACCAGACGACGCGCGTTCTGAATGACCGCACCAAGCGCATCGACCGGCACGAGGTTTCGGCGATCGGCGCCAACCGGACGGTCGAGGTCGGCGGCAACCAGAAACACGAAGTCGGCGGTTCGATGAACACCGTTGTCGGCGGCACAGGGCCGATGGCAATGGCGTTGATGGGGGCGGTCAGCGGTCTCTCCGGGCATACGGCGGGGCTGCTGGCGCAGGCCGGGCAAATTGCAGGCGGTGGCGGGCCGGGGCTTGCGGCCTTTGCCGGCACACTCGCATCTTCAGCGCTCGGTTTCTTAGGCGCCGGTGGTCTTGGCAGCCGTGAGGGGGTCGTCTCGGGACCAAGCCCGCGCGCCGATGCCGGTACGGCACTTGCCGGTTCAGGGAGCGGCGTGGGCGATGCCGCCTCCGGCCTGTTTCCGCTGCCTGGGATCATGAACACCATCGTCGGCTCTTTCAAATCCGACACGATCGGCATTGCCCGCGCCGAGCAGATCGGCGTCAGCAAAGTGACCAATGTCGGCCAGACATCGCTGGAGAGCGTCGGCAAGTTCAAGAAGATCGCCGTCGGGGAGGAATTCGTCATCGAGTGCGGCGATTCCAAATTCATCATGAAAGCCAATGGCGAAGTGATCATCCTCGGCAAGACGTTCAACTTCGTTGCGACCGGACACTTCCAGATGCGCGGCAAGCCGATCGATCTGAACTGAGGAGGTTCGCTTGGACCTGATCAACCGGCTTCCCTTTCCGGCCATGGCCTTCCGGCAGTTCGACGCGAACGGGGATTTGGATTGCGTCGTGTCGGTTCGCGGCACCTTCGTTCACCGCCAGGGCGATGCGCTCGCGATCGCCTCGAAACAGGAAGACTTTCAGTGGGAGGACGCCTATGACGGCGATCCCCATGCCAGCCCTCTCCTGCGTCAGACCGATCTCACGCCAGACAAGGTCGGAACCGACATCACTTTCCTCGGTAATGCCTATGCGCCGGGCAGCACTCCAGCACCTTCATGGCAGATCGGCCTGCAAGTCGGGCAGATTTCCAAAAAGCTTGAGGCCCATGGCGCGCGCTTCTGGCGCCCCGTCGTCAAGCAAAAATGGGCCGGCTTCTCGGCAAAGGAAGCAAAGCGCGTGTTGACGGATTGGCAACTGACCGAAGCCGAGCCGGCGTCTTCGGTGCCGATTTGCTGGAGCAAGGCGTATGGCGGCCAAATTCCCGGCACCGGAGACCCGGAAAACGAAACGCCCGCTGATGTCGAAGCGCGCAATCCGCTCGGTTGCGGCATCGTCAATCTCGACATGCCTTGGGATCACGCGTTCGTCGCCGCACCGCAAATCACTTCTCCCGGCGAGGTGCTGAACTGGCGAGAGCCGGCCGAGCCCCAGGGGCTGGGTCTCGTGTCGCCTTGGTGGCGGTCCCGCCAGCAATATGCCGGCACCTATGATGATACTTGGCTCAACGACCGTCACCCGCTTCTGCCCGAGGATTTCGACGCACGCTTCTGGCAATGCGCTCATCCGGATCTCATAGCAGTTCCTTATCTGACCGGGGACGAAGATTACCAGTTGGATGATCTTCACCCCCGCTTTGCGCGCGCCACAGGGCGGTTGCCCGCAATAACGCTGGGGGTTCGATGTGTCGAGCAGGGACGCGACGATTGGCATGTGCTGTCACTCGACGGCGTGCATTTCGACTGGCGAAACGATGATCGGGTGATGCTGACCTGGCGGACTCGCTTTCCACTTCAGGAGGCCGGGGAAACATCACTGACGTTAACCCGGGTGCAGGTCAAAATCGCGGCAGATGGTGCTGCAGGCGAGGCGACGGCATGAGCATCCCGCGCGACAATTACGTGGGCGAGCCCGACTACCCGGCGCCCTGGACGACGAGGCGGCCGCGGGAGGGGTTGCGCGATTTGGACGAGGCGCGGGTTGTCTCGCTGTCGCCGGATGTCTGCCTGACGCCGATAGGCTCGTCTGTCGTTCCCATTCCATACCCGATCGTCGATTATTGCGGGCATGACAAAGACTATACGCCCTCCGTCTTCTTCACCCGCAGGAAGGCCATGGTCATGCGATCCCGCACAACGCACGTCCACGGCGATGCACCGGGAACGAAAAAGGGAGTCAAATCCGGAACTGTGGAAAATGTGTGCGAGCCCATCGGCCATGCCGATCAGGTGCGGGCTGAGGGTTCTCACGTCATCCGTCATCTCGATCGCTTCTGGATGAATGATCGCAATACGCAAGGGGAAGCCATTTTCGTACGCGGGACGGAGACATATGCTCCGCCGGAGGACGATGATCCCATACCAGGATCGCTGCGCTGGAACAGCAGCGACGAGGGCAAAATCATGAGCGACGCGTCACCGGAACCGCTGGTGATGGGGGCTCAATACGCCGATGCGAGCGGTGGCGCTCTACGCCAGGTCGCTCCGCAGCAACAGCCGGCTGGGAATCCGCAAACGAGACTGTCACCAACTCCGCGCCCGGGCGTCGGCCAGCCAGGCAATGTTATTCAAGGACCGTGGAGCCCCCGTCCTCCGCCGACACTTCAAACGCCGACCGGCTTTCTTCCAAATCTGCTAAGATATGGCAAATACGGTGTCTTGGTGCTTCCACTGATGTTGTCAGGGGACACGCCGCTGATCCCGTATCTTCCCAGAGATGCCGATCCTGTCGAGAAGGAGCTTAACGAACGAGCACGTTCCCTTCTCGATCCTTTCGAACATGGCTACAATCGCGATGTTCAGCGGTGGTACAACGAGCAGATTGAAGCCTACCGACGGCACAAGCGTAGTCAGGAAGAACAGCAACAACTCCCGCAACCCTTGCCGGTTCCTGAAACCGTACGCGTGGAGCAGGACCGCGAAAAGCGAAGATGCCGTGTCGACACCTACAAAAAGATGGAGCCGATCTGCAAGAGCATCGGCATGCAGGCCCATCATATTGTGCCTGATTGGACCTTACGATGGGGTACACGCGAAGAGGGTATAGTTGGCTCAAAGCGCATCGATACGATGCCCGGCTACTGGGAAGGTCAGAGTATCTGCGTTGTGGGCAATGCCCGGACATCCGGAACCGAGCATAACGAAAGTCATTTGGCGGATGGGGCAATCGAGAACATTGGCGCGACGTCGAATCCTCTCTATACGGCGACCCTTGACGATGTGAAGCGAGAGTCGATCATAGCAATGTCCGCGGTACGGCCGGATTGCGTTGAGCAGATTGTCAAGGCTGTGAACGATGAATTCGCTAACAGTAATAAGAACCAACGACTGAGGGCTCTTCAGCGCGTCCAGGATATCCCGGAAGAAACGATGAAAATCCTATCGAACGGTAAGTATAAAAAATGACGGAAGCTCTTATTGAAAAGTCTGAACTGACGCGGGCATGTGCTGCGAGCGAGCAGTCGCTGCTGGTATCGTCGGTGGTGGAAAGCTCTGACCTCTACGAGCCAGACTCTGTCGTATGGAAATACGACCGGTCGGGTGGTGGATCGCAATGGGAGGATCGAAAGGTTGCCGCACATGTAGAGAGAATCATTTCTTCGGCGGATAGCCATGACTATGTCGTGATGTCTTCGGAAGGAGAGGTGATTTCTGACGTATTTTCCAGTGGAGCAATCGAAAGAATGATCGGAGCCGGCACTTGGATTGACGGTGCCAAAGGCCATGGTCGCATGCTCGCCTTGGCAAGGATCGAAGATACGCTCTATTCGTCCGGCAATGGGGGGCAGATATATGTGCGAAACCAGCCGAACCAATGGCGCATATTGACCAATAATCTGTTGTTCGATCCTGACGCTCACGCTCGTCTCAGCAAAACGGCGCCCCCGACAGATGACCCGCGATTTTTGCAATGGCTTATGGAGTCCAGATCGAAGAGGCCTCGGAATATATCCTTCCACGACATCAATGGGCTAAGCCATGATGCTATCTATCTCTGCGGCGTGGAAGGTACCAAACCTGTCTTGTGCTTCTGGGACGGCTCGGCGCTTCACGAACTCAAGGTTCATCTTGAGGAAGCCGCGCTGACGGGCATCCACATCGAGCATGCGGATAGCGTCTGGATCTGCGGGCGCGAAGGCGTGCTGCTGCACGGCAGCAACCCACGCGGGTTCACGCCGGTCAATCTGCGTCAACAGCTCAATCTTTTTCACATGATCACGCCCTATCGAGGCAAACTTGTGTTGCCTTCGAGCGTTCGTCCCGGCGGCCTGTTCGAATTCGATCCCGGCACTTCCGATCTTCGACGCTTCTCTCCCGCTCTCCCCAAGCTGCGCGGTGAATACATCTTCTATGCCGGTGCCGTCGGTGATGTTCTGTGGGTTGTCGGCCAGAAGGATATTTTCCGCTTCGATGGAAGCGAATGGGAACGGATTGAGCATCCCGATCTTTAACGCGGGGCTTGCGTCACCGGCGGAACGCTGGGGAAAATACGGCTGATCATTATCAAAAACTGAAAATTTCCGAGGCTGTCTCGCGGGTGCCTGACGAGATCTACTATTCATTTGCGGTCGAAGTCGGAGGACAGCAGCAAATTCTATCCCAAACGATCCCCGCTGGTAGCGTCCGGTAATTTTCCTCGCCTTATGGCTGCTACCGCGTGGAGCAAGAGCATGTTTTGCGCTCTGTTCGCCGGTAGGCCCGGCTGCGCCGGTTCGCTCTGAGGAAGAATTATGATCGTACGTTACGACGGCAATGCATTCACGTTCTATGAGCATGGCGACAATGTCGCGTACTAACGGCTTTCGTATGCTTTCTTATTGTTCCGCTCGCCGTCGCGCTATTGCTGAGCCATGCACTCGGCTGAGACCCGCTTTGACGCGGGCTTGAGGATTGGGAAGATAAGTGAATGCGGTCGGGTGCCCCTGGACATCTATAAGCTTCATTAGGAACACACCATGACCGACACCGACGCAAAGCTGCTGCGGACATTCATTGCCGACGAGAACGAAGCCTTTGCCGATCGGCGCCAGGGGAAATTTTGGCCTGCCAATCATTATCGCATCAGGCCTCTGGCGACCAAAGTTTCCGGGCTGCTCGATCCGAACGAGCAGATCGATTTCTATTTCCATTTCATGCGCATTGCCGGCGGCGCACCCTTGGTCGGAGACAAGGAAATGCCGCTGCTGCTCGAGGCCTATCGGCGCATGCTGCCGTTTCTCGATCTTGGCGGCGTCATCCAGATGTCGCGGCGGCACAAGCTTCTGTTCGTGTTCGGTTTCGACGATACCGGCGCCCTGCCGAGCGGCGAGACGATTTCGGCCAAGGCGCTGAAGGCGCGGCTCAAGCTCATCGCGCAGGTCGGCAATTATACGACGATGCCCGCCCAGCGCGACAAGAAGGCAAAGTTTGTTCCCTTTGCCGACGAGGCGGTGCGCATTCTCGAGGTTTTCCAGCATCTGGGCTATCGCCACGACCGACGTTATGGCGAAGATCTCTATAATGTCACCAATCTCAGCTTCTGGGGTATGGTGTTTATCTGCCTGCTCAACAAGGCGACTCGCGCCGAGCTTGTTGCCGATATGATTGAGGGCAAATATGATCTTATGCGGCGCGTCGAGCAACGTGCGATGTTGCACCGCTATGTCGAGACAGTCCTGCCGGATGCCGAGCCTGACGAAGAGCATTTCCGCTCGCTGGCGCGGCAGCTCAGGACATTGAGCTCACTCGCCGCAATGCCACCGAATCCGTCGCCCTGGCGCAAAAGCTGGGCCTGCCATTTGGCGATGACGAGGACTGGGAAATCCATATTGCGGTACCGCTGCGTGGCACCGAAGGCCATCCGGTGATCGCCAAGAACGTCGTGCGATTGCAGATCCGGCCGAACCCGGACTGGCAGTGGGAGCTGAGCGCGCGCATGGCCGAGCGCGGAGAGTTCTCGGAAAGCGAAACAAAGAACTACCGGAACGATCTCGGTTTCCCAGTTCTCGGGCGCGGAAATCTTCATGCCTTTCCGACATGGCTGAGGCAGGTGCGCGAGAAAAACGGCCTGGATTTCGACACCGGCGCCGCTGACATTCGTGTGGGCCGCAAGCGGGCGGCAGCCAAGCTTATCGTTCAATCGTTGGAGAGCTGAATTCGGATCGATTGCGGTAGCGGTCGCCGCCACGGCATATCGAAGCGCTGAAGCATCTTCCCAAGACCGGCGAAATCTCTTTCGCCGGTCTGAGCGTTGGCCGTGCCACGGCCGCAATGGCGTCGTGGCACGGTGACGCCTGTCAAACCTGCTCAGAAGGGATAGTGCTGGGCGGAATCCTCGACCGTAATCCAGCGCAGGTCGGTGAATTCGGCGATCGCCGCCTTGCCGCCGAAGCGGCCGTAGCCGCTGCCTTTGACGCCACCGAAGGGCATTTGCGCCTCGTCGTTCACCGTCGGGCCATTGATGTGGCAGATGCCGGATTCGATCCGCGCCGCAACGGCCATTGCCCGCTGGACATTGCGGCTGAAGACGGCGGAGGACAGGCCGTATTCGGTATCGTTGGCGATGCGGATGGCTTCTTCCTCACTGGTAACGCGAATGATCGGCTTGACCGGGCCGAAGGATTCTTCCGCATAGACGCGCATCTCGGGCGTGACATGATCGAGCAGCGTCGCCTCGACCACGGTGCCGGAGCGCTTGCCGCCGGCCACGAGCTTTGCACCCTTGGCTGTCGCATCGGCGATCAGCTCTTCCATTTTCTTCGCTGCGTCGAGGCTGATCAGCGAGCCGAGAACGACGTGCCCACGCGGATCGCCGGCCGGCAGCTGGCTGGCGCGGGCGGCCAGTTTGGCGACGAACTGATCGGCGATCGTCTCGTCGACGATGATCCGCTCCGTCGACATGCAGATCTGGCCCTGATGCATGAAGGCGCCGAAAATGGCGGCATTGACGGCGCCGTCGATATCGGCGTCGTCGAGGATAACAAGCGGCGCCTTGCCGCCGAGTTCAAGAAGGGCGGGCTTGAGATGCCTGCCGCAGGTCTCGGCGATGATCTTGCCGACCTTGGTCGACCCGGTGAAGTTCACGCGTTTGACGGCCGGATGGGCAATCAGCGCGGCAACGATCTCAGGCGCATCTTCAGGCGCGTTGGTGAGGACGTTGATGACGCCGGCCGGCAGGCCCGCTTCGGTCAGCACTGTGGCAATCAGCCGGTGCGTGCCGGGGCATTGTTCGGAGGCCTTGAGGACGACGGTGTTGCCGCAGGCGATCGGCATGGCGATGGCGCGGGTGGCGAGGATGACGGGCGCGTTCCAGGGAGCGATCGCCAGGCAGACGCCGGCGGCCTGGCGAACGCCCATGGCGAGCGTGCCGGGTTTGTCGGAAGGGATGATTTCGCCTGATATCTGCGTCGTCATGGCGCCGGCCTCGCGCAGGATGTTGGCGGCGAGCATGACATTGAAGCCGGCCCAGGGCGCGGTTGAGCCGGTCTCCTCGATCATCAGAGTGGTAAACTCGTCGACTTTGGAATCCATGATATCGGCAGCCTTCATCAGGATCGCGCGGCGCTGGCCGGGGCCGGTCTTCGACCAGGCGCCGAAGGCAGCGGAGGCGGCACTAACGGCTGCGGCAACGTCGTCCAGGCTTGCCGCGGCGGCGCGGCTTGCGAGCTTCTCGGTGAAGGGATCGATGCGATCATAGGTCCGGCCGCCGGAGGCTGCACGGTCGGCGCCGTTTATGAGGAGGGAAATATTCATCGGAGGTCTCCTGGGGACAAGAACTAGAAGCCGAGGACTTCGGCGTTGATGGAAGCTTCGAGGCCGCCGTCGACGGCAAGATTGGCGCCATTGATCCAGCGTGCGCCATCCGAGCAGAGGAAGAGCACGGCAGGCGCAATATCGGCGGAGGTGCCGGCGCGGCCGACGCGGGTAATGTCGCTATCGACTTTGGCGTCGCCGAGCACGGCGCGGAACTGCTTGAGGATCGGCGTTTCCACCGGCCCGGGGCTGACCGCATTCACCCGGATGCCGCGGTTCTTGAACAGCGGCTGATGGGCCGCCCGCATGGTCCAAAGCAGCAGCAGCTCCTTGGAGAGCGGGTAACCTTCCTCGTCCTTGAGGTTGTGCTCAGCGACAACCGCGGCCACTTCGGGAAAGCCTTCGATGGCGGTCAAGGATTTTGCCCGCTCGAGATTGGCGCGCCAGCCGTAGCCGGCAATCGAGGCGACGTTGACGACGGCGCCGCCTTCGCGCAGGCGGGGTACCACGGCTTCCGACAGGGCGCGAAGCCCGTAGAAATTGACGGCGAGCGTCGAGACGACACCGGTGTTGCCGGAAAGGCCGGCGACATTGGCGAGCGCGTCGAGGCGCGCCGGAAGCTGTGCGACGATGTCGGCTACGCCAGCGGCGGTCGAAAGATCACCCTTGATGAAGGCGGCACTTCCACCCACCGGCTCGCGCACATCGACGCCGATGACCTCGGCACCCATCTGGCCGGCCAGTTCCGCCGTGCGGGCGCCGATGCCGGAAGCGACGCCGGTCACCAGGATTGTTTTACCAAAAAGCATGAACGTCACCTTTCGTAACAGAATCCGGAAATAAGCCGGCTCATTCTTCCCATTTGACTTTATGCGGACCGGGCAATTTCAGCCGGTAGCCGACGGGCAGAAGTTGAAAATCGAAGCGACGCTCTATTTCGCCCCAAAGGCCGCGCGGCAGGTAGAGCGAGAAAATCACGGCGGTGGCGCCGAGGCCGATCAGGTACCAGACGCCGGCTGAACCGAAGACGGTCTCGATCACGAAGAACAGGATGGCGCCGAGGATCGCGCCTTCGAACTTGCCGATCCCGCCGACCAGCACCATGAAGATCATGTAGGCCGTCCACTGGACGCTGAAATAGGTCTTCGGCTGGAAGGTGGTGGCGGTCGCCAGCCATAGGCCTCCGGCAACCGCAATGCCGAAGGCGGCGAGCACGAAGAGCAGCCTCTTCGTTGCGATTACGCGCACGCCGACCGAGATTGCCGCCTCCTCATTGTCGCGGATCGCCTGCATGGCTGCACCTGCGCGGCTGCGCATCAGGATGAAGAGAGCGCCGAGCAGTGCGGCCATGGCCATCAAGGCGAGCCAGTAGATCGTTGCCCGCCGCGTTGCGCCGTCATAGACGTTGAGCGAGATCAGCGAGGTTCCCGTTTCCCCCTGGATCAGCCGGTCGAGGTTGACGAGCAGGTGGGCGAGTTCCGCTATCACCCACATGCCGATTGCGAACTCGCCGCCCTTCAGACGCAGCATGAACAGCGAAAGTGGGATCGACAGCGCGCCGGTCACGATCGCGGCGGCAAAGAGCGAGACGAAGGGATTGAGCCCCGCATCCGCAAGCCGGATGGTGAAATAGGCGCCGAGGCCGAAGAACACCTGCTGACCGACCGAGACGAGCCCGCCGAAACCGGCCAGCGCATTCCACATGGCGGCAAGGATCACATAGATGAAGAGGGCCGTCATCCGGTCGATCGCGCCGGCGCCGAGGACAGTGGGGGCAAACATCAGCAGGACGAGCACCGCGGCCATGCAGCCAAGCGCCACCCGCGATGACTTCGTCCAGCGCTCAATCGATATTCCATTGGAGGCACGAGTCGCGTTGGGGCTCATGTCGGGCTCCGGAGACGGGTGCGCAGTTTGAGAAAGGCGCCAAGTTTGTCGAAAACCGGCATGCCGAACCGGGATAGCCTGACGAAAAGCACCAGCAGGAACACGGCATGGCCGCCGATCAGGAAGCCTTGCGGATGCAATTGGGCGCCGAGCGATTGGGCAAGGCCGAGAACGATGCCGCCGGCAAGCGTGCCCCATAGCGATCCCGCTCCGCCGATGACGGCTGCCTCGAAGGCGAAGAGAAGCTGCGGGCCGCCGGAATAAGCGCTGAAGGTTGCCCGCATCCCGAGAAAAGCACCGGCGATCCCGACCGTGACCATGGTGATCGCGGTGGCGACGGCGTTTACCCTGCGGGCGTCGATACCGACCAGTCCTGCCGTGTCGGGATCTTCCGCCGTGGCGCGGATCGCGCGACCAAGGGCAAAACGGCTCAGGAAGAACTGCAGCCCGCCGAGAATGAGGACTGCCGTCACCATCATCAGGACGGCAAGCTTGCCGACGAAGATGTGGCCCGGCAGTTGCCAGGATGCATAGGACAAGTTGCCGATGAACGGCGCGAGCGACCGGGTGTCGGCGCCGAACTGCTCGAACAGCAGGTTGTCGATGACGATCGACAGGCCGAAGGTCGTCAGGATCGGCAAGAGCGTGCCGCCGCGGGCGCTACGTTCCAGAATGAAGCGCTGCAACAGCCAGCCGACCGCCGCCATGACCGGCAACACGATCAGCAGGCCAGCGAAGGGCGAAATGCCGAATTTGGCGGCCAGCAGCCACAGCCCGTAAGCGGCTGCGACCGCCAGGCTGCCATGCGCGAGATTGATGATCCGCATGACCGAGAACATGAAGGACAGGCCGCAGGCGATGACGGCGTAATAGCCGCCCAGCAGAATGCCCTGGAGCAGGGTGTTGATCACGGTGCGCTCCTTTCGCCGGCTGCCCGGTGCAATCCGAAATAGGCTTGGGTGACGTGCTCGCGCGTGACGACGGCGGCCGGCCGGTCGAGGACGATGCGTCCTTCCAGCATGCAGATGACCCGGCTTGCCACGCTCATGGCGCGAGCGAGATCCTGCTCGACGAGCACGATGGTCGTTCCCGAGGTGAGCAGCGCCTGCAGCTGGGCGTAGACGCGATCGACGACCAGAGGCGAAAGTCCGAGCGAGACCTCGTCCAGGAGAAGAATATCGGGATTGCTCATCAGCGCCCGGCCGATCGCAGTCGCCTGCTGTTCCCCGCCCGAGAGATGTCCTGTTTTGGCGTAACGGCGGGGTTTCAGGTTCGGAAAGGCGTCGAGGACACGATCGATACTCCACTCGCCCTTGCGGCCGGAAGTCTTTCCAAGAAGCAGGTTCTCTTCCACCGTCATCTGCGAAAACAGGCGCCGGCCTTCCGGCACCAGGGCGATGCCCTTGGCGATCCGCTTGTGGGACGGGACGGCGGCCAGATCTTCGTCGTTGAGAAGGACGCGGCCGGAGGATGGCAGATGAGCGCCGGCAATCGAGCGCAGCAGCGTCGTCTTGCCCGCGCCATTTGCGCCGACCAGCGCCAGTACCTCGCCCTTGGCAAGATCGAAACTGACCCCGCGCACCGCCTGGAGCAGGCCGTGGCGGACATCGAGGTCGCGGATGGAGAGAAGGCTCATGCGGGTGTCCCTCCGAGATAGGCCTTGACCACCTCCGCATTGCTCATGACCGTTTTCGGTTCGCCATCGGCGATGATCCTGCCGGCGTCCATGCAGATCAGCCGCTCCGCCACCTGCAGGAGGATATGAACGATATGCTCGATCCAGACGATGCCGATGCCGCGGCGGCGCAATTCGAGGATGGTTTCGACGAGTTCGCTCGCCTCGCCATCGGTCAGGCCGCCGCCGATCTCGTCGAGCAGCATCAGCCTCGGCTGCGTGGCAAGCGCACGGGCAAGCTCCAGCCGTTTGCGATCCAGCAGGCCAAGCGTGTCGGCGGGGCGGTTGGCCACTCCGAGCATGCCGCAGAGCGAAAGCGAATCCACCACGCGCTCATAGGCCTCGTCGCGGCTAGCGGCATTGCCGTGCGATGCGGCGACGAAAACATTCTCAAAAGTCGTCATGCCGCCGAAGGGCTTGGGAATCTGATGGGTCCGGACGAGCCCGGACCGGCAGCGCTCCGCCGCCGTCCGGCGCGTGACGTCGACGCCGTCGAAGGTGATGCTTCCCTCACTCGGCGGGAAGGCGCCGGCAAGCACGCTGAGCAGGGTCGTCTTGCCCGCGCCGTTCGGCCCGACAATGCCGACCGCCTCGCCATCGCCCATGGAAAAATCCAGATTCTCCAGCACCACCAGCGCGCCGAACCGCTTGTGGATTCCCTTGGCCGAGAGAAAGGCTCCCCCCGGCCGATTATGAGCTTCCCGCTGCAGCACTGTGCGTTACCCGTTATAGGCGGTGAGCTTGGCGCCGACCGGGACATTGGGGTCGGTGGCGTTTTCGGTGACGACGTAGTCGAGCGCGAATTTCGAGCCCTCCGGCGCTTTCACCCACTGCGTGCCGATGATCGGTCCGGGAGAGACGTTGGCGACGGGGCCGCTGGTGAAGTCGACCTTGCCGGCGATCGTGGTGGTCTTCAGCGTGCTGATCGCTTTGGCGACGGCCTCTTTGCTCTTGACGTCGGTGCTCGCCTTCAGCGCATCGAAGCCGGCGTCGAGAAGCGCAAGGCTGGCGCCGAGCTGCTGCGTCCACTGCTTGCCGCTGGCCGTCTCATAGCCGTCGGCGAGTTCGGTTCCGGAGACACCCGTGAGCGTGGATTTATAGGGGAAGGCCTTGTGCCAGTAGGCGGCGCTGCCGATGTTCAGGCCGAGGTCGCCGAGCGCCTCGATGTCGGACGGAAACAGGCCCGTCTTGGCGATTTGGCAGATCTTGATCTGCTGGGTGAGGCCCTGCTGCGCGGCCTGACGCCAGAAGGCGGCGAAATCAGGCGGTATCGGGAACGAATTGAAGATCTCCACGCCCTCCTGCCTGAAGAGAGCGATCTGCGCGGTAAAGTCGGTGGTTCCGGTTTCATAGGCTCCGGGATCGACGATGGTGAAGCCGGCCTTGGCGAGTGCCGGCGCCAGATGGGTGCGGATCGCATTGCCGTCGGCGTCGTTGGGATACATGACGCCGACCTTCTTGTTGGTCTCGATCAGGTTCCACTGCGAAACGTAGGCCTTGTGGAACTCTTCGACGCCGAAGCCGAAATGATAGGTCCACTTGAACGGCGAGGGCGCGCCCGGCTTGGCGCCGCGGCCGAAATACCAGGCTTCCCAGGGCATGACCGTCGAGAGGCAGGGAATGCCGGCCGCTTCGCAGGCATCGGCCACCGGATTGATGGTTTCGGGCGTCGAGACGGCGAGCATCAGGTCGATCGCCTGGTTGTTGATCAGGTCCTTCGCCAACTGGCCGGCACGCGATGGATCGGACTGGGTGTCCTGGTCGAGGATCTCAACCTTCCAGGTCTTGCCGCCTGCCTGCAGGCCGTTCGCCAGCGCCTTGCGCGCCAGTTCCAGCACGTAGCCGTCCGTCTCGCCGAAGCCGCCGAGAGGGCCGGTGCGCGGGCTGATGAAGCCGACCTTCAACGTATCGCCGCTCTCAGCGAAGGCCGTGCGGCCGGAAAGCGCCAGCGCCGCGCCGCCCGCCACGGTCGATGCGATGAAAGACCGGCGGCTCAGCGATGCCGTGTTGAATTTACCGCTGCGGAAAATGCCGTTCATGAATCATTCCTCCCTCTTGATCGGGCCTCCCAGCCCGTTCCCATTGTTCATTTCGGCCGATCTCAATTCAGATCGGGTAGTGCCGTTTTCCCGAGGCCATGGTGATCCATCTGAGCTCGGTGAATTCATCGATCGCGGCCTTGCCGCCGAAGCGGCCGTAGCCGCTTGATTTGACGCCGCCGAAGGGCATTTGCGGCTCGTCGGAGACGGTGGCTTCGTTGATGTGGCAGATGCCGGATTCGAGCCGCATGGCGACGGCAAGTGCTGCATTGACGTCGGCGCTGAAGACGGCGGCCGACAACCCGTATTCATTGTCGTTGGCAACCGTTACGGCCTCGTCGACGCTGCCGACCCGGATGATCGCGGCGACCGGTCCAAAACTCTCCTCGCGGTAGAGGCGCATGGCAGGCGTCACGTGATCAATGACGGTCGCGTCCATCAGCGTGCCGTTGGCCTGGCCGCCGCAGACGAGCACCGCGCCCTTTTGCAGGGCATCATCGACGAGCGACCGGACGCGTCGGACGGCCTCAGTGTTGATCAGCGTGCCGAGCGGCGTGTTGCCGTCCGTGGGATTGCCGGCGACGAGGGTTGCCGCTTTCGTGCGGAATTTGCCGACAAAGCCGTCGGCGATCTCGTCCATCAGGATGATCCGTTCGGTCGACATGCAGATCTGGCCCTGGTTCATGAAGGCGCCGAAGGCGGCCGCACGTACGGCCTCGTCGATATCGGCGTCGGCAAGGACGATGAACGGCGCCTTGCCGCCGAGTTCGAGCAGGCAGCGCTTGAGATGCCTTGCCGCGGACTCGGCAATGATCCGGCCGACACGGGTGGAGCCGGTGAAGTTGATGCGGCGCACCGCGGGATGGGCGATCAGGGCGTCGACGACAGCGGCGGCATCGCTCGGCGCATTGGAAACGACATTGATGACGCCGCGCGGAAAGCCGGCGTCACACAGAATGTCGCCGATCAGGCCATGGGTCTTCGGGCAGAGTTCGGAAGCCTTGAGGACGACGGTGTTACCGCAGGCAAGCGGCATGGCAACGGCGCGGGTGCCGAGAATAATAGGTGCATTCCAGGGGGCAATGCCGACGCAGACGCCTGCCGGCTGGCGGACCGCCATGGCGAGGCTTCCCGGAATGCCTGAAGGAATGAGCTCGCCTGATATTTGCGTGGTCATCGCCGCCGCCTCTCGAAGAATATCCGCGCCAAGGCCGCAATTGATCGCCGCCCACTGCGCGGTGGCGCCGGTTTCGCCGGTCATGGCGGCAACGAGTTCGGATGTGCGGGCCTCCAGGATGTCGGCTGCGGCATTCAGAAGCCTGCGCCGTTCGCCCGGGCCGGTCTGCGACCAGTCCGGAAAGGCTGCTGCTGCCGCATTGGCTGCCCTCGTCATGTCGGCAACGGATCCTGCCGAGGCGATCGTTGCGACGTCGCCGGTCAACGGATCGATGCGTTCGAAGGTGGCCCCTTCGGAAGCGTCCATCGCCTCGTTGTTGATCATCAGCTTTGCCGCGAACACTGTTCCACCCATTTGCCACGTATTGGCGCCACGTGTTGGCGCCAGATGCTGGTTTGCGTTGTTGCCATGGGAGAAAACGAGCGGACGCGGCGCCACGAGGGCTGCCTCACCGTTCCTGCATCTGTTGAAGTGCCTCCTCCCAAAGGCTGATGGGGATAAGGTTACGCCGATCGAGTGTGGATGGAATGCGATTTATTGGGTTAATATTGTAATTATCCGGCGATTACCGCATTGTTTGCTGCGGGAATGGAGGAAAAGCGTTGGCAACGGACGGGGGGATTCATCACTATGCCAGGGGCGAGTGGCACGGGCCGTCACTGTCGCACCGGCGCATCCGTTTTCAAAAGGGACTGTATTCAGATTTCCACCATTTCCTTCTGCTCGGGGAGGGGAGCGGGGAGCTTCACTTCGACAATGGCGAGCATCGGCCGCTGCACGGACCGTTGCTCGCCTTCCTGCCGCCGCAGGCGCGATGCGACCTGTCGATATCAGCTGGAACCGCGGCTCATCTGGTCGGCGCTTCGCCGCAGATCATGGTCGATGCGATCGGCGACAAGGTGGAATCCTATTCGCTGCGCATCTTCACCGAACAGCGCAAGCTGGTCGAGGCATTGGATCCCTTGGCTGTGGCCGAAATCAGCCCGCTGATTTCTGGTTTCGTGCGGGAACTCGGCGATCCCTCCCGCTCCTCCTGGATGGTCGCATCCGCTTACATCAGGCTCATCCTGATGGCGCTTTGGCGTGGGTCCGATGGCGAAAGAAGCGAGCAGCGCGGGCAGGGCGAAGTGGGATCGATTCTGCAGAGATATCGGCAGCTGGTCGAGGCGGGTTTCCGCCAGCACCGGCCGATCAGCGATTATGCCGCGGAGTTGGGCGTCACGGCCGACCGGCTTCATTCCATCTGCCAAAGGGCGCTCGGCCGCTCGCCGATCCAGCTGCTGCATGAGCGCGTGGTGCAGGAGGCAAAGCTGAGATTGGAGCGGTCGGCCCGCAATATCCAGGAAATCTCCGACAGCCTCGGCTTTCGCGACCCGACCTATTTCAGCCATTTCTTCAAGCGCAAGACCGGGCTTTCGCCCGCCGGCTACCGTGAGATCGCCCGCGCTTCAGCCGGCTTGGAAAACAGCATGCTGTCTTCGGGCTATGCCGATTGGCCTTAAGTTCAGAACTCGTCGACTGAATGGGACTGCAATTCACCCTAAAAGTGAGCGTGCGCATTGGAATTAAAATCAAAGTTTGTTTTCATCTATATTTAAAAGCAAGAAGACCAATGAGAACCGTTGGTCACCGAGATCGCAGCAATCCGCTTTTAAGCCGTCGCCCGCAATAGCCGCGAGGGGTGCGCGCTCCATGGAGGAGACGCACACCGTCACACAACTATCAGCGAAAACCGCCGCTGGCGGCCAATCGTTCGCCGCTCAGCCAGCGGGCATCGTCGGAAGCGAGGAAGACGGCGACACCGGCGATATCGTCCGGCTGGCCGATGCGGCCGAGCGGCGTCTGGGCGACCAGGGTCTCTTCGAAATCCGAGCCGATGACGCCGGCCGAGTGCGTGCCCTCGGTTTCGACTATCCCTGGCAGGATGGCGTTGACGCGGATCTTGCGCGGGCCGAGTTCCTTGGCAAGCACGCTGTTGATGCCCTCGACGGCTCCCTTCGTCCCGGTATAGACGGCGGAGGCCGGCGGCGCCAGACTGGTGACCACCGAGGAGATGTTGATGATGCTGCCGCCCTCGCCGAGATGCTTGACCGCTGCCTGGGTGGTCAAGAGAACGCCGAGAACATTCACGTCGAACATGCGACGATACTGGTCCTCGGTCACCTCACCGATCGGCGCGAATTCATAGACGCCGGAATTGTTGACCAGCACATCGAGCTTGCCGAACTCCTTGACCGCAGCATCGACCAGTCCCTGTGCCTCACTGGCCTTCGAAACATCGCCCTGCACCGCGATGGCTTTGCCACCGGCCGCGCTGATCGCCTGAACGACGGCGTCCGCTCCCGCCTTGCTCGAGGCGTAGTTGACCACCACTTGCGCACCCTCTGCTGCGAACGCCTTGGCAATCGCAGCGCCAATGCCTTTGGAGGCGCCCGTTACGACAGCGACCTTTCCTGTGAGCTTAGCCATTTATCGTTCCTTCCGATCTGGATAGCCGCCGGGATTGGCAAGCTTGTTCCATAGTTCAGAAATTCGGAACTGTTGATCTCGATGTCAAGGGACGCTATATAAAATTCATGAGACCGCTCTTTCACCCAGCCCTGGAGGACATCAAGCCCGAGGCGATCCTCTATGCGCTGTCCGATCCGGAGCGCGTTGCCATTTATGCAAAGCTTGCCGGCGCCAGCGGTGGCGGGACGTGCTCTGCGCTTGCCGATCTCGGCGACCGCGTCATTCCAAAGTCGTCGCTGTCCAACCATTTCAAGGTGCTGCGCGAGTCCGGGCTGATCGTGAGCGAGCGCCAGGGCGTGGAGATGCGCAATCAAACGCGCTGCACCGAGCTGGACGAACGCTTCCCGGGCCTGATCAAGGCCATTCTGACGGCTTACGGCCAGCTTCCAGGGCAGCCGAAGACGGATTGACGACCCTCTTCAGCCCTCTGCGCATCAGAAAAACGCGTGGGGCCGCAGGCAGGTCGGCAACAGCGAAGCGGGCTCAGCTTGCCTTGTATATCCGCTTCAACGCTGCCAGCAGCGCATCCATTTCGTCGCGCGAAAATAGGTCGATGAAACGCTGCTCGTGCTTGTCGATCAGCTCACGCGCCCGCGCGAGCATTGCGCGTCCCGCCTTCGTCAGATGAAGTTCCTGGCGCCGGCGGTCCGCCGCGGAGGGGCGGCGCTCGATCAGGTCGCGGGCGGCCAGCCTATTGACGAGGGCCATCATCGTCGCCCGGTCGGTGCCGAGCGTATTGGCAAGGTCGATCTGCGATGCGCCCGGATTGCCGGCGACGAGTTCCATCACCGCCAGCTGCTTCTGCGTCAGCGCCAGCTCCTCCATGGTTTCGGCGAAGTCGCGATAGACTGCGACATGCGCCATGCGCAGATGAAACCCCATCAGATCACCTAGCCTGCCGACGTCGAGGCCCGGCGTCACGGGAGCATCTTCGCCCTCGAAATCGTCCATCGGTGGTTTTGTGCTCATCGTTCGTTCTCGCCTCATCCAGGCGCCATAACCATCAAAATCAGCAGGTTAGTCAATATCCGTATTGCGGATTTCCCCGCGCCATTCGAGCGATCGGATTTGCCTTAAACAGCCTCTTGCATCTTGCTGGGGAAAGATATTAGTATGTGTTGCATACAAATTTGATGCCTGCCGCGGGGAGTGGCGGGCATGGGAGGAGAAAATGGCGCATTCCATTTCCGGGATGGCTTCGTCGGCGGATTGCGGACTGGTGACGGATGATCCGATCCTTTACCGCGCCCGCGTCGCGCCGGACCGTCCGGCTCTGTTCGAGATCGCCACCGACCGACAGCTCACCTATGCCGAGCTCGATGCGCGGATTGCCCGCTGCGCCGGCTTGCTGAGCGATGTGCTCGGAGCGCGCCGCAACGGGGGACGTGTCGCCATGCTGGCGCGCAATTCCATGGATTCGATCGTGCTTGCCTTTGCCTGCCAGCGTGCCGGCGCCGTTTACGTGCCGCTCAACTGGCGCCTCAACGCCGCCGAGCTTCGGCCGATCCTTGCCGATTGCGCGCCGGCGCTGCTGGTTCACGACGAGGAGTTCGCGGCAACCGTCGCCAGCCTGGTGAGCGCCGATCCTGAGATGGCGGTGATATCGACGGCCGGCGGTCCGGCCGGGCTTGCCGCGCGGATCGAGGCGAGCCTTGCGGCCGCTCCGGTGCCCGCCGATGCCGATGGCCCTTGTGTCCTTCTCTATACCTCGGGCACGACGGGACAGCCGAAGGGCGTCGTCATCACCCGCCGCAACGCCTTCTTTGCGGCTATCAATTTTTCCGTCGTCGGAGAGATCGGGCCGGGATCCGTCGCCCTGTGCGATCTGCCATTCTTCCATACGATCGGGCTGATCGCGGTGGCGCGAACCACATTGATGCTGGGCGGCACGCTCGTCGTCTCCGACCGCTTCACGCCGGCGCGGACGCTTGCAGCCCTTGCCGACCGGCAGCGTGCCGTCACCCATTATTTCGCGGTGCCGCAGATCGCGCTCGCCTTGCGCAACGATCCCGCCTATAGCGCCGCGGCTCTGGCCGGCCTGCATGCCCTTTTCGTCGGCGGCGCGCCGCTGACGCAGGCGCTGATCGAAAGTTATCTCGATGACGGCGTTGCGCTGGTCAACGGTTATGGCATGAGCGAGGCCGGAACGGTGCTGCACGTGCCGATCGATCGGCGCGCCGTGCAGGACAATCCCGGCAGCGTCGGTCTTCCCGCGCCATTGCTCGACATTCGTATCGTCGACGAGGACGGCCGGGAGGTTGATGAAGGCGAGATCGGCGAACTCTGGCTGCGCGGGCCGGCAGTGACGCCTGGCTACTGGAACAAGCCTCAGGAAACCGCTGCCGCCTTCACCGAGGGCTGGTACCGCACCGGCGATCTCGGCCGACGCGAAGCGAACGGCTTCTATCGCATCGTCGACCGGCTGAAGGACATGTACATCAGCGGCGGCGAGAACGTTTATCCCGCCGAGGTCGAAGCAGCACTCGCAAGTCATCCCGATATCCTCGACGCCGCAGTCGTCGGCATTCCCGACATCCGGTGGGGCGAATGCGGCCTCGCCTATGTGGTGCTGCGGCCGGGTGCCGTGGCAACGGGCGATGAGATCGCCGGTCATTGCGCGGCAAGGCTCGCCGCCTTCAAGCGCCCGGCGCGCATCCTCTTCGTCGAGGCCATTCCCCGCACCGCCTCCGGCAAGGTGCAGAAACATGTCCTGCGCCAGTTCCATTCCGACGAAACCCTTCAACGACAGGCCCCGTGAAGCGGCCCCCGGCATTCACGCCGAAACCAATGGAGTAAACTCATGACTGACATGCAATCACCGGTTCTGGTCGAATTCGATAACGGCATCGCCTTCGTGACCCTCAATCGTCCGGAAAAGCGCAATGCGATGAATCCGGCTTTGAATGCCCGGATGCTCGAAGTGCTCGACGAGCTCGAGGGCGACGAGCGTTGCGGCGTCCTCGTCCTGCGCGGCGCCGGCGAATCCTGGTCCGCCGGCATGGATCTGAAGGAATATTTCCGCGACAATGACGACAAGCCGCGCAATGCGACGCTGAAGGCGCGGCGGCAGTCCGGCGGCTGGTGGAGCCGGCTGATGTATTTCGAAAAGCCGACGATCGCCATGGTCAACGGCTGGTGCTTCGGCGGCGCCTTTACGCCGCTCGTTTCCTGCGATCTCGCCATCGCCGCCGAGGAGGCGAATTTCGGCCTTTCCGAGATCAACTGGGGCATTCTGCCGGGCGGCAACGTCACCCGCGCGGTCGCCGAAGTGATGCGCCATCGCGACGCTCTCTATTACATCATGACCGGCGAACTGTTCGGTGGACGCAAGGCCGCCGAAATGGGTCTCGTCAACGAAGCCGTGCCGCTGGCAGAGCTTGAAACCCGGGTCCGCAAGATCTGCGCCAGCCTGCTCGAAAAGAACCCGGTGACGCTGAAGGCCGCCAAGGACACCTACAAGCGCGTGCGCGACCTGCCCTGGGATCTCGCCGACGATTACATCTACGCCAAGCTGGAACAGATGCTGTTTCTCGACAAGACCAAGGGGCGCGACGAGGGGCTGAAGCAGTTCCTCGATGACAAGACCTATCAGCCGGGGCTCGGCGCCTACAAGCGCGGCCGCTGAGGACGAGCCCGGATCGCCGGGCCGTTCGCGAGCCGATCATAAGGAGGAGGAAAGCAATGAAGATCCATGCCGCGGTGGCGCGTGCGCCCCATAGGCCGTTTTCGCTGGAAAGTCTCGATCTGGAGGAGCCGCGCGAGGGTGAAATCCTGGTTCGCGTCGTGGCAACGGGGGTTTGCCACACCGATATCGTCATGCGTGACCAGCATCTGCCGGTGCCGCAGCCGGTCGTGCTCGGCCATGAAGGCGCCGGCATCGTCGAGCGTGTCGGACCGGGCGTTGCCAAGGTCAAGCCCGGCGATCACGTGGTCATGACCTTCAATTCCTGCGGTCATTGCCCGAGCTGCAACGATCACGAGGAGACCTATTGCCACGAATTCTTCCCGCGCAACTTCTTCGGTGCGCGCGCCGATGGTTCGAGCGGGCTCTCATGCGAGGGAGAGCGGGTTCACGGCAATATTTTCGGACAATCATCCTTCGCCAGCCACGCGCTGTGCCACGAGCGCAATATCGTGAAAGTGCCTGAGGATGCGGATCTCGCGCTGCTCGGGCCGCTTGCCTGCGGCATCCAGACCGGCGCCGGCGCGGTCATGAACGCGCTGAAGGTCGAGCCGGGTAAAGTGCTTGCGGTTTTCGGCATGGGCTCCGTCGGTCTTGCCGCCGTGATGGCGGCGCGGATCGTCGGCGCTTCACGGATCATCGCCGTCGATGTCAACGAGGCGCGGCTGGCACTTGCGGCGGAACTCGGCGCGACCGACATCGTCAACGGCAAGGCGAGCGACGCGGTTGCCGCGATCATTGCGCTGACCGGCGCCGGCGTCGATTATTCGATCGATGCCTCCGGCGTGCCCGCCGTCATCGACCAGTGCGTGCGGGTGCTGGCGCCGCGCGGCACCTGCGGCATCGTCGGGGCCTCGCCCCATGGCGCGACGCTGACGCTCGACCTCACCCATATCCTGTCCGGCGGGCGCCGGGTCCGCGGGATCGTCGAGGGCGATTCCAATCCCGACGTGCTGATCCCGTTGTTGATCGACCTCCATCGCCAGGGCCGCTTCCCCTTCGACCGGCTGATCACCTTCTATGATTTCGCCGACATCAACCAGGCGGTGGAGGATTCGGAAAAGGGCATCGTGCTGAAACCGGTCGTGCGTCAGCCGGCCGCCTGACACCGTTCAAGGGAGGAAACAATGAACACCGTCACCCCAATCGCCACCGATACCAGTTCCGATGCGATGAAGGCGCTGCTTGGCCGGCAAAGGGCGTCTTTCCTGAGGGAAGGACCGCCAGGCATCGACACCCGCATCGATCGTATCGATCGCGTCATCGCTCTTCTCGTCGACCATAAGGATGCGATTGCCGCTGCCCTGTCGGAGGATTTCGGCAGCCGCAGTGTCGAGGCGAGCCTGCTTCTCGACGTCTTTACCTGCGTCGGTTCGCTCAAATATGCCAAGGCCCATCTTGCCGAATGGCTGAAGCCCGAGCAGCACGAAGCATTGTTCCCGGACGCGGTGGCCGAAGTGGTCTATCAGCCGAAGGGGGTTGTCGGAATCCTGAGCCCGTGGAATTTCCCCTATCAGCTCGCCCTTGCGCCGCTTGCCGGCATTCTCGCCGCCGGCAACCGCGCCATGATCAAGCCGTCTGAGGTGACGCCGGCCTCGGCCGCCTTGATGGCGGAACTCATCGCCGGCGCTTTCGACGAAACGGAAATCGCCGTCGTTCAGGGCGGACCGGCCACGGGCACGGCCTTTACGTCACTTGCCTTCGACCATCTGATCTTCACTGGCGGAACCGCAATCGCCCATCACGTCATGCGCGCCGCGGCGGAAAACCTGACGCCGCTGACGCTTGAGCTCGGCGGAAAATCACCTGTCGTCGTCGGCCGCTCGGCCGACCTCGCCGACGCGGCGCGCCGTGTCATGACCGTCAAGACGCTGAACGCCGGCCAGATCTGCCTTGCGCCGGACCATGTCTATGTGCCCGAGGAAAGCGTCGAGGCCTTTGCCGGGCACGCGGTCGCGGCGGTCGGCGCGATGTATCCGGCGCTGAAGGAAAATCCTGATTACACCTCGATCGTCAACGCCCGCCATCTCGCCCGCATCCAGGGCCTGATCGACGATGCCAGGGTCAAGGGCGCCCGTGTCGTCGAGATCAACCCGGCGGCAGAGAATTTCTCCCAGCAATCGGCCCACCGCATGCCGCCGGCCCTGATCCTCGATCCCACGGAAGACATGCGCGTGCTGCAGGAAGAAATCTTCGGACCGGTGCTGCCGGTCCTTCCCTATCGCGATATCGCCGACGTCATCGATCGTATCAATGCCAAGCCGCGCCCGCTCGCTCTCTATTACTTCAGCCAGGATCAGCAAGAGGAGGCCCGCGTCCTGGACAACACGACCTCCGGCGGTGTGACGGTCAACGACTGCATGAGCCACGTCACGGCGGAAGGCCTGCCCTTCGGCGGCGTCGGCCATTCGGGCATGGGCGCTTATCACGGCAAGTTCGGCTTCCTCGCCTTCTCGCATCCGCGTGCCGTCTATCATCAGAGCAGGATGGTGGAGGCGGAATACATGATGCGGCCGCCTTATGGCGAGGCGATGCGCGGCTTCTTGGCGGCGGCGATCTGCAAGTAGAAGAAGCGGCGGGCGATGCCGTCGGCAGCCTCGGCTGCTGACGGCATGACGCGCAGCGCTGTGGGTTCGCGACCGCTCGGCTCAGGGAATGGCCCGATTGCGCAGACTTATCCGGATAACGCTATATTTTGTCATCAGGCTACGTGTCCTGATGCAGAGGATGCCGATATTAAACATGCCTTATGCATCGGGTGCTAGCCGTTGAACCGCAGGGCATTGCGGACATGAGGTCTCCTGCCGTCCTGGGGCATGACCTTTCAATTCCGGTTTCGCGTATTTCTCATGTCGTCAAATCTGGCAGCAGGCCGTGCGTGCCCATACCTCATCATCGCGGCAGTCGCCGCTTTCCTGTCGTCGCATTGCTGCCGACCGGCCTGGAGACGCAACTGCTGACGAATATAGCCTGATGGGTCTGCGATTTAACGAAGCTCAAACCAGTGTTGCCCTATGATTGGCTCGGTACATGTATTGGAAGGTGGATCCAACGCAGTGAATGGCATCTGGACGCAATTCGGTGGCAACCTGTCATTCGTGTGCCTGGCGATTTCGCTCTGGGCGCATTTCTCGATCCAATTTCAGCGTCGTTCGGTCACACAGGAAAAAATCGCCTTCGGAATCATAGCCGGCGGCGCCTCCATCGGGTCCATATTGCTGGCCGTCGAAGTCAATCCCGGCATTTATATCGACATCCGCTTTTCGCCGCTTGCTTTGGCGGGCATGTTCGGCGGACCGATCGCGGCCGCCTTTGCGGCGTCGCTGGCGATGGTCTTCCGCTTCTGGGTCGGCGGCGCGGCAATGATCGACGGTCTGATCGCAATTGCTGTCGCGACCGGTATCGGCCTGGCTGCCAACGTCTGGATCCGGAAGAGATCTCCCGAGCTCATAGACGTTGCGCTGCTGAGCCTCGCGCTCGGCGGCGCACTTATTGTTTTGATGGCGGTGCTTCCCACCCTGGTGCACGCCCGCGTATTGGCCATCATCGGTCTGCCGATGACGGTATTGAACTGCCTGGCGACGGTGCTGTGTGGTTTCGTTCTGTTGAAGACGCAACAATGGGAGCTGGAGCGAAGCATCCTGGTGACCGCATTTTCGCAGTCGCCCGATTATCTCTACGTGAAGGACCGAAACAGCCGGTTCATCACCGTCAATGAAAATATGATCCGCCTTTTTCGTTTCAGAACCACGGCGGAGATGACCGGATTGTCGGATTTCAATCTTATCTCGCGGCCGCGCGCAGAAGAATTTTATTATCTCGAACAGCAGGTCATGGACACCGGGGTGCCCCTGATCGACTCCGTCGAGCGTATCGATGACAGATACCTGCTCGCCTCCAAGGTGCCGCTGAAGGATAGGCAGGGACGGGTGATCGGCCTGGCCGGCGTCACGCGTGACGTGACGGAGCGGACTGCTCTGGAGCGGGAATTGCGCAAGAGCAAGAACCTGCTGTCACATGCGATGGCCGGCATGTCCGATGGCATCGCCATGTACGACAGCAAGGGTTTTCTCGTTTTTTGCAACGACCAGTATCGCGCCGCCTTTCCGCTATCCGGAGACGCCCGCGTGGTTGGCGCTCATATCAGCGACATCCTTCGCCGCGTTGCCGAAACCGGCGAGCGCACGGGTATCCCGGACGCTGACCGCGAAGAGTGGATCAGGTCCGTCAGTGCTACGTTGCACAGCAACAAGGACGAAGAGGTTCAGCTTCACAACGGCGACTGGCGCAGCATCCGGACAAGGTTAGCGGAAGACGGCACAGCGATGGCCGTTGTCTCGGACATCACCGCGACCAAGCAGGCGGAAATCGCCCTCCGGCTGTCGGCGGAGCAGCTGAAGAATCTCGCCGAGACCGATGGGCTCACCGGCATGGTCAACCGCCGGGCCTTCGACGAGGCTTTCGCCCGCGAGACCGCAGGCAGCGCCAGGAAAAACACGCCGTTCAGCCTTCTGATGGTCGATATCGACCGCTTCAAGGCCTATAACGACACATATGGTCATCCCGCCGGAGACCAATGCCTGCGTGTCGTCAGCAGGTGCCTGCGCCAGTCCGTAAGCCGCCCGGCAGACATCGTCGCACGCTACGGCGGAGAGGAATTCGTGGTTCTGCTGCCTGCAACCAGTGCGAAGGGGGCGATGATCGTTGCCGAACAGTTCGCGCGTCTCCTAAGCCAGGAGAATATCGTTCATACCGGCAGCGAATTCGGCCGGGTGACCGCCAGCATCGGCATATCCTGTGCAACGGGAGCCACCTTGAGGATCAACCCGAACCGCCTCCTGAGCGAGGCGGATGCCGCGCTCTACGACGCCAAGACGCAAGGCCGCAATCGCATCCTGGCACATTCGCCCGAGGAGCGGCACGCCATCAAGGACGTCGGCTAGTCGAATCCTTGATAGGTTTTTCCTATCGAGCCATCGCGCGTGCGCCCTTGATGTTTCCCCCGCTTCGACAATACAGGGCGCATGGACACAAAATTCATTGGTAAGAAATCGGCAGCAGCCGGCGGCTGGGGCGCTTTGAAGAGCTGCGGCAAGCGATTGCTGCAAAGCGGCATGCCGATTTCAGGGGCGCGGACGATGCTAAAGGCGAACCAGCCGGATGGTTTCGATTGCCCGGGCTGCGCCTGGGGCGATCCGGAGCACGGATCGTCGTTCGAGTTCTGCGAGAACGGCGTGAAGGCCATCGCCTGGGAAGCGACGGAGAAGCGGGCAACGCCCGCCTTCTTCGCCGAAAACACTTTATCGCAGCTTCGCCAGCTGACGGACTATGAACTGGAACTCAACGGCCGCCTGACGCATCCGATGCGCTACGATGCGGCGAGCGACCGTTACCTGCCGGTCGCATGGGAGGATGCCTTTGCCGAGATCGGCAGCATTCTGAGGGGGTTCGATAGCCCCAACCGGGCGGAATTCTACACTTCGGGCCGGGCGAGCAACGAGGCCGCCTTCCTGTACCAGCTGTTCGTGCGCGTCTACGGCACCAACAATTTTCCCGACTGCTCCAACATGTGCCACGAGGCGAGCGGCATCGCCATGCGCCAGGCGGTCGGTGTCGGCAAAGGCACCGTGCTGCTGGAGGATTTCGAAGAGGCCGACGCGATCTTCGTGATCGGGCAGAACCCGGGCACCAACCATCCACGGATGCTCGGCGACTTGCGCCGGGCGGCGATCCGCGGCGCGCGCGTGGTCGTCTTCAATCCCATCCGCGAACGCGGCCTGGAACGCTTCTCCGACCCGCAGGATAAGGTCGAGATGCTGCGCGGCGGTTCGACCGATATCGCCAGCCTTTATCTGCAGCCACAGCTCGGCGGCGACATGGCCGCGGTGCGCGGGATGGCAAAGGCCGTGCTGGCCGCGGAGGACGCAGCGGTCGCCGCCGGCCTACCCTCCGTTCTCGACCACGCATTTCTCGCCGAACACTGCGTGGGCTTTGCGCACTACCGGGCAGCGGTCGAGGCGACGAGCTGGGCCGAGATCGAGGACCAGTCGGGACTGAGCCGGCAGGAGATCGAACGGGCGGCCGATGTCTATGTCAACGCCGAGCGGGTCATCTGCACCTGGGCGATGGGCGTGACCCAGCATCTGCATTCCGTGGCGACGATCCGCGAGATCGCCAATTTCATGTTTCTGCGCGGCAATATCGGCCGGCCGGGTGCCGGCCTTTGCCCGGTTCGCGGCCATTCCAACGTGCAAGGCGACCGTACGGTTGGCATCAACGAAAAGCCATCGGACGATTTCCTCGATGCGCTGGAGAAGCATTTTCGCTTCACCGTTCCCCGCGAACATGGCCACAATGTCCTTGCCGCGATCGGAGCGATGCTCGATGGCTCGGCTGAGGCCTTCATCGGGCTTGGCGGCAATTTCGCCCGCGCCACGCCCGACAGCGCACTCGTTGAAAAGGCGCTGCGGCGGCTGAAGCTGACGGTGCATATCGCGACCAAACCCAACCATTCGCATCTCATGCCCGGTGAGGTGGCCTTCATCCTGCCGTGCCTCGGGCGCACCGAGATCGATCTGAACGCGGCGGGCAACTCACAGCTCATAAGCGTCGAGGATTCGATGAGCATGGTGCATGGTTCCGCCGGCATCAATCGTCCGGCCTCACCGCATCTCCTCTCGGAAGTCGCCATCATCGCCGGCATTGCCCAGGCGACGGTCGGCTCCGCCGTGGTCGACTGGGCAGAGCTTGCCGACGACCACGACCGTATCCGCGATCATATCGAGGCGACCATTCCAGGTTTCGAAAACTACAATGCGCGCCTGCGCAAGCCGCGCGGTTTTCACCTGCGCAACACGGCCGCCCATCGGGAGTGGGATACGCCGGCAGGCAAGGCATCGTTCTCTTCGGAAGCGCTTCCCGACGAGACGGTGCATCAGCGGGCGCGAAAGGGCGAGGGGCGTTTCGCCCTGCAGACGTTCCGGTCGCACGATCAATACAATACGACGGTTTACGGTCTCGATGACCGATACCGCGGCGTGTATGGGGAACGGCAGGTCATCTTCATTCATCCAGCCGACCTGAAGGCGATGAATGCCGAGGCCGGTGACCGGGTCGACGTGGTCGGCGAGCATGATGACGGTATCGAGCGCATCGCTGAGAATTTTCGCTTTGTGCCCTATGACATTCCGCGAGGAAGCATCGCGGGTTATTATCCCGAGCTGAACGTGCTTGTGCCGCTTGGCAGCGCGGGCGTGGAAAGCGATACGCCCACCTCGAAATCCATCATGGTGTCCTTCCGCCGGCGAAAAGCCGCGTGAGCGAAGAGGCCTCCGACGCCGATCGCTTTCTCGCTCTCGTCGCTGCGGCGCAAGTCAGGGATATCAGGCTGACATCCATACAGGCCGGTCTCCTGGTCGCCGCGGATCTGGGGATTGCCCGTGACAGCCGCGCCTTTGCGCGCCTGCTGGGGATCGCGCATTCTCTCGTGCTCAGGGAACTCAACGTCCTGGCGGAACGCGAAGGGGTGCTGCAGATCGTGAAGCGGGATCTAAGGACGATGAGAGTGCATTACACATTGCCGCCGCGGGACGAGGCGTAAACACCCCTGCGCCGCAAGCCGCGGCCGCTAGCGGCGGATCACGCGCTTCCTGGTGTCGGAAGGGTATTCTCCGTAGGTGGTTTTATAGACTGCGGAAAACCGGCCGAAATGAAAGAAGCCCCATTTGAGGCAGATGGCCTTCATGGTCTCCTTGCTCTCGGGATCGAGCAGATCCTGGCGCGCGGCACGCAGCCGAAGCGTCAGCAGATAGACGGCGGGAGAGGTTCCCCTGAACGCACGAAAACCGGTTTCGAGCGCCCGGCTGGATACGCCGGCGGCTTCGGCCACCTTCGGCATGGTGATCGGCTGATCGATATTGGCGTGCATAAATTCGATCGCCCTGCGGACATGCCGGGGCGCGATCAGGGCGGGCCTATTCTCCAGGAAATGCGACAGCCGGTGCGGCACCAGGCGCACGACCAGATCGGCCAGCGCCTGCGTCATATGCGCCATGGCGATCGGCGACTGCAGCAAGGGGCCATCGTCGCGCATGCCTAGGATGATCGTTTCCGTAAGGTTGCCGATCAGCTGGCCTTCCGGCTTTGACAGATCCAGTTCCGGCAGCAGGTCGAGGGAGCCGCTGAACGGCATCTCGAAAGTCTGGCCGATCGTCTGCAGGATGAGAGGCCAGTTGATCAGCAACTCGTCGATGACGTTCGATCGCCCATGCATGATGACGCTGTTGGGCTCGAAATTATTATAAAGTAGCAATTTGCCTTGCCCGGCCTCGGCGACGCGGGACCCATAGGTGACCCCCATGCCGCCGCTGCGCGGCACGACGATCGACAGATACTCCGCCGTATCGACGGTCGGCTCGATATTGAACTGAAACTCCGCCTCATGATAACCGGTGAGCAGGACGGCGTTGTCACCTACCGAGAAATCCAGTCCCCAATGGAAGTCCTGGGCGCGGCCGACAGGCTCGGCATCAAAGGCGCCAAAAGCGCCGCCCAGCGTTTCGACCATGTTGTCGAAGGACGAACCACTAAATCGAAATGAAAATGGCGCAGTGCTATTTTCAGTCATGCTGCTCCCATTGTTCGATCTGGCTGTTTCGGCATGCTCTTTTCCACTGCTCGCAGGTGCCAGCGCGACGCGCGGCCGACCCGAATGTCGGATTTGTGCGCGTACCTCTGCCAGCCTTGCCGGTCGTCATGGATGGTCGTCCCCCGCCGCGGCGCTTCATCTGACTCCGCAGACGGAATGGATGAGCGGGGCTTGGATGTATATTAGACGATTGTTGGATAAAGTGCAGCAGCTTGCAGCGGAGCAGGTGGATCTCCGCGTGATACCGGCATCGAGATCAGCGGTTTGTCCCAGCTGATGCAGGCCGAATCCGGGCATGGTAAACGTCAAAAAGACCAGCCCGTTGAATGCATTAGTTCCCATCCAGATCAGGAACTGACAGAATCCGCGGCCATTGGCAAGACGTCACGCTACCGGTTATGACGACAACCCGCTGATAAAACGATTACGCTGAAAGAGCGATTTTACGGCTGTATCCGCCACGCCACAGGTTCAACCGCGGCGATCCTGCCGAGATGCATTCATCTGAAGCTTGTCGAGAGCGCCCCCAGTTCGAAAGCCGCGCAGTCGCCTGCCGAAGGGTCTTAGTGGACCGCTTAAAGATGGCCTTCGGCAGGCAGACAGGCATGCAAGCATACGCACGGGATGGAGTGCGTATGTACGATCCCTTCCATCCTTTGGGGGGTCATGGGATGGACGGGCTTGGCTTTGGGACCGCAAACCATCATGGTCTTGGTCGGATTTCATCTTACTGTTCCTTAGCTATGGAGCAATTGTCGGGCCCCGATATTGTCGACCAATCGGCTTTTCGTGACGCAGTCTGGACTGACCTTGCGCAAAATGTACATCAACCGGCCCCGCTGAAGCCGCCTGTTGCGCGCAATGAACGCCGGCATGATGCTGCCGGGTGCGATGCATTCGGTTTGGGCTGAGCAATGATTTTCTTACTGAAGGCACAAGCGACGGATCGTTTCCAACACGCCTATGTCGACGTCAAGATGATCTGCTTCCGCGACACTCGCGGACATCGCTCTGTCTCCGGGGATACGGACTCCCTTGGAACGCAGCCGTTGCAATTGGGCCTTGGCGCGCTCCGGGAATTCCGAATCCGCAGCCGCGGGAAAGAGGGCGATCACGGTCATTCCCGCATTCACCGGGTGCTCGCCCGAGAGAAAGTGGCCGGCATCGAGCGACCAGGCGGCCCCCGAAAGACCCGCGGACAGCATCTCGACGATAAGGGCGATATTGCCGCCTTTATAACCGCCGAAGGGCAGGAGAGCACCGAGCATTGCCTTGACCGGATCGGTGGTGATGGCGCCCGTCTCGTCGATGGCTATGCCGTGAGCAATCGGCGACTGCGCCTTTGCCGCCTCGGCAAGCGTTATGAACGCCGTCGCACTCGTCGCCTGGTCGATGACGACAGGCGGCAAGGGTTCCGGCAGGGGCACGCCGAAAGCGAGCGGATTGGTGCAGTAGACGCGCTCCCCGCCCTCGGCGGCGGCCATCAATGCCGGTCCGTTGGCGGCGGCGACGGACATCAACCCGTCCTGGGCCAGGCGTCGGACGTAATATCCCAATTCCCCGGCGGTATAGCTGTTTCTTTGTGTGAGGACTGAGATGCCGAAGGTTTTCACGCACTTTACGAAGTCGTCGTAAATGAGATCAAACCCGAGTTGCGCTATGCCGCCATCCGCATCGGCCCGAATCAGGGCCGGCAGCACATGGTCGAACCGGGGCTTGGCATCTCCGTTGATCCGCCTATCGCGCAGGCTGGTGAGATAATCGACGAAATGCGGAAAACTAAGCTCGGTGCGACCGAAGCAGGCGGCCGACAGCGTTGCATCGACGAGCGCTTTCGCCATGGCCGGGCTGCTGCCGCAGGCAAGGCAGGCGTCGTGCGCCAGGTGACGGAGTTCGTCGATTGGCATTCTTATCCTCTGCCCGGCCATCACAGCTCCAATGCCGCTCGTCTGCCCTCATAGAAGGCATAAGGCGCCTGGCGCGGCGCAGCGCAGTCCCCGATCTCCACCACCTGACGATCGTTTGAACGCAGTTCATCACCCAACCAATTTGCTGCCGCATTGGTGGTGGCGAGCACCAGGCTGTCGCCTTCCTCGAAGAAACGCTCGCCGGTATTGTGATCCAGCAGGGTGACGCCATTGCCGTGCCATTCCAGCACGCTGACCTCCAGAAGCCATTTGACGCCCAGCGTCTTCAACGTCCGGCGCAGCGGGACGTCGGCGGTGGTGCGCTGAAGTTCTTTGCCGATGAACGGGTCGGGCGAGAGCATCGTCACCAGGTGCCCATCTTCGGCGAGCTTCCAGGCGGTTCCGCAGCCGCGCCAGCCGCCGCCCTCGTCCAGCAGCAGAACTCTCTTCCCTGGCCTTGACTGCCGCGCCATGACGGCCTCGACGGTGAAGACGTTTCCTTTTTCGATGCCGGGCAGCGTCGCGACTGAGGGCAGAGCCTTCTGGAAGCCGGTTTCGGGTGAATAGGAACCCGTTGCCAGGATGACGGCGTCTGCGCCGATGGTTTCGACATCCGATGCTTCGACATAAGAGTTGAGCCGGATATCGACGCCGAGCTTCGTCAGCTGCCGCTCGTACCAGCCGATGAGCTCGAGGATCTGCGCCCGGCGAGGCTGCTTTCCAGCAAGCAGGAAATTGCCGCCGAGCCGGCTGGATGCTTCGGCGAGGATGACCCGGTGGCCCCTTTCAGCGGCGGCGCGGGCGGCTTCCAGGCCAGCAGGCCCGGCGCCGACCACCAGCACCGTCCTCGGCTGGCCGGCCGGTGCGAATCGGTCGCCGCCCCACTGGTATTCCCGTCCGGCCGATGGGTTGATGAGACAGCTTATCCAATAATCGCGCGAACGCCGGCCCCAGCACATCTGGTTGCACGAAATGCAGCCACGAACATCGTCGGGGCGGTCCTCGCCGGCTTTTCGAGCCAGATGCGGATCGGCAATCTGGCCGCGCACGATTGAGACGAGGTCCGCCGCTCCTTCTCCAAGAACGGTCTCGCCGTTCTCCGGCGTTCTGATATGGCTTTCGGCAATGACGAGCGCATGTTTGACGGATCGCCTGATCGTTGCGGCAAGATCGGCGCCGAGCTTCTCCTGGTAGAGGAATGTCGGCATCAGCTTGTGGAAGTCGAGATAGCCGCCCGAACCGCAGGTCACATAGTCGACGAGGCCGAGATCGTCATGGAGAGCGAGGATCTCGGCAAGCTTGTCCCGCGTCAGCGCAACGCTATGATCGGGCTCATCGCTGATCGCAAGCCCGATGATGAAATCCTGACCGCACACTGCCCGGATGCGGCTCATGATTTCCCGTGAGAAGCGGGTCCGGTTCTCCAGCGAACCACCCCATTGATCCTCTCGCCGGTTCGACCAAGGCGTCCAGAACTGCTCGATCAGGCCGAGATAAGCCGCCCAGACTTCGACGCCATCGAAACCGGCCTCGCGACAGCGCCGCGCCGCCTGCACGAAGCCGTCGATGGTTTCCCAAATCTCAGCCTCGCTCATGGAATGCGAGCCATCGCTGTCGTGATAACTGGGCAAGCCGGAAGGAGACCAATGCGGGTGGTATGAATTATCGGAATCCCCATGCGCGCCGACATGGTAGAGCTGCTGGATGGCGACCGCACCGTTTTCCTTGATCGCGGTCGTGACCTTGCTGAAGTGAGGGATCACGCTGTCGTCGCCGGGAAGAAAATTTCCGCGCGTCAGCACGGCCGCGGGATGCGCCGGCATCGGTTCGACCACGATCATTGCGGCGCCACCGATCGCGCGCTCGGCATAATAGGCGACGTGGCGTTCGCCGGGTACACCGTCGCTCGCCATGTTTGCCGTATGCGCTCCGAAGACGATCCTGTTGCGCAAGGTGTGTCCGCGCAGGCCGATCGGCGAAAACAGACGCGGGAAGAGTTTTGACATGGTGATCCACAGGCGTCAGGCGGCGGACTTTCCAGTTCCAGAGATGGCGACGTGCCTGATATCGGTGTCGCCAACGAACCGGAAAGTCGGCCGCATTTGGAGCTTCAAAGTGCGACCGAGAGGGCGCTGTCGCGTCGGGGAGCCACCTCCTGCGAGTTGACCATTGCGCCCGCGAGCTGGCGGAACGTGACAAGCCCCAATGCTTCCCCGGATGGTGAAACCACTCTGGCATCGTCGTGCGCCGCCGATGCCAGGATCCGGACGGCGTCTTCGACGGTCGTGCCTGATGCGATCGTCAATCCGCCTGGGACCGCGCCGGAGTGCAGGGATGTCATGATGGCATCGACTTGGATGACCCGCCCTCGATTGACCTCCTTGACGAAGTTGGCGATGTAGGCGTCTGCCGGACGCAGAACGATGTCCTGGCTGGTGCCCTGTTGGATGACTTCGCCATCGCGCAGGATCGCAATCTGGTCGCCCAGCCGAAGGGCCTCATCGAGATCATGGGTGATGAAGACGATGGTCTTCTTGATCTCCTTCTGAATGTCGAGAAGGACCGACTGCATATCGGTGCGGATCAAAGGGTCGAGCGCCGAATAGGCCTCGTCCATCAGCAGAACCGGCGCATCGTTCGAGAGGGCGCGTGCCAGCCCGACGCGCTGCTGCATCCCGCCCGACAGCTGGTTGGGATATTTGCTCTCGAAGCCTTTCAGGCCGACCCGCTCCAGCCAGCCCATGGCGACGTCGACGGCTTTCGAGCGCTCCATGCCCTGCACTTCGCGGCCGAAGATGGTATTGTCGAGAACATTCCGGTGCGGCAGAAGCGCGAACTTCTGAAACACCATGGCCGTCTGGTGCCGGCGAAACGTCCGCAATTCGGTCTCATTCATTTTCACCACATCGACGCCGTCGACAAGCACTTCGCCTGATGTCGGATCGATCAGGCGATTGATGTGGCGGATGAGCGTCGACTTGCCCGAACCCGAAAGGCCCATGATGACCTGGATGCGGCCCGAGGGTATCTCGATATTGATATCCTTCAAGCCCAGCACGTGGCCGTGCTTTGCGTTGAGCTCGGTCTTCGACAATCCCTTTTGGACGGCATCGACATGAGCGCCGGGATTGGGACCGAAGATCTTGTAGAGATTGCGGATCTTGATGCCGCCGAACCGATGATCAGCCATGGACGATCTCCCGATGCTTCTGGAGCCGCTTGCCATAGGCCTGGCTGACCCGGTCGAAGATGATGGCAATGCCGACGATGGCAAGGCCGTTGAAAATACCCAGGGTGAAGTACTGGTTGGCGATGGCCTTCAGAACCGGTTGGCCCAGGCCCTGGACGCCGATCATCGAGGCGACGACCACCATGGCGAGCGCCATCATGATGGTCTGGTTGATGCCGGCCATGATGGTGGGAAGCGCCAGCGGCAGCTGGACCTTGAACAGCTTCTGCGCGCTCGACGTCCCGAAGGCGTCGGCCGCCTCGAGCACGTCCTTGTCGACCAGACGGATGCCGAGGTCGGTCAGCCTTATCATCGGCGGGATGGCATAGATGACAACGGCGATCAGTCCAGGCACCTTGCCGATGCCGAGCAGCATGACGACAGGGATGAGATAGACGAAGCTCGGCATGGTCTGCATGACGTCGAGGATCGGATTGATGACGCGTTGCAGCCGGTCGGAACGCGCCATGAATATCCCCATCGGGATGCCGATGGCGATGGAGAGCACGGTACAGACGAAGATCATCGAGACCGTCCGCATCGTATCGTCCCACATGTCGAAATAGCCGATCAGCAGCAGCGTGACGAGACAGCCGAAGACGATCTTCAGGCTGCGGCTCGCAAACCATGCGATGACAAGGATGATCGCCGTAATGATCGGCCACGGCGTCTGCGTCATGAAGCGGTCGGCGGCGATCAGGAAATGCTGCAGCGGGGAGAAGAGGCTTTCGATCGCGTCGCCATAGGTGCGGGTAAATGTGCGAAAGCCGTCATCGATCGCCTTCTTCAGATTGCGAAGGGCATCGTCATCCATATGCGGGAATTTATAAAACCATTCCATTCGGTTCCCCTTTTTCTTCAAAGAGCCGTGGCAGTCTTTTTGATTTTATCGGCAGCGAGAGGCGGTGCGCATTAAGCGCACCGCAGTGGTCGGCGTTAGAGCATGATGCCGAAAAGTGTGCGCGGTTTTCGGACGACATCATGCTCTCACTATTTAACTCAGAACAGGATTCAGATTTTAGGCCGAACAGGCCTGAAATCATCCTGTTCTAGAGAGCAGCTTCGATCTTCGTGGCTGCCTCAGGCGAGACCCACTTGGTCCACAGGTCCTTGTTTTCTTTGAGGAAGTGCTTGGCGCCGTCCTCACCGGTCGCCTGGTTGTCGGTCATCCACGCCATCAGCTTGTTGACCGTCTCATTGCTCCAGGAGCGCTTCGTCAGGTAGTCCATGACCTCCGGCCCGGCCTTTTCCGAAAAAGGCTTGGCAACCAGGGTCACCACGTGATCGACCGGCCATGCATTCGGCTTCGGATCGGGGCAATCGGCGACGGTATTGCAGCGCTTCCATTCGGCGGCGTCGTTCGGCACGCCGGCTTCCAGCTTGACCATCTGGTACTTGCCGAGCAGAGCGGTCGGCGCCCAGTAATAGCCGGCCCAGCCTTCCTTGCGTTCGTAAGCCTTGGAGATTGAACCATCGAGGCCGGCAGCCGAACCGGTATCGACGAGGGTGAAGCCCGCCTTGTCGGCTTCGAAGGCCTTGTAGAGCTGCGTGGTCACCACGGTGCCGCCCCAGCCCTGCGGACCGTTATAGATGGCGCCCTTCTTCGCATCCTCAGGAGCGGGGAAGAGTTCCGGATGCTTCAGCACGTCGCCGATGGTCTTGATGTCGGGATGGGCGTCGGCCAGATATTTGGGAATCCACCAGCCCTGGACGCCGCCATCGGGCAGCGGCGAGCCGACCTGGACGATCCGGCCTTCATCCGTTCCCTTCTTGACGACATCGGGCAGCAGGTCGATCCAGGCTTCCGGCGCGATATCAGGCTGGCCCTTTTCGGCCATCGAGGTAATCGTCGGTACGGTATCGCCGACGGTGATTTCGGCATCACAGCCATAACCTTCGTTCAGGATGAACTTGTCGAGGTTGGAGAGAACCTCTGCACTCTGCCAGTTCATGCTGGCGATGGTCACCGTGCCGCATTCGGCGGCGCTGGCGAAAGACGCCCCGCCAATCAGGCCGAACGTCAGACATGTCGATGCAAGTAGTTTTTTCATTCTCGTTCCCTCTGTTTAGCGGCCGGTTTTGCTGAGCGGGGCGCCGCAGGACCCACTCCAACGGTTGTCAGGAAGCGTCTCCCATACTCACCGATTTCTTGAATGCTGCCGATAGTCCCTCCGCAACCGAAGCGTCGAACCCGGCAGCGCGCATGCCTTCAATGGCCGCCGCAGTGGTGCCGCGATAGGCAAGAAAGGTTTGAACGACATCGTCAGGAGATTCGTCTTGGCGCTCCAGCAGGCGGCCGGCGCCCGTGATCACCGTGTTGACGGCGCGGCGCGCAATCTCCGCCGACAGGCCATTGGCGACGGCGTCGCGCATCATGGCGGCGGCGAGCAGCGCCGGGAATGCCGGTCCAGACCCGGAAAGGCCGGTGAGGTAATCGATGTCGCTTTCCCTTGCGACCTCGTCCTCAGATCCGCATGCCTGAAAAATCGCGCGGACGAGCGCCCGGTCGTCTTCGGCGACGTCGCTCGCGCCAATCCACGGCGTATAGGACTTGGCGACGTCGGCAGCGGCATTCGGCAAAGCGCGCACGACGCGACTGGTGTTGTGGCATTCGGAAAGTGCGTCCAGGCGGATGCCCGCCATGACCGAGATGACCAGCTTGCCGCCGGCATCGACATCAAGAGCACGCCAGTCATCAGGACGGACGGAAAGAACGATCACGTCCGAGCGGTCGGCAAGCGCCTGACTGTCGGTGGTCAGGAAAGAATTCGGGAAACGGCGCGGCTCTTCACTACGATAGGAGAGGGAGAGATTTCGAGGTTCGACCAGGCCGGCATCAAGGATCGAGCCGGCGATTGCTCCGCCAAGCCAACCGCCGCCGCCGATGATACCGATCCTCAAGGAAACGCTCATCCCGTCCTTCCCTAACCCGGCCTGTAGCCATGCCGCGAGAAGAAGCGATCGAGCTCCCTCTGTTGCGGCACTTCGCCGGTGTAGATCGCGATATATTCGGGGATCCGTTTCATGCGGACGGCGAGTTCCTCCCTAGCTTGCATGGAGATATATCCGATCTGCACGAGGTAAGTTGTTCGCGCTCGGACATCCGATGTCGCTTCTGGTAGCCCGAACCGGATAAACATCAGCTTGAGGGCTTCCAGTCGAAGCTGATCGGCTTGCCGGACCTCGGCGAGAATCTCGTCGGACTGCAGCGCCCAGCTGCGCACGGCGAATTCGAACCGGGCGTCGAACAGATCATTGTTGAGCCAGCAGTCGAAGACGTTGAGCATCGCCTCGGCAAGCGATTCCGCGTAGGCTTCGGACTGCTTGATGATGTTGCCGGTGTTTTTGTCGCGCCACCGCGCCACGAGCCCGGCCAGCAGTTCCTCCCGGTCCTTGAAGAACCAGTAGAAGCTCGTGCGCGAAAGGTTGAGCTTCTTCGCCAGCGGCAGAATTTTCACCGAATCCACGCCGGAATCCAGCAGCGAGTGGTAAGCTGCTTCCAGCCATCCCTCCTGCGATCCGCGCCAGCCAGTGTCATTCAAAGCCTGATCCATGGATAATCTCCTATCAAATTGCGCAGCCGCGCACAAGAAAAATGTACATCTGTGTCTAAAGTAACGACCCAGTTGTTTTCAATGTTGACACATATGTACATTATGCTTAGCGTTCCCTCCGATGTTTTAATCCGGAACCACGGCCCATGTCGAACGATCCCCTTCTTCAGCCCTATCAGCTCAAGCATCTGACGCTGCGCAACCGTATCATCGTGACCTCCCACGAGCCGGCCTATCCGGAAGACGGCATGCCGAAGGAGAGGTATCGCGCCTATACGGTGGAGCGGGCAAAGGGCGGCGTGGCCTTGACGATGACGGCCGGCTCGGCCGCGGTGTCCAGGGACAGCCCGCCGGTCTTTAACAACCTGCTTGCCTATAAGGACGAGATCGTACCCTGGATCAGGGAAATGACCGACGCCGTGCATGAAGAGGGTGCGGCGATCATGATCCAGCTCACCCATCTCGGCCGGCGCACGCGCTGGGACAAGGGCGACTGGCTGCCGGTCGTGGCGCCATCGCATCATCGCGAGGCGTCCCATCGCTCCTTCCCGAAGAAGATGGAAGATTGGGATATCGAGCGCATCATCAAGGATTTTGCCGACGCTGCGGAGCGCATGAAGGCGGGCGGCATGGACGGCGTCGAGCTGGAAGCCTACGGCCATCTGATCGACCAGTTCACGTCTCCGCTCACCAACGAGCTCGACGGTCCTTATGGCGGCTCGCTCGATAACCGTTTGCGCTTCTGTTTCGATGTCTTCAAAGCGATCCGGCAAAGAGTGGGGAACGACTTCATTCTGGGCGTGCGCTACACCGCCGACGAATGTCTTCCGGGCGGCACCGGCAAGGCCGAAGGCTTGGAAATCTCCAGGCGCCTGAAGGAAAGCGGCCTCATCGATTACCTCAACGTCATTCGCGGTCACATCGATACCGATGCGGGTCTCACCGACGTGATCCCGATCCAGGGCATGGCGAATTCACCGCATCTCGATTTCGCCGGCGAAATTCGCGCCGCGACCAACTTCCCGACCTTCCACGCGGCGAAAATCCCGGACGTCGCCACCGCGCGCCATGCGATCGCCTCCGGCAAGGTCGACATGATCGGCATGACCCGCGCCCACATGACCGACCCGCATATCGTCCGCAAGATCATCGAAAAGCGGGAAGACGATATTCGTCCCTGTGTCGGCGCCAATTACTGTCTCGATCGCATCTACCAGGGCGGGGCCGCCTTCTGTATCCACAATGCCGCCACCGGCCGCGAACTGACCATGCCGCATATCGTGGCGAAGGCCGACGCCAAGAAAAAGGTCGTCATCGTCGGCGCCGGCCCGGCCGGTCTGGAAGCGGCGCGCGTCGCCGGAGAACGCGGCCACCAGGTCGTGGTTTTCGAAGCGGCGAACCATCCCGGCGGTCAGATCCGCCTCACCGCCCAGAGCGAGCGCCGCAAGGAAATGATCAGCATCATCGACTGGCGCATGAGCCAGTGCGAGAAATACGACGTCACCTTCCACTTCAACACCTGGGCGGAAGCCGATACCATCGAGGCCGAGAATCCCGATGTCGTCATCATCGCGACAGGCGGCCTGCCGCATACCGAGGTTCTCGCCAGCGGCAACGAGCTAGTGGTCTCTTCATGGGACATCATCTCCGGCGACGTGAAACCTGGAACCAACGTGCTGATCTTCGACGATGCCGGCGACCATGCCGGCCTTCAGGCGGCGGAGTTTCTCGCCAAGGCAGGCGCCAAGGTCGAGATCATGACGCCGGACCGCTCCTTCGCGCCCGAGGTCATGGCCATGAATCTCGTGCCCTATATGCGGTCTCTCCAAAAGCATGACGTGACCTTCACCGTCACCTACCGTCTGGAAGCCGTCGAAAAGAGCGGCAACCAGCTCGTTGCCCATGTCGGCAGCGATTACGGCGGGATTGCCAGGCAGCACAGCTTCGACCAGATCGTCGTCAATCATGGGACCATTCCGCTCGACGAGCTCTATTTCGAACTGAAACCCGGCTCGAGCAATCTCGGCGAAATGTCGCACGACCAGCTTCTTTCCGGAGAACCCCAGTCCATCATCCGCAATCCGGACGGCAAGTTCCAGCTGTTCCGGATCGGCGATGCGGTCGCCGCACGCAACACGCATGCAGCCATCTATGACGGGCTGCGCATCGCGAAAGATATCTGATCGCACGAGTGGACCGCTTGTCGGCCGATCGTCTCGGGAGGTGATGACATGAGTTTACGCAATGAAAGCCTCCAGATTTTCCTGGATGCGGTTTTCGTGGCTTTCGACCAGTTCGCGAATGCCCCGGAGGCCCGCCGCTCGATTCGTCAGATTTCTGCGGCGCTTGAGCGCCCGGGAACCGCGCGTGCGGGGGAGGGAAGCCGATTGCCTGTGTGCGCTCTCCTTGATGTGGCGCTTTCCGTCGATACGTCCTATCCTTCGCTGACGCGTTTGATCGAGGGGTTCAAAGGCATCGAGCCAATGCTTGAATGGCATCGGCGGACCAAGTATGACCACACGGCCAGCGACAATTTTGTCGATGGGCATGCCAACGCCATGATTATCGGCCCGGGAGGATTGGAGGAGCGGAGCGACCTGTGGATCGGCGTGACGTTGATGGCGCCTCACGTGCGCTATCCGGATCACGACCATGCGCCCGAGGAAGTCTATCTCGTGCTTTCCGAGGGAGAGTTCCAGCAGGGGAAAGGGGACTGGTTTTCGCCAGGTATCGGCGGATCCTTCTACAATGTCCCTGGCATCAAGCATGCGATGAGGTCGCTTGACACGCCGTTCTTCGCCTTCTGGGCATTGCTTGCCGAACGGCCGAACTGACGGCCAGCAGTTTAGAAATAAAGGGGGGGTTGCCCATGAAGATACTCGTCCCAGTCAAACGGGTTGTCGACTACAACGTGAAGATCC
>NZ_PQIG01000083.1 GCF_012349115.1 Rhizobium ruizarguesonis
TCGCCCGCCTGCGCGCCGATACCGGCATCGCTCCAGGACAAAACACCCGCCTGGCCTTCAATCTCGACAAGGCCGTGTTCTTCGATCCCAATAGCCAGCTCAGGATTGGGTGAGGGCCATTAGAGCGCCGCGCGCCTAACAAGACGCGCTAAGGACGCTCTAACACTTTGAGTTGGCGCATAATCCTTTCCGAAAATCGATTTCGATTTTCTGGGTTATGCGCTAGCCGGCCGTCACGCCCACCTTCACCGGGGGAAAACGCGAGGAGACCGCTTCGACGGTGATCTCGCCGGTGAACCCTGTCGCCTCCAGCCAGAAGCCGGCGGTGCCGCCCTGCAGCGGCACATTGGTCGGGCCGACGATCCTTGCCGGGCCGTGCACCTTCAGCGAAATGCTGTCGTTCATGAAGGGCAGGCGCTGGCCGCGCTGGTCGAGGGCGCGGATGATGACGCGTGTGCTGTCGCGTTCACGGGCTTTCAACGTCGAGCTATCGGCAACCACTTCCAGGGTCGTCGGCAATGGATCGGCCACCAGCGTCAGACTGGCCACCGGCTCGCCGCCGATATAGCCGGTGAAAGTGCCGTCGATCCATTCGAGACCCCAGGTGCCGAGCTCATCGGCGGTGAAGTGCCGATGGTCGAGCACGACGGGCGGATGCGGCAGATGCGGGTAATTTTCGCGATCCGGACCGATGCGCTTGCTGAGCGAGCCATATTGCAGCTCCACCTCGTCGCAGTTGGTCAGGATGATCAGCGGCAGCACGCCGCCGATATTGCGTTCGCCGCGCGCCCAGAAGGTCGCCGGCTTCATGACGATCTCCTCGGAAGGGTCGCACTGGCTGATATAGGCATAGGCCGCGAATTTCGGCTCGCGGAACATGTCCATGACGCCGTGATAGCAGATGCGGTCGCCGGAGCCGAAATCCTTGTGGGTGTTGTAATCGAACATGCACCAGCCGATGGCGCCGGAGATATCAGGATCGCCATAGGCGGCATTCAGCACTTCCAGGTGACGGCGCACATGCTCGGCCTGGCGCTGCTCCTGGTCATAAATCTTCGTCGGGTGCATGTGGCCGTTGAACTCGGTGATGAGGTACGGCACCTTGTGCGACAGTCCGGTATTTTCCTGCTGGGCGCGCAGCGCGGTGCGCGGGCGGTTGGCGCCCGGCAGTTCCTCATTGCCGAGGATGAAGTCGTTCATCGTGTAGACGTCTTCGAGCAGCTCGCTCTCGGTGAGATAACGCACGCCGCCGGTCTGGCGGGTGCTGTCGAGTTCACGGGCGAGGCGATTGGTCTCGGCGTAGAAATCGTGATTATCCTGCGATTCGTTGATGCGCACGCCCCAGATGATGATCGAGGGGTGGTTCCAGTCGCGCTCGATCATGCGGCGGACGTTCTCGATCGATTCCTGCTGCCAGTCGGCATCGCCGATATGCTGCCAGCCCGGGATCTCTTCGAAGACCAGCAGACCGATCGTGTCGCATCGGTCGAGGAACCATTTCGACTGCGGATAATGCGAGGTGCGGACGATATTGCACTTCAGCACCGTCTTCATGATGTCGGCGTCACGCTCCTGGGCGGAGCGGCCGGCGGCATAACCGACATAGGGGAAGGCCTGGTGGCGGTTGAGGCCGCGCAGCTTCAATGGCTTGCCGTTGAGGAGGAAACCTTCCGGCGTGAATTCGGCGGTGCGGAAGCCGAACCTGGTCGAGACACGGTCGGAGCCGTGTTCGGTCCTGATTTCGACGGTGACGTCATAGAGCGTGGGATCGGTGATGTCCCAGAGGGCGATGCCGGTGAGGCCGCCAAAGGAGAGCGTGGTGCGGCTGCCGATCGTTTCAGTGGCGGCGGTGGCGACCACCGTACCGTCGGCCTGTTTCAGCGTTGCGGTGACCGTCGCCGAGAAGCTGCGGCCCTCGGGATTGGCGATATCGACGCGTATGGTCGCCGATTTCTCCGGGCCGAGAACGTCTGTGGTTTCGATCTTGAGATTGCGGATCGAGACCGGGTCGGTGACCTTCAGCCAGACATCGCGGTAGATGCCAGCATAGGTCAGATAGTCGATACGGCCGCCGAAAGGCGGAATGTCGGGGTTTTCGCTGCCGTCGATCTTGACGGTGACGAGGTTCTCGCCCTTGACCAGCTTGCCGGTGAGGCGGGCCTCAAATGGGGTGTAGCCGTCCTTATGGGCAATGATTTCCTCGCCGTTCAGATAGACGACGCTGTCGGCCATGGCGGCGTCGAAGACGAGCGAAACTTCGCGGCCCTCGAATTCCGGCAGCCAGCGCAGCACCTTCTGATAGGTGAAGGCGCGCTGATAGCTGGTCTCGTCGAAATAGCTGAAGGGCAGTTCGACAGCGGTATGCGGCAGGCTGACCGACTTGGCGGCATCGAAAGTTTCGAGCAAGCGCTGGCCGAAGCCCTCGTGGAAACTCCAGCCTTCATTGAAGGAAACGACGGAACGCATTTCAGGCTCTCCAGATTACGGCATCAGGGACATTGCGGCACCTCTCGGCGCGTGAAAATCTGATCATCGGTATTCCTCCTCGATGCAATGGATGAGCGAGCCGCTAAAGCACGTCACAGCGAACTTGATTCATGCGACGCGCTTTAGCTTTTTTCATGCATGTCGTCACCCCGGAACCGCTGTACACTTCCAGGCGACATGCATCAGGCGGTCGAGCCCCAGCGGGCGGTGCAGGTGAGCGTGATGCTGTGCGGGCCTTCGATCTCGGCGTCATGCCGTTCGATCAATTCGACGACGGCATCGATGAAGGCGACGTGGTCGAGGCTCAGCGTGGTGAGGTCGTTGCAATCCCAGGCGGCCATGGCAATGCCGTCCTGGCCGACGATGGCGATATCATCCGGCGTGTTCTTGCCGAGCACCCGGCGGGCTGCATCGCGTGCGCCGATCGCCATGACATCGTTGCCACAGATGATGGCGTCGACCTTGTCACGGTGCAGCAGGAGCACGGCTTCCTTGAAGCCGGAATCATAGGAGTAGTCGCCGAAGGCCTGCGCCTCGAAGGCGAGGCCGCGCTTGGTCAGCGCATCGGCGAACCATTTGCGCCTGAGCTTGTCGATCCAGCTGGAATTGGTGCCGGAGAGGTAGGCGAAACGCTTTTTGCCGTCGCGAACGATCTTGCCGATGATCTCGTCGGCGGCCTCAGCGCCGTCGATGCGGATGCTGGAGACGTTTTCGTTGTCGAGCGGCTCGAAGGAGACGATGATCGGCTTCGTCGTGTGGAAGATATCAACGGCATCTTGCATCGACACCATGTCGGAGAAGACGACGACGTGATCGACCTGATAGGTGGAGGCAAGGCGCATCAATTGCAGCCGGTCGGAATGATCGGCGCAGCAGAGGATGATCGGCAGCAATTGTCTCGCTTGTAGGCGGTGGACGAGAAGCTGTTGTTCCTCAGCCTCGCAAGGGTTGCCGATCGCGTTGACGACCAGGGCGACGAGGCGCGAGCGCTGGTTGTTCAGTGAGCGGGCGATCGCGTTCGGCTGGTAGCCATGTTCACGGGCGACGGCAAGGATGCGGTCGCGCGTCGCGCTGCCGATGCGTGAATCCGGCGAGAAGGCGCGGGAAATGGTGGCGGAGGAGACGCCGGCGAGTTTCGCCAGTTCCTTCGAGGTGATCCGCCGTCTACTCATACCGCTCATCTTCAGCGCCTATCGGGCGACGATCCTGACGGAAGCGCCGTCGGCCGCTGCCGATTCCTTGATTGCATCCCATAGCCTAGCGAATCTGATGCCCATTTCAACGGAGCCGGAGTTTTCCATCTTTCCCTCGCGAATGGCGAGGAAATTCTTCATCGGATTGCCGAGAATCTCGGCTTCCTCGCGCGGCTCGGCAGTGCGCCCGACACTGATCTCGCGCCAGCCGCCCCAGGCGTCGATGCGCACGATCGCCTTTGAATAGAAGAAGGTGATGTGGGAGGCGCAGCCCGGAGGGCCTTCGCCGGCGGCCGTCAATGTCGCCAGCGCGCCGTTTTTCAGCCGGGCGGAGACGGCGGTGGCGATATCGACCTGTCTGCCGTGGTTGTTCATGTAGGCCGACACACTGTCGAAATCCGAATTGGCGAGCAGGCAGACGGTGTTCATCATGTGGGCGCCGGTATCGAACATGAAGCCGCCGCCGGAGATATCAGGCTGCTGCTTCCAGTGGCCGTCATAATTGGACGACCAGCTTTCCCAGATCATGCCCGATATGGCGATCAGCTCGCCGAATTCGCCGGCGAGGGCCCGCCGGCGTGTGTCGAGCACCAGCGGCGACAGGCCGCCCTGGAAGGCGGTGACGATGGTGACGCCGCTCTTTTTCTGCGCGGCGATCAGCCTCTCGGCTTCAGTGACTGTCGTCACCATCGGCTTTTCCAGGAAGAGGTCGAGGCCGGCCTCGGCCACGGCGGTTGCCTGCTCGGCATGGAAGGCATGCGGGGTGGAGACGTAGACGATGTCGAGTTCGCCCCGGCATTCCGCGAGCATCTGGCGATAATCCTCGAAGCTCCTCGGTTCTGGTGCGCCGGCGGCGAGGCAGACGTCGATCAGGCGCTGGCGCGACGCCGCCGTGGTGTCGGCGAGAGCAGCGAATTCGATCTCCGGCATCTTGACCCAGCTCTCGGCATATTCCGCCGCCTTCAAGCCAGCGCCGATGACGCCGAGGCGCAATTTCTCAGACATGAAATTCCTCCCTGAATACATTGTGCACACGATTACACAAACGGTATGGCGATGGCAATATCTAAATAAATAAGTAATATCAGTATATTAAAGCTCACTATCGAATCTTTTCAAAAACCGTCTTGTCAGCATTCGGAATGCGTGTACATTTTCACGACCGGTGCTGGAGGGCGCCGTGTCTCTACAAAAGGGAGGACTTCCGTTGAAGAAAATGGTTCTTGGCGGCCTATGCGCCATTCTGCTGAGCGCGGTTTCGACGCTGGCACAGGCAGAAACAATCCGAATTGCAAATCATGGTCAGGCCGGCATCGACGCGATGAAGTCGACGGTCGAGCGGATCGAAAAGAAATATGGCGTCACCGTCGAGGTCATCGAATATCCGGCGCCCGACAAGGACTACCTGACGAAACTCCTGACCGAGCTCGGCGCCGGCAACGCGCCCGACCTGTTCTCCATCCCGACGACGGCTGCGGTCGCCGACATGGTGGAAGCCGGTTACCTCGCGCCTGTTACCAAGGAGTTCAAGGCCTGGGACGGCTACGCCAACCTCTATGACGTCGCCAAGGAGCTTGCCGTCAGCCCGGATGGAGAAACCTATGTGATGCCGTTCATGCTCGGCATTCAGGAAATCTATTACCGCAAGGACGTTCTCGAAAAAGCCGCCATCTCGACCGAACAGCCGAAGACCTGGCAGGAACTTCTCGACCGCGCGGCCGAGATCAAGCAGAAGACCGGCGCCTACGGCCTGCTCTTTCCGGCCGGCGTTTCCTGGGGAAGCGGCGCCTTCGACGAAGGTTTCCAGCATCTGCTCGTCGGTTCCAAGACGCCGCAGCTCGTCGATGCCGACGGCAAGCTCGATCTGAATGGCGAAGGCATCAAGGATGTCTTCAACGTCTACAAGGAACTGATCGACAAGGATCTGATGCCGACGCAGCCGTTGCTCGGACCCGAGCCCTGGGTCGTGCCGAAGTACCAGATGTTCCCGGAAGGCAAGCTCGCCGCGACCACCTGCGGCTCCTGGTGCTATATTTTCGACTGGGGTCGCGAAAGCAAGAACCCGATCCCTGACGTGACGAAGGTGGTCGGCACCTGGACGGTTCCCGGCCAGAGCAGCGGCCAGTATGTGCTGGCCAATCTCGCTGCGCCGTGGGCCGTCAATTCCAAGTCGGCCAATACCGAGCTGGCGATCAAGGCGCTGATGGAGATCGGCTCGATCGAGACTCAGGTTTCCTACGCCGCCCGCATCGGCAACATCCCGGCCAGCAAGGATGCGGCTGGCAATGCCGAGTTCCAGAAGCTGACGGAGCTGGTTCCGATCCATGCCGCGGCCGGGAACGGCGTGTTCCTGAAGCAGGCCTCCGGATTTGGTACGGTCTCGGAAGGGGTCGCGCGGGCCACCGAAGCGCTGCTCCGCAAGGAAACCGATGCCGCCGGCGCCCAGAAGATCCTTGTCGACTACGTCAAGGAAACGCTCGGCGACGACATGGTCAAGTAAGCTCCGGCACCCTCTCTTCCGCCACGACGGGGACGCGGCGCCAACGCCCGCGTCTTCCCGCTTTCATTCGATAAGCCGGTTCCATCGATAAGGTTTGTGAGCTTCCATGGCCCGAAACTCTCATGAAAAGCGCGCCGAGCGGCAATGGCTGCTGATCCTGCTGCCCTCGCTGGTGCTGCTTCTGGCCTTCGTCATCTATCCGGCCCTCTATTCGATCTATCTGAGCTTCACCAATGAGGCGCTGACCGGGGCCGCGGCCCTTCGGCCCCGTTTCGTTGGTTTCAGGAATTACACGCGGCTCTTCAACGACGCGAAGTTCTGGAATTCGCTGTTCGTCACCTTCGTCTTCGTCATCGGTTCGGCGGTGATCGGCCAGTTCGTGCTCGGCCTGATCTCGGCAATTGCGTTGCGCCGGCCGATCCGCTTTCGGCGGGTGTTTTCGTCGATCATCCTGTTGCCGAATGCAGCCCCTGAAGTCGTCGCCGGTTTCATGTGGATCTCGATGCTGGCGGGCGGCGACAATGCCACACTCAGCCGCATCGTCAGTTTTTTCGGCATCACGCCGGCCGACTGGCTGCAGGTCTTCCCGCTGTCGATGATCATCGTCGTCAACACCTGGCGCGGCATCGCCACGGCGATGATCCTGCTAACGGCCGGCCTCAGTACCATTCCGGCGGAGATCTATGAGGCAGCGCGCATGGACGGCGCCACCCCATCGCAGATGTTCCGCCGCATCACCCTGCCGCTGATGATGCCGACGATCCTGCTCTATATGTTGATCTCCGCCGTCTCCACCATCGCCGTCTTCGGCCTCGTCTATGCGCTGACGCGCGGCGGACCGGGCGGGGCGACCGAGGTGGTCAGCATCTATATCTACAACCAGTCCTTTACGTCGTTCCAGCTGGGTTATGGTGCCGCGGTCGCCGTCGTCGCGCTCGTCATCTCGCTGATATTAGGTATCGCCTATGTCCGGGCCATGAAGGTGGAGGTCTGACATGGCCGTCGTTTCCCCAAGTGAAACTGCAAACAAGGGTCGCTCCGACCTCATCGCCTATGCGACGCTGTCGCTGATCTCGATCTTCTGCGCGGTGCCTTTCTTCTGGGTGCTGCTCGCCTCGCTCGACGGCAATGCCCAGCTCTTCCTGCATTGGCCGGAGCAGTGGACTTTCGCCAATTATATCAGGGTCTTCACCAAGGAGGACGGGGCGAAGTGGCTGTTCAATTCGCTCTTCGTGGTCGCTAGCGCGACGCTGCTCGTCATGGTGCTTTCGGGGCTCGGCGGTTATGCACTGTCGCGCACCCGGGCCTGGTGGAAGCTGCCCTTCCTCTACGCGATCCTGCTCATCCGTGTGCTGCCGCCGACGGCGCTCGTCGTGCCGCTCTACAAATTCCTGCTGACGCTGAACAATGCGGAAGCGGCGGTGCTCAGACCGATCTTCGGCAGCTATGCCCGCGACATCATGCGCTGGACCGGCTTCATCGACGGTTATCTCGGGTTGATCCTGGTGCTGGCGACGATGCAATTGCCGTTGGCGCTCTGGATCATGAAGACCTTCTTCGACGGGCTGCCGAGGGACTATGAGGAGGCGGCGCTGATGGATGGGGCGACACTCATCCAGCGCATCCGCCGGGTGTTGATCCCGCTGGCGCTGCCGGGGCTTGCCGCTGCTGGGCTGTTCGCCTTCATGTCGGCCTGGGGCGATTTCCTGCTGCCGCTGATCCTCCTGTCGTCGCCGGAGCTGCAGACGCTGCCGCTCGGTCTCTTCCGCGCCTTCCTGCGCATCAACGAGATCGATTACGGCCTGCTGACCGCGCTGGCATTCATCTATCTGCTGCCCGCCGTCGTCGCCTTCGGTTTTGCGCGGCGCTTCCTCGTCCAGACGTTTTCGGGCGGCGTGAAGGGCTGAGATCAAGAAAGAGAAACAGATGATCAATCTCAGAAACGTTCGCAAATTCTACGGCGCGCTCGAGGTCATCAAGGGCGTCGACATTACCGTGGAAGACGGAGAATTCGCGGTTTTCGTCGGCCCCTCCGGCTGCGGCAAGTCCACGCTGCTGCGGATGATCGCCGGCCTCGAAGGCATCGATGACGGCGACCTTATCCTCAACGGCAAACGCATCAACGACGTGCCGCCCGACAAGCGCGGCATTGCCATGGTGTTCCAGTCCTATGCGCTCTATCCGCATATGAGCGTTGCCGAAAACATTGGCTTCTCGCTCAGCCTGAAGAAGGTGCCGGAGGCGGAAATCCGCCGGCAGGTGGAAGGTGTCGCCGAAATCCTGCAGCTCACCGACTACCTCGACCGCCGCCCGGCCGCCCTTTCCGGCGGCCAGCGCCAGCGCGTGGCGATCGGCCGCGCCATCATCAAGAAACCGGCGCTGATCCTGTTCGACGAACCGCTGTCGAACCTCGATTCGGCGCTGCGCGTGCAGATGCGCGCCGAGCTGCAACGCCTGCACCGCGAGCTGAAGGCGACGGTCGTCTACGTCACGCACGACCAGGTGGAGGCGATGACGATGGCGGACCGCATCGTCGTGCTGAACAAGGGCGTCGTCGCTCAACAGGGCGCGCCGATGGATCTCTACCATCAGCCGGACAACGAATTTGTCGCAACTTTCATCGGCTCGCCAAAGATGAACGTGCTGCCGATGACGGCGACGCGCCGGGATGGCGGCAAGGTGCATCTGGAAAGCCCGCTCGGCCTTTCCATCGACCTTTCAGACGGCAATGGCGCCGTGCAGCAGGGCGAGGCGAAGCTCGGCATTCGGCCGGAACATCTGAAGCTCGCACCCCAAGGGCAGGGTGATTTTTCGGCCGAGGTCGTCATCGTCGAGCGTTTGGGCGTGGAGACCTATCTGACAGTCGGTTCGCAGCAGCAGCCGATCGTCGTACGCGCCGAAGGCGATATCGCGGTGCGGCCGGGCGATCGTGTGTCGCTGACTGCCGAGCGCGCCGGTTGCCATCTGTTTGATTCCGCCGGCCGGGTAATCCGTTCGGCAACCGCTTGAAACACATCGAGGAATGACATGACAATCAAGGTCACGATCTGGAACGAAGGGCGCCACGAGCAGGTCCACAAGGAAGTTCAGGATATCTATCCTGATCGTATCGACGGAGCGATCGCTGCCGGTATCGCCCACCCCGATTTCGAGGTCCGCCGCGGTACGCTAGACGATCCGGATGAAGGGCTGCCGGATTCCGTGCTCAATGATACCGACGTGCTGCTCTGGTGGGGGCATATGGCGCATGAGGAGGTCAGCGACGGGCTGATCGACCGCGTGCAGCAGCGCGTGCTGAAGGGCATGGGCCTGCTGGTCCTGCATTCCGGCCATCATTCCAAGCTCTTCCGCCGGCTGATGGGGACCAATGCCAACCTTTCCTGGCGCGAGACGCCTGATGGCGACCTGGAGCGCGTCTGGGTGGTCAATCCCTCGCATCCTATCGCCGAGGGGCTGCCGCCCTATTTCGAGGTCAATGCCTCGGAAATGTACGGCGAACCCTTCGACATTCCGCAGCCGGACGAGCTGGTGTTCATCTCCTGGTATTCCGGCGGCGAGGTGTTCCGCAGCGGCTGCACCTTCCAGCGCGGGCGTGGGCGCATCTTCTTCTTCAGCCCCGGCCACGAGACCTACCCGATCTATCACGACAAGACCGTGCATAAGGTGATCTCGAACGGCATCCGCTGGGCGCGGCAGAAACACACCGATGGCCGCATTCTGGAAAACTGGCACCGGGCCGAGCCGCTGCACGGGCGTCCCGACAAGGTGAAGGCCTGATCTATGGATATTGTGCGCCGGTCGTTTTGATATAGATCGAATAGACCGAACGTGTCGCGGTGATGAAGAGCCGGTTTTTCTTGGGGCCGCCGAAGGTGAGGTTGGACACCGTCTGTGGCACCCTGATCTTGCCGAGCAGGGTTCCGTCGGGCGAAAAGCAGTGCACGCCGTCGGAGGCACTCGTCCAGAGATTGCCGGCGACATCGAAACGAAAACCGTCGGGATGGCCGACATCGAGGCTACAGAAGTAGCGGCTGTTGGCAAGCGCCTTGCCGTCGGTGACGTCGAAAACGCGGATATGGCGCGGCACTTCATGTTTTGCGGAGCCGGAATCGGCAATATAAAGCTTCGTCTCATCGGGCGAGAAGGCAAGGCCGTTCGGCTGGATGAAATCCTCGACGACGGCGTCGATCGCGCCGCTTGCCGGGTCGATCCGGTAGACATTGCGCGTCGACTGCTCGGGTTCGGCCTTGTGGCCCTCGTAATCCGACAGGATGCCGTAGGTCGGATCGGTGAACCAGACCCCGCCGTCGGAGTGCACGACGACGTCGTTCGGCGAGTTCAGCCGTTTGCCCTGATAGCTGTCGGCGAGAACGGTGATGGTGCCGTCCGTCTCGGTGCGGGTGACACGGCGGCCGCCATGTTCGCAGGAGACCAGCCGGCCCTGCCGGTCGCGGGTATTGCCATTGACGTAGTTGGAGGGTGAGCGGAAGACGGAGACCGTCCCATCCGGTGTCCAGCGCATCATGCGTTCATTCGGGATATCGCTCCAGAGAAGGCAGTTCAGGTCGGAAAACCAGACCGGGCCTTCCGTCCAGCGGCAGCCGGAATAAAGCTCCTCGAGGCCGGCGCTGCCGATGACCATTGCACCGAAGCGTTCGTCGCGGATCTCATAAATCGGATTGTCGCCCATGCCAGTTTCCTCCCTGAATGCTGCCGTTCTTTTCCTAGCGGCAAAAAGCTGGAGGTGCCAGAGCCCGGCGATGGAAATGCCAGGCTCCGGTTTCGTCAGAGGGCCGCGACCGGATGCGGCGAGCCGTCGTAGGCTCCCCAGACCGATTGGTCGAAGCAGATGACCGAGCCGGTCATCAGGCCGGATTCGGAAGACGACAGGTAAGCGCAGGCGCGCGCCACCTCGTGCGGATCGACGAGACGGCCGAAGGGCTGGCTTGCCGCCGCCTTCTCCAGCCAGTCGGCCGGTGCGCCGTGATATTCGCGCTGAATGCGGTCCTCGCCTTCAGAGGCCATCCAACCGATGTTCAGACCATTGACGCGGATGCGGTTGCGCAGGAGCGCATAGGCGGTGTTCTTCGTCAGCGTTTCCAGCGCGCCCTTGGAGGCGCAATATGCGGCGATGAAGGGCTGGCCGGCTTTGGCCGACATCGAGCCGATGTTGACGATCGTACCCTCGATGTTTTCGCGGCGCATGACCTTCACCGCTTCCTGCATCAGGAAAAACGGCGCGCGAACATTGACGGCGAACATTGCGTCGAAGAGTTCCGGGCTGGTGTCGAGGATGGTGCCGCGATCGGTGATGGCGGCGGCATTGACCAGCGCATCGACACGACCGAAGGTCTCGTCGCAGGCGCGCACGACATTCTGTGCATCCTCGACCTTGCCGAGGTCGGACTTGACGTAGACGATCCTGGCGCCGGTCGCAGCCGAAATCTCCGCCGCCTTCGCCTTGCCCTTGGCTTCGTTGCGGCCGCAGATGACGATGCCTTTTGCACCGCGTTCGGCGAAGAGGCGGGCGATTGTCGCGCCCAATCCTTGCGTGCCGCCGGTGACGATGGCGATCTTGCCGTCAAGGCGGCCGTGGTCTGTGCTCATGTGGTTCCTCCATTGCGATGATGTGCGAATGGCCTCCCGCGGGTGCGGGAGGCTTTTATGTCAGTGCGGATGCAAGAGGCTCAAGCTTCCAAATCAGCTCAGCTTCTTCTGCGCCTGCTCGGCAAGTGCTGCCGTAAAGAGTTCATCGCTCCAGCCTTCTTTCAGCGCCTCATGCATCAGTTGCGCTTGTGTCTTCGGCGCCAGTCCGCCAAGCGGCGGGTCGCGGTCGAGGTTGGTCGGGAAGGAGTAGCCCTCGGCGCAGGCGGCGACGGCGTTGGCGATTTCGTCAGGCGAGAGCCTGCCCAGCAAGGCCTTCAAAGCGGGAAACAGCCTGGCGCTCATCTTCTCGCGGTTGACGGTTTCCATCGCCCGGCCGAAGGCGGAGGAGACCTGCAGGAGGTTGGCGACGCGCTTGATGTCGGCCGAGCGGTTGGTGCCGGCGGCATGGAAAAGGGCGGGATTGAAGAAGACGAGGTCGCCTTTTTCGAGCGGCAGCTGGACATGGTTGGTCTCGAAATAATCCAGGAACTCCTGCCGCTTCAGCGCGAGGTAACCCGGCACATAGGTCTGGCTGTGCGGCAGGAAGAGTGTCGGGCCGCTTTCGAGAGGCATGTCGCAATGGGCGACCGCACCCTGCAATGTCAGCACCGGCGAGAGCCGGTGCACATGCGCCGGGAATTGTTCGATCACCTTTGAGGACTGAAAGCCGAGATGATAGTCGCGATGCGCCGACTGCGCCGAACCGCCCGGATTGACGCGGTTGACCTGCGCCGTCATCTGGTAGCTTGGGCCGAGCCAGGCTTCGCTTGCCAGCGCGATGATGGCGTTGCCGTAATATTCGGCGAAATTTGCCGGATCGGCGAGGCAATGTTTTTCCAGCGAGTTCCAGATACGGTCGTTGGCACCAGGCTTGGCGAAGTGATCGCCGCCGCCGGTCGAAGTGCGGTGCTGTTCCTCGATGATCGCATCGAAGATCGTGCTGGCGCGGTCGATGATGCCGGTGTCTTCGTAAGCGCGCTTGAACACGACGACACCAGGACCTTCGCCGAAGGCATCGCAGATTTCCGCCAGCACGGCGCGTCGGCCTTCTGGCGTTGCGGCCGTCGTCATCACCTTGCGGCTATCATAGATCAGCACGTTTTTTTCGACCGCAGACGCCGAGGGGTAATCGGCAAGTGCCGTCGTCTTTTCCGCAAGGGCGCGAAACTCATCGAGATCGCATGCGTCTTCGCTCAGCCAGACGCGGTCGGCGCGCAGTTTCTGCTGGTTGTCGGTTTTCATGGTGGGCTCCTCCGTCTTTCCAATGGAGGCACTATACGCCGCGATGCCAGGTGATATAGATCAGAATTCCATCAAAAAACCATCAGACCGATCGCATGGCACACCTCTTTCTCGTTAAGGATATTGCCTTCCAGGCAGGGCTCAGCACTGCGACCGTCGACCGGGTGCTGAACGGCAGGCCGGGCGTGCGCCGGCAGACCGAGATGCGGGTGAAGGCGGCGATCGCGGAGCTGGAGAAGCAGCAGGCCGGGGCGATGGGCAGCGGGCGGGTGCTGGCGATCGATATCGTCATGGAGACACCGCAGCGTTTCAGCGATGCGGTGCGCGCCGCCTTCGAGGCGGAGATGGCGACCTTTCTGCCGGGCGTCTTCCGCTGTCGCTTCCATTTTGCCGAGGTGATGAAGCCGGCCGAGCTGGCGCAGCTTCTCGATCGCATCCGGCTGCGTGGCACGCACGGCATCGTACTCAAGGCGCCTGACGTCACCGAGGTGGCTGCCGCCGTCGCGCGGGCGGATGCGACCGGCATTCCGGTCGTGACGCTGGTGACCGACCTGCCGAATTCGGCCCGCATCGCCTATGCCGGCGCCGACAACCGGGCAGCGGGAGAGACCGCCGCCTATCTGATCGGCGAATTCCTCGGGAGTGATGGCGGCAAGGTGCTGGTAACGCTGTCGAGCGGACGGTTCCGCGGCGAGGAGGAGCGCGAAATCGGCTTTCGCCGCGTCATCCGCGCCCGCTATCCCGACATCGGCATTACCGAAATCAGCGAGGGGCACGGCACCGATGCCGCGACAGGAACGCTTGCCGCGGCAGCCCTTGCGGCCGATCCCGCCATCAACGCCGTCTATTCGATCGGCGGCGGCAACCGGGCGGTGCTTGCGGCCTTCGACGCGGCCAAACGTCCCGTCCGCGTTTTCGTCGCCCATGATCTCGATGCGGATAATCGCGCCCTGCTTGCGGCGCGTCGGATCGGCTTCGTGCTGCATCATGATCTCAGAACCGATGCGCGTACGGCCTTCCGAGCGATCATGAGCCGGGCGACTGCCTTGCCGCGAGCGGTTTCGCCCTCGCTTTCAACAGTCGAAATCGTCACGCCCTACAATATGCCCGCGGGCGATTGAGCCAATTGGCTTTCCTTCGATGCCGAATTCGAGCTACAACTTTAGTACGAGTGAAGGTGAGAACATGGATTACAGCGACGTCAGCACGATTGCAGCGTGGATCACGGAGCAGGGACTGAAGGGCGCTTCGGAAGCCGAGCTCATGACCGGTTTCTGCTCGGCTTGCCGGGATGCCGGCCTGCCGCTCGACCGTGGTCTGGCGCTGATGGATACGCTGCATCCGGTGCATGAGGGCCGCGCCTTCCGCTGGGACAGCGTCGAGGAAGTCCAGACCGAATTCGAATATGGTCCGACGATCTCGGGGGAGGCGGCGTCGAACTGGCAACGTTCGGCCTTCTATCATCTTTGGTCTCGCGACGAGCGGGAGATACGCCGGCGTCTCGGCTTCGGCGATCCGATCGATTTTTCCATGCTCGATACGATCGCTGAAGCCGGTCACACCGACTTTGTGGCGATGATGCATCGTTTTTCCGAGGCCGGCACGATCGGCGAGATGGATTGCTTCTTCTCGCATTTCGCGACGAAACATCCTGAGGGCTTTTCCGATCACGACCTCGCCATTCTGCGCAAGCTGGTGCCGGTGCTGGGGCTGGCGATCAAATGTATCGCGCTCGGGCGTATCGCCCGCACCATCGCCGAGGTCTATCTCGGCGAGGACGCCGCGCGCCAGGTGATGGAAGGCAAGATCAGCCGCGGCAAATCGGAGCGAATTTCCGCGGCACTCTGGTTTTCGGACCTGCTGAACTACACCAAGATCTCCGACAGCGTGCCGCCGGAGGAGATCATCCCGCTGCTCAACGACTATAGCGAGGCGGTGATTACGGCGGTCCACGAATCCGGCGGCAACGTGCTGAAGCTGATCGGCGACGGTGTGCTCGCCATCTTTAAGGGCGAGGTGCCGGCGGAGACGTGTCGTGCGGCGCTAAGTGCCGAATCGTTGCTGCGGGAAAAGCTGACCACGCTGAATGCCGCGCGTGCGGCCGACGGCCGGGCGACGACCGACGTCTATATCGGCCTGCATATCGGCGATGTCTTCTACGGCAATATCGGCAGCCAGGACCGGTTGGACTTCACCGTCATCGGACCTGCCGTCAACGAGGTCAGCCGGATCGCCTCGATGTGTCGTTCCGTCGATCTCAACCTGCTGATCTCCTCCGATTTCGCCGCGGCGATACCGGAGCAGCAGCGTACCGCACTCGCCTGCGTCGGACGCTATGCGTTGCGTGGCGTGCAGCGCGCGCAGGAACTTTATACTCTCGACAGCGCCCGGCTGAACGGCTGAGTTCCTGACTGCAAGGGCTATCGCAACAGGCCCTGACCGCCGTCAATCCAGATTGGCGTACCGGTAATGTGTCGGGCGCGCTCGGATGCGAGGAAAAGGATGGTTTCGGCGACATCCTCGCTCTTGCCTGCCTTGCCGCCGGCAATCGGGATATCGCCCTCAGGCCAGATGACCGGAACCTCCGTTTCCTCGCGGTGGCGGCTGTCGGTATTGGCGCTGATATTGGTCTCGATCTCGCCGGGGCAGACGGCATTGACGCGGATGCCGTGCCGGCCGAGTTCGAGGGCGAGCTGCTGGACCATGGCGACCTGGCCGGCCTTGGTTGCGGTGTAGGCGGTGGCACCCGGCTCGAGCGCCGTGCGTCCTTTCGGACGCACAAAGGACGCTCTAACTCTTTCAATCCTCGTATCGTGCTTTCCGAAAATCGATTCCGATTTTCGGGCCGATGCTAGAGCTTCCTGAGGAGGCTGTGGCTCAACGCCCATTTCTCCGGCCCGTGGACCGCGGCAAAGAGCAGACCGGCGAGGAAGGTAAAGTGATCGACGAAGAAGCCGAACTCGGCCTGGTTCTGCTGCCAATGGGACGGACCGTGGAAGGCGAAAGCGAGGAAGATCACATAGATGGCTGCGAGCAGGCTGGCCTCGGTGAAGAAAGCTCCTGATATGAAAGCGAGCGCCAGCGCGATCTCGAAGAAGGCGGCGACCCAGGCAAGGAATGTCGCCATCGGAAAGCCGGCAGCGGTGATATAGCCGGCCGTCGCACCGATATCGGCGAACTTGAAGCCGGCGGCCATGAAGAAGACGAAGCTGAAGATGATGCGGCCGACGATGATTGCGATTGCTCTGGCCATTTTGAAATCTCCTCTTTGAGCTTCGACTATGACGGACGGAACACGCGATATCCTACACGGGGAATGAAAAAGGGCCGCTTGCGCGACCCTATCACTTTGAGTTGCGCATAATCCTTTCCGAAAATCGGTTCCGATTTTCGGGGTTATGCGCTGTCACCACTCGGCGAAGCTGCCGTCGGCGTGCCGCCAGATCGGGTTGCGCCAGCGGTGACCTTCCTTGGCGCGCTCGATGACATAGGCTTCGTCGACCTCGATGCCGAGACCCGGACCCTGCGGGATCGAGACGAAACCATCGGCATAGTGGAACACCTCCTTGTTGGAGATATAGTCGAGGATGTCGTTGCCCTTGTTGTAGTGGATGCCGAGGCTCTGTTCCTGGATGAAGGCATTGTAGCTGACGGCATCGACCTGCAGGCAGGCGGCGAGCGCGATCGGGCCCAGCGGGCAATGCGGCGCTAGCGCCACGTCGTAGGCTTCGGCCATCGCCGCGATCTTGCGGCATTCGGTGATGCCGCCGGCATGGGAGAGATCCGGCTGGATGATGTCGACATAACCGTCGGAGAGAACCTGCTTGAAGTCCCAGCGCGAAAAGAGCCGTTCACCGAGCGCGATCGGCGTCGACGTATGGTTGACGATATCGCGCAGCGCTTCCTTGTTTTCGGAAAGCACCGGCTCTTCGATGAACATCAGCTTGTAGGGATCCAGCTCCTTGGCGAGAACCTTCGCCATCGGCTTGTGGACGCGGCCGTGGAAATCGACGCCGATGCCGATATGCGGGCCGATCGCCTCGCGGATGGCGGCGATGGTCTCGACTGCTTTCTCTACCTTTTCGTTGGTGTCAACGATCTGCATTTCCTCGCAGCCATTGAGCTTGATCGCCTTGAAGCCGCGGGCAACCACTTCCTTGGCATTGTTGGCGACATCCGAGGGACGATCGCCGCCGATCCAGGAATAGACCTTGATGCGATCACGGAGCTGGCCGCCGAGCAGGGAATGGATCGGCTGGCCGAGCGCTTTGCCCTTGATGTCCCACAGCGCCTGGTCGATGCCCGAGATCGCGCTCATGTGGACGGCGCCGCCGCGATAGAAGCCGCCGCGATACATCACGGTCCAGTGGTCTTCGATCAGGAAAGGATCCTTGCCGATCAGGTAGTCTTCCAGCTCATGGACGGCGGCCTGAACGGTGAGCGCACGGCCTTCGACGACCGGCTCGCCCCAGCCGACGATGCCTTCATCGGTCTCGACCTTCAAAAACAGCCAGCGCGGGGGAACGATATAGGTGGTGAGTTTGGTGATCTTCATCGCTGTTCTTTCAGTCTCTTCCCGGGTTTGCGATCGGCGGCACGTCCGCAGATTTGTCGTGATCGGTCATTTCGTTCTGCCGATCGCTTTTTCGGCGGCGGCTAGATCGCGCACCGCAAGATCGAGCATGCGGTTGGCGCATTCACGGGCGCCTGTTTTGTCGCGCATGCGCAGGGCCTCGACCAGCTGGCCGTGAACGAGCACCGCATCCTCGCGATTCTCGACACCGATATTGGAGGCATGCAGCGCATATTTCAGCGCCGCGTGAATGGCGCTCGACAGGCGGCGGAAGACCTGATTGTGGCTGGCGGTGAGCAGCACCGTGTGGAACATGACGTCGGCATCGGTGAAGCTTTCCGGGTCGCGGGCGCTGTCGCGCATCTGCCGCCAGGCATTGTCGAGATCGGCGATCTCCTGGGCGCTGGCGCGCTCGGCGGCATATTCGGCGGCTGCCGGCTCGATGGTGCGGCGGGCTTCGAGAATGCAGCCGAGCAGGTCGAAATCCTTGATATAGGGACCCATCCATTCAAGCACGTCAGCGTCGAGGATATTCCAGTCGTCCTTGTCGCAGACGGTGGTTCCGATGCGCGGCTTGCCACGAACAAGGCCTTTGGATTCCAGCACTTTCAACGATTCGCGAATGACGGTGCGGCTGACGCCGTAGAGTTCGCAGAGATCGTTCTCGCGGGGCAGCGGCGAGCCCGAGGGATAGCGGTCCGCACAGATATCCTGAGCGATCGCCGCCGTGACGTTGCGGCGTACGCGCGGTCGGCGCTCGATGCGGCGGCTTTCGGCCCCGCTCTGTCGCTCGATTGTTTCCAACTCACCTCTCCGCTCTGTCTCGCGTGCTAGGCAATCGAACCTGATTATCCGAATTCGATCCGCTTTGCGACGCTTCCTCCCGGCATCTCGTCAATAATCCTATTATTCCAATCATCATACATTGGCAATTGACTGGTATGATGATTTATCATAATTCATTGGACGTTGCCTGGGAGGCAGCTGCTCGGTTTTTGAGAGTTTAGGGAGAGAGACATGCGCTTGTTCAAAGCAGCCATTCTGGCTGGCACTTTTGCCATTCTGGCAGCCGGCTCGGCATTTTCCGCGGACGTCAAGATAGGGTTTATCGTCAAGCAGCCTGAGGAGCCGTGGTTCCAGGACGAATGGAAATTCGCCGACCAGGCCGCCAAGGAAAAAGGCTTCACCGTCGTCAAGATCGGCGCCGAAGACGGCGAGAAGGTCCAGTCGGCGATCGATAATCTCGGCGCTCAGGGTGCGCAGGGCTTCATCATCTGCACGCCCGACGTCAAGCTCGGTCCCGGCATCGTCGCCAAGGCTGAAGCCAACCAGCTGAAGCTGATGACCGTCGACGACCGCCTCGTCAGCGCCGACGGCAAGCCGCTGGAAGACGTGCCGCATATGGGCATTTCAGCCACCAAGATCGGCGAGAGCGTCGGCCAGGCGATCGTCGACGAAATCAAGAAGCGTGGCTGGGACATGAAGAATGTCGGCGCCGTGCGGGTCTCCTATGACCAGCTGCCGACGGCCGTCGACCGCGTCGAAGGTGCGATGTCGGTGCTGAAGTCCGCCGGTTTCCCGGCCGAAAACATCTATGATGCGCCACAGGCGAAGACGGATACGGAAGCGGCGCTCAACGCGGCAACCACCGTTCTCAACAAGCATGCCGACGTGAAATACTGGGTCGCCTTCGGCCTCAACGACGAAGCTGTCCTCGGCGCCGTCCGTGCCTCCGAATCGGTCGGTATTCCGGCCGCCAACGTCATCGGTGTCGGCATTGGCGGCGCGGAATCGGCGATCAATGAATTCAAGAAGCCGGCGGCGACGGGCTTCTTCGGCACCGTCATCATCTCGCCGAAGCGCCACGGCTACGAAACGGCGCTCAACATGTACGACTGGATTGCCAACGACAAGGAGCCGGCAAAGCTGACGCTGACCTCCGGTTCCCTAGCGCTGCGCGACGATTATGAGAAGGTCCGCAAGGATCTTGGCATCGAGTGATCGTCCTTCCAAGATGATATCGTCCGGCGGCCGCACAGCGTGCCGCCGGGTCTTTCTCGACGGAGCGATGATGGCTTTCCTCGAATTCAGCAATATCTCCAAGGGTTACCCCGGCGTGCAGGCGCTGGCGAATGTTTCCTTCACGGTCGAGAAGGGCGCCGTCCACGGACTGATGGGCGAAAACGGTGCCGGTAAATCGACGCTGATCCGCGTACTGTCAGGCGATCAGGCCGCCGATGGCGGCAACATCCTCATCGACGGCGAGGAACAGAGATACGGGTCCGTCCGCGACGCCTTCCATGCCGGCGTCATCGTCATCCATCAGGAACTGCAGCTCGTTCCGGAGTTGACGGTCGCCGAAAATCTATGGCTCGGGCGCTTTCCGGCCAAGGGCGGCGTCATCCATTCGAAGATACTGATCGAGACGGTGCGGTCGAAGCTCCAGGAGATCGGCATCGATGTCGATCCGTCGGCCAAGGTCGCCTCGCTTTCGATCGGTGCGCGGCAGATGGTCGAGATCGCCAAGGCCGTCATGCTCGATGCGCGGGTGATTGCGCTCGACGAGCCGACCTCCTCGCTTTCCTCGCGCGAAAGCGAAATCCTGTTTTCACTCATCGACAGGCTGAAGGCGAAGGGAACGGTCATCCTCTACGTCTCGCATCGTCTCGACGAGATCTTCCGTCTTTGCGACAGCCTGACAGTGCTGCGCGACGGCAAACTTGCCGCCCACCATCCTCAGATCGCCGAAACCACGCGCGAACAGATCATTTCGGAAATGGTCGGACGCGAGATCAGCAATGTCTGGGGCTGGCGCGAACGCGCGCTCGGCGACGTACGGCTGGAGGTCAAGGGCCTGTCGGGGTCAAGGCTGCGTCATCCGATCAGCTTTTCCGTCCGCCAGGGCGAAATTCTCGGTTTCTTCGGGTTGATCGGCGCCGGCCGCAGCGAGATGGCTCGGTTGCTTTACGGCGCCGACACCAGGCATCAGGGCCGGGTCACGATCGACGGCATTGCCGTTTCGCCGAACAATCCGAAGGCGGCGATCAATGCCGGCATGGTACTCTGCCCCGAGGACCGCAAGTTCGACGGCATCGTCCAAGGGCGATCGATCGAAGAGAATATCGCGATCTCGTCACGCCGGCATTTTTCGCCCTTCGGCATTCTGAGCCCAAGACAAGAGGCGGCGCTGGCGGATCGGTTCATCGCCAAGCTTCGGGTGCGGACGCCGTCGCGCAAGCAGGACATCATCAACCTCTCGGGCGGCAATCAGCAGAAGGTCATTCTCGGCCGCTGGCTGTCCGAGCAGGGCATCAAGGTCCTGGTCATCGACGAGCCGACGCGCGGCATCGATGTCGGGGCGAAATCGGAAATCTACGAAATCCTCTACGAACTTGCGGCCGGCGGCATGGCGATCGTGGTGATATCAAGCGAGTTGCCCGAAGTCATGGGCATTTCCGATCGCATCATGGTGATGTGCCAGGGCAGGGTGGCGGCCAATGTCATCCGCCAGGATTTCGACGAGCGCAACATCCTGACGGCAGCGCTTCCCGACAAGAATGCCGCAGGCACCATTTAGGATTGGGAATACAGACGATGAATTCGTTGAAAAAAATCCTTCTCGGCGAACAGGGGCTGGTGGTGATCTTCACTGCTGCCTTCGTGATCGTCTCGCTCTTCGTTCCGAACTTCCTGACCGAGCGAAACATGCTGGGGCTGCTACAGTCGGTCGTCACGATCGGCATCGTTGCCTGCACGATGATGTTCTGCCTGGCGTCGCGCGATTTCGACCTTTCGGTCGGATCGATCGTCGCCTTCTCCGGCATGATCGCGGTAATGGTCTCGAATGCGACGGGCTCCATTCCCGTCGGGCTGCTCGCTGCCCTGCTTTGCGGCGCCGTCGTTGGTTTCGTTAACGGCATCGTCATTGCGCGCTTTCGCATCAATGCGCTGATCACCACGCTTGCGACCATGCAGATCGTGCGCGGGCTGGCGCTGATCGCCTCCGATGGCCGCGCCGTCGGCATCAATGATCCCGCCTTCTACCAGCTTGCCTTGTCGCGATTTCTGACCGTGCCGACGCCGATCTGGATCATGCTGATCCTTTTCATCCTCTTCGGTTTCGTGCTCAATCGCACCGTCTTCGGCAAGAACACCCTGGCGATCGGCGGCAATCCCGAGGCCTCGCGGCTTGCCGGCGTCAATGTCGTCAACATGCGCATCTGGATCTTTGCGCTGCAGGGACTTGTCTGCGGCATTGCCGGCATCCTGCTTGCCTCCCGCATCACCTCCGGCCAGCCGAATGCGGCGACAGGGCTTGAGCTTTCGGTGATTTCGGCCTGCGTTCTCGGTGGCGTTTCGCTGGCCGGCGGCCGGGCGGCGATGAGCGGCGTCATCGTCGGCGTGCTGATCATGGGCATTGCCGAAAACGTCATGAACCTCTTGAATATCCAGGCGTTCTATCAGTATGTGGTCCGCGGGCTGATCCTGCTGATCGCAGTGTTGCTCGACAATTTGAGATCTTCGGCTGCAGGACGGCGCGGATGAGCCAGGGACAAGCCGGTAACGACATCGAACTGAGGCATGGCGATCTCGCCGTCCGGGTCAGCCGTCGGGGTGCCGCCGTCACCGCCGCGACGTATCGAGGCATCCCCTTTCTCGTGGCGGCCGGCGGTCCTGAAGGTATGATGGCGAATTTCGCGATGGTGCCGTTCGGCAATCGCGTGGAAGGCAATATCATGTCCTTTGCCGGACGCGACTATGCCTTCCAGCCGAATACTTCCGATCCGCTCTATCGGCACGGCGACGGCTGGCTCAGCCTCTGGCAGCTTGAAGACTCCAGCCCGGAGCATGCGCAGTTCTGCTTTTCCCGCAGCGCCGACAGTGTTTCACCTTATGCCTATCTTACTCGGCAGGAGATCCGTCTCGCCGGCAATGCACTGGTGCTGAGGCTTTCCGTGGAAAACCGCGGCGAAGCGGCTCTTCCTTTCGGGCTCGGTCAACATCCCTTCTTCGCGCGCACGCCAAAGACGCGACTGACGATTGCGGCCGATCGCTATTGGAGCGAGCGGCCGGACCATCTGCCCGAGATGCCTGGCCCTGTGCCGGACTATTTCGATTTCAGATCCGAAAAGCTTTTGCCGCAGAGATGGATGAACAATGCCTTCGAGGGCTGGAATGGGCGGGCGGCAATCGCCTGGCCGGAACTTGGAATTCAGGCGGCGCTGGAAGCCGACGGTGCGCTCGATCGCTTCATGCTGTATATGCCGGTCAACCGGAGCGACTTCTTCTGCCTCGAGCCGATGAGCCACCTGCCGAACGGCCATCACCTTCGTGATTTCGGTGGGCTTGCGCCGCTTGCGCCGGGGGAGGCTCTTGCCGGCACGGTGACGATCCTGATGTCGGAACTGCCGGTTCAATCGGAGGTGAGATAGATGGGCGGCCGCCTGCAGGGCAAGAACATCCTGATAACAGGTGCCGCGCAGGGTATCGGTCTTGCGATGGCGAAGGCTTTCATGCGGGAGGATGCCGCCGTCTTTCTCGTCGATCGCGATGCCGCGCTGCTGGCGAAGACAACGAAAGAGCTCCAGAGCAGTGGCGGCCGGCTTGGTTATCTGCCGGCCGATATTACCGATGCCGGGACGATCACGACATTGGTCGCTCAGGCGAATGAAGAGATCGGACAGCTGAACGCGCTCGTCAACAATGCCGGGGTGAATGTCTTTGCCGAACCGCTCGAGACGACGGACGAGGAATGGAACCGCTGCTTCGACATCAATCTGAAGGGCGCATGGAACTGCTGCAAGGCGGTGCTGCCGGGCCTGATCGAACAGGGCGGCGGCGTTATCCTCAACATCGCCTCGACGCACGCTTTCACCATCATCCCGCACACATTTCCCTATCCGCTGGCAAAACACGCTCTGCTCGGAATGACGAAATCCTTAGGGCTCGAATATGCGGCTCGCAATATCCGCGTGAACGCGCTGGCGCCGGGCTATGTCTCGACGCAGAAGGTGATCGATTACTGGAACGGCTTCCCTGATCCGGAGGCGGCAAAGGCCGAGACGATGAAACTGCATCCCGGCGGGCGCATCGCGACGCCGGAGGAGATCGCCATGGCGGCCGTGTTCATGATCTCGGACGAGTGCCCGTTCATCAATGCCACCTGCCTGACGATCGACGGCGGCCTCAGCGTGCTGCAGCATTCCGCCTGAAGGGCTTCGACCCCGCTATTTTTACAAGCCTGTCGTCTTCTCGATATAGAGCATTATATTGCCCATCGGGAAGGCTATCTGATCTCCCGCAGGCATGGAGCGGCCCCTGCCGCTTTCTGAAAACACAATTGAAAACAGGAGGACGGCATGCAGATCAATCGCACGGCTTCGGCTCATTGGACCGGTGGCCTCAAGGACGGAAAAGGCCTGATCTCGACGCAGAGCGGCGCCTTGAAGGATTATCCCTACGGCTTTGCGAGCCGCTTCGAAGGCGTTGCCGGCACCAACCCGGAAGAACTGATAGGTGCCGCCCATGCCGGCTGCTTCACCATGGCGCTGTCGTTGATCCTCGGTGAAGCCGGCTTTACCGCCGAGCATATGGAAACCTCTGCCAAGGTAACGCTCGAAAGCGTCGAGGGCGGCTTTGCCATCACCGCCATCCATCTCTCGCTCTCCGGCCGTATTCCTGGTGCCGATGAGGCGACCTTCACCGAACTCGCCAATAAGGCAAAGGCCGGCTGCCCGGTTTCCAAGGCGCTCGCCTCTGTGCCGATCACACTCGACGTCAAGATCGTCTGACACGTCACTCCATTGAAGACGTGCCGCGCGCTTCTCGCCGCGGCACTTTCCATTTGCGGCCCGCATTCTCGGGTCTGATTATTCCGAAGTCATTGGCTGTCGGCATGACGGGTTCGGTACAGGCCTTCTCCCTGTGCATCGATCTTCTCAAGTCGTCGCTTGTGCCGGATCCGTCCTCAATCCGCGACGCTTGTGCTGCGCCGCGGCATATTGACAAGTAGCGCCTGATATTTTACGACTGACGAAATTCGAAAATCGTCAGTCGTAATTCAGGCCTCGAAACTTATGAACGATCTCACGGAAAATACACTCGACATCACGCGGCAGGAGAATGTCACGCGTATTCTCGATGCGGCTGAGCGGCTGTTCCGTCACTATGGCTACAGCAAGACGACGGTGGCCGACATTGCCCGCGATCTCGGCATGTCGCCGGCCAATATTTATCGTTTCTTCGCCTCCAAGGTAGAGATCCACCAGGCGCTCTGCGGGCGCATGCTCGCCATGTGCTATCAGATCGCCTACGACGTTCGCCATCAGCCGGCCAGCGCCAGCGAAAGGCTGCGCCGTTATGTCGAGACCCAGTATCAGTGGACGCTGGATGTGATGCTCGACGAGACGAAGGTGCACGAGATGATCATCGTCGCGATCGAGCGCGACTGGCATGTCATCGAAAAACATATCGACCGCGTTCATGATCTCATTGCCGAAATCATCGCCGAAGGCATTGCAGCCGGAGAATTCGCCGAGCAGGACCCGGTCGTTGCCTCGCGTTGCTTCGGCGCCGCGACGACCACTCTCTGCCATCCGCAGATGGTGGCGCAATGTCTTGCCAAAACCAACCGCGCGAGCGTCGACGAACTGATCAGCTATGCGATCAGGGCGCTGAAGAAATAATGGACGGCGGCCGCCGTCGGAACCCCCGAAACGATCCAGGAGTGCGGAAGATGTTTTCGCTCAAGACCCTCAGCCATCGCATGCCGTCCGTCGCCAGCCTCGTGCTCGTGGGCGCCATCGGCATCGGCATTTCTGCCTGCTCGGAAGAGAAGGCTGAGGTCAAGGAGGTCATCCGGCCGGTGAAGGTCGTCGAGATCGCCAAGGCCGGCGACACGCGCAAGCTCGACTATTCGGGCTCGGTCAAGGCGCGCACGGAGATGAACCTCGGGTTTCGCGTCGCCGGCAAGATCACCGAGCGCCTGGTCGATATCGGCGACCGGGTGACGCCGGGCGATGTTCTCGCCCGCGTCGACGCCACCGATTACCAGCTGGCGGTCAGAACGGCGGAAGCCAATCTCGCCTCGGCGGAAAGGGGCGTCGAAACCACCGATCTGGTCAACAAACGCGCCGAGCAGCTTTTCGACAAGAGCGTCGCTCCGAAGTCGCAGGTCGAACAGGCCTCGCTCAGCCATGACCAGGCGATCTCACAGCGCGATGCCGCACTTTCCGCGCTCGACCAGGCGAAGAACCAGGTGAGCTACACCGAGCTCAAGGCCGGCCAGAACGGTATCGTGACTGCTATCAATGCCGATACCGGCCAGGTCGTCGGCTCTGGCACCGCCGTCGTCACCGTTGCCGTCGACGGCGAGAAGGAAGTGCAGATCGCGGTTCCGGAAAACGACATTGCCGAATTCAAGCCGGGCAAGACAGTCAAGGCAAGCTTCTGGGCCGACGACAGGCTGGTACTCGACGGCAAGGTGCGGGAGGTTTCCGGAAGCGCCGACCAGCAGTCGCGCACCTTTGCAGTCCGGGTAAGCCTGCCGAACGATCCGCGCGTATTGCTCGGCATGACGGCGACGATCGAGGCCGACGTCAGCAATGGCAGCAGCTATGTCTCGATCCCGCTCAGCGCACTGGCTGAGAAGGACGGCAAGCAGATGGTCTGGACCGTCGACCGCGACACGGCGACCGTGCATGGCCGCGACATCAAGGTTGCCGATTTCACCGGCGACGGCGTGCATGTGACCGAGGGTCTCGATAGCGGCGATCTCGTCGTTTCGGCCGGCACGCAGTTCATGAGCGAGAACCTGAAGGTGAAGGTGCCGGACCAGCAGTCGGCCCTGGCCGCCACGGACCAGACCGTCCGCTGATCGCGCCACAGGATATAGGGAACAAGACCATGGACGCCACCACCGAGAAGCGGCCCTTCAATCTATCGCGCTGGGCGATCGGACATCCAAGCATCGCCCGCTTCCTTTTCGGGCTGATCATCATCACCGGCGTGCTCGGCCTGATGCGCATGGGCCAGCGCGAGGATCCTGAATTCACCTTCCGCGTCATGGTCGTTCAGGCGATCTGGCCAGGTGCTTCCATTCAGGAAATGGAAGATCAGGTCGTCAACAAGATCGAGCGCAAGCTGCAGGAAACGCCGCATATCGACTGGGTCAAGTCCTATACGCGGGCGGGCAGTGCGATCATCACCCTGCAGGTCAAGGGCGACACGAATTCGCAGGAAGTGGCGGATGCCTTCTACCAGGTACGCAAGAAGGTCGGCGACATCTCCAGCGAGCTGCCGCAAGGCCTGCTCGGCCCTTTTTTCAACGACGAGTTCGGCGACACCTTCATCACGCTGCATTCGATCAGCGGCGACGGCTATTCCTATCCGGAACTGAAGAAATTCGCGATCCAGGCGCGTGACATGCTGTTGACGACGCCGGGCGTCGAAAAGGCCGTCATCATCGGCGACCAGCCTGAGAAGATCTATATCGACGTCTCGTCCAAGGCGCTCTCCGAGCGCGGCCTGACGATCCTCGATCTGCAAAACGCCATCAAGGGCCAAAACAATGTCGATCCGGCAGGCTCGGTCGATACCGGCCTGCGCTCGGTGCGCATATCGGTCGAAGGCGACGTGAAGAAGGCGGCCGATATCCGCGAGCTGCGCCTTCGCGCCGGCGGCCAGGTAACGCGCCTCGGCGATATCGCCACCGTCAGTTCCGGGCTCGAAGATCCCTACCAGCGCAAGTACCGTTTCAACGGCCACGACAGCGTTCAGGTCGGCGTCGTGATGGCCAAGGGCTTCAACGTGACCGATGTCGGCAAGGGCGTGGAGGCGACCTATCAACGTTTCGAGGCGGCGCTGCCCTATGGCGTCGCCGTCGATCAGATCGCCAACCAGCCCGACGTGGTGACGGATGCGGTCAGCGAATTCATGCATGCGCTCGGCGAAGCTCTCATCATCGTGCTCGTCGTCTCGTTCGTGTCGATCGGCTGGCGATCGGGCCTCGTCATCGCCATCGCCATTCCGCTGGTGCTGGCTGCCACCTTTGCGCTGATGTACGAACTCGGCATCGATCTGCAGCGCATCTCGCTTGGCGCGCTGATCATCGCGCTCGGCCTGCTCGTCGACGATGCGATGATCGTCGTCGAGATGATGGAGCGAAAGCTGGAGGAGGGGCTCGTCAAGATCGACGCGGCAAGCTTCGCCTATTCCTCGACCGCCTTCCCGATGCTGACGGGTACGCTGATCACCACGGCCGGCTTCATTCCCGTCGGCTTCGCAGCATCGACGGCCGGCGAATATGTGCGGTCGCTGTTCTACGTCGTCGGCATCGCGCTTGTCACTTCGTGGTTCGTCGCGGTCTATTTCACGCCGTGGCTCGGCTATATGATCCTCAAGCAGCGCCATCACGCAGGCGAGCATCACGACGCCTTCGACACCGGCTTCTATCGCCGGCTGCGCGGCACGGTCGGCTGGGCTGTGCGCCACCGTGTCATCGTGCTGCTGCTCACGCTCGGCACCTTCGCCACCAGCCTCTGGGCCTTCCAGTTCATTCCGCAGAATTTCTTCCCGCAATCGTCGCGGCCGGAAATCCTCGTCGATCTCTGGCTGCCCGAGGGCACCAGCATCAAGGAAGTCGAGGTGCAGGCAAAGGCGCTCGAAGCCAAGATGATGGATGATCCCGACAAGCGGTTCATCGCCACCTATATCGGCGAAGGCGCGCCGCGCTTCTTCCTGCCGCTCGACCAGCAGTTGCGCAATCCGAACTTCGCCCAGCTGCTCGTCATGGCCAATGACGAACCGGCGCGCGAGCGGCTGATCGTCAAGCTGCGGACGATCCTTGCGGAAGACTTCCCCGATATTCGCGGCAAGGTCGACCGCCTCTTCCTTGGTCCGCCGACCGGCTGGCCGGTGCAGATGCGCGTCATGGGCCCCGACCGCCAGGAAGTCAGGGAGATCGCCGATCAGGTAAAGGCGCGCTTCCAGGCCAATCCGGAGCTCGGCGCCATCCATGACGATTGGCTGGAAGAGGTGCCGGCGATGAAGCTGGTGATCGACCAGGACCGCGCCCGGGCACTCGGCGTCACCTCGCAGCGTGTGCGCCAGATGCTGCAGACCGCCATGTCAGGGGCTGCGCTCGACGATTTCCGCGACGGCGAGGAGACGGTTTCGATCGTCGCCCGCGAGCCGGATGCCAGCCGTTCGCTGCTGTCGGCGGTCAACTCGGTCTATGTGCCGACGGATTTCGGCGGCTTTGTGCCGGTCTCGCAGGTTGCCAAGGTCGTGCCCGTCATGGAGCAGGGCATCGAGTGGCGGCGCGACCGCCTGCCGACGATCACCGTGCGCGCGACGCTGCCTGACGATGTGCAGCCGAACGACGTGGTGATGAAGATGTATGCCGACATGAAGGACCTGCGCGACAGCCTGCCGGCCGGCTACAATGTCGAGATCCAGGGCGGTGCCGAAGATGCGGCGGAAAGCCAGATGTCGATCGCCGCCAAGGCGCCGATCATGCTCGCCGTCATCGTCGTGCTGTTGATGGTGCAGTTGCAGCATTTCGGCAAGGCGATGCTGGTGCTTGCCACCGGCCCACTCGGCATCATCGGTGCCGCGGCCGCATTGCTGATCAGCGGCGCGCCCTTCGGCTTTGTCGCCATCCTCGGCGTCATCGCGCTGCTCGGCATCATCATGCGCAACTCGATCATCCTGGTCGATCAGATCGACCAGGATATCAAAGCCGGCATGCACCGGCAGGAGGCGATCGTCGGCGCGGCCGTGCGGCGTTTCCGGCCGATCATGCTGACGGCACTGACCGCCGTGCTGGCGCTGATCCCGATCTCGCGCGGTGTCTTCTGGGGTCCGCTCGCCTACGCGATGATGGGCGGCATCCTGGTTGCGACCGTGCTCACCATTCTGGTTCTGCCCGCCGGTTACGCTCTTTTCTTCGGCCGGGAGCCGAAGGCAAAGGACGAGCCGGGCGAGCATGCCGACGCCATCCAGGAAGAGGCGGATGACAGACATCCGCCGGCGTTGGCAGCAGAGTGAGGACGGCGCGGCGAAAGCCGCGCCGTTTTCCTTGCAGGTCACAGCTTACTCGTCAAAGCGCGTCGCTGCCTACAGCGCCGCGCAGTCTTTACTGCCTGTTCCGTCTTGGAGCTGCGCGCCGATTCCATTGCCGCCTCGAAAAAGCTAAGCTGCGAAGCATGCCGGGAGACCAACCGCGATCCCGGCCACTCATTGACGAGGCAGGACCCGACCATGGCCGATTACCATCTGGAAGCAAGCTGGAGCCCGATCGAGGGCAGTTTCGGGCGCCTCACCTTCACGCTTTTCAATCTTTCGACCGAGCCGCTGTCCGGCTTCTCGCTCGCCTACACGTCAGAGACGCGGATTGCCGACAAACATGTCTGCGACGGCGGCAGCCTGAAGCGGCAGGTCGCGCATTTCCATGAATTCCTGCCGCCCCAAGACCTGAGCGTGCCGCCCGGCGGGCGCTGGCGGTTCACCGTCGAGGGGCTGACCAGGGAGCCGAAACATAGGACGGCCGGCGTCAAATCAGCCTATCTGACACTTGGCGACGGACGCCACGTTCCTGTTGGTTTCGGCGATCTCATGCTCGAAGGCCGGGATGGTGGCGTGGCGCCGCCGCTTCTGCCGCCCGGCCGGGCCGAGGAACCTTATTCGCTGCTGCCCTGGCCGCTGGCGCTCGGGCTGAAGGCGGGAGAGCTGCCAGTCGTCCTTTATCCGGCCGAGCGGACGCGGCCTGATGCGGTCAAGGCGCTGTCGCTGGTTATGGAACTCTACCAGCGCCTCTATCCGGTCGACAATATGCCGTTTTCCCTCGGTGCCGTCGAAGGCGGGCGGGCCATTCGTTTCGTCACCGAATCGTCGATCGCCGCCTTCGCCTACGAATTGCGTTTTACGGCGCATGAGATCGTGCTTTCGAGTGCGGATGCCGCCGGTCGGCATTACGGGCTGATCAGCCTGGCGCAACTGCTGCACGGCGCCCGCGCCGATCCTGAGCGCTTCAAATTTCCCAATTTCGGCACGATCGCCGACCAACCGCGTTATGACTGGCGTGGCTGCCATCTCGATGTGTCCAGGCAGTTCTATCCGGTGGCAGACGTCGTGCGGCTGATTGATATTCTCGCCTGGAACAAGCTCAACATCTTCCACTGGCATCTGACCGATGACGAAGCGTGGCGGCTGGAGATCAAGGCCTATCCCGCGCTGACGGAGATCGGCGCACGGCGTGGGCCGGATGAAGTGCTCGTGCCGCAGCTCGGCGACGGGGCGCAAACGCGCTCCGGTCATTACACGCAGGAGGATGCCAAGCGGATCGTTGCGCATGCAGCCTCGCTGCATATCGAGGTACTGCCGGAAATCGATATTCCGGGCCACAGCATGGCGACGCTGTTCTCCCTGCCCGAGCTCGTCGACGGCCAGGAGGCGCCGGACAGTTACCGCTCGGTGCAGGGTTATCCGAACAACGCCCTTAATCCGGCGGTGGAATTCACCTATGAATTTCTCGGCAAGGTGTTCGACGAGATGGTGGCGCTGTTCCCCAGTGAATATCTCCATATCGGCGGCGACGAAGTGGCGCATGGCTCCTGGCTTTCCTCGCCGCTCTGCAAGGCACTGATGGAGAGGGAGAAACTGGCAGGCACCGCCGAGCTGCAATCCTATTTCCTGAAACGTATCAAAGCCATGCTGTCGGAGCGCGGCAAGAAACTCGTCGGCTGGAACGAGGTTTCGCATGGCGGCGGCGTCGACCGCGACGGCACGCTGCTGATGGCCTGGGAAAAGCCCGCCGTCGGCATCGAGCTGGCACAAGAAGGCTACGACGTGGTGATGACGCCGGGGCAGGCCTATTATCTCGACATGGCGCAGGCTGAAGCTTGGACCGAGCCCGGCGCCAGCTGGGCGGGCTACGCGCCGCCGGAACACACCTACGCTTACGAGGCCGAGGGCGAGCTGCCGGAGGCGCTGCAGGAGAAGATGCGCGGCATCCAGGCCTGCATCTGGACCGAGAACTTCGTCTCGCGCGCCTATTTCAACCGGCTGGTTTTTCCGCGTCTCCAGGCGGTCGCCGAGGCTGCCTGGACGCCTTCTGCGCGCAAGGACTGGGATCGGTTCGCAGCGATCGTGCGGATGTGGCCGGTGCTTTAAGGAATCGCAATTCCGGATGGAAAATCGCTTCGCACTTTTCGTGGAATTGCTTCAGGCCGCCTCGGCCTTCAGCCCCAAAAGCGCTGCGCCGATCAGGCCGGGTTCGATGCGGCATTCGCTGCGCACCACCAGCGGGCGATCGAACTTGCGCAGGATGCGGGCGCGCACGGCGTGGTCGAGCTCGGCAAGCAGCGGCTCGACATTGGAAAGCCCGCCACCGACCGGCACGATGGTCGCGCCGGTGATGTTGATCGTCAGCGCTAGGGGCGAGGCGACGAGATCGACATAGACGTCGATCGTCCGTGTCGCCTTCTCCTCTCCGTGTCGCCACTGAGCGATGATCTCCTCGCTGGCAAAGTCGAGATCGTGCAGCGTCTTGTGCAGGCGCTCCAGGCCGCGGGCGCCGCCGACGGTGTCGACGCAGCCTTTCTGGCCGCAGCCGCAGGCATAGGCGGGAATGGCCACAGGCGGATTGCCGGCTGCGGATGCGATGATCGGCCCGTGACCCCATTCGCCGGCAAAGCCGCCGGCCTCGTTGACGAGGCGACCGTCGGCAACCAGGCCGCCGCCAACGCCGGTGCCAAGGATGGCGCCGAAGACGATGCGGTGGCCGCGGCCAGCGCCGAGACCGGCTTCGGCCATAGCGAAACAGTCGGCATCGTTGGCGATCAGCACCGGCAGGCCGAGTTCGGCTTCGAGATCGGCCGCGAGCGTGCGGTCGTGGATGCAGGGAATGTTGGCGCAGATCAGGCGCTGCGTATCGGGATCGACGACGCCGGCGATGGAGAGGGCGATGCCGTTCGGCTGTTCGCCGGTTTCGGCGATGATGCCGCGCAGGGTCTCGACGAAAGCGGCAAAATCATCCCTGGGTGTCGGGCGGCGGCCGAGGGGAACGATGTCTGTCTCGGAACGAGCGATGCCACCCTTGATGGCGGTGCCACCGATGTCGAATGAAATGATCATTGCCACTCTGCCGTTTTCTGGTCTCCCAGCGTCTGCTTGCATTGTTGGCGGGGAATTTCAAGCGCTCATTCGGCGATGATGTCGCCGGCTTTATGGTCGGGCCTTGTGCCAGCCCCTCTGTTTTGCCGGACACCTCTCCCACAGGTGGGGAGATCAGATAGGCGGGACGGGTTTGCGTCTTCCATTCCGTCATGGCAAGACGTTGGAGAAATCGGGTGAGCCCGAGCCCATCGGCTCCGATTACAGCTGCAATTTCTAACCCCGCAAGTCATTCAATTGGCATATTGCATCGCCAGAATCCGGCCCTACACTTTCATCAACTGCCGGACCCACGACGATCGATACGAGAGAAAACAGTACCATCCGAAGACCACGTCCCAAAGGCCGCCGCCTCTCATCCATTTTGCGGCAGATGGCTGCCGATCAGAGCCGCGAACGGATCTCGATCGGCGATCTGTTTGACACGATGGGTGACAGGGCGATCAGCGCGTTGATGCTGATCTTCGCGCTTCCGAACGCCTTTCCCACTCCGCCCGGAACCTCGGCCGTGCTCGGGGCGCCATTGGTCTTCCTGGCAGCGCAACTGACCTTCGGGCTGAAACCCTGGCTGCCGAAGGTGATTGCCAACCGTTCGATGCGCCGGGAGGATTTCGAGTCCATCGTCGGCCGCATCCACCGCTGGCTCGCCTGGGCCGAACGCATGCTGAAGCCACGGCTGGCGATCTTCGCCGAACCGCCGGCGGAATATATTGCCGGGGCGGCATGCCTGCTACTGTCGATCGTGCTGTTGCTGCCGGTCCCGCTCGGCAACATCCTGCCGGCGATCACGATCTCGGTCTTCGCTTTCGGCATATTGGGCCGTGACGGTCTCTTCGCGCTCATCGGCTTCGTGATGACGGCCGTGTCGCTCGTCATCGCCGGCGGGGTGATCTATGGTCTCGTGAAGGCGGCGATCTATCTCGTCGTGCAATGGTTTGCCTGAGCGGGTTTGCCCGAGTGACGGCGGTTATTTGGCGGGGCTCCTTGCAACAGGCTCGACATTTGCCGGAATTTTGTTTTGATCTGGCGCGATACAGACTCAAATCCTGTTCGGCGGCGGCACGCCGGCTCACTTTGCGCGGTAGGCATTAGATGGTAAAAAGATCCGAGACCCCTGCACGGCTCGACGATGCGGCGCGTGCCGGCTGGCTTTACTACGTCGCCGGGCGCACGCAGGACGAAATCGCCGCTGCGATGGGCATCTCGCGGCAATCGGCGCAGCGGCTGGTGTCGCTGGCGGTCGCCGAGCGCCTGATCAAGGTGCGGCTCGATCATCCGATCGCCGCCTGCCTGGAGCTCGGCAGTCAGCTGCGCCGGAAATTCGGGCTGAAACATGTGGAGGTGGTGCCGAGCGATCCCGCGTCGTCGTCGACGACGGTCGGTATCGCCGAGGCGGCCGCTGCCGAGATCGAGCGGTGGCTGAAACGGCCGGAACCCATCGTACTCGCCATCGGTACCGGCCGCACGCTGAAGGCGGCCGTCGACCAGCTTCCGGCGATCGAATGTCCCAATCACCGCATCGTTTCGCTGACCGGCAATATCGCCCCGGACGGATCGGCGGCCTATTACAACGTCATCTTCAGCATGGCCGATGCGGTGAAGGCGCGACACTATCCGATGCCGCTGCCGGTGCTCGTCACCTCGGCGGAGGAGCGCGAGTTGCTGCATGGCCAACAGCTGGTGCGCTCGACGCTTAATATGAGCGCGCAAGCCGATGTCACCTTCGTCGGCATCGGCGAGCTCGGCATTGATGGGCCGCTTTGCGTCGACGGTTTTCTCGAGAAGGACGAGATGATGGAGCTGATGCGCGGGGGTGCTGTCGGCGAAATCTGCGGCTGGATCTTCGATGTCGATGGCAGGTTGATCGACAACCCGATCAACGAGCGCGTCGCGTCCGCGCCGATCCCGTCCCGCGACGCGTCGATGGTCATTGGGCTGGCCAAGGGCAAGCGCAAATTCAAGGCGATCAGGGCCGCCGTTGTCGGCCATCAAATCAACGCTCTGATCACCGACGAAGAGACCGCTGAGTTTTTGCTCAAGAACTGAGCAAAAAATATTCTAGTTAAATCAATGGGATCACTACCGCCTTCGGCGTTGCAGCAACGATTGCCGATTGACATTCTTTATCGTTTGTTGAGTAATTGCCCATGAGCGAAGCGAATGCTCACACCCCATCTTCTGGGAGGAAGATTATGACATTGAGAACTTTTCTGCTGGGCGCCTGCTCAGCACTGGCGTTTGCCGGTATGGCTTCGGCCGAAACGCTTACGATTGCGACCGTGAACAACGGCGACATGATCCGGATGCAGAAGCTGACGGATGATTTCAAGGCGAAGAACCCCGGCATCGACCTTGAATGGGTAACCCTCGAAGAAAACGTGCTGCGCCAGAAGGTCACGACCGACATCGCGACCAAGGGCGGCCAGTACGACGTTCTGACGATCGGCACTTATGAAGTGCCGATCTGGGCAAAGCAGGGCTGGCTGGTGCCGCTCGACAATCTCGGCGCCAATTACGACGTCGATGACCTGCTGCCGGCGATCCGCAGCGGCCTGACCATGGACGGCAAGCTCTATGCGGCGCCGTTCTACGGCGAAAGCTCGATGGTCATGTACCGCAAGGACCTGTTCGACGCCGCCGGCCTGAAGATGCCGGACGCGCCGACCTGGGACTTCATTGCCGACGCTGCCCGCAAGATCACCAACAAAGACAAGGAAATCTACGGCATCTGCCTGCGCGGCAAGGCCGGCTGGGGCGAGAACATGGCCTTCCTGACGGCCATGTCCAACTCCTTCGGCGCCCGCTGGTTCGATGAAAGCTGGAAGCCGCAGTTCGATCAGCCGGAATGGAAGGACACGCTCGACTTCTACGTCAAGCTGATGAAGGATGCCGGTCCTCCGGGCGCTTCCTCCAACGGCTTCAACGAGAACCTGGCGCTCTTCCAGACCGGCAAGTGCGGCATGTGGATCGATGCGACCGTTGCTGCATCCTTCGTCAGCAACCCGAAGGAATCGACCGTCGCCGACAAGGTCGGCTTTGCGCTGGCTCCCGACAAGGGCCTCGGCAAGCGCGGCAACTGGCTCTGGGCCTGGAGCCTCGCCATTCCGGCAGGTACCCAGAAGGCCGAAGCTGCTGAAAAGTTCGTTGCCTGGGCGACGAGCAAGGAATACAGCAACCTCGTCGCCGAGAAGGAAGGTTGGCTGAACGCACCTCCGGGCACCCGCAGCTCGCTCTATGCGAATGCGGATTACCAGAAGGCGGCTCCCTTCGCCAAGACGACGATCGACTCGATCAACTCGGCCGATCCGAGCAAGCCGACCGTCAAGCCGGTACCGTATGTCGGCGTCCAGTTCGTGGCGATCCCGGAATTCCAGGGCATCGGCACGGCAGTGGGCCAGCAGTTCTCCGCAGCTCTTGCCGGCCAGCTTTCGGTCGACCAGGCCCTGCAGGCCGCACAGCAGCTGGCAACCCGCGAAATGACCAAGGCCGGCTACATTAAATAAAACCTCCTGAGCAAGAGGCGGATCCTTGACAATCCGCCCCTCTGGGCCGCCGATTGCCCGAACTGCATCGGCGGCCTCTTTTTTCAGACAAAGCTGCCTTGCGGCCGCTCCCCGCTTCAGTCCAGATCGGTGATTGCCATGGCAACCTTACATACCCGCTCCGCCGCGCGCCTGATGATCGCGCCCTCCGTGCTGCTGCTCTTTGCATGGATGATCGTCCCGCTTGTGATGACGATCTATTTCTCGCTGCTGAACTACAATCTGCTCAGCCCCGGCATGGAAAACTTCGTCGGTTTCTTGAACTACGAATATTTCCTGTCCGATCCGGCCTTCATCGCCGCGCTGATCAATACGCTGCTGCTCGTCGCCGGCGTGCTGTTGATCACCGTCATCGGCGGCATCGCCTTTGCGCTGCTGCTCGACCAGCCGATGTACGGCCAGGGCATCGTGCGCATCCTGGTGATTGCGCCGTTCTTCGTCATGCCGACGGTGGCAGCACTGGTCTGGAAGAACATGTTCATGAACCCGGTCAACGGCCTGTTTGCGCATCTTGCCAAGGCGCTCGGCTTGCAGCCGATCGACTGGCTGGCGAATGCGCCGCTGTTTTCCGTCATTCTGATCGTCGCCTGGCAGTGGCTGCCCTTTGCCACCCTCATTATGCTGACCGCGCTGCAGTCGCTCGACGAGGAGCAGAAGGAAGCCTCCGAAATGGACGGCGCTGGTCCGATCTCGAAGTTCATCTACATCATCCTGCCACACATGGCGCGTGCCATCACCGTGGTGATCCTGATCCAGACGATCTTCCTGCTTTCGGTCTTTGCCGAAATCCTCGTCACCACCAATGGCGGGCCGGGCACCGACAGCACCAACCTTACCTATCTCGTCTATGCCCAGGCGCTGCTGCAGTTCGATATCGGCGGGGCATCGGCCGGCGGTATTGTGGCTGTTATCCTCGCCAATATCGTCGCGATCTTCCTCGTGCGCCTCGTCGGCAAGAATCTGGAGGCTTGAGATGGCCAGAAAAGTCACAACCAAGCGCAAGCTCATCGTCACCGCGATCGCCTGGACGCTCGGCACCCTGATCTTCTTCCCGATTCTCTGGACGTTTCTCACCAGCTTCAAGTCGGAAGCCGACGCCATCGCCTCGCCGCCGCAATTCCTGTTCTTCCACTGGACGACGGAAAACTATGCGGAGGTGCAGAGCCGGTCGAACTATCTCAGCCACTTCATGAACTCGGTGATCATCTCCTTCGGCTCGACGCTGATCGGCCTGATCATCGCCATTCCGGCCGCCTGGGCGATGGCGTTTTCGCCGACCAAGCGGACCAAGGACGTGCTGATGTGGATGCTGTCGACCAAGATGATGCCACCGGTCGGTGCATTGATCCCGATCTACCTGCTGTTTCGTAATTCTGGCCTGCTCGACACGCGCACCGGCTTGGTGATCGTGCTGACGCTGATCAACCTGCCGATCATCGTCTGGATGCTCTACACCTATTTCAAGGAAATCCCCGGCGAGATCCTTGAGGCGGCGCGCATGGATGGGGCGTCGCTGATGAAGGAGATCGTCTACGTGCTGACGCCGATGGCCGTGCCCGGCATTGCCTCGACGCTGCTCTTGAACATCATCCTTGCCTGGAACGAGGCGTTCTGGACGCTCAACCTCACCGCCTCGAAGGCGGCGCCGCTGACGGCCTTCATCGCCTCCTATTCCAGCCCAGAGGGCCTGTTTTATGCCAAGCTCTCGGCGGCATCGACGATGGCGATCGCGCCGATCCTGATCCTTGGCTGGTTCAGCCAGAAACAACTCGTCCGCGGCCTGACCTTCGGCGCTGTGAAATAACATAAAAGGGAGAGAAACATGGGCAGCATTACTCTTCAGAAGGTTTCCAAGGTCTTCGGCGAAGCCAAGGTCATCCCTTCGATCGATCTCGACATCAAGGACGGCGAGTTCGTCGTCTTCGTCGGCCCGTCGGGCTGCGGCAAGTCCACGCTGCTCAGGCTGATCGCCGGGCTCGAGGATGTCTCCGGCGGCAAGATCGTCATCGACGGCAGGGACGCTACCGAAAAGGCGCCGTCTGAGCGCGGCCTTGCCATGGTGTTCCAGTCCTATGCGCTTTATCCGCATATGAGCGTGCGCAACAACATCGCCTTCCCGCTGAAGATGGCGGGCATCGACAAGGCCGAGATCGATCGCAAGGTCAGCGATGCCGCCCGGGTGCTCAATCTCACCGACTATCTCGAGCGCAAGCCGCGCCAGCTGTCCGGCGGTCAGCGCCAACGTGTGGCGATCGGCCGGGCCATCGTGCGCCAGCCTTCGGCCTTCCTGTTCGACGAACCGCTGTCGAACCTCGATGCCGCCCTGCGCGTCAACATGCGCCTCGAAATCAGCGAGCTGCATCAGCAGCTGAAGACGACGATGGTCTATGTCACCCACGACCAGGTCGAGGCGATGACGATGGCCGACAAGATCGTCGTCCTGAACAGGGGCAATATCGAGCAGGTCGGTTCGCCGCTCGAACTCTACAGCCGTCCCCGCAACCTCTTCGTCGCCGGCTTCATCGGATCGCCGAAAATGAACTTCATCACCGGCCAACACGCCGCCGCGCTCAACGCACATACCATCGGCGTTCGGCCCGAACATGTGCTGCTGTCGATGGAGAGCGGCGACTGGAAGGGCAGGGTCGTGGTCGCCGAACATCTCGGTTCCGACACCTTCCTGCATATCGACGCCGATGGCCTCGGCATGCTGACGGCGCGCGGCAGCGGCGACTTCGCGGCCAAAGCCGGCGACACGGTCTTCCTGACGCCGGACCGTTCGCGTATTCATAAATTCAACGAAGGCGGTCTTGCCATCTGAGGCAGGCGGCCGGGCTGGGGGCAGGCATGCGAGCCGGACGATGGCGCCTGGCCGACTCGGCAAGACCTTCAAGAGGACTGAAACATGACGTGCAAATTATCGCTGGCAACACTTTCGGATGTGGCGCGCACTGCCGCCATCCCTGGATATGACAGGGCTTCGCTGAAAGCCGGCATCGTGCACTTCGGCGTCGGTAATTTCCACCGTGCCCATCAGGCGATCTATCTCGACGATCTCTTCAACGCAGGCACGGATCACGACTGGGCGATCGTCGGCGCCGGCGTGCTGCCGTCGGATGCTGCCATGCGCGAAAAGCTTGCGGCGCAGGACTTCCTGACGACGGTGGTCGAACAGGACAACAACAAGACGGCGGCGCGCGTCACCGCCCCGATGATCGACATCCTGCCGGTCGGCGATGCCGCTGTCATCATTGCCAAGCTTGCCGATCCCGAAATCCGCATCGTCTCGATGACCATCACCGAGGGCGGCTACTTCATCGACGCATCGGGCACGTTCAATCCGGCCCATCCGGCGATCGCCGCAGACGGAGAGAACCCCAACGCGCCGAAGACGGTGTTCGGCCTGATCGTCGCCGGCCTGAAGGCGCGCAAGGACAAGGGCATCGGACCCTTCACCGTCATGTCCTGCGACAACATTCCCCATAATGGCATCGTCACCGCCAATGCCGTTGTCGGCACGGCAGCGCTTTCGGACCCAGCCTTTGCCGACTGGATCCGGGCGAATGTCGCCTTCCCGAACGGCATGGTCGACCGCATCACGCCGGCGACCAGCCAGCGCGAGGTCGATTTCCTCAGGGACAATTTTGAGATCGAAGACAGTTGGCCGGTCTATTGCGAGGAATTCAAACAATGGGTGCTCGAGGATAAATTCACCGCCGGCCGGCCGGCGCTGGAAAAGGTCGGCGTCACTTTCGTTGCCGATGTCACGCCTTACGAGCATATGAAGATCCGTATCCTCAACGGCGGGCATGCCGCGATCGCCTATCCGGCGGCGCTGATGGACATTCATTTCGTTCATGATTCCATGGAAGATCCGTTGATCCGCGCCTTCCTCGCCAAACTCGAGAAAGACGAGATCATCCCGATCGTGCCGCCGGTGCCGAACACGTCGCTGACGGATTATTTCGCGCTGATCGAACATCGCCTGCTCAATCCGAAGATCGCCGACACCATTCCGCGTCTGGCGCAGGACGGCTCGAACCGCCAACCGAAATTCATCCTGCCGTCGACGCTCGACAATCTGCGTCAGGGCAGGGACGTCGTCGGCCTGGCGCTGGTTTCAGCACTCTGGTGCCGTTATTTCGCCGGCAAGACCGACAGTGGCAAGGATATCGTCTTCAACGACGCGAGCGCCGAGCGCCTGCATGCGGCGGCGCTGAAAGCCAAGGACGATCCGTCGGCCTTCCTCGTCTTCGACGATATTTTCGGCGAAGTGGCGAAATCCGAACTTTTCCGCAAGCGTTTTGCCCATGCTCTCAAAACCCTGTGGGAAAAGGGCACGCGGGAGACGCTGCAGCTCTATCTCGACGGCAAGCTCGCAGTGTAAGGAATCCGGATGGCGGTATCTGCTGCCGCCATTCGTCCGGCCTTGCGAGCGCCGCGGGACGGTAACACGTCCGAATTGAACTCAGGTTGGGTGTTCCATGGCTGATGCTGAAACACGGCTGGTGATCTTCGATTGCGATGGCGTACTCGTTGACAGCGAACCGATCTCGATCAGCGTGCTCGTCGGGGCGATGAACGATCTCGGCGTCTCGATCACCGAAGACCAGGCTTATGAGCGTTTTCTCGGCCGCAGCCTGTCTACTCTCATCGATACGCTGGAAACCGAATTCAACGTTCATGCCGGCGAGGAATTCCTCGAGCGTATCCGCACCGATCTCTACGCCCGCTTTCGCACAGAACTGAAGCCGATCGAGGGTATCGCCGCGGCGATTGACGGCCTTGGCGTTCCCTGTTGCGTTGCCTCGTCCAGCCAGATGGAGCGAATCCGGCTGTCGCTGTCGGTGACCGGACTTCTCGACAAGCTGCCCGACATCTTCAGTGCGACGATGGTCAAGCGCGGCAAACCGGCGCCCGATCTCTTCCTGCATGCGGCGCGTGAAATGCAGGTCGAGCCGGCTCATTGCCTTGTCGTTGAAGACAGCCCGGCCGGCGTTGCCGCGGCCAAGGCGGCAGGCATGACGGTCTTCGCCTTCACCGGCGGATCACACGCCAACTTCGCCGGATACCGTGCCGAACTCGACCGCCTTTCGCCGGAAGTGGTGTTTGACGCCATGCCGGATTTGATACACCTTGTCCGCAACCATAAGCTGGACGGGACCAAGACTTGATGCGTGATCATGTGGTTGCGGTGGATATCGGCACGGGCAGTGCGCGCGCCGGCGTCTTCGACGCACGCGGCCGATTGCTCGCCAAGGCCGAGCATCCGATCGTGATGAACCGGCCGCGCGAAAACCATGCCGAGCACGATTCCGAAGATATCTGGTCGGCCGCCTGCATGGCAGTGCGCAGGGCGATGGAGCAATCCGGTATCGCCGCCGCCTCGGTCGGAGCGATCGGCTTCGATGCCACCTGTTCGCTTGTCGTCCGTGACGTCGAGGGCCGGCAGCTCAGCGTTTCCACAGGCGGGGAGAGGCGTTTCGACACGATCGTCTGGCTCGATCATCGGGCGCTGAAGGAAGCCGATTTTTGCACGGCGACGCAGCACAGGGTGCTCGAACATTCCGGCCACGTGATGTCGCCGGAAATGGAGATGCCGAAGCTGATGTGGCTGAAGAAGAAGCTGCCCGCCACATGGGAAAAGGCTGGCTATTTCTTCGATCTCGCCGATTTCATGACGTGGAAATCGACCGGATCGCCCGCCCGTTCGCGCTGCACGCTGACGGCGAAATGGAACTATCTCGCCCATCTCGAAAAGGGCTGGCAGCAGGATTTCCTGGAACGGATCGGCCTCGAGGACCTTCAGGCGCGCGGCCATCTGCCGGATGAGACCACGCCTGTCGGAGACAGCGTCGGCCGGCTGACGCAGGAAGCGGCGGAAGCGCTGGGGCTGACGACGGACTGCCATGTCGCCGCCGGGATGATCGACGCCTATGCCGGCGCACTCGGCGCGCTCGGCGGCTACGCCGCCGATCCTGTCAAACGCGAGCACCAGCTGGCGCTGATTGCCGGCACGTCGAGCTGCATCGTTACCTTCTCGCGGGAACGCAAGCCGAGCCATGGCATGTGGGGTCCCTATTACGAGGCTGTCTTCCCGCAGTCCTGGCTGGTGGAGGCCGGGCAATCGGCGACCGGCGCGTTGATCGACCACATCGTGCGCATGCATGCGGCCGGTGGCGAGCCGACGGCAGCGCTGCATCAGAAGATCGTCGCGCGCATCGCCGAATTGCGGGCCGAGGAGGGCGATGACTTCGGTGCGCGGATCTTCGTGCTGCCGGATTTCCATGGCAACCGTTCGCCGCTCGCCGATCCGCACGCCGTCGGCGTCGTCAGCGGGCTGACACTCGATACGTCCTTCGACGGGCTCTGCGCGCTCTATTGGCGCTCTGCGGTGGGGATTGCGCTTGGCATCCGCCATATCCTGGAAATGATGAAGGAATACGGCTACATGCCCGATACGCTGCATATTGCCGGCGGGCATGTGAAGAACCCGGTGCTGATGGAGCTTTATAGCGATGCGACCGGCTGCAAGGTCGTGGTGCCGAAGATGAACGAGGCGGTGCTGCTCGGCACGGCAATCGCAGCATCCGTCGCGTGCGGCTTGTACAAGGATCTGGCGGCGGCCGGCGAGGCGATGTATCCGGGCGGCGACGAACGGCTTCCCGACAAGGCCAAGCAGGCGCTTTACGACCGCGACTACCGCCGTCTTCTCGCTATGCACCGGCACCGCGCCGAATTGGAAACGATGCAATAGAGCGCCGCTCTATCACTTTGAATCTGCGAATAACCCTTTCCGACAATCGATTCCGATTTTCGGGGTTATGCGCTGGCCTTTTAAATTAATGGTTTGCCGTCTCGCCGAGGACGGTTGCGAATTCCATCATGCGGCGGCGGCGAAGCGCCGCCTCCTCTCCGACTTGGAGGATGACGGATTCAGACAGGCAATCGAGCAGCGCGATCAGCGGCGGAAGATTGTCGAGATCGGGGGCGCGAGCGGGCGGCAAGGGCAGCATGACGTTCGACTGGTCCGCCATCCAGTCCGCTTGCTGCGGCGAAATGAGCACGACCTTATAGCCGTAGCGCCGCGCCGTTCTGGCAAGCAGCCGCGCCTTGGCGAAGCGGCGGCAATCGATGATGACAAGCAGCGCGTCGTCGACCGCCAGCCGGGCGAAGAGTTCCGCAAAACGGTTGTCGGCAGCGTCGAGCGTGCGAACGCCGTCGCGGGCTTGCGTCAGCCGCTGACAGAAATGATTGGCCAGGCTTGAGAGCCGCGCATGCGTGGCGATCGACACTTCGCGGGCAGTGCTGATCAAGCCGACGGCTTCCGACCAGTGCGGCTGCGCCGTCAGATGATAGATATGATGGAGGGCCTGGATCTGTTCGGCAACCAGCACGGCGAGCGGTTTGCCCTCCGCAGCGTCGGCATGCAGCTCGCTCATAGCGCTCTGCAATTGCGCCGGCGATGTCGTCACGGTCTCGCGAATCTCCACCTTGACGCTGTCCAATCCCTGATAACCGAGCGAGCGCAGGAAGCGCCCGACGGTCATCGGCGAGAGATCCAGCCTGTCGGCAACGGACGCAGCCGTCTCGAACGGCAGGTCGTTCAGGTGTTCGGTGAAATATTTCGCGATACGGCGTTCGGCCGGTGTGCCGGTTTTTGCGTATTGCCTGAGTTTTTGCACAAAGTCTTCCACGTCAGCCTCCCCGTCTTCCCTCAGAGGCGTTCCGTGGATGCGCTGTTGCGACCCCTTGTCTTTGCAACTATTTCGGAAGCTGCTTCTCAGGCCCGTGTGTATTTTATATGCGTCACAATATTATATTAGTATTTAGTTTTCGACAAGTTTTCTATTACTGCATGCAATTTTATTCTCTCTTGTCGGTGGCCTCCATCTTTCCTACATCTTCGGCGCAACCGGAGACGCCTGAGACATGATTCTTGACGCCGCTCGCCTTTCGCTCGCCAATTTGTTCGCATCGGAAACACGTTCTGTCTTCTGGAAAGTGCTCGGCCTGACGATTCTCGTGCTCGTCGGCCTCTGGTTCGCGCTGCGCGGGGCCTTCATGGCCTTCCTCTTTCCCTGGCTCACGGGTTTCTTTCCCGATATGCCGGATTGGGCAGGGTGGCTCGCTTTCCTCTTCGCGATCCTGGCCGGTATCGGCCTTGCGTTGATGCTGGCGCTGCTGCTGTCGCCGGTCACGGCGCTGATCGCCGGCCTGTTTCTCGACGATGTCGCCGATGTCATCGAAAAGCGCGACTATCCCAAGGACGCGCCGGGCACCGCCATGCCGCTCGGTCCGGCGATGGCAAGCTCGATCAAGTTCCTCGGCGTGGTGATCCTCGGCAATATCGTGGCATTGTTGTTGCTGTTTATCCCCGGCGTCAATCTGGTCGCGTTCTTTCTGGTGAACGGCTATCTGCTCGGACGGGAATTCTTCGAATTCGCCGCTATGCGCTCCCGTTCGCCTGATGAGGCACGGCTCTTCCGCGCCAAGCATGCCTCCACGGTCTTTCTCGGCGGGCTGGTGATCGCCCTCTTTCTGGCGATCCCGATCGTCAATCTTCTGACGCCGCTTTTTGCCGCCGGCATGATGGTTCATCTGCACAAGCTGGTTTCCGCCAAGGATCCCGGTTTGCGCGCCTGAGGCTCAACGGGGCAGGGCGGAGACGTCGTACATCGCCGCAAATTCAGCGCTCGGCGGGGAAGCGACGCTGCGGGCAGGGCTTGCAGCCATGCTTCCGGAGGCCGGGACTATGCTCGAACCGCTGACGTCGCTGCTATCGGCGGCCTTCGACCGCGCGGCGATCGCGATCGAGGCGGGCGCTGAAAGGCGGCAGTACGAACAGGCGATCGCTGTTCTACTCGACGGCCTCGCCGATCACCTGCGGCGGTAGCTCGACGAGCGGCGCCGGCACATCCCAACTCTTCTCCGGCGATTTGCAGAGATCGGCGATGACGCAGCGCTCGCATTCGGGCCGGCGCGCCTTGCAGGTGTAGCGACCGTGCAGGATCAGCCAGTGATGGGCGTGATAGAGGTAGTGTTTCGGGATCACCTTCATCAGCCGCGCCTCGACCTCGTCTGGCGTCTTACCGGGGGCAAGCCTGATGCGATTGGCGATGCGGAAGATATGCGTGTCGACGGCCATCGTCGCCTGGCCGAAGGCCATGGAAAGCACGACATTGGCGGTCTTGCGCCCGACGCCCGGCAATCTCACCAGCTCGTCGCGCGTCTCCGGCACCTTGCCGCCGAACTGGTCGACCAGCATCTGCGAGAGCGCGATGACGTTTTTCGCCTTGTTGCGGTAGAGGCCGATCGTTCTGATGTAATCGCGCAGCCGCTCCTCGCCGAGATCAAGCATCTTTTCCGGTGTATCGGCAACCTTGAAGAGCGTGCGCGTCGCCTTGTTGACGCCGACATCGGTCGCTTGCGCCGAAAGCGCGACGGCGACGACGAGCGTGAAGGGGTTAGTGTGCTCGAGCTCGCCCCTCGGTTCAGGCCGCTGCACCGAGAAGCGACGGAAGATCTCCTCGCGCTCGGGCAATAAATAGGCCGTGCGCACCGCTGCCGCGGATTTGCGGCTGACGATCACTTTCGCGTCCTGAGGCGTCTTGCTAACGGATTTGGGTTTCGGATTTGCCATGGAAACTCTATACTCAGCAGCCATGATGGAAAGCAACGCCGACAGCTTCAACGAGCAGCCTGTTTTCGCTGCCGAGCTCTTTCCCCACCGGTCGCTCGGCCGCCGGGGCTTCAAGGTGCTGCTTGCCCTATCCGGTGCCGTCTGCTTGCTTTACGGCATGTTCTTCATCGCGACGGGGGCCTGGCCGATCGGCTTCTTCTTCGGACTGGATTTCGTGCTTCTCTATGGCGCCTTCTGGCTGAATTACCGCTCCGGGAAAGCGCGCGAACAGGTGACGGTGTCGCGTACTGACGTGTCGGTGCGCAAGTTTACGCCATCGGGACGGATGGTGGAGCACCATTTCAATCCGTTCTGGGCACGCTTCCTCGTTCGCCGGCACCAGGAGATCGGCATCCTTTCCATGCATATCTTCGGCGAGGGCCGGCGCACCGATATCGGCTCCTTCCTCAATCCCGACGATCGTGAAAGCTTCGCCAAAGCCTTCAAGGGAGCACTGGCGACGGTCAAGCAGCGGATCTGAACCTATCCGGCAGATGCGCAAGAATCGGGTGGTTTGCTCACCCCCTATTGACTATCTCCTTGTGACAAGGAGAAAGACGATGAATATGATTGCCAACCTGCAGACAGATATCACGCCTGACGGTCCTGATTATGACATTGTCCGTCGGGTAATCGAACTCATCACCGAAGATTACCGTGACCAGCCTTCGCTGGAAGCGATCGCTGCGCGGCTCAACCAGTCGCCGACCCAGCTGCAGAAGACCTTCACCCGCTGGGCCGGCCTGTCGCCCAAGGGCTTCCTGCAAGCGGTGACGCTCGACCACGCCAAGCGACTGCTGCGCAAGGAAGACATGCCGCTGCTCGAGACCTCGATCGAGGTCGGCCTCTCCGGGCCGAGCCGCCTGCATGACCTTTTCGTCACGCATGAGGCGATGTCGCCCGGCGAATGGAAGGCCAAGGGCGGTGGTCTCACCATTCGCTACGGCTTCCACATCTGCCCCTTCGGCGTGGCGCTGATCATGGTGACCGACCGCGGTCTTGCCGGCCTTGCCTTCAGCGATTCCGGCGACGAGAGGGCCTGCCTCGAGGATATGACCTGCCGCTGGCCGAACGCCTGTTATGTCGAAGACCTGCAGGCGACGGTTCCCTATGCCGCCCGCATCTTCGAGCCCGGCAAATGGTCCTCGGACCAGCCGCTGCGCGTCGTGCTGATCGGTACGGATTTTCAGGTGAGCGTCTGGGAAAGTCTGCTGAAAATCCCGTTCGGCAAGGCCGTCACCTATTCCGATATCGCCAACGATATCGGCCGGCCGACGGCGCAGCGCGCCGTGGGTGCGGCGGTCGGGGCAAATCCGATCTCCTTCGTGGTGCCTTGCCATCGGGCGCTCGGCAAGAATGGCGCGCTGACGGGCTACCATTGGGGCCTCACCCGCAAGCGGGCGATGCTCGGCTGGGAATCGGCGCACGCCTGAGTGGGTTTCGCGGGCGGAGGGCGGAGTCGTCGCCGCTCATCGCTCTGCCACTTCTCCCTGCTGCGGAGAAATGGCAGATGGTGATGTCTCGGCCAGTTCCAGCAACGCCCGGGCAGCACTTTCATCGGTGATCAGCGTGTTGCAGCCGATGCGCTTGATCGTCGCACGGATCGCCACGGCCCGATGGGCGCCGCCGGAGGAGAGCACGATGTGCTTGGCCTCCTTCAGCGTGTCGAGATCGACGGACATCACGCGCCGATTGATCGAATGGTCGACCGAATTGCCGTCCCTGTCGAGGAAGTTGAACATCGTGTCGCAGACGCAGCCGGCATCGACCAATTGCTGCAACTCGGCCTTTGATATCCAGCCCTCCGACAGCGAGGTCGAATGCGGGCCGATATCGCCGCAGCTGACGATCGCCAGATCGAGGTTCTCGGCGAGACGATAAATCGTGTCCAGCCCGCATTTCTCGATCAGATTGCGTTTGGTCTCGATGGAATCGACGAGAAGCGGTGCCAGGAACATGTAGCATTCGGCGCCAAGCTGGTTTGCCAGCCGCCATGTGTAATCGATCGGGTTCGTCTGATGCACGGCGACGATGCCGCCGAGCAGCGAGACGACCTTGCAATTGGCGCGTCGCGGCGGCCGGAAGCTCGACAGCGAGGCAGTCATGGTGCGGCCCCAGCCGACGCCGATGGTGTAATCGTCCGGGATCGCTTCTGAGAGGAACTGGCCAAGCGCCAAGCCGACATTTTTAGCCAGCGAGTTGACGTCGCCATTGACCGGTGCAGGGACGACGATCGCCTCGTCCAGGCCATAGGCACGCTCCAGCTTCACCGAAAGTTCAACGCAGTCGCCGATCGAATCGTTGATCCAGATCTGGACTTCGCTGCGTTTCATCGCCTCGTCGAGCAGGCGGATGACGGTGGTGCGGCTGATGCCGAGCTGTTCGGCGACGTCCTTCTGGGTCAAGCCCTCGTTGTAATAGAGCCATGCCGCCCTTAGCCGCAGCGAGGATGCCTCGGAATAGGCCGTGTGCGTGCCGCGTTTGAGCTTGACCACATCTCCTCCGCACGATTTCCCGCCCTAGATCCCTCATGGGATGAAAGGCCTTAGCGACGCTTTTGTTGCCGGGGATAATGACGGGTGTGACACTTATGTCAATTGAAATGCACAAATGTCCTTGACTTTTCGTTAGCCGAATGGCGATAGTCCGGGTGATACACGTCGTTCTTGTCCGTCCGAGGAGGACATAGTGCGGGCATGCCGAAAGTCACGACCGGCCTTCCAGCCGCAAGCGGCATCGCTTGCGTCCGAGCAGCCGTTGGTTCACGGCCGGAACATGGCCACTGTCCTTCACGTTTATGAATCATCCGTGACGGATGCGCGCATTTTCGCCTGCAGTATGCAAACAACCTGTCGGTAGATCACCTTTGCCCGGCGGAACGCGCGCCGGTCGCAGCCCAAGTTCAACAAGGATTATTGACCATGACATCCAAGCTTGACCAACTCCGCGAGATTACCACCGTGGTCGCCGACACCGGCGACATCGAGGCCGTCGCCCGCCTGAAGCCTGTGGATTGCACGACGAATCCGAGCATCGTGCTCAAGGCTCTTGGCACGCCGATGTTCGCCGACGCCATCAAGGAAGCCGTCGCCTGGGGCAAGAAGCAGGGCGGTAATCCGGAAGCCGTTTCTTCTGCCGTCGCCGATCGTCTCGCCATCTCCGTCGGTGCAGCCCTGGTGAAGCTCGTCCCAGGCCGCGTCTCGACCGAAGTCGACGCCGATCTTTCCTTCGATACCGAGGCTTCGCTTGCCAAGGCGCGCGCAATCATCGCCGCCTACAAGGATCGCGGCATCGGCCAGGACCGCATCCTCATCAAGCTCGCTTCCACCTGGGAAGGCATCCGTGCCGCTGAAGTGCTGCAGAAGGAAGGCATCGACTGCAACCTGACGCTTCTCTTCAGCAAGGCCCAGGCGATCGCCTGCGCCGACGCCAAGGTGTTCCTGATCTCGCCCTTCGTCGGCCGCATCCTCGACTGGTACAAGAAGTCGACCGGCAAGGACTACACGGCCGAGGAAGATCCGGGCGTTATCTCCGTCCGTGAAATCTACAACTACTACAAGACGAACGACATCAAGACGATCGTCATGGGCGCCTCGTTCCGCAGCGCCGGCGAAATCGAAGCCCTTGCCGGCTGCGACCGCCTGACCATCAGCCCGAATCTGCTCGACGAACTGGCCAAGGACGAAGGCAAGCTGGAGCGCAAGCTCTCGCCGGAGAGCCGCAAGCCGGACCCGAAGGTCTCGGTCGACGAGAAGACCTTCCGCTGGATGATGAACGAAGACGCCATGGCGACGGAAAAGCTCGCCGAAGGCATCCGCGCCTTCGCCAAGGATCTGGGAACGTTGCGCACCATGGTGCAGAGGGAACTGCAGCTCGCCGCTGCCTGATAAGGCACGGCATGCAATCGAAGGCGCGGCTGCCGGCTGGCAGGCGCGCCTTTTTCGTACTTTTATCAAGGGCATATGCTGTCGGAGACTGATATGGCGGATGAGGAACGAGCAAATTCGCTGGTGGCATTTGCCTACAAGCATGCGAGCTTCATCATCGCCGTCCTTGCCGGGCTGGCGGTCTTCTTGGCTGTGACCTCGCGCGAGGCGAACGCCGGCAACATCCTGTTCGGCTGGAATGTCAGCGCCGGCGTTTTTGTCGCACTCAGCTGGCGCAAGATGCTGCGGGCGACGGTCGAAAGCATCAGGAAGCGCTCCGAGGATCTCGATTTCTCCGACACCGTCCTGCTGGCTCTCTCGATCGGCACCGCCCTTGCCAGCATCGCCGGCATCGGCCTCGAGCTGCATTCGATCAAGGAGGAGGCGCCCGACATCGCGCTCTTGCGGGCAGGTGCCGCTGTACTGACGATCCTGATCTCCTGGATCTTCCTGCATACGCTCTTCACCATCCATTATGCCCACTATTTCTACGGCGGATCGGACGAGGAAGGCGGCCTGAAGTTTCCTGACGGGATCACGGAACCCGGCTATTGGGATTTCCTCTATTTCTCCTTCACCATCGGCGTTGCTGCGCAGACGGCCGATGTCGCGGTCAGCTCGACCAGCATGCGCAAGCTGACGCTGCTGCATGCCGTGCTATCATTCCTCTTCAACACGACGATCCTGGCGCTCGCGATCAATGTCGGGGCGAGCCTGCTTTAGATCATCAAAAAGTGGAGCATGATGTCGTCCGAAAACCGCTCACACTTTTCGGCATCATGCTCTCGCCGCCGCCCTGAAGAAGGACTCGAACTCGCCGAGATCACCTGCGGCAACATCCGAAATCGCCCAGAATACGAGCCCGCCATCCGACCATTGTGTCATGTTGTAGCCGTCATGCACCGTCGTCGTTTGCGTGGCCGATGCTGCAGGCCAGATGAACAGGTTGATGACGTGGCCGTGGCGCCGGTAGACGAGGGCGGCAACGGCGCGATCACCGATATAGTCGACACGCCCGCCGACCAGCGGAAAGCCATCCTTGGTGAGATCGCTGACGGGCGGGGAGAAATCGATCTTGCCGTTGAACCACGGTTTGACCGTATGCTGGTCCGAGGTCAGCACGTCGGTCAGATGATCGGCCATCATCGACCTGACATGGCTGGCCATGATCTGATCCTGCAAAAGCAGGGTCTGCGACGGTACATTGGCGAACAGGAAGGCGCTTGCAGCCAGGACCGCGAGCGAAGGCACGAAGCTCCATTGCCGGATGAAATCCAGGGCACGGCGCCAGATGGGCACCCGGCGCGGCAGCGGCAGGCTGGATGCCGCCGCCGTCTCTTCGAACGACAGCATCGACAGGACTTGCGAACGCAATGCCTCCGGCGGCTGCCACTTGACGCCTTCCTGATCGATAATCTCTCTCACGGCACGGACCCTTTCCATCTCCGCCCTGCAATGCGCGCAGGTGGCAAGATGATCCTCGAATTGCGCCGCATGGACGGAATCGAGTTCGCCATCGACAAAGCCGTGCAGCATGACGCGCCATTCCGGGCAGCCTTTCTGATTGGCCTCACTCATCCTGCCGTCTCGCTCTTGTTGCATGCATCCCAGGCATCGCCAAAATCACGCCGCGCTCTGGCAAGCCGCGACATGACGGTGCCGATCGGCGCATCGATGATCTCGGCGATCTGCCGGTAGGAGAGATCCTCAAGCTCGCGCAAGACAAGAATTTCCCGCATCGCTTCCGGAAGGCTGCTGATAACAGCGCGCACGCGTTGCTGCTCGCTTCGCCGGATCGTTGCCGTTTCCGGCGAATCCTCCTCCGAGGCGATCTGGTACTCACCACCCTCATCAGGGTCAGGGTAGCCGTCATTGCCCAAAGGCTGCTCGAACCGCGCCTTGCGGCGATCCTGCTGGCGCCAGACATGGCAGCAGTTCCTCACGATGGCAAAGAGCCAGGCGCGCGGATCGCCGCCACGATAGGTGTCGAAATTGCGGTAGGCGCGCAGGAACGCTTCCTGAACAATATCCTGTGCGGCATCCGCGTCGCGGCTGAGGAAGCGGGCAAAATTATAGGCCGCGTCAAGATGCGGAACGATCATGTCCTGAAAGCGCTGCATGAACTCGTGCTGCATGGTCGCATCCGCCGTCGAAGCGATCGGATCGCTGCTCGATTTTTCCGAGACCATGAGGTGCAATAGTCGGCCCACGCCACCGAGAAACATCGCTAGCGGTGATGGTCGAATGCGGGTCCCTGACGCGTGCCTGGCCAACAGCAGCATCCAATCGGTCGATCCGACGGGATAGGTGATCTGAGCGTTTGTCATCATCCTCCCTGCCTCAACAGCAGCCGAATTTAGGCGTGAGACCGGCAGGCATGCAATGCGGCCCCTTGCCGTCTAGACCGATCGGCACGCGGTTTTATTCCACGCCGGCGCCGATTTTTCTGCATGCAGCGGGATACTGGCCGCACGCGATAGAAATCACGATTGTTTTTCAATCACTTGAAGAAATAAAGCCCAAGATCGGGAATAAGCGTTCCCTGCCGGCGATCTAGTTCGTCAGCGAGGACATCTGAGCAATAGCCGTCTTCGCCACCAGAAATGCCATCAACAAGAGGAGGCATAGTCATGTTTACCATGTCACGTCGCGCCGTCCTGGGGTCGGCTGCTGCGGCTGCTGCATTCGGGCTGTCGTCGAAGCTTGAATTCGTCATGCCGGCATTTGCTGCAACACCGTTGGAGCCGGCGGTCGGCTTCTATAAATACAAGGTCGGCGATATCGAGATCACGGCAATCTACGACGGCATCTGGAGAAAGCCGCATGACCCGGCCTTCATCAAGAATGCCTCGATCGAGGATACCAAGGAGGCGCTATCGAAAGCCGGGCTTACCACCGAATTCATGCCGATCCCGCTGACCGTCGTGGTCCTGAAGCTCGGTAACCGCCTGATCATGATGGATGCCGGCTCGGGCGTCGGCCAGTGGCAGGAAAATGCCACCCATCTGCCGGCGAACATGGCCGCGGCGGGGATCGACTACAAGAAGATCGATACGATCATGATCTCGCATTTCCATCCCGACCATGTCTGGGGACTGATGGAAAAGGGCACCAACAATCCCGTCTTTCCGAATGCCGAGCTCATCGTCAATGCCGACGAATACAATTGGTGGACCGCGCCCGGCCGCGTCGAAAAGCTCGCCGAAGGCCGCAAGCCGGCAGGCAAGCGCATCGCCGGGGTCTTTCCGAAATGGAAGAACTGGAAGCTCGTCGCCGATGGCGCCGAAGTCGCACCCGGCGTGCAGCTTGTCGCCGCGCCCGGCCACACGCCAGGCCATTCTACCTATCTTGTCGCCTCCGGCAGCAAGCAACTGCTCGTCTCGGCCGATATCATGTATGTGCCGGCGCTGCTCGCACCCCATCCTGAATGGCAGGGCAGCTACGACCAGGATGGACCGACGGCCATCGACACGCGCCGCCGTCTTATCGACCGCATCATTGCCGACAATATCGCGATTTGCGGCTCACATTTCCCATTCCCTGGCTCCGGCACCTTTGTCAAGGACGGAAGCGCCTATGGCTTCACGCCGACAATCCAGGCCTGAAAGGCCGAAAGGAGATCACCATGACGAAATATGCAATTCTCGGATACATCTGGCTTTGCGCTATATCCGCAGGCTTCTCCGCGGTGACGGCGCTTCCCGCCTTTGCCGTCGACAACATGCAATCGACAGACGCTCCCGACCTGACCTCGGTGCGCGCCAAGATCGATGCCAAGGACTATGCTGATGCGTTGGCAGAGCTTCGCGGCCTTGCCGAAGACAACCAGCAGGCGGATGTCTATAATCTGATGGGATATACGCTGCGCAAGACGGGCGACTACAGAACGTCGCTGACCTACTACACCAAGGCGCTGGAGCTGCAGCCCGATCACAGGGCAGCGCGTGAATATCTCGGCGAACTCTATGTCGAGACGGGCGAGATGGCGAAGGCGGAGGAGCAGGTGTCATCGCTGAAGCAACTTTGTCCGAGCGGCTGCGAGGAACTCGAAGATCTGCAAAAGGTCATCGCGGCCAAGGGCGGCAATTGACGAGCATATGAACGCAAGAGCAGGCGGGAGAGCCGCCTGCTCTTCAAACCGGAGGGTATGATGGAAAGCGCCTCAAGCCGGCCCGGACTGGCCGATCTCATTCTTTTCCTCGGCAGGCTCCTGCTGTCGCTGATTTTCCTGCACGAAGGTTGGTCGCTCGCGGGAGATATCACGGCGACCATCGACATTTTCGCGAAACTGGGGCTATCGGCGCCGGTCGCGCTTGCCACCATTGCCCTTCAGATCGGCGCCGGCCTTTCCGTCGCGACAGGCTTCCTCACTCGGCTTGGCGCACTGGCGCTGGCGCTCTTCTGCCTGGCGACCGCCTTGCTCTTTCACACGAACTTTGCGAGCCAGAACGAGCTGCTGCATTTCGAGAAAGACCTGGCGATTGCCGGCGGCATGTTCGTCCTGGCGGCTTCGGGTGCGGGAGCCATATCGATCGACAGGCTGCTGAGAAAGCGGGCCGGGATGCATCCCTGGCTTAGAGCGGCGTTGTCGTGAATATGCACGGAGGTACCACCACATTCGGATGAACGTTGACGAACCTTGCGAGCGCTCGCGCGCGCAATAAAATCGAATAAAACCGAACAAACCAAAGCATCGATGCGGGCTACACTTTTGGCGACAAGTCAGGAGTGTGCCAGTGATGTCTTCCGCGCAAAGCAATCAGCAAAAGCCAATTCTCGTCTTTCTCGGCAAAGGCGCTGCCTTCGACATCGTCTCGAAATTGACTGAGAACGGATATGTCGCGGCGGCTGTGTCCTCGGTGCCGGAGCTCTTCGACGCCCTGCGTTCGGACCGATATTTTCTGGCCGTAACGATGCGATCGGATATCGATATGGTCCGAAACATCCAGCCGATACCGGTCATCAATCTGGAGGTATTTTTCCACACGGCCCAATCGACAGCAAAGTCGGTTCGCTCCTCGAAGGAATTCGACAGCGACGCATTTCTGCGAAGGGTCGCGGCCCTCACGGAATCAAGGACAGGCAGAATTGCTGCAGTCCAAAGAGCCCCGGCTGCAAACGAGACAGTGACTGCAGGCACGGCGAAGGCATCCCGGTGGCGTGCCGCCACATCTCTTCTTTTAAGTCGCCGCGCCACATCAAGCGCGGAGCGAGCTGATTAGACGTGGGCGAATTCTCATCGCCGACGCACCGGTCTTTGCCCGGTTCAGATCCCGATGGCCCGGCACTGTCTCTCCAGCCGGCCATGCCGCGCCTCGTTCCGGACGGATCCTATGGGCATCTTTCTGCCGGGTTTCGTGGGCTCGAAAGCGTCATTCCGAGACCAGAACTTTTTACGTGGTGCGGGTGCCTTCTCGTGTTTCAGTTGCTCGGGGCAGCGTCAGCAAGCGGATATATCATCACGGCATTGTTCCTGCTGGTGGCGATCGGTCGTCTCGCCAGAAACGTTCTCCACAAGCTCACCGCACGGCTCCCGAAGCGCTCAGCGTTGAAGCATTACACGACGGCGATCGTCTCTCTGGTGTTCTTTTGCCTGCTGGTCGTTCGGATGTGTTTCATCGCCACCGTCATCATCGATAGCGCAATCCAAGGTGGCAAGGTGGAAATCAGTGGCGATCCCGAAAGCCAGTTTTGACGGCGGACTCCGTGTCGAAAATCCCGCAACATATCTCAACATTATCGAATATAGCATTGCATGACATTTGATATCCTAAAGGCGGAGCCGTGTCGGTGCGGGGCAGGTCGCGTGGTGTCCGATGACCGGGAGAATACCACCGCGGTTGACAGTGGCCGAGCCCGCCTGACCTTGACACGGTGAAACGTGGTAATTTCGCGCCGAGGGACATCTCCCGGCAAGAGAGCGAATGACGAATGGCATATGAAATGGCAGCTCCCAATCAGGCTCATATCCTCATTGTCGAAGACGATCCCGCCATCGCGGATATGCTGGTGGACCTTGTCCGAAGCAGTGGCTTCGAGGCCTCGTCGGTGGAGAGCGGCGCGGCTATGGATCGAATGATGGCGCGACAGCAATTCGATCTCATCGTCCTCGATGCGATGTTGCCGGGCGAGGACGGCTTCAGCATCTGCAGGCGGCTTCGTGCGTCGTGCTCGGTGCCAATCCTGATGCTGACGGCGCTCCAGGAGGATATCGATCGTATTCTCGGCCTGGAACTCGGAGCCGACGACTATGTCACGAAACCATTCAACTCCCGCGAGCTGCTGGCCCGGATCAAGAGTATTCTCCGAAGAGCGTCATATGCGCATCATCAGGAGGAAGCACTTGGACCGATGGTGTTCTCAGGATGGCGCATCGATCCCAAAAGCCGTCAACTCCACGACGCGGACGGAGCGCAGGTTTCCATGACAACCGCGGAGTTCGATATCCTCCTGGCGTTCTGCTGCAATCCCAACAAGGTTTTGACGCGCGAACAGCTCTTGTCGATGACACATGCCGGATCGGCAGGACCGGTCGAGCGCAGCATCGACGCCCACATCAGCCGGGTCAGGCAAAAGATCGAACCAAATCTGAAAGATCCGACGTTCATAAAGACGGTGCGGCTGGGGGGATATCTCTTCGCATCCAAGGTAGAGCGTCTCTCTTGAGAAATTTTCGGCGCGCTTCGATCCAAAGTCAGATCCTCGTATTGGCGACCTTCCTTGTCGTGCTCGTTTCCGTGGTGGCAACCGCCATGGAACCCTATATCTACGGCCGTCATGACCGCGGGTTTCAAAACGGCCTGTTTGCTGCCAGGGCGGCGATGGTCACGGAGCAATTTGCGCAGGCAAGTTCAGCGCAAGACGAAGTCGCCGTTCTCAAGAGAGCAGCGGCACTCGGCGTTGGGGTCGAAAAACTGTCCCTGGACCGGCCGCTTGCCGGCAAACAGCAGATGGTATCTCCAGGCGAGTTGGTGGCACGTATCAACACCATGCTCGCCGACAATATTTTTGCGGCATTTCATCGCTTCGTCATCGGTCAATCGCACCCTGATGTCCTGACTGTCGGAATCGACGACAAGCGCGCCCTCGTCTTTCAACTGCCGGTTTTTCCCAGCCATGTCTGGTTTGTTCCGGCTGCCGCAAGTGGATTTTTGAAGATCGTCATCCCATTGGTGCTGCTCGCATATTTCAGCAGCCGGCTCATCACCGAGCCTCTAAGGCACTTTGCCGCCGCTGCAAAGCGAGCGAGCATGGAGGGCAGCTGGGAAAAGCCTTTCGAGCCGGACGGCGCATCCGAGATTCGAAGTCTGGCGGAATCGCTGAACGTCATGAGCGATCGAATCCAGCGCATGGCGGAGGATCGAACAAGAATGCTGAGTGGCGTGGGTCATGATCTCAGGACACCTCTGACGAGGTTGCGGATGCGTGCCGAGCGTTCTGGCGAGCCCGAGCTTCGCAGCCTGATGCTGGCCGATATCGCCACCTTGAGTTTCATGATCGACGAGTGCCTGGCCTATTTCAAAGACGCATCCACTGCGGAGACTGATCGAAAGGTCGATATCTCAAGCCTGCTGCAGACGATTGCGACAGACTTCTCCGACATGGGCATCGATGTGAGCTTCACCGGTCCGCGGCGGCTGGCGTTTATCTGCAAACCTCAGGCCCTTACTCGGGCAATTACCAATCTGGTTGACAATGCGTCTCGTTATGCAAAGCAAGTCGAAATCGATCTGCAAGAGAGCGACGATGGCGGGATCAAAATATCGGTGGGCGACAACGGCCCTGGTTTGACCGATGAGGCCAAGGCGAAAGTTCTGGAGCCGTTCTTCAAAGCGGACAAATCCCGCCAGATCGGTGCCAAAGGCGGTTCCGGGCTTGGGCTCGGCCTTCCGATCGCCAAAGGGATCGTCACCAAAGCGCACAATGGACAATTGACGTTGTTGGACAGGAAGCCCACCGGCCTGGTCGTCGTGATCGATCTTCCCGCCCCTCAGGGGATCCAGCCCGGAGGCTCGCCGTCGATCCCTTCATCACATTGACTTACTGCCCGTCGTGGCGTCGTCACGCATCGCGCTGCCTTCGCGGCAAAAGACGGCTCGCGAACATTTCCGCATATCATAGCAAACACAGCAACATTCGAATTCCATAAAACCGGTGCCAGCAGATCCCATGCCATTCGGCATTTCCAAAGCTGGAGCCAAGTCCTTGATAAAAAATCTGAAAATCGGCGTTGCAGTGATGCTTGCCTGTTCGAGCGTTGCCGCATGCACGACCCCTGACCCCACGGTTTATTCCGGACTTGCTTCGGCATCACAGCTCCAGCCGAACACTGAGGATAAAACCGGCCGCGTGCCGTATCACTATCAGACGAAAGTCAACTGGAGCCAGTACAACCGGATCATCGTCGATCCCGTAACCGTCTATAACGGTCCTGACAGTCAGTTTGGCAAGCTTCCGGAAAAAGACAGGATCTTCCTGGCCAATTACATGCAGACTCAATTCACCGAAAAATTGAAGACGCGCTTTGCGGTCGTCAGCGCTGTCGCTCCGGCAACTCTCAGATTGCATCTGACGCTGACGGGGGCGAAGGCGACGACTGCGGTACTCGGAACGGTCACGCGCATCGACGTCGCAGGCGGATTGTACAATACCGTCCAGGCCGCTCGCGGCCGAGAAGGTTCGATGACCGGTTCGGTGAATTATGCCGTGGAGATCTATGATGCAGCAAGCAATCGTCTCCTGTCGTCCTATGTCACCAAGCAATATCCCAATGCGATGAATATCGGCGCAAGCTTCACGGCGATGGACGCCTCCATGGTGGGCGTTCGCAAAGGTGCCGATGCTCTCCTTGCCGAGTTGAAATAGGCGATAGGAGCAAAAGACCTAGCCATGTTCCATGTACGGCCGAACTGGCCGAGACGTTCGACAACAGAGAGGAAGGGCCGCATGCAGAAGTGATGCGGCCTCGATGTCTTCAAGCGGCCCTGCAACCGCTCATAGGATTGCTTGGCCGGCCATCAGTGCAAGGACAAGGAAGATCAGGAAGATCACCAGCGCGATGCCAAAGAGAACGCGGGCGATTGTCGCGGTGGCGGCGGAGACGCCCGAGAAACCGAAGAAGCCGGCGATGATCGAGACCACGAAAAATATCAGAGCCCATTTCAGCATGACATCATCCTTTGCGTTTGCCTGGGAAAGACGCAGCAACCGGGAAAATGTTCCAGATCGTTTGAATGGAATGGCGATCTCTTTGGAGAAACGCGGGGGAGAAATGCGGTCTTTCCAAAGACCGTACGATCTGTTTCAAGGAACGATCGATTTGCCCCGTCGATGAAAGCTCCGTCATCATGCCAGCTTTTCTGGACCAGCATACAATCTCCGCTTATTTCGAAGTCATCATGATCAATCTCCTGCTGTCGGGAGACAATGTCATCGTCATCGGCATGGCCGCGGCCGGCCTCGTCAGCGAGCTGCGCGGCAAGGCGATCGCCGTCGGCATTGCAGCGGCGGCCGTCATCCGCATCATCTTCGCCGTCATCGCCGCCAGGCTTCTTGTCATCACCGGCATCACGCTTGCCGGCGGCCTGATGCTGCTGTGGATCTGCTGGACAATGGCCCGCGAGCTGCTCTCGGCCGACGAGGAGCAAGCGCACGACGTCTCCCACATCAAGCCGAAGCTCTTCCGGCAGGCGATCGGCCAGATCATCTTCGCCGACGTCTCGATGTCGCTCGACAATGTGCTCGCCGTCGCCGGCGCTGCGAAAGAGAACATCAACGCGCTGATCTTCGGCCTCATCCTTTCGGTGCTGCTGATGGGCGTCGCGTCGAATTTCGTCGCCAGGCTGCTCAATCGCTTCAGGTGGATCGGCTGGATCGGCCTTGCGATCATCGTCTATGTCGCGCTCGACATGATCTGGAGCGGCGGCGGACAATTGCTGGCGCTTTACGGCCACGCGGCCTGAGATAATCCCGCCGGCGTCTCAGCGGCTGGGCGCGAATGACGAGAGGGGCCTTGCCGGCGCGTGAGAAGAGCACCGGCGTCGACACGGCGGGACTGACAAAGGCGTCACCGCCGAGAACCGCCTTCGCGGTCGATGATGCGGATGTCGCCGTCGAGCAGTCGGTCGCCCCGAGGCGCGCTTCATATCCACGGGATATCTTTCGCCGGTCAGCCGTGATTGATCATCACGTGGCGTACGGCGGTGTAGTCTTCCAGCGCGTAGACCGACATGTCCTTGCCGTAGCCCGACTGTTTGAGGCCGCCATGCGGCATCTCGTTGGCGAGCATAAAATGGGTGTTGATCCAGGTGCAGCCATATTGCAGGCGGGCGGCAGTCTTCATGCCGCGGCCGATATCCCTGGTCCAGACGGAGGAGGCCAGGCCATAATCACTGTCGTTTGCCCAGGCAACCGCATCATCGGCATCGGAAAAGCGGGTGACTGACACGACCGGGCCGAAGACCTCGCGGCGGACGATCTCGTCGTCCTGCAGGGCGCCTGATATGACCGTCGGCGTGAAGAAGAAGCCCTTGTCGCCGGAGACCTTGCCGCCGGCGGTGATCTCCATGTGCTTGTGTTCGGAAGCGCGGGCGACGAAGCTTTCGACGCGGTCGCGCTGGCGCTTGGAGATCAGCGGGCCGATCTCGTTTTCGGTATCGTCGGCCTGGTTGAAGCGGATGCTCGAGACGGCCGAGGAGAGGTCGGCGACGAAATTGTCGTAGACCTTGGCATCTGCATAGATGCGGCAGGCGGCGGTGCAGTCCTGGCCGGCATTGTAATAGCCGAAGGTGCGGATGCCTGCGACGACGGCATCGATATCGGCATCGTCGAAGATGATGACCGGGGCCTTGCCGCCGAGTTCCAGATGCGTGCGCTTGACTGTCTTGGCGGCGGCCTGCAGCACCTTCTTGCCGGTTGCGACATCGCCGGTGATCGAGATCATGCCGATCTTGGGATGGTTGATCAGCGCGTTGCCGACGCTTTCGCCGCGGCCGAGGATGACGTTGACGACGCCCTCGGGAAGGATTCCCGAGAGCAGCTTCGCCATTTTCAGCGCCGTCAGCGGCGTCTGCTCTGAGGGCTTGAAGACGACGGTGTTGCCGCCGGCGATCGCCGGCGCCAGCTTCCAGGCCATCATCATCAGCGGATAGTTCCACGGCGCGATCGAGCCGACGATGCCGATTGGATCGCGACGGATCATTGAGGTGTGGCCGGGCAGGTATTCGCCGGCCGCCGGTGCGTGCAGGTTGCGCACGGCCCCCGCAAAAAAGCGATAACAATCGACGATCGCCGGGATTTCGTCGTTCAGCACCGCATTGATCGGCTTGCCGCAGTTCAGCGCCTCTAGTGCGGCAAAGCCGGCGGCATCCTTCTCGATCGCGTCGGCGATCTTCAACAGGTAGCCGGAGCGCTCGCCGGGCGTCGTCTGCGACCAGCTCGTGAAGGCCTTTTCGGCGGCGTCGACTGCGGCGTCGACCTGGGAAAGCGACGCTTCGGCAAGGTCCAGCACCGTCTCGCCCGTCTTGGGGTTCAGGACGTGCTCTTCCGTTTCCGTGCCTTTTTCAAAGCGGGAACCGATCAGCATTTGGATATCCATGATGTTCTCCCTGTTATTTGCCGGCGCCGGCGATCTGGTCGCCGTCGCGGGTGAGGTAATAGGCTGCCAGGATCGGCAGGAAGGTAACGAGCACGACGACCATGGCGACCACATTGGTGACCGGGCGTTGGCGCGGGCGGATGAGTTCTTCGAGCATCCAGATCGGCAAGGTCGATTGCTGGCCGCCGGTGAAGGTGGTGACGATGACCTCGTCGAAGGACAGCGCGAAGGCGAGCATGCCGCCAGCGAGCAGGGCAGTGCCGATATTCGGCAGGATGACATGGCGGAAGGTCTGGAAGCCGTCGGCGCCGAGATCCATCGAGGCCTCGATCAGCGAGCCTGATGTGCGGCGGAAGCGGGCGACCGCATTGTTGTAGACGACCACGACGCAGAAGGTGGCGTGACCGAGCACGATGGTCCAGACCGAAAACGGGATATCGAACAGGCTGAAGGCGGAGCGCAGCGCAATGCCGGTGATGATGCCGGGAAGCGCAATCGGCAGGATGACGAGCAGCGAGATCGCCTCGCGGCCGAAGAATTTCGTCTGGCTGACGGCTGCCGCACAGAGCGTGCCGAGCACCAGCGCGATCGCCGTGGCGATGACGGCGACCTGCACGGAAAGCCCAAGCGCCGACCAGACATCCGGCCGGTTCCAGGCAACGGCGAACCATTGCAGCGTCAGGCCAGGCGGCGGCCACTGATAGCTCTTCTCCTCCGTCGTGAAGGCGTAGACGAAGATCAGCAGGATCGGCAGGTGCAGGAAGAGCAGCCCGCCGGCGGCTGCGATCTTCAGGGGAAGCGGCGATGTCTTGAGGTCAGAGCGCATCGAAGGCCCCCTGTTTCTTGGCGAGCCAGAGATAGAGCGCCATGATGACGATCGGCACGACGGAAAAGGCGGCCGCCAGCGGCACGTTGCCGGCCGTTCCCTGCTGGGTATAGACCGCCTGGCCGATGAAGAGCCGGGACGAGCCGATGATCTGCGGGATGATATAATCGCCCAATGTCAGCGAGAAGGTGAAGATCGAGCCGGCGACGATGCCGGGCAATGCCAACGGCAGCAGCACGGTGCGGAAGGTCTGGCGCGGCGTGGCGCCGAGATCCGACGAGGCCTCGATCAGGTTGCCGGGCACACGCTCGAGGGCAGCCTGTGTCGGCAGGATCATATAGGGCAGCCAGATATAGACGAAGACGATGAAGGTGCCGAGGTAGCTCACCGAGAGCGAATTGCCGCCGATAACAGGCAGGTTCAGGATGCCGTCCAGCAGCCAGGAGAGATGCAGCTTCTCGAAGGTCCAGGTGAGGATGCCTTCCTTGGCGAGGATCAGCTTCCAGGCGTAGATCTTGACGAGATAGCTCGACCAGAGCGGCAGCATGATGCCGAGATAGAAAAGCGCCTTCCATTTGCCTTGCGCATAACGCGCTGTGTAGTAGGCGATCGGGAAGGCGATCAAGGCGGAAGCGATGGTCACCAGCGCTGCCATGACGAAAGTGCGGATGATGATGTCGAAATTCGTCGGGTTTAGAAGCTGCGCATAGGTCGCAAGGGTGAATTCGTAATTCACCAGGCCTGAGAAATCGTCGATCGAAAAGAAACTCTGCAGAAGCAGGGCGAGCAGCGAACCGATATAGATGATGCCGAGCCAGAGCAGCGGCGGCGTCAGCATCAGGAAGAGCAGCAGTTTCGGGTGCCGCCAGAAGGCATCGGACAGCCGGCCGAAGAGGCCGCCGCGCCCCGGAAGAATCGATGTCGCCTCATTGGTGGTGATGAAGATCGCCGTCATGCCGCGTCATCCATGTAGTGGATATCGCCGGGCTGCCAGGCAAGGCGTATGCCGGCGCCGACGACAGGCACATCTGCGCCCGCCGGCAGCATCACGTGCAGCCGCGCCCCGCGGATGCCAACGGTGAGGCGCGTGGCTGCGCCGAGGAAGCTCGCATTGTCGACCTGCGCCTCGACGCCGTCGCCTGCCAGCCGGATTGCTTCGGGACGAAGGCTTGCCCAGCGTCTTTCGCCGCCGAGCGAGGCCATCAGATCAGGCGCGATGACGTTCGACGAGCCGACGAAATCGGCGACGAAGCGGTTCTTCGGACGGCGGTAGATATCCTGCGGCGTACCCTCCTGGACGATGTTGCCGTCGTTGAAGACGGCGACGCGGTCGGCCATGGACAGCGCCTCGCCCTGATCGTGGGTGACAAAGACGAAGGTGATGCCGAGCGCGCGCTGCAGGCTCTTCAACTCCTCCTGCATCTGTTCGCGCAGTTTCAAGTCCAGGGCGCCGAGCGGCTCGTCGAGCAGCAGCACCTTCGGCTTGTTGACGAGCGCGCGGGCGAGCGCTACGCGCTGGCGCTGGCCACCGGACAGCTGACCGGGGCGGCGGGCGCCGTAACCCGGCAGCTTGACGAGATCGAGGGCATCGCCTGCCGCTTTCATCCGCTCCGCCTTGCCGACGCCTTTGACCATCAGCCCGTAGGCGACATTGTCGAGGATGTTCAGATGTGGATAGAGCGCGTAGTCCTGGAATACGGTGTTGACGTTGCGGCGATAGGGCGGAACGCCGTCTGCCGTCTCGCCGAAGATCTGGATGTGGCCCGATGTCGGCTGTTCGAAGCCGGCTATCAATCGCAGGCACGTCGTCTTGCCTGAGCCGGAGGGGCCAAGCATCGCGAAGAACTCGCCCGGCGCGATCTCGAGATCGACGCCGTCGACGGCGCGAACCTGGCCGAAATGGCGCGATACCTGCTGGAAACGGACGGCTGACGTCATTGGGGGCTCCGGCTTCTTTGCTTTTAGAGAGGCTGCGGTCTTGGTTCATATAACCCCACCCCAAACCCCTCCCCACAAGGGGGAGGGGCTTAATCTGCCGTACCCCTTTCGCAAATACCTTGGCGTTTCGGCAGGAATTCGGCGGTGCCATTCAAGGCCCCTCCCCCTTGTGGGGAGGGGTTGGGGAGGGGACTTTACCCAAGCGGATCGGCCCGGTTTACCGCCCGCCGATCACGCCGATATAATCAGACACCCAACGATGGTACGGCACGCATTCGCTCTGCGTCGCGCATTTGGCGACCGGGGTCTTCCAGAACTTGATCTTGTCGAAGTGATCGAAGCCGTTGGTGGCGCAACCGCTGTCGCCTATCAGCTCGTTGCCCTTGCAGGCAGCGGGAACGGAGGGCACGGCGCCGAACCAGGCGGCGGCGTCGCCCTGGACCTTGGCCTTCAGCGAATGTTCCATCCACATATAGGCGCAGTTCGGATGTTCGCTGTCGGCATGCAGCATGGTGGTGTCGGCCCAGCCGGTGACGCCTTCATCAGGGAAAGTGGAGGCGATCTTCTGCTTGTCGGCCTGCAGCAGGTTCACCTGAAAAGGCCAGGAGCCGGAGGCGACGACGCCTTCGTTCTTGAAGTCGTCGATCTGGATCATTGCATCGTGCCAGTAGCGGGAGACGAGCTTACGCTGGCCGCGCAACAGGTCGAGGGCGGCCTTGTACTGGTCCTCGTTCAGTTCGTAGGGGTCCTTGATGCCGAGATCCGGCTTATGGGCCATCAGATACATCGCGGCATCTGCGATGTAGATCGCGCCGTCATAGGCTTGGACGCGGCCCTTGTTCGAATTGCCGTCGGGCAGCGTCTGCTCTTCGAAGACGACATTCCAGCTCGTCGGCGCCTTGTCCTTGAAGGCGTCGGTATTGTACATCAGCACGTTCGGCCCCCAGAGATAGGGCACGCCGTAATGCACGCCGCCGACCGTGTACCACGGGCCATTCTGCAGGCGCTCGTCGACGGTCTTGAAGCTCGGGATTAGATCGGTGTTGATCGGCTGGACACGTTTGCCGGCGATGAGGCGGAGCGAGGCGTCGCCTGATGCGGTGACGAGATCGAAGCCGCCCTCGTTCATCAGCGATACCATTTCATCGGAGGTGGCGGCGGTCTTGACGGAGACCTTGCAGCCGGTCTCCTTTTCGAAATCGGTGACCCAGTCGTAATTCTTGTCGGTTTCGCCGCGCTCGATATAGCCGGCCCAGGCCACGATGCTGACCGCACCTTCGCCCTTGCCGAGCGCCTTGAGCGGTTCTGCGGCGATCACCTGCGTGGCGAAGCTCAGGCAGGCGATAGCTGCCGTGCAGGATTTCAAGAGATTCGTCATCATCCGTCTCCCGGTTTGGTGCCACTTCTGTGGCGTATTGTTCCCGGCTGAAAAGGTGACGTGAAAAGTTCGCTTTCGCAAATTCATTTATCAGAAAGGCGATATCGGAAATTCCGATATCAGCGGACGCGGCCGGAGCGCATGTTTTCGGCGATGCCGACAAAATCGCGTGCTGCCTGCGGCAGGCTGGAACCTTTGCGCCAGACCATACCGACCTGGACGACCGGCAGCGAGCCGGAGACATCGCGGCTTTCGATGCGGTCGCCTTCCAGCGACCACGGGCGATAGACGAGATCGGGAAGCAGCGCCACGCCGGCGCCTGTTGCAACCAGGCTGCGCACCGCCTCCACCGAGCGGGTGCGGAAGGCGACATGCGGGCGGGCGCCGAGTGCTGAGAGCAGCTTGCCGGTGTTCTCCTCGATTTCGTCGACTGTCAGCATGATCAGCGGTTCGCGGGCGATGTCGGCGACCGAGATGATGTCTGCCGAGACCAGCGGGTGGCCCATCGGCAGCCATAGTCGATAGGGCGAGGTTTCGAGGATTTCCGCCTGCAGCGCCATGCGGTCGCGCAGGTTGGAGATCACCATGACGGCGACATCCAATTCGCCGCCGACCAGCAGATGTTCGAGATAACCGCCATTGTCCTCGATGGCGCTGACCTCGATGCCCGGGCAGGCGCGGCGGTATCGCGCCAAGAGATCGGAGAGCACATAGCCAGCAACGAGCGAGGTGACGCCGATGTTCAGTGTGCCGGAAAGAGCACTTTGCTGGCCGGAGAAGCTGGTGCGCGCATCGGAAACGGAGGCGAGGATCTTCGTCGCGTGGCGCAGGAACTGGTGGCCGTTATGGGTGATCGTCAGGCCGCGCGGATGGCGCTCGAAGAGCTCGACGCCGAGGTCGGTTTCGAGCTCCTTCAGTGCTTCCGTCACCGAGGATTGCGAGATCGAAAGGTTCTGCGCGGCGCGGGTCACCGAACCCTGTTCGGCGACGGCGATGAAATATTGAACCTGGCGAAGCGTGAAGGCCATGGGCGTTTAGAGCATGGCGGAACAGGCCGTGGCAAGCGGCCTGGAAAGTGGACCTTTTTTGGTGTTTTCTCAAAATGGCGCAGGCTTCATACGCCCACTTAAACTTTCGGAAACGTCATTTCTTTAGCGTTCTTAGCACTTGTCCTGCGTTGGAGTTTCAGATGGCGGAGCAGTTGGCGTGAAGGCCTTACTGCGCATCTTCCGGCCTTCCCGGAAATTGGCAATCATCATCGGTGGAGTCGCTCTTCTCATGGGCGTTTCCGGCGGTGCGGCGGTCTATGTCGGCAAGGACAGGCTGATCGGTGCAGCCGGTGGTGGCTACGGGCTCGAATGCAGCGACGTCAACCTGGTAACGATCCGGAAGCAGGACCACGTCTGGGTGCGCAAATACATCAAGACCGAACCGACCGACGGGATGACGCGCGTCAAGACCGCGCTTCGTGTCGCTCAGGCCGTTTATGCCGCGCAGAAGCCGGATCTTGTGCAGGTGGTGGTGCTCGACGAGAACGGCCCGACGTTGCGTGCGGACATTCGCGGCCGGGCGATCGGTGCCGATGTCGTCTATATCCCGCATCCCGACAAGACCGTTCCCGGCCTCGACGACAAGTCCTATACAGCGCGCTACTATGACGGCAAGGCCAGTGAAAATGGGCTGTTCTTCGGCGAGCGGATAGAGATGCCGTTCGACGAGGTCGCCATGATCAGCGCCGCCTTCAAGGACCCCGAGGATTGCGTCGACCCGGTCGCGGTTGGTTCGACGAAGAACGGGGAAAAGGGCAAGGAAAAGAAGGCCGCAGGTGGCGGACATGGCGCAGCACCGCCGGCCGAAAGCGAAGCCGCGCCTGCTGCCGAGGGCCGCGGCGCCGATGTGGTGGCCGAGGCGCCGGCGGAAGAGCCGCCGGCAGAAGCCGCCAAATCTCACTGAACGACCGGCATAAAAAGGCGGAGTGCCGGCCCGGTACTCCGCCTCATTCTTTTACGTCTGTTCCTGTCAGTCGGCCTTGCTGCGGCGGGCCGGGAAGAGGATGACGTCGCGGATCGACGGCGCATTGGTCAGAAGCATGATGAGACGATCGACGCCGATGCCGAGGCCACCTGCCGGCGGCATGCCCTGGTCGATCGCGTCGAGGAATTCCTCGTCCAGCTGTTTTTCCTTTTCGCCGCGGGCATGCGCCTGTTCGAGCTGCTCGACCATGCGGCGGCGCTGCTCTTCGGGATCGTTCAGTTCCGAGAAGGCGTTGCCGAGTTCCCAGGCGTTGCAATAGGTCTCGAAGCGTTCGACGAGACGCGGCTCGCCGGGCACTTCCTTGGCGAAGGGCGAAATGTCCTTCGGGAAATGCGTGACATGCGACGGCTGGATCAGGGTGGATTCAACTTTTTCCTCGAAGATGAAGGCGAGGCATTCGCCCCAGGTCCAATCCTTCTCGACCGCAAAGCCGGCAGCCTTGGCGGCGGCGCGCGCCTCTTCATCGGTCTTGATGGCGAGGAAGTCGATGCCGGTCGCTTCCTTGACGGCATCGGGCATCGGCACGCGCTTGAACGGACCCTTGAAGGACATGGTCTTGTCGCCGAAGGGGAATTCCGTCGCGCCATGAATGGAGAGTGCTAAGCTCTCGAACAGCCGCTCGACGAGGTCCATGATGTCCTCGTAGTCGGCATAGGCCCAATAACACTCCATCATGGTGAATTCGGGATTGTGCCGGGTGGAGACGCCTTCGTTACGGAAGTTCCGGTTGATCTCGAAGACCTTGTCGGTCAGCCCCGACACCAGCGTGCGCTTGAGGAACAGTTCCGGCGCGATGCGCAGATACATGTCGAGCTTCAGCGTGTTGTGATGGGTCTTGAACGGCTCGGCGGTGGCGCCGCCATAGACCGAATGCAGCATCGGCGTCTCGACTTCCATGAAGCCGTCATTTTCCATGAAGCGGCGGATGCCGGAGAGGATCTTCGAGCGCTGCTGGAAGCGGAGCTTCGAATCCTCGTTGGTCATGATGTCGAGATGGCGCTTGCGATAGCGCAACTCGATGTCGGAGAGGCCGTGCCACTTTTCCGGCATCGGCAGCAGCGACTTCGTCAGCATGGTGATCGTCTGTGCGTTGATCGTCAGCTCGCCGCGCTTGGTGCGGCGCACGATACCGGTGACGCCGATGATGTCGCCGATGTCGATCATCGGCAGCAGGGCGCGGGCTTCTTCCGGGGTCGTGTCCTTGTGACTGAAAATCTGGATCTTGCCGCCGGCATCGTGGATGTCCATGAACATGCCGGAGTTGCGCGACGAGTATACGCGGCCGGCGACGGTGACGACATCCTGCGTCTCGACGTCAGGTTCCAGGTTCTCATATTTCGCGATGAGCTCGGCATTGGTCATCGTGCGGTGGAAATGCGCCGGATAGACCTCGCCGATCTGCTCGCGCAGCAGCTTCAGCTTCTGGGCGCGCACTTCCGTCGCGTCGGAGGAAAGGGTGTTTTCAGTCTTGTCGTTCATGTCTTTTGCCTCATCGATGCGGCATGAATTCTAAATCAACGTTTCCGTTGGCTCGAAGCGTCGCGAATGGCTCCGCGCTAACCCTCCCCCTTGTGGGGAGGGGCTTTCGCTGTCATTTCGAGCCGACGAGGGCGGCGACCGCCTGCGAGGCGAGCTTCAGGCGCTGACGCACGACCGAGCGGCCGAGGATCGCCATGGAATCGAAGAGTGGCAGCGAGCGCGACGAGCCGGACACGGCGACGAAGAGCGGCGAGACCACGACCTTCAGCTTCTTGCCCATGCGGTCGGCGATCGCGCGCAGCTCCGCCTCGATCGTCTCGACATTCCATTCCAGGATCTTTTCGAGATCCGGCTGAACGGTGTTGAGGATCTCCAGGATCTCTTCCGGCGGCGACTTAATCTTGGCGAAGTCGGAAGGCTGCAGGCCGAGATCGGACTTCAGCAGGAAGCCGGCAAGATCGGGCAGTTCTCCGAGCTTGGAAATGCGCGTCTGCGACAGGCGCAGACCTTCCTTGAGACGGTCGTTTTCCATCGCCCAACTCAGCACACGCCCCTGGAATTCCTCCTCGGAAAGCTTCTCGCGGATCCAGCGGCCGTTCAGCCAGTCGAGCTTCTGAATGTCAAAGATCGCACCGGCCTTGGAGAGGTTTGCCGGGTCGAACTTCTCGGAGAGCTCGTCCATACCAAGGAGCTCTTCGCCCTCGGCGATCTGGATGAAGAACAGGCCGAGGAAGTTCATCAGCGCTTCCGGGATATAGCCGAGCGCGGAGTAATAGGAGATCGAGGTCGGGTTCTTGCGCTTCGACAGCTTCGACTTGTCGGCATTGCGCATCAGCGACAGATGCATGAAGACCGGCTGATCCCAGTCGAAATAGCGATAAAGCAGGATGTGCTTCGGCACCGAAGCCAGCCATTCCTCGCCGCGCGCCACATGGGTGATCTTCATCAAATGGTCGTCGATGACATTGGCCATATGATAGGTCGGCATGCCGTCGGCCTTGACGAGCACCTGCATGTCGACCGAATCCCACGGAATGGAGACATCGCCGTAGACGCCGTCCGTGAAGTCGCATGAGCCTTCGGCCGGAATCTTCATGCGGATGACGGTCGTCTCGCCGGCGGCCATACGCGAGGTGACTTCCTCGGCCGTGAGGTTGAGGCAGAGACCATCGTACTTCGGCGGCTTGCCGGCGGCGCGCTGGGTTTCGCGCATCTGCTCCAGCCGCGCGCGTGTGCAGAAACAGCGGAAGGCATGGCCCTTGTCCAGCAATTCCTGCCCGTAAGGCTGGTACATTTCCTTGCGGTCGGACTGGCGATAGGGGCCGTAGGGGCCGCCGATATCAGGGCCTTCCTTCCATTCCAGCCCGCACCATTTCAGGGCGTCCAACACCTTCGTTTCGAATTCCGGGGTCGAGCGCGTCGCATCGGTATCCTCGATGCGCAGGATGAACTCGCCGCCATGCTTCTTGGCGAAAAGGTAGTTGAAAAGAGCGATGTAAGCGGTGCCGACATGCGGCTCGCCGGTCGGCGAGGGAGCGATGCGGACGCGGACGCCGGTAGCTGTCCCGGAAACTGTCATTGTGTGTGCCCGTCAATGAATGCCGGACGGCTTTCATGGGAAAGCGACGTACGGCCGGAAGGATGCAGATAGCTTCATCGGCAAACCGGCCGGAAAAAGGGCATGCGCCCGCACTATCCGCCGATCGTCCGTTCGGCTGGCCTTAGGCCATATTCAACCGGGCGCGTCAAGAAAAACACGCCAGGAACGGCCTGATGGCAATGCGTGAGGGCGCGCCAGTTCCGCCGCGCCCTCCTGCCCAAGCCTCAATGCGCGGCGTCGCGTTTTCGCTTGCGGGCGTTGCGCGCGAACATGTTCAGCACCTCGACCAGCGCCGAGAAGGCCATGGCGGCGTAGACGTAGCCCTTCGGCACATGGAAGCCCATGCCTTCGGCGATCAGCGTCGTGCCGATCATCAGCAGGAAAGCGAGCGCCAGCATGACGATCGTCGGGTTCCTCTCGATGAAGTTGGCAAGCGGGGTCGCGGCAACAAGCATGACGGTGACGGCGGCGACGACGGCGACCACCATGATCGGCAGATGTGGCGTCATGCCGACGGCAGTGATGATGCTGTCGACGGAGAAGACGAGGTCGAGCAGCAGGATCTGGCCGATGGCCGATGCAAAGCCTGTCGTGGCCGAACTTGCGATGAAGTCCTCGCCGTGATCTTCCGGATCGACGCTGTGGTGGATTTCCTTGGTGGCCTTCCAGACGAGGAACAGACCACCGGCAATCAGGATCAGATCCTTCCAGGAGAAACCGTGGCCGAAGGCTTCAAACAGCGGTTCGGTCAGCTGCACGATCCAGGCGATGGTGCCGAGCAGGGCGAGACGCATGACGAGCGCAAGACCGATGCCGATCTTGCGGGCCTTCTCCCGGTGCTCGGGCGGCAGTTTGTTGGTGAGAATGGAAATGAAGATCAGGTTGTCGATCCCGAGAACGACTTCCATCACCACCAGCGTGATGAGCGCCACCCAGGCGGCCGGATCCTGAATGAGCGTCATGATTTCCTGCATCAGCATATATCCCTTTTGCGTCACATGAGTAGTGACGCTCGCAATGTAATGTCGCCGGCCTGCCAGGCAAGCGCCGCAAGGGGGTATACGAAACCGATGTGACTTTTATTCCCTAGAACAGGATGATTTAAGGCCGGGGTCGGCCTTAAATTTGAATCCTGTTCTCAATCAAAGAGTTAGAGCATGATGTCGTCCGAAAACCGCTCGCACTTGGCATCATGCTCTGATCGGCAACCAGATTTCGGTGACGCCCATGCCGGTATAGGGGTCGAAGCGCTCGTCGTAGCGTTCGAACATGTCGGGTGTCTCGCCGTGCTCTAGGCCCGAGGTCGGCCACCATGCGCCAAATATCCGGTTCATAGTCGCCGGGATGCCGGAGACATGGCCGCGATGAGCAAAGACGACGTAGCGCTGGCCTGGAAGTTTGAGCGTTGCAAAATCCGCCGGCAGATCGTCGGCATCGGAGATCTCGACCGCGGCCATATAGCGGAATTTCTCCGCTTCGCCGTCGATATGCGTACAGATGCCGTAGGCGACATTGCTTTTCTGACCGGAGATATGTCCGAAATGGGCATTGAATTTCTGCCAGAGAGAGGGAATGGCGGCGTTGCCGCCATAGGGGTAAATCTCCTGCAGACCGGCAAAGAGCATCGGCTGAAGGGTTTCGAAGCGGGGCGGTTCGAGGTCGTTGTGGTGGGCAGGGTCCATTCTGATCGGCTCCAGCAAGACAAGGTTACGGGCGTGCCCCTGTCTGCGCACCGCATCCGGCGTCATGCCGAACTGGTCGCGGAAGGCACGGGTGAAGGCCTCGTGCGAGCCGTAGCCCGCGCAAAGCGCAACCTCGAGAATGGTGGATGAGCTGCCGAGTAACGCGGGCACGGCGCGGCTTAGGCGCCGCCCTCTTATATAGCCGCTGATCGAGTGACCGGTGACGAGCCCGAAAATGCGCGACAGATGGTAGCGCGACAATCCGGCTGCTTCCGATATCTCTTCCAGCGATATATCGCTTTCGAAATGGCTCTCGATGAACCAGATCGCCCGTCCGACGGCGCTCATCCTCATTCTCCTGGTTGCAGCTTCTTCCTTAGAGGAAGGCCGGCAGCCGGATTTGATCGCTATTGCGGGATTTTGGCCGATGGAGCGCGACGGTCAAGGGTGCGGTCAGGCGGTCTCGTGCCGGCGCGCGCCGTAGGCGGCCATGAAGACCCGGATCGCGCCGCGGATGACGCGCTCGATTTCGTCGCGCGGCGGCGGCTCTTCCATGCTTCCGAAAAGGCGGAGCTTGAAGAAACTACCGCTGGCGAGATCGAGGAACTGGCCGGCAGCGAGATCGATGTCGTCGATCTCAAGTGCGCCTTCGGCGATGTGCCGTTCCAGGAAGTCGCGCATGATGGTGCGCAGGTTTTCCGGGCCCTTGAAGAAGCGTTGACAGAGCACCGGCATACGGTCGCGAACGCCGAGAACGGTGCGCATCGCGTTGATGACCTTCTCATCGGTCATATGGGTGACGAAGCTTATCCCGAATTCGTACAGGCCGGCTTCGGGATCGTCATGTTCGGCAAGCGCCGTGCGCACTGCCGCCACGAAGGCGGCGCGCTCGGTCTCGATCATCGCCGAAAACAGTTCTTCCTTGTTGGTGAAATAGACGTAGAGCGTTCCCTTGGAGACTCCGGCCTCGCGCGTCACGTCGTTCATGCTGGCGGCGTCAAAACCCATCTTCATGAAGACACGCTTGGCGCCGGCGAGAATCTGCTGGCGCTTGGCCGGATCTTCGCCTGCGGCAAATCGGCCTCCGGCAGCGGGAGGACTGAATACGGCAGCGTGGTCGGGTTTCAGCGTCATGTCCTCTTAACCGTGTTGACGGTTTCGCATTTTCTTTAAAGAAATCGAACCGATTGGTTCTATACATCTTGATATGACGATAAAACAGGTTTAAGTCAACTGAACCGAACCGTTCAGTTCGATTATTTACTCCAAGATCGGTAAAGTGGCCATGTCGAGCAACCAGAAGAGCAACGTCGCGCGGATCGTCAGCGAAAACGCCGGGACCGAAGAGGCGCAGGCCGAGGTCGCGACCGTTGCAGAGGCTCCGATGGCGGAAGCCCGCGAAGTGCCGTCTGCCCCCGCGCAGTCGGCGCCGGCTTCGGTCGCCGCACCCGCGGCTGCGAAGAAGCGCCGCAGCCCGGTGCTGCCGATCGTCGTGCTCGCCCTTCTCGCGGGCGGCGGCTGGTATGGTTACGAATGGTGGACGAACGGCCGCTTCATGGTGTCGACCGACGACGCCTATATCGAAGGCGATATCGCAACGATTTCGCCGAAGGTCACGGGCTACGTCGCGAAGGTGAACGTTGTCGCCAACCAGGAAGTCAAAGCGGGCGACGTGCTTGCCACGCTTGATAACGGCGACTATCAGAACGCCCTCGACTTGGCCCAGGCCCAGATCGTCACCGAACAGCTTTCGCTGCAGCGTATCGACGCGCAGATCGAAGGCGCGAATGCGAGCCTCGTGCAGGCGCAGGCGCAGAAGGTGGCACTCGAAGCGGCCGTTCGCGGTGCCGAGATCACCCAGAAGCGCCAGAGCGACCTTCAGGCGAAGTCGGTCGGCACTGCCGCCGATCTCGACAACGCCAATATCGCCCTCGACCAGGCCAAGGCCAATCTTGCCGGCGGCGACGCCAACATTACCGCGGCACAGGCCAACATCACCATTCTCCAGGCCCAGCGTAAGGAAGCCGAAGGCTCCGTCCGTTCGCTTGAGATCTCGCGCGACAAGGCCGTCCGCGACCTTTCTTTCACCGTGCTCAAGGCGCCTTATGACGGCATTGTCGGCAACCGCTCCGTCCAGGAAGGCGACCTCGTCTCTCCCGGCCAGCGCCTGATGGCGCTCGTTCCGGTGCGCCAGCTCTACATCGACGCCAATTTCAAGGAAACGCAGATCCAGCATCTGGTGCCGGGCTCGAAGGTCAACGTCCAGGTCGATGCCTATAGCGAGCATCCGATCGTCGGCACCGTCGAATCGATCGCGCCGGCTTCCGGCTCGGTCTTTTCGATGCTGCCGCCGGAAAACGCCACGGGCAATTTCACCAAGGTGATCCAGCGGGTGCCGGTGCGCATCGCGCTGCCGCAGGATGCGCTCGACAGCGGGCGTCTGCGCGCGGGCCTGAGCGTCGTCGTCGACGTCGACACCCGTACGGCGCCGAGCAAGTAAGCCTCTAGGAAAGGCGGGGGTGGTCTGATGGCCGGCAGCGCGACAGCAACAGCGGGGACGATTCCGGCAGCGCCTGCTCATGCCGACGAGCGCATGGATCCGAAGAAGCTCATCGCCTTCTTCGCGATGGTGCTCGGCATGTTCATGTCGATCCTCGACATCCAGATCGTCTCGGCCTCGCTTGCCGAGATCCAGGCCGGCCTTTCGGCCGGAACCGACGAGATCGGCTGGGTGCAGACGTCCTATCTGATCGCCGAAGTGATCATGATCCCGCTTTCCGGCACGCTGGCGCGCATCATCTCGACGCGTTATCTCTTCGCGATCTCGGCCGCCGGCTTCACCATGGCGAGCGCGCTTGCGGCAACGGCGACGAATATCGACCAGATGATCGTCTACCGCGTCATCCAGGGCTTCATCGGCGGCGGCATGATCCCGTCGGTCTTCGCGGCTGCCTTCACCATCTTCCCGCCCTCGAAGCGCAGCATCGTCTCGCCGATCATCGGCCTGATCGCGACGCTGGCACCGACCATCGGCCCGACCGTCGGCGGTTATCTCAGCCACGCCTTCTCCTGGCACTGGCTGTTCCTCGTCAATATCGTTCCCGGCATCATCGTCACGATCGTCACCTGGAACTTCATCGATTTCGACAAGCCGGAACTGTCGCTTTTCAAGAAATTCGACTGGTGGGGGCTGATCTCGATGGGCGTGTTCCTCGGCGCGCTGGAATATGTGCTCGAAGAGGGCAATTCGAACGATTGGTTCAACGACAGTTCCATCACCATCGCAGCGGTTGCCTCCGGCGTTGCAGCCGTCGTCTTCTTCTATCGCGCCTTCACGGTGGATTTCCCTGTCGTCGACCTGAAGGCTTTCGCGAACCGGAATTTCTCCTTCGGCTCGGTGTTTTCTTTCGTTATGGGCATCGGCCTCTACGGCCTCACCTATATCTACCCGGTCTATCTCGGGCGCATTCGCGGCTATGATTCTCTGATGATCGGCGAGACGATGTTCGTCTCCGGGCTTGCGATGTTCTTCACCGCGCCGATCGCCGGCCGGCTGTCGACCAAGATGGACCTGCGCCTGATGATGGTGATCGGCTTCGTCAGTTTCGCCGCCGGCACCTTCATCATGATGCATCTGACGGCGGATTGGGATTTCTACGAGCTGTTCATCCCGCAGATCTTGCGCGGCTTCGGGCTGATGATGTGCATGGTGCCGATCAACAATATCGCGCTCGGCACGATGCCGCCCTCGCGCATTCGCGGCGCGTCCGGCCTTTTCAACCTGACCAGAAACCTCGGCGGCGCAGTCGGCCTTGCCGTCATCAACACCGTGCTCACCAACCGCCAGGACGTGCATTATGAGCGGCTGCGGGAGAATATGGACTGGGGCAATCCGGCGGCGATCGACCAGATGAACAACATGGCCGCCAATTTCAACACCTACGGCATGGATGGCGCCTCGGTCGCGATCAAGCAGATGGTCGGGCTTGCCACCAAGCAGGCGATCATCCTTTCCTTCAGCGACGTGTTCCTGATCCTGACCGCGCTTTTCCTCGCGATGATCCTCGGTGTCGCCATGATCAAGAAACCCGCGCCGCAAGGCGGGGGAGGCGGTGGCGGCCACTGACCTCCGGCCTGTCGCCCCTTGAAAAGGCCCTCTTCGGAGGGCCTTTTTGTTTGCCGCATTTCGGCCTCTAACACTTTAAATCTGCGCATAACCCCGGAAAATGGATTCCGATTTTCGGGGTTATGCGCTACGCCATCAGTCGGATGATTGCCGGCCGGATCGGAAAAAACGACGTGGAAACCGGCCTGTTGGATTTTTTGATTTACGTACATCAAAATTGGCGCTAATGGTCTCGTCAGGAGGAATGATGAGGCCAACAGTTCACGATATCGCCGCCGCCGCCGGTGTCAGTCTCGCGACTGTCGACCGGGTTCTCAACCAGCGGCCCGGTGTGCGCCACGTCACGCGCGAAAAGGTCGAGACCGCGATCCGCGAGCTCGGTTATGTCAGAGACGTCGCCGCCGCCAATCTTGCCAAGGGGCGCACCTATCCGCTGGTCTTCATCCTTCCGGCTAGCGACAATTCCTTCATGCACGGGCTCAACGCGGAGATCCGCCAGGCGATCGTCCGCTCGTCGGCGGAACGCACCGATATCCGCACCATCGAGGTGCCGGCCTTCGATCCCGCAGCCCTCGTCGCTGTGCTTGAAGGGCTTTCCCGGGAAAAGCCGTGTGGCATTGCGCTGGTTGCGACCGATGCGCCTGACGTGCGCGCCGCCGTCGACAGGCTGGTGCGCGAGCGCTTCCCCATCGTCACCCTGGTTTCCGATCTCACGGGCTCGCTGCGCCATCACTATGCCGGCGTCGACAATATCGCCGCCGGCCGCACAGCCGCCCGCCTGCTCGGACGATTCCTCGGGCCGCGAAAGGGCGAAATCGCCGTGCTCGCCGGCTCCATGCTGGTGCGCGACCATCGCGAGCGGCTGGAGGGCTTCACCGCTGTCATAGCCGAGGAATTTCCCGATCTTGCGATCCTGCCGGTTCTCGAAGGCCGTGACGACCCCGAGGTCGCCCACAGGCTCGTTGCCGACGCGCTCGGGAATGCCGGCATCATCGGCGTCTACAGCCTCGGCGCCGGCAATCGCGGCCTGATCCGGGCGTTGAAGGAGAAGGCCGTCGACCGCGTGCTGACCGTGATTGCCCACGAACTGACCGCCCACACGCGGGCAGCACTCATCGACAATACGATCGATGCGATCCTCAACCAGGATGCCGGCCATGAGGTGCGGAGCGCCATACGCGTGCTGAAGGCCAAGGCGGACGGGCTTGCCGTCATCGAAGCGCAGGAGCGCATCCGCCTCGACATATTCCTGAAAGACAATCTGCCGTAACGGCAAAGGGAGAAATACCACATGTATCTGGGTCTCGATCTCGGAACCTCCGGCGTCAAGGCGATGCTGATCGACGGTGATCAGAAGATCGTCGGCTCGGCCAATGGTTCGCTCGACGTCTCGCGTCCGCATTCCGGCTGGTCGGAGCAGGAGCCGGCCCATTGGGTGCGCGCCACGGAGGAGGCTGTCGCCGGCCTCAAGGCGAAACATCCGAAGGAGCTTGCTGCGGTCAAGGGCATCGGCCTTTCCGGCCAGATGCACGGCGCGACGCTCATCGATGCCACCGACAAAGTCCTGCGCCCCTGTATTCTCTGGAACGACACGCGCAGCTACGTCGAGGCCGCGGCACTCGATGCCGATCCGCGCTTTCGCGCGCTCACCGGCAACATCGTCTTTCCCGGTTTCACGGCACCGAAGCTCGCTTGGGTTGCAAAGCATGAGCCCGATGTCTTCGCCAAGATCGCCAAGGTGCTCTTGCCGAAGGACTACCTGCGTCTGTGGCTGACCGGCGACTATATCTCGGAAATGTCGGATTCGGCCGGCACCTCCTGGCTCGACACCGGCAAGCGCGCCTGGTCCCCCGAACTGCTCGCCGCCACCAAGCTTTCCGAGGAGCAGATGCCGGCGCTTGTCGAAGGCACCGAGCAGGCCGGCAAGCTGCGGTCCGAACTGGCGGCGCAATGGGGCATATCAGGTGATGTCGTCGTTGCCGGTGGTGCCGGCGACAATGCGGCTTCGGCCTGCGGCATGGGCACGGTCAGCGATGGTGCCGCCTTTGTCTCGCTCGGCACATCAGGCGTGCTTTTTGCCGCCAACGGCTCGTATCTGCCGAAGCCGGAAAGCGCCGTGCATGCCTTCTGCCACGCGCTGCCGAACACCTGGCATCAGATGGGTGTCATCCTGTCGGCCACCGATGCGCTCAACTGGCATTCCGGTGTGACCGGCAAGTCGGCCGCCGATCTCACCGGCGAACTCGGCGAGACACTGAAGGCGCCCACCGGTGTCACTTTCCTGCCTTATCTCTCCGGCGAGCGCACGCCGCACAATGATGCCGTCATCCGCGGCGCCTTCATCGGCCTCGAACATGAGAGCAGCCGTGTCGTTCTCACCCAGGCGGTGCTCGAAGGCGTCGCCTTCGCCATTCGCGACAATCTCGAAGCGCTGCGCTCGGCCGGCACCGGCATATCCCGGGTCACGGCGATCGGCGGCGGTTCGCGCTCGCATTACTGGCTGGCGTCGATCGCGACCGCGCTCGGCGTTCCGGTCGACCTACCGGCCGACGGCGATTTCGGCGCGGCCTTCGGCGCCGCCCGCCTCGGCCTGATCGCAGCAACGGGCGCGGATCCGATTGCCGTCTGCACGCCGCCGGTAACGGCCGGCACGATCGAACCGGTGTCCGCACTGAGCGGCGCTTATGAGGATGCTTACAAGCGCTACCGTGCGCTCTACCCGGCGATAAAGTCGCTGGCGTAGGCCAACAATTCAGAACTTCGAAAAGATACGAACCCAAGGAGAATCAACATGAGCACCGGATTTTTCGGCGATATCCAGAAAGTAAAATACGAAGGCCCGGACAGCACCAATCCGCTGGCCTTCCGCTACTACCAGCCGGACGAGATCGTCATGGGCAAGCGCATGGAAGACCATTTGCGCTTTGCGGTGGCCTACTGGCACACCTTCACTTGGCCGGGCGGCGACCCCTTCGGTGGCCAGACCTTCCTGCGCCCTTGGTTCGAGGACACGATGAAGGCCGCCAAGCTCAAGGCCGACGTCGCCTTCGAATTCTTCTCGCTGCTCGGTTCGCCCTACTACTGCTTCCATGACGCCGACGTGCGTCCCGAAGGCAAGAGTTTCGCCGAGAACACCAAAAACCTCAACGAGATCGTCGACTATTTCGCCGAGAAGCAGGCCGCAACCGGCACCAAGCTGCTCTGGGGCACGGCGAACCTCTTCTCCCACCGCCGCTATATGTCGGGCGCTGCGACCAATCCGGATCCCGATGTCTTCGCTTTCGCAGCCGCGACGGTAAAGACCTGCATCGATGCCACGCAGAAGCTCGGCGGCGAAAACTACGTGCTCTGGGGCGGGCGCGAAGGTTACGAGACGCTGCTCAACACCGATATCGGCCGCGAGCTCGACCAGCTCGGACGCTTCCTCAACCTCGTCGTCGAATACAAGCACAAGATCGGCTACAAGGGCACGATCCTGATCGAGCCGAAGCCGCAGGAGCCGACCAAGCATCAGTATGACTACGACGTCGCAACCGTCTATGGCTTCCTCAAGAAGCACGGCCTTGAAAACGAGGTGAAGCTCAATATCGAGCAGGGCCACGCGATCCTTGCCGGTCACTCCTTCGAGCACGAGTTGGCGCTTGCTAATGCGCTCGGCATCTTCGGCTCGATCGACATGAACCGCAACGACTACCAGTCCGGCTGGGATACCGATCAGTTCCCGAACAATGTTCCCGAAATGGCGCTCGCCTACTACCATGTTCTGGCAGGCGGCGGCTTCAAGACCGGCGGCACCAACTTCGACTCGAAGCTTCGCCGTCAGTCTCTCGACCCGGCGGATCTGCTGATCGGCCATATCGGCGGCATGGATTGCTGCGCCCGCGGCCTGAAGGCCGCCGCCAAGATGATCGAGGACAAGGCTCTGTCGCAGCCGCTCGCCGATCGTTATGCCGGCTGGGAATCCGCCGAGGCGCGGAAGCTCTTCCGCGGCGAGTATTCGCTGGATGAGATCACTCACTATGTCGAGAGCCACGACGTGAACCCGCAGCCGAGATCCGGCAAGCAGGAACTGCTGGAGAACGTCGTCAACCGCTACGTCTGATAAAGCGCGCCGGCGGTCATCGGCCGTCGGCGCAACCCTTTCTGACCGGGCGCTGGCCGGAAGCTTTCAGCCTATATCGGTTTACCGTTTCAACCAGTTGCGCGACGGCGCCGAGACGGAGTTTCGGACCACCAGATCCGGTCTCAGCAGGATTTCCGTTTCGGTCGGCCGGCCATCGGACAGGAGTTCCAGCAGCAGCGCCATCGCCTGCTTGCCGATTGCCGTTCTCGGCTGGCGGATCGTGGTCAGCGGCGGCGATATGAAGACTGCCTGCGGCACGTCGTCGAAACCGGTCACCGAGAAATCCCGTGGAATGTCGTAACCCCGCGCGCCGAGCCCGATCATGACGCCGATCGCCGTCTGGTCGTTGACGCACATGAAGGCGGTCGGAAGCGTGTCACGCATGAAAAGCTGTTCGACCGCATGCCGCCCGCTTTCGATCGTGCCGTCACCTTCGAGCACGATCCTGGTGTCGGGCGGGATGCCGGCGGCGTCGAGGCCGGCATCGTACCCCATGCGACGCCTGGTATAGGCAAGCCGGGTGCGTGAATCGCCGATGAAGGCGATCTTGCGATGCCCTTCGGCCAGCAGCAGGTCCACCGCTTTCCGAGCGCCTTCGGTGTCGTCGACGCCGACATAGGGAATGCCGCCGTTGAAGACGGGCTCGAAAACGCCGACGCTCGGCGGTAGCCGCGCGGTCATCGTCTGATGCCCGAAGGGCAGGATGCCGGTGAAGAGGATCAATCCGGCCGCCTGGTTGGAATTGAAGAATTTCAGATATTCCAAGCCGCGCTGGGCATCGTTCTGCGTGTGGCCGATCAGGATGCCGTAGCCGTGTGCGCGTGCTTCGTTCTCCAGCCCGACGAGAATGTTGGAGAAATTGGGATCGCCGATATCGGGCGCCACGACGAGGATCATGTTGGAGCGGCCGAGCCTCAGGCTGCGCGCCATGGCATTCGTCGTATAGCCGGTGATGGCGATCGCCTGGTTGACCTTGAGGCGCGTGGAGTTGGCGACCTTCTCCGGCATATGGATTGCCCGGGAAACCGTCGCGATGGAGACCTCGGCGATCCGGGCGACGTCTTCGATGGTTGCGGGCGTGGAATTCGACACTGGGCTCTGCCTTGGGGCTGTCTTCGCCGCGACACTACACAGACTTGTCGAGAGGTCAAAGGCAGGCTTCAACTGATCTGTGTAAATCAACGATGTAAACCTTTACACGATGTATGTAAAGGTTTACATAAGGCTTCAGAGCGGACGGGGAGCCGCTTTGGGGAGGATCAGATGACCGTGGAGATCGCCGACACCGCACCCGTGGTGCTGTCCGCCAGGCGCATATGCAAATCCTTCAGTGGAGTGCAGGTCCTCTTCAGCGTGAACTTCGATCTCCGCGCCGGCGAAATCCATGCGCTCATGGGTGAAAATGGCGCCGGCAAGTCCACGCTTGTCAAGGTTTTGTCCGGTTTCGAACAGCCGAGTTCCGGCGAAATCCTGCTCGACGGCAAGCCCGTCGTCCTGCCGCCCAACGGCGCCGCCGAGGCGCTCGGCATCGTCATCATTCACCAGGAATTCAACCTCGCCGAACATCTGACCGTGACGGAGAGCCTCTTCCTCGGGCGTGAAGTCACCCGTTTCGGCATGCTCGACCGCAAATATATGCGGTCGGAGACACGCAAGGTTCTCGACGTGCTCGGTTCGCATGTCGATGAGAATGCACTGATCAGCACGCTTTCCATCGCCGACAAGCAGATGGTCGAAATCGCCAAGGCGATCAGCCGCGACGCGCGGGTGGTGTTCATGGACGAGCCGACCGCGGTGCTGTCGCGGGAAGAGACCAATATGCTATTCAAGCAGGTTCGCAAACTTCGCGACCAGGGTACCAGCTTCGTCTTCGTGTCCCACAAGCTCGACGAGGTGATGGAACTGACCGACCGCGTCACGGTGCTGCGCGACGGCCAGTGGATCAAGACTTCGGCGACGTCCATTCTGGACGGGGAATCGATCGCGCAGCTGATGGTCGGCCGCGAACTCTCCAGCCTCTATCCCGCCAAGGTCGAGCCTGATGTCGACGAGGAGATCGTCCTCAGCGTCGCCTCGGTGTCGACGGGTTATGTGAGGGACGCGAGCTTCGAGGTGCGCAAGGGCGAGATCATCGGTTTTTCCGGCATGATCGGCTCCGGCCGCACCGAACTGATGGAAGCGATCGCCGGATTGCGGACCCGTCTCGAGGGCGAGGTGGTCATCAAGGGGGAAACGGTTCCGTCCGGCGATGTGCATGCCGCCAATCGTTGTGGGCTCGCCTACATGACCAAGGACCGCAAGTCGAAAGGCCTGCTGCTGCGCTCCGGCATGGTGACCAATCTGACACTGCAATCGCTCGGAAGGCACGCGCGTCACGGTTATCTCAGCCCGGGCAGCGAAGCGGCCGCGATGGCAAAGGCCAAGCGCCGCTTCGATATCAGGGTTCGCGACGGCAATATCGTCGCCGGCCGGATGTCGGGGGGGAACCAGCAGAAGCTGCTGCTGGCCAAGGTCATGGAGACCGAGCCTCAGATCATCATCATCGACGAGCCGACGCGCGGCATCGATGTCGGCACCAAGCAGCAGATCTATCATTTCATCTCGGCGCTCGCCCGGGACGGCCGGTCGATCATCGTCGTGTCCTCGGAGATGCCGGAGGTCATCGGCCTCTGCACGAGAGTGGCGGTGATGCGCGAAGGGCGTATCGTCGGCGTGCTCGAGGGCGACGAGATTTCCGAGCAGGAGATCATGCGTTACGCCGCCGGGCTCAAGAGGAAGGCGGCCGCCTGAGGGCTGAAGCAGGGCTTTGCCGATCAGGACGATAGATAAGATTCCCAGAAAATATGGGACGGGAGGTTGGTTTTGGAAATGAGTGTCAACGAGGAGACCAGGGAAATCCGGCGCCGATCCTGGCGGGATGTCGACCTGCGTGCGGTCGCGCCCTTCGTCGCCCTTGCGCTGCTGCTGATCGTCGGAGCCCTGGTCAATCCCAATTTCATCGGCATCACCAATCTTGCCAATGTCGCGACGCGCAGCGCATTCATCGCCATCATCGCGGTCGGTGCGACCTTCGTGATATCAGCGGGCGACCTCGATCTGTCTGTCGGCTCGATGGTGGCCTTCGTCGCCAGCCTGATGATCCTGCTGATGAATTCGGGCGCCATCGCAAACCCGGCTTTGATGCTCGTGGTCGCGGTCGTCTTCACGATCGTCGCCGGCGCGCTCTGCGGCCTGGCGAACGGCCTGATCACGACGGTGGGCAAGATCGAGCCCTTCATCGCGACGCTCGGCACGATGGGCATCTATCGCGGCCTGACGACATGGCTGTCGCAGGGCGGTGCGATCACGCTTCGCTCCGCCGATATCCAGACGCTCTATCGCCCTGCTTATTTCGGCAATGTCGCCGGCATACCGGTGCCGATCGTGGTGATCCTGGCAGTGACGGCGGTTGCGGCCTTCATCCTCTATCGCACCCGCTACGGGCGCCACGTCGTCGCTGTGGGATCAAACAGCGATGTCGCCCGCTACTCAGGTATCGCGGTCAACCGTGTGCGGACGATCGCCTTCGTCATCCAGGGATTGTGCGTCGCCATTGCCGTGCTGCTCTATGTTCCCCGTCTCGGCTCGACGTCGGCGACGACGGGCATCCTGTGGGAGCTGCAGGCGATTACGGCCGTCGTGGTCGGCGGTACGGCGCTCAAGGGCGGCGCGGGCAGGGTCTGGGGCACGATCTGCGGCGCCTTCATTCTCGAACTGGTCGGCAACATCATGCTGCTTTCGAATTTCATCAGCGAGTATCTGATCGGCGCCATCCAGGGTGCGATCATCATCATCGCCATGTTCGTCCAGCGCTCGCTGGTGCGCAAATCATGAATTGATCGGGCTTACAGGGCGTCCGGTCCCGATATGGAAAAGTCCCTGAAATTATTGGGAGGAAATAGCATGCGTAAATTGATGTTGGGCCTGGCGGTTGCGGCGGTGACGTTCGCCGGCGCCGCTCACGCCCAGGACAAGAAATTCACGATCGGCGTATCCATTCCGGCCGCCGACCACGGTTGGACGTCGGGCGTGGTGTTCCATGCCGAGCGCGTCGCCAAGCTGCTGATGGCCGAACATCCCGGTCTCAACGTCATCGTCAAGACCTCGCCGGACGCCGCAAGCCAGGCCAACGCTGTGCAGGATCTCGATACGCAGGGCATCGACGCCCTCGTTATCCTGCCGTCGGATCCGGATCCGCTTGTCAACGCCATCAAGGAAGTCAAGGGCAAGGGCAAGTTCGTCGCTCTCGTCGACCGCGCGCCGAGCAACAACGACAATTCCGTGCGCGACCTCTATGTCGCCGGCAACAACCCGGCTCTCGGCGAAGTCGCCGGCAAGTACATCAAGGACACCACGCCGGACGCCGAAGTGGTCATCATCCGCGGTCTGCCGATCCCGATCGACCAGCAGCGCCAGGACGGCTTCGACAAGGGCATTGCCGGCTCGAACGTCAAGGTTCTCGACCGCCAGTACGGCAACTGGAACCGCGACGATGCCTTCAAGGTCATGCAGGACTACCTGACCAAGTACCAGAAGATCGACGTCGTATGGTGCCAGGACGACGACATGGCTGTTGGCGTTCTGCAGGCGATCGAGCAAGCCAAGCGCACCGACATCAAGTATGTCGTTGCCGGCGCCGGTTCCAAGGACATGGTCAAGAAGGTCATGGACGGCGACAAGCTGATCCCGGTCGACGTTCTCTATCCGCCGGCAATGGTCGGCACGGCGATGGAGCTGACGGCGGCGGCACTTTATGATCAGGTCCCGGTTCACGGCAGCTACATCCTCGACGCGACGCTCGTCACCAAGGACAATGCCAAGGACTTCTACTTCCCGGATTCTCCGTTCTGATCGATTGACTGGAGACATGCGCCCATTCGAAAGGATGGGCGCATTTTTTATGCCTTGCTTCGGGCGTGTCTGCGAAAATGCGGCACGTACCTCTTGCCGACCAAAGCCGGTCATGATTAGGTCGCAGCCATACCGCATCTGGCCCCGCGCCAGATCCGACGGCAAGGGCGAGGAGGCGTCTTGCTCCCGCCAAAATGCGTGCTACAACACTTCAGAAACGTTTACGGTCGATATTCAGGGAGGAATCTGACATGAAGACGATCAAGGGCCCCGGCCTTTTCCTTGGCCAGTTCGCGGGCGATA
>NZ_PQIG01000084.1 GCF_012349115.1 Rhizobium ruizarguesonis
CGTGCTGGCGTGCTGCAATGTGAATAGCCGTATCGGTATTGTCCTTCAGCGGCACCGGCTTGCCGCCGCGCACGCCTTCGTCGCAGGTGATGACGAAGGTGGATTCGCAATCGACGATACGCCCCGCCAAGGCCTCCGGCGAGAAACCGCCGAAGACGACCGAGTGCACCGCGCCGATGCGAGCGCAGGCGAGCATCGCATAGGCGGCTTCGGGGATCATCGGCATGTAGATGGTGACGCGATCGCCCTTCTTGACGCCGTGCTTCTTCAAGACGTTCGCCATCCGGCAGACATGCTCGTAGAGCTCGTTATAGGTGACCTTCTTATCGATATAGGGGTTGTCGCCTTCCCAAATGATCGCCACCTGGTCGCCATTCGTTTTCAGATGCCGGTCGATGCAGTTGTAGGAGACGTTTGTCTGACCGTCCTCGAACCACTTGATCGAAACCTTGCCGGTAAAGGAAGTGTTCTTGACCTTGGTATAGGGCTTGAACCAGTCGATCCGCTTGCCGTGCTTGCCCCAGAACTTATCCGGGTTCTCGACGCTTTCCTCGTACCATTTCAGGTACTTTTCCTTATCGATCAGGGCGCGCGCCTTCACCGGCTTCGTGACCGGATAGATCTTCTCCGACATGCAACTCCTCCTCATGGGACATGCGACGGGCCGCGTGAGCTAGGAAGGGCCCGGACTGAAATCACGGCAATTCATAGCAGTTCGCACCGTCACGGCAATTAGACGAAGGTCATTTCATTTCGGAAGAATTGCAATTATGCGACAGTGCGGTTATATAGCGGCATATTTCCCGGACATTGTGGTGACAATCCACGGACCGCGACCGGCGCGGACGATAGAAGGACTATATCCATGGCTCAAACACTGCTCATGCCGAAGGCGACCGCCATCTGGCTCGTCGACAATACGGCACTGTCTTTCGATCAGATCGCGCAGTTCTGCAAACTGCATCCGCTCGAAGTCAAGGCGATCGCCGACGGCGAAGCGGCGCAGGGCATCAAGGGCCTCGACCCGATCTCGACAGGACAGCTTTCCCGCGACGAGATTGCCCGCGCCGAGGCCAACCCGAACCACAAGCTGAAGCTTTCCGAACCGAAGGTGCGCGTGCCGGAATCCAAGCGCCGCGGTCCGCGTTATACGCCGGTTTCCAAGCGCCAGGACCGCCCGAACGCCATTCTCTGGCTCGTTCGCAACCATCCGGAGCTGAAGGACGCGCAGATTTCCCGCCTCGTCGGCACGACGAAGTCGACCATCGAGCAAATCCGCGAGCGCACCCACTGGAACTCCGCCAACCTGGCGCCGATGGATCCGGTAACGCTCGGCCTCTGCAGCCAGATCGATCTCGACATGGAAGTGGAAAAGGCCTCCAAGGGCCGTCCGCTGCCGACCGCTGCCGAGCTTGGCGCAACGCTGCAATCGGCTCAGGAAACCGAGCGCCTGACCCCGAGCTACGAGCGCGAGGAGGAAAAGGAAAAGGAAATCGACGCCGATGCCGTCTTCCGCAAGCTGAGCTCGCTGCGCTCGGCGCCGAAGGACGAGGACGACGATCAGTACTGAGACATCATAGATCTCACAAAAAACCCCGCCGGTATGAGCTGACCGGCGGGGTTTTTTGTTGCGGATTGGCTGTTTCGAATTAGCTGCGGAACAGGGTGAGAATGTTCTGCGCCGAACTGTTGGCGATCGATAGCGACTGGATGGCGAGCTGCTGCTGCGTCTGCAACGCCGAGAGCTTGCTCGATTCCTCTTCCATATCGGCATCGACCAGACGGCCGACGCCGGAGTCGATCGAATCGTGCAGACCGCTGACGAATGTTTCCTGCAGCTGGATCCGGGTCGAGATCGAGCCCAATGCCGAGCCGGCGGCGGTCATAGCGCCGAGAACCAGTTCGACACCGGTCAGGGCTGCGTCAAGCTGACCCTGGGTGAAACCGGTGATGTCGAGATCATATATTGACGCCATGACGATGACGGTGCCGCCATAGGTTCCGTTGAAGGCCGTGCCGATGATACCGCTGGACGTCTCGATTGCACCGGTGCTCGTCATGCCGAAAAGCACGTTTCCAAGCGAGCCCGAATCAAGCACGTAGTCCGTCATCTTGACGGAGACGGCATTGCTGCCGTCGCGCACGAAGGACGAAACAACGCTCTTCGTGCCGGAGGCGCCGGCAACCCAGTTCTCGCCGGAGAAGGACGCCGATTGAGCGATGCTGAGCAGTTGCTCCTGCAGCTGGTCGAGTTCTTGCTGGATCTTCGTCTTGTCGACGCCCTTTTCCGTGGCGGCGACGATCTTGGCCTTGATGTCACTGACGACATCGAGTGCGCTATCCATGGCCGAATAGGCGGTATCGACCTTGGCCGCGCCGAGACCGAGCGCGTCGGAGACGGCCGAAAGCGCCTTGTTGTCAGAACGCATGGTCGTAGCAATCGACCAGTAAGCGGCATTGTCAGCCGCCTTTTCGACACGATAACCCGATGAAACGCGACCCTGGGTGTCCTTGAGGCTATCGTTTACGCCGCGCAAAGTCTGCAGCGCTGCCATGGCAGCGTTGTTGGTAAGGATGCTTGTCATGATCCGTTCCACAATCGTTGAGAAAGAGGCAATCCGGACTACAGCGCCGCGCGTCTTTCAGACGCGCAAAGGACGCTGTAGCACTTCTACTGCTGCATAATTTTGGCCTTAAATCGATTCCGATTTAAGGAATTATGCAGTAGGCCGGTAACGGCGACCGCGTCATGCAAAGCCTGCTATGCAAGCCATTGCCGTTAACAAATGCTTGCAACAACATGGTTAACAATTCCTCAATTAGCTTTACCGAAAGTTTAATTTCACATCGGCAGGGAGCCCAAACCGCGCCCACGCAGCGCCTCGGCAATTTCCTCTAAAATCGTTGGATCATCAATGGTTGCAGGCATTTTCCACGGTATGCCATCAGCGATCTTCTGCATCGTGCCGCGCAGGATTTTGCCGGAGCGTGTCTTCGGCAACCGGTTAACGGTGATGGCCGTCTTGAAGGCGGCGACAGGCCCGATCGAATCACGAATCATCGCCACGACCTCTGATTCGATCGCCGTCGCGTCCCGGGAAACATGTCGTTTCAGCACCAGGAAACCGCAGGGCGCCTGACCCTTCAGCACATCGATCACGCCGATAACAGCGCATTCGGCGACATCGGGATGACGCGCGCAGACCTCCTCCATCGCCCCGGTCGAGAGCCGATGACCGGCGCAATTGATGATGTCGTCGGTGCGCGACATGATGAAGAGATAGCCGTCTTCGTCGACATAGCCGGCGTCGGCCGTCTTGTAGTAACCGGGAAACTCGTCGAGATAGGCCGATCGGAAACGCTCGTCCGCGTTCCAGAGGGTCGGCAGACAGCCGGGCGGCAAGGGCAGCTTGATGACGATATTGCCAAGCGTTCCCGCCTCGATCGGATGACCGGCATCATCGAGCACCGCAATATCATAGCCGGGCATCGGCAGTGTCGGCGAACCGTGCTTGATGGGAAGGGCACCGAGACCGAGCGGATTTGCCGCGATTGGCCAGCCGGTCTCCGTCTGCCACCAATGATCGATGACGGGTATGCCAAGCATGCGCTCCGCCCATTTCAACGTTTCGGGATCCGCCCTCTCGCCGGCCAGAAACAGCGCCCGTAGATCCGGCATAGGATATTGGCGCATCAGTTCACCGTCACCGTCCTCCCGCCGGATGGCGCGGAATGCCGTTGGCGCCGTGAAGAGCACCCGCACCTGATATTCTGAAACAATGCGCCAAAATGTGCCCGCATCTGGAGTGCCGACCGGCTTCCCCTCGAAGATCAGTGTGGTTACGCCTGATAGCAGCGGGGCATAGACGATATAGGAATGTCCGACGACCCAGCCGATATCCGAAGCCGTCCAGAAGACCTCGCCCGGCTTCAAGCCGTAGATATTCCGCATCGACCAGTTGAGCGCGACCATATGGCCGCCATTGTCGCGCACGACGCCCTTCGGCTGGCCTGTCGTGCCCGAGGTATAGAGGATGTAGAGCGGATCGGTCGCCTTGACGGAGACACAGGCGATCTCGGCGCCACGATGCCGCGCCACCGCCGTCTCGAAATCCTGATCGCGACCGCTGGCGAGATCTGCGCGAAGCTCAGGCCGCTGCAGCACCAGACAGCGGCCCGGCTTCGAATGCGCGATCTCGATCGCCTGATCGACCAGAGGCTTGTAGGCGACGATGCGACCAGGCTCGAGCCCGCAGCTCGCGGTGATCACCAGCTTCGCACCGCAATCGTCGATGCGCGCCGCAAGTTCGCTGGCGGCAAACCCGCCGAAAACGACGGAGTGAACCGCACCGATGCGGGCGCAGGCGAGCATGGAAAAGACCGCCTCCGGCACCATCGGCATATAAAGGATGACGCGATCGCCTTTGCCGATGCCGCGCTCGACCAGCGCTGCTGCAATGGCCATCACATCCCGAAGCACCTCGTCATAGGTGAAATGACGCTTCTCGCCGTTCATTGCGCTGTCGAAGATGACCGCTGTCTCGCCGCCGCGGCCGGCAGCCACGTGCCGGTCCAGGCAATTGTGGCAGGTATTGGTTTCCGCTCCAGAGAACCAGCGGCCATAGACGCCCTCATTGGGCGAAAAAATCCGCTCCGGCGGCTTGAACCAGTCGATGCCGACGGCTGCTTCGCGCCAGAAGGCTTCGGGATCGCGTTTCCAGGCCGCATAGGCCTGATGATAGCCGTTCTGCATTTGCTCCTCCCCAGGACATGCAACCTCGATCTTAAATCTAGACGGGGTGAAGCGAGACAGGAAGCCCGACCAAAGCCGCGTATCAGCGCGCGCCGAAAATCGCCGATCCGACGCGGACGCTTGTGGCGCCGAAGGCGATAGCCGTCTCGTAGTCGCCCGACATGCCCATGGAAAGTTTTTCGACGCCGCATTTGAGCGCGAGCTTTGCCAGCAGGGCGAAATGCGGCCCGGGGTTTTCCTCGGCCGGCGGAATGCACATCAACCCTTCGATGGAAAGGCCGAGCTCGTCGCGGCAGAAGGCGACGAAGGCTGGCGTGTCGTCAGGAGCAATGCCCGCCTTCTGCGGTTCGAGCCCGCTATTGACCTGGACGTAGAGCCGCAGCGTCTTGGCTTGCCGCTTCATCTCCTCGGCAAGCGCGCGGGCGATCTTTTCCCGGTCCACCGTCTCGATGACGTCGAAAAGCGCTACGGCATCCGCCGCCTTGTTCGATTGCAGCGGTCCGATCAGATGCAGCTCGATATCGAGCCGCTCAGCCTTCAGCGCCGGCCACTTGCCCTGGCTTTCCTGCACGCGGTTCTCGCCGAAAACCCGCTGTCCGGCTTCGATGGCCGGTCGGATTGCGTCCGCCTCGAAGGTCTTCGACACCGCGACGAGCTGAACGGAACCCGCCGGACGACCTGCCGCGCGTTCCTCGGCCGCAATCCGTGATCGCACGTCGTTCAACCGCTCTTGAAGTTCCATCGTTCTGCCTCGACATACCAGCATGAAAGGATTGGCAATGAACTAACCAGCCAACCTGTGCTTGCCAAGACCCGCCTTCGCGAAATCGCTTGCGCGTGATCAAGATCGGACTCTTGCAGCGCCTGCAAAACTTGACGCTACGGTGGTTTCATGGTGAAGGTCTCGACCAACTCCCCTGATTTTCCGGAAATACGAATACCATGGCCACCGAACGTTATAATCCGCGCGACGCCGAGCCCCGCTGGCAGCAGAAATGGAATGAAGACAAGGTCTTCGAGACCGACAACGCCGATCCGCGCGAAAAATATTACGTCCTCGAAATGTTCCCCTATCCGTCGGGGCGCATCCATATGGGCCATGTCCGCAATTACGCCATGGGCGATGTCGTCGCCCGCTACAAGCGCGCCCGCGGTTACAACGTGCTGCATCCAATGGGCTGGGACGCCTTCGGCATGCCGGCGGAGAATGCCGCCATGGAGCGTGGCGTTCACCCCGCCTCTTGGACCTACCAGAATATCGCCTCGATGAAGGCGCAGCTGAAGGCCATGGGGCTTTCGCTGGACTGGAGCCGCGAATTCGCCACCTGCGACGTCGAATATTACCAGCACCAGCAGCATCTCTTCGTGGATTTCCTGGAGAAGGGCCTGGTCTATCGCAAGCAGTCCAAGGTCAACTGGGATCCTGTCGATAATACCGTGCTCGCCAACGAACAGGTAATCGATGGACGCGGCTGGCGTTCCGGTGCGCTCGTCGAACAGCGCGAATTGACGCAATGGTTCTTCAAGATCACCGACTTTAGCCAGGATCTGCTGGACGCGCTGGATACGCTCGACCAGTGGCCGGAAAAAGTCCGCCTGATGCAGAAGAACTGGATCGGCCGTTCGGAGGGCCTGACGATCCGCTGGGAGATCGTGCCGGAAACGGCACCTGCCGGCGAGAGCGAAGTCACGGTCTATACGACCCGGCCGGACACGCTCTTCGGCGCCTCTTTCCTGGCGATCGCCGCCGATCATCCGCTGGCGAAGGATGCCGCCGCGAAGAACCCTGATATCGACGCCTTCTGCGAGGAGTGCCGTCGCGCGGGCACGTCGCTCGCAGCGCTCGAGACCGCCGAAAAGAAGGGCATGGATACCGGTATCCGCGTCAGGCATCCGCTTGATCCCTCTTGGGAGCTGCCCGTCTATATCGCCAACTTCGTCCTGATGGATTACGGCACGGGCGCGATCTTCGGCTGCCCGTCGGGCGACCAGCGCGACCTTGATTTTGCACGCAAATATGACCTGCCGGTTGTGGCCGTCGTCATGCCAAGGGATGGCGATGCGGCAAGCTTTTCCGTCGGCGACACGGCCTATGACGGTGATGGTGTGATGATCAATTCGCGCTTCCTCGACGGCAAGACCACAGAGGAAGCCTTCGATGTCGTCGCCGATCGGGTGTCGGCCGCTTCGCTCGGCAATGCACCGCAGGGCGAGCGCAAGGTCAACTTCCGTCTGCGCGACTGGGGTATTTCCCGCCAGCGTTATTGGGGCTGCCCGATCCCGGTCATCCATTGCGATGATTGCGGTGTCGTGCCGGTGCCGAAGGAGGACCTGCCTGTCAAACTGCCCGACGACGTCGCTTTCGACCAGCCCGGCAATCCGCTCGACCGTCATCCGACCTGGCGTCATGTCTCTTGCCCGAACTGCGGCAAGGATGCACGCCGCGAGACGGATACAATGGATACCTTCGTCGATTCGAGCTGGTATTTCACCCGCTTCACCGCGCCCTGGGAAGACAAGCCGACCGATCCGGAAGCGGCAAACCGCTGGCTGCCGGTCGACCAGTATATCGGCGGCATCGAGCACGCGATCCTGCACCTGCTCTATTCTCGCTTCTTCACCCGCGCCATGCGCGAGACCGGTCACGTCGCCGCCACCGAACCTTTTAAGGGTCTCTTCACCCAAGGCATGGTGGTCCACGAAACCTATAGCCGCGGCGCCGGCGCCGGCCGCGAATGGGTGGCACCCGCCGATATCCGCATCGACGAACTCGACGGCAAACGCCGGGCTTTCCTGCTGACGTCGGGCGAGGAAGTCGCGATCGGCTCGATCGAGAAAATGTCTAAGTCGAAGAAGAACGTCGTCGATCCTGACGATATCATTGCCTCCTACGGCGCTGATACCGCTCGTTTCTTCGTTCTGTCCGACTCCCCGCCGGAGCGCGATGTCATCTGGTCCGAAGCGGGCGTCGAAGGCGCTCATCGCTTTACCCAGCGTTTGTGGCGCCTGATTTCCGAAGCTGCGGAGGCGCTCTCCGCCGTCGCACCGGCGCCGGCAACCGATGGGGAAGCGTTGTCAATCTCGCAGGCTGCCCACAAAACGCTGAAGGCCGTCCAGAACGACTATGACAAGCTCTGGTTCAACAAGGCCGTTGCCCGAATTTATGAACTCGTCAACGCGCTGGCCGCACCGATGACGAAGGTTGCGGCGGGCGAGGGTGATGCAACCTACCGCGCGGCGGTACGCGATGCCGCAGAGATCCTGATTCAACTCGTCTCTCCGATGACGCCGCATCTCGCTGAGGAATGCTGGGCCGCACTCGGCAATGAAAGGTTGCTTGCCCGGGCAAGCTGGCCGCAGTACGACGAAACACTCGTTATCGAAAACGATGTCGTCCTGCCGGTACAGATCAATGGCAAGAAACGCGCTGAATTGACAATTTCTCGCGATGCAGATCAGAATGCCGTTACCGACGCCGTGCTGGATCTGGATGCGGTGAAGAACGCGTTGAACGGACAGGCACCGAAAAAGATCATCGTGGTTCCCCAAAGGATTGTAAACATTGTCGTCTGATATCGCTTGCAAGCTGGCCCGCAATGCCGGCATCGCTATGATCCTTGCCTCCGCGGCTTTTCTCTCCGCCTGCCAGGTTCGTCCGCTCTACTCCGAGAGTTCCGGTGTCACTGAAAAGCTTTCCTCGGTCGGCTTTTCCCCAGCAGGCAGCCGCATCGAACAACAGGTCCGTAACCACTTGGTCTTCCTAGCGTCACGTGGGGCCGGCGAGCCGGAAAAACCGGAATATCAGGTCGAAATGCACGCCACGTCGACCGTTGCCGATACGTTGCTGACCGAATCCGACGATACGTCGCGAGCCGGTCGTGTGACCGTCAGCGTCACCTACACGCTACGCGCGGCGACCGACAATCATGTCATCAAGGCCGGCAGCCGCGCGACCACGGCGCTGGTGGATTTCCCTGACCAGGAATTCGCAAAGCAGCGCGCAATCCGTGATGCCCAAAACCGTGCGGCAGATCAGGTAGCGGAATTCGTAGGGGCCGATATCGCCGCTGCCCTCAGCCGCTGAGGGCGGAGATGTGGCCGAGATAAAATCCCACGAATTCGATACCTTCCTGCAGAAATCGGCACGGAACTATCGGATTTTCGTCATCTACGGGCCGGATCGCGGCCTTGTTTCCGAACGAGCGGGCTTGCTCGCCGGCAAGAGCGGTGTCGCGCTTGACGATCCCTTCTCGCTGACGAAACTCGATGTCGGCGACCTGCAGAAGGATCCCGGGCGGTTGGTCGACGAGGTCCAGTCGATCGGGCTGTTCGGCGGTGAGAAACTGATCTGGATCCGCGGTGCCGCCAACGAGAAATACCTGGTCGACTCCCTGGCGCTGCTGGCTGAAAAACCACTCGAAGCCGCCTATCTGATCGTCGAGGCCGGCGACCTGAAGAAGGGCTCGCTGCTGCGCAAGACCGCCGAAGCCGCACGATCTGTCATGACGATCCCGTCCTACGCCGACGACAGCCGCGCCTTGAATGCCTTGATCGATACTGAACTTAGCGCAGAGAAGCTCGGCATTACGCCGGCCGCGCGCCAGGCGCTGATCGCGTTGATCGGCGGCGATCGGATCGCTTCCCGAAACGAGGTGCGCAAGCTCGCTCTTTACTGCCGCGGCTTCAATACGATCGAAGAACATCACGTTACCGAAATAATCGGCGACGCCAGCGCTATCTCGGTTGACGACGCCGTCGACGCCATTCTCGGCGGTGATCTCAATGCCTTTCTGCACGCCATGCAAAAGATCAGTAGTTCAAAAACCGCGATCTTTCTCGTTCTGCAGGCATGCCTGAAGCAATTCCAACTTCTGGATTCGATGCGCGCCGAAATGGATGAAAAACGGCTGCAGGCACCTCAGATCATGCAGACGATGGGGCGGCATTTGCATTTCCGCCGCAAGCCGATTATCGAACAGGCACTGCGCCAATGGACCGCGGAAAGCATCGCCCGTGAATCCAATCGGCTACAGGCCGCTATTCTGCAAAGCAGACGGCGGCAGGTGCTGGAAGACAGCGTTGCGATGCAAACGCTTCTTTCCACCACCCTTCAATCCGGCCGGAAATCCGCCTGACCAACGCGCGTTGACCGAAAATCGAGATTGATCATCGGACAGCACATTGCGAGGGTTGAAGTTAGAGCGTCCTTTGTGCGTCCTCAGGACGCACGGCGCTCTAGCGCCTTTCGAGTAAGCGGCAGATTTCCTCGAGCTGCTCCAGTGACTTATAGGAAATTTTGATCTGGCCGCCGCTTGCCTTGTGATTGATCGCAACATCAAGGCCGAGCGCATCGGAAAGTGTCCGTTCCAGCGCCAGCGTGTCAGAATCCTTCTGATCTCGCCGCAATGTCGCCTGCTGCGGCTCCGATTGGGCCTTGATATTGTTTTGCGCCAGCTTTTCCGCATCACGCACCGACATGCCCTTGGCAACGATCGTACGGGCAAGACTTGCCGGGTCGGATGTTGAAACCAATGCACGCGCGTGCCCAGCCGACAGGCTGCCGGCGGCAAGCAGATCGCGAACCGGATCAGGCAGCTTCAGCAAGCGCAAGGAATTGGCAACGTGGCTGCGGCTTTTACCAATGATTTCCCCAAGGTCGTTCTGGGTGTAACCATATTCAGCAATAAGCTGCTCATAACCCAACGCCTCTTCGAGGGCATTGAGATCCGCGCGCTGTACGTTTTCGACAATGGCAATTTCCAGCGCCGTCTTATCATCGACGTCACGGACGATGACAGGAATCTCGATCAGCCCGGCAAGCTGAGCTGCGCGCCAACGTCGCTCGCCGGCGATGATTTCATAACGATCCCGCGACATCGTCCGCACAACAATCGGCTGAACGATACCGTGTTGACGAATGGAACTTGCGAGATCATGAAGCTCAGCATCATCGAAGAAACGACGAGGATTGCGGGGATTGCGGCTAACGAACTCGATCGGGATCATCCTGTCGGCACTGACAATCCGCTCGGCTTCCACCGGGACGGGCTGATCCATTTCACCAATCAACGCCGCAAGGCCACGGCCCAATCGCCTCTTCGATACATCGTCATTCATGATCTACACTCACCTACACCCCTAAAATGATGTCACGCGGCCAGTCTCTGGCGCTCCCGTTGGATGACCTCAGAGGCCAACTGCAGGTAGGCCTGGCTGCCCGCGCACTTCAAATCATAGAGAATAGCCGGCTTGCCATAGGACGGCGCCTCGGAAACGCGGACGTTGCGCGGAATTAACGTGTGGTAAACCTTTTCGCCGAGATGCGTGCGCACGTCATTGACCACCTGCTGGGCAAGATTGTTGCGCGCATCGAACATCGTCAAGACGATCCCTTGAATATCCAGACGCGGATTAACCGTTCGCCGAACCTGGCTGACGGTTTCAAGCAGCTGGCTCAATCCCTCCAGCGCAAAGAATTCACATTGCAACGGCACCAAGACCGAATGAGCTGCCGCCATGGCATTCATCGTCAGCAGATTGAACGACGGCGGGCAGTCCAGAAGAATATAGGAAAACGCCACGGCCTCCGGCGAAGACAAGGCTTTCCGCAATTTGAAGACCCGATCGCTTTGCTGCGAGATCTCCATCTCGATGCCAAGCAGATCCATCGTCGACGGGACGATAAAGAGATTGGGAACCGCTGTCTCGAGAGTCACTTCGGGGATGCCACGATCACCAATCATCAGATCGTAGGAGGAAAGCTTGCGATCACGACGATCGATACCGAGGCCGGTGCTGGCATTGCCCTGCGGGTCGAGATCGATGATCAAGACGCGCTCACCAATGGCAGCAAGCGCTGTTGCCAGATTGATTGCTGTGGTCGTCTTGCCAACGCCACCCTTCTGATTTGCGATGGTGATAATCCGATGTCGTTCGCCAGCCATTGCCGCAATATCCGATCTGTTAAACCAAGCGCCGGAGATTTGATACTTCCAAAATAACAGATTCCTGCTCGACGGCGCTTCTATGTTCTAACAGATCGAATTCCCACCGACCACGTGCTTTGTCGATTTCCTTCCGGTAATCCCGGCCTTTATGAAAAAAGCCACGACAATTTTCCTTGCCAAGCATCCAAGCGGCCGAATACCCGATAAGCCCATCAAGATCGGTAAGCGCGCGCGCTGAAATCGCTCCGCATTCGCCAACCTCCGTATAGGCATCTTCGATTCGAATGCTATGCACGCTGCCGCGCGCATTTGTTTCCCGTAGAGCGGTCCGCAGAAACGCTGCCTTTTTATGGTTGCTTTCGACCAGATGGACCCATCCACCTTGCAGCTCGGCCAGGAAAATCGCCGTAATAACGCCCGGAAAGCCACCTCCACTGCCGAGGTCAACCCAGGTAACCGGTTGCGGATGAATCTGAAAAATCTGGCTGCTATCGGCGATGTGCCGGTGCCATAGATCATCGAGTGTCGACGGCGCCACCAGATTAATTGCTTTCGCCCACTTCTGAAACAGCGCTGCAAAGTGTTGCAGCCGCTCCTGTGTTTCACGTGAAACACGCAAACCGTTTAATTCCATTCTGAAAGTCTCTCAAATCTTGTAATCAGGCGCTGTGACGAGCAGAAGAGGGTAGGCGACGCAAGTGCACAAGCAGCAATGCGATTGCTGCGGGCGTCATCCCTTCAACGATTGCGGCCTGGGCGATGTTGAAAGGTCGAGCAGCGCTGAGTTTTGCCTTGAGCTCGTTCGAGAGACCGGAGAGTACGTTATAATTGAATTCTAGCGGTATCTGCCGGTCTTCGTCGCGTTGTTGATCGGCAATCGCCGTGGCTTGTCGATCCAGATAAACCGAATACCCGGCCTCGATTTCCAACGCTTCCGCGACTTTCGGCCCGATCGCGTCAAGCGCCTCCGGCCAAACATGCCGGAGCGCGGCCAGATCATAATTCGGATAGGAAAGCAAATCATAGGCAGTTCGGCGCTGCCCATCGAGATTTATATTCAGGCCCGCGCGTCGCGCTTCATTCGGCGTGACCGTCAGCGACTGCAACAGCGCCCGGCCATTTTCGATTTCGGCCTGATAGGACGTGAATCGCTGTACCCGCTCGCTGCTCACGCATCCGAGCCGCATGGCCAGGGGCGTCAAACGCATATCGGCATTGTCAGCCCGTAAAGTCAGCCGATACTCCGCGCGCGATGTAAACATTCGGTACGGCTCCGTAACGCCGCGTGAGGTGAGATCGTCGATCATGACGCCGATATAGGAACTCGTTCGGCTAAAATGGAACGGTTCCGAATCGATGCTTCGCAATGCAGCATTCAACCCGGCTGCCAGACCCTGGGCGGCAGCCTCCTCATATCCGGTGGTGCCATTGATCTGACCGGCGAGAAACAGGCCTTTCAACCGTTTGACTTCAAGCGACGGCGTCAGCTCTCTCGGATCAACATGATCATATTCGATCGCATAGCCCGGTTGCAGAATTCTTGCCACTTCAAGACCCGGAATCGTTTTGATGAATTCGGCCTGAACCTCCGCCGGCAAGGAGGTAGAAATCCCGTTCGGATAGACCGTGTCATCGTCCAGTCCCTCGGGCTCGAGAAAGACCTGATGTCCATCCCGCTCTCCGAATTTCACCAGCTTGTCTTCGATAGACGGACAATAACGAGGCCCGACGCCTTCGATCTGCCCGGAATACATCGCCGAGCGCATAATGTTGTCGACAATAATGCGATGGGTCGCTTCGGTCGTCCTGGTGACCCCGCATTCGATCTGTGGCGTGGTAATCGCGTCGGTCATGAAGGAGAACGGAACAAGCTCCTCGTCAGCCCCTTGTCGGCCGACGGATTGCCAGTCGATTGTCTTTCCATCCAGCCGCGCTGGTGTTCCGGTCTTCAGACGTCCCAACCGCAATCCCAAGCGGGCGAGGGTCGCAGACAATCCGATCGACGGCGCTTCACCGACACGCCCGGCCGGTGTCTTTTCCGAACCGATATGAATAAGACCGCGCAGAAAGGTTCCAGTGGTCAAAACCACCGCCGGCGCTTTCAGGGTTCGACCATCCTTCATAATCACACCGGTGACGCGACCATCGACAACGTCCAGATCGAACGCATCGCCTTCGATGATATCCAGGCCTGGAGTCGCTTCGATCGCCGCCAGCATTGCAAGGCGATAAAGCTTTCGATCGGCCTGTGTCCGCGGACCGCGGACAGCCGCGCCCTTCTTCTTGTTCAGCATCCTGAACTGAATGCCCGCAGCATCGGCAATACGACCCATCAGGCCGTCCATCGCGTCAATTTCCCGAACCAGATGGCCCTTGCCAAGCCCACCGATTGCCGGATTACACGACATGACGCCAATCGTGTCGCGTCTATGCGTAATCAGAGCGGTTTTCGCCCCGAGGCGCGCAGCTGCGCCGGCAGCCTCCGAGCCCGCATGGCCACCACCTATCACAATCACATCGAAGGCATTATCTGTCATTCAAGACTCCACATCCGGCAGACGTTTCACGTGAAACCAGCGTAAGCTGGCGCCTAGGGTTTCACGTGAATCATTTGCCGATACAAAACTCCGAGAAGATCACCCCGAGCAGCTGTTCGACGTCCACTCTTCCGGTAATTCTGCCCAAATACTCAGCGGCAATTCGCAGCTGCTCGGTCCGCAGTTCGAGATTCACATCCTCCTGCGATATTGCCGCATCGAGCGCCGTTAAACATTTCGCTAGCGAATCCTTATGCCGTTGGCGGCTGGGGATTGCCATAGATAGGCCGGCAAAACGTTTGTCGACTATGTTGCCGATCAACCGCCGTAGTTCCGGCAGACCGTCACCCGTCGCCGTCGAAATCTGCAGATCATACCGATCCGCTGCGATATCGATGAGATCCTTCTTTGTCCCGACAGTAACATGTGGAGAGGCTTGCTCCAAGTCGTCGGGAATCTGAGGATCCGTCATGTCAACCAGCATCAGGACAAGATCGGCATCGCGAAGCGCAATACGCGCGCGCCGCACGCCTTCCATTTCGACCCTGTCGTCCGCCTCACGAAGTCCCGCTGTGTCATAGAGCTTGATCAGATAACCATCAATATCGAGATCAACCTGCAGGACATCGCGCGTGGTTCCGGCAATCTCAGTCACAATTGCCACGTCACGACGGGCCAAAGCATTCAGCAGGCTCGATTTTCCGGCGTTCGGAGCGCCGGCGATGACCACCTTGAAGCCGTCTCTGATAATCTCGCCGGCCGAAGCTGCCGCTAGGTGATGCTCGATATCACCGCGAAGTTCCCCCATATCGGCCCAGACCATATCCGACACCGACCCTGGAACATCATCCTCGTCGGGGAAATCAAGTTCCGCCTCGATCAGCGCTCGGGCGCGCGTTAATCGTTCCGCCCACGAATCGTAAATTGTGGAAAGCCCGCCTGCGCTGTGTTCGACCGCAAGGCGTCGCTGCATCTCGGTCTCGGCGCCGATGAGGTCGGCCAGACCCTCAACCTCGACGAGATCAAGTTTGCCGTTTTCAAAGGCCCGGCGGGAGAACTCGCCCTCGACTGCCATTCGAACACCCGGAATATCGCCGAGCGCGTGAAACAGCGCCGCCAGCACTGCCCTGCTGCCGTGGATTTGCAGCTCGGCAACATCCTCGCCGGTAAACGAATTCGGAGCAGGGAAAAACAGCACCAGACCACTATCGATCGGCTGATCGTTACGAGTCCGAATCGTCCGGTAAGATGCCTGCCGGGCTGTTGGAACGGATCCGACGAGCTTCACCAAAGTGTCTCTGGTCAGCGGCCCGCTGATTCGAACGACCGAAACACCCGAAGGCAGGGCACCGCTCGATAGCGCATATATGGTATCATTCAACATGGCCATATCGCCTGGTTCATCGGTTGGAATCGAAATCGATTCCTCTCAAATAGAAAAGCTGGAGGCGTCATGACGATGCCTCCAGCTTTAAGGGGTGAATCCGGCTAAGGATTATGTGTTCATCGATTCGAAGAAGTCGGAATTGTTCTTCGTCTGCTTGAGCTTGTCGATCAGGAATTCGACCGCGTCGGTCGTGCCCATTGGAGCAAGGATGCGGCGGAGCACGAAGATCTTCTGCAGATCCTGGCGCGGAACCAGAAGGTCCTCCTTGCGCGTACCGGACTTCAGGATATCCATGGCCGGGAAGATACGCTTATCGGCGACCTTGCGATCGAGGACGATTTCCGAGTTGCCGGTACCCTTGAACTCTTCGAAGATCACTTCGTCCATGCGACTGCCGGTATCGATCAGCGCGGTCGCGATGATCGTCAAAGAGCCGCCTTCCTCGATGTTACGCGCCGCGCCGAAGAAGCGCTTCGGCCGCTGCAGAGCATTGGCGTCCACACCGCCGGTCAGGACCTTGCCTGACGAGGGAACGACCGTGTTATAGGCACGCCCCAAGCGCGTGATCGAATCGAGCAGGATGACAACGTCGCGTCCGTGTTCGACAAGGCGCTTGGCTTTCTCGATGACCATCTCGGCCACCTGCACGTGACGGACGGCTGGTTCGTCGAAGGTCGAGGAGATAACCTCGCCGCGAACCGAGCGCTGCATGTCGGTCACTTCTTCGGGGCGTTCATCGATCAGCAGGACGATCAGATAGCACTCCGGATGGTTGGCGGTGATCGAATGCGCGATGTTCTGCAACAACACGGTCTTACCGGTACGCGGCGGCGCGACGATCAATCCACGCTGGCCCTTGCCGAGCGGCGCCACCAGGTCGATCACACGTGGCGACAAATCCTTGGTGGTCGGAATATCGAGTTCCATCTTGAAGCGCTCGTTCGGATAGAGCGGCGTCAGATTGTCGAAATGGACCTTGTGCCGGATCTGTTCCGGATCGTCGAAATTGATGGTGTTGACCTTGAGCAGCGCGAAATAGCGCTCGCCTTCCTTCGGTCCACGGATCGGGCCTTCGACGGTATCGCCGGTTTTCAGCGAGAAACGGCGGATCTGCGACGGGGAGATATAAATATCATCCGGGCCCGGCAGGTAGTTCGCATTGGGCGACCGCAGGAAGCCGAAACCGTCCTGCAGCACTTCGACGACGCCTTCGCCGATGATTTCGACATCCTGGCTGGCAAGCATCTTGAGGATCGCAAACATCAGCTCCTGCTTGCGCATCGTGCTTGCGTTCTCGACCTCGAGCGATTCGGCAAATGCCAGCAGATCCGTTGGGGATTTACTCTTAAGTTCCTGAAGCTTCATTTCAGCCATGAAGTGACCAATACTCTTTTTAATTTCAAAGGGGAAAGGCGATGTTGGGTCGTATTCGGTACCGCGAAAGGGCTCGCAGACGACTGAACTCTACACACATGCCACGTAGATGAGATGCGCGGAAAATAGCGACTCGCAATCGCTGCCGCAAGAGGGCTGCTTAAAATGAAGCAAATTTATCCTGAGGACGATTTTCCTCAGAACGGCTTCACCACGACGAGGATGACGATCACGACCATCAGCACTGTCGGCGCCTCGTTCATGAACCGCCAGTAACGCGCGGAGCGGCGATTTTCATCCCGCTCGAACGCCCCGACGGCGCGGCTGAAGAACATATGAACACCAGTCAGCAACACGACGAGACCGATCTTGGCATGCAGCCAGCCGCCGTGGAATCCATAGACCGACCAAGCGAGATAGAGGCCGAAAATCCACGTCAACATCATCGCCGGCGTCATGATGATTCGAAGCAGCCGACGCTCCATTACCTTGAAGGTTTCCGATTGCACCGAGCCGGGCTCCGCATCGGTGTGATAGATGAACAGCCGCGGCATATAGAACAGCCCGGCCATCCAGGAAATGACCGCGATGATGTGCAGCGCCTTGATCCAGAGGTAGAGATTATCGGGGTTCCACGCAAAAAGCCCGACCGCCATCAGCGCGAAGAAGACCAGCGCAAAATGAGCCCGGCGCCTGGCGTAGGCGCCAGATCTCCGATCGGTCTGTTTTTCCATCGTCACGCCCTGACTCGCACGCGCCCGCCTCGCACCTGATCGACCAGCAGACGCACATGCTCGGGGTCAGCCTGCGGCGTAATGCCGTGACCGAGATTGAAGATCAGCGGTCCATTGCCGAGATGCTGCAGAATATCGTCGATGCCCTCTTCCAGTGCCCGGCCGCCGGCAACGACGCGCATCGGATCGAGATTGCCCTGAACCGGTCCGTCTTTCTGAAGTTCGGCGGCAAAGGCCAGCGGGACCGACCAGTCGAGGCCGATCGCATCAGCACCCGTCTTCTGACGATAGTTTTTCAGCTGGTAGCCGGCGCCCTTGGCAAAAGCGATGATGCGAGCATGCGGCCGTTGCGACTTGACCGAAGCGATCATCCGCGCAACCGGCCTAATCGCAAACGCCTCGAACTCCTTCTCGCCGAGAACGCCAGCCCAGGAATCGAAGATCTGCACGGCATCGGCGCCGGCATCGATCTGGGCGACGAGATAATCGGCCGATACGTCGGCAAGCAGCATCAGCAGATGCTCGAAGGCGCGCGGATGCCTGTAGGCGAAGAGACGCGCAGGAGCCTGATCCGGCGTGCCGTGACCGGCGATCATGTAGGTCGCAACCGTCCAAGGCGCGCCGCAAAAGCCGAGCAGCGTCGTCTCCGCTGGCAACTCCTCACGCAGTCGCCGTACCGTCTCCAGAACCGGTCTGAGATAATCGACAACCTCTTCGCCATTCAATCTGCCGATCCCGGCTTCATCGATGGGATCCATCTCCGGACCATGGCCCTCGGTGAACCGGACATTCCGCTTCATTGCATCGGGAATGACCAAGATATCGGAAAACAGTATGGCCGCATCAAAGCCATAGCGGCGGATCGGCTGCAATGTCACTTCGACGGCGTGCTCAGGGGTGTAACAGAGATCGAGAAAACTCCCTGCCTTTGCCCGCGTCTCCCTATATTCCGGGAGATAACGTCCTGCCTGTCTCATCAGCCACAGAGGAGGAGGGGAGAGGCTCTCGCCACTCAAAACCCTCATGATCTTTCGGCGCGTATCGCTCAAGCGCTTCTTCCCTATAAAAAAACAAAGATATTTTAAAAGGTTTCTATTTCTTAGAGTCGGTGACTATCAAGGATTAAAATCCATCCACTGCCGTCGCCATTTGTCGCGCGCCTGCAAAACAACATCGGAAAGATTTGTCCATCTCGTCCGAATCTCGGGGAGAAGCTGAATCTGAAAATGATTCCAAATCCTTCCGGGTTGGCAATTTTTCTTATAGCTGTGGATAGGCTGTGGACGAGCTTTCAAGATTTAGATCTCTTCCCCATCGTCCACAGGGCCAATCAAAACCGACCCGCAAAATCCGAAATGTGGATAAGGAGGCATGTTTTCCCTTGCCGCAGACTGCCTCGCCGCCGTAGCTCTGTTTCATCCAGTGTTTTCAACAGGCAGCGGAAAATAGCGTGGAGAACAGAACGAACTTCTTTCATCTGCATCTGATTTCTGACTCAACGGGAGAGACTCTGATCTCCGCCGGGCGCGCCGCGTCCGCGCAGTTCAGATCAGCCCAGCCGATCGAACATGTCTATCCGCTGATCCGCAATCGCAAGCAGCTGCTGCCGGTTCTGCAGGCGATCGATGACGCCCCCGGCATCGTGCTCTACACCATTGTCGACCGGGAGCTTGCAAGCCTGATCGATGAGCGCTGCATCGAGATGGGCGTCGCCTCGGTGAATGTGCTGGAGCCGGTGATGAATGCCTTCCAGATCTATCTCGGCGCCCCGTCGCGCCGTCGGGTCGGTGCCCAGCATGTGATGAATGCCGGCTACTTCGCGCGCATCGAAGCGCTGAATTTCACCATGGATCACGATGACGGTCAGATGCCCGACGACTACAACGACGCCGATGTCGTGATCATCGGTATCAGCCGTACGTCGAAAACGCCGACCAGCATCTACCTCGCCAATCGAGGCATCAAGACGGCGAACATTCCGATCGTCTATGGTGTGCCATTGCCGGAGAGCCTCTTCGTCGCGAGCAAACCGCTGATCGTCTGCCTGATCGCCACCACCGACCGTATTTCCCAGGTGCGGGAAAATCGTGTGCTCGGCGTGACGCAGGGCTTCGATCGCGAACATTATACCGATCGCGCCGCGATTTCGGAGGAGCTGAAATATGCCCGCTCGCTTTGCGCCCGCCATAACTGGCCGCTGATCGACGTCACCCGCCGCTCAATCGAGGAAACGGCCGCGGCAATCGTTGCCCTGCGGCCGAAGCTGCGCTAAGCGCTGACGAAAAGCTGGCACGCCGAGGAACCCCATGACGCCGAAACTCATCCTTGCATCGTCGAGCCCCTTTCGCCGGATGCTGATGGAAAATGCCGGTCTGTCCTTCGAGGCACATGCCGCAAGGATCGATGAACGGGCCGTCGAAGCGCCGCTGGAAAAAGCCGGCGCTAAGCCTGACGCCGTGGCCCTCGTGCTGGCCAGGGCCAAGGCCGAAGAAGTCAGCAATCGTTTTCCGGATACCCTGGTCATCGGTTCGGATCAAACGATGTCACTCGGCGACAGCGTCTTCCATAAGCCGAAGGACATGACCGACGCGGCTAGTCATCTTCAAGCCCTTTCGGGAGTAACCCACCGATTGAACAGCGCCGTCGCCATCGTCAGCGATGGTGTGGTCTTGTGGCAACATCTCGCCCATGCGCAGCTGACAATGCGGCCGCTGACGGCGGAATTCATCGCCAGACATCTGGCCCGGGTTGGCGAACGGGCGCTTTCCAGCGTCGGCGCCTATCAATTGGAGGGGGAGGGCATCCAGCTCTTCGAGAAAATCGAGGGTGACTATTTCACCATTCTCGGCCTGCCGATGCTGCCGCTCTTAAAAAAATTGCGACAACTCGGAGCGATCGATGGGTGATTCACGTGAAACATTCGGGCCGAAAGCGTTTGTCACGGGCTTTCCCATCAAGCATTCGCGCTCACCACTGATCCACGGATATTGGCTGAAGACGCTTGGTCTGCCAGGCAGCTACCGCGCTCATGAAGTGGCACCCGAGGCCTTTGCCGATTTTATTCACTCGCTGAAGGATGGCAGTTCCGGCTTTATCGGAGGCAATGTCACCATTCCCCACAAGGAATTGGCGTTCCGGCTCGCCGACAAGCCGGACGCGCTATCGCAAGAACTCGGCGCTGCGAACACGCTCTGGCTGGAGGACGGCGCCCTGCATGCGACGAATACCGACGGTCGTGGCTTCATCGCCAATCTTGACGAACGCCATCCGGGCTGGGACCGGCGTGGCACGGCCGTGGTTTTTGGCGCCGGCGGCGCCAGCCGCGCGATCATCCAGGCGGTCCGTGATCGCGGGTTCAAGGAGATCCACGTCGTCAACCGCACCGTCGAACGCGCGCGCGAACTCGCGGATCGTTTTGGCCCGCGTGTACGGGCCCACCCGACCGGTGCGCTTGCCGAAGTGATGAAAGGCGCCGGCCTCTTCATCAATACCACCTCGCTCGGCATGGACGGCGAGGCGGCGCCGCAACTCGATTTCTCGCCTCTTGCGGCCGATGCCGTCGTCACCGATATCGTTTATGTGCCCTTGAAGACGCCGATCCTGGCACAGGCGGAAGAGCAAGGATTTCCCATCGTTGATGGTCTCGGCATGCTCTTGCACCAGGCCGTGCCCGGATTCGAGAAATGGTTCGGCCAGCGTCCCATCGTCGACGCGGCGCTACGCGCGCTCATCATCGCGGATATGGAAGCACACTGATGCTGAAGATTGGTCTCACCGGCTCCATCGGAATGGGAAAATCGACGGCGGCAAAGCTCTTTGCCGACACAGGAATCCCGGTGAATGATTCGGATGCCGTGGTTCACGATCTCTATGCCGGCGAGGCTGCACCCCTGGTGAATGCTGCCTTCCCCGGCACGATGAAGGATGGAGCAGTCGACCGACATGAACTCGGCCGCCAGCTCGCCCTTGATCCTGCCGGCTTCAAACGCCTGGAAGCGATCGTCCATCCGCTAGTTCGCAAACGCGAGACGGAATTTCTAGAGCGGCAACGCGCCGCCGGCGCCGACATGGTACTGCTCGATATTCCATTACTTTTCGAAACCGGCGCCGAGGCAAGAGTGGATGTAATCGTCGTCGTCAGCACTGATCCACAGATTCAGCGCCAAAGGGTGCTTGCGCGCGAAGACATGACCGAGGAAAAATTCGACATGATTCTCTCCCGCCAGACGCCGGACGCCGAAAAACGGCGGCGGGCCGATTATCTGGTCGATACCAGTCACAGTATCGCGACGACGAGGGAACGAGTGCTTGAGATCGTCGCCGACCTGAAAACGCGGATTGCCAAGGGAGATTTCCGGAATGCGTGAGATCATCTTCGATACGGAAACAACCGGCCTCGACAACCGCGCCGACCGCATCATCGAAATCGGCGGCATCGAGCTCTTCAATCATTTCCCCACAGGCAACACGATCCATATTTTCATCAATCCCGGAGATCAGAAGGTTCATCCGGATGCGCTCGCCGTGCACGGCATCACCGATGAATTTCTGAAGGACAAGCAGCCTTTCGCGGAAGTTGCCGAACAAATCCTCACCTTCTTCGGCAATGCGAAGTGGATTGCCCATAACGCCACCTTCGATATGGGCTTCATCAACGCGGAATTCGCGCGCATCGGTTTGCCGCCAATCCTGCCGGAACGGGTGCTCGATACCTTGTCGATGGCGCGGCGCAAACATCCGATGGGGCCGAATTCGCTCGATGCGCTCTGCCGGCGCTACGGCATCGATAATTCGCACCGCACTAAACACGGCGCGCTGCTCGACTCCGAACTGCTTGCCGAAGTTTATATCGAGATGATCGGCGGCAGACAGGCAGCCCTCGGCCTCGGCATGGCCGGCAAATCCAGCCAGGCGGATCGCGGCGACATGGCGATGGAAGACGATGTGGTAATTGCCGCCGTGCTCGAGCGGCCCCGGCCGCTCGCCCCGCGCCTCAGCCAAACCGAGGAGCAGGCGCATGAGGCGCTCATCGCCAAACTCGGTGAAAAAAGCATCTGGGCGAAATACGCCAACCTCGATTAAACCGGCCCTCAATTGAAAATGCCCGGGACCAGCCCGGGCATCCGCATTTCAAACAAGAAAGACCCGGTCAGTTCGGAACGGCCTGAACCTTGGCGCGGGCCTGTTCTTCGGCAACGCGCTGAGCGAACATCTGCGTGAAGTCGATCGGGTCGATCATCAGCGGCGGGAAACCGCCGTTGCGGGTGACGTCGGCGATGATCTGACGAGCGAAGGGGAAGAGCATGCGCGGGCACTCGATGAAGAGAACCGGCAGCATGTGTTCCTGCGGGAAACCGGCAACGCGGAAAACGCCGCCATAGGTGAGTTCGGCATGGAAAACCGTCTTGTCGCCGTCCTTGGCTTCGGCATTCAGCGACAGCACGACATCGAAATCCGTATCGGAAAGCGGGTTGGCGTTGACGTTCACATTGATGTTGATCGTCGGCGCCTTGTCGCGGGCCTGCAGCGAACGCGGAGCACCCGGATTTTCGAAGGACAGATCCTTGGTATATTGCGCAAGGATCGAAAGGGTGGGGTTGGCCGCACCGTTGCTGTTGTTATCGTCTGCCATTGGCTTTTCCTCGAGGGGCATGGGAATGGTGCCGCCATCTAACATTTCAGGGAAGGGCTTACAACCCTGGGCGATTGGCGCGGTTGATCAGCCGCAGTGCCTCAGTCGCCGAGATGCTTGCCGGACCACGGCGAGTTGCGATCCGGCTCTCTATGATAGTCCTCCTCGTCGAGATCGACCACCTTCGAATTCGGCTTGCGGTCGCGGAAATCGGGTTGCGGGCCAGAGGAAGAGCCGCCCTTGGCATTGACGACGACGAAGCGTTTGGCGATCGTCCGCCAGACGAGATCGCGCACCGGCGGAATGAGAATGAGGATCGCGATGATATCTGTGAGGAAGCCGGGAATGATCAGCAGCAGCGAGGCGATGACGTTCATCGCCGGCCGCAGCAGGTCGCGGCCCGGCATCACCCCATTTCGTCCTTCGCTCGACATTTGGCGCAAAATACCAATGCCCTGCCTGCGCAGCAGAACCACGCCGAGAACGAAACCCAGCATGACGAGCGCGAGCGTCAACCACAATCCGATCGCCCGGCCGACGACGACGAAACCGGCAATTTCGGCGAGCGGCAACAGCAGAATGAAAGCTGGCAGGATCGAAAAACGCATGTCGGTCATGTCCCGGGCTCACCGGTCTCCTCTTGGCGCCGGCGAAGATGCCAGCCATCATTTGAATCATCTGTATAGGCAGACTATATGGGAGTACAAATCAGAGATGTTAACGGCGGCTGCGATACGATATGAGTTCGAACGACTTCATCACATTATTTTTCCTGGTGGCGGCTGTGCTGATTTTCTTTCAGCTCCGCTCCGTGCTCGGACGCCGCACAGGAAATGAGAAGCCGCCGCGCGATCTCTATACGCCGCGGGATGCGGCTCCGGCCGAAGCCGCCGATGCCGGCAAGGTCGTGACGCTACCGCGGCGCGATGCGACAACGGAGGATGAGGATCGCTTCGCTGCCATCGATGCTTTCGCGGCACCCGGAACGCCGCTCAACGAATCGCTGCGCGCGCTGAACAAGGCCGATCCCGCCTTCAGCCCGAAGGAGTTTCTGAACGGCGCCCGCATGGCTTACGAGATGATCGTCATGGCCTATGCCGATGGCGACCGGAAAACGCTGAAGAACTTGCTGTCCCGCGAAGTCTATGACGGGTTCGATGCGGCGATCGGCGAGCGCGAGGCCCGGGGCGAGAAGGTGAAGTCCACCTTCGTCGGCATCGACAAGGCCGAAATCACCCATGCGGAAACAAAGGGCAGCGAAGCGCAGATCACCGTGCGCATCGTCAGCCAGCTGATATCGGCCACCTACGACAAGGCGGATGTGCTGATTGAAGGCGACGCCGAAAACGTCGCCGAGGTCAACGACCTCTGGACCTTCGCCCGCGACACCCGCTCGCGCGATCCGAACTGGAAACTCGTGGCGACCGAATCGGAACATGAGTGACCACGCATCGGACTTCGTCCTGCAGGCCATAAGCTTCGACACTCTGGAAGGCTGGAAGGATGATGATCCCTCCGGCCTTTTTGAAGTCATGCGAAGCTGCCGCCGGCAGATCACCGATGTCAAACCGTACCGCACCGGATCGCTTGGCCTGAGCTCGGAAGACCTGCTTCCGCTTCTCGCCGCCGCCGAAGATTTCACGCCATCATCTCCGGCATCGGCACGAGGCTTTTTCGAGACACACTGTCGGCCCTTTCTGATCCGCCGCAAGGATGGCAATTCCGGCTTCGTCACCGCCTTCTACGAACCAGATATCGACGTGTCGGAACGGCCGGACGAAATTTTCCGTTTTCCTTTCTACAGGCGTCCGGACGATCTGATCGATCTCGACGATGCCAATCGCCCCGCCGAACTCGACAAGGCCTATGCTTTTGGCCGTCTGCATGACGGCCGCGTCGCTGCCTATCCGGACCGCCGCGCCATCGATCAGGGGTTTCTCGAAGGCCGCGGCCTCGAAATCGCCTGGGCGAAGTCGAAGGTGGATGTCTTCTTCGTGCATGTGCAAGGTGCTGCCCGCCTGCGTTATGAGGACGGTCGTATCGGCCGCATCACCTATGCGGCGAAAGCCGGCCATCCCTTCTCGGCGATCGGCAAGCTGCTGATCGAGCGAGGAGAGATCGATCGGGCGGAGATTTCAATGCAGGCGATCCGTGCCTGGCTGGCGCGCAATCCCGAGCGCGTCGACGAAGTGTTATGGCATAACCGCTCTTATATTTTCTTCCGTGATGCACCGGTTGCTGATCCGAAGGCAGGTCCGATCGCGGCCGCCAAGGTGCCGCTTCTCGCCGGGCGCTCGCTTGCGGTCGACCGGATGATCCATACCTTCGGCTTTCCTTTTTTCATTCGCGCCGAAAGCCTCACCCATCTCGACCAGGGCCGGCCGTTCCGCCGGCTGATGCTGGCGCTCGATACCGGCTCGGCGATCGTCGGGCCGGCGCGGGGTGATATCTTCACCGGCTCGGGGGACATGGCCGGAGAACGTGCCGGCACCGTCCGCAACGACGCCGATTTCGTCATCCTCATTCCCAATGCCGCCGCCGGACGATTCGACTGATGGCCAGGGATCGCAAGCTGAGTGCGGATGAGAGGATCCTCTGGGGCAAGGTTGCCCGCAGCACGCGACCGATGCCCGGTAAGGCGGGGGCGTTGACCGAACTCGATGCCTTTCTTGCTGAAGCCGAAGCGGCGGCCGAACGGGAACAGGAAAAGCAGACGCCCGCCACGCCCATGCCGCTGCAGCCGACAGCACCGTCAATGGCAAAGCCATCGGCCGGGGTGCATCATCCGCTGGAAAAGCCGGTCAAGCGTAAAATCGCCAAGGGCCGGCTGGCGCTCGAAGCGCGGATCGACCTGCACGGGCTGGTGCAGAGCGAGGCCCATGCCATCCTTCTTGATTTCCTGATCCGCGCCCACGAGCGCGGCATGCGCCATGTGCTGGTCATTACGGGTAAGGGCAGCTCCATGGGCAGCGAGGGCGCGCTCAAGCGGGCCGTGCCTCTCTGGTTCTCGAAGCCGGAATTCCGCTACCTGATCTCCTCCTATGAGTCGGCCGCACAGCATCATGGCGGTGAGGGCGCGCTCTACATTCGCCTGTCGCGGCGGCATGGGGAAAGGCCATGACACCCTTCGGAGAGGCGGTTCGCAGGCTGAGAGCGCGCAAGGGCGTCTCGCAGAAGGAGATGGCGGAAGCCCTGAATGTCTCTCCCGCCTATCTCTCGGCGCTCGAACATGGAAAGCGTGGGCTGCCGACATTCGATCTGCTGCAGCGCATCGCCGGTTATTTCAACATCATCTGGGACGAGGCCGAGGAACTGTTCCTGCTCGCCCGCTCGTCCGACCCGCGCGTCGTGATCGACACCTCCGGCCTTCCCCCCGAATATACCGAATTTGCCAACCGGCTGGCGCGGCGAATCCGCAGCCTTGACAGCGCCGAGATAGGCCGGCTATCGGCTCTTCTCGAAAATGGCGGCAAAGGCGACGGAAAAGCGTCATAATCCCCTGTTTTATGCCTTGTTTTAGGGGCTTGCCATTGGGAACTGGGTTCAAAAAACCTATATACGAGAGTGAAGAAAGCCGGTGATTCGCAAGGCGCGCCGCAGCTTTACGACAACAGGGAAAATCTCGACAGAATGAGCGATACATCCGCGACGGAAAACGGCGTAAGCACCGAATATGGCGCAGATTCCATCAAGGTTCTGAAGGGCCTCGATGCCGTGCGTAAACGCCCCGGCATGTATATCGGCGATACCGACGATGGCTCCGGCCTTCATCACATGGTTTATGAAGTCGTCGACAACGCGATCGACGAAGCGCTTGCCGGTCATGCCGACATCGTCACCGTCACCCTCAATCCGGATGGCTCGGTGACCGTCACCGACAACGGTCGTGGCATCCCGACGGACATTCACACCGGTGAGGGCGTGTCGGCTGCCGAAGTCATCATGACGCAACTTCATGCCGGCGGTAAGTTCGACCAGAATTCCTACAAGGTTTCCGGCGGCCTGCACGGCGTCGGCGTCTCCGTCGTCAACGCGCTGTCCGTCTGGTTGAAGCTGAAGATCCGCCGTCACGACAAGATCCATGAAATGAGCTTCACCCATGGCGTGGCAGATGCTCCACTGAAGGTTACGGGCGACGCGCCGAATGAGACCGGCACGGAAGTGAGCTTCATGCCGAGCACCGGCACCTTCACCATGACCGAGTTCGACTACGGCACGCTGGAGCATCGCCTTCGCGAGCTCGCCTTCCTGAATTCAGGCGTTCGCATCCTGCTGACCGACAAGCGCCATTCCGATATCAGGCAGGAAGAGCTGCGTTATGACGGCGGCCTCGAGGCTTTCGTCGCCTATCTGGACCGCGCCAAGAAGTCGCTCGTCGACAAGCCGGTTGCCATCCACGGCGAAAAAGACGGCATCACCGTCGAAGTCGCGATGTGGTGGAACGACAGCTATCATGAGAACGTGCTCTGCTTCACCAACAACATCCCTCAGCGCGACGGCGGCACGCATATGGCCGGTTTCCGCGCGGCGCTGACGCGCCAGGTCGTTTCCTATGCCGACAGTTCCGGAATCACCAAAAGGGAAAAGGTAACGCTGCAGGGCGAAGATTGCCGCGAAGGCCTGACGGCGGTTCTGTCGGTCAAGGTGCCGGATCCGAAATTCTCCTCGCAGACCAAGGATAAGCTCGTTTCCTCGGAAGTCCGTCCTGTTGTCGAAAGTCTCGTCAACGAGGCGCTGAACACCTGGTTCGAAGAACATCCGAGCGAAGCCAAAATCCTCGTCGGCAAGGTCGTCGAGGCCGCCGCCGCACGCGAAGCCGCCCGCAAGGCCCGCGAGTTGACCCGCCGCAAGGGCGCACTCGATATCGCTTCGCTGCCGGGCAAGCTTGCTGACTGCTCCGAGCGTGATCCGACAAAGTCCGAAGTCTTCCTCGTCGAGGGCGATTCCGCCGGCGGCTCGGCCAAGCAGGGCCGCTCACGCGAGAACCAGGCGATCCTGCCGCTGCGCGGCAAGATCCTGAACGTCGAACGCGCCCGATTCGACAAGATGCTGTCGAGCCAGGAAATCGGCACATTGATCACCGCGCTCGGCACCGGCATCGGCAAGGACGAGTTCAATGTCGAAAAGCTGCGCTACCACAAGATCATCATCATGACGGACGCCGATGTCGACGGCGCCCATATCCGCACCCTGCTGCTGACCTTCTTCTTCCGCCAGATGCCGCAACTGATCGAGCGCGGTCATCTCTATATCGCCCAGCCGCCGCTCTATAAGGTCTCGCGCGGCAAGTCGGTGCAGTATCTGAAGGATGAGAAGGCGCTCGAAGAATATCTTATCAGCCAGGGCCTGGAAGATGCTTCGCTGAGGCTCGGTAGCGGCGAGGTTCGCGCCGGCCAGGATCTGCGCGAGGTCATCCTCGATGCTCTGCGCATGCGCGCGCTGCTCGACAATCTCCATTCGCGCTATAATCGTTCCGCCGTCGAACAAGCGGCGATTGCCGGCGCCCTCAACGCCGAGCTCGCCAGCGAGCCGGGGAGAGCGCTGGCGCTGGCAAGCGAAGTGGCAGGGCGCCTCGACATCATCGCTGAGGAAACCGAGCGCGGCTGGCAGGGCGATGTGACAACCGATGGCGGGCTGCGCCTTGAGCGCATGGTCCGCGGCGTCAGGGAAATCGTCGTGATCGACATGGCGCTGATCGGTTCCTCGGATGCCCGTCACATCGACCAGCTGACGGGGCGCCTCAAGGAAATCTATCAGACGCCGCCGTCGCTACATCGCCGCGAAGGCGACATCGAAATCTCTGGCCCGCGCGCCCTGCTCGATGCGATCTTCACGAGCGGCCGCAAGGGCCTCACCATGCAGCGCTACAAGGGCCTTGGCGAGATGAATGCCGAGCAGCTCTGGGAAACGACGCTCGATCCGAATGTGCGTTCGCTGCTGCAGGTCAGGGTCAACGACGCCACCGACGCCGATGGTCTCTTCGCCCGCCTGATGGGGGACGAAGTCGAACCGCGGCGCGAATTCATCCAGGACAATGCGCTGAGCGTTGCAAACCTTGATATCTAATTGATATTTCAGAAAATAAATGGCCCCGCTGTCCTTTAGGATGGCGGGGCTTTCGTTTGCCCGATATCTACTTGGCCCTTGGCTTCGCTTAATTCGCGACGAAGCGCCCGTTGAAGGCGACCTCGGAGAGCGGCTTGCGTTGGCTCGGGAATTCGCGCGCCTGATTGCGTTCGGAAAGAACGCTCTTGTCGGCCAGCCGGCCGACGGCGACGCCTGCCTCGACCCGGTATCCCTCGGGAATGCTGAATGCCTGGCTGATTTCCTCGTGTTTGATGCCGCCCATGCCATGGGCGTAAAAGCCGGAGAGGCGCGCCTGGATCGCCAGATGCCCCCATGCCGCACCGGCATCGAAGGAATGGGTGTAGCTCGGCTTTTCCTCAGCCGAGCCGGCAGCCCCGGTGAAGGCGCGCGACACGACGAAGATCAGCGCCGATGCATTCCTGGCCCATTCCTGGTTGGAATCGTTGAGCAAGGCGACGAATTTCTCCCAAGATTCCGAACCCTTGAGGCCATAAATGAAACGCCAGGGCTGGTGGTTGGCCGACGACGGCGCCCAATGGGCGGCGTCGAGCAAACCGAGTAGCTGCGCTTCCTCGATGATTTCACCGGTGAAGGCGCGGGGCGACCAGCGGTCAAGAAACATCGGATCGACCGGATATTCGGATTCGCGGTGATTGCTCTTCGTCATGCTTGTTCCAAGGTTCGGGTGGAAAATTTGGATCGGGGCTGGGCTTAACGCATGTCGCGCAAAGCGTCAGCGGTATTGCGGTAACGATATGCGTAAAAAAAAGATCTAAAGCGCGAGAAGCGTAGCTGAAAGATGGCGACGCGCTTAGTCCGTCCAGACGATGTCGAGTTCTTCGCGGAAGGCGAAGCGCTTCAGATGATCGTCGATGACGTGCTGCATCCTTTCCTGTTGCGAGGGATCGGCGACGGAAAGTGTCATGGTCAGCGTCGCACCGTCGGCCGCAAGGGTCACCTCGGCCGTATCGCTGAACGGCACCCGGCCCTTCAGAGGATCAAAATCGACGCTGAACTTGTGGCTCCAGTGTTTGCAGAGCTGCTGCAGGTAGCGGCTTGCATGTTCGGTCGGCACGACGGCCTTCGAGAGATGCATTTCGAACTCCACGTCACTAAAGCGCCGAAAGATTGCGACGCGCTTTAGCGTAGTCATATTTCCTGCTTCACCGGCTTGGCAAGCGCAGCATCGTCGCAGTTTGGGTGTACAGACTGTCCTCATGAGAGCGGCCTGACGCCGGCGTCGAAGCAGGATAATGAACTGTCTTAATCAATGGATTGGGGAGTTGCGCATGCTGGTGAACGGAAAGTGGACGGAAGACTGGCAGCCCGTTCAGGCAAAGGACGAAAAGGGCGGCTTCGTCCGCCAGACGTCGAGTTTCCGCAATTGGGTGACCCCGGATGGCAGCGCCGGGCCGACGGGCGAAGCCGGCTTTGCAGCCAGCGCCGGCCGTTACCATCTCTATGTCGCTTATATCTGTCCCTGGGCCTCGCGCACCCTGATCGGCCGCAAGCTCAAGGGCCTGGAAGACGTCATCTCGGTCTCGGTCGTCGAACCGCTGCTGAGCAAGCAGGGTTGGCGCTTCGGTGATTATCCCGGCGCGACGGAGGATCACGTCAACGGCGTAACCTATATGCATGAAATCTATACCAGAGCGGCGCCGGATTTCACCGGCCGGGCCACCGTGCCGGTTCTCTGGGACAAGCAGAAAAAGACCGTCGTCAACAATGAATCCGCCGATATTCTGCGTATGCTGAACAGCGGCTTCGGCGGTCTGGCAAAAAATCCGATCGATCTTTACCCGGCGGAGACGCGCACCGAGATCGATGCTTTCAACGATCGCATCTATCCTGATCTCAACAACGGCGTCTACCGCGCCGGTTTCGCCACCACGCAGATCGCCTATGAGGAAGCCTTTGCCGATGTCTTTTCCTGCCTCGACTGGGTCGAGCAGCAGTTCGAGGGCCGGTCTTTTCTCTTCGCCGATCATCCCACCGAGAGCGATATCCGGCTTTTTGTAACGCTGGTGCGCTTCGACGTCGCCTATCACGGCATCTTCAAATGCAATCTGCGCCGGCTTTCTGATTATGCCAATCTGCGCGCCTTCTGCCGCCGCATGCTGGATTGGCCGGGCATCGGTGAAACGGTGAACCTCAATCACATCAAGCGCGGCTACTATTCGATCGAAAGCCTCAATCCGACGAAGATCGTTCCCGCCGGCCCTGATCTAGCGGAAATTTTTGGAGCATGATGCCGAAAGATACGGGCGGTTTTCGGCGGAAATCACCCAAATCGCGGAAAAGCCGTACCGCTTCCCGGCAAAGCCGTAATGACACCGATGAATAATTCCTTCATAGGTGGTTGCAAATCCGTTTTCGATGAGGAGGAATTCCATGAAGCTGATGCGTGTTGGCGAAGCTGGCAGTGAAAAACCAGCACTTCTCGATGCCGATGGCAAGATCCGCGATCTCTCCGGTCATGTCGCCGATATCGGCGGTGAAGCGATCACACCGACAGGCCTTGCAAAGATAGCGGCGATCGATCCGAAGAGCCTTCCGGAAATCGCACCCGGCCGCATTGGCGCGTGCGTCGCGGGCACTGGCAAATTCATCTGCATCGGCTTGAATTATTCGGATCATGCTGCCGAAACCGGTGCGACCGTGCCGCCCGAGCCGATCATCTTCATGAAAGCAACATCCGCAATCGTCGGGCCGAACGACAATGTCGTCATTCCCCGCGGTTCGGAAAAGACCGATTGGGAAGTCGAACTCGGCGTCGTCATCGGCAAAACTGCCAAATATGTAACGGAAGCCGAAGCGCTGGATTATGTCGCCGGTTATTGCGTCTCCAATGACGTCTCCGAGCGCGCTTTCCAGACCGAGCGGGCCGGTCAATGGACCAAGGGCAAATCCTGCGACACCTTTGGCCCGATCGGCCCCTGGCTCGTAACCAAGGATGAAATTCCGGAACCGCAGAACCTCGGCATGTGGCTGACGGTCAACGGCCAGAAGATGCAGAACGGCTCATCGAAGACGATGGTTTACGGGGTTGCCTTCCTGGTCTCTTACCTCAGCCAGTTCATGTCGCTGCATCCCGGGGACGTGATCTCGACCGGCACGCCTCCGGGCGTCGGCATGGGCCTCAAGCCGCCGCGCTATCTCAAGAACGGCGACGTGGTCGAACTCGGAATCGAAGGTCTCGGCACGCAGAAGCAGACCTTCGTAGCGGATCGTTAACGACGCTTCCTGTTGAGAAACTTAAGTTTTCAGGTCGATTATGATGCCGGGGATCAATTCTCCGGCATTTCTTGTGTGGGTTTGGTTCGTTAATGTTGCTGTGCAACAAAAACCTGTTAGTCTGCGCGACGTGCCCGCGTTACGAAAAGAGTCGATGTCTTTCAATCGGCGTCATCTTTTCGATAGAGAAAGGTGGCGCCTTCCGTGTTTTATCAGCTTTATGAATTGAACCATGCCGCCATGGCGCCGTTTCGCGCCGCGGCCGATATCATGCGATTTGCCTATGCCAATCCGCTGAACCCCTTCTCCCACACGCCGTTCGGCCGGACGATGGCGGCAAGCCTCGAAATGTTCGAACGCACCACGCGCCGCTACGGGAAACCGGAATTCGGACTGAAGCAGACGACGATCGGTGACCGGACGGTGTCCGTCCGCGAAGAGGTCGTCTGGTCGCGACCCTTCTGCAATCTCCTGCATTTCGCCCGCAGTGTTCCAGCCGCCCGCGGCAATGATCCGCGCATTCTAATCGTCGCGCCGATGTCCGGCCACTATGCCACGCTATTGCGCGGCACGGTCGAGGCGCTGCTGCCGAGTGCCGATATCTACATCACCGACTGGATCGACGCCCGCATGGTGCCGATGACGGAAGGCACGTTCGATTTCGACGATTACGTCGACTACGTCATCGAAATGCTGCATTTCCTCGGTCACGACACGCATGTCATCGCCGTCTGTCAGCCTTCCGTTCCGGTGCTGGCAGCCGCTGCCGTGATGGAAGAAGCCAGGGATCCGCTTTCGCCGGCGTCGATGACGCTGATGGGCGGCCCGATCGACACGCGCATCAACCCGACGGCGGTCAACAAGCTCGCCCAGGAGCGGTCGCTGCAGTGGTTCTCCGACAATGTCATCATGAACGTGCCCTGGCCGCAACCGGGCTTCATGCGCCCGGTCTACCCAGGGTTCCTGCAGCTTTCGGGCTTCATGTCGATGAATCTTGATCGCCACCTCGTCGCGCACAAGGAATTCTTCATGCATCTGGTGAAGAACGACGGCGAGCCGGAAAGACATCGCGATTTCTACGACGAATATCTCGCCGTCATGGATCTAACCGCCGAATTCTATCTGCAGACGGTGGAGCAGGTCTTCATCAAGCATGCGCTGCCGAAGGGCGAACTGATGCATCGCGGCAAACGCGTCGATCCGGCGGCAATTCGCAATGTGGCGCTGCTGACCGTCGAAGGTGAGAATGACGACATCTCCGGGGTCGGCCAGACAATGGCGGCGCAGACCATCTGCGTGAACATTCCCGAAGATATGCGCATGCATTATCTTCAGCCGGATGTCGGCCATTATGGTGTTTTCAACGGCTCGCGTTTCCGCCGCGAGATCGCGCCGCGCATCATCGATTTCGTCCGCCAGCATTCGCGTTCCGCCGTTAGGCCTCCGCTCCCGCGTGTCATCAAGGGCGGCCGAACGGGCTGAATCAGGGATAGCTGAATTAGCAAAATGGATTCAAGGCCTTGTCCGATTTCGCGGGCAATCGTCTTGAAGGCGGTTATTGCGGTAACCACATCGATTTCAGCGTTCGGTATTCTGCCGGGCGCGGAAAGCGAGGGATACCCGCACGATGAACCAGTCAGCATTGCTTCGACCGGATTGGACTCCGGCTACCATTGCCCTGATGATTCTCGGCTTCATGGTTTTCTGGCCTCTGGGTCTTGCCATGCTTGCCTACATCATCTTCGGCGACCGTCTGCGCGGCTTCAAGCGTGACGTCAACCAGGCGACCGATGGCTTCTTTGCCTCCTGCCGCCGCCCGCATGGCCGTCACCGCCCGCATTTTTCGACCGGCAACGTCGCCTTTGACGACTGGCGCAAGGCCGAACTCGACCGGATGGAGGAGGAGCGCCGCAAGCTTGACGAAATGCGCGAGGAATTCGACTCCTATCTGCGCGAGCTCCGCCGCGCCAAGGATCAGGAAGAGTTCGACCGCTTCATGCGCGATCGCAGGAACGCCAAGCGCGATGACAACGGCCCGGTCGCTGAATATCAGACGCCGTAAACGCCTGAACGATGAAATGATGACCGGCATCTCTCGATGCCGGTTTTTCCATGTCTGCCCTTCGGGCGATCATTTAGATTTGCCGGCGAATCGTATAGAAAACACGCATGTTCTCGCTTCTGAAAACAAGGTCGAAGGCGCGAAAGCCGGCTCCGCCCGAAATGCGGACGCTCGATGTCGCCGGCCGGCTCATGCCGCTGACGATCAAGCAGCATGACCGGGCGACACGCATCACGCTGCGCATCGAACCGGGTGGCCGCGCCTTGAAGATGACGGTGCCGAAAGGCCTTGCGGCGCGTGAGGTCAATGCCTTCCTCGATCGTCACCAGGGGTGGCTGCTCACCAAGCTTGCCAAGTTTTCGACCGATGCCGGCCTGCGTGACGGTGGCGAAATCCTCCTTCGTGGCATTTCCCATCGCATCCAGCATAGCGGCAGCTTGCGCGGGCTGACGGAGGCGGTTTCCATAGACGGCAGGCCGGTGCTGCGCGTCAGCGGCATGCCGGAACATGTCGGACGACGCATTGCGGCCTTTCTCAAGAAAGAGGCGCGCGCCGATCTCGCAAGACTGGCGACCATGCATGCCGGAACGATCGGGGCGCCGATCCGCTCGATCTCAATGAAGGATACCCGCAGCCGCTGGGGCTCGTGTTCGTCGGAGGGAAATCTGAGCTTTTCCTGGCGTATCGTCATGGCGCCGCCTTCGGTGATCGATTATCTCGCCGCCCATGAGGTCGCCCACCTCAAGGAAATGAACCACGGCCCGCACTTCTGGGCGCTCTGTGGCAAACTTTGCCCCGGCATGGACGAGGCGAAATCCTGGCTCAAGCGGCATGGCAGCCAATTGCATGCCATCGATTTCGACTAGCGCATAACCCCGATAATCGGAATCGATTTTTCGGAAAGGATTATGCGCAGATTTAAAGCGATAGAGCGTCCTTGGCGCGTCCCTTGGACGCGCGGCGCTCTAGCCGAGAGCCGCGCAAAATTCAATGTCCGTCGCAAATTGGCTCGACTCTTTCCGCATTTCGTGTCACTTCGCTGCCATGAGACCGGATATCAAGATCTGTGGTTTGAAGACGCCTGAGGCTGTCGATCGCGCGCTCAAGCGCGGCGCGACCCATATCGGTTTTATCTTCTTCGAAAAGAGCCCGCGCTACATCGAGCCGGACCTGGCGGCAAAACTTGCCGAACCTGCGCGTGGCAAGGCTAAAATCGTCGCCGTCGTCGTCGATCCGACCAATGACGAACTCGATGAGATCGTATCGTTGTTGAAGCCGGATATGCTCCAGCTTCACGGCAATGAGAGCCCCGAACATGTGCTGACCATAAAGGCGCTCTATGGTTTGCCTGTGATGAAGGTCTTTTCGGTACGCACGGCAGACGACTTGAAGCGCGTCGAGGCCTATATCGGCATCGCCGACCGTTTCCTCTTCGACGCCAAAGCGCCGAAGGGTTCGGAACTGCCTGGCGGCAATGGTATTTCCTTTGATTGGAGCCTTCTCAGCTGGCTTGACGGCAGCGTCGACTACATGCTTTCCGGCGGGCTGAACAAGGACAATGTCGCGGAAGCGCTTTTCATCACCAAGGCGCCGGGTATCGACGTCTCCTCGGGAGTCGAAACTGCGCCTGGCGTGAAGAGCGTCGCGAAGATTGATGAATTTTTTGACGCGGTCGAAAAGGCGAATGCGCCGATGATGGCCTCAGGGAGTTGAGAGTGAACGAGACGCCTAAACCGAATTCCTTCCGTTCCGGCCCCGATGAAGATGGCCGTTTCGGCATTTATGGCGGTCGTTTCGTTGCCGAAACGCTGATGCCGCTGATCCTCGACCTGCAGGACGAGTGGAACAGGGCAAAGAACGATCCGGCATTCCAGGCCGAATTGAAGCATCTCGGCGCGCATTATATCGGCCGCCCGAGCCCGCTCTATTTCGCCGAGCGGCTGACGGCCGAACTCGGTGGCGCAAAGATCTATTTCAAGCGCGAGGAGCTGAACCATACCGGCTCGCACAAGATCAACAACTGCATCGGTCAGATCCTGCTCGCCAAGCGCATGGGCAAGACCCGCATCATCGCCGAAACCGGTGCCGGCCAGCACGGCGTCGCCTCCGCGACCGTTGCCGCCCGCTTTGGCCTTCCCTGCGTCGTCTATATGGGCGCCACCGACGTTGAGCGTCAGGCGCCGAATGTTTTCCGCATGAAGCTGCTCGGCGCGGAAGTCAAACCGGTCACGGCAGGCAGCGGCACGCTGAAGGACGCCATGAACGAGGCACTTCGCGACTGGGTCACCAATGTCGAGGATACTTATTATCTGATCGGAACGGCAGCCGGTCCGCATCCCTATCCGGAGATGGTCCGCGATTTCCAGTCGGTGATCGGCATCGAAGCGAAAGAGCAGATGCTGGCAGCCGAAGGCCGTCTTCCGGATCTCGTCATCGCTGCTGTCGGTGGCGGCTCGAACGCCATCGGTATTTTCCATCCTTTCCTGGATGATCCCTCGGTCAAGATCGTCGGCGTTGAAGCCGGCGGCAAGGGTCTGCAGGGCGACGAACATTGCGCCTCGATCACCGCCGGTTCGCCGGGCGTGCTGCACGGCAACCGCACCTACCTGCTGCAGGATGGTGACGGTCAGATCAAGGAAGGCCATTCGATTTCGGCGGGCCTCGATTATCCCGGCATCGGCCCCGAACATTCCTGGCTGAACGATACCGGCCGCGTCGACTATGTGCCGATCATGGATCACGAAGCGCTCGAGGCTTTCCAGACCCTGACCCGCCTCGAAGGCATCATCCCGGCGCTCGAGCCCTCGCATGCGATTGCCGAGGTGATCAAGCGCGCACCGACGATGGGCAAGGACGAGATCATCCTGATGAACCTCTCCGGCCGCGGCGACAAGGATATCTTCACCGTCGGCAAGATTCTGGGAATGGGACTGTAAGACATGACCGCACGCATGGACAAACGCTTTGCCGAGCTGAAGGCCGAGGGCCGTCCGGCGCTTGTGACCTATTTCATGGGCGGCGATCCTGATTATGACACCTCGCTCGGCATCATGAAGGCGCTGCCGGAGGCGGGCTCCGACATCATCGAGCTCGGCATGCCTTTTTCTGATCCGATGGCCGACGGCCCGGCGATCCAGCTGGCCGGCCAACGCGCCCTGAAAGGCGGCCAGACGCTGAAGAAGACGCTGCAGCTTGCGGCCGATTTCCGCAAGACGAACGATGCGACGCCGATCGTGATGATGGGCTACTACAATCCGATCTATATTTATGGTGTCGAGAAATTCCTCGACGACGCGCTCGCCGCCGGCATCGACGGCCTGATCGTCGTCGACCTGCCGCCCGAGATGGATGACGAACTCTGCATTCCGGCCATCCGCAAAGGCATCAATTTCATCCGCCTGGCGACGCCGACGACCGATGAGAAGCGCCTGCCGAAGGTACTGAAGAACACCTCCGGCTTCGTCTACTACGTCTCCATGAACGGCATCACCGGTTCGGCGCTGCCCGATCCGTCGCTGGTTTCGGGCGCGGTCGAGCGCATCAAACAGCACACCAACCTGCCCGTCTGTGTCGGCTTTGGCGTCAAGACGGCGGAACATGCAAAGGTCATCGGCGGTTCGGCCGACGGCGTCGTCGTCGGCACCGCGATCGTCAATCAGGTTGCGACCAGCTTGACGAATGACGGAAAGGCAACGGCGGACACGGTTCAGGCCGTCGCCACGCTGGTGCGCGGCCTTTCCACGGGAACACGTTCGGCGCGCCTTGTTGCTGCCGAATAGTTTGCCCACATTGGCGCTAAAGCATGTCGCGCAAAAGTGTGCAGCGGTTTTGCGGCAACGACATGCGGGAAACCAAAGACCTAAAAGCGTGGCAAGCAAATCTGAAAGATCGCGACGCGCTTTAGTCAATCAGGAGTATTCGAGTTGAACTGGATCACCAACTACGTTCGCCCGCGGATCAATTCCATGCTGGGCCGTCGCGAAGTGCCGGAGAACCTCTGGATCAAGTGCCCGGAAACGGGCGAGATGGTCTTCCACAAGGACCTCGAAGGCAACAAATGGGTCATTCCGGCGTCCGGTTATCACATGAAGATGCCGGCCAAGGCCCGGCTGGCCGATCTTTTCGACAATGGCGAGTTCGAATCGCTGCCGCAGCCGAAGGTCGCGCAGGACCCGCTGAAGTTCCGCGATTCGAAGAAATATAGCGATCGCCTGCGTGACAGCCGCCTGAAGACCGAACAGGAGGATACGATCCTCGCCGGTGTCGGAAAGGTGCAGGGACTGAAACTCGTGGCCGTCGTGCATGAATTCAACTTTATCGGTGGTTCGCTCGGCATGGCCGCTGGCGAGGCGATCGTTAAGGCTTTCGAGCGTGCAACGTCTGAAAAGTGCCCGCTGGTGATGTTCCCCGCTTCCGGCGGGGCGCGCATGCAGGAAGGCATCCTGTCGCTGATGCAGTTGCCGCGCACGACGGTTGCCGTCGACATGCTCAAGGAATCCGGCCAGCCCTATATCGTCGTGCTGACCAATCCAACGACCGGTGGCGTCACGGCCTCCTATGCCATGCTTGGCGATATTCATCTGGCAGAACCCGGCGCCGAAATCGGCTTTGCCGGCAAGCGCGTGATCGAGCAGACGTTGCGTGAAAAACTGCCCGAAGGCTTCCAGACCTCCGAATATCTGCTGGAGCATGGTATGGTCGATATGGTCGTCAAGCGCCACGATATTCCCGAAACACTGGCGCGTCTCTTGAAGATCCTGACGAAGAAGCCGGTTTCGGCGGCGAACGACATGAATGGCGGCGCGATTGCCCTGGCGGCGAGCGCCTGATAACCGACAAGCAGGCGGGGTGCCGAATTGATACCCAGAGGCCAAACCGCGGTGAGTGAGGCAGCGCAGGAGATCGACAAGCTCATGGGATTGCATCCCAAGGGTTTTGATCTGTCTCTCGATCGTATCACCCGTCTTCTCGATGTGCTCGGCAATCCGCACAGGAAACTGCCGCCGGTGATCCATGTCGCCGGCACCAACGGCAAGGGATCGGTCACCGCCTTCTGCCGCGCCCTGCTCGAAGCCGGTGGCTACAGCGCTCATGTCCACACCTCGCCGCATCTCGTCAATTGGCACGAGCGTTATCGCATTGGCGTCAAGGGTGGACGCGGACAGCTTGTGGGTGACGCCGTCTTTGCCGAGGCCGTGCGTCGCGTGGCCGATGCCAATGCAGGACAGCACATCACCGTCTTCGAAATCCTGACGGCAGTCACCTTCATCCTGTTTTCCGAACATCCGGCCGATGCCGCGATCATCGAAGTCGGTCTCGGCGGCCGGTTCGATGCGACCAATGTCATTTCCGATCCGGCCGTTTCGGTCATCATGCCGATCTCGCTGGATCACCAGCCCTATCTCGGCGACAGGGTTGAGCTGATCGCGGCCGAAAAGGCCGGCATCATGAAGCCGGGATTTCCCGTTGTTATCGGTCATCAGGAATATGACGCAGCACTTGACGTGCTGATGTCGACGGCCGAACGGCTGCATTGCCCGAGCGCCGTCTTCGGGCAGGATTTCATGGCGCATGAGGAATATGGCCGGCTTGTTTACCAGGACGAGTTCGGTCTTGCTGACCTGCCGCTGCCGCGCCTTCCTGGCCGCCATCAATATGCCAATGCCGCCGCCGCCATTCGTGCTGTCAAGGCGGCGGGTTTCACCGTCACCGAAACGATGATGGAAAAGGCGATGAGTTCGGTCGAATGGCCGGGCCGGCTGCAGCGTCTGAGCGAGGGCCGGCTGCTGTCGCATGCGCCCGCCGGCGCCGAGATCTGGATCGATGGCGGACATAATCCCGGTGCCGGCGAAGTGATCGCCGAATCCATGGCCAATTTCGAGGAGCGCCAGTCTCGGCCGCTTTTCCTGATTACCGGCATGATCAATACCAAGGATCCGGTCGGCTATTTCAAGGCCTTTACCGGCTTGGTCGAGAAGGTTTTCTGCGTGCCGATCCGCGGCAGCGAATCGATGATCGACCCCGTGATATTGTCGAATGCCGCTTATGATGCCGGTTTGGTTGCCGAACCGATGTCGACGGTCGGCGATGCGCTGGAAGCGATCAAAGCCGTTCTCGATCCAGAGGCATTGCCGCCGCGCATCCTGGTCGGCGGCTCTCTCTATCTCGTCGGCGACGTGCTTTCCGACAATGGCACGCCCCCGAAATGAAGGCTGCAAAATGAAAAAAGCCCGGTCGAAGCCGGGCTTTTTCGTCAGTGTGCTATGAATTAAGAGATATCAATCAGGCAGCGCTCGAAATCCAGTTCGAAAGAGCTGTCTTTGGCTTCGCACCGACAGAAATATCGGCGACTTCGCCGCCCTTGAAGATTGCAAGGGTCGGAATGGAGCGCACACCGAAATGTGCGGCGAGTTCCGGGTTCTCATCGATATTCAGCTTGGCGACCTTGACCTTGCCTTCCATCTCGACGGCGATCTCTTCGAGGCTCGGAGCAATCATCTTGCACGGGCCGCACCATTCAGCCCAGAAATCGACGACGACGGGTTCTGCGGATTCCAGAACTTCCGACTGGAAGTTATTGATATCGACTTTCACGGTAGCCATGGGCTGCTCCTTTAACGGAATTGGGTGTTGAACCACATGTGATGGTGCGGTGCCGAATTTTCAATGTCCGGTATTTCACTTTGTCTTGACCGCTGCAAGCGCCAAACCGAGCGTCTTTTCGCTCAGCGTGTAGAGCGAAGCGTTCTCGGTATAGACAAGCATGCAATCGATACGCTTATCAGGATAGAGCGGCGCCAGGATCTCGCGATAGATCGCCAGCTGTGCCCGGTGCGCGAAGGGGACGGCCTCCTCTGTTGCCGGCGGCACCCGATTGGTCTTGTAGTCGAGAATGACGACGCGATCGGCAAGGACGGCAAGCCGGTCGATACGGCCGGAGACGGCATAGCGCCGGTCTTCGAGCGTCAATGTTCCCATGATCGAGACCTCGGGCTGGGCCTGAATACCGAGGACGGCCTGCAGACCCTCTTCGTCCAATAGTTTCAGAACCGAATCGACAAGCTTGCGCCGTTCGGCCTCCGGCCAGAATCGAGCCGCCCGTTCGGCATAACGGCTCGCCGCATCAGGCCGCTCGCCAAGTGGAATTTCGGGAAGCGCCTGCAGCATGCGATGGATCAGCCTGCCCTTCTCCAGTGAACGATCGCTGCGCTCCTTCTCGCCGAACAGCGGCGAAACGACCAGCAAACCGCCCTCGTCTTCATCGATGATCGTGCCGGCGCCGGAGGGGCTGAGCGGGCGCGGCAGCTCAGCCTGCGGCGGCAATGGCCGCAAAAGGCCATCCGGCAAGGTCTCCTCGCTGTCGCGCTCCTCGCTGCGGTCGATACGCTCAAAGCTTCGTTCCACTCGCGGCACGCGCCATTTGATGCCTTGCCATTCTCCATCGGGACCGGAGAACGTGGTCGCCTCCACATGCGGATGGTCGTCGCGCAGCGCCGTCGAAATCATCATATGCCAGGTGTCGTTGTTCACACGCACGCCACGATAGCCGCAGACGACCAGCCGGTCGGCCGCGCGCGTCATGGCGACATAGAGCAACCGGCGATATTCTTCTTCCGCCAGCATCTGGATACGCGCCGCATCGTCCTGCGTCAGCGAATTGGCGAGATCGGAGACAGGAACCCAGACGGGCATTGGCGGCTCGTCGGGACCGGTCTCGATCAGGCGAAGCTTCGGCAGATGCGTATGCGTAGAGGCCTTCGAACCGCCGTCGACAAGGAAAACGATCGGCGCTTCAAGACCCTTGGAGGCATGCACCGTCATGATGCGCACCTCATTGCGTCCCTTGTCCTGCTCGCGCTTCACCACGGGCGCCTCGAGCTCCAGCGTCGAGATGAAGGATTGCAGCCCGGGAAGACCGGAGCTTTCGTGGTCGAGCGTGAAGGTCAGGAACTCGTCGAGAATATCGCTGACTTCGGTGCCGAGACGGGCAAGGAATTGCCGCCGCCCGCCATGACTGCCCAGCACGCGCGCATAGAAATCGTGAACCGACAGGCTCCTGGACTGCCGGAGAAACAGCTCGAGCCTCTCGACGGCAGCGCGAAAACGTTCGGTGCCATCGGCGGCGAAGCTTTTCAGATGGCTCCAGACGCTCTCATTGTCGCCGCGTAACGCGGCAATCGCAAAGATGTCGTCCTCGGAGAGATCGAAAAGCGGGCTCTTGAGCACGGCGGCGAGCGAAAGGTCGTCTTCCGGCAGAAGCAGAAAACGGCCGAGCGCCAGCAGATCCTGCACGGCGATATGGCTGGTCAGCACCAGCCTGTCCGCGCCGGCGACGGGAATATCGCCGCGGCGCTTCAACGCCCGCGTCAACGCATTGACGAAGGCGTCGCGCTTGCGCACCAGCACCAGGATGTCGCCGGCCTCGATCAGGCGTTCCTTGCCTTTGTCGACGATCGTCTCGCGCCCGACGAGCGTGCCGATCGAATGGGCGATCCGCCGCGCGAGGATTGCGGCCGGGGCGCTTTCCGGCGTTGCGTCGAAGGGCGCCGTCCAGTCCTCTTCCTTCACCACCGCTTCCGGCGCAACCATCTCCCAGAGGTCGACGGCGCCGGGATGTCCGATGCGGCTGGAACGATGCACGACCGGTTCGCCGAGCGCGCTGAGGCCGCGCGCGTTGTCGGGCGCCTTGAAAATATGGTCGACGGCCTCGAGCACGTCGGCGGTCGAGCGGAACGACAGTGGCAGCCGCACGGAGGAAAAACTCTGCCCGCTATCGGACACGCGCCGCCGCGTTCGGTCGCTTTCCTCGGAAAAACGCTCTGGCCGCGCGCCCTGGAAGGAATAGATCGACTGCTTTTCGTCGCCGACGGCAAAGAGCGTGCGCACGATCGGTCGGGCGCTTTCTCCGGAGAAGAAATCCTCGGCGAGCGACTGGATGACACTCCACTGGATCGGGCTGGTATCCTGCGCCTCGTCGACGAGGATATGGTCGATGCCGCGATCCAGCTTGTAGTGGATCCAGGGACCCACGCCACTTTTCATAAGCAGGTCGGAGGTGCGGGTGATCAGGTCCTCGAAATCGAGCTGGCTGCGCTGCTTCTTCAACTCCTCATAGTCGTGATTCAGCCGATCGGCGAGCGCGAGTGCTGCCTGCGTGGCGCCGTACATCCGCATCAGTTTCAGCCGGTCGCGGCTTGCTGCGACATGCGCGCGGGCTATGGCTATGGCGTCCGCCAGCTGCGGTGCCTCGGCAAGCATGGCCTTGACGAAGAATTGCGAGTCCGCCTTGGGCTCGCCCTTCATTGTCAGAAAGATTTTCTCGAGGAACTCAGCGCGCCTTACGTCTTCGCGCTCCCGCCCTGCGAGCCTGAGGCCGTAGGCAACCTCTTGCGCCTTCGTGCCGCCCTTCTGGTCGGCCAGCGAGAGATAAAGCTCCAGCGTACCGCCTGAAAGCTCCGGCAAAGGCCAATATTGCGCCGCGATCCGGCTTTCCGTGTCGCCAGCGGCAAGGCCAAGCCTCTTGCGCAGGATCTTCTCCACACCGCCCTGCTGCTCGGCCGTCACCGTAAAACGACGAATGGCGTTGCGGTTGGCGACGATGTCGCCGAGCAGGTTCTCCAATCCGGATTCGTCGCCAAGATTGAGAACGTAGGCGAATGCCTCGGCAAGGGTGCTGTCTCCCTCCGGCGCCATTGCTGTCAGCAGCGCCCGGCGCGCATCGGAAAGCAGCGCCACCGCCGCGCGATCGTCGAGAACCGAGAAATGTCCCGCAACGTTGGCCTCCAGCGGGAACTGATGCAGCAGCGCCTCGCAGAAGGCATGGATCGTCTGGATTTTCAGCCCGCCGGGTGTCTCCAGCGCCTTGGCAAACAGCCGGCGGGCCTCGGCAAGCTTCAGTCCGTCGGGAGCCGTACCCTCGATCTGCGCGATCCGCCGGCTGAGGTCTTCATCGTCAAGCACCACCCATTCCGCCAACCGTTCGAAGACGCGGTTCGACATTTCAGACGCCGCGGCCTTGGTGTAGGTGAGGCATAAAATGGCGGAAGGCCGCGCACCTGATAGCAGCAGCCGGATAACGCGCTGCGTCAGCACATGCGTCTTGCCGGAACCGGCATTGGCCGAGACCCATGCCGAACGTAGCGGATCGGAGGCAATCGCCTGCTGGATTGTCGTCCAGCCGATCCAGGCGCCCGGATCGTCATCGTTGGGAAGCGCGGTCACATCACTCATCGCCGCCCTCTTCCGTTTCGGCCGTCGACCATTCGGAGACGCGGGCAAGATGATCGTAGTCGCCGCCGAAATCGAATTGCTGGGCCGGGATCAGCCGCGAGGTAAAGCCCCTTTCGTTGGATTGCAGCAATCCTACGAACTTGACCAGCTGGTCGATCGATTCGGCGGCGAGATCCATCGCCGATCTGGCCTTGTCGCTGCGCGCTGAGCTCTCGTTGTTGACGGTATCGACTTGGAAGCGGCTCCCGGGTCGCAGACGCACATAGAGAAGATCCTGCGGCACCAGGCTGCCGGCATCGCGGAAGGCGCCGGCACTCAAGGCTGCCGCTTCGAGCGCAAGCTGGGGATCGAGAAGCACACGCGCCTGCGCCGGCGAGGGATTGTAGCCGGTCTTGTAGTCGATGATGTCTGCCGAGTTTGGTCCTGTTGTGTCAATCCGGTCTGCGACACCAGTGAGCCGGATATTGATCGACTCCAGCTCCATGCCGCCCCGTACTTCCGTCAGCGTCTTCAGGATGCCATGTCGCCGTCCGGCCTCCCATTCGAGGAAGGCCCGGGCCACCTCGCGAAAGCGCGGTCGCCACACGGCATCGATATGCGGTGGCAGCCGCTCAAGGTCGAAAAGATCAGAAAGAATGCGCTCCATCGCCGCTGCCGCATCAAGCGTCCCGGCGATGTGAGCCTCGCGTATGAACCGGTCGATGATCTTGTGGTAGAGCGTTCCGCGTTCGGCCGCCCCTGGATCACGATTGAACGCGTCGACCGGGTCAAGCCGCAGGACACGGCGGGCATAGATGGCATAGGGATCACGGCGCAGCCGGCCGACTTCGCTGAAGGAATAGGATTTCGGCTGTAGTGCCAGCGGCGGTTTCGGCGAGGGTCGCTGCGCCGGCGTCTGATCATCTCCCCGATCGATGAGACCGGCCCATTGCAGGAACCGGTTGCCGCGTTCCTTCAATTCCGCTTCGAACGCCTCTCCGCCGAGCGCCAGCAGCCGCTGCAGCCAACGCGAGGCGACGGTCGGCGTTGAACCCTGGCGCAGCGCACGCGAATAGATCAGATGGCGGGTGCCGCTCGCCATCTCGAAATCATGCGCCAGCTGGCCGATGCGCCGTTCCGGCGGCTCGAGGCCGATCTCCGTCTTCATCATGCGCGGAATGAAGGGATTATTGGCGGTCTGCCCTGGCCAGGTGCCCTCGTTCAGGCCGCCGACGATCAGCGTATCGACGCTCTGCAGGCGGGCTTCCAGCGTGCCGAAGATGAAGAGCCTGGGATGGCTGAGCGCACGTGGCTTCACCGCATGACCGGCGGCCAGTGCGGCCATGATGTCGATCCATTGCGGACCGTCGGCCTCCATCTGGCCATCCGTGTCGATCACTTCACTGAGCAGGGCGGCGAGTGCATCTCCCGCTTCATTCGACCAGAGATCGGCGAGATTGCCGTGCGGATCGACCGCGACCGCTTCCAGCGAACGGCCGGTGCGCTCGGCCCATTCGGACAATGTGAAGCTCACTGTTCTTCTGCGATCTTCCGGCCGGTGCCGCATCAGCGCCGAAGCCAGCGGCTCGGTCGCCTGTGCGACCCGCCGAGCAAGGTCGTATGCGGCGTCGGCTGCATCGGGCGAAAGCGCCTTTCGCCATTGCGGCGCGTGCCTGTCCAGCGCCTGTTCGGCAAGTTGGTGAGTGAGCAGCGGCTCGAGCGTGCTGATGTCCACCTCGACCACGCCGCCGCGCAGAGCCAGCAGCTCCAGGACTTCGGTAGCGGAAATCAGTGCGTCGCGTTCCAGGCCGAAGCGGGCAAGCGGATGTTTGAGCAAAGAGACGATCGCTACCGGATCGCCCGGTCGCAGCGCTGCCTCGAGCAGCAATTGCAGCAAGGTGCCTTGCGGCATGGCCGCAAGCGGTGTACCCGCCGAATCATCGGCGAGGATGCCGAAGCGGGAAAGCTCGGCCATGACCCGCCGGGCGAGATTGCGGTCCGGGGTTATGAGTGCTGCCCGGCTCTCGCCGTCCTGTCCCGGCCTCTCCAGTGCAAGCCGGAGCGCGATGGCAATCGCGGTTGCTTCCTCGCGCTCGTTGGCGGCTTCGATCAACGAAACATCGGCGAAGGCTGAAGACAGGGCGCCCCCCGGCAGATCGCTCTTCCAGGCCCCCCAATCACTGGTCGCCTCCGCCGGGGCGAAGGCCCGAGACAGGATTTCGGCGCGCCGGTCAAGATCGGCTCCCGATGTGTCGAGGAGCGCGACGTCGGCACGCGCCAGCTTCAGCCGCTTGAGCAGCGACGACAGGCCAAACTGCGGATGGCTTCGGCTTGCGGGATTGGTATGTTGGCCTGGCGCCGGTTCCGGCGCGACCATTTGCCAGTGCTGCTCGGACATGGAGAGATCAAGACCCGGAAGCACGATCACGCCTTCGGGCAGATTGGCGACGGCGGCGATGAGATCGGCGGTGGCGGGAAGGGAGCCAGTCGAACCGGCGATGATGATCGGTCCAGCGGGTTTCGTTGCCGAAAGCCGGCTTGCTTCGGCCCGGAGAATGGCGTTTCTGTGCCGCGCCGGCGAGGATTTGCCGAGTTCGGACAGCCGTTCGGGCCAGAAGGCGCTGGCGATCTGCAGGAACTCGGCCGTCAACTGCCACCAGGCGGCATAATCGCCGGTGTCGAGTTTCGACAGTTCCGACCAGTCGAGATCCTCGGTCTCGATGGAATCGATCAGCTCCGCAAGGTTGCGGGCGAGCCAGATCGCATCCGCCGGACTTGCGGGCGCAGCCAGCGGCGAGTCTGAATGAATGTGGCGGACGATCTCCGGCAGTTTGTTTCGCCAGGCGAGGATCAGACGCGCAAGCTCCAGCAGACGGGCGGTATTTGACAGCGGCTGGGCGAGATCGATCGTTGCCGGCAACGCCTCGTCGAAATAGCCGCTATCATCATCGGTTTCGCCGAGGGGACGGATAACCGGCAGGATCGCTGAGCGGCCGCCGAGCAGATCGACGAATTCGGACCGCAGCACACGCACGGCGCGCCGGGTCGGCAGGTAGATCGTCACCCTGGCAAGCGATAGCGGATCATCGGCCTTGTGCCGGAAAAGTGGCGTCAATCGGCCGTCGCAAAGCGTCGTCGCCAGCGTTTTCAGGAAAGAGAGGCCCGCCGGGATTGTCAGGATGCGTGGCTGGTGGCGCTCCACCATGGCTTACGCGAACGTCCGCAATCGCCGGATCGTTTCCTCTGCCTCGCCGATCGCGTCGGGCGTGCCGACCGTCAGCCAGTGGCCTTCGAGCACGATGCCGAAAAGCCGTCCGCGCGCGATCGCCTTATCGAAATAGATATTGAGGTTGAAAGCACCCTTCGGTGCATCGTCGAGCAACGACGGGTTCATGACGATCGCTCCGGCATAGACGACGGGATGGGACGGATCATCACGATAACGCGTCAGCCGGCCATCGGTTGCGAGGCTGAAGTCGTTCTTGCCGTTGTGACCCGTCGTATCCTCGATCCCAACACAAAGCAGCGCCATATCCATGCGTTCGGCATCGAAGAATCCGGCTAAGCGTTGTAGATTCGTCGGCCGCCCCGGCTGTTCGCCGATCCAGAAGAGATCGGCATTCATGACGAAGATATTGTCGCGGCTAAGCAGCCTCAGCCCCTTCGCCAGCCCGCCGCCGGAATTCATCAGCGCGTCCCGCTCGTCTGATATGACGATGTCGAGGCCGTGATAATTCCCGAGATGTTCGAGCATCTGGTCGGCGTGGTGGTGAACGTTGACGACGGCGCGTTCGATACCGGCCGCCACCAGCGAATCCAGCGCGTAGTCAATCATCGGCTTGCCGTCGATCTTCACCAACGGCTTCGGGATCGTGTCGGTGATCGGGCGCATGCGGGTTCCGAGACCCGCGGCCAGTACCATGGCTTGTCTGATGGTCATTCTGATCCGGAACTTATGATTCGCTCTGGCCTATTCCAGCCCTTGCGCACCAATCGCGCAAGGGGGCAAGCGTTTCATGCTCAAGCGCGACGTTTAGATAGGAAAGCGTCCGCGGCATATGTTTCAGATAGCCCGGCTTGCCGTCGCGCTGCAAAAGGCGCACCCAAAGACCGGCAAGCTTGCAATTGCGCTGCGCCGACATGATTGCCCAGGCCTTCATGAACCCGGCTTCGTCGAAACCGCCCTGCGCGCGGCGAAGCCCCAGATAATCATCCATCAGCTGCCGGAAAAGCTCCGGCTCGATTGTTACGCGCGCATCCTGGACGATCGAGGCAAGGTCATAAGCCGTGGGGCCGATCATCGCGTCTTGGAAATCAATAAGGCCGATCTTGCGAATACCGCTTTCATGTTCGCGCCAGATGATGTTCGGCGAATGGAAGTCGCGCAGCAACAAATTCGTTTCAGCCGATTGCAACTCGTCGATCAAATGGTCCCAGATCGCGAGATACTCCTCGCGCTCGGCATCCGTGGGTGCCGTACCGCGCTTCCAGGCAACATGCCAGTCGAGCACAAGTTGCACTTCCATCTTCATCGCCGTGCGATCGAAGTCCGGAATGTGATGCGTGTGTGTGGCAGAAACCGGAATATCCTGCGGGATCTGCATGGAATGAAGATGGGCAAGGCAGGTGACGCTTTGCCGGTAACGCTCGGCGATTGGCTGTCCGTCTTCATCGAGCACACTTGCCGCGCCGAGATCCTCGATCAGCAGGATGCCTTGCTCATAGTCGACCCTATAAATCTCCGGCGTCGCAAAACCCCGCTCGCGCAACGCATCAGCAATCGCAACGAAAGGATAAGCGTTCTGTGCCAGATGCGCGACTTTGGGATAGGGCTTGCCGTCATACACCGGCGGTCCTTCGGGATGCGGCCGCCAATCCATGAGTATTTTTTGCGGAGCACCGCTCGAATAGACATATTCGTAGGCGCGCAGCGAGGCATCGCCGGTCAGGAAGCGGCGTTTGGCATCCGGATAGCCGGCATCGTCGAGGAACTCGCGGATCGCCAGAACGCGGCGGATGCGCGAAGCCTGCGCGCCGGTGGCTCCGATCGTCGCCCGGCGGCCATTGCCCTCATGTACCAGCGTTAGCGCGATGCGCTCCGCGGGCAGTTCGCTCTCGGCCATCTCAGGCCATTCGACGAGACAGATACCGTTCTGCAGGGCCTCGTCGAAGCCAAGCTCGGTCAGTTCGGCAGGATCGGCGAGCCGGTAGAGATCGAAATGCGAAACGGCAATGCGCAGGTCGTAGGATTGCACCAGCGTGAAGGTCGGGCTCGGGACCTCGAGCCCCTCGTCATCGGCCATGGCGCGCAAGATCGCGCGGGCGAGCGAGGATTTCCCCGCGCCGAGATCGCCGGAAAGGGCAAGGCAATCGCCGGCTTTCAGGGCCAGCGCCAGGTCTTCGCCGAGGCGGACGGTAGCCGCCTCGTCCTTCAGGAACAGCGAGATCGCATCACTGGTCGTCATTCGGCGGCGGCGGAATGCGGTACATTGACCGAGGGGATACGGCAGATGACAGTCGTGCCCTTGCCGGGCTCGCTGTCGATCGTCACGTCGCCATGATGCAGGCTGACAAAGCTGTCGACGATCGAGAGGCCGAGGCCGGCGCCGCCGCGTTTGCCGCTTTTCGCCCCCGTGGCAAAGCGGTCGAAGACGGTCGCGATCATGTCAGGTGAGATGCCGGGGCCGCGATCGCTGACGGAGAAAACGAAATCCGTGCCTTCGCGATGGCATTCCAGCGAGATCGAAGTGCCTTCGGGCGAGAAATTCGCCGCATTGGAAAGAAGCTTCAGAAGGATCTGCTTCAGCCGCTGTGGATCGGCAACGATTGAGCCGAGATAGGCGGGTGCAGTGATTTCAAGCGCCACGCCGCTTTCGTGGAGGCGATCTGCGATCTGCATCGAGACGTCGTCGAGCAGGTCGTTGAGATCGATATCCGCATAATTGAGGCGCATGATGCCGGCATCGACGGTCGCAAGGTCGAGAATGTCGTTGACGAGCGTCAGGAGAACGGAGGACGAGGTCGAGATATGGTCGATATATTCAGCCTGCCGTTCGCTCAAGGGCCCGACGCCCGGCGTGCGCAGGAGATCGGTGAAGCCGATGATGTTGGTCAGCGGTGAGCGCAGCTCGTAGGACACATGCTGGACGAAATCGTTCTTCAGCTCGTCGGCCTTGCGCAGCGCTTCGTTCTTCTCGGTCAGCGCGCGCTCGGCACGCACACTGTCCGTCATGTTGACGAAGGTCAGCATACTCTGCGCGTTCGGCAGCGGGATAACGGCGTAGTCGAGCACGAGGCCGGAGAAGAGTTCCAGCGTCCCCTGGCCCGAGCGGCGTTCGTCGTCGAAGCTGGTGATCAGTTCCGCGAAGGCTTTCCAGCCGTCCGGCCGGTCATAGGACGGCGCGCAGGCCTCGCCCAGCGCACGGATATGAGTGCCGGGCTTGGCTTCGGTTTCGGTGATCCCCCAGAGCGCCCGGAAGGCCGGGTTCGAAAGGCGGATGCGTCCGTCAGGGCCGAACACCGCGACACCTTCGGAAAGGTGGTCGATCGTTTCGCCCTGCACCTTGACCAGCGTGTTGTAGCGCGTTTCGAGATCGACCTGCTCGGTCAGGTTCTCGAACACCCAGGTGGCGCCACCCTGCGGATGTGCGGTCGCGAAGACGCGCAGTGTCTGCCCGTTCGGCAGGTGCCAGAGATCGGATTGCGTGTCGAGCGCGCGATAGACGGAAAGCGCGGCTTCCTTCCAGCTTTTCCAGTTGAGCTGGTCCGGCAGCTTCTTGGCAGCCCGGAGCCGCTCGAGCAGCTCGCTATTGTCAGGCCGGCCTTCGAGGAAGGCGATATCCAGTTGCCAGAGCGCGACGAAAGCCTGATTGTAGAATTGCAGGCGGCGGTCGCCGTCGAAGATGGCAACGGGCGTGGCAAGATGATCGAGCGTTTCGGCATGGCTCTTCAGCGTCCGTTCCAGCTCGGCGCGCACCGCCTCTATGTCGGACACATCGATCGCGATGCCGGCCGAGCCGCCGGGAACCCTGACGTCGACGACGTCGAAGAATGTGCGGTTGCCGTGCACGACCGTCGAAATCTTGTCGTGGAAGGGCGATTCCGGCGTCGTCGTCGCGCGAATGCGTTCGCGCGCCACGGTCGTCAACATCTCGCGACCTTCATTGATCGCCTGCTGCGGCGATCGCGCCTCGACCGCCTCGCCATAGGCCTGGTTGACCCAGGTGAGGCGGCCCACCGGGTCGCGCTGCCAGGCCGGCATGTCGATCGCGTCGAGCATGGTCTGGAAGGCCGAGATCGAGGTCATCAGCCGGTCGCGCTCGATCCTGAGTTCTGCCAGCTCGGCGCGCAGATTGTTGAGCGCGACGAAACGGACGAAAGCACGCCCGCCGGAAACCCGGCCTTGCGCCTCGAGGATTTCGTCACGGATGGTTTCGACCACCATGTCGAAGCTCTGCGCCTCGTCGCGCAGCCGATCGATCGCTTTTTCCAGCTCGGAAGCCGAGCGTGATTTCAGCCATAGGCCGAAGGCCAGGAATTCGCCGTCTTGCGGCGCGCCGGTTTCAGGCGGAAGTTGGCCGAGCAGTTCGGGACGCGCGTTGCCGTCCCAGATGACGATCCGCCGGTTTTTGTCGGCGATCAGAGCCTGGTATTGCGAAATGCGCTGTTGGGCATCGGAGAGTGCCGAGCGAATTTCCCGGCTCTCGTTTTCCAGGTTGCCGCGCTGGCGCACGAGCCACAGCGTCGACAGCAGTGCTGCCGATATGACGCCGATGACGACGGAAACACCGACGACCTGCGAGGATGTGAAGAGGTGGGCAGAGGCTGCCGCCTGCTGCTCCCCCTGGGCCAGAACCGGCCGCGCCAGCGCGGCAAGCGCCGTGCCGGCGGCGCAGCTTTTCAGGAAGCGCGCCAATAGTCCGTGCTCTTGCTTCGTGGCCTCGTGTGCCGTTGCAGATTTATATCCTTGGCCTGCCATGAGCGGGCGGCGATCGGCGCGAGCGCCATCATCCGCCTGACCGGGCAGGCTGCTTTTCATTTCCGACATCCGCGGTATGTCTCCGTCCTTCAATGTGCCGCATTACGACAAGACATCCCATTTTCGCAGCGGTCGGACAGGGTCCGGCGCCACGAATCAAGTCTTAAAACAATACTTCGGAAGGGAATCGGCGGGAAGGGAGCGTCCAAAAAATAAGCCGCAGCATTTGTCAATGCTGCGGCTTCTACATCTTGTGGATATTAACGATCAGATCAATATCTGTAGTGGTCTGACTTGAACGGGCCCTTCGGCGAGACGCCGATATAGGCAGCCTGTTCCTCAGAAAGCTCAGTCAGCTTCACGCCGAGCTTGTCGAGATGCAGGCGTGCGACCTTTTCATCGAGATGCTTCGGCAGGATATAGACCTGGTTGGAATACTGGTCGGGCTTGGTGAAGAGCTCGATCTGCGCCAGCGTCTGATTGGTGAACGAAGCCGACATCACGAAGGACGGATGGCCGGTGGCGTTGCCGAGGTTGAGCAGACGGCCTTCGGAAAGAAGGATGATGCGGTTGCCCTTGGGAAATTCGATCAGGTCGACCTGCGGCTTGACGTTGGTCCATTTGAGATTGCGCAATGCAGCGACTTCGATTTCGTTGTCGAAGTGACCGATATTCCCAACGATCGCCATATCCTTCATCGCGCGCATGTGGTCGATGCGGATGACGTCCTTGTTGCCCGTGGTGGTGATGAAGATATCGGCAGAGGAAACGACGTCCTCGAGCAGAACGACTTCATAACCATCCATCGCAGCCTGCAATGCGCAGATCGGATCGGCTTCGGTCACCTTGACGCGGGCGCCGGCGCCGGAAAGCGAAGCGGCAGAACCCTTGCCGACGTCGCCATAGCCGCAGACGACGGCAACCTTGCCGGCCATCATGACGTCGGTGCCGCGGCGGATACCGTCGACCAGCGATTCCTTGCAGCCATACTTGTTGTCGAACTTCGACTTGGTGACCGAGTCGTTGACGTTGATCGCCGGGAAGGGCAGCAGGCCCTTCTGGCTAAGCTGGTAAAGGCGGTTGACGCCGGTCGTCGTTTCCTCGGTGACGCCCTTGATCGCGTCGCGCTGCTTGGTGAACCAGCCAGGCGAAGCGGCAAGGCGCTTCTTGATCTGCGCGAAGAGGATTTCCTCTTCTTCGGAATGCGGGTGAGATAGCACGTCCTCGCCGGCTTCGGCGCGGGCGCCAAGCAGGATGTACATGGTGGCGTCGCCGCCGTCATCGAGGATCATGTTGGAAAGGCCGCCATCGGCCCACTGGAAGATCTTGTCGGTGTAGACCCAGTAATCTTCGAGCGACTCGCCCTTGATGGCGAAGACAGGCACGCCGGAAGCGGCGATCGCGGCAGCGGCATGATCCTGCGTCGAGAAGATGTTGCACGAGGCCCAGCGGACTTCGGCGCCAAGCGCGACCAGCGTTTCGATGAGCACGGCCGTCTGGATGGTCATGTGCAGCGAGCCGGTGATGCGCGCGCCCTTCAGTGGCTTTGTCTGGCCGAATTCGGTGCGGCAGGACATCAGCCCCGGCATTTCGGTTTCGGCGATCGTAATTTCCTTGCGGCCGAAATCCGCAAGCCCGATATCGGCGACGACATAATCTTTTTCAGTGCTCATAGAGGCCTCCAGGCTGAAAAACGTCTCAAAATTGGCGCAGGCGCGAAGATGATCGCGCGACGGATGGGCCGCGTGCTCATGCATCTCGCCGGAAAGTGTGCAGCGGTTCCGGGATAACGACATGCATAACAACAAGAGCTAAAGCGCATTGCATGAATCAAGTTCGATGCGACGTGCTTTAGCGCACGGCATGTCCGCCGTTTAGCAGGCTTCGCCCGGGATGGCAATAAGGATATAAAGAAGTCTTTATATGTTTATATGAGCTCGCCGGCGCTCACATTTCTTCGCCGAACCTGTTCTGGATCAGCTGATCCAGCGCCTCCAGCGCTTCCTCGGCCTGGCTGCCGCTCGCCGAGACCATGACGCTCGAGCCGGGGCTTGCCGCAAGCATCATCAGCCCCATGATGGAGGTGCCGCCGACCGTCATCCCGTCCTTGGAAACGGTGATGGCGGCATCAAAGGTCTCGACCATCTGCACGAATTTGGCGGAAGCGCGCGCGTGAAGACCGCGCTTGTTGATGATGAGGAGTTCCCGGGAGAGCGATGTCATGAAGGCTCGTTATTTTCCGCTGAGCACACGGCTCGCGACATTGATATATTTCCGCCCGGCTTCGGAAGCTTCCACCAGCGCCTTCTCCATGTTGTTCTCGCCGCGCACGCCGGCAAGCTTGATCAACATCGGCAGGTTGACACCGGCAATGACTTCGGTATGGCCGCTGCTCATGACCGATATGGCAAGATTGGACGGCGTGCCGCCGAACATGTCGGTCAGGATGACGACGCCATGGCCATCATCGGCACCGGAAACGGCTTCCAGAATGTCCTGCCGTCTCTGGTCCATGTCGTCTTCGGGGCCAATACAGACCGTCTCGATGAATTTCTGAGGACCGACGACGTGCTCGACAGCATGACGAAACTCTTCAGCCAGCTTGCCATGAGTGACAAGCACAAGTCCGATCATGATATTACTGCTCCCATAGACGCAAACGGTGGACCCAATATCGCAATGCAGCAATTACGTCCACCGGTGGGGGCACATCTTGGCTATGAAAAGCCGAAGTGCAAGATAAAAATGCGAATATATAAGGCAGATTGACCAATCCGGAAGGCCTTAGCGCCCGATATCCGGCACTTTTGCCATCAAGATAGCAAGGGGTGAGGAAACGCCCGTGAGCAACCGCAATGCGGGAAGCGAAAATCCAGTGGCAAGGCTGACGATTTCGCCTTCAGGGGGCACCCGGTTTTCACCGGAAGCGCTGCCCGGAAGCACGGCATAATGCATGACCGCCTGGGGAACATGGTCCTGATGAACAATGCCGGTGCCGCGAAGCTCGATCAGTCCGGCGATCGACGGCGGGCATGCGGCGATGACCGCGCCGGCCTCTTCCGACAAAAAGACCTGGTCGTCGGCGACCAGTGCCGTGAACAATCCGAGGCGGCGCGCCTCCGTCATGCAGGTAAAGGCCAGCATCGATTTGCCCCAGCCGGAAGGCCCGCTGAACAGCAGTCCCGTCTTGCCGACGACGATCGCGGTCGCATGGATGTTGAAACCTGCCTCGGTCATGCTGCAGTGCCGACTGGCAAAGAGAGGATGAAGCGCGCGCCGAGCACATGCCCGCCTTCGGCATCGATGATGTTTTCGGCTCTCAGCGAACCGCCATGCGCTTCGGCGATCTGCCGGCTGATCGAAAGGCCGAGCCCCGAATTCTGGCCGAAGCCTTCCGCCTCCGGCCGGTCCGTATAGAAGCGCTCGAAGATGCGGTCGATATTTTCCGCCTGGATGCCGGGACCGTTGTCTTCGATCGTGGTGACGCAGCGCGAACGTGTCCGCACCAGCCGCACGGTAATCTTGCCGCCCTTTTCCGGCACGAAAGAGCGGGCATTCTCGATCAGGTTGGCGATGATCTGGCCGATGCGCAGATCGTGGCCGTTGACGACAAAGCGCGTCTTGACGTTCGGTTTGCGTTCGACGGCATATTCGATCTGCACCTGCTTCTTGCTGCTCCTGACCTGGCGTGACACCTCGATGAGGTCGCGCAGCAGCACCTCCATGTCGACCGAGCCGGCATCGACGCGTGCGAGTTCGGCATCAAGGCGCGAAGCGTCGGAGATATCGCTGATCAGCCGGTCGAGGCGGCGGACGTCATGCTGGATGACGTCCATCAGCCGTTTCTTGGAATCGTCGGATTTGGCAAGCGGCAGCGTTTCGACGGCGCTGCGCAGCGAGGTCAGCGGATTCTTGAGCTCGTGGCTGACATCGGCCGCGAAACTCTCGATCGCATCGATGCGGTCGTAGAGCGCCGTCGTCATCTCGCGCAGTGCGATGGAAAGATTGCCGATTTCATCCTGGCGGGCGGAGAAGTCGGGGATCTCTTCACGCGCCTTGGCCCCACGCCGCACACGGATGGCAGCCGCCGAAAGGCGGCGCAGCGGATTGGCGATCGTCGATGAAAGCACCAGCGAAAGCAGCACGTTGACGAGTGTCGCGACGCCGAAGACGCGCATGATGGCAAGCCGCTCGGCATGAACGATATTGTCGATGTCGCCCGCCTGCGTCGACAGGAGCAGCACCCCGAGCACGGCGCGGAAACGCTGGATCGGCACGGCGACGGAAACGATGAGTTCGCCTTTCTCGGTGGTGCGCACGACCGCACCGCGCACGCCGGTCAGTGCGTTCATCACTTCGGGATAGATCGAGCCATCACCGCCCGGCGCTTCCTTGTAGAGCGGCAGATTGCCGGGCTGCAGTGCCTTGTTGAACAGAGTGGCGAACCACTCGCTCCAGGTCTGTTTCTCCTCTTCAACAGGCGGCAGGTCAAAGCGCAGCACCTGGCCGCGCGAATAGAGATGGCGCGAATCGAGCAGCAGATTGGCGTCGGCATCGAAGATGCGGGCGCGTGTGCGCGTCGGAGAGATCAGCCGGCGCAGCACCGGCGCGACCTTTTCAGGATCGATCGGAAATTCGAGGTCCTCGTCGTTCGGCACCGGGGTGATGCTCTGGCCGGCCTGTAGCTCGAGCAGCTTCTGCGGATCGATGGTGATCGAGTTGGTATCGACCGACGCGGAGGCCGAAATGGCGCCGGCGATGATCTCGCCCTGCGTCAACAGGCTTTCGGCGCGGGCGTCGATCAATCCCTCGCGAAACTGGTTGAGATAGAGGATGCCGCCGACGAGCACCACCAGTGCGACGAGATTGAAGAACAGGATGCGACGCGTCAGGCTCGAAAAGACGGCATTGCCGAAGATCCGGCGGATCAGCGTGAAGGGATGCGACCAACGGCGGCCTCGGACGCGACGGGTGCTCACGCCCTCCGCGTCGTCCAGATCCCTTTCCTGCACCAACTGTGCCAATGACAGGCCCTTTCGAAGGGCGGAGGCCGGATGGACCGGCCGCTGCCCTCAACATTTCCGACAGCGCCGCGCGTCTTTTCAGACGCGCAAAGGACGCTGCAACATTTTAACTGCTGCATAATTTCTCCTTAAATCGAAATCCGATTTAAGGAATTATGCAATTGCGCTGCGCCGCTCGGGGCCTAAGCTGCTTCGCGGAAGCGGTATCCCACTCCGTAGAGTGTTTCAATCATATCAAAGTCGGTGTCGACCATCTTGAATTTCTTGCGCAGCCGCTTGATGTGGCTGTCGATGGTTCGGTCGTCGACATAGACTTGCTCGTCATAGGCTGCGTCCATTAGCGCGTCGCGGCTCTTGACGACGCCGGGGCGCTGCGCCAGCGAATGCAGGATCAAGAACTCGGTCACCGTCAGCGTCACGGCCTCACCCTTCCAGGTACAGGTATGGCGTTCCTGGTCCATGACCAGCTGACCGCGCTCCAGCGAGCGGGCCTGCTGCACCGCGCCGGTCTTCGGCGCGCCAGTGGGGCTGGTGCCGGCGGCGGCGGCTTCACGGCTTGACGCGCGGCGCAGGACGGCGCGCACGCGCTCCACCAGCAAACGCTGCGAAAAAGGCTTGGTGATGAAATCGTCGGCGCCCATCTTCAAGCCGAAGAGCTCGTCGATCTCTTCATCTTTGGAGGTGAGGAAGATGACGGGAATATCCGACTTCTGCCGCAGGCGGCGCAGCAGTTCCATGCCATCCATACGCGGCATCTTGATGTCGAAGATCGCCAGCTGCGGCGGTCGCGCCAGAAGGCCGTCGAGCGCTGAGGCACCGTCCGTATACGTCTCGACCTTATATCCTTCGGCCTCCAGTGCGATCGACACCGAGGTAAGGATGTTGCGGTCGTCATCAACGAGCGCGATTGTCGGCATGGTGTTGGTCTCCGTCATCAGTGCGCATTCTCCCGGATTTTGGTCTCCCCAGGCGGTCTCAGTGACCGGATGCGCTTATGGAGGATAAAGGTGGAACAAATTGTGGCAAAGATAAAGGGGATGATTGTCGTAAAATTCGCTATCAATCTTAAGTAGTGCGTCGAAATGTTTAAACGCAGCCTTTTCAAACGATTTAAAATTGAGCGGATAAATTTAAATCGATTAATTATTTGATATCACTGCACTTTCTCAAGTTTTCCGTCTTGTGTTTTAAAATTTCTGCCCGTATTTTCGCGCTCAGTGTTAACGGCAACGAGCCTGAGCGAAGGGAACTAGCCATGGAAATGTTCGGAGTTCATAACCCGGCAATAGAGCTGGCAACGGTTGGATTAGGCGGCGCGGCCAGCGTTCGCTACAACTTTTCCGCCGCCGCGCTCTATGAAGAAGCGATCCGCCGGGGTGAAGCCGAACTGACCGCTCAGGGTGCGCTGCGGGCTCTCACCGGCCAGCACACGGGCCGTTCGCCGCGCGACAAGTTCGTCGTTCGCGATATCAATACCGATGGCGAAATCTGGTGGGACAACAACAAGCCGATCTCGCCGGAACATTTCGCCTTGTTGCGCGACGATATGCTGGCGCATGCCGCGGGCAAGGAGCTTTTCGTCCAGGACCTCGTCGGTGGCGCGGAGGAAGGTCATGCCCTGCCGACCCGCGTCGTGACCGAATTCGCCTGGCATTCGCTGTTCATTCGCAATCTGCTGATCCGCCCCGACACCGCAGCGCTGTCAAGCTTCGTGCCGAAGCTGACGATCATCGATCTGCCGAGCTTCAAGGCCGATCCGGCTCGCCACGGCTGCCGTTCGGAAACGGTGATCGCCTGCGATCTCACCAACGGTCTTGTCCTGATCGGTGGCACTTCCTACGCCGGTGAAATGAAGAAATCGGTCTTCACCGTGCTCAACTACCTGCTGCCGGCCAAGGGCGTGATGCCGATGCACTGCTCGGCCAATGTCGGCCCGGGCGGTGACGCGGCTGTTTTCTTCGGCCTTTCCGGCACGGGCAAGACGACGCTTTCGGCCGATCCGGCCCGGACGCTGATCGGCGATGACGAACACGGCTGGAGCGAAAACGGCATCTTCAACTTCGAAGGCGGCTGCTACGCCAAGACCATCCGCCTTTCGGCCGAAGCCGAGCCGGAAATCTATGCGACGACGCAGCGCTTCGGCACCGTGCTCGAAAACGTCGTGCTGAACGAAAGCCGCGAGCCAGATTTCAACGACGGGTCGCTGACCGAGAACACCCGTTGCGCCTATCCGATGGATTTCATCCCGAACGCTTCGGAAACGGGCCGGGCCGGGCATCCGAAGACGATCATCATGCTGACCGCCGATGCCTTTGGCGTCATGCCGCCAATCGCCCGGTTGACGCCTGATCAGGCGATGTATCACTTCCTCTCCGGCTACACCGCCAAGGTGGCCGGCACGGAAAAGGGTGTCGTCGAGCCGGAAGCGACCTTCTCCACCTGCTTCGGCGCGCCCTTCATGCCGCGGCATCCGGCCGAATATGGCAATCTGCTCAAGGAGCTGATCGGCCGTCATGGCGTCCAATGCTGGCTTGTCAATACCGGCTGGACCGGCGGCGCCTACGGCACCGGCAAGCGCATGCCGATCAAGGCGACGCGCGCGCTTCTCACCGCCGCCCTGACCGGCGAACTCGGACAGGCCGAATTCCGTGCCGACACCAACTTCGGCTTCGCAGTGCCGGTTTCGGTGGATGGCGTCGACGGCAGCATTCTCGATCCGCGCTCGACCTGGACCGACAAGGCAGCCTATGACGCGCAGGCCGAAAAGCTGGTCTCGATGTTCATCGCGAACTTCGCCAAGTTTGAAAATCATGTCGATGGCGGCGTCCGCGATGCCGCCCCCGGCGTGAAGGTTGCCGCCGAATAAGGCGAACAGGCAATTCCAGCAAAACTGCGCAGCGGTTTTGCGTCCGGAATTGCGTGAAAACAAAAAGCGCGAGCGATCCGTACTTCCAAGAAGAATGGAATGCTCCAATCTCTGACTCACGTGAAACCCGGCATCGCAGGATGCCGGGTTTTTCTTGATGACGGCCGATATTTTCAATTCGCCGCTGATGTGAGATAGAACGCCGCATGGCCAGCGACGCTCTCTATATCGATGACAGGATCACCATCGCGGGATGGGAGCTGACGGAACAGTTCGTTCTGGCGGGCGGCCCCGGCGGGCAGAATGTCAACAAGGTCTCGACCGCCGTCCAGCTATTCTTCAACATCCAGAATTCGCCGTCCCTGAATGATCGTGTCAAAACCAATGCGATCAAGCTCGCCGGCCGGCGTTTGTCGAAGGAAGGCGTGTTGATGATAGAGGCGAGCCGGTTTCGCAGCCAGGACCGCAACCGCGAGGATGCGCGCGAGCGGCTGAAGGAACTGATCCTGGAGGCTGCCAAGCCGCCGCCGCCGCCGCGCAAGAAGACCAAGCCGACCAAGGGTTCGGTCGAACGCCGCCTGAAAGAAAAATCCGGTCGCTCCGAAGTCAAGAAAATGCGCGGCCGCCCCGGCGGTGGCAGTGAATGACATGCCGGAGCTCTTGAACGGCATTCGCCATCTTCCCGGTTATCTCGACCGTGCGCGTCAGGAGGCATTGGTCGAGATTATCCGCATTGTCGTCGCCGAAGCGCCGCTTTATGTGCCCGCCATGCCGGGCACCGGCAAGCCGATGTCCGTGCGCATGACCAATTGCGGGCCGCTCGGCTGGGTGACGGACAAAGAACGCGGCTATCGCTACCAGCCGATGCATCCGGCAACCGGCAGGCCCTGGCCTGATATGCCGCAGCAATTGCTCGATATCTGGAATGATGTTTCAGGTTACGACAAGCCGCCGGAAGCCTGCCTCGTTAATCTCTACTCCGACGAAGCGCGCATGGGCCTGCATCAGGACAAGGATGAACAGGATCTGCAGGCCCCAGTGGTCTCGATCTCGCTCGGCAATAGCTGCCTCTTTCGCGTCGGCGGCCTCAATCGCAATGATCGTACGCTATCTTTCAAGCTTTCGAGCGGCGATCTGGTCGTGCTGGGCGGCGAGGGGAGGCTGTGTTTCCATGGCGTCGACCGCATTCATCCGGCGACGTCGACGCTGCTGAAGAATGGTGGCCGCATCAATCTGACGCTGCGCCGCGTCAATTCCTAAAACACAATCTGCTGCTACAGTTTTCGCAGCGCGACCTGTTCGATCAGGTGATCCTTGCCCTTTTTCAGGATGAGATCGGCGCGTGGACGCGTCGGCAGAATGTTCTGCCGCAGGTTCTTCAGGTTGATGTTTGCCCAAAGATCCTCGGCGATTTCCAGCGCTTCAGCGTCGCTGATCGAGGCATAGCGATGGAAATAAGAATTCGGATCGCGGAAGGCGGTCTCGCGCAGCCGCATGAAGCGCGTGACATACCAGTTGTGGATCTCGTCTTCCGCGGCATCGATATAGATCGAGAAGTCGAAGAAGTCGGAGACCATCGGCACGATCTTGCCGCCGGCCGGCAGGTCGCGCGATTGCAGCACGTTGATGCCCTCGAAGATCAAGATGTCGGGCCGGTCGACGATCTTGTATTCGTCCGGCAGCACGTCGTAGACGAGGTGCGAATAGCTGGGCGCCTTCACATCCGGCCGCCCGGCCTTGATCGCAGAGAGGAAGCGCAGGATCGCACCCGTGTCGTAGCTTTCCGGAAAGCCCTTGCGCTGCATCAGCTTTTCCCGCTGCAGCACGGCGTTCGGATGCAGGAAGCCGTCGGTGGTGACGAGATCGACCTTCGGACTGGAAGGCCAGCGCCCCAAGAGCTCCTTGAGGATACGGGCGGTGGTCGATTTTCCCACAGCGACCGAGCCGGCGATGCCGATGACGAAGGGCGTCTTCGTCACATCGGACAGGCTGAGGAAGCGGTTGCGCTGTTCGAACAGCATCTGCGAGGATTCGACATGTGCCGAGAGCAGCCGCGACAGCGACAGATAGATGCGCCGGACCTCGTCGAGATCGATCGGGTCGCCCATCGAACGCAACCGTTTCACCTCGTCGCTCGTCAGCGTCAACGGCGTGTCGGCGCGGAATTTCGCCCATTGTTCGGAAGAGAAGAAGTGGTAGGGCGAATAGGATTCCGCCTGGAAGTGATCCAACGTTTCCGGCACTCCGATAATCTCAGTCGCGATACTCATGAACTCTGCCGGCTGGCCTTTTCCTTGAGGCCGGACTGCGCGGTTCTGCGCTCGAGTTCGGCCATGACATTCTCTAACGGTATTTCAGCAATCTTCAATACGACCAATAGGTGATAGAGCACATCGGCGGCCTCGTAGGTCAGATTGTCGCGGTCGCCGGTCACCGCCGCCATCACGGCTTCGATCGCTTCTTCGCCGAGTTTCTTTGCCGCTTTCGGCTGGCCGGCGGCCACGAGCTTGGCTGTCCAGGATTGCTCCGGCGAGGCTTTCGATCGCTCTTCGACGATGCTTTCGAGATCGGAAAGGGAAAATCCGCTCATATGTCCGCTTTCAAGGTTCAGTCGAGACGCATGTCGATGCCGCACTTCGACATATAGTGCTTCGCCTCGCTGACGGAATAGGTGCCAAAGTGGAAGATCGACGCGGCAAGCACCGCATTGGCATGGCCCTCCTTCACCCCGGCGACGAGATCGTCGAGATCGCCGACGCCGCCGGAGGCGATCACCGGCACACGCACCGCATCGGCGATCGCTCGCGTCAGTTCCAGATCGTAGCCGACCTTGGTGCCGTCACGGTCCATCGAGGTGACCAAGAGCTCGCCAGCGCCGCGCGCCACCATCTTCTGGGCGAATTCGATGGCATCGATGCCGGTCGCGTTGCGGCCGCCATGGGTATAGATTTCCCAGGCGCTAAGATTGTCGCCGCCGACCGCTTGGGTGCGCCTGCGCTTGGCATCGATCGACACGACGATGCACTGGTCGCCGAACTTGTCGGCCGCCTCGGCAACGAAGTCGGGATTGCTGACGGCTGCCGAATTGATCGAGACCTTGTCGGCGCCGCACAGCAGCAGTTTGCGGATATCAGCGATGGTACGCACCCCGCCACCGACCGTCAGCGGCATGAAGCATTGGTCGGCCGTGCGCGACACGACATCGAAGATCGTCTCGCGATTGTCCGAGGAAGCGGTGATGTCGAGGAAACAGAGTTCATCGGCGCCCGCCGCATCATAGGCCTTCGCGGCTTCGACGGGATCGCCGGCATCGACGAGATTGAGGAAGTTGACGCCCTTGACGACACGGCCGTCCTTGACGTCGAGGCAGGGGATGACACGGGCCTTGAGGGTCATTTACGCGGTCTCCTTGGTCCGGGCCGCCTTGATCAGCGCCAGCGCTTCCGTGGGATCGATACGGCCGTCGTAAAGCGCACGGCCTGAAATCGCCCCTTCCAATTTCCTCGCATCGGGCTGTAGCATGCGGCGGATATCGTCGAGAGAGGCAAGGCCACCCGAGGCAATGACGGGAATGGAGACGGCGTCGGCAAGTTCCAGAGTCGAGGTCCAATTGATCCCGGCAAGGATGCCGTCACGGTCGATATCGGTGTAGATGATCGCGGCGACGCCGGCGCCCTCGAATTTCCTGGCGAGCTCGATGATCCCGAGTTCGGAGGCCTCCGCCCAACCCTCGACGGCCACCTTGCCGCCCTTGGCATCGATGCCGACGGCGACATGACCGGGAAATTTCCGGCAGGCCTCGATGACCAGCGCCGGATTTCTGACTGCGACGGTGCCGAGAATGACGCGCCGCAGCCCGCGTGACAGCCAGGCCTCGATATGATCGAGCGTGCGAATGCCGCCGCCGAGCTGCACTGGATTGTCAGTTGCCTTCAAGATCGCTTCGACGGCGTCGCCATTGGCCGAATGTCCCGCGAAGGCGCCGTCGAGATCGACCACATGCAGCCATTCGAAATCTTGATCTTCGAAGGATCTCGCCTGGGCGGCCGGATCGGTGTTGTAGACCGTCGCCTGCTGCATGTCGCCGAGCTTCAGGCGGACGCATTGGCCGCCTTTCAGATCGATCGCGGGAAAAAGGATCATGTCGTCTTACGTCCGTAGAGTGGTCGCTACCATCAGCGCATTCCACGCATCTACGATATCCGAGCGGAAAAAGACAGCGGCAATGGCAGCCGCGCCGAAAAGCAGAAGGAGGAGCAGGGTGACGGCAAAGCCGGCACGAACCTGACGCCAGAAGCCCAGGCGCCTCTTCATTGCTTTCTCGATGTTTCGCACCTGGCGCAACGCATCGCTGTTGACCGCGGACAGCCGGATCTGCGGCTCCATCGCCTCGACATAGGTTTCGGCATAACTCGAAAGGATCTGCGAGGCGCGGTCGCGCAACGTATTGCGCAGATCGGTCGAGAGATAATTGCTGTTGACGGCGGCAAGTTCGGCATCATCGGGTGAACGGCCGGCATTTCGCTTGCGGTGGCTGAGAACGAAATCGCGCTTCTGCCGCTCGTAGAGTGCATAGGCGAGCAGGCCGATCAGATCGTCCTCACCTTCGATATAAAATTCCAGCACGGCCTCTGCGATGTCGCCGGCGCTGACCCCGTTTTGCCGCCGGCTCGAACTGTCGTTTGCGGGGAAAGATTCAGGGATCATCGGTCCAGCCTTTCTTTCAGCGCCTTGGCTGCATTGGAAAGCGCCTTCCTGTGGATGGCTTCGTCGACACGGCGGATGATCGTGCCGCCGGGAAGCTTGATGTCAGAAAAGGGAGGCAAGCCTTCCCTGGAGGGCCGCAATGTGTAGAACACCTTGCCTGATTTCGGTGACGCCGGCATCGAGCGCACTCCTGTTCCGCCGTTTCCTTACAGAGGAAATAAGGCGGCTGTATTAAAAGCCAGCCCTTGCAGCAATTCCAGCAAAACTGCGCAGCGGTTTTGCGTCCGGAATTGCTTGAACAAGCTCTACGGGTTCCAGCGCAGGAAATTGGCGATCAGCGCCAGGCCGAGCTTCTGGCTCTTTTCCGGGTGAAACTGTGCTCCGACCATGTTGGCGCGCCCGACGAAAGCGGTCATCGGACCGCCATAATCGGCCGTCGCGATGACATCCTCGGCGTTTTCGGCGGCAAGATGGTAGGAATGCACGAAATAAGCGTGCAGTCCCTGCGACCCCGTCGGAATTCCTTCGAAGAGCGGATGTTCGCGCTGCAGGTCGAGCGTGTTCCAGCCGATTTGCGGGATCTTCAGCGCGGGATCATCAGGCGTCATCTCGACGACGTCACCGGGAATCCAGTTAAAGCCGTGCGTCACGGTCTTCTCGAGGCCGCGCGAGGACATGAGCTGCATGCCGACGCAAATGCCGAGGAACGGCCGCGCCTTCTTCTCGACAGCCTCGATCAGCACCTCGGCCATCCCAGGCACGGCATCGAGGCCGCGCCGGCAATCGGCATAGGCACCGACACCGGGAAGCACGATACGATCGGCCGCGGCAACATCCTCCGCCCTGTCGGTGAGATCGATATGGGCATCGATGCCAGCTTCGCGGGCGGCACGCTCGAAAGCCTTGGTCGCCGAGCGCAGGTTACCGGAGCCATAGTCGATAATCGCGACGCGCATCGTCAGCGTCCTCCATCAAAACCAAAGAGACCAAGCGACGTTGCATGGCCGTGCGGGCTGTTCGGACCGGCCCTGTTCTGCCAGTCCGGTGCCGCTGCGTCGTTGCTATCCGCGATGACAGCCCTGTCCGAGAAATAGATCTGCTCAGCAATGCCGATCGTATCGGCTGCAATGAGTTCGTCTTCGTTCCAACCCTTGGCGGCAAGGTTGCGGACACGGAAATTCTGGCCCTCGAGACCGACCAGAATATTCACGCCCAATAGGATTGCCGCCCCCGCCGGCCCGAGACCAGGTTCGTCCATCAGCGCGCCACCGATCCCCTGCAGCAGAAGGGCCGCGGCCGCATGCAGCCAAAGCCGATGTGCCAGCAGCCAAAGCCAGGGAAACAGGAAGCCGAGCAGCGTGAAGCCGTCGCGGATGGTTCGGGTCTCATCGACCGTGGCGCTCGTGCTGCCGGGTGGTGTCAGGAAGATATAGCAGGATGTCATGTCGCCGCTCCCTTGAAGGGCTCAGACGAGCGTGCCCTTGGTCGAGGGAACACGGCCCGCCTGTCTCGGATCGATCTCTGTCGCCGTGCGCAATGCACGGGCAACGGCCTTGAAGCATGTCTCGGCAATATGGTGATTGTTGGCACCATAATGGTTGAGAATATGCAAGGTGATGCCGGCATTCTGGGCGAGCGCATGGAAGAATTCACGAACGAGTTCCGTGTCGAAAGTGCCGATCTTCGGCGCGCTGAAGGCGACATTCCAGACGAGGAACGGCCGGCCGGAAAGATCGACAGCAGCCTTGGTCATCGTCTCGTCCATGGCGAGATCGATCGACGCGTAGCGGGTGATGCCGCGCCGGTCGCCGAGCGCCTTGGAGATCGCCTGGCCGATGGCGATGCCCGTATCTTCGACCGTATGGTGGTCGTCGATATGCAGGTCGCCCTTGGCATCGATCTCCATGTCGATGAGGGAATGTCGCGAAAGCTGGTCGAGCATGTGGTCGAAGAAGCCGACGCCCGTTGAAATCGTCGATTTGCCGGTGCCGTCGAGATTGACGGAAACGGAAATCGAGGTTTCGTTGGTCTTGCGGGAAACGCTGCCCGTGCGGCTTGCTGCGGTCTCGGCCATATGGCCCTCCATCGGGAATAAGGCCGTTCCTTATCAGGCGCATCGGGAAATATCCAGAAGCCGGGGAAGAGAAAAGCCGGCCCATTTGCAATCGGCGCCAGTCCACTTACATAGGGCTCAACAGGGTCGGCATGCGGCCCGGCAGACAGGTGTTTTATGACAACAATCATTACAGTTCGAAAAGGCGGCAAGGTGGTGATGGCGGGCGACGGCCAGGTGAGCCTCGGCCAGACCGTCATGAAGGGCAACGCCCGTAAGGTACGCCGCATCGGCAAGGGCGAAGTCGTCGCCGGTTTCGCCGGCGCCACCGCCGATGCCTTCACCCTGCTCGAAAGGCTTGAAAAGAAGCTGGAGCAATATCCCGGTCAATTGATGCGTGCCGCCGTCGAGCTCGCCAAGGACTGGCGCACCGACAAATACCTGCGTAATCTCGAAGCCATGATGCTCGTCGCCGACAAGTCGATCACGCTGGCGATCACCGGCAATGGCGACGTTCTGGAACCGGAGCATGGCACGACGGCGATCGGTTCCGGCGGCAATTTTGCCCTCGCGGCCGCCCTCGCACTCATGGATACCGACAATTCGGCCGAAGAGATTGCTCGCCGCGCCCTCGATATCGCCGCCGACATCTGCGTCTACACGAACCACAACGTCGTGGTGGAATCGCTGGATGCCGAAGGCTGAACCCTATGCCTTCCGGCCGCTTTCCGCGGTTGACCTGCCGCTTCTCGCCAAATGGCTGGAAAGCCGGCATGTCAGGCGCTGGTGGAGCGATCCGGCCAAGGCGCTGGCTTCGATGGAAAAGCATATCGATGCGGCCTCCGTCTCGTGCTTCATGGTCACGCTGAATGGAAAGGACTTCGCCTTTATCCAGGCGGCCGATCTCGACGACGAGGACGATGAAGCGCTCGCCGGTCAGCCGAAGGGCACCTACGGCATCGACCAGTTCATCGGCATCGAGGAATTTGCGGGCAAGGGTCACGGACCGGCCTTTATGATAGGGTTCTGCGATATGCTCTTTGCAAAGGGCGCACAGCGGATCCTGGTCGATCCGCATCCTGACAATGCATTCGCAATCAGAGCCTATACCAAGGCGGGCTTTCAAGGACTTGGCGAAACAACGACGAAATACGGCCGGGCGCTGTTGATGGCCCTGGACCGCCAGGAGAATGATACACAATGACCACTTTTTCCCCCCGCGAGATTGTTTCCGAGCTCGATCGCTACATCATCGGCCAGCATGATGCCAAGCGCGCCGTTGCGATTGCGCTGCGCAATCGCTGGCGCCGCCAGCAGCTCGATCCGAGCCTGCGCGACGAAGTCATGCCGAAGAACATCCTGATGATCGGTCCGACCGGCGTCGGCAAGACGGAAATCTCCCGCCGCCTGGCAAAACTCGCCGGTGCGCCCTTCATCAAGGTGGAAGCCACCAAATTCACCGAAGTCGGCTATGTCGGCCGCGATGTCGAGCAGATCATCCGCGATCTGGTCGAGGTTGGCATCGGTCTGGTGCGCGAGAAGAAGCGGGCCGAGGTGCAGGCCAAGGCGCATGTGAGCGCCGAGGAGCGTGTTCTCGATGCGCTGGTCGGCACGACAGCATCGCCTGCCACGCGCGAAAACTTCCGCAAGAAGCTCCGGGACGGCGAGCTCGACGACAAGGAAATCGATATCGAGGTGGCCGATGCCGGTTCCGGCATGGGTGGCTTCGAAATTCCCGGAATGCCGGGCGCCAATATCGGCGTGCTGAACCTGTCGGAAATGTTCGGCAAGGCGATGGGCGGCCGCACCAAGAAGGTCCGCACCACAGTCAAGGCCTCCTATGGCGACTTGATCCTCGACGAATCCGACAAGCTGATCGACAACGAAGTGATCCAACGCGAAGCCGTTCGCTCCACCGAGAATGACGGTATCGTCTTCCTCGACGAAATCGACAAGATCGCCGCCCGCGACGGTGGCATGGGCGCCGGCGTTTCACGCGAAGGCGTCCAGCGCGACCTCTTGCCGCTCGTCGAAGGCACGACGGTTTCGACCAAATACGGGCCGGTCAAGACGGACCATATCCTGTTCATTGCCTCCGGCGCCTTCCATGTCTCCAAGCCCTCGGATCTTCTGCCGGAATTGCAGGGCCGCCTGCCGATCCGTGTCGAATTGCGTCCGCTGAACAAGGATGATTTCCGCCGGATCCTGACCGAGACGGACGCGAGCCTCATCCGCCAGTATCGCGCTCTGATGGAGACGGAAAGCCTGAGCCTCGAATTCACCGACGACGCGATCGACGCGCTTGCCGATGTCGCCGTGCACTTGAACTCCTCCGTCGAAAACATCGGCGCACGCCGTCTGCAGACGGTGATGGAGCGAGTGCTCGACGATATTTCCTACAACGCGCCGGATCGGGGCGGGACGGCCGTAACGATCGATGCCGCCTATGTGCGCGAACATGTCGGCGATCTCGCGCAGAATACCGATCTATCGCGCTTCATTCTGTGATATCGGTGCACCGCTTCATGTCTTTCCCGGCATGAATGACGGATTGTAACGAACGCGACTCTCGACAACGGGCCTTTTACTTTCTAGTGAAGGCCCGTTTTGTTTTCTGCTCGGCTTTATTCGGCCAAGATTCTGGTCCAGGCAGCCGCATCACAAACAGGACGATGGAACGGACGGGATAACGGATCGTGCGACGCCTTTTGACAAGCCTTATGATTGCCGTTGCCCTGGTGAATTCGGTGCCTGCCTTCGCAATGCAGACGGTGCCGGCCGGCAATCGTCACGCCGAGCAGCCCGATATTCCGGGCGCTTCCATCAGGCGCACCAAGGGTACCAAGAGCAGCTTCGATCTGAAATACGAAAAGGTTCATGAGCTTCTGGCGACCGACCGCGAGCTGATGAGCAAGATCCGCAAGATCTCCAGCGCCTACGGCATCAATCCCCTCCATGTCGTCGGCGCGATCGTCGGCGAACACACCTATAATGTCGACGCCTATGACCGGCTGCAGGCCTATTATGTCAAGGCTGCCTCCTACGCCGGAGAAAGCTTCCGCTTCGCCTATGACGGCGAAAGCGTCGACGAATTCGTGGCGCGGCCGCAATTTGCCGAATGCAAGGGCAAGACCGATTCCTACACGCTCTGGTCCTGCCGCGAAGATGTCTGGGAAACCGATTTCCGCGGCAAGACGGTGGGCGGCACGAGCTTCCCCAACAACCGTTTCAGCGCAGTCTTCTTCCAGCCCTTCTATGCCGGTCAGACCTTCGGCCTCGGCCAGGTCAATCCGCTGACGGCGCTGATGCTCTCCGATCTCGTGACCCGCGTGTCCGGTTATCCAAAGCTGAACGAAAAGAATGCCGGCGCCGTCTACAGGGCCATCATGGATCCCGATATCTCGCTCGCCTTCGTCGCGGCCTCGATCCGCAGGTCGATCGACGATTATAAGGAGATCGCCGGCATGGATATCTCGGGCAATCCCGGCCTGACGGCGACGCTCTATAATGTCGGCAATTCGCGCCAGCGCGCCGCAGCCCTTGCTGCGAAGAATCGCGGCGCCGGTACGACTGTCTGGCCGGAAGAGAATTATTACGGCTGGCTGATCAACGACAAGCTGGACGAACTTAAGGGCCTGCTCTAGCTTCAAGCTTGCCGGGAAGGCCTAGATCTTCCCCGAAAGGCTTTTACGATGGACATGCGTCCGGACCCCTTCGTTCCGCCAGCACCGCTGCCGCGTACCGTGCCGCCGAGCCGGCTGGAAATCATCCGCATCATCCTGCGCAATCCGCTCGAACTCTGGGGCGAACCGTCCTACACGCTGCCCTGGATCCGCACCAATTTCTTCGGCCAGAGGACGCTGATCGTCAACGATCCCGGCCTGATCAAGCATGTGCTGGTCGACAATGCCAATAATTACCGCATGTCGGATGTGCGCCAGCTCGTCCTGCGTCCAATCCTCCGCGACGGCCTTCTGACCGCCGAAGGTCCCGTTTGGAAAAGATCGCGCAAGGCGGTGGCGCCTGTTTTCACGCCTCGCCATGCCCAAGGCTTCGCCGGGCAGATGCTGCGCCAGTCCGAAGACCATGCCCGTAAATATGAGAGCGCAGACGAGGCAGGCGCAATTTTCGATATCAGCACCGATATGACCGAGCTGACCTTCGCGATTCTGGCTGACACATTATTTTCAGGTGAAATCGTCACCTCGAGCGGCCATTTCGCTGACGATGTCAATGAACTCCTGCATCGCATGGGCCGCGTCGATCCGATGGATCTGATGCGCGCTCCGTCGTGGGTTCCACGTGTGACACGCATCGGCGGTCAGAAAGTGCTGGAGAAATTCCGCGCCATCGTGCGCAACACGATGGATATGCGGCTTGCAAAGATGAAGGCGAATCGCAGCAGCGCGCCAGAAGATTTCCTGACCCTGCTCCTGGAACAGGCCGGCCCTGAAGGGCTGACCAAGGAAGAAATCGAAGACAATATTCTGACCTTCATCGGTGCGGGGCATGAGACCACAGCCCGGGCATTGGCCTGGACGCTGTATTGCGTATCGAACAGCCCGCATATCCGCGAGGCGATGGAAGAAGAAATCGACGCGGTGCTCGCCACTGGGGCCGAACCTGTGGAATGGCTGGATATGATGCCGCAGACGCGCGCCGCCTTCGAGGAGGCTTTGCGCCTCTATCCGCCGGCGCCATCCATCAATCGCGCCGCCATATCGGATGATTCCTGGACAAGCCCCAAGGGCGAGCGGGTCGAGATCGAGGCCGATGTCACGGTGCTCATCATGCCCTGGACGTTGCATCGCCACGAACTTCACTGGGACAGGCCGCGGGCCTATATGCCCGAACGCTTCCTGCCGGAAAATCGCGGCTCCATCGGCCGCTTCCAGTTCCTGCCTTTCGGCGCCGGCCCGCGTGTCTGCATCGGCGCAACCTTTGCGCTTCAGGAGGCGGTGATCGCCCTTGCTGTCCTGATGCATCGTTATCGCTTCGATTCCACCGATCAGACCAATCCCTGGCCGGTGCAGAAGCTGACGACGCAGCCGCAGAACGGGCTGCCGATGCGCGTGACGCCGCGTATAATTTCCACGAAAGCATAAATCTTTCGAATTATTGCGGAATTGACTGTGAATGAAAGCCGGGCAAAGTGGCAGCATTCAAAGTCGTTGCCAGGGAGAATGCCGCATGAGCCGCGTTGATAAGAACGGTCTTGCCATCGAAACCGTCCTTCATGATTTCCTCGTCAAGGAGGTACTGCCGGGTCTGGCGGTCGATGCGGACAAGTTCTTTGCCGATTTTTCGGCTGTAGTCCACGATCTCGCGCCGAAAAATCGTGCGTTGCTGGCAAAACGCGACGACCTGCAGATAAAGATCGACGACTGGTATCGCAGGCATGGCACCCCGGCGGATATGGACGAATACCAGTCCTTCCTCCGCGAAATCGGCTATCTCCTGCCTGAGGGATCGGACTTCCAGGTTTCGACCGAAAATGTCGATCCGGAAATCGCCTCGATCGCCGGCCCGCAGCTCGTCGTTCCCGTCATGAACGCCCGTTACGCCTTGAACGCCGCCAATGCCCGCTGGGGCTCGCTCTATGATGCGCTCTACGGTACGGACGCCATTCCCGAGAGCGACGGCGCCGAGAAGGGTAAGGGCTACAATCCGAAGCGCGGCGAGAAGGTCATCGCTTGGGTGCGCGATTTCCTCGATGCGTCAGCGCCGCTGCAGGACTGCCGCTGGAAGGACGTCGGAAGCTTTGCCGTCAAGGATGGAGCGCTGGTCGTCAGATCGATCGATGGCGAGCAGGCAATGCTGACGGACGGCGGCCATTTTGCCGGCTACCGCGGAGATCCGACCGCTCCAACGCATATTCTCCTGAAGAACAACGGCATTCACATCGAAATCGTCATCGATGCGGCGACGACGATCGGGAAAGCCGATCCGGCTCATATTTCCGATGTCTGGCTGGAATCGGCAATCACGACAATCATGGACTGCGAGGATTCGATTGCCGCTGTCGATGCCGAAGACAAGGTCGTCGTCTATCGCAACTGGCTCGGTCTGATGAAAGGCGATCTACAGGAAGAAGTGGCAAAGGGCGGAGCGAGCTTCATCCGCAAGCTCAATCCGGATCTGCAATATGCCGGTCCGGACGGCACCTCCTTCGAGGTGCATCGCCGCTCGCTGATGCTGGTGCGCAATGTCGGCCACCTCATGACCAATCCGGCGATCCTCGACGGCGACGGCAACGAAGTACCTGAAGGCATCATGGATGCTGTGATCACCGGCCTGATCGCGCTTTACGATATAGGTCCGGCCGGCCGGAAGAAGAATTCCCGCACCGGCTCCATGTATGTGGTCAAGCCGAAGATGCATGGGCCTGAAGAGGTCGCCTTCGCCGTCGAAATCTTCTCGCGGGTCGAAGATGCGCTTGGCCTGCCGCGCAATGCCATCATGATGGGCATCATGGACGAGGAGCGCCGCACGACCGTCAACCTCAAGGAATGCATCCGTGCCGCCCGCGAGCGCGTCGTTTTCATCAATACCGGATTCCTCGATCGGACCGGCGATGAGATCCATACCTCGATGGAAGCCGGCCCGATGATTCGCAAGGGCGACATGCGCCAAGCGGCGTGGATTTCCGCCTATGAGAACTGGAACGTCGACATCGGCCTCGAATGTGGCCTTTCCGGCCACGCCCAGATCGGCAAGGGCATGTGGGCGATGCCGGATCTGATGGCGGCGATGCTCGAACAGAAGATCGCCCATCCGAAAGCCGGCGCCAACACCGCCTGGGTGCCGTCGCCGACGGCCGCGACCCTGCATGCCACCCATTATCACCGGGTCAATGTCGCCCGTGTTCAGCAGGGGCTGAAGGATCGCGCCCGCGCCAAACTGTCCGACATTCTCTCCGTGCCGGTCGCAGTGCGGCCGAACTGGACGCCGGAGGAAATCCAGCGCGAGCTCGATAACAATGCGCAGGGCATCCTCGGCTATGTCGTGCGCTGGGTCGATCAGGGCGTCGGCTGCTCGAAGGTGCCCGACATCAACAATGTCGGTCTGATGGAAGATCGCGCTACATTACGCATTTCGGCCCAGCATATGGCGAACTGGCTGCACCACAAGGTTGTCACCGAAGCTCAGATCGTCGAGACGATGAAGCGCATGGCCGCCGTCGTCGACCAGCAGAATGCGTCAGACCCCGCCTACCGGCCGATGGCCGGCAACTTTGACGATTCGATCGCCTTCCGGGCTGCCCTCGATCTCGTATTGAAGGGTAGGGAACAGCCGAACGGTTATACCGAGCCGGTGCTTCACCGCCGCCGCCTCGAGCTCAAGGCGAAGCAGACTGCCTAACGGAGAATACGAAAAGGCCGCCGGAACGATAGTTCGGCGGCCTTTTTTATACCGAATTCGATAATTAGCTTACTGAATGACGACGACCTTGGACGTGCCCTTGCCGGGACGAACGCGGCCGTAGAGATCGATGACATCCTGGTTCATCAGGCGAATGCAGCCCGAGGAAGCGGCGGTGCCGATCGAGGCCCATTCCGGCGTACCGTGCAGGCGGAAGAGCGTGTCCTTGCCGTCCTCGTTGAAGAGATACATGGCGCGTGCGCCGAGAGGATTGGTGAGGCCCGGGCCCATGCCGTCTTCGACGTACTTGGCGAGATCGGGCCGGCGGACGGCCATTTCCTTTGGCGGGTGCCAGTTCGGCCATTCCTGCTTCCAGGCGACGTAGGCGGTGCCGGCCCATGCGAAGCCCTGCTTGCCGACGCCGATGCCGTAGCGCATCGCCTTGCCGTTGGCCAGGATGTAATAGAGGAAGCGCTCGCGCGTGTTGACGATGATCGTACCGGGACGCTCGGTGGTCTGGTAGCTGACGACCTGGCGGCGGAACTGCGGCTTGACCCTATCGATCGGGATAGCCGGCAGGGAGTATCCGGCATCCTTCGTCACGCCGTAGGCGTCGTTGAAGATCTGTGCTGTCTGTACCGTCGGGCCTGCGCCCTTGTCGTCGACGGATGCGCTGTCTGATGTCGTGGAGCAACCGGCCAGAGCGAGCGTCGCCAGCAGGCCAAATACAGGGAATGCATTGCAGATGCGCATGGATGACTCTTGAAGTTTTGGGGCAAGGGAGAATGGTCTTTCGACCATCGTTGATTATGGTTTATTTTCGATTAACTTGCGCTTTGCAAGGCTGCTGCAGCGCGACAAATCCGTCTGCCGCGCAAATTAGAAGCGCATGGTTTTTTTGCAACAACGCGCCAGCCCCTCTGATGGTTATCCATGACGATTTTGAGCGTTTACAATAACAATCCGTTAATCGATGGCCGGCAATCGGACAGGGCCATGATGGTGCGGCGCGGAACGCAGATATTGCTGCATGAAATGCGTCACGCCGTGCTGCCCGAACTGCCGCTGGCCAGCGGTCGCCGCGCCGATCTGATCACTCTTTCGGAAAAGGGCGAGGTCTGGATCATCGAAATCAAGACGTCGATCGAAGATTTCAGGGTGGATCGCAAATGGCCGGAATACAGGCTGCATTGCGACCGCCTGTTCTTTGCGACTCACAAGGATGTGCCGCTGGAGATTTTTCCCGAGGAATGCGGGCTTTTCCTGTCGGATGGTTATGGCGCGCATATGATTCGCGAGGCGCCGGAGCACCGCATGGCGCCCGCCACGCGCAAGTCGGTCACGCTTAATTTCTCGCGCGCCGCCGCACAAAGGCTGCTGATGGCCGAATGGGCGAACGGAAAACCGTTCAACGTGGATGATGTCTGATGCCGCGCTGTGCTGTCTATTTCGGCGCGCGTTTGGCAAGGATACGCTGCAGCGTCCGCCGGTGCATGTTGAGCCGGCGGGCCGTTTCGGAAACATTGCGCTCGCACATTTCATAGACCCGCTGGATATGCTCCCAGCGCACCCGGTCGGCCGACATCGGATTTTCGGGAAGCTCGGCCTTTTCGCCCGGCCGTTGCGTCAGCGCCGAAAACACGTCGTCGGCATCCGCAGGCTTTGCGAGGTAGTCGACAGCGCCGAGCTTCACGGCCGTCACCGCCGTTGCGATATTGCCATAGCCGGTCAGCACGATGATCCTGGTGTCGTCGCGTCGCTGGCGGATCGCCTCGATGACGTCGAGCCCATTGCCGTCGCCGAGCCGAAGATCGACCACCGCATATTTCGGCGGCCGGCCTCTCGACTTCGCAACGCCTTCCGCCACCGATTCGGCCGTCTCCACCTGGAAGCCGCGCGTCTCCATCGCCCGTGCCAGGCGGCGCAGGAACGGCCCGTCGTCGTCGACGATCAGCAGGCTGGCGTCGGGACCGATATGATCCTCGTCCGACGCGGCGAAATTGTCATGATTCTGTTCTGTCATCGTCTCGGTCCCGGCGGTTGAGCGCCCGATCTGCGTTAACCGCTATATCCTGTTTATGCCGACAAAGTCATTTTGTCGAATTTGCGTCGATCAGCATGCGCGGCCATTCGATTCGGATACGCGCGCCCGCACTTTCCGGATCGCGGTTCTCGAAAACCAGCGACGCCCCCGAGCGCTCCAGCAGGGTTTTGGCGATGAAAAGCCCGAGCCCGAGGCCACCGGCCGTATCCTCCTTCTGCCGCTTGGTCACATAGGGTTCGCCGATCCGCGTCAGAATATCGGGCGCATAACCGTTGCCGTCGTCCTCGATAACGATCAGCACTTTGTCGTGATCGTGCTCGACAGTGACGGTCACTTTCTCCCGCGCGTAATCGACGGCGTTTTCGATCAGGTTGCCGAGCCCGTACATGATGCCGGCATTGCGGTCGGTGACCGGTTCGCCCTTGCGCGGGCTCTTTTCGATGAGCTCGAGAGCGATACCGAATTCCCGGTGCGGGGCGACGATCTCCTCGATCATCGACGAAAGCGGCAGGCGGCGCATATGCGCCTCGCCCTCCGAGGAAAGCGTCGTCAGCCGCCGCAAGATGTCACGGCAGCGTTCGCTCTGGCTGCGCAGCAGCATCACGTCCTCGCGGAAACGATCGTCGTTCTTGAGTTCCCGCTCCATTTCCTTGGCGACGACGCTGATCGTCGCAAGCGGCGTGCCGAGCTCATGGGCGGCTGCGGCTGCCAGCCCATCGAGTTGCGACAGATGTTTTTCCCGCTGCAGCACCAGTTCGGTCGCAGCCAGCGCATCGGCAAGCTGGCTCGCTTCCATCGAGACTCGATAGGCATAGAAGGCGGCGAATGCCATCGTCGAGGCGATCGAGCACCAGACACCGAACTGCATCACGTTGTGCACGTTGATTTCGACCCCGTCGAACCAGGGCAGCGGGAAGGGCGAAAAGGCAAGCACCGTGATGCAGACCATCGCAAAGCCGATCAGCGCGGTGCTGTAACGGATCGGCTGCGAGGCAAAGGAGATGATGACGGGCACGCAGACGAGCGCCGCGAAAGGATTGGCAAGGCCGCCGGTGATGAACAGCAGCGCGCAGAGCTGCAAAAGGTCGAAGCCGAGCAGCGCAAAGGCGGCTGGCGGTTCCAGCCGATGCGTCGGTGGATAGCGGATCGTCAGGTAAAAATTCACCCAGGCAAGGGCGGCGATCAGCGAAGAGCTGGCAATCAGCGGCAAAGGAAATTTCAGCCAGAAGGCAACGATGAACACCGTCAGCGCCTGTCCGCCGACGGCAAGCCAGCGCAGCCGCACCAATGTCTGCAGGCGCAGCCTGCGGCTGTTGTGCCGGTCCTCCAGCGTATAGCCTTCCGTGTTGTCGATCATGCCAGGCTTGTCGATCATGCCGAGGGCTCCTTGAACGGCCCTCATGTACCACGCGGTTTTGCCCGTGTCGTCGGCAACGCATCCTCCGGCCGCTCCGGCCAGGGATGCCGGGGATAGCGCCCGCGCATATCAGCACGCACATCCCTCCACGAGCCGGCCCAGAAGCCCGGCAGGTCGCGCGTCGTCTGGATCGGCCGGTGCGCCGGCGAGGTGAGCTCGAGCAGCAGTGGCAGGCGGCCACCGGCAATGGCTGGATGCTGCTTCAGTCCAAACAGCTCCTGCACGCGGATCGTTAGCACCGGCTCCTCGCCCTCATATTGGATCGGATGCCTTTGGCCGGTCGGCGCTTCGAAATGGGTTGGCGCAAGCCGGCTAAGGTCGCGCTGCAATTCGTGCGGCACCAGCGATATCAGCCCGTTCGAAAGCCCGGCTGTGGAAATCTCGGAAAGGCCGCGGGCGTCGGTCTGAAAGGGGCCGAACCACTCGTCCAGCCGGGAAAGCAGGGCGCTGTCGCTGACATCAGGCCAGGGCTCGCCGATCATCCGGTGAAGGAATCCGATCCGCTCGCGAAGCTGCATGGCCTCCTTCGAGAAGGCAAGCTGATCGAGCCCCAGCTCGCGCACCCCCTCCACCAGTGCCTGGGTGACTGCTGGCCCGGAAGGTCGCGGCAAGGGTGTCTCTTCGAAGACGATCGCGCCGAGCCGGGTTGCCCGCCGCGCCCTCACTTGCCGGCTCTGCCGGTCGAAGAATATCTGGTCGCCGGTTTTGATCTCGCCGGGAAGCTCGGCTTCGACGTCGCCACGCGTCACCTCAGCTGCCGCCAGAACCCGCGCCTGCGCCGCCCGTCCAGTCAGGTCGGCAATCACCAGCATCTGGCTGCCGGCCAGCCTCTCGGTTTCCGGCAGCTCCGCTCCGCGCCCGTTCGCCATTACGAATCGGCCGCGGCCGCCGCGCTGAAGTGCGATTCGATCCGGAAATGCGTGCAGCAGCAGCTGGCCCGCAAGTGCCGGCGCCGTTGCGGTAACGCTGTCGAGGCCGCTCGCCAGCCGTCCTCCCAGTCGCCGTGAAGCCTCCGCTCTCTCGCCGCGCTCGGCCTTGAAACGCCGCAACCGCTCCTCGATATCGATGCTCGGTCCGCCAAGCCCCTGTTCGGTGAGAAGCACGGCGACCAACGCCGCATCCCGGGCATGCCCCGATTCGCCTGCGGAGACGACCATGGCGGCAAGCCGCGGCGGCAAAGCGAGATCGCGCATCACCTTGCCGCGCGCCGTCAGCGCCCCGTCCTTGTCGAGTGCGCCGAGCTGGCCAAGCAGTACCCGCGCCTCCCTCAGCGTCGTTTCCGGCGGTTGATCGACGAAGGCAAGGGATGCCGGATCCTGAACGCCCCAATGCGCGAGATCGAGCACCAGCCCTGAGAGATCGCTGGAAAGGATCTGCGGTGGTGTGAAGGCCGGCAGTGCCGCCGTCTGTCCCTGGTGCCATAGCCTTATGGCGATACCAGGTTCCGTTCGTCCGGCACGGCCGGCCCGCTGATCGGCGGAAGCCCGCGATACGCGCACTGTCTCCAGCCGCGTGATCCCCGTCGACGCCTCGAACACCGGCAGGCGTTGCAGCCCGCTGTCGATCACGATCCTGACGCCGTCGATGGTGATCGATGTTTCGGCGATCGACGTCGCAAGCACAATTTTTCGCGTCCCCTGGGATGCCGGTCGGATCGCCGCATCCTGCTCCTTCTGGCTGAGATTGCCGTAGAGCGGCGCAATCAGCGTCTCGGCCCCGAATCGTCCCTGCAGACGTTCCACGGTCCGCGTGATTTCTGCCTGGCCAGGCAGGAAAGCGAGGATCGAGCCCGCCTCATTGGCATGGGCATCGAGTATAGCCCGCGTGACAACATCCTCGATGCGTTCGCCGCCCGGCCGGTCCTGGTAACGGATATCGATCGGAAAGCTGCGCCCCAGGCTTTCGATGACCGGTGGGTGGTCGAGCAGGGCGGCCACACGTTCGACGTCGAGGGTCGCCGACATGACCAGGATACGCAGGTCCTCGCGCAGCGCCGACTGGACGTCGAGCGCCAAAGCGAGTCCGAAGTCTGCGTCCAGCGAACGCTCATGGAATTCGTCGAAGATCACCGTCGAGACACCGGTCAGTTCCGGATCGTCGAGGATCATCCGGGCAAAAACCCCTTCGGTCACCACCTCGATCCGTGTCGCTCTCGATATCCTGTTGTCAAGGCGCATGCGGTAGCCGACCGTCCCGCCGACCTGTTCGCCGATCAGCGATGCCATCCGGCTTGCTGCCGCCCGCGCCGCCAGCCGCCGCGGCTCCAGCAGGATGATCTTGCCGTCACCGCGCCAGCCCTGGCCAAGTAGGTAAAGTGGTACCAGCGTCGTCTTGCCGGCGCCGGGCGGTGCGGAAAGAACGGCGCGTCGCTGCTCGGCCAACGCGGCACCGACGGCCGGCAGGACATGTGAAACCGGAAGATCCGGCAAGGATGCACTGATTGTCACTTTCGGCCCGTCACTGTCTCGTAGGCAAGAATCGCCCCGGCGAGATCCTCCAAAGCCGCCCCGACCGACTTGAACAGCGTGATCTCAGCGTCATGGCTTCGTCCGCCATGGGCGCCGCTGACGAGTTCCGCGAGCTCAGCCCTGATGTCGCCTTGATTCAGCACGCCGCTTTTCAGCGGCTGAACGATATCGCCCGCCTCGCTGATGGCACCGGCGCGGGTATCGACAAAGACCGAAGCACGGCGGATGGCCTCGTCGTCGCTTTCACGCATGCTCGGCTTGAAGGCGCCGACGAGATCGAGATGGGCGCCGGGCTTCAGCCATTCGCCTGATATCAGCGGCTCGCTGGAAAGCGTGGCGCAGGAAATGATATCGGCTGTCCGCACTGCGGCTTCAGCATCTGCGACCGCCTCGGCATTGAGGCCGAGCGCCCGGGCTTCGGCTGCGATCTTTTCCGCCGCTTGGCCGTTGCGGCCCCAGACCCGGTACCTCTTGATCGGCCGGGTCGTGCCGTGGGCAAACATCAGGTTGAGCGACAGCCGTCCGGTTCCGCAGACGAGCAACTCTTCCGCATCAGCGCGGGCGAGATGGCGGGCCGCCAGCGCTGACGCCGCCGCCGTCCGCCGTGCGGTCAACTCGCCGCCGTCGATTGCAGCAAGCATTTCCCCAGTGGCGCCGGAAGAAAGAAGATAGGTTCCGAAGATCGCCGGCAGGCCCCGCCGCATATTGCCTGGAAAGACCGAGACCGTCTTCACTCCGGCATAACGTCCGGGAACCCAGGCCGGCATCAGGAGCAGTGTGGCGCTCTCCTCATCCGGTACCTCCATCTCATGGTGATGGCGCACCGGCATCACGCATTCGCTCTGGAACATGCGGGCGATCGCCTCGATCAGTTCCGGCCAGGGCAGGGCCGCGCGCGTCTGTTCTTCATCAAGGACAAGCATTCTTCACTCCGCCGCATCGTTCTTCATCGCCAAACTAGCGAGTGAGGCGCGGCATAGGCAAGCACCCTGGAATTCCGCGCCAAGCGCCCCATATAAGCCTTGTCTCCCTCGCCGAAGCCATTCTTCGGGATTCGGCGAAAACGAATCTCAAAAACCACCCATTCGGGCGGTGAATTTCTTCGTTTCTGGAGATGATCGCTAAAAGCCCTTCATTTTCAACCTGTTACAAAAATGTCAAAAAACTTTGGTTGGGTGTGTTGACGGATGAGATTGGTTAGTTCTATAAGCCCACTCACTGAACGAGGGCGGCGGCGCTGCTGGCGACGA
>NZ_PQIG01000085.1 GCF_012349115.1 Rhizobium ruizarguesonis
AAGATGGCGACGACACCACGACGGGCTACTTCCGTCTGCAGCGTTCGTTCTAATCTGATCTGACCTCGGTCAGTCAGGAAAGCCCGGCTCTCGAGCCGGGCTTTTTGTATTTGGACGAAGGCACGTTGTGCCCGCTGAGCGGTTTCGATGAGGTTATCGACAGGCGGCGAGAAAAGCTCGCATTGCTGTGGGGATGTTATCAAGATGCAGGAGCGGGGCATGTCCTTGCCCTTCGGCAGTATGAAGGATCAACCCTGAATGCCGCCGCGCCATCTCGCCGGCGGTTTCCTGTGAAAGCAGCGAAGTATTTTCGCCGCGGATCAGCATGAGCGGCAACCGGCCCAGGCTTTCGAATTGGCCCCAGAGATCAGGCAGCGGCTGGCTGAAATCGATCAATTTAAGCGCCTCCGCGATCGCCGGGTCGAAGTCGGCGACAGGCCTTCCACCGATATCGCGATAAAGGGCAAGCGCCATCTCGCGCCAGTCTTCCTCTGCAAGCGCGGTAAACGACTCGCCATGATTTTCCTTCAATATAACGGCGGCCTCGTTCCAGTCCCCCGGCCTCCTGCTGTTGTTGAGGTAGTCGCGGATCCGTGCCAGTCCCTCAGCCTCGAGCACAGGCCCGATATCGTTGAGGATGACGGCTTCGAGAAGATCCGGATGTATCGCCGCGATCAGATGCAGGATCAGGCCGCCCCGCGACGTGCCGATGAAGATCGCCCGCTCGATGCCGAGTGTCGTGCAGGCGGCAATGACGTCGCCGGCCTCGATGGCGAGATTGTAGTTCGCCTTGTTCTCATCCCAAGCCGAATTTCCCCGCCCGCGCGAATCGATCGCAATCACCCTGCGTGGCGCTGTCGGGTCGCGGGAAAGAAGCAGCGCCAGCGGATGAAAATCCCGCGTATTGCGGGTCAGGCCTGGCAGGCAGATCACCGGCAACCATCCGGCACTTGCCGCCTCGTCGGGCCGGTAGTCGCGGGCATAAAGCCTCAGCCCATCGGAAGACGTGTAAAATCGTTCTTGAAAACCACCCGCATCCCTATCCGGCATCGCATCCCTCGAGACCTGTTGATCGCGAAGATGTAGCCTGCTTTTCGAGCTGGGCCAAATGGCTTCAGGAGGCGCTGCGTCCGCCGATGAGATCACGCTCGATATCGGTCTGCTGGCCGAGGCGAGCCTTGTAGACTTCGTAATTCTCCATCACCCGCTGCACATAATTGCGTGTTTCGGGGAAGGGGATGCGCTCGATCCAGTCGACGATCTCGTCGATCGGCCTGCCGCGCGGATCGCCGTAACGGCCGATCCATTCCGGTACCCGCTTCGGCCCGGCATTGTAGGCAATGAAGGTGAGGATATAGGAGCCGCCGAAGGCGTCGATCTGCTCGCCGAGATAATGCGCACCGAGCGTCGCATTATAACCGGCATCGGCCGTCAGCTTGTCCTTCGAATAGGCGATGTTGTGGCGCTTGGCCACCGCCTGGGCTGTTCCTGGCAGAAGCTGCAGCAGGCCGCGTGCATTCGCCGCCGAAACGGCGGCCGGATTGAAGGCGCTTTCTTGCCGGGCGATGGCATAGGCGAGCGCCTTGCCGGAGCCTGATATATTGGCGTTCGCCGGGATCACGCCGACCGGAAAGGCGAGCGCCGCGACATCGATGCCGCGTCCATAAGCGATCTTGCCGATCTGCAGCGAAAGATGATGATCGCCGGATTGCTCTGCCTGAGCCGCGAGGACAGCCAGTTCACCCGGGCTCTGCAGTTGATCGGCAAGCGCGAGATAGAGAATGTCGGCCCGCCATCCATGGCCTGCGGCCTCCAGCCGGGCAATGGCCTGCACGGCTTCGCGTGCCTGGAAGCGTTGCCGGTCGGCAGTGCTCGGCGACGGATAGGTGACATTAAGCGTCTTTCGCCCCAGCCTTTCGGCCGCGAGCTGGCCATAGAAGGTGCCGGGAAAATTCGCGGCCTTTGCATAGAATTCGCTGGATTTTCCGGGGCCGCCGGCTTCGGCTGCCCGTCCCAGCCAGTACCAGGCGCGTGAAACCGAGATCGGCCCGTTTGATGTCTCGAGGATCTTGCGGAAATGTCTTTCCGCCGCTGCCGGGTCCTGCAGGCCGCGAAGCGCGTACCATCCGGCATGGAATTCAGCCTCGACGATATCCGTCGGGCTCGTTGCGGCGTAGTTTGCGACGATGCGATAGGCAGGCTTGAATTGTCCCTGGTCGACGAGGCCACGGCTGACGATGCGTTGCTCGTTCCACCATTCGCCGGAATTGACGAGTTCGCTGCGCTCGGGCGGCATTTGCTCCAGAAGTGCTGCCGCCTCGGCATATTTGTCCTGCTTGCGCAGATATTCGATCCGCGCAAACAGCAGGCCGGCATCGGCCCGCCACTTCGCATCGACTCCGTTGAGCAAAGCTCCGGCATTGGCCGCTTTGGCGTCGACCGCAGCCCAGGCCTTGTAGAGCGATTGTGCCTGGCCCATGTCGCCGAAGCGCTTGGCCTGCGCCACCCGGCCGCGATACATCAGATAGTCCATCCGCGCCTTGTGGTCGGCAGGCGTCAACAGCGCGGAAAACTCGATGAGGATCTTGTCCTCGGTCGCCTTGTCGAGAGCCTCTCCATGCCAGACCTTGCGGATATATTTTGCCGCCTGCGCCTGCTTGCCTGATGCAACCAGCGCCCGGCCGAGGATGACCGCGCCCTGCATCGTTTCAGGCGCGGTATCGCCGAAGGCGGCAAGTATGGCGGAAGGGGCGGGATTTTCGTCATAGAGCGCGCGCTCGGAATAGGCGCGCAGCCGCGCAAGACCCGGCCAGCCCTTGAGCTCCTGCGCGGCGCTGGCAATTTCATAGGAGGGAACGCCCTTCAATCCGGAAACGGCAATCGCCCAGGTGAGGATGTGGCGGTCGAGCGTCGCGTCGCGCATGCTGTCGCGGATCGAAAGCGCCAGCTGCGGGTCCTTGTCGGAAAGCGCATCGAGGCCGGCTTTCAGGTCGCCGTTGACGGGCGCGATTGCCGGGTTGCGCGGAATGGCGCCTGTTGTGATCGATTCCGGTATGGCTGTCTCGGGAATGAAGCCGAGCGGCTTGACCTCAGGCATGGAAGTGCTCTCGCCGGGAAGCGGCGACGCAACGCTGCCCCACGCAGCGGCAATGAAGCCGAAGGCGGACAGAATCAGGACAGCTTTCTTCATCCGGGATCTCGCAATGAAAACACGCCCTGCCATTAGGCTAGAGGCATCTTAACGAAACCTTACCGTACCAGGTAAAATTCATTCACATCTGCTATCGGAATTTGCCCTAAACCGAACTCTACGCGCTTGTCGCGATGATTTCGGCGCTCTATGGTGCGCAACTCTTATTCATGGAATGCGGCCGAAGCAAGGATTTGGTCGTGAGGAGCTTTGCATGTTCAATGGGTCCATTCCCGCCCTCGTCACTCCCTTCACGGATGCCGGACTGATCGACGAAGACAGCTTCGCCGCTCATGTCGACTGGCAGATCAAGGAAGGCAGCGGTGGTCTCGTTCCGGTCGGCACGACGGGCGAATCCCCGACGCTGTCGCATGCCGAACACAAACGGGTCGTGGAACTCTGCATCGAGGTTGCCGCAAAACGCGTTCCCGTCATGGCTGGCGCCGGCTCGAACAATACGCGGGAGGCGATCGAGCTTGCCCAGCATGCCGAAAAGGTCGGTGCGAACGCCGTTCTGGTCGTCACTCCCTATTACAACAAGCCGACGCAGAAGGGCTTGATCGCGCATTTTTCGGCCATTGCCGATGCCGTCGATCTGCCGATCTATATCTATAACATCCCCGGCCGCTCGGTGGTCGACATGACGCCGGAAACGATGGGTGCGCTCGCCAAGGCGCACAGGAATATCGTTGGCGTCAAGGATGCGACGGGCAAGATCGAGCGCGTCTCCGAACAGCGCATCACCTGCGGCGCGGATTTCAGGCAATTATCCGGCGAGGATGCGACGGCGCTCGGCTTCAACGCCCATGGCGGTGTCGGCTGTATTTCGGTAACGGCCAATGTCGCCCCGCGCCTTTGCGCCGACTTCCAGGCGGCAACGCTGGCAGGCGACTATGCCCGTGCCCTGGAATATCAGGATCGGCTGATGCCGCTCCACAAGGCGATCTTCCTTGAGCCGGGTCTTTGCGGCGCCAAATACGGGCTGTCCAAGCTTGGCCGGATGAGCCGCAACGTTCGCTCGCCGCTGCTTTCGACGCTGGAGCCGGCAACGGAATCGGCGATTGACGCCGCCATGCGTCATGCAGGCCTGTTGAACTGACGAGACCGGCCGTCTTCACAAGACGGGGTCTCTCCCTTACATAAAGGGCAAGGAATGAGGGCGCGGCTTTTCGCGCCATAGATCCGGATGATTTTAGGCCTGACTGGCCTGAAATCTGAATCCGGATCTACATCAAGAAATAGAGCATGATGGCACCCGAAAACCGCTCACACTTTTCGGCATCATGCTCGGAAGCAATTGGAATATCGTCATGGCCCCCAAAGGCAGCCAGCGCGTGGTGAACAGGATCGTGGCCGAAAACCGCAAGGCCCGCTTCAACTACGAGATCATCGATACTTACGAGGCGGGCATCGTGCTGATGGGCACGGAGGTCAAGTCGCTGCGCGAAGGCAAGGCCAATATCGCCGAATCCTACGCCTCGGATGAGGGCGGCGAGATCTGGCTGATCAATTCCTATCTGCCGGAATATCTGCAGGCCAACCGCTTCAATCACGAGCCGCGCCGGCGCCGCAAACTGCTGCTGTCGGGCCGTGAAATCCATCGCCTGCGCTCTGCCATCAACCGCGAAGGCATGACGCTAATCCCGCTGAAGATCTATTTCAACGATCGCGGTCGGGCGAAGATGGAACTGGCGCTCGCCAAGGGTAAGAAATTGCACGACAAGCGCGAATCCGAGAAGGAGCGCGATTGGAACCGGCAGAAGAGCCGCCTGCTGAAGGCTCATGGCTGACCGCGCTGCCGTGGTTTATGATCACGTCCTGATCGTCGCGGCCACTCCGGTTCGGGATGATGGAGAGATCAATCCTCGAGATCGCTGACCGGGGCAACTTCGGCGGGGCGTGGCGCCCGCTCGGAGGGATCACGACCGATTTCAGCCTTCAGAGATAAGAGATCGATGAAATGATCCGCCTGACGGCGCAGGTCGTCGGCAATCATCGGCGGCTGCGTCGCCATGGTTGAGATCACCGAGACCTTGCGGCCTCTGCGCTGCAACGCTTCGACCAGATTCGTGAAGTCGCCGTCGCCCGAGAAGATGACGAGGTGATCGACCGTTTCGGACTGTTCCATGGCGTCGATCGCAAGCTCGATGTCCATGTTGCCCTTGATCTTTCGGCGACCCATGGAATCCGTGAATTCCTTGGCGGGCTTGGTGACGACTTTGTAGCCGTTATAGTCGAGCCAGTCGATCAGCGGCCGGATCGATGAATATTCCTGATCCTCGATCAGAGCGGTATAATAATAGGCGCGTAGCAGATATCCGCGTTTCTGGAATGCTTTCAGGAGCTTGCGGTAATCTATGTCAAAGCCGAGGCTCTTGGATGCAGCGTAGAGATTGGCGCCGTCAATGAAGAGTGCAATTTTCTCGCGTGGGTCAAACATCGCTTACCAATCCAATGAGAGCAATCGAAATCAGAAGGCACCAAACCTCAATAAAAACAATAGCTTGCGTTTCAATTTCGATCTGATCCTTACTTTATGAATTATTCATATATGAAAGATTTAGGGCACGATTCGACATATTCCAAGCAACCTTCGGTGGAATTATGACATTCTCCATGGAAATTTAGCTCAGCCGCGGATAAAGACGAGGGGAGCCGGAATGAAAAACTTGTATTTGCCCGGTTTTAATTGTATCGGGCGTGTTAATCCCGAAATGACGACCGTAAAGGACAGGCAATGGCCCGTGTCACAGTTGAAGATTGCATCGACAAGGTGGAGAACCGCTTTGAGCTGGTTCTGCTCGCCAGCCACCGCGCCCGGCTGATTTCCCAGGGTGCCTCGATCACCATCGATCGCGACAACGACAAGAATCCTGTGGTGGCTCTGCGCGAAATCGCCGACGAGACGCTTTCGCCCGACGACCTCAAGGAAGATCTGATCCATTCGCTGCAGAAGCATGTCGAAGTCGACGAGCCCGAGCCCGATCCGGCAAGCATGATCGCCGCCGGCGGTGTTACCGCAGCCGACAGCGAAGAGCAGGACGACCTGCCGGAGACGATCACTTTCGACCAGATGTCGGAAGAAGAGCTGCTTGCCGGCATCGAAGGCCTCGTGCCGCCGGAAAAGAGCGACGACTACTAAGCGCGCAGGCGGGATCTCCGGTCGCATCGGTTAGATGCAGCCCGGAAAAAGCTTCATGCGACGCAAAAGAGCGACGATTACCAATCGTCAATCTTGCACCTTTATTGCTTAGGCATATTATTGCCCATGTGTGCGCCAATCGTTGATTGGCGCGCTTTTATTTTTATCGGAGTGGCTTTGGAATGATGCGGCAGTACGAGCTCGTGGAGCGGGTTCAGCAATACAAGCCCGATGCCAATGAAGCACTGCTGAACAAAGCCTATGTCTACGCCATGCAGAAGCATGGCCAGCAAAAGCGCGCGAGCGGCGATCCCTATATTTCCCATCCGCTCGAGGTCGCTGCGATCCTCACCGACATGCATCTCGATGAATCGACGATCGCGGTCGCCCTTCTGCACGATACGATCGAAGATACGACGGCGACGCGCGCCGAGATCGACGAACTGTTCGGCGAGGATATCGGCCGGCTGGTCGAGGGGCTGACGAAGATCAAGAAGCTCGATCTCGTCACCAAAAAGGCCAAGCAGGCGGAAAACCTGCGCAAGCTGCTGCTGGCCATTTCCGACGATGTGCGCGTGCTGCTCGTCAAGCTTGCCGATCGCCTGCACAATATGCGCACCCTCGACCACATGTCGGCCGACAAGCGTGCCCGCATTTCCGAGGAGACGATGGAAATCTATGCGCCGCTCGCCGGCCGCATGGGCATGCAGGACATGCGCGAGGAACTCGAGGAACTCTCCTTCCGCCATATGAACCCGGAAGCCTACGAGACCGTCACCAAAAGGCTGGAAGAGCTTTCGAAGCGCAACGAGGGCATCGTCAAGAAGATCGAAGCCGAACTGCGCGACCTGCTGGTGGCAAGCGGCCTGACGAGTGCCTACGTCAAGGGCCGGCAGAAGAAGCCCTATTCGGTCTTCCGCAAAATGCAGTCGAAGTCGCTTTCCTTCGAGCAGCTTTCCGATGTCTACGGCTTCCGCCTGATCGTCGAGGACATCCCGTCCTGTTACCGAGCGCTCGGCATCGTTCATACGCGCTGGCGCGTCGTGCCCGGTCGCTTCAAAGATTATATCTCGACGCCGAAACAGAACGATTACCGGTCGCTGCACACCACCATCGTCGGTCCCTCCAGCCAGCGCATCGAACTGCAGATCCGCACCAAGCGGATGCATGAAATCGCCGAATTCGGCATCGCCGCCCACACGCTCTATAAGGACGGCGCCACCAATGCCGATGGCGACATCCTGTCCCGCGAATCCAATGCCTATTCCTGGTTGCGCCATACGATCGAGGCGCTGGCCGAGGGCGACAGTCCGGAAGAATTTCTCGAACATACCAAACTCGAGCTCTTCCAGGACCAGGTCTTCTGCTTCACGCCGAAGGGCAAGTTGATTGCCCTGCCGCGCGGCGCCACCCCGATCGATTTCGCTTATGCGGTGCACACCAATATCGGCGATACCACGGTGGGCGCCAAGATCAATGGCCGTATCATGCCGCTGGTGACGCGGCTTGCAAATGGCGACGAGGTCGAGATCATCCGCTCCGGCGTGCAAGTTCCGCCCGCCGCCTGGGAGGAGATTGTCGTGACCGGCAAGGCGCGCGCCGCCATCCGCCGGGCCACCCGAATGGCGATCCGCAAGCAATATGCCGGCCTCGGCCACCGCATTCTCGAGCGCACCTTCAATAGGGCCGGCAAGATCTTCTCGCGCGAGGCGATGAAGCCGGCGCTGCACCGTCTCGGCCAGAAGGACGTCGAGGATGCGATCGCCGCCGTCGGCCGCGGCGAGATGTCCTCGCTCGACGTGTTGCGCGCCGTCTATCCCGATCATCAGGATGAGCGCGTGACCGTGAAGCCGTCGGGGGATGATGGCTGGTTCAACGTCCGCAGTGCGGCCGGTATGATCTTCAAGATCCCCGGCAAGACGAAGGCCGGGCATGACGGCGGCCATTCGGAAATCGACGCCGACGCTGATATCGGGCCGATCCGCGGCCTGTCCGGCAATGTCGACGTCAAATTCGCACCGACCGGCGCCGTGCCCGGCGATCGCATTGTCGGCATCATGGACCAAGGCAAGGGCATCACCATCTATCCGATCCAGTCGCCGAGCCTGCAGCGCTTCGACGATCAGCCCGACCGCTGGATCGACGTGCGTTGGGATCTCGACGAAGCCAACAAGTCGCGTTTCATGGCGCGCATCATGGTGAATGGGTTGAATGAACCCGGCACGCTTGCCAAGGTCGCCCAGACGGTTGCAGGCCTCGACGTCAATATCCGCTTGCTGAACACGGTGCGGGTGGCGGCGGATTTCACCGAAATGATGCTCGAGGTCGAGGTCTGGGACCTGCGTCAGCTCAACCAGTTGCTCGCCCAGATGAAGGAACTGGATTGCATCGCCACGGTCCGGCGTCTCTACGAGTAAGCTTTTGTTAAGCCCTTTCGGGGGTTTGGATGAAAAATTGCACATTTTATGATCGGGATGACGCATCAAAAAGGCAAGAGATGCGCTGAGCGCATGGCTGTCTCCATGTTGCGGCGGTGGTAATTAACCTCTGTCGGGCCTATCTTCTAGCTATCGAAACGCAAACAGAAGATGAGACAAGGTAATGTTTGACCCTATCAAGAAATTCGCACGTGCCTTCCGCGCTCCGACCACGCAGGAACGTGAAATGGCTTATTTGAACGGCTCGCTCGATCGTATTGATCTCGAGTTTCGTCAGCGCCAGGTCGACCGCGGTCTGTTCCGCAATCGCTGATACAGAACTTTATACTTGAGACGAGTGAGGGACGTTATGCATAACGGACGCCCCTCGGCATGAAGAAGCTCCTCTTCGCAGAGAGAAATGAGGGGCGGTTCTTCGAGCGGTATCATTTGCCGCTCTTGTCATGGCCGTGTGCGCTGCACTAAATACCGGCCATGTTGTTTCGCCGTCGCAAGCCTGCGGGATTCAAGGAAAAGATGCGGGAGCTTTTATGGCCTCGCAAGGGTTTCCTTCGCCCGATCCGTTACCTGACAATGCGCGTCCTGCGCCTGAGCGCTTCGCCGCATGCGGTTGCCGCCGGCGTCGCTGCGGGTGTCTTCGTCTCGTGGACGCCTTTCATCGGCGTGCATTTTGTCATGGCTTTCGTCATCACCTATTTCCTCTCCGGCAGCATGGTGGCCGCCGCCCTCGGTTGCGCCGCCTTCGGCAATCCGCTGACCTATCCCTTCATCTGGGGCATCACCTGGGAAATCGGACATTTGCTGTTGAGCCGCGAGGATCATCTGGCCGGTCAGACGGTGGATCTCGCTGCCCTTTTTCACAAGCTGAACTTCGCTGAGCTGTGGAAGCCAGTGCTGGAGCCGATGCTGGTCGGCGCCATTCCGCCGGCGATGGTCACCTCCGTTGCGCTCTATGCGCTGACGTTCTACACCGTGAAGGGTTTTCAGACGCGCCGCCACATACGGCTGATGGAGCGGGCGCGCCTGCGTCTTGCCAGTCCGGCCGGCGACATGCCGAGCGTATGAACCTGATCAAGAATTCTTAAGCGATGGAAGGTTCCGCATGATCATCGGCATTGGCAGCGATCTGATCGACATTCGCCGTGTCGAGAAATCCATCGAGCGCTTCGGCGAGCGCTTCACCCATCGCTGCTTCACCGAGATCGAGCGCGCGCGTTCTGACCGCCGGGCAAATCGTGCCGCATCCTATGCCAAGCGTTTCGCTGCCAAGGAGGCCTGTTCCAAGGCGCTGGGTACCGGCATAGCCCAAGGCATCTTCTGGAAGGACATGGGCGTCGTCAACCTGCCGAGCGGCAAACCGACCATGGTTTTATCAGGCGCCGCCGCCCTGATCCTCGAATCGCTGCTGCCCGCGGGCCACAGGCCCGCCATTCATTTGACAATAACGGATGATTATCCCTTGGCGCAGGCCTTCGTCATTATCGAGGCGTTGCCCGAGAGCCTCTGATCGCGACCTCTCGTCGCTTTTGGTGTTGTCGCCATTGCCGCAACCGACCGAAGCCGCTAGAGAGAACGACAGAAAGAATTGCGCCTCCGCGGCGTCTTGAAGGAATAAGACTGCGTGTCCGAAAAAGTCGAAGCCAAGCCGAATGCCCTCTGGGAAAATATCAAAGTCATCATCCAGGCGCTGATTTTGGCGATGGTGATCCGTACGGTGCTGTTCCAGCCCTTTACCATTCCGTCCGGTTCGATGATGCCGACGCTGCTCGTCGGCGACTACATCTTCGTCAATAAGTTCGCTTACGGCTATTCGAAATATTCGCTGCCGTTCTCGCCTGACGTCTTCAGCGGCCGCCTGTTCGGCGCCGATCCGAAGCGTGGCGACATCGTCGTCTTCCGCTTCCCGCCAAACCCTGAGGTTGATTACATCAAGCGCTGTATCGGCCTGCCGGGTGACCATATCCAGGTTACCGACGGCGTGCTCTACGTTAACAGCAAGCCGGTTCCGAAGGTGGCGGACGGCAGCTTCACCTCGGATTACAAGCTTGATCCGGGTGCGGATGTGCCGGTGTTCCGCGAAACGCTCGACAACGGCAAGACCTATGACACGCTTGATCAGTCTCCGGTATCGCGCGGCGACAACACCCGCGAGTTCATCGTGCCGGAAGGCCACTATTTCATGATGGGCGATAACCGCGACAACTCGCTCGACAGCCGCTTTGACGTCGGCTTCGTGCCTGCGGAAAATCTTGTCGGCCGCGCCAGCGTCATCTTCTTCTCGCTCGGCAACGATACCTCCTTCCGCGAAATCTGGAAGTGGCCGACGAACATGCGTTGGGATCGCCTCTTCAAGGTTGTTGAATGAGTAAGGCGCAGACGCTTTCTGCGGCGGACCGCGCAAAGCTTGAAGGCCTGATCGGTCATGACTTCGCTGAAAAGGAGCGCCTGGATCGCGCGCTGACCCATGCCAGCGCCCGCACGGAAAAGGGCAGCAATTACGAACGGCTGGAATTCCTCGGCGACAGGGTCCTCGGGCTCTGCATCGCCGAGCTTCTGTTCCGCACTTTCGGCACGGCGGGAGAAGGCGAGCTCTCGGTTCGCCTCAACCAGCTCGTCAGTGCTGAAACCTGTGCCGCGGTCGCCGACGAGCTCAATCTTCACCTCTATATCCGCACCGGCGCCGATGTGAAGAAATTGACCGGCAAGCGCATGATGAACGTGCGCGCCGACGTCGTCGAAAGCCTGATCGCCGCGATCTATCTCGACGGCGGCCTCGAAGTTGCCCGCCGGTTCATTCTGCGTTACTGGCAGGGCAGGGCGGTGCGGGCCGATGGCGCCAAGCGCGACGCCAAGACCGAGCTGCAGGAATGGTCGCACGCGAAATTCGGCGTCACGCCGATCTACCGGGTTGATGAACGCAGTGGACCGGATCATGATCCGCGCTTCAAGGTGACGGTGGAAGTTGCTGGCATTAAGCCCGAAACCGGCGTAGAGCGGTCGAAGCGTGCCGCCGAACAGGTCGCGGCAACGAAGATGCTCGAGCGCGAAGGCATTTGGCAGCAATCGTCTGCCGGAAACTGACGGGACAATGACACAAGAAGAAGATATCGCGGCCGAAGCTGCCGCAGAAACCAATGGTCCGACGCATTCGGGCTTCGTCGCGCTGATCGGGCCGACCAATGCCGGCAAGTCGACGCTGGTGAACCGCCTCGTCGGCGCCAAGGTCTCGATCGTCAGCCATAAGGTACAGACGACGCGGGCCATCGTTCGCGGCATCGCGATCCACGACAATGCCCAGATCGTCTTCATGGATACGCCCGGTATCTTCAAGCCGCGCCGCCGGCTTGACCGTGCCATGGTAACCTCGGCCTGGGGCGGTGCGAGGGATGCCGATTTGATCGTGCTGCTGATCGACAGCGAGCGCGGCCTGCGCGGCGATGCCGAAGCCATCCTCGAAGGCCTCAAGGAAGTCCGGCAACCGAAGATCCTGCTGCTCAACAAGATCGACCGCGTCAACCGCGAGGATCTGCTTGCACTGGCCGCTGCCGCCAACGAGAAGATCGCTTTCGAGCGCACATTCATGATATCAGCCGAAAATGGCTCCGGCTGCGACGACCTCATGGACTATCTGGCGAAAACGCTCCCGGAGGGGCCGTGGTACTATCCGGAAGACCAGATCTCCGATCTGCCGATGCGTCAGCTCGCCGCCGAGATCACCCGCGAGAAGCTGTTTCTGCGCCTGCATCAGGAGCTTCCCTATGCCTCGCATGTCGAAACGGAGAAGTGGGAAGAGCGCAAGGACGGCTCGGTGCGGATCGAGCAGGTGATCTATCTTGAGCGCGACAGCCAGAAGAAGATCGCGCTCGGCAAGGGTGGTGAAACCATCAAGGCGATCTCGACTGCGTCGCGCAAGGAATTGTCGGAGATCCTCGAACAGCCGGTCCATCTCTTCCTGTTCGTCAAGGTTCGCGAGAATTGGGGTGATGATCCCGAGCGGTTCCGCGAAATGGGTCTCGATTTTCCGAAATAAGCATGGCAAGGATGTCATCGGGTAGACGCTGGCCCCTGCTGGCGCGCCGGTTTTGCGACGGCAAGGGCAAGTATGGCGACGTCGAGACCCATCAATTCGTTCAAGACCCCATGCGAGCAATGTCCTTTGCGGCCGTTGCCGCATTTCAGGGAATTCAGCCGCGACGAGCTGGAATTCGTCTCGAGCTTCAAAAGGGGTGAGCTTGCCGTCGATGCCGGCTCCACCATCCTCGTCGAGGGAGCCCATAGCGCTCATCTCTTCACGGTGCTCTCCGGCTGGGGCTTCCGCTACAAGATGCTGGAGGACGGGCGTCGCCAGATTCTGAACTATATCATGCCGGGCGACCTGATCGGCTTGCAGGGAACGATCGCCGGCGAGATGCAGCACTCCGTCGAAGCGCTTTCACCCGTTTCGCTCTGTGTCTTCGAACGAGACAGGCTGATGACGCTTTACAACAAGCACGCCTCGCTCGCCTTCGACATTACCTGGATCGCCGCGCGCGAGGAGCGCATCCTGGATGAGCATCTCTTGAGCATCGGCCGCCGCACGGCGCTGGAAAGAGCAGCCTACCTGATCGCTTTCCTGTTTGAGCGCGGCCGGAAGCTCAATATTTTCAACGGCCGCAAATTTATCCCCATCACCCAGCAGCACATTGCCGACACGCTCGGTCTCTCCATCGTTCACACCAACAAAACCTTGAAAAAGCTCAGCGAACGTGGGTTGATCCGCTGGCAGGAGCGCGGCTGCGAGGTGCTGAACGGCGAGGAATTGATGGTCATCGCCGGCTGGGAAGGGCTTGGAGAGGGCAAACGCCCGTTCATCTAAAGCGCGTCGCGATCTTTCAGATTCGCTCCTGGCGCTTCAGGCCTTCGTTTTACGCATGTCGTTGTCGCAAAACCGCTGCACACTTTTGCGCGACATGCTTTAGCCAAGCAGCCTGGTTATGTCTTTTTTAAATGCAGATTAGCAGCAGGGAAAATAAGGTCAGCCGACGTCTTTCCTCCGATTTTGATTCTTATCGACCGGGCAGAAAAATGGTTTATTCAGAAAAGGTGGCGGAATTCACCGATAGCGTGCCATGCGGGGCACCGGAGGGCAATGATGTTGGCGAAATGGCCGGGGCGCTGCGACAGGTGCCCGACGAGGGGCATGGAATCATGAGCGCAACCCGTGTTCTGGTTCTTGAAGACAGTCTGATCATCGCGATGGAGGCGGAAGATATTTTGCGCCTGGCAGGTGTCGAGAGCATCGATATCGTCGGCAGTTTGGAACAGGCGAGGGCTGCCATCGCTGCGGAGAAATATGATTTCGCCCTTCTCGACGTCAATCTCGGCGAGGGCATGAGCTTCGGATTTGCCCGCCATCTTCTCGATATAGGCATCCCCTTCGGCTTCGTCAGCGGTTATTCCGATACAGGCGATTTCCCGGCCGACCTGCAGCACATACCGCTTCTGGTGAAACCGTTCGACGAAACGGCAATGCGTGAATTCCTGCAGAGGCTTTTCCCGGCTGTCGCCTGACACGATCCATGACAGAAGTGGTCCATGACAGAAACCGGGCCTTGGATTAGGATGGATTCGTCAGCCGCAGGGACTTCTTTCGATGCAATGGCAGGATCAGGCGATCATTCTGGGCGTCAAGCGCCACGGCGAGACGAGCGTCATTGCCGAGGTGATGACGCGTGATCGCGGCCGCCATCTCGGCCTGGTGCGTTCCGGCCGCTCGCGCGCCATGCAGCCGGTGCTGCAGGCGGGTAATGCCGTGGAGGTCATCTGGCGTGCCCGGCTTGACGAGCATCTCGGCGAATTCCGCGTCGAGCCGGTGACGCTGCGCGCCGCCCGCCTGATGGAAACGGCGACCGCCGTCTACGGTGTCCAGGCGATGGGCGCGCTGCTGCGGCTGCTGCCGGAGCGTGACCCGCATCCGCACCTCTTCGATGCGCTGGAGGTCATCCTCGATCACCTGCACAACCCGGCTGATGCCGGCGAACTCTTCGTACGCTTCGAGCTTGCGGTGCTGAACGATCTCGGCTTCGGCCTCGATCTCGCCGAATGCGCCGCGACCGGCGCCCGTTCCGATCTCGTCTATGTCTCGCCGAAATCCGGCCGCGCCGTCAGCCGCGCCGCCGGTGCGCCCTGGGCGGACAAAATGCTGGTCCTGCCGCCGTTCCTCAGCATCGAAGGCAACCATGCGGCCGACTTCGATAGTCTCTCAGCCGCATTCCGTCTGACAGGGTTCTTTCTGCATCGCCATGTCTACGAGCCGCGCGGCATCGAGGCGGCAACTGCCCGCGACGGTTTCGTTCAGGCGGCGCTCAAGGCGCTTAATCCAGCCTTGCGGACGCTTTCCGGCCCGAATGGTATTTCCGCCTGACCTCGTTTTTTACGGGTGCAAAACATCCTCCGGATTTGGCGGTTTACCTGCCGATGAGCGCTTCCTATGTCTTCACAGGATTGCCAATCAAGGAGGACCTCATGCTGACCAAGACCGCATCACCGACGACGATCACGCTCTGGAACGGCCGTGAAATTCCGCGCCTCGGCATGGGATGCTGGGCGATCGGCGGCCCCTTCTTCGCCGGCGACACGCCGCTCGGCTGGGGCGATGTCGACGACGATGAATCCGTGGAAGCGATCCACCGTGCCATCGAACTCGGCATCCGCTTCTTCGACACGGCCTCGAACTATGGCGCCGGCCACTCGGAGGAGGTGCTCGGCCGCGCGATTGGCAATCGCGACGATATCGTCATCGCCACCAAGTTCGGCTTCGCCACCGATCCGGCTACCAAGCAGGCAACCGGCGCCTTCGCCGATGAGGCCTTCATCCGCCGTTCGGTCGAGACCTCGTTGCGCCGCCTCAAGCGCGAGCGCCTCGATCTCCTGCAGTTCCATCTCAATGATTTCCCGCTGGATCAATCGGATGCCGTCTTCGATACGCTGGAGGCGCTGCGCGCCGAAGGCAAGATCGACGCGTTCGGCTGGAGCACCGATTTTCCCGATCGCGCCGCCCGTCATACCGGCCGCCGGGGCTACGTCTCGGTCCAGCATACGATGAACGTCTTCGAACCGGTGCCGGAGATGATTGCGGTGATCGAGGGGAAGGGTCTGATCTCCATCAATCGCGGTCCGCTGGCGATGGGTCTGCTCACCGGCAAGTTCACCGCTGACAAGGCAGTGGGCGCCAAGGATGTCCGCGGTGCTGCCCTCGAGTGGATGGTCTATTTCAAGGATGGCCGCATGGCCCCGGAATTCGCCGCAAGGCTCGATGCCGTCCGCGATCTCCTGACATCAGGCGGCCGCACGCTGACGCAGGGCGCGCTTGCCTGGCTCTGGGCACGCTCGCCGCGCACCCTTCCCATTCCGGGCTTCCGTACCGTCGCCCAGGTGGAGGAAAACGCTGGCGCGCTGGAGAAGGGACCCCTGCCGGCCGATGTCATGGCAGGCATCGATACCGCACTCGCGCGCGTGTGACGCTTCTAGAGCGGTTCAGCTTTTCACGGAAGCGCAGAACCGCTCTAACTCTTTGTATTCACGCAATTCCGGACGGAAAACCGCTTCGCACTTTTCCTGGAATTGCTTCTATGCTGCGGCGCGACGCTTGAGCGCCCAGCCTTCCGGCCTCTCTTCAATGATGCTGACGGTGTCACCGATCGTGATCCTGCCACTGCCGCGTGGCGTGACGTTCCAGCCGAAGAGCGGGCCGGGCACGCGCCGGTCGGCCGACATGCGGATGCGGCCCATGGCCGGCATCGGGTTTGGTCCCTCGCGGGACCCGGTCAACTGGTCCTGCGTCGTCATGATGCAGCGGGAGCAGGGTTTGACGAGATCGAAGCGGATGCCGGCGATCTCGATCGCGGCCCAGCGGTCCTCCGGCCAGGCTTCGTCCGTATCGATGACGATGTTCGGACGGAAGCGTTCCATGCCGACACTGCCTTCGCCATGGGCGGCGAGATCGGCATTCAATGCCTTCAGCGAGCCCGTCGTCGTCACCAGGATCTGGTAGCCGTCGGTAAAGGTGACAGGCGTGCCTTCGCCAGCCCATTCGGCATTCGCCGTCCGCCGCGCCTGCCCCTCGAAGAAGACCAGCCGCACCTCGCGGCCAAGCCATTCGGAAAGCTGCCGGCTGCTCTCCGGATCGGCGACGGCGGCGCTGACGGCAGATTTCCAAACGATCACATCCATGCGGTTTTCAGGCTGAGGCGCTGCTACCGATATGTCCGTTTTCCCCTGCATCAGCAGCCGAAAGGCGCTTGCCTCCGGTCGCACCTCGATGCGCGCGAGATCTGGCAGTTCGCGTTGGGTGATGAAGTGACCCTGCGCATCGGTGATCATCGCCCGTCGGTCGCCGGGAAGTCCGTAACCGTCGATGTCGGCGGCCGACAGCGCAATGCCGCGGGCGCTCTTGAGTGGGTAGATGAAGAGGTCGCTGACACGCATGTTGTGCTCCTAGATTTCGTCCATGAATTCCGAGAGGAAGTCGCGCAGGCTTTTGTCACGCGCAGCCGCCAGCCTGCGGCCGGTCTCGGTCTGGAATCCTTCCGCCAGTTTGAACAGCTTCGTCTGGAAATGGTCAATGGCATAACGCTTGTCATCGAGCGGGCGGTCTGCCGCCGCCGGGTCGAATGGATCGTAGAGCCCGGATCCCAGTCGCCCGGCAATATAGAAGCAGCGGGCGACGCCGACCATGCCGATCGCATCCAGCCGGTCGGCATCCTGCAGGATCTTCGCTTCCAGCGTCTGCGGCGTCACCCCGGCCGAGAAACTATGCGCGGTGATTGCGTGGGCTGCTGCTTCAATATCCGCCTCGCTCCAGCCGAGTTCTGCCAGGATCGCCGATGCCTTCTCCGCCGCCAAAGCCGATGCTCTTGCCCGCAGCGGCGAATTCTTCTCGACTGCGACGCAGTCATGCAGCAGCACGGAAGCGGCAAGCACCCGACCGTCGCCGCCTTCTCCCTCATGGATGCGCATGGCATTCCTGAAGACGCGCAGGATATGGGCAAGGTCGTGCGAGCCGTCGTCGCCATCGGCAGCATGCGCAATCAGCGCCGCGGCAAGCGTTTCGTGTGGGGAGAAAGCTTCAGCCGCGAACATAGCGCCACCTGTCATGAGGAAGATCGTTTTCCGCCGATAGGCATCGGCGCGGAATGGAATGCGGGCGGTAAAAGGATGCGACAACGAAGATCTCAGGAATCGCAGCCGATTTTGTAGCGGCTTGCCGTGCGAGTCGCAATCGAGGGGGATCTCAGTGCTTGGCTTCAGGAAGATGCGTCACGCCGCCGTTCGGCGGCAGGGAGAGAAGATGGGGCACGTCACGCGCCGGTCGCGGCGGACTGATGTGATAGCCCTGGATTTCGTCGCATTCCTCGCATTCGAGCAGCGCCAGTTGGGCGGCCGTCTCGACGCCCTCGACGGTGACGCGCATGCCGAGCGCATCGCCGAGCAGGATGATCGCGTGCATGATCGCATGCGCTTCCTTGTTGTCGACGATGTCGTTGACGAAGGACTTATCGATCTTGATCTTGTCGAAGGGGAAGCTCGAGAGATAGCTCAGTGAGGAATAGCCGGTTCCGAAATCGTCCATCGAGATGCGGATGCCGCGCTCCTTCAGCGCATGCAGGATCGGCAGCACGTCGCTCAGATTTTCCATCAGCACGCTCTCGGTGATTTCGAGTTCAAGCCGCGACGGCGACAGCGCCGCGGCGGCAAGCGCCTCGCTGACATCTTGCGTCAGGTCGCTGCTGCTGAATTGGATTGCCGAAACGTTGACGGCGATCTTGATGCCCTCCGGCCATTGCGCTGCATCGTTGCAGGCCCGGTGCAAAACCCAACGGCCGATATCAACGACAAGGCCGACCTCTTCGGCAAGCGGAATGAAATCCATCGGCGGAACGCGGCCTCGAGCTGGGTGGTTCCAACGGATCAACGCTTCGAAACCACAGATGCGCCGCTGCACGAGGTCATAAAGCGGCTGGTAGTGCAGCTCGAATTCTTCATTCTCAACGGCTGCTCTGAGGTCCGCCTCCAGCGCGTGGCGCAACTGGATCTGCGCTTCCATCTCGCTGGCGAAGAAACGTTCGCGTTTGCGCCCGTCCGCCTTGGCATGTGACAGCGCCACGCCGGCATTTTTCAACAGGATATCGGTTTCCTCGCCATCCTCAGGGGCGATTGCGATGCCCATGGAGACGCTGAGTTCCACCTGTTTTTCGCCGTGGAGGAATGGTTTGGAAAGCTCCCGGCGGATCCGCTCGGCAAGCGCCGTCACGTTCCGGGGCTGCTGCTTGCCCGTCTGCAGGATGGCGAATTCGTCCGAGCCGAGGCGCGCCAGGGTGTTTTCCGAACCGGCCGAGGCTCGGATGCGCTCGGCGACCTGCAGCAGGATCTTGTCGCCGGCCGAAACGCCCATCGTGTTGTTGATCGATTTGAACCGGTCGAGATTGAGGTGAACGAGGGCAATCTGCTGATCTGGCCTGCGCTCTGTGAGCGTCGCATCCACCTGCTCGCGGAAATGAATGCGATTCGGAAGGCCGGTGAGCGGGTCGTGGTGGGCGAGATAGGTGATGCGCTCGGCCGCCCTTCGATCCTCGGTAATATCGGCATGAATGGAAATGTTGCTGCCGTCGGAAAGGATAGTCACCATGCTCTGGATGATGCGGCCATCGTCCATCAACCATTCGCGCCGACGGAGACTACTGCTCCTTACGGTTGCGGAAGAATGTCGCCCGGCCCGCCGGCCGGGCTTGGTGCTGGCGCTCTCCGTGCCGCGCATTTTGGCCGTGAGATCGGCGATTGTCGCGCCGGCAATGACATCTTCGTCCGTCAGGTCGAAGAGCTGGCGGAAGCGGGTGTTGGAAAGCGTCAGCCGCTGGTCGGAGTCGAAGACGCTGAGACCGAGCGGCAGGTTGTTGAGGATGATTTCGAAGAGTTTTTTCTGTCCGTCGAACGCTTGGCTGAGGGCGGAAATATTGCCTGTCAGCGCATGGTTTTCCCTTAGCAGCGTTTCCGCGCTTCTCTCGATTTCGTCATAGTCGCTTTCATGGACGCGATAGGTCGCGATCACAAGATCCATCAGGCGCTGCGCATCGATCGATCCGTCGGCGGTGACGGCCTCGGTGCATTGCCGCCAGAAAAGCGCTTCAGCTTTCATGTGAATGCGTCTCGCGGGACGATAGCGGAGGGAAGCGTCCTCGTTTGATGAACGTGCCTCATTTCGCCGGACATAGAAGACCTTTCTAAAATGAATACAGAGATTGATATTGATGAGCTGGACGCCTGCTGGTGATGCGTGAATGCCCATTTTGTATGGGCCGGATTAATATTCGGTTGCAGTGCAGCAGAGACCTCGCTGCGTTAGGCGTCTGTTTTATATGTGAAAAATACCTGAAATACGGAGAAAAGCGGCCCCCTGATGCTGGCAGAGGCCTGCGCTCGAGCATTCCGTTAACTTTTGTCAATCATCGTTAATGAGAAGTTAACAACTTATTGACGCACTGCGCAAATCAGTTTAACCACCGAGTCAACAGTGATTTTCCAAGTTCGTATTGCGTACAAACACCACCGGCAAAATGCGGTGAATGGAGGTTTGTATGACCAGCACCACATCCGTTTCAGACACGTCATATGCATATCTGGCGACTCTTTCGCGTCTCGATGCTAATGGCGATGGCGTCCTCAGCCGCGGCGAACGTGCCGCCGATGAGAAGCCCGGCATCATCAAAGAGCTCCTCGACGAGGACAAGAACAGCGACACGCAGCCGAAATTTTCCGGCAGCCTGATCGCGCTGATGATGGACACGCGTGACAGTGCCACGGCAATCAGCATCGCCGTTTCCTATCCATTACAGCAGACCGCGCCGGCGACAGGCGATCAGCCCGAGGATCTCTACCGCAAGACCTACGGCCAGTTCGATTTCGACGCGGTCGCCTGAACGGCGTCCCGATTCGGATGATCAAGCCGGCCGTTGGCCGGCTTTTCTCGTTACGTCTTCTTCGTTCGATCTTCCTCGGTCAGGAACACCTTCCGGTTTGACACGTTCAGAAGGACAACCGGACGGAAGGAGATCTCCATGAAAGCCATGCGCATTATCGCCGCCCTGAGCCTGCTTGCGGTTGCATTGCCGGCGGGCGCTCAGGACAAGCAGACGGCGGTCGCCAATTTCGTCGGCAAGGACGGCAAGGAGGACGGCCGCGCGCAACTGACGGCTGCCGCCACTGGCGGCGTCCTGATCGAAGTCGAGATATCGGGACTGCCGGCGAATAAATGGGTGGCCTTCCATGTTCATGAGACCGGCCGCTGCGACGCCGCGACCCATCACGAATCGGCGGGCGGCCACTTCAATCCTGAGAAGGCAGAGCACGGCATTCTTGCAGCCAAGGGTCCGCACGCCGGCGATATGCCCAATCAATATGTCGGGCAGGACGGCGTGCTGCGGGCGCAGGTCTTCGACAGCATGGTCACGCTCGACGGCAAGACCGACGGCATTCGCGGCCGTGCATTGATGGTGCACGCCAATTCGGATGATTATCGCAGCCAGCCTTCGGGTGATGCCGGGGAAAGACTTTCTTGCGGCGTCATTCAATAGCCTACGGCGCAATTCTCAGATCGGCATCGATTAAGAACAAAATTAGGAATTCGAAGTGCACAGCGCCGCGGGTCTTAAAAAGGCCCGCGGCGCTGCAATGTCTTACTGCCGCGTCGGCGTCGGTTTTTCGGCCGTCGCCTTGCCGTTGGACGTTTTTGCCGGCGCGGCATCTGAATCATCCGGCGCAGCGTCAGGATTGTCGTCGAAGGCGAGTTTCACGCGCTTCACCATGTCACGGCTGATTTGCCACCAGTCACCGGTCTTTGCCCAGTAGCGCAGCGCTACGGAGATCGTGCCGTCACCAAGGCTGTCGATGAAGACGCTGGGGGCCGGTGACGTCAGCACCCTGGAATCGACTTTGGCAAGGTTCATCAGCGTCTCCATCGCCAGATCGATGTCATCCGCATAGGCGACGCTGATTTTCAGCTCGTTCCGCCGGGTAGGCTCGCGGGTGAAATTGGTAATGGGCGTATTCCAGAGCGTCGAATTCGGCGCCAAACGGTAGAGCCCGTCGCCGGTTTTGAGCTCGGTTGCAAACAATCCGATTTCGCGCACCGTGCCGGCCACGCTGCTGGTCTCGATATATTCGCCGACGCGGAAAGGCCTGAGGATCAGCAGCATAATGCCGGCGGCGATATTCTGCAGCGTCCCTTGCAGCGCCAGTCCGATCGCCAGGCCTGCTGCGCCGAGGGTTGCGATGATCGAAGCGGTCTGGACGCCGAATTGACCGAGGACGGTGATGAACACCAGGATGAGCAGCGCATAGCGCAGCACATTGGTGAAGAATCGCGCCAGCGTCTCGTCGATGCCATGAACGCGCGACAGGCCTTCATAGGCCCAGCGGCTGGTAAAACCGGCCAGCGCCCAGCCAAGAACGAGCAGGATCACCGCCCCGAGGACGGAGAAGGAATATTGCACCGCAAGCGCGCTTGCCTGGCTGAGTGCCGTTTGCGTGGCGAGGAGGACATCGGCTGCCTGTTGTTCCATGATCTGGCCCTGTCGATTGTAGTGGTCGGGGGCTAGATGGAGCGGCTGGCGGCAGCGTCAACCACCAACGGCGTCCCGGATCGCAAGCACGAAGGGCGCATTGCCGTCGGCATCCGCACCGCGTCCGATTGCCCGCACCGCCGCGACCAGCCGGCCGCCGCGGCCGAGCAGCGCGTCACCGATCTCGATCAGCCGGGCATTCGGCGTCGCGAAAGGTGAGGCGGCCCGCAGCCGGTGGGCAAGCGTTTCCTCGCTTTGATCGGGTGCGAGCGACAGCGCGGCGATGAGGGCTGCCGCCGGCGATCGCGACACGCCCATCCAGCAATGGATGAGCAGCGGCGTCTCCTGTCGCCACGAGGCGGCAAAGTCGATAATTGCTCGCACATGCGTCTCGTCAGGCGCCACGAGGTCGCCGGTGCCTTTGAAGACGATGTCGTTCATGCCAAGTGTCAGATGACGTTCGGCCGCGATCACGCCCGGTCGGTGAAAGGCCTGCTCCTTGGCGATCAGGCTGATCATATCGCGCGCCTTGTGGCGCACTGCCATTTCGGCAATGCGCGACAGCGGCGAGACGACGATAAAGGTCACGACACCATCTCCCGCTCGGCCTCGATCGCCGCGAAGCGCTCGCAGAACAACCGCTGCGCCTCGATCGCCGGCAGGGGCTCGATCATCAGCATGTCCTTGCTGATGCCGCGCGGCTGGCCGAAGAATTTCTGCGCCTCGGCGGGGGTGAAGCCGGCGAGCACGGTCGCCTCGAAATAGGCAGCGATCGTGTCAGCCTTCTTGATCCGGTCCTTGAGATCGCGCGAGGGATGCGGCGGCAGGCCGAAGCGCAGATGCACGGCGGCTTCGAGCCGCTTTTCCACCGTCTTGTAGCCGCCGCCGACCACCGATTTGAACGGCGAGATCATGTCCCCGATCACATATTCGGGTGCATCGTGCAGCAGCGCCATCAGGCATTCCTGTGGCCGCGCATCGTTGAAGCGGCGGAAGATATCCTCGACGACGAGACTGTGCTGGGCCACCGAAAAAGCATGATCGCCTGAGGTCTGGCCGTTCCAGCGGGCAACGCGCGCAAGCCCATGAGCGATGTCGGCGAGTTCGACGTCGAGCGGCGAGGGGTCGAGCAGGTCGAGCCTGCGCCCGGACAGCATGCGTTGCCAGGCACGCGGCGCTTTCGTCGTTGTCACGCGTTGGCCTCGTCGGCGCTGGCGGGAAAGACAAGGCCGGACCATGCCGGCAGGACGAGGGAAACGGGCGTTTCTCCGGCCAGCAGAGGCGTGCCTACGGCCATCGCCGCGCCGGCGCGGTCGATGCGCACGATCGCAAGTCCACTGCCGCCTTCGACCGAACCGAGTGTTCCCACAGGCTTGCCGCCAGCGGTGATCTCGGTCCCGGTCTCCGGCAAGGCTGTTGCCGCGGACACCGTGACGACGCGCCGGCGCGCGGTGCCGCGGTGCTGCATGCGCGAGACGACCTCCTGGCCGACATAGCAGCCTTTCCGGAAGGAGAGCCCACCGTTGAAATCCATCAGCACGTCATGCGGGAAGGCGTCCTGCAGGGCGAAGTCCGATCCTGATGTGACGATGCCGTGGCTGATTCGCAGCGCGTCGTAGAGCGCTTCTTTGCCATCACCATGTTTGCCGGGCCGGCGGATCAGCGTGATGCCCGCCTTGGCGAAGCGGCTGTCCCGGACGCCCTGGCTGCCCCGGACGCCTTGGCTGCCCTCGGCATCCTCGCCCCAGCAAACAGTGACGCCCTCTTCGGTGCTTGGCGCAAGTGTGACTGCGGCGCGCAGCTTGTACATCGTCAACCGCTTCAGCAGGCTGTCGCGCTGGCCGGCATCGGTTTCGATCATGTAACCGTCGCCGTCCTGCCAGATCATGAAATCGAACAGGATCTTGCCCTGCGGCGTCAAGAGTGCCCCGGGCCGCGCCTCGTCGGCGCCGAGCGCGGTGATATCGGTGGTGATCAGGTTTTGCAGGAAGGATTGGGCTTCCGCGCCGCTGACGAAGAGCAATGAGCGGTCTTTCAGGAATACGGCTGGCATGGCGGAACCTGTCGCGTTGGTCATCGCTCAGAGGTATGTCTTCATGAGCTGGATCGCAAGCGCCATGCGAGACGTGAAAGGCGCAGCCAAGACGGGTGTCAGTCGCCCGCCGTGAAGAATTTCCATTTGCCCTCAGGCGTGATGCCGAGGCGATAGAAATTATATCCGCCGAATTCCTGCATGTCGGAGAGATCGCCGGCCGTGACGATGCGCAGCAACTCGACGCGCTCCGGCGGGGTCAGCGACTTCAGGTCCTTTTCGGCAAAATAGGGCCAGACATACATGTCGTCTGCTGTGCCCTGGCCGACATGCACGAAGCCGGTCGAGATGATGTCGAGCATGATGGCAAGGATCTCGTCGCCGTCGGGATCGCCCGAAAGATCCTTCAGCGTGCCGATAGGATCGTCGGTCGGCTCGCCCACAGTCACCTGCGTCTGGTCGGCGCCGGTGCCCATCAGCGGCCGCAGCCGCTCGAGATCGCCGGAGGCGGCCGCTTCGACAATCTGCTCGCGCATTTTTCGAACTGGCTCTGGCACCTTACTGATGTCGTAGATCACCTCGACGGGCTTGGAACTGTCCTGAGCGCCCGGCGTCTTGTCGGCACCCTGATTGTTCTGGCTGTTGACCAGCGGATCAGCCATGGGAACGCCGGGAGTGGTCCCGCCCTGCGGCTGGCTCTGTCCCTGAGCGCTTCCTTGCGCGGGCGGCGTGTCGTTGGCCGCCTGGCCGGGGATCTTGTGCAGTTCGGAAAGCGCGTAGGCTGCCGGCGCAAGGAAAACATTGCCGGCGGCGAGGCTAAACGCAAGCAGCACCGGCGCGAGCGGAATTCGCGAAACTTTCTCTTTACCGGTGTGCATCAAACTCTCTGATAACAATTATTGCAGGGTGCGGTTCGCGGAAAATTCGCCGGCAAGCATGCGCTCACGCAGCGAATCCAGCAGGGCTTCGGCGCTCTTTTCACCATGCAATCTGATCGTCTCGCGCAGCGCATGTGCAATGGCGGCATCAGCGATGATTTCAGGCTCGATACCGTCGGCCATGCCATCGGCCCAAGCCTCGTTCTGGTACTCCAGAGCTGCCTGCATCTTTTCGTGGACGATCATGTCGTCGATGTCGTTGAGGCTTGCTTCCATTGTCTTTTCCTCAGAACTTCTCATGTCTTACTGCACCGTTAACAACACTAACAGCCTTTTCCCAAAACGACACGTCCGCATGCGAAAACAGGTTAATTAAACGTCAATTTCCAAAGCGCGAGGTAATTTCTGTGGCAAGTGTTGCACCTTCGTTACGGTAGCGCTCTTCTGCCACGATGGCCGCCGGGGTGCAATCCGTATAGACCGAGGCGAAGGCGCGATAGCCGCGATTGAAGGCCGCTGTGAGCTTTTCCTTGCGCAACTGCTCGTTGCCGGTCTCCGAATCGAGCAGCTGCTGCATGCCGTTTCGCCACTCGTCGCCACCCGCTGCCTTGCAGAGCGTTCTCAGATAATGCACCGAACCCAGCACCTCGGCGAACCGCGCCAGCTTGTCGTCATAGGGCACGCTCACGATCGGCGGCGCAATCTGCTCCTCCTGTGGAGGCGAGGTGTTCTTGCCCTGCGCCATCGCAGGGCCGGCGAGCACGAGCAGGGACAGGAAAACGCGTCGAACAGGAATCATGCTCGTAGTTGATACGCTCAGCATGACAGCAACAAGGCGTGCTTCAAAGTTTCCACGTCTATTCGCCGCCCGCCAGCCGCTCAACGCATTCGAGCACGCTCTGCGGTACGGGCAATTGCCGGATATCCTCCACCGTGTACCAGCCGAGGGCGGCCGCATCGTCGGCGGCTTCCGCCACCGCGTCTTCATCTGCATCGACGCGAAAGACCGACAGCAGGAAATGGCTCTTGACGCTGCCGTCGGCCGCAAGCGTCTTCAGGTCGTAGGTCGAAAACAGCCGCGGATTACGTGCCGAAATGCCGGTCTCTTCATGGAATTCGCGCAATGCCGTTTGGTCCGGCGTTTCGCCGGGCTCGGCCCGCCCGCCGGGAAAGGCATACATGTCGGCGGAAGGCGGATTGCGCCGCAACACGAGGAGGAATCGCCCGTCTCGTTCGAGAATGGCGGAGGAGGCGGCTCTGGCGGTGGAGGTCATCGGGGCCTGCTCTTGCTGTGATCGCCCATCTTATCGGATGAAGAGTGCGACGGAGATTCGAAAGGTGCTTCCATGACCTACATCATCTTTGCGTTTGCTGCCCTCTTCGAGATCGCTGGCTGCTTTGCCTTCTGGGCATGGCTGAAGCTCGAAAAACCCGTCTGGTGGCTGGCACCGGGCATGGTCTCTCTGGCACTTTTTGCCTGGGCTGTGACGCTGGTGCCGAGTGAGGCTGCCGGTCGTACCTTCGCGGCTTATGGCGGCATTTATATCCTCGCCTCGCTGCTCTGGCTGTGGCTGGTCGAGAGCCGCGTGCCTGATCGTTACGATATCGGCGGCGCGCTGATCTGCCTTGCCGGCGCCAGCCTCATCCTCTTCGCACCGAGAGGCTGAGGCGTCTTGACCGGATACGAGCCGGGTGTAAAGACAGGCCGATGTGTGGACGTTTCGCCCTGACAAGCTCCAGCGCCGACCTGAGCGACTTCTTCTCCGGTCTCGATCTCGACGATTTTCCGGCGCGCTACAACATCGCGCCGACGCAACCGATCCTCGTCGTCATATCCGGCGAGGGCAGGGAGCAGGGCAGCAACTTGGCCGACCGGCGCGCCGTGCTCGTGCGCTGGGGCCTCACGCCCGGCTGGGTCAAGGATCCGAGAGATTTTCCGCTGCTGATCAACGCGCGCTCCGAAACCGCGATTGGCAAGGCCTCCTTCCGCGCCGCCATGCGTCATCGCCGCGTGCTCATTCCAGCCTCCGGTTTCTATGAATGGCATCGCCCGCCGAAGGAAAGCGGCGAGCGGCCGCAGGCCTACTGGATCAGGCCGCGCCAGGGTGGGGTCATCGCCTTTGCCGGGCTGATGGAGACATGGTCTTCGGCCGACGGCTCCGAGGTCGATACCGGCGCGATCCTGACGACATCGGCCAATTCAGCCATATCGGCGATCCACGTTCGCATGCCTGTCGTCATCAAGCCTGAGGATTTCTCGCGCTGGCTCGATTGCAAGACGCAGGAACCGCGCGAGGTGGTCGACCTGATGCAGCCCGTTCAGGACGATTTCTTCCAGGCTGTCCCGGTCTCCGACAAGGTCAACAAGGTTGCCAATATGGGGCCTGACCTGCAAGAGCCGGTCGTCATCGAAAAGCCGCTGAAGGCGCCCGAGAAGCAAAAGCCTTACGACGGCCAGCTCAGCTTCTTCTGAACACTATCCGCCGCACCAGCAAGCCCGTCGGCGACCTATCGGCGCCGACATCTCACATAAGCGACGGCGATGCGTCGCTTCGTCCATCAGGTTTTTCGGGTTGTGCTGATGTCGCCAGAGCGTTGTCAGGAGATTTCCGGCAATTGCCTCGTCATTCACTTCGTCAGCGGTGCCTAACGCATGCAACCCGAAAGCACGCATGATTCCAATTTGAAGCCTCTTGCCTCAAGCGGATTTCTTGACGCTGGTCGGCCTATGCTTCGCCATCAGCGATGCTGCGGCAACAGCCTTCAGGCCGACGGGGCGATAGTTTGCGGCGAGGTCTGGCTTGGCCGCCTGCTGTTCGCTGGTCTTGTTCGAAGTCACGATACTCTCCTTGCGTGGTTCTTCCCTGGGTGTTTTATGGTTTGATGTTTCGTCACGAATAGCGACAAAATGGGGGCGTCGCTTATCAGGATTTGTAAACGCGCACCATAATTCGCGAGGCTTAACTGAAGCCTACGTTGGTTAAAACTTACTGAAGAGAGTAGTTCCAATAAAAGTGCGAAAGCGGTTTTCTGGGGAAAAGCGCGGAACAGTTTTCACCCGGATAAGCGCACGGTTTCTCCGGGAAAACGCATGCTTTTCCCGGGGATCCGTCAGAACGAAGGGAGAGAAGCATTTCCGTAATTTGGAGAAATCCGGAAATGCTCGGTGATCAGATGTGCCGGCCGATATCGTCGTCGCCGATGCCCGGCTCCTCGATCGTCAGCGTTCCGTATTTCCGCTGCCATTTCCGCGCGCCGAAGGGAAGCGATAGGAGGTAGGCGGCAACGGTGAAGACCATCACCTCCCAGGTGTAGCTCATTAGCAGAGCCACATAGAGCACGACGCCAAGCATCATCGGCAGCACGAGATCGCGCCGCAAGCGGTTGCCTTCCGATTTGCCTGACCAGACCGGCAGCCGGCTGATCAGCAGGAAGGCGATGAGCACGGTGTAGATCGACGAGAGATAGGCGAAGGTGCGGTCCGTCGCCAGCCCGAGGAAGCCGAGATAGACCGGCAGCAGCACCAGCATGGCGCCGGCCGGCGCCGGCACGCCGACGAAATATTCCGATTGCCAGCTCGCCTTGTTTTCGCGTTCGGCCATGACGTTGAAACGGGCAAGGCGAAGCCCGGCGGCGATCGCATAGATCAGGGCGGCGATCCAGCCGAGCGAGCGCGCCTGGTCGAGCGCGAAGACATAAACGACGAGGGCGGGTGCGACGCCGAAATTGACGATGTCGGCAAGCGAATCCATCTGCGCGCCGAATTTGGAAGTCGCCTTCATCAGCCGCGCCACGCGCCCGTCAATACCGTCGAGGAAGGCGGCGAGCAGCACCATGGAGACGGCGAGTTCGTAACGATTCTCGAAAGCCAGCCGGATGCCGGTCAGCCCGGCGCAGATCGCCAGAATGGTGATGAGGTTCGGAAAGACGAGCCGGAGCGGGATTTCGCGCAGACGTGGGCCGCGGGCGGAATCATCCGGCCCATTGGGCTCGAAAGGCGGAAAAGGCGTTTCCATATCGCGTTCCAATCGTTCCTAAAGCAATTCCAGCAAAACTGCGCAGCGTTCACTTCCGTGAAAGCTGAACCGCTCTAGCTGCGGCGGCTGATGACGGGACCCTTGGCGGAGGCGAATTCGGCAATGACGGTTTCTCCCGCAACCGCCGTCTGGCCGAGCGAGACGCGTGGCGCAGCACCGGCGGGCAGGAATACGTCGAGCCGCGAGCCGAAACGGATCAGCCCGAAGCGCTCGCCGGCATCCACCGGCTCGTTGGGGTTTGCCCAGCAGAGGATGCGCCGCGCCACGAGGCCGGCGATTTGCACGACGCCGATCTGGCCGTGGTGGGTTTCGATCACCAGTCCATTGCGCTCATTGTCCTCGCTCGCCTTGTCGAGTTCGGCGTTGACGAAGCTGCCGGAGCGGTAGTTGATGCTGACGATGCGCCCGCGCATCGGCGCCCGGTTCACGTGGCAATTGAAGACGTTCATAAAGACCGAGATGCGCAGCATCGGCTCGGAGCCGAGATTGAGCTCTGCCGGAGGGGTCACCATCTGGATCGCCGAGACCTTGCCGTCGGCGGGAGAGATCACCAGATCGTCGTCCTGCGGGGTCACGCGCTCGGGATCGCGGAAAAAATAGGCGCACCAGAGCGTGAAGATCATGCCGATCCAGAAGAGCGGCTTGAAGATCCAGCCCAAGACAAGCGACGCGACGAAGAAGGCGGCAACGAAGGGATAACCCTCCTTGTGCACGGGGACGATCGTGTTGCGAACCGTGTTGAACAGGCTCATGGCTGCCGGTCTCCTTGCGTTTCCATTTTTGCTGGTTAGCGAAAAACCGTCTCCGGGGCAATGCTGCGGCCTCGGCCCTGGTTCCCACGCCGGGGTTCTGAACAACAAAAGCCGGCCGGCGTCGGTCTCCCGGCTCAGCTTGCCGGAGCAAGCCGCGTTATCACGCCGAGGTCGTCGCTTTCGCGCACCTGCTTCAGATGTTCCTCCGCCTGTGTCGCCTCGCGCTGGCGGTTCCACATCGAGGCATAGAGGCCGTTCCTTTCGAGGAGGGCGGCATGGGTTCCGCGCTCGGCGATCTCGCCGCTTTTGAGCACGATGATTTCATCGGCGCTGATGACAGTCGAAAGCCGGTGGGCGATAACAAGCGTCGTGCGGTTCTTCGAAACCAGGTCGAGTGCTTCCTGGATTTCTCGTTCCGTCGTCGTGTCGAGCGCCGACGTCGCCTCGTCGAGGATCAGGATCGGCGGCGCCTTGAGGATGGTGCGGGCGATCGCCACCCGCTGCTTCTCGCCGCCCGAAAGCTTCAGCCCGCGCTCGCCGACCTTGGTTTCGAAACCCTCGGGCAGCGTTTCGATGAAATGCGCGATCTGCGCCACCTCGGCAGCGGCAAAGACTTCGCCGTCGCTGGCCGATGTGCGGCCGTAGCGGATGTTGTAGGCGACCGTGTCGTTGAAGAGCACGGTATCCTGCGGCACCATGCCGATCACCGAGCGCAGGCTCTTCTGCGTCACCGTGCGGATATCCTGACCGTCGACGCTGATTGCGCCGCTCTGGATATCGTAGAAACGATACAGCAGGCGCGACAGCGTCGATTTGCCCGCACCCGACGGACCGACGACGGCGACCGTCTTGCCGGCCGGCACCTCGAAGGAAATGCCCTTCAGGATCGGACGGGCCGCATCATAGGCGAAGTGTACGTCCTTGAAGGAGATCGCGCCCTGGCCGATCCGAAGTTCGGTCGCATCGGGCGCGTCTTTGACTTCGGTCTGCACTTCAAGCAAATCGAACATCTGCTCGATGTCGGTCAGCCCCTGGCGGATTTCGCGATAGACGAAGCCGATGAAATTGAGCGGTACGGAAAGCTGCAGCAGCATCGAATTGACGAAGACGAAATCGCCGACCGTCTGCTCACCGCGCTGCACGGCCAACGCCGACAGCACCAGCATGATGGTCGTGCCGATGCCGAAGATGACGCCTTGGCCGAAATTCAGCCAGCCGAGCGAGGTCCAGACATCGGTCGCCGCCTTCTCGTAGCGTTCCATCGATTTGTCGAAACGCTTTGCCTCCATCTCCTCATTGCCGAAATATTTGACGGTCTCGAAATTGAGGAGGGAGTCGATCGCCTTGGTGTTGGCGTCGGTATCGCTGTCGTTCATCGACCGGCGGATGGCGATGCGCCAGTCGGATGCGCGGATCGTGAACCAGATATAGGCCCAGACGGTAAAGGCGGTAACGGCGAGATAGGAGAAGCCGTAGCCCCACCAGAAGATCACTGCCGTCAGCAGGAATTCGATGACGGTCGGGACGGAGTTGAGGATCGTGAAGCGCACGATCGTCTCGATACCCTTGGTGCCGCGCTCGATGATGCGGGAGAGACCGCCGGTCTTGCGCTCCAGATGGAAGCGCAGCGACAGTTCGTGCATGTGCACGAAGGTCCTGTAGGCGAGCTGGCGCACTGCATGTTGTCCGACGCTGGCAAAGAGCGCGTCGCGCAGCTGGTTGAGGCCGAGCTGGATCAGCCGGGTGATGTTATAGGCGATGACAAGCGCGATGGCGCCGGCCAGCAGCGGCGGCACGGAGCCGGCAAGATCCATCCTGCCGTTCAGCGCATCGGTCGACCATTTGAAGAAATAGGGGACGAGCAGCAGGACGAACTTGGAGATCAGCAGAAAGACCGAAGCCCAGACGACGCGCATCTTGAGGTCTGGCCGGCCGGCCGGCCACATATAGGGCCAGAGGTTGAGAAGCGTCTGCGGCAGGTTGGAATCCGAGACTGTCTTGCCGTTTGCCATGATTGTCTCCAGCCCGGATGGGCTTGCCGCGATTCGATGCCGGCAAGAGCGCGAACCGGGACGTGCCTGAAAGCGCTTCCCACAACCCGCAGCCGCCACCGCCAGATAGGGTGCCGGGCGGACGAATACAACAATTGCTGGGGTAAGGAAACGACGAGGCCGGGCGCTTATCCCGCCCGGTCTTGCCGTGTTGTTTTGCAGCTTAGAGATGCTGGCCGGACATGCGCTTGCGGTGCAGCTCTTCGGCATTCGGCAGTACATCCTTCGGCAGGCCGAAAATCTGGCCAGGGCGGATGCGATCGGGATTGATGATCTTGTCCTCGTTGGCGATGTAGATTGTCGTGTAGCGAACGCCGAGACCATAGGTGCGGCGCGAGATCTGCCACAGCGTGTCGCCGCGGCGAATGATAACCGCTGCGTTGTTTGCCGTCAGCGGCGCCTGTTCGATCGTCTTCGGCTGGTTGCTTCCGACATCGTTTGCGGACGGCGCTGCCGGCGCGGGTGCCACGGCGAGTTCGGCGATCATCGCGCCGAGCCTGTCGAGTGCGCTGCCCACGGATTTCGCATCCTTCGGCAGGCCCTGCAGCAGTTTCAGCGCGTTGCCGGCGATCTGAGAGGCGGAGCCTGACGTCTGCTTGAAGACATCAGGCGCATCGGCCGCAGGGCGGAAATCGGCGACGGAGCGCAGAGCGAATTCCGTTGCCGAGCGCGCCGCGGCGAGCTGCTCGGCGCCTGGCAGCTTGCCATCGGCAAACAGGCCCTTCAGCAGGCCGAAGGCCTTGCCGACTTCGGCTTTGAGTTTGTCGAGCTCGCCTTCGTCGAGCGGCACCATCGAGGGAGCGCTGTTCGTGTCGGCGGGTACCGATTGTGCGGCGACCCTCACCTGGTCGCCGGCTGGGCGATTGAAATTCACCGCCGCGCGCACGATCACTTTGCCTGCGGGATCAACGACATCGACGCGGATCTTGTGGTCGCCGACCGAGAGCGCCACCACGCCGTCGATGACGAAGTGGCCGTCGGAGCCGGCGGTATCCTGGCCGACGAGGCTGTCGTCGGCATAACCGATAACCTTGGCGTTGGGGCGCGTCGTGCCGGCAATAAAGATCTTGTTGCCCTCGATTTCGACGGCATTGACCATCACATCGGGCACATTCGCCTTATCCGATGGCGTAGCTGCGCCGGCGGAGGAGGTGTCGGTGAGGTTCGGCGCCTGCAGCGCCAGCTCGCCGGTTGGTGCAACTGTTGCGGTAGGCGCAGCCGAGCTTTCGCCCGTTGCCGGCTTGTCCGCAGGCGGGGCCATCGGATTGGAGGCATCGGCAACTTCGGTTCCGGCCTTCGGCGCGGTGATGATGCGGCTCGCCGCACCGGGTTTGGAGACCATGGCGAGCAGATTGGCGCCATTGCCGTCCTTCGGCACGGAAATGGTCGCGACTTCTTCGGAAAGCGTGCTCTTGCCGTCCTTGCCCGTGAACTTGAGCACGAGCTGGTGGTCGCCGGCCGGAAGCGGATCGTCGAGGACGGCAGCAAAATCGCCGCTCGCATCGACATTGGCCGTCGTCACCACCTTCTCGCCGTCGAGCACCTCGAGCTTGCCGTTCGGTTCGGCGGAGCCGGCGATCACCGTCGAGCCGTCGGGCTCGACGCGCAATACGTCGAAGGCCGGAAGTTTCGGGCCGGTATTCTCCGCTGCCGTGTTCGCCGCAGGGGCGGTCTCCGGCGCACCGGTCAGAGCAGCCTCTGCCTTGGCGATCGCGGCAAGCGCATCGGCAATGTTCTCAGGCAGCGATTGGACGATGGCGAGCGCCTTCGCGCCGCCGTCCTTGGCCTTGGCGGCAAGGGTCTGGGTCGCGGGATCGAGGCCCTCGGGAATAGTGAAGCCGGCAAGTGCGGTCAGCGCGTTGACGGCCTTGGTCTTGGCGGCAGTGAAAACATCGATGGCCGGGCCTTTGCCGTCCGCAAGCAGCGCCTTGAGCTCGCTGAGCGATACGCCGGCATCGGCCGAAAGGCGACCGACCTGATCGGCGACCGCAGCCGCATCGCCCACAGCGGAGCGCGATGTCTTTGACGCCTCGTTAACCGTGTTCTTGAGCTCCGTGCTCGCCTGGTTGATGGCGTCGCCGACCTTGGTTGCATCGCCGCCGATACGCGGCATGACGACAAACACCATCAGTAGGATTGCGATTGCGAGGACTGCAAGAGCCAGCAAGCCGGCACGGTTCTTCATCATTATGTCTCCCAGAGCGGCAATTTGCCGTAATACCCAAAATTGCTAGCGATTCCCGTTGCTTTCCACAAGCATTCAAAGCAATTAGGCAAGCTAGGCACGCTGCTTTTCAGTCAATTTTCTTGACTGCATTGAAATGGAATAGTTGTTTTGCCCTCATGACCGAACAATCTGTATCGATTCGATCCATCTGCGTTTACTGCGGCTCCAGGCCGGGACGCGATCCTTCCCACATGGCGGCCGGGCGTGCTCTCGGAAGAGAGATCGCCGAATACGGCCTGCGCCTCGTCTATGGCGGGGGTACCAAAGGCATCATGGGCGCGGTTGCCAGCGGCGTGCTTTCAGGCGGCGGTCAGGTCACGGGCATCATTCCCGAATTCCTGATCGATATGGAAGCGACTCGCCACTCGCTCGGTCAGCTGAACGAACTCATTGTAACCCCTGACATGCATGCGCGCAAACACACCATGTTCGAGCGCTCCGATGCCTTCGTCGCGCTGCCCGGCGGCATCGGTACGCTGGAGGAGATCGTCGAGATCATGACTTGGGCGCAGCTCGGCCGCCACGAGAAGCCGATGGTCTTCGCCAACGTCAACGGTTTCTGGGATCCGATGATGGAACTGATGCGCCATATGACCGAAGAAGGCTTCCTGCACACCGCCCACCGGGTGCAGCCACTCGTCGTCGACGAGATCTCCGGCATCATTCCGGCGATCATGGCCCAGGCAGCCCAGCTCGCCGCCGATCGTGACGGCGAGGACGAGGTGATTTCGAAGATGTAGGGATGCAATGCATGTCGCCCAAAAGTGTCCAGCGGTTTTGGGACAAAGACATGCATAAAACAAAGACCTAAAGCGCGTCGCATGAATCCGATTCGACGTGGCGCGCTTTAGCGCCCTCAGCGCCCGCGGCTTCCCTTCAGCATCGACCAGCTATAGAGGAACAGCCCCGCCCAGATCAGCGGGAAGGCGATCATGCGCGCCGTGCCGAATGGCTCGTGGAAGACGAAGACCGCGATCAGGAAGATCATCGTCGGCGCGATATACTGCATGATGCCGATCGTCGAGAGTTTCAAGAGCTTGGCGCCGTTCGCATAGATCATCAGCGGCACGGCGGTGATGACGCCGCACCCGAGCAGCAGGATCGTGTCGGCAAGACCGGTGCGGTAGAGGTGGCCCTGGCCGCTGCCGAATTCGAGATAGAGAATGTAGAGGAGGGCCGGCCCGCTGAGGATCAGCACTTCGAGGAAGAAGCCCTGGTTCGGCCCGAGCGGCAGCGTCTTGCGCAACAGGGCGTAGAACCCCCAGCTGATCGCCAGCGTCAGCGCCACCCACGGGATGCCGCCGCTGTCCAGCGCGAGAATGGCGACGGCAAGCGCCGCAAGCGCGATCGCCGCGATCTGCAGCGGCTGCAGCTTTTCCTTGAGGAACACCGCGCCAAGAAAGATGCTGAACAGCGGATTGATGAAATAGCCGAGTGCTGCGTCGAGCGAATGGCCGGCGCCGATCGCCCAGACATAGGTGCCCCAGTTGACGGTGATCAGCGACGCCGTCAGCGCCGCCATCGCCAGCATGCGCGGCGAGCCGAGCGCCGTTCGGATGTCCTGTGTGCGTCCGAGCACGATCAGCACGATGCCCGCCAGCGGCAGCGACCAGACGATGCGATGCGCGATCACCTCGGCCGGCGAAATATGCGCCACCGCCTTCATGTAGATCGGCAGGAAGCCCCAGAGCAGATAGGCTGTCAGCGCGAAGGCGAACCCGCGCGGACTGTCTTCGTTCTTGGCCAACGGAACGGATGCATCGGTCGACATCGGTGTTTCCATCTTTGTTCTTCTTCTGATCCGGCCTAGCTTAAGCGCCGTGAATAGGCCAATTCATTTCGTTGAATGAAGGGTGAGAGGATTTGAACCGGGAGACGAAGCGATGGACGAGAAGATATCCGATGCTCTCGGCTGGAAGACGAAGCCCGAAGGAAGCGAATGGTATTCGGCCGAGGGCTGGGGTCTCGTCGCCGAGCCGGCGGAATAGGTCTATTCCGCCGCGATCTTGCCCGCCAGCTGCCGGTTCTTCATCAGCTTGTAAATGACGGAATCCATCAAAGCCTGGAACGAAGCGTCGATGATGTTCTCGGAGACGCCGACCGTCCACCAGCGCACGCCGTCGCTGTCGGTGGATTCGATCAATACGCGGGTGATCGCCTCCGTGCCGCCATTGAGGATACGCACCTTGAAATCGGCGAGCACCAGATCGTCGATTTCGTGCTGGTACTTGCCGAAATCCTTGCGCAGCGCGAGGTCAAGCGCGTTGACCGGGCCTTCGGCATCGGCAACCGACATCAGCGTCTGGCCGTCGATGGTGATCTTGACCACCGCCTCCGAGACGATCTTCACGCGGCCAAGACTGTCGAAGCGGCGCTCGATCATCACGCGGAAGCCTTCGATGGTGAAGAATTCCGGGATCGTGCCGAGCGTGCGGCGCGCCAGCAGCTCGAAGCTCGCATCCGCGCCCTCATAGGCATAGCCGATGGATTCACGTTCCTTGACGATGGAGATCAGCAGGTCGAGCTTCGGATCGTCCTTGGCGACCGCGATGCCGCGCCGTTTCAGCGCATTGATGAAGTTCGCCTTGCCGCCTTGGTCAGAGACCATGACCTTGCGGAAGTTGCCGACGGTTTCCGGCGGCACATGTTCATAGGTCCGCGGGTCCTTGAGCAGGGCCGATGCATGGATGCCGGCCTTGGTGGCAAAGGCGGAAGCGCCGACATAGGGCATCTGGTGGTCGGGCGAGCGGTTGAGCAGCTCGTCGAAGGCATGCGAGAGCCGAGTGAGGTTGAGCAGCCGCTCCTCATCGATCGCCGTTTCGAAACGTGTGTTGTAGGCGCTCTTCAGCGCCAGAGTCGGGATCAGCGTCACCAGATTGGCATTGCCGCAGCGTTCGCCGATGCCGTTCAGCGTGCCCTGGATCTGCCGGACGCCGGCTTCGACCGCGGCAAGCGAATTGGCAACCGCCTGTCCGGTGTCGTTATGCGCATGGATGCCAAGACAGTGGCCGGGAACGCCGGCGGCGATCACCGCCTCGACAATCGCCCGCACCTCCGGCGGCTGCGTGCCGCCATTGGTGTCGCAGAGCACGACCCAGCGGGCGCCGCTGTCATAGGCCGTCTTGGCGCAGGCGAGCGCATAGGCCGGATTGGCCTTGAAGCCGTCGAAGAAATGCTCGCAATCGACGATCGCCTCCTTGGCCGCGCCAACCGCCGCCTTGACGCTTTCGGCGATGCATTCGAGGTTTTCCTCGTTGGTGCAGCCGAGCGCCACCGCGACATGATAATCCCAGCTCTTGGCGACGAAACAGATGGCATCGGATTTTGCCTGTAGCAGCCCGGCAATGCCGGGATCGTTGGAGACCGAAACGCCTGCTCGCTTCGTCATGCCGAAGGCGACGAAACTGGCCTGGCTGGTGCGCTTCTCGCTGAAGAAGGCGGTATCCGTCGGATTGGCGCCGGGATATCCGCCCTCGACGTAGTCGAGGCCGAATTCGTCCAGCATGGCGGCGATCGCAATCTTGTCCTCGACGGAAAAATCGATACCGGGCGTCTGCTGCCCGTCCCGGAGCGTCGTGTCGAAGAGGTAGATGCGTTCTTTCATGTCGTTTCCTCCCGCCAGGCGGGTTGTTATGGAGTGCGGATGCTGCCCCTCATCCGGCTGCCGCCACCTTCTCTCCGTTATGACGGGGGAAGGGATATGCCGCACCGTATTGCGGGGCACGTCCCCTCTCCCCGCGGGCGGGGAGAGGGTTAGGGTGAGGGGCTGCCCCCCAATGCTAACGATCAGTCTTGCTTCCCGGCAAACCTATCCGTCGCCCGGATCAGCCGATCGAGAATCCCCGGCTCCGAATAGGCATGGCCCGCGCCCTCGATCAGGTGGAATTCCGCCTTCGGCCAGGCCTTGTGCAGCAGCCAGGCATATTTGGCCGGGCAGGGCATGTCGTAGCGGCCATGCACGATCACGCCGGGAATATCCCTGAGCCTGCCCGCATCGCGGATCAGCTGTCCCTCGTCCATCCAGCCGGCATGGACGAAGAAATGGTTCTCGATGCGCGCAAATGCATAGGCGAATTCCGGCTCTTCGAACTTGAAGCTCGTCGAAGGTTCCGGCAGCAGCGTGATCGTTTCGCCTTCCCAGATGCTCCAGGCCTGCGCCGCCGCGAGGCGGACGTTCCTGTCCTCATGCGTCAGACGGCGATGATAGGCATGCATCATCTCATGCCGCTCTTCCGGCGGAATGGGCGCGATGAACCGCTCCCACTTGTCCGGGAACATTTCCGAGACGCCGAATTGGTAGTACCAGTCGAGCTCGGCCTTGGTCAGCGTATAGATGCCGCGCAGGATGAGCTCGGAGACATGCTCTGGATGCGTCTCGGCATAGGCGAGCGCCAGCGTCGAGCCCCAGGAGCCGCCGAACACCTGCCAGCTGTCGACGCCTGCCATCTCGCGCAGCCGCTCGATATCGGCAACGAGGTGCCAGGTCGTGTTGGCATGGAGTTCCGCATGCGGCGTCGACCTGCCGCAACCGCGCTGGTCGAACAGCATGACGTCGTAGAGAGCAGGATCGAAGAGCCGGCGATGGGCAGGCGAGATGCCGCCGCCCGGGCCGCCATGCAGGAAGACGGCGGGCTTGGCGCCAGGCGTACCCGAGCGCTCCCAATAGATCACATGGCCGTCGCCGACATCGAGATGGCCGGAAGCATAAGGTTCGATTTCGGGATAGAGCGTGCGCAGTATCTCGGTCATATCTTCACGCCTTTCGCGGGCCAGACTTCTGTGTCGTGATCGGGATGCTGGAAGGAGATGATCGCCTCCTGTCGTGAGTAGAAATCCTGATCCTTCAGCACCGGCGCCTCGAAGATTTCCTCGACCCAGGGCAGGCGGGCCTCGTAGTTCACCTGGATCAGCGGTGCGAGGTCGCTGCGGTCGTCGAAGGTGCCGATCGCAAGCTCCAGCCCGCCCGGATGACGATAGGTCATCGGCGTGCCGCAATTGCTGCAGAACCCGCGTTCGATATTGACCGAGGACTGGAAGTAGCTCGGCTCGCCGCGCGTCCATTCCATCCCTTCCTCAGGCGTGGTGACGAGCGCGGAGAAGAAACCGCCGAACTGTTTCTGGCACATGCGGCAATGGCAGATCGAGGGACGTCCCAGTCTGCCTGAAATGCGGAAGCGCACGGCGCCGCACTGGCATCCGCCTGTCTTTGTCGTGTCCGTCATGAGCTTTCTCCGAGGGGCCAGCTTTTCGTGTCGTGGTCGGGGTGCTGATGGTTGCTTGCCGCGATCGCGTTCTCGCGGTCCGGCGTTTCAGGCTGTGGTTCAAGCGGCAGGCCGTCGAGCGTGTGAAACCAGGACATCTTGCGGCCGGTGTTCGATTGCATCACCGGCTTGACCGCATCGGGATCATCAAGCGAGCCGAGCGTGAGGTTGATGAAATCAGTCTCCGGAATGTCGTAGAACAGCGGCGTACCGCAATCGCCGCAGAAGCCGCGCCGCACCAGATCCGAGGACTGAAACCATTTCGGTGCGCCGCGCGTCAGGGTAAAATCGCTGCGCATCACGGCGGCAAGCGGCATGAAATAATTGCCGGCCGCCTTCTGGCACATGCGGCAATGGCAAAGATGGGGATAGCCGAGTTCGCCTTTGGCATGATAGCGCACCGCGCCGCACTGGCACCCGCCGCTTCTGTCCGCTTCCGCCGTCATCTGAGCTCCTTCATTGGCCATGCCTGCGTCTCATGATCGGGATGCTGGTGGGAGACGAGCTCGAGCAGGAAGGGGGCAGCCTGCGCATCCTCCTCCGTCCGGTGCCCCGGCAATTCGTGCAGATGATCGACGAAACCGATCTTGCCTTCGATGCCGAATTGGATCACCGGCGGAAATGCCGAAGGATCGTCTAAGGCGCCGGCGGCAATCGCCATTCCATCCGGCGCTTCATAGGTGAGCGGCGTGCCGCAGTCGCCGCAAAAGCCGCGCTCGACAAAGTTGGAAGAGCGGAATTTTTTCCGCTCTCCACGTGTCCATTCGAAATCGGCGCCGCGCACTGAGACCAGCGGCGCATAATAAGCACCGAACGCCTTCTGGCACATACGGCAATGACAGATCGACGAATCCTTGATGTCGCCGCTGACGCGGAAACGGATCGCTCCGCATTGGCAACCGCCGGTATTGGTCGTCATCTCTTGACCTCCCACGTCGTCACGCGCTCGCCCGTCATCGGTTCCTTGCCGTCCTTCAACTGGATGCCCTTCGCCGTCAGCTCGTCACGGATCTTGTCAGCCTCGGTGAAGTTCTTCGCTTTCAACATTTCGAGACGCATCGCGACCAGCGCATCGACCGCCGATGCGACGGCTTCGTCGATTTCCATCTTTTTCGGCAGCAGGCCCAGAAGGTCGGCCGTTGCGGCAAAGACGGCACGGGCTGTGGGATCCGCATGGGCAGCCTGCGCCAGCGCATGTAATGCCTGCACTGCCGCGACCGTATTGAGGTCGTCGGAAAGCGCATTGAGCACGCTTTCATCGGGCGCCGCATCGCCGGCTTCGGCCGCCGGCCATTTGGCGAGCAGACGTTCGGCTTCTTCCAGTCGCTTGATCGAAAAATCGATCGGCTCGCGGTAATGCGTCATCAGCATGGCAAGGCGCAGCACCTGGCCCGGCCATTTGCGGCCGCCGAAGATCTCCGTGTGCAGCAGCTCATGGATAGTGACGAAATTGCCTTCGGATTTCGACATCTTGCGGCCTTCGACCTGCAGGAAGCCGTTATGCATCCAGACATTCGCCATCACCTCGGTGCCGTGGGCGCAGCGCGACTGGGCGATCTCGTTTTCATGATGCGGGAAGATCAGGTCCAGCCCGCCGCCATGAATGTCGAAGACATCGCCGAGATAACGCTTGCTCATCGCGGAGCATTCGATGTGCCAGCCGGGCCGGCCGCGGCCCCATGGGCTCTCCCAGCCGGGCTCGTTGTGGCTCGACAGCTTCCAGAGCACGAAATCACCCGGGTTCTTCTTGTGCGCGTCGACCGCGATGCGGGCGCCGGCCTGCTGTTCGTCGAGCGGGCGCTTCGAAAGCTGACCGTAATCCGCCATGGATTTGGTGTCGAACAGCACTTCGCCCGATGCGACATAGGCATGACCGTTGCCGATCAGCTTCTCGATGATCTCGGTCATCTCAACGATATTGTCGGTGGCGCGCGGCTCGAAGTCCGGCTCCAGGCAGCCGAGGTCGGCGACATCGGCGTGAAATTGGGTCTCGGTCTTTTCCGTGACGGCGCGGATCGCGTCGTTGAGCGGCAGGCCCGGATGGTCCCGAAGCGCCCGCGCATTGATCTTGTCGTCGACGTCGGTGATGTTGCGGGCATAAGTGACGTGGTCTTCGCCATAGACATGGCGCAGCAGCCGGAACAGCACGTCGAAGACGATGACCGGCCGGGCATTGCCGATATGAGCGAAGTCATAGACGGTCGGGCCGCAGACATACATGCGGACATTGTTGGGATCGATCGGCGAAAAGACCGATTTTTCCCGTGTCAGCGTGTTGTACAGCTTCAGTTCCGGCGTCGCGTCCATTTCACTCTCCCAAATGCACGATCAGAAAAATATCGCGACCGGCGGACCGGGGCGTTTCGCATCTTGACTATTTGGGAGACGAAAACGGCCGGGCCAGCGCTCGCGCTAGCGAATAATCTTCCGGCAGATAATGCAGATAACCGTTTTCATGGCGGGTTTTATGGCCCGGTTCGCGCTTCCGGTCAAGGGGGCGAAGAGCGATCCAGCGGCAACAGGATCCATCCATCCGATGAATCGATCGCAGCCGCGACATCTGGTGAAACCAGTTGGCGCGCCCTTGAAATTCGCCCGCCATTTTCGCGGCGCAAATCTCGCATAGCCGGTTGAGAAGCTGTTGTTAATAGGGAGGAAGGGATGCGGAGACCGGCTCGATCGACGATCGGAGCGACCGCAATGCTGGTGGTCGCATTCGCTGCATATTTCGCATACGATTTCGGAATGCTTCGCTTCAACAATCCTTCCTTAAGCAGCTATCCGATCCAAGGCATCGATGTCAGCCATCACCAAGGTGATATCGATTGGAATGTGGTTGCCTCGCAGGCGAATGTCCGCTTCGCCTTCATGAAGGCGACCGAAGGTGGAGATCATCGGGATTCCAAATTCGCCGACAACTGGCAGCGCGCCGGAGATGCTGGATTGGTCAGGGGCGCTTATCATTTCTTCACCTTCTGCCGACCGGGCAAGGATCAGGCGCAGAACGTCCTGGCGACCGTGCCGAAGGAACAGGGAACTCTGCCCATCGCCATCGATCTGGAGTTTGTCGGCAATTGTAACAAAATCCCGACGCTCGAGGAAATGGCTGCCGAGGTGAACGCCTTCTTCACCGAGCTGAAGGGCACTTTTCCGGAGAAGCCTATTTTCTACGTGACGCAGGAGTTCTTCGATCAATATCTGAAAGGCAATGAATCGCGCTTTCCCGACCACTATCTGTGGCTGCGTAGTGTATTCAGGGAACCGAGGCAGGAAGAGTGCAGTCGTTGGTCAATCTGGCAATTTGCCGACAACGGCACCTTGGACGGCATCCAGGGACCGGTTGACCTCAATGCGCTTTGCCCGTCGGAAGCGGGCCTGGCGCATCTGTTCCCGGCAGTTGCAGCGAACTGAGACGTCTACAGCGCCACGCGTCTTTTCGAGAGCCGCAAAGGACGCTGTGGCACTTTGAATTGCTGCATAATTTTATCCTTAAATCGATTCCGATTTAAGGAATTATGCAGGAGCTTATTCCGGCAACCGGTAATCGACGAGCTTGTTCTCCCGCACGATGAACAGCTTACCCGTCTCGGTCACTCCAGGCCCCAGCAACGGCAGGATCGCCTTTGCGACCTCGGAGGGATGCGGCAGAGTCTGCGGATCTTCGCCCGGCACCGCCTGCGCCCGCATCGCCGTGCGTGTCGCCCCCGGATCGACGCTGGTGACCCGCAGCGGTGTGCTTTGACTTTCGCCGGCCCATGTGCGTGCCAGCGCCTCGACCGCAGCCTTGGAAGCGGAATAGGCGCCCCAGAAGGGGCGGCACTTGTGGGCAGCACCCGAAGAGATGATCACCGCGCGGCCGGCATCCGAGCGGGCCAACAACGGGTCGACCGAACGGATCAGCCGCCATGTCGCGGTGACGTTGATGGTCATCACCTTCTCGAACACTTTCGCTTCGATATGGCCGATCGGCGAAATGACGCCGAGCACGCCGGCATTGGCGACGAGGATGTCGAGCTTGCCCCAGCGCTCGAAGATCGAGCCGCCGAGCGCATCGATCGCATTCATGTCGGCAAGGTCGAAGGGCACGAGCGTCGCCGTGCCGCCGATGGCCTTGATCGCATCGTCGAGGTCCTCGAGTCCGCCGACTGTGCGTGCGCAGGCAATCACATGGGCGCCGGCTTTCGCAAGTTCCAGCGCTGTGAAATAGCCGATGCCGCGCGACGCACCGGTGACGAGCGCGATCTTGCCCTCAAGATTGATATTCATGATGTCGTGTTCCCTCACGAAGGGAGAGGGGTGCGATGAACCCCTCGGGATGGACAATGGAAAAACCGGCGCGCTGTGTCAGCCGTTGCTGGCAAGCATCGAAATCTTGTTGCCCATAGACTCGCCGTTCTTGTCGAGCAGGCGGGTCGGATAGTCGCCGGTAAAATAGTGGTCGGTGAACTGCGGCCGGGCCGGATTGCGGTCTTCACCGCCAACAGCGCGATAGAGGCCGTCGATCGACAGGAAGGCGAGTGAATCCGCGCCGATATATTTGGCCATGGCTTTGACATCGGCATATTGGTTTGCCAGCAGCTTGTCTGCGTCAGGCGTGTCGATGCCGTAGAAATCCGGGAAGAAGATCATCGGGCTTGCGACGCGGACATGGACTTCGCGCGCGCCGGCTTCACGGATCATCTGGACGATCTTGAGAGAAGTCGTGCCGCGCACGATGGAATCGTCAACCAGCACCACGCGCTTGCCTTCGATCATTGCCCGGTTGGCGGAATGCTTCAGCTTTACGCCGAAGGCGCGGATCTGCTGCGTCGGCTCGATGAAGGTGCGCCCGACATAATGGTTGCGGATGATGCCGTATTCGAAGGGAATGCCGCTCTGCTGAGCATAGCCGAGCGCCGCAGGTGTGCCGCCATCCGGCACCGGCACGATCACGTCGGCATCGACGGGCGATTCCTTGGCAAGGTTCATGCCCATGCTCTTGCGCGTCGTATAGACGTTGCGGCCGCCGACAACCGAGTCCGGGCGGGCGAAGTAGACATATTCGAACAGGCAGAGGCGCTCCGGCTGCGGCTTGCTGGGCTTACGCGCATCGATGCTGATCGAGCCGTCAGGCTGGATTTCGCAGATGACGACTTCGCCGTTCTCCACGTCGCGGATGAACTTGGCGCCGATAATGTCGAGCGCACAGGTCTCCGAGCAGAAGATCGGCTTGCCGTCGAGTTCGCCCATGACCAGCGGGCGGATGCCGGTCGGGTCGCGCGCGGCAATCAACTTGGTGCGCGTCATGGCGAGCATCGAATAGCCGCCTTCCATCTGACGAATGGCGTCGATGAAGCGGTCTGACGTGGAAGCATGGCGGGAACGGGCGATGAGGTGGAGGACGACTTCGGTATCGGACGTCGACTGACAGATGGCGCCGGTCGCGATGATCTGGCGGCGCAGCGTCAGGCCGTTGGTGAAATTGCCGTTATGGGCAATGGCGATGCCGCCTTCTTCCAGTTCGGCAAAGAGCGGCTGTACGTTGCGCATGGCCACTTCGCCGGTTGTCGAGTAGCGGGTATGACCGATCGTAATGCTGCCGGGCAGGCGGGCAAGCGTCATCGGATTGGTATAGTGGTCACCGACGAGGCCCATGTGGCGCTCTTGATAAAAGCGCTTGCCGTCGAAGGAGACGATGCCGGCCGCTTCCTGCCCGCGGTGCTGCAAGGCATGCAGGCCTAGAGCCGTCAGCGCGGCGGCATCGGGATGTCCCAGAATTCCGAAAACCCCGCATTCTTCATGCAGCGTATCTCCGTCGAGCGGATCGTCGGTCGGGAAGGAATGGGACTGGTTCATTTCTGCGGGCCTCTGCTCTCACAAGAATGGATCGGCATTTCCAGAAATAGCTGAGCCCGGCGGAGCTGGAATGCTCGGCCGGACCCTCATTTCATGTTCCGCTCAAATGGCAATTGCCGGAAGGCGGGTCAAGCTCTTGAACACTGTGTCAATTCGCCGGCTGCTGTGCGCCGTCTGCTGGCGCGGTCGGTGCGTCTTCTGCCGGAGCCTGGTCGCCCGTCGGCGGAGTGGTACCTCCAGCGCCCTGTGCCGGCGGCTGCAGCTTATCACGGATGCTTTCCGGTATCATCTGGGCAAATTGCTCCGGCAGAACCGATTTCAGCTTCACCACCATCGAATCCAGGAAAGGTTTCGACTTCGCTTCGTTGACCCAGGCCGGACGGTGGTCGACATCGACGAGCCAATTCCAGAAGGCGACGGCGACGACCAGGAGCAGCACACCGCGCGCCGCCCCGAACAGGAAGCCGAGCGTGCGGTCGAGCGCGCCGACGCGGCTGTCGATGATGAAGTCGGCGATCTTCATCGTAATGAAGGAGATGACGATGAGCGCGATCAGGAAGACGACCGCTGCCGAACCGACGATCGCGATACGGTCGTCATCGGTATATTTCTTCGCATAGGGCAGCAGGTACGGATAGAGGTAATAGGCGGCGGCAGCCGAACCACCCCAGCTCGCGATCGAAAGGATCTCGCGTGAAAACCCGCGGACCATCGCCAACACGGCGGAGAAGAGCACGACGCCGATGACAATACCGTCGAAAATCGTAATGGGCATGTAAATTCAACTCCAGGACTGCCGCTTGGCGGCCGTGTCGTGCCTTATCGTGTGCTCCTATATCATCACCATTCCTGGCAATGAAAGGATCAAACGTCGTCTTCCACACGCAGCGCGCCCTTCGATCCGGCGATGCGCGCGACCAGATCCGGCAGGCTTCCGACTTCGCTCCAGCGCCCGCCGGAGCCCTTCGGCAGTTCGGCGGAGGCGGATGGAAGCAGTGCTGCAGAAAAACCCAGCTTCTCGGCTTCCTTGAGGCGCTGGGCGGTGTGCGCAACCGGCCGGATGGCGCCCGACAGGCTGACTTCGCCGAAATAGACGCAATCGGCGGGAAGGGCAATACCGGCAAGCGAGGAAACGAGCGCCGAGGCGACGGCAAGATCGGCCGCCGGTTCGGAGATGCGGTAACCGCCGGCGACATTGAGATAGACGTCGTGCTGGCCGAGCCTGACGCCGCAATGGGCCTCAAGAACTGCGAGGATCATAGAGAGCCGTGCCGAATCCCAGCCGACCACGGCGCGCCGCGGCGTGCCGAGCGAGGTCGGCGCCACCAGCGCCTGCACCTCGACGAGAATGGGACGCGTGCCCTCCATGCCGGCGAAGACGGCAGCACCCGGCGATTTTTCGTTGCGCTCGCCGAGGAAGAGTTCCGAGGGGTTGGCGACTTCGCGTAAGCCTTTGTCTGACATTTCGAAGACGCCGATCTCGTCGGTCGGGCCGAAGCGGTTCTTGACCGTGCGCAGGATGCGGTAGTGATGGCCGCGATCGCCTTCGAAATAGAGCACGGCATCGACCATGTGCTCGACGACGCGTGGCCCGGCGATCTGCCCGTCCTTAGTCACGTGGCCGACGAGCACCATGGCGGCCCCCGTCTGCTTGGCGAAACGGATCATTGCCTGCACCCCGGTGCGCACCTGCGTCACCGTTCCCGGCGCCGATTCGGCAAGTTCGCTCCATAGCGTCTGGATGGAATCGATGATGACGAGGTCCGGCCGCTTGCCCTCGGCGAGCGTCGCCAGAATGTCCTCGACATTGGTTTCGGCCGCCAGCATCACGTCGGTATCGGCCGCCGCAAGGCGTTGCGCTCGCAGCCGGACCTGCGCCACGGCTTCTTCGCCGGAGACGTAGATGATCTTGTGGCCGCGCCGCGCAAGGGCGGCTGCTGCCTGCATCAACAGCGTCGATTTGCCGATGCCGGGATCGCCGCCGATCAGCACCGCCGAACCGCGCACGAAGCCGCCGCCGAGCGCCCGGTCGAGCTCCGACATGGCGGTATGGATGCGCGGTGCCTCCTCGATCTCGCCCGACAGCGCCGTCAGCGCCACCGGGCGGCCCTTCTTCGGCGTCTTGCCGGGACCGGAGCCGATCCCGCCCATCGGGTCTTCCTCGACGATGGTGTTCCACTCGCCGCAGTTCTCGCATTTGCCGGCCCAGCGGTTATGAACCGTGCCGCAACTCTGGCAGATGAATTGTGTTCTGGCCTTCGCCATCTAGTACTCTTTCAGTCCGGGTTTCCAAGTGAAGCAGACGCGCCGCCTCATCGAATCAATATCGTGCTTGAGATAATGGCTGTCGCGACGGATCAAAACTAATGATTTCCCCATCAGCGCGCCCGTGCCTATCCTTTGCTCCTAGTCATCCGGGAATGGTGAAAGATGTTCGATTATTCGCTCACACACTGGCTTGCATTTCTGTCGGCGGCGGTTCTGCTCAATCTCTCGCCCGGTCCCGACATCGCCTTCATCCTCGGCCACACGATGAGAAGCGGAAAGCGCGCCGGTTTTTCCGCGCTGTTCGGCGTCTGGTCCGGCGCCTGCCTGCATGTGCTGATGGCGGCACTCGGCCTCTCGGCCATACTTGCCGCTTCCGCCGTCGCCTTCTCGACAGTCAAATGGATCGGCGCCGCCTATCTCGTCTGGCTCGGCATTCAGGCTTTGCGCTCCGGTGGCGGCGGTGGCCTGACAAAGGCCGTCGGTGAAAGATTGCCGGTGGCAAGGATCTACCGGCAGGGAATCCTGGTGTCGCTGCTCAATCCGAAAGTGGCGATATTCTTCCTGGCCTTCCTGCCGCAATTCGTGGTCGAAGGGGCAGGGCCGGCATGGGCCCAGCTCCTGCTGCATGGCGGGCTCATCATCGTCGTGGCGGCCTTCATCGAACCGCCGCTCGTCCTTCTCGGAGGGCGCCTTGCTGACGCGATCAGGCATAATCAAAAAATCGGACTCTGGCTCGATCGCGGCCTCGGGGCGCTTTTCCTGGCGCTCGGTGTCCGTCTCGCCCTCAGCAGCCGCTGAATAGGAAGGCTATTCCTCGGCCACGTAGCGCCGCTCGTGGCGGAGCCCCATGCTGGTCAGGATCTCGTATCCGATCGTGCCGCATGCCCGCGCCACATCGTCCACCGGCATGTTCTTCCCGAACAGCTCGACATAATCCCCGGCGCGCACGGCGTTGTCAGGCAGGTCGGTGATATCGAAGATCGTCAGGTCCATGGTGATCCGGCCGGCAACCGGCACCTTGTGTCCGGCGATGAAGCCTTGCCCGCCCTGCGGCACCACCTGGCGCAGTGGCACGCCGCCGCTCGACTGGCCGCGCATGTAGCCGTCGGCATAGCCGGCCGAGGCGATCGCCAGCCGGCTTTCGCGGCGAAGCTGCAGCGCCCGCCCATAGCTGACGGTCTCGCCGGCTTCGACGTTGCGCACCTGGATGATGCGCGCTTCCGCCGTCGCGACTGGCCGCATCGGGTTCGCCATGCCGCTGACCGCTTCGCCGCCATAGAGCGCGATGCCGGGGCGGGTCAGGTCGAAGTGATAATCCTCACCGAGAAAGATGCCGGCCGAGGCGGCAAGACTTGAATCGATGCCTTCATAGGCGGCGCTAACCCTTTGGAATGATTCGAGCTGCTGCCGGTTCATCGCATGGGTGGGATCGTCGGCACAGGCGAGGTGGCTCATGATAAGCACGGGCGCGAAGCTCGCCGGCCGCGAGACGTCGTCGGCGAGCGTGATCGCATCGTCGATATGCAGTCCGAGCCGGTTGAAGCCGGTATCGACATGCAGCGCGCAGGGGTAGTCGCCGTAATCGGCAAGCACCGCCATCCAGAAGGCGAGCTGTTCGTCGGAAGAAATCACCGGCACCAGATCGTTTTCGAAGAAGCGTCGCTCGGTGCCCGGCCAGATGCCGGAAAGCACGAAGATGCGCGCCTCGGGCGCATAGAGGCGAAGTGTTACGCCCTCGTCGACGGTCGCGACGAAGAAGTCGCGGGCGCCGGCCATGTAGAGCGCTTCGCCGGCATCCTCGATGCCCATGCCGTAAGCATCCGCCTTGACGACCGCCGAGGCGCGCGCCGCACCGGAGCGGCGCGCCATGTCGCGCCAGTTCTCCGTCAGAGCGGTCAGGTCGACGGTCAGCCGCAGGCCTGCCGAGGCAAAGTTGTCGTCTTCGGGGGCGTCGAAAAATTCGCTCATGATCCGCATCGAAAAGAGGCCGGAGAAGGATTCTCCGGCCAGTTTAAAGGTCAACTATGTCAAGGGAAAGCCCGGCGCTGCACGCAGCATCCGCGCGATCAGTGCTCTTCATATTGGGTGAAGGAGGGATCGGCGAGATCGGCAAAGCGCGTGAATTCCGCCTGGAAGGCGAGCTTCACCGTGCCTGTTGGCCCGTGGCGCTGCTTGGCGATGATGACGTCGGCCGTGCCCTTCACCTTGTCGAACAGCGCTTCCCATTCCGGATATTTCGGATCGTGGATGTCGCGCGGCTCCGAATTCTTGACGTAATATTCCTCGCGGAACACGAAGAGCACGACGTCGGCGTCCTGCTCGATCGAGCCGGATTCGCGAAGGTCGGAAAGCTGCGGCCGCTTGTCGTCGCGGCTTTCGACCTGGCGCGAAAGCTGAGACAGCGCGATGATTGGAACGTTGAGTTCCTTGCCGAGCGCCTTCAGGCCGGTGGTGATCTGGGTGATTTCCTGCACGCGGTTGTCGCTGGATTTGCCCGAGCCGGTCATCAGCTGAATGTAGTCGACCACCAGCACGTCGAGGCCGCGCTGGCGCTTCAGACGGCGCGCGCGGGCCGAAAGCTGGGCGATCGAGATGCCGCCGGTCTGGTCGATAAAGAGCGGCACCTTCTGCATCATCATCGAGCAGGCGACGAGCTTTTCGAAATCGGCATCGTTGATGTCGCCGCGGCGGATCTTCGAGGAGGAGACTTCCGTCTGCTCGGAGATGATACGGGTGGCGAGCTGTTCGGACGACATTTCGAGCGAATAGAAGCCGACAACGCCGCCGTTCTTCGCCTTCATGCTGCCGTCCGACTGGACTTCGCCTTCGTAGGCGGCGGCGATATTGTAGGCGATGTTGGTGGCAAGCGAGGTCTTGCCCATGCCGGGGCGTCCGGCAAGCACGATCAAGTCCGACCGCTGCAGGCCGCCCATCTTGGAATCCAGCGAATGGATGCCGGTGGAAATGCCGGAAAGCCCGCCATCACGTTCCTTGGCGACGGCCGCCATGTCGATCGCCAGCGCGACCGCATCGTTGAAGGCCTGGAAGCCACCGTCGTAGCGGCCGTTTTCCGCCAGTTCGAAGAGGCGGCGTTCGGTATCCTCGATCTGCGACTGCGGTGGCATGTCGAGCGGCGCGTCATAGGCGATGTTGACGACATCCTCGCCAATGGTGATCAGCGCCCGGCGCAGCGCCAGGTCGTAGATCGCCCGGCCGTAATCCTCGGCATTGATGACGGTGACGGCATTGCTGACGAGGCTCGCCAGATATTGCGAAACCGTCATGTCGCCGACCTTTTCGTCGGCTTTCAGGAAGGTCTTGATCGTCACCGGGTTGGCGATCTTGCCCATGCGGATGATATCGCCGGCAACCTCGAAGATCTTCCGGTGCAGCGGTTCATAGAGATGGATCGGCTTCAGGAAGTCGGACACCCGGTAATAGGCGTCGTTGTTCATCAGGATCGCACCCAGAAGCGCTTGCTCGGCTTCGATATTGTTGGGTGCTTCGCGATAATGCTGCTCCGACGGGGCAACAGCTGCAATCTTTCGAGCGGCGTCGTTCATCATCATCCGTTCTGTCTTTTTCCAGCTCCGGATTTGCAATTCCGGACGCGAAAATCAAGAGGCTACGAAAGGAGCGGGGGCTCGCTTCGCCTAAATCCTGAATGCTGTGCACGTTGTTCGACTTCTCCACAGTCTTGGGCGACACAAAGGAGAAATACTGGCAGTGTCACCCGCACGACACGGTATGGCGCCGACTCAGCCCATCCGTTTCGGAGAACGCTACTTTAGCGCGATGCGATAAGGCACGCAGCAAAAACATCCGGAAAATCCCCTTAAAAAAAGCGAACCGATCGGCGGCTCAAATCGAAGGGATGGAAACGAAAAAGCCCGGCGCGGTGGCCGGGCTTTCCCTCACGCGGATCGCTCCAACGAGAATTATGCTTCGTCTTCGTCGACGCCGTCGGCTTCCGGATCGAAGAAGTCTTCCGGACGCAGCGCGTCTTCGTCGACGCCGTAGATCGCGTCGACCGAGGTGAGTTCTTCGCCCTTGGCCTGGCGCTCTGCCTCTTCGGCAGAGCGGGCAACGTTCAGCTCGACGTGGATTTCGACTTCGGCATGCAACTGCAGCTCGACCTTGTGCAGGCCGATCGACTTGATCGGCGTGTTGAGGTGAACCTGGTTGCGGCCGATGTTGAAGCCTTCGGCGCCGAGAATCTCGACGACGTCACGGGCAGCGACCGAACCATAGAGCTGGCCGGTTTCGCCGGCGGAACGCACGACGATGAAGGACTTGCCGTCGAGAACGTCGGCGACCTTCTGGGCTTCCGATTTGCGCTCGAGGTTGCGGGCTTCGAGCGTCGCGCGCTCGGCTTCGAAGCGGGTCTTGTTGGCGGCGTTGGCGCGCAGCGCCTTGCCGAGCGGCAGCAGGTAGTTACGGGCAAAGCCGTCGCGAACCTTTACGGTTTCGCCCATCTGGCCGAGCTTGGAGATGCGTTCGAGAAGGATGACTTCCATTTTCTTTTTCCTTTCTTGTGTCTCAGATTTTCGTATCGGATTGTTTGGGGGCATCAGCATCTTTCGTCGGGGTCAGCGCGATCGCCTTGCGCGTATCGCTGAGACCGAGAACGAGGATGAGGAGAGCTGGCAGCAGCATGAGCATCGAGGCCAGATAGCAGAGGATGAGAGCCGGTATGCGCCAGTCCTTGCCGCGCGTGCGGAAATGCAGCGAGGCGAAACCGGAGAGCATGAAGCCGGCGCCGAAGGTGCCGATCACGGTCGCACCGACCATCGCCGGAACGCCGCCGAAAAAGCAGGCGGCAAGCCCGGCCAGGAAGATGAAGATCGAGTTGCGGTTCATCCGCAGCGATGAGGGAATATCCTCGCGCGGACGAAGGCCGCGGCCGGACGCGGCAACGATGCGCACGGCGAAATAATAGGCGGCAAACAGCATGCTGACCCACATGCCGCCCTGCAAAGCCGGCAGCATCAGTAGGATCAGCGACTTGGTCTGCGCCGTCGCTGCCGGATCGGGCATGAATTCGGGTTGCTGCTGTTTGAGCGAGGTGATCAGCAGATCGACGATGGGATCGGTGATCTCAGGCCCGTAGCCGATGATCACACCGATGACGATGACGGCAAGCGTCACCAGACCGCAGAGATGCAGCAGGATATCGGAGAGCGGATACCAGGCAAGCAGATGGTCGGGACCGCCGAGTTCGGAGGCCGGACGCGCCAGATTGGCGAGATGACTGAGCCAACCGGCCGGCAGAAGCGTCACCAGCGTCATGATCAGCGCGAAGGAAGGCGAGATCAAGATCGCGCCCAGCGCCGCAGCGGTGACGACGGCCGAGACCGCGGCGGCATTGCCCCAGCCGAGCCCGACGATCAGGATCGGCAGAGCCGAGGCCGTGTAGAGAAGCGCGCTGAAAAACGACGGCTGCATGCTCGCGCCCAGCACCAGCAGGGCAGCGGTCAATCCGGCGAGTGCGCCGATCAGCAGCGTTTTAATGTTCGGTCGTTTCAAGGTCGCTGTCCTGCTTCATCAAGCAGTTAGAGGATGTTGCTGAATCAAATTCAGAAACGTCTCAACATGGGTTTTAACAGTTCCGATCCGCGCCCATCGCGGAAGGGAGAAGGGAAGGCACGAATGCCTTCCCTCAAAGGTGTTGGCGTCGACCGATTAGGCGACGACGTAGGGCAGCAGGCCGAGGAAACGGGCGCGCTTGATCGCCTGGGCGAGTTCGCGCTGCTTCTTCTGGGAAACGGCCGTGATGCGGGACGGAACGATCTTGCCGCGCTCGGAAATGTAGCGCTGCAGCAGGCGTACGTCCTTATAGTCGATCCGCGGCGCGTTGGCGCCGGAGAATGGGCAGGTCTTGCGGCGGCGATGGAACGGGCGGCGGACCGGAGCGGAGGAAGTTTCAGACATATCTCAGATCTCCCTTATACACGGTCTTCGCGCGGACGGCGCGGACGGTCGTCACGGTCGCCGAAGCCACCTTCACGCGGCGGACGCGGGCCACGGTCACGATCACCGAAGCCACCTTCACGCGGGCCACGGCCGCCTTCACGCGGACGGTCGTCACGGTCGCGCTTCTGCATCATGGCAGACGGACCTTCTTCATGCTTCTCGACGGCGATCGTCATGTAGCGAAGAACGTCTTCGCTGATGCGCATCTGACGTTCCATTTCCTGGACGGCAGCAGCCGGTGCATCGATGTCCATCAGGGCGTAGTGCGCCTTGCGGTTCTTCTTGATGCGGTAGGTGAGGGACTTGAGGCCCCAGTTCTCGATACGCCCGACCTTACCGCCATTCGCTTCGATCACACCCTTGTACTGTTCTACGAGGGCGTCGACCTGCTGAGCGGAAATATCCTGCCGGGCAAGGAATACATGTTCATAAAGAGCCATGACAGCTTTGCCTTTCTTGCGTTTGGTTCAACCCGATATTCGGCGGCTAAGCCTCAACGACTGCTCCTGATTGGGCGGACCCAGGCAAGAAAGCGTTTCCGAGACGGTCGAGAGCGGAGACACGGGAGGCTGGAACGCTTCCGTTCCGAACGATTTCCAAAAGGAAACCGGCCCTCCGTTCAGCCACCAGCCAGAAGACCGGGTTAACGAACAGGGCGGCTTATACGGATTTTTCGCGGAAAGGCAAGCGCAATCGGGCAATCGAACCCGACGCAAACCGGTGGGCGGAGCATGATGCCGAAAAGTGTGAGCGGTTTTCGGACGACATCATGCTCCCATCCTGTTCTAGCGTTGGGCAGGGCGCCCAGGAATATGATCAAAGCGTCAGCGGATACTGCCGGTGCACCTTGGCAATCTCCGCGAGCACCTCGTCCGAAAGCGTCAGGTCGGCCGCGCCGATATCGATTTTCAGCTGCTCCATTGAGGTTGCGCCGATGATGACCGAGGCCATGAAAGGCCTTGATCGGCAGAAGGCGAGCGCCATCGCCGCCGGGTCGAGACCGTAGGTTGCGGCGATCTCCAGATAGGCTTTGGTCGCCGGCTCCTGCAGCGGCTGAAGGCGGCCGCCGATATCGGGGTTGATCGAACCGCGCGAACCCTTTGGCCTGATGCCATCGACATATTTACCGGAGAGGATGCCGCCGGCGAGCGGCGAATAGGCGAGCAGCCCGACATCCTCGTGATGCGAGAGCTCGGCGAGATCGAGGTCGAAATGACGGTAGAGCAGATTATATTCGTTCTGGACGCTGGCAACGCGCGGCAGGCTCTTCTGTTCGGAGAGCGTCAGGTATTTCTGTATGCCCCAGGTCGTTTCGTTAGAAAGGCCGATCGCGCGGATCTTGCCCTCTTTCACCAGCGCGCCGAGCGTTTCCAGGATGTCGAGCATATTGGCGACGGTCTCGTCGCGGTCCTGATTGAAGGGATTGTAGCTCCAGTTCTGGCGGAAATGGAAATGGCCTCGGTTCGGCCAGTGGATCTGGTAGAGGTCGACGTAATCAGTCTTCAGCCGCGCCAGGCTGGCCTCGAGCGCCAGGCGGATATTCTTCGCATCGGCACCTTCGCCGCCGCGTATATAGTCGCGGCCGCGGCCCGCGACCTTGGTGGCGAGCACGATATCCCCACGCTTGCGGGTCTTCTTGAACCAGCTGCCGATATAGTCTTCGGTCCGGCCCTGTGTCGCGGCCGAAACCGGGGTGGTTGGATAAAGCTCGGCCGTATCGAAGAAATTGACGCCCTTTTCGACGGCGTAGTCCATCTGCGCATGCGCATCGGCTTCGCTGTTTTGCGAACCCCAGGTCATGGTGCCAAGGCAGATCTCTGAAACGGAAATCTCGGTGCGGCCTAGTGAATTGTACTTCATGGAAAAACCTTGGGAGAGAGGTGGAAGCCTTGGGAGGGTCCGCGCAAATCTAGGCTGGATTTGGCGGAGCGCAAGAGCAAAAACCGGGCTTTTGCGCCGGTGCGAAAGGCTTTGCGGACAACGGGCCGCCACTTGACTCTGCCGGAAAGAATGTCAATTGGAGGCAAAACAGCCTTAAGGGGCGCAATCAGGGGCATGAGCCAGGGACACGAGAATGACCATTGCTTTCACTTTTCCCGGCCAGGGCAGTCAGGCCGTCGGCATGGGCAAGGATCTCGCCGAGAATTTTGCCGAAGCCCGAGCCGTCTTCGAAGAGGTCGATGAGGCGCTCGGTGAAAAGCTTTCGGACGTCATGTTCAACGGTCCCGAGGATACGTTGACCTTGACGGCGAACGCCCAGCCGGCGCTGATGGCCGTCTCGATCGCCGTTGTTCGCGTTCTGGAAGCCAAAGGGTTGGATCTGAAGTCGAAGGTCGCTTACGTCGCCGGCCACTCGCTCGGCGAATATTCGGCACTTTGCGCCGCCGGTACCTTTTCGCTCGCCGATACCGCGCGGCTGCTGCGCATTCGCGGCAATGCCATGCAGGCGGCTGTTCCTGTCGGCGTCGGCGCCATGGCCGCGATCATCGGCCTCGAACATGCCGACGTCGTTGCCGTCTGCGAGGCAGCCACCGCTGTCGGCGCCTGCCAGATCGCTAACGACAATGGCGGCGGCCAGATCGTCATCTCGGGCGAGAAGGCAGCCGTCGAAAAGGCCGCCGGCCTCGCGACCGACAAGGGCGCCAAGCGCGCCATTCTGCTGCCGGTCTCCGCTCCGTTCCATTCGACACTGATGGCGCCGGCCGCCGACGCCATGCGCGAAGCACTGGCAATGGTTTCAAAATCCGATCCCATCGTGCCCCTCATTGCAAATGTCCGTGCCGCCCCCGTGACAGCCGCCGACGAGATCGCCAGCCTCCTGGTCGAGCAGGTGACCGGTCAGGTCCGCTGGCGCGAGACGGTGGAGTGGTTCGCTGGAAATGGCGTCACGACGCTTTATGAACTCGGTTCCGGCAAGGTGCTGACCGGCCTTGCCCGCCGCATCGACAAGACGATCAACGGCATCTCCGTCAACGGTCCGGCGGATATCGACGCGGCCGTCGCCGCCCTCATGGCCTGATTGGTATCCCCGGACACCGGATTTGGTGTCCCTGATATAAGGAACGTTTCCATGCTCGATCTCTCCGGCCGCAAGGCTCTCGTCACAGGCGCATCGGGCGGTATTGGCGAGGAAATCGCCCGCCTTCTTCATAAGCAGGGCGCCATCGTCGGCCTGCACGGCACCCGTGTCGAGAAGCTGGAAGCGCTAGCGGCCGAACTCGGCGAGCGCGTCAAGATCTTCCCGGCCAACCTGTCCGACCGCGATGAGGTCAAGGCGCTCGGCCAGAAGGCCGAGGCCGACCTTGAAGGCGTCGACATCCTCGTCAACAATGCCGGCATCACCCGCGACGGCCTGTTCGTGCGCATGAGCGACGAGGACTGGGACAGCGTCCTCGAAGTGAATCTGACATCGACCTTCCGCCTGACGCGCGAATTGACGCATCCGATGATGCGCCGCCGCTATGGCCGCATCATCAACATCACCTCCATCGTCGGCGTCACCGGCAATCCGGGCCAGGCCAATTACTGCGCCTCCAAGGCCGGTATGATCGGCTTCACCAAGTCCCTGGCGCAGGAAATTGCCACCCGCAACGTGACGGTCAACTGCGTCGCACCGGGCTTCATCGAGAGCGCCATGACCGGCAAGCTGAACGACAAGCAGAAGGAAGCGATCATGGGAGCGATCCCGATGAAGCGCATGGGCACGGGCGGCGAGGTCGCTTCGGCGGTTGCTTACCTCGCGTCCTCCGAGGCTGCCTATATGACCGGCCAGACGCTGCACGTAAACGGCGGCATGGCGATGATCTGAAACGACAAACCGTTGGCATGGGAATATTTCCGCCAATAGCATGTTGAGCAATCACGAAGCGTTGATTTTCTGGCTTTGCGGCAGACATAAAGCATGTTAAGCGGGCCATGACTGTGAACAGTCGTCCCGAGAAAGCAGACGAACCGGCGGGCTTTTTGCAAGCCTGGAACATCTCTGAAGCCGGGTAAACGAGTTTGCCGAGGATGTCTGAAAACATCGCAGGCTGAAACAGGGTAGGGGTGCCGCAACGGCATTCCGATCAGGACATAAGGTCGAGGAAACCGACATGAGCGATATCGCAGAACGCGTAAAGAAAATTGTTATTGATCATCTTGGCGTCGATGCCGACAAGGTCGTCGAGAGCGCCAGCTTTATCGACGATCTAGGCGCTGACTCGCTCGACACGGTCGAACTTGTCATGGCTTTCGAAGAAGAATTCGGCGTTGAAATTCCTGACGACGCTGCCGACTCGATCCTGACGGTCGGCGATGCCGTGAAGTTTATTGAGAAGGCCCAGGCCTGATCCTGTGAATTTGAGAAAGGGCGGGCCTGGAGTCCGCCCTTTTCTTTTCGGCATATTTCTCCATAGAACATAAGAGACGGGGAAAGCACGCGATGAGACGTGTCGTCATCACCGGTACCGGCATGGTATCACCCTTGGGATGCGGAACAGAGGTGACGTGGTCGCGGCTGCTTGCCGGCCAGAACGGCGCCCGCCTCGTCACCGAATTCGAGGTTGATGACCTTCCCGCCAAGATCGCCTGTCGTATCCCTGTCGGTAACGGCACCGACGGCACCTTCAATGTCGATCAGTGGATGGAGCCGAAGGAGCAACGCAAGGTCGATCCCTTCATCATCTACGGCATGGCCGCCGCCGACATGGCGCTCGCCGATGCCGGCTGGCATCCCGAAACCGATGAGGACCAGATCGCCACCGGTGTGCTGATTGGCTCCGGCATCGGCGGCATCGAAGGCATTGTCGAGGCGGGTTACACCTTGCGCGACAAAGGCCCGCGCCGCATCTCCCCTTTCTTCATTCCCGGCCGCCTGATCAATCTTGTCTCCGGCCAGGTCTCGATCCGCCACAAGCTGCGCGGACCCAATCATTCGGTCGTCACCGCCTGCTCGACGGGTGCGCATGCGATCGGCGATGCCGCACGGCTGATCGCGCTCGGCGACGCCGACGTCATGGTCGCCGGCGGCACGGAATCCCCGGTCAGCCGCATTTCGCTTGCAGGCTTTGCCGCCTGCAAGGCGCTGTCGACCCAGCACAATGACGACCCGAAGAAAGCGTCGCGTCCCTATGACCGCGACCGCGACGGCTTCGTCATGGGCGAGGGCGCCGGCATCGTCGTGCTCGAAGAACTGGAACATGCCAAGGCGCGCGGCGCCAGGATCTATGCTGAAATCGTCGGCTACGGCCTGTCGGGCGATGCCTATCACATCACCGCACCCTCCGAAGACGGCGAGGGTGCCGGCCGCTGTATGGCGATGGCGCTGAAGCGCGCCGGGCTGACACCGTCCGATATTGATTACATCAATGCTCACGGTACCTCGACCATGGCCGACACGATCGAACTTGGCGCCGTCGAACGGCTGGTCGGCAATGCGGCGTCGAAGATCTCCATGTCCTCGACCAAGTCAGCGACAGGACACCTTCTCGGTGCTGCAGGCGCCATCGAGGCGATCTTCACCACGCTCGCCATCCGCGACAATATCGCGCCGCCGACGCTCAATCTCGACAATCCCGAACGTGAGACGGCGATCGATCTTGTTCCGCACAAGGCGCGTGAGCGGGAAATCAATGTGGCGCTGTCCAACTCGTTCGGATTCGGTGGCACGAACGCGTCGCTCGTACTGCGCCGTTACGCGCAATAAGAGTCCTGTAAGCGGTGTAACGGGTGCCCCTTACGCCGACCGGCCGGTCCTCTATGCTGCGTAGCAGGGCGTGCGAAAGCACAACGACCGGCAACGGCGTCGTTGAACGGCGGCAGAACCTGCTTTTGCCGCATTGCTTCGCGAAATAGCGAAGTGAGGGTCAAGTTTTAGAGGATTGCCGGTGAGCGATACGACGAACCAGAGCAACGATACCCAGGCGCAGAAGGGACCGATCATCCCGAAGTCGCCGAGCGAAGCCCTGCGTCCTGAGCGCGTTCCGGAGCCGCCGAAGCGGTCCAAGAAAGCCCGCGGCCAGGTCGTTCTTTTCCTGAACTTCATCATGACGATGGCGGTTCTGGTCTGCGTCGTCGCCGTCATCGGCTTCTATTACGCCACATCGACCTACCGGAATCCCGGTCCGCTGCAGACCAACACCAATTTCATCGTCCGCAACGGCGCTGGTCTGACCGAAATCGCCTCGAACCTCGAGCGCAACGCGATCATCAGCGATGCCCGCATCTTCCGCTATCTCACGGCAACGCATCTGTCTGCGGGTGAGAGCCTCAAGGCGGGTGAATACGAGATCAAGGCGAGGGCTTCCATGAGCGATATCATGGAGCTTCTGAAATCGGGCAAGTCCATTCTCTATTCCGTTTCCTTCCCCGAGGGCTTGACGGTCCGCCAGATGTTCGACCGCATGCTGCAGGATACTGTGCTGGAAGGCGACTTGCCGGCCGCACTGCCGGCCGAGGGCAGCCTTCGTCCGGATACCTACAAATTCTCGCGCGGCACCAAGCGCTCGGAAATCATCGACCAGATGGCGGCTGCGCAGCAGAAGCTCGTCGATCAGATCTGGGACAAGCGCGACTCCTCGCTGCCGCTCCGATCCAAGGAGGAATTCGTGGCACTCGCCTCGATCGTCGAAAAGGAAACTGGCGTTCCCGACGAGCGTGCGCATGTCGCCTCCGTTTTTCTGAACCGGCTCGGCAAGGGCATGCGCCTGCAGTCTGATCCGACGATTATTTACGGCCTCTTCGGCGGCGAAGGCAAACCGGCCGACCGGCCGATCTACCAGTCGGACCTGAAGCGGGATACACCTTACAACACCTATGTCATCAAGGGTCTGCCGCCGACGCCGATCGCCAATCCCGGCAAGGATGCGCTGGAAGCCGTCGCCAATCCCTGGAAGACGCAGGACCTCTATTTCGTCGCTGACGGCACTGGTGGCCATGTTTTCGCCGCCACGCTCGAGGAGCACAATGCCAACGTCAAGCGCTGGCGCAAGCTCGAGGCCGACAAGGGTTCGGACCCGAACATCGCAGTCGACGGCCAGCCGGAAGAGCAGCCGGCGGATAGTGGCGCGACCGTCGTGCCGCCGAAGAAAAAGAAGATCAACTGATACTTTCGGGAGGCTCGCATGGCTTTGCAGTCCATGACCGGTTTTGCGCGGCGCGAGGGAACGAGCGGCCGCTGGCGCTGGGCATGGGAATTGCGCTCGGTCAACGGCAAGGGCCTCGACCTGCGCCTACGCCTGCCGCCCGGCCTCGAACGCATGGAGGCAGAGGTCCGCCGTCTCGCCGGCGAAAGCTTCAGCCGCGGCAACCTGCAGGCATCGCTATCCGTCACCGCGGACGAGAACCGTTTCGAGGCGGTGTTGAACAAGGAGGCGCTTGCCGCCGTGCTGGCCATGCGCGAGCAGTTGGACGGTGTCATCGATCCGGCGCCGCTGAAGCTCGATACGCTGCTTCTGGTGCGCGGCATCGTCGAATTCCGCGAAAGCGAGGATGGCGAGGAGGCGCTTGCTGCCCGTGACGCCGATATCGCTGCCGGCCTGCTGGCCGCGCTTGCCGATCTGAGAGCAATGCGCGAACAGGAAGGTTCGGCGCTGGCCCGCATTCTTCACGACCATGTCACGACGATCGAAGGCCTGACACGGACGATCGACGTCGATCCGTCGCGCTCGCCACAGGAGATCGCCGCGCGGCTGGTCGCGCAAGTCGCCTTGTTGATGGACGGCATGGCCGCACTCGACCGCGACAGACTGCATGCCGAAGCCGCACTGTTGGCGACCAAGGCGGATTTGCGTGAGGAAATCGATCGTCTTAAGGCTCATATCGCCGCAGCGCGCGATCTTTTGGTGAAAGGTGGCCCTGCCGGTCGCCGCCTGGACTTCCTTGCACAGGAATTTAACCGCGAATCGAATACCATCTGCTCGAAGTCGAATGCTTCGGCAGTCACCGCTGCCGGCATCGAGTTGAAAGTCGTGATCGACCAGTTCCGCGAGCAGGTCCAGAATTTGGAGTAAGACATGAAACCGGCGAAATCCTCGCCCGTGCAGATCGCCCGCCGCGGTCTGATGCTTGTCATCTCGTCGCCGTCGGGCGCCGGCAAGTCCACCATCGCGCGCACGCTTCTGGAGACCGACAGGCAGATCGGCCTTTCCGTCAGCGTCACCACGCGCCAGCGCCGCCCAAGCGAGGTCGAGGCTGTGCATTACCACTTCAAGAGTGTGCGCGAGTTCGAGCGGCTGCGCGATAGCGACGCGCTGCTCGAATGGGCTGAGGTGCACGGCAATTTCTACGGCACGCCGCGTGAGCCGGTCGAGCAGGCCATGGCTGAAGGCCGCGACATGCTCTTCGATATCGACTGGCAGGGCGCCCAGCAATTGCAGGAGAAGATGTCGGCCGACGTTGTCTCGATCTTCGTGCTGCCGCCGACCATGACCGAGCTGCAGTCGCGGCTGCACCGTCGTGCCGAGGATTCCGAAGAGGTCATCCAGACGCGCCTCGCCAACAGCCGCGCCGAGATCGCCCACTGGCGCGAATACGATTACGTCATCATTAATGACGACCTCAACGCTGCCTTCGACGCCGTCCAGTCGATCGTCAAGGCCGAACGCCTGCGCCGCGACCGCCGCCATGGCATGTTCGACTTTGTCCGCGAGCTCTTGGAAGAGACGCCGTCGCTTTAAAACGCGATGCCGGAACGTGCGCGGTTTCGGATGACGTCATCCTGGATTTAAAGGCTGTTCGCCAACAGGCAGAATTCCTCGACGGAAAGGGTCTCAGCCCGTCGCGCCGGATCAATCCCGGCCTTGACGAGCAGGCTCTCGCCGCCGAGCGGTTTCAGGCTTTGGCGCAGCATCTTGCGACGCTGGCCGAAAGCGGCTTGCGTCACTTTTTCCAGATTGGCGACAGCGCAGGGGATGGGGTTTTCGCGGGGGACCAGATGCACGACCGTCGACGTCACTTTCGGCGGCGGTGTGAAGGCTTGTGGCGGCACGTCGAAAGCCATGCGTGCTTCCGTCCGCCAACCGCAGAGCACGCCGAGACGGCCGTAATGGTCGTCGTCTTCGTTGGCGACGATGCGCTCGCCGACCTCCTTCTGGAACATCAGCGTCAGCGACTGCCAGAACGGCGGCCAGGCTTTCGGCAGCAACCAGTTGACCAAGAGCTGTGTGCCGACATTGTAGGGCAGGTTGGCAATGATCTTGATCGGGCCTTCCGGCGCCAATGTCTCGAAATCCGTTTTCAGCGCATCGCCTTCGATCACCTCGAGCCTGCCGGGATAATGATCGGCAATCTCAGCGAGCGCCGGCAGGCAGCGTGCATCCCGCTCGATGGCGATAACCTTCCTGGCGCCGAGCGCCAGGATCGCGCGCGTCAGTCCGCCGGGGCCGGGGCCGACCTCGAAAACGGTCGCCTCATCAAGTGCCCCTGCTGTGCGGGCGATCTTCTGCGTCAGGTTGAGGTCGAGCAGGAAGTTCTGCCCGAGCGCCTTGCGCGCATCGAGGCCGTGACGCTGGATGACGTCACGAAGCGGCGGCAGGCCATCGAGTGCTGCCATCAGCGGCGGCTTTCCGCACTGCGGCCGAGCAGGGCGGCGAGCTTCAGCGCCGCAACGAGGCTCTGCTCGCGCGCCAGTCCCTTGCCGGCGATGCCGAAAGCGGTGCCGTGATCCGGCGAGGTGCGCACGAAGGGAAGCCCAAGCGTCACGTTGACGCTGTCGTCGAAACCAAGCGCCTTGGCTGGGATCAGCGCCTGATCATGATACATGCAGACGGCGACGTCGTATCGCGCCCGCGCCTCGTCATGGAACATCGTGTCGGCGGGCAGGGGACCGATCGCATCGACGCCCTCGTCGCGCAGGCGCTCGATCGCCGGGCGGATGACCTCCTCGTCCTCCTTGCCGATCGCCCCGCCTTCGCCCGCATGCGGGTTGAGGCCGGCAACGGCAAGCCGCGGCGCCTCGATGCCGAAGCGCTGCCTCAGGTCTTCATGAGCGATCCGGCAGGTTTCCATGATCAGTTCGCACGTCAGCGCCTGCGGCACATCCCGGAGCGGAATGTGGATGGTGACGGGAATAGCCCTCAGTTTCGGTCCGGACAGCATCATCACCGGTGTCACCGGCCGGCCGGTCGCCCTGGCGGCGAGATCGGCGAGAAATTCTGTATGGCCGGGAAACCGGAAACCCGCCTCGTAGAGTACGGCCTTGGCGATCGGGTTGGTAACGACCGCGAGCGCCTCGCCGTTGATGACAAGCGACACGGCTTTTTCGATCGCAGCGATCGTGCCTTTCGCCGTTGCCGCATGCGGCTCGCCAGCCACGACCTCGATGCCGGCCGGTATGGTCATGACGGGCAGCGCGTCGGCAAACATGCCGGCGGCCTCGCTGGCATTATCGGTCTCGCGGATCGACACCGCCAGATTGAGCTGGCGGGCTCTCAGCGCCAAGACATCAGGATCGCCGATCAGGAAGAAAGGCGGCAGCCCGAGTTCACGCCGCCGGAGCCAGGCCATCAGAGTAATGTCCGGCCCGATGCCGGCGGGGTCGCCCTGGCTCAGCGCAAGCGGTCGAGAAAACGGTATCGCCATTGTCGGTCAGCGATAGGCGATCTGCGCCTTTTTGCGCAGTTCATCCAGGTATTTCTTGCTGTTTTCGTTTTCCGGGCTGGCGTCCTTGCCGCCCTTGGACTTGTCGAGATCTTCCTGGCGGAAGACCATTTCGGCTGCCTGGTCGTCGGAGACCTGCCGCTGGCTGCAGATTGCCAGATATTCGACACCCTTGTCGGTGACGCGGGTCCCTGTCGTGTTGCCCTTGGCCTGCTCGACCAGCGGCTTCCAATCCGGCGGGATCTCGGGGGCGAGCATGCGGCCGAGATCGCGCACGGAAACGTCGCGCATCGTCGCAGCAAACACCTTTGCCTGATCGCAGCCCGGGAATTTGGAGCGCGACGCCTCGGCCTCGCCCTTGCGCTTGCCGGTGATGGCCCCGCGCTTGGCTTGCGGAATGACGAAGATGATCTGCTGCAGCATATACTCCGTCGTCACCGGCTTCTGCTTGTTGTTCTGCATCATGCGCGAGACGAGATCATAGTTCGACAGCCGCGAGGTCGAGCCGTAGCGGGCGTTGACGACACGCGGCCAGCTCATCTGCACGGCGATGAAACCCTTGAAATGGTCGACGCCGACGCCGGCGCGATCGAGGATCTGCGACATCTGCTCGGGGGAAAGCTTGTTGCCGCTCGAAAAGCGCGCAAAAGACGCATCGACGTCCTGCTGCGACACCGACATATGCACGCGGGAGACTTCCTGCTGCTTGAGCGCTTCGTCGATCAATTGCTCCTCGGCGGTCTTGGCATCGGCCTTCGTATGCTGCAGGCGCAGGAAGGCTTGGCGCTTGGCGACATCGCCGCTGGTGATGGCGGTGCCGTTGACCACGGCCTTGACTTCACTTACCGCGAGCGCTGGTCCGGCAAGGCCTGTCAGCAACGCAAGCGCTGCCCCGGCGAGGAACTTGGTTATGGCTTTTTTCGCGTCAATCATCTGTTGACCTCCCGATAGCGTCGCGAGCCGTTGTTCGCGGCGTTCTTACCACAGTGCGAGACACGCAGAAATCGCTTCCATCATGGCGCGAAACCCCTATGCCTCAGATACCGACTGGCGGCAATGTCCTGCACAGGCTTACGGCGAAAGAATGGCTTCAGGCCATGTTTGCGCCGATCGCCGGTCATTCGAGGGTGTCGGAACCGATCTTGATGTCGCCGAGCGTGCGGAAGGTCAGCCGTGCGCCGATCGTCCAGTCGCTTCCGGACTCATCGTCGGAATCTCTGCTGTCCGTATAGGCGATCGTGAAGATCGTGCATTCGTCGTCATAAGAGAGGCCGATCGTCCGCCGGCTGATCACATCATTGTTCAGATCCCAGGCAATGCCGCCGAAGATCGACCAGTAATCCTTGAACTTGACGCTGCTGTTGGTCTGGATCTCGTCATTGTCCTCGGCAAAGCCATATGCCGGCTGGGCGCTGAGATGGGTGTAGGTCAGCTGCGTCGCGAAGGTGTCGTTCTGGTAGGCCGTCGTCAGATCGCCGCGGCGGAATTCGAAATCTTTTTCGTCGAGCCGGTAGGAGGCTGCGACGGAAACGCCGTACGGCGTCTCGACGCCGCCAAGGCCGACATAATCGGAGCGGTCGGTTTCAAGGCCCGAATCCGCGCCGACATTGACGAGATCATCGGTCGCAAACGAGTTCTGGCCGGCGATCTGGTAAGACTGGCCGAAGATGCCGTGCAGCTTGTAACCGCTGTCGAATGTACCGGTGTACTGGATGCCGACATTGGCGCGGGTCCCGCCTTCGACGCGGTCGTAGCCCGAAAATTTGTCGCGGTCGAACAGCGAGGTGGCGTCGAAGACGAAGCTCTGCGCATCCTCGTTCGGCAGGCGGCCTGCCAACTGCTCGTCGGGGCGGGCATAGATCTGTGCGATCGGCTCGAGGATATGGGTGCTATTGTCCGTCGTCATCAGGATCGGATAACGCATCTCCAGCCCGGCGGTGAACATCGAGCGGGTGGCTGAATTGCCGTCGTCGTAGTTGCCGGCGTAACCTGTGGGGTCGTCCATGTTCAGCGCGAAGGCATCGCCGCGCGCGGCCAGCAGTGGCGTGATCACCAAGCCGGTCGGCGTGACATAAGTGCGCTTCCACTGCAGCTCGGCAGTCAGCCGCGAGGTTTGTCCCTTCAGGCCGCGGAAGCGGTCGAAGCCGTCGACGGTATAGAAGTCGTCATGGGTGCGCGAAATATTCGTCAGGTTGACATCAGCCGAAAGCTCGCCGCCTGCAAGCGGTTGCGGCGCCACGTAGTGATAGTCGAGCGACGGATAGACGATCGCCTGCTGTTTTTCGGCGGTGTTCGTCCGGTCGGCATCCTGGACGTCGAAATAGAACGCCCGCATGTCGAAATAATTGCGTTTCCCAAGTCCCGTCAGGTAGATCTGGTTGGTCCGATCCGTACCGGTCAGGCCGCGGAGTTTGTACGTTTTCGAGAAATTGTTGTCGCTCTGCATCATGACGTCCCAGCCGAACGTCCAGCGTGGATTGATGCGGAATTCGGCCTTCGATGTCACCATGCCACGCTGGCCGGCTTCGGCATCGCTGGTGCCGGAGCTGAAGTTGCCCGGCTTTGCCTGGTCGATGCCGGCGACGCGCAGAATATGCGTGCCATTTTCGAAGCGTTGGCGAAATTCGCCTTCGATGAGGAAGCCCTGGGCGGTGTAGCCCGTGGCGGTGACCGTCGCGTCCATGCTTGGCGAGATCACATAGTAATAAGGAACGGAAAGACCGAAGCCGAGATTCTGCGACAGGCTCATCGTCGGGAAGAGAAAGCCCGACTTGCGTTTCACTGTATTGTCGGGAACTTCGATGAACGGCAGGAAGGCGATCGGATGGCCGAGCAACTCGAAGCGCGCTCTCTCCAGACGGATCGTATGCGTCTCGCCGTTCTGGATCACCCGCTGGGCCTTGACCTGCCAGAAGGGCGCGCGCTTCGGATCTTCGGCGCAGGGAAGGCAGGCCGTGTAGACGCCCTTGTTGAGAATCATCTTGGTGCCGCCGACGCGCTCGCCGGTTTCGGCGGCAATACGCGTATTGTCGGCGGTTTCGATCCGCAGCGAGTTCATGAACCCGTCGGCGAAATTGTCCGTCACGTCAAGGTTGTCGGCATAGATGCGGTTGCCGTCGGGACTGACCAGCTCGATATTGCCGATCGCCATCATCCGGCCGGTCTTCTGATTGTACTCGACCTTCTGCGCGACCATTTTGTAGCCGGCATAATTGATCTGCACGCCGCCGACCGCCGACACCAGATCGGCGTCACGGTTATAGACCAGTTCATTGGCCGAAAGCAGAAGCTTGGCCCCTTCGGGAATCTTCTTCTCTATATTTTGTTCGGGCGCGCTGGCCTGGCCGAAAGAGGCCGGGGCGCTGCCGAAATAGGAACATAAAGCCGCGCCGACAAGCAGGGCAACCAACTGTTTACTAAAATACTTGCGGTCGCCTGCCGCCACTAGCCGTCCTCCTGATGAAGCAGAATAGTCGCACCCAAGGCCAGCGCGACGACCACCGGTATCCACGTCGCCACGAAGGGGGGCACGACTCCACTGCTTCCGAATGCCTTTACAAGCACGGTGATGACATAAAGCATGAAGCCCGAAAGGATGCCACCCAGAATCACGGAGCGGGATTGGTTGAACCGGCTAAATTTTAGGGACACTGTTGCAGCAATGAAAGTCATGGCCACCAGCAGCAATGGCTGGGACAACAGGGAGTTGAATTGCGTCTCCAGCGCCTTGGTCGAGATGCCGAAGGATTTGGCCGCCGCAATCCGGTTGGAAAGGTCAAAGAAACCAATTGTTTCCGGCGCTGTCAGCCGCTCCTGGACGAAGTCCTGTTTCAGATTGGTGCGAAGTTGAACCGAAGCTTTGCGCACGGGGATTTCGCCAGGCTTGCGCTCGACAACGTTGTTAAGTTGCCAGTAACCATCTTCCAATTTTGCCGTGGCGGCGTCCTGTCTCAGAATGACCTGACCGCTTGAATCGAAATGGATCAGCACGGCGTCGATCAGCTTGGTTCCGTTCTCCTGGACCGTCTGCGCGCCGATGATGACATCGTCCCGGCCGCTGATCTGGCGCAGCCACGGAATCTGCGGCGCCTTGCGCAAAACCGCGTTCTCGCCGCGCCAGTCGGATTCGACCAGCAGCGCCTGGCGCTGTCCCCAGGCGGCAAGCGGGTTCAACGCCGCCATCGTCAACAGGCCGAGCGCCAGCGAGCCGGCGATGAAGGGGAACATGAACTGCCAGACCGAAATGCCGGCTGCGCGCGTGACGACGAGTTCATATTTGCGGTTGAGCCCAATCAGCACCGTCATGCCGACGAAGAGAGCGATGAACGGCACTGTCTGCTGCAGGATGAGCGGCAGGCGCACCGCGGTCATCAGGACGCCGCCGCCGATCGTGTAGCCGGGAAGTCCGGACATGCGGCCCGCCGTCTCGCTGAAATCGAGGAGGAAGGAAATCGCCGAGACGCCGATCAGGAACCAGCCCGTCGTCACCAGGTAGCGGCGAAAGAAATAACGCGACAATGTCCCGAACATCATTGGGCAGCGCCCCCGCCGGTCCTGCCGGTCGCGGCAAGCAGCCTTTCCTGCATCCCTCTCCAGAAGGACGAAATCCGGTCCCGAATGAACGAAGGCATGACCAGTCGTTTGTGCAGGCCGAGGAAGACGATCGAGACGATGCTGCTGACGATCGGAATGGCGTAGAGGACGACGATATATTCAGGGTCGGTGTCGATCTGATTGGCCGCGTAGAAGGCCGCCCATCGCATCGCGAAGGCATAGGCAAGCGCGCTCACCATCGGATGCAGCCGCGCTTCGCGGTGTGAGCGCGCATCGCCGGCGATCGCCAGTGAAAACAGTGCAAAGACGACGGGCAGGATCCAGTCCGTCAGCCGGCGGTGCAGTTCGGCGCGGTAGCTCTGCGGCCGGATCGTATAGTCCTTGTCGGCCGGATCTGGATTGAACAGAAACCACAGGTCGCGGTCGCTGGCACGCAGCGTCGCCTGACCGCGATTCTCCGTCATGTCCGAGAGGTCGAAGGAATAGGAATCGAAATTGATGACCGAGACGTTGCCATCGGGCGTTTTGCGGTGCACTTCGCCCTGATGCATGATCAGCGTCGTGCCCGTATCGTCGACGGCGCCTTCCTTCGCATAATAGATCAGTTCGTAGGCCGGGTCGCGCTCGTCGGCGACGAAAAGGCCCTTCAGCATGCGGCCGGCCATCCGCTTCGAGATCTGCACATAAAGGCCTTCATCAAGCTTGCGGAAGGTCTTTTCTTCGATCACCGAAGAGAGGAGGTCAGCATAGGTCTCGGCGATCATCTGGCGCACGACGGTCTTTGCGCGCGGCTCGACGACGTTGTCGACGAAGAAGGAAAAGACGCTGATGACGGCGGCAAGCAGCAGGATCGGTCGGATCAGCACGCTGCGCCGCGCCCCGGCCGCGTCGATGACGGTGAGCTCGGAATCGTTGTTCATCGTCGTCAGCGTCTGGGTGATCGCGATAACGAGGGCGAAGGGCAGCACGACGGGAATGATCGACGGCAGGATCATCGTCGCCAGCTTGGCGAACGTGCCGATCGACTGGCCGCTGTCGGTGACCAGATTGATGCGCTGCAGAACCTGTGTCGTCCAAATGATCGCCAGAACGGGCAGGAGCGCCACGAGAAACATCTGGCCGACGCGCCGCAATATGTATGTCTCGAGTAGTTTCATGCCTGCCCTTGAAAGCACCTGCACGCCCAAACGGCTTTGCAGGAGAATCCCTCTACGCTCTTTGTCGCGCTTTTGCGACAAGCTGGTGTCAAAAATTCATTCAAATTTCAGAATTTTTTTGATGCTGTTGCGACTCAGTTAACGCCAGCAACGCGGCGAAGACGACGAGCGACGAAAGCCATCCAAGAACGACGTCGGAAAGGTAGTGCGCGCCGAAGGATAGCCGCATCGCCGGGGTGAGGATCGAGATCGCCGCCACAGGCGCCGCCAGCGCATAACGTAGGGGTTTCGGAACGAAGAGCAGAAGGCAGATGAGCCAGCCGGCGCTTGCTGCCTCGCCCGAGATGAACGAACAGTTTGAAACGCATTTTCCGGCAAGCGAACCGGCCTCGACGAAATGCAGCGCACCGCCGAAAATGTCCGTCTGTATCGGCCGCGGCCGGCCCCAATGTTCCTTCAGGACGACATTGACCAGCAGCACCGGCCCGATCAGCAGCGTTCCGAGCGCGACTTTGAGCTTTTGCGCCCGCTCGGCGTTGAAAGTCGCGCCGTGCTGCTGGTAGCATTCGACGAGTTTCCACAGCATCACGATCGCCACCACATAGGGCAGGCGGAAGAAGACCGTGCGCAGCAGGTCGAAGGTCGCGACGTCGCGATAGGGAAAGCTGCCGCAGATGCTCCCGGTGGCGGCCGTCGCGTCGCAATCTGCACCCACGAAAAAAAGCTGGGAAAAATAGATGTCTATTCCGGGGAAGGCGCGGAAGACCACAAGCAGCGCCCACCACGTCCAAAACAGCAGCATGAATGCACCGAAAGTCGTTTTCGGCAGGCGGATTGCCAGGTCCCGCCATCGATTTCTCGAAAAAACTGTCAACGCGAATATCTACGAAACTGACGAAAACATGAGGGCCATGATGGCCGCGGGCGACCATAACAATTGTCGCAAGCCATTGACAGACCCGCCAAACGCGAAATTATCCGCGAGGGACGGATTTCAAAGAATCCCAGCGGAGAAGACATGTCAGTAAAGATGGAAATTTCATTCTCGAAGTCGGCAAAGCTCAATGGCGGCCTGGCGATCCTGTTGAAGACTGCGGAGGCCGACAGCGCTGCCGGCGCCGAAGCGGTCGACCCGGCAGGCGTGATCGCCAAGGCTGCCAGGATCGCCCGATTCTCCGCGAAATCCATGGGCGCGCTCGATATTGTTGCCCCCGAAGGCGCGCCCGTCGAGCGCATCGTGGTCATCGGGCTGGGCAAGGCCGCCGAACTCACTGCCCATGACTGGCTGAAGGCCGGTGGTGCTGCGGCATCGAGAATCAAGAATACCGACAAGGCTGCTGTCTTCATCGACGTGCCCGGGTTTGAGACGAGCGCGCGGGCAGCGGCCGATTTCGCGCTCGGCATGCTGCTGCGCGCCTATAGTTTCGATACCTACAAGACGAAGAAGGGCGACGAGGAGGAGAAGCCGGCGAAATCCGTCAAGGTGACGATCGTCACCGCCGATCCGGGCGGTGCCAAGAAGGCGTTTTCCGATTCCGAAGCCATTGCCGGCGGCGTCAATCTTGCCCGTGACCTCGTCAACGAACCGCCGAACGTGCTCGGCCCCGTCGAGTTCGCCGCCAAGGCAAAGGAGCTGGAAAAGCTCGGCGTCGAAGTGGAAATCCTGACGGAGCGGGAGATGCGCCGCCTCGGCATGGGCGCCCTTCTCGGCGTCGCCCAGGGCTCCGTGCGCCCGCCGCGCCTGGCGGTCATGCAGTGGAAGGGCGGCAAGGGCAAGGATCGTCCCGTCGCCTTCATCGGCAAGGGTGTCGTCTTCGATACCGGCGGCATTTCGATCAAGCCGGCCGCCGGCATGGAGGACATGAAGGGCGATATGGGCGGTGCCGCAGCCGTCACCGGCCTCATGCATGTACTCGCCTCCCGCAAGGCCGCCGTCAACGCCGTCGGCATCATCGGCCTGGTCGAGAACATGCCCGACGGTAACGCCCAGCGTCCCGGCGACATCGTCACGTCAATGTCGGGCCAGACAATCGAGGTGATCAACACCGATGCCGAGGGCCGCCTCGTGCTCTGTGATGCCCTATGGTACTGCAACGACCGCTTCAAGCCGCAGTTCATGATCAATCTCGCCACGCTGACCGGGGCAATCGTCGTCGCGCTCGGCAATGTGCATGCCGGCCTGTTCTCCAATGACGACCAGCTTTCCGCCCAACTGACGGCAGCCGGCCTTTCGAGCAATGAGAAGCTCTGGCGCATGCCGCTCGGCAGGGACTACGATAAGCTGATCGACAGCAAATTTGCCGATATGAAGAACACCGGCGGCCGACAGGCCGGCTCGATCACGGCCGCGCATTTCCTCAAGCGCTTCGTGCAGGAGACGCCTTGGGCGCATCTCGACATTGCCGGCACGGCGATGGGCTCGCCGCAGGACGAGATCAACCAGTCCTGGGGTTCCGGTTTTGGCGTGCGCCTGCTCGACGAGCTCGTTCGCGCCCATTATGAATCCTGATGACGGACGTTCTCTTCTATCATCTGACCGAAACCAGGCTGGAGGACGCGCTTCCGCCGCTCATCGACAAAAGCGTCGAGCGCGGCTGGCGCGTTGTCGTCCAGACGTGTGAGCCGGCGCGACGCGATGCTCTCGATCAGCATCTTTGGACTTTCCGCGAGGAGAGCTTCCTGCCGCACGGCACCGACGAGGCGGACTTCTCCGAAAGCCAGCCGGTGCTTTTGACGGTGACGCCAGACAATGCCAATGCAGCGACCGTGCGTTTCATCGTCGACGGCGCCGAGCCGCCGCCGGCCGATGCCTATGAGCGCATCGTCTTCATGTTCGATGGTCACGATCAGGAGCAGCTGGAAGCCGCCCGTGCGCAGTGGAAGAAGCTGAAAGGCGAGGGGCATAACCTCACCTATTGGCAGCAGACGTCAGAGGGGCGGTGGGAGAAGAAGGCCTGACCGTTTTGCTACGACACTACAGCCGTAACACTTCGAATGCCGCATGAAACCTTCCAACTTCGTTCTCACCGGCCGGCGGAAGCCGTTATCCCTACGACCCTTTGTCCTCGTCGAGGTTCGTCAGGATGTTGAGGGGGACGATCCCTCCCACACCTTCCGACGGATTGAGCGCCTCCACTGCCAAAACCCGCTTTCCATTCGGACTGACAAAAGCGAATGCCCACGCCTTGTCGGCAAAGGTGCTGACCGGCATTTCCGCCCAGCCGGCTTGATGGACAAGGCGGTCGGCATAATAGGCCTTGATGGTCTGCGGGTCGGTGGTGCTGGCGAGATTGCGGGCCAGTATCCGCACGGACTTCTCGCCGAACCGCCCTTCCAGTTGGCCCAGCACTTTGCGGGTGGCCTGCCAATCCTGAGCCTGGGTCGCCGATCCGAAGGAATATTCCTCGGATCGGGAAACCCCCGGTGCATCAGGAGGCATGACGGCCTGTTCGCCCGAACATGCTGCAAGGCCGAGAAGCGGCACCACAAGGATGCCAATCTTCAACACGCGGAAAAATCGGCCCTTGCGGCGGATTTTGTTGCTCATGAGCGGCTGCCCCCGAACACAATTGCCATAAGCCGGCAAATCTTGCCGGTTTCTATGACGTTATTACGACGCTCAGTCGTGGAACGCGTCGACGAATTTCCGCTTGCCGAGCATGAAGGCGTCGGCGACGTGGCGCAGCGGCGCGAGGTCGACATCCGATTTGCCGGCCTTGATGATTTCGGCGAAGCGACGGTAGAGCGAGGGATATTCCTGCTCCGGCTCGGCGAATGTCAGCGCGCCGTCGATCAAAAGCTTGGCGCCGCCCTCGGCGAGCACCATCTGGCCGGCTGCCGTCTCCGCGACGATGTCCCAGCTTTGCTTGCCGGTCTGGCGCCAGTCGAATTCGGCGTGAACCGGCAGGCCGTCGGCATTGCGGAAGCGAATGTCGGCCGCGATCGGCGCATCGCGATTCTCGGGAAATTCGAGCACGGCCTCGGTGATGAAGATCGGCCGCGGCAGGATATGGGTGACGATCGACAGCGCGTTGATGCCGGGATCGAAAACGCCGAGGCCGCCGGCCTGCCAGATCCAATCCTGGTTCGGATGCCAGTGGCGGACATCCTCCTTCCAGATCACATGCACGCTTTTGATCGTCGTCGAGGCAAGAAACGCCTTGGCGGCCTCGACGGCCGGCGCATAGCGCGAATGCCAGCTGGCAAAGAGCGACGCACCCTGCTTGCCCGCCAGTGCTTCGAGATCGGCCACTTCGCTCAGCGTGGCGCCGGGCGGCTTTTCCAGGAAGACGTGCTTGCCGGCGACGAGCGCCTTATAGGCTGCCTCGTAGCGGTATTGCGGCGGCATGCAGAGCGAAACGGCATCGATCGACGGCTCGGCGTCGAGCATCGCCTCGATCGTCGTATAGCTCTTGACGCCTTCGACTGTGCCGTGGCGGCTTGCCGTGGCGACGAGCGCGAAATCCGGGTTCTTGGCGATGGAGGGAAGGTGCTGGTCGCGGACGATCTTGCCGACGCCGACGATGGCGAGATTGATAGGAGACATGGTGTTTCGCTCGAGCCTGTATGAAAAGTATGATTATTGCCGTGTTTGTATTCAGAAAGAGGCGCGCCGACAAGCTCTCCTCCTCCATTCTATGGCATCCTATCGCATGATGGTTTGGCGAAGGAAGCTGTAACCCATCGCTGCGCGGGCGGCGCGCTCTTCGGAATTGCCGTCGCCGCCATGCCCACCGGAGCCGAATTCATGGAAGAGCGGCCGGTGTCCTTCTTCCTCCAGCCGTGCGGCAAAGCGGCGCGCATGCGAGGGATGCACGCGGTCGTCATTGGCGGAGCTTTCGATGTAGATCGGCGGATAGCTGACCTTGGTCGCCGGCCCGACATTGTGAAGCGGCGAATAACCGAGCATGAAATCCCGGTCCACCGGCGTCTCCGGATCGCCATATTCGTCCATCCAGGCTTGCCCTGCGCTAAACAGGTGGAAGCGTGTCATGTCGAGAACCGGCACCTGGCACCAGACGGCGCCGAAATCATCGGGATAGCGCGTCAGCATCACGCCGGTCAGCAGACCGCCATTGCTGCCGCCCTGGCAGGCGATCCGCGACGGCACGGTATAGCCGCGGGCGACGAGATCGCGGGCGATGGCGACGAAATCGGCAAACGCCCGGTCTCGCCCCTGCCGCTTGGCACTGCGATACCAGTCGGGCCCGAATTCGCCGCCGCCGCGAATATAGGCCTGCACATAGGCGCCGCCTTGTTCCAGCCAGCGTCCTGTCACGCCGGAATAGCTTGGCGACAACGGGACATCGAAGCCGCCATAGCCGTAAAGCAGCACCGGCAGCGCGCCCTTGGTCCACTGCTTCGGCAGGACCAGCCGGTAGGTAACCCTCGTTCCGTCCTCGGAAACAGCCTCCAGCAGTTCGGATGACATATCGGTCGCATCGAAATAGCTCGGCGCCGCGGCGACGAAAATCGGCTCGGCCTGCCTGCTGCGATCCGACAGCTCGAGGCGGTAACAGACGGGCGGCTGCAGGAAGCCCTGGCCGATGATGTGGAGCGTATCGTCGCCAAGATGCAGATCCGCATGGAGCGGCCTGAAGTGAGCCGTCTGCATATCCGCCGGCAGTGCGATCTCGCGCTGTTCGGCATCGGGCCTTGTCAGGTCCAGCACCATGAGACGCGGACGCAGCCGATCGGAGATGATGAAGACGCACCATTCTTGCATCAGTATCATCTGCGCGATGGACTGGCCCTCGCTAGGCTGAAACAGGATCCGCTCCGGCCCGAGCAGGGCCGTCTCCGAGGCGGGATCGAAGCGTTGCAGCACGAGGCTGCCGGTCGCAACGCGTTCATCGGTCTTTGCCCGCCAAAGGCAATGATCATGATTGAACTGGAAATCGGCTTCCTTAGGCAGATCGATGCGCCGCTGTGTGCCGTCGTTGGCGATCAGGAAAGCGCTCGCGACGCCGATCTCGTGGGCGGCGACGAAAATATCGATCAGTCCGCGATCCGCCGAAGCGCCCGATAGGGCAGGGTCGATGACGAGATTGAAGCCGTAGACGTCCTCGTCGGCTGCTTCGAACATGACGGCGGCATCTTCCGGTCGCTGCCCGCGCTTCAATCGCCGTCCGACGCGCGGCCATCCGGAGCGGGTCGCCGAAAATCTGTCGATGGAACCGAAATAGCAGATTTCGTCGCGGCTCAGCCAGGTGGCATGCGATCGTGCGGCCGGTGTATCGAAGCCGCCCTCGACGACCTGTTTCTTCTCGGCGTCGAATTCGAGCAGCCGGAGAAGGTCGGAGCCGCCGTCCGAAAGCGTGAGCAGCACCCGCATCGGCTCCCATGGGCAGGTGACGGCGCCGCGCCAGTTCCAGCGCTTGCCTTCCCTGACGCAGAAGGCGTCGAGATCGAAGACCGGCTCCCAGGCGGCGTCGGGCAACGGCTCCTGGTCTGCCGGCAGGCGGAGCCAGATGCCGAGAGGATTGTCCTTGCTCTGGCGGAAGTCGAACAGCCACTCGCCTCGGCGCATCGGAACGATCAGCCTGTCCTGCCGCTCGATCAGCGCCTTGATCGCGTCGCGATCCCTCTCGAATTCAGGTGTTCTCAGTGCCGCGTCGGAAACCCGGTTGTGCTCGTCGATGAACTGGCGGGTGCGCGGATCGTCGTCCGTTTCGAGATGAAGGTTCATATCCGACTGGCCTGCTTCCATTGACGTCGGACAGATCTAGGCAGCCGGTCCCGACTTGGCAACCCGCCTTACAGCGCCGCGCGTCTCTTCAGGCGCGCGAAGGACGCTGTAACACTTTGAATCTAAGCATTGGCCCGAAAATCGATCTCGATTTTCGGGCCAATGCGCTAGCGGATCGTCACGAGATCGGCCGAGGCGACGACGGTGTTCGGCACCTCGGTCTTCTTGAATTTCAGCGTCACCACCTTGTAGCCTTCGGCTTCGAGCCTCGAGAGCAGGGTCGGCAGCATCGTCGCCGTGCGTTTGTGGATGTCGTGCATCAGGATGATGCCGCGGCCGCGCTTGTGCAAGAGGTTCATCGTCCGCTGCGTTATTGAGACCGGCGTCGTGGTGACGTAGTCCTTGCTGTCGATATCGACATCCATGACCACCATATCGCGCATGGCGGCCGCGGCGCGCACCTGTGGCTCTCGGCAAGATAAGGGAAACGGAAGAAGGAGACATCGTGCGGCCATCTCGCCTACGTCGGCGAGGTTGCTAGGGGACACGGTCGCTCGAAAAGTATGACTTTAAAAACCCTATCAGAAGCTAGGCGACCCTATAAAATTTAAGGTTGCATTGAAAAGAGAAGCCGTTAATCTTAACTCATATCGGTTGGGGGAAATCGCTATGCGACTTGTTATTTTCACTTTAATCTCGATCACTTACGCTTCCGCGGCACAATCGGAAATTGTTTGCGGTTCGGTGGGGGCTCCAACGAAGATTAACGGCGTGGACACATGGAAATCGGGTTCTGCGGCCGGATTTCGAACAAACAAACTGAATGTCGATGCCGATGGAGCCCCCGATTCCTACCGCGTGGACGGTAAGGGCTTATCCTACACTTGCGATGGGATTTCTGCAATTGTTGACGGCGTGCCTCAAACGCCGAACAATAATCCGTCGAACTGGCAGCCTCTTTGTCGTAGCGCCTGGGACAAGGCCCGGCAATCAGGCGACTATTCGGGTTTGCGGATCTTCGGGTTCCTAACGAAAAACAATAAACCCGTTATTCAAGGCGAGGGCGATGCTTTTCCCGGCAAGGCTTTTGTAACGACCACGAGCATGTCCATACCCGGCACGCCGGACGGGACTCAGCGGCACTATGTTGATGCAAACGAAATTCCATATGTGGTGCTTCCGACCGCTTTCACGACGAAATACGGAGTGCATAACGGCGATGTCGCGGTTGTCTATTGGCCTACCAAGAGCAAATACGCCTTTGCCGTTTTTGCCGATGGTGGAAGGCTCGGTGAAGCCTCCGTCAAGCTCCATCAAGATATCGGGAATGACCCGATAGTTGTAAGAGATGGCGTAAGGCGAGCTAAACGCGGTATTGAAAGCTCTGTCCTGACGATCGTCTTCCCCGGTTCGGCTCCCGCTCCAAGTCTCGACAGCAAACAGTGGCGTGCCGATATCGGAAAGATCGGCCAGGCCGAACTCGACAAATGGGGTGGCGCGGACAAGCTGAAGGCTTGTACGAAATAAGCGAACTCACCCCGCCATCGCTTCTTCGTATTCGGCCGACAGCATCAGCCAGTCTTCCTCGGCGGCAGCCAGTTTCGCCGCAGCTTCGCCGCGCTGTTTTGCCTTCTCGGCGGCTTTAGCGGGCGTCTTCTCGTAAAGGGACGGATCCGCAAGTTCCGCGTCAAGCGCCTGAATCTGTTTCTCCAGCTTCGCCGTCAAGGATTCGATTTCGTTGATCTTTTTCTTGAGCGGCGTCAGCGAGGCGCGACGTTCGGCATTGAGCTTGCGCTGGTCGGCCTTCGACGTCGCGTCTTCAATTAGCTGCGGCTTTTCTTCTTTTTTTTTACCGGATGTGACGATGAGGTCGCGATATTCGTCCATATCGCCTTCGAAGGTCGTCACCGTGCCACCATTGACCAGCCACAGCCGATCGACCGTCGCCTCGATCAGATGGCGATCGTGCGAGATCAGGATGACGGCGCCTTCGTAGTCATTCAGCGCCTCGATCAGCGCGCGGCGGCTGTCGATGTCGAGGTGGTTGGTCGGCTCGTCGAGGATCAGCAGGTTCGGCGCATTGAAGGCGGCAAGCCCCATCAGCAGGCGGGCTTTTTCGCCGCCGGAAAGATCCTTGGCGGCCGTCGCCATTTTCTCGGTCGCAAGCCCCATCTGCGCGACGCGGGCGCGCACCTTGGCCTCCGGCGCACCGGGCATCAGCCGGCGCACATGCTCCACCGGCGATTGCTCGGGGATGAGGTCGTCGAGCTGGTGCTGCGCGAAGAAGCCGATCTTCAGGCTCGGCGCGATCTTCACTTCACCGCTCTCCGGCGCAAGTCGGCCGGAGATGAATTTGGCGAAAGTCGATTTGCCGTTACCGTTCGAGCCGAGCAGGGCGATGCGGTCGTCATTGTCGATACGAAGATTGAGGTTCTTCAGGATCGGATTGCCGGGCTCGTAACCGACGGCGCCGCTCTGGATCGCGACGATCGGTGAGGCCGGCTGCTTTTCCGGCTCGGGAAAAGTGATCGGCTGGACGTGATCCTCGATCACCGCGGCGACCGTTCCCATGCGCTCGAGCGCCTTGACGCGCGATTGTGCCTGCCGAGCCTTGGAGGCCTTGGCCTTGAAGCGATCGATGAAGCCCTGCAGATGTTTGCGCGCCGCGTCGTTCTTGGCCTTGGCCTTCGTCTGCAACTCGTCGGCTTCCGCCTTCTGCCGCTCGAACTGGTCATATCCGCCGCGATAGAAGGTGAGCTTCTTCTGGTCGAGATGGACGATCGCATTGACCGCATTGTTCAACAGGTCGCGATCGTGGCTGATGATGATGACGGTGTGCGGATAGCGCCTGACATAGTCTTCCAGCCACAGCGTGCCTTCGAGGTCGAGATAATTGGTCGGCTCGTCGAGCAGAAGCAGATCCGGCTCCGAAAACAGCACGGCGGCAAGGGCGACGCGCATGCGCCAGCCGCCGGAGAAGGAGGAGGCGGGGCGGGCTTGCGCCGCCTTGTCGAAGCCGAGGCCGGCAAGAATGCTCGCCGCACGCGCTTCGGCCGAATGCGCGTCGATATCGACGAGGCGCATCTGGATTTCGGCGATGCGGTGCGGGTCGGTCGCCGTTTCCGCCTCGGCAACGAGGGCGGTACGTTCCTTGTCCGCGGCAAGCACGATCTCGATCAGCGCGTCTTCGGTCGCAGGCGCTTCCTGCGCCACCTGGCCGATGCGTGCGGCTTTCGGGATCGACACCGTTCCGCTCTCCGAGCCGAGATCGCCGGTGATGACGCGAAAAAGCGTGGACTTGCCGGCGCCGTTGCGCCCGACGAGCCCGGCCTTCGTGCCTGAAGGCAGCGAAACGCTGGCATTGTCGAGAAGCAGGCGCCCGGCGATGCGGGCGGAAATGTCGGTGAGCGTGATCATGGCGGCGTTTTGGCCGAAAGCGCTCGCCAAGGCAAGAGCGCTTATCCCTGGGACAAGCTTGCTTGTCCCACGACAAGCTTGCTTGTGCGCTGGCAAGCTTGCTTGTCCCGCGGCCAGAACACGTGTCCGCCGCTTCAGCGGCCGAGAGCCTGCACCGGCAGTCGAGGGTTCGATTGCGCGGCGAGAAGCGCCACGCGGGCATTGGCCTGCAACTGTCCTGGTGTTGCAGCATCGGTGCTGAGCGCCACGCCGATCGAGATGGTGAGCCTGCCGCGATCGGTCTTGTCGGATGTCGCGAAGACCAGATTGTCCTCGACGGAGGCGCGCAGGCGGTCGGCGATAGCAATTGCATCCTTCATGCCAACATTGGAAAACAAGAGGGCGAATTCGTCACCCTCGGTGCGGGCAATGAAATCGTTTTTCTTGATCGACTTTTGGAGGAGTCCGGCGAGCTTCTTCAGGAGCTTGTTGCCTGCCTGCGTGCCATATTTGTCGTTGAGATCGGTGAAATTGTCGATATCGACCATGATCAGCGCGCTGCCGGCGGCACCTTCTTCCCGCTCGTAGAGATCGGCGATCGTCCGGTTCAGCGCGATGCGGTTCGGAAGTCCGGTGATCCTGTCGGCGATGGCGGCCGATTGCATCGCCGAAATACCGCGCTCCAGCGTTTCCAGCGTCTTGATATCGTCCTGCAGCTTCGCGCCGATTTCCATCTCCGCCGCAAGAACGGTCGAAAGCGAAGCAGTGAGGTAGTCGATCTCGCTGAGGAAGGCGGCAAGGCTCTGATCGTCATGGCCGGAAACGGATTTCAGGATCGTACCGCAGGCGCGCGCAAAGGCGTTCTTATGCTTCAACCCTTCGGCAAGCCTTTCCGCCACGTCGCGCAGCATCCGGCTCGCCTCGTTGCGTGATGTCTCGCCCGCCAGCCCGCAATGACCGACGAGGCGATATTTCAGGCCGAGTTCGTCGAGCATCGGCTGCTGCGGCTGCGGTCCGAGTGCTGCGATATCCTGTGCAAGGCCGGCATTGAGCCCGACGATCGCCTCGTGGAAGAGTTCGTAATTGCGCGGCAGCGCGACGACGTTCAGGCGCGCCATGTGCTGGGCGATCTTCTGAATGTCCGCCATCGGCGCCGGGCGTGCCGCCTCGCGCGGCACCAGTGCGTTTGCGCTTGCATTCTGCATGACGATCCCTCGCGGCCCGGCCTCATCTCTCACATCACGCTATGCCCGCAAGCGTTTAAGAGAGGCTGAATTTTCAACGGGGAAGCCCTGGATCGGCGGCAGAACCGGCAAAGGCGGTTAATTCAGTCTTGATGGCCGGAACATGATGCCGAAAAGTGTGAGCGGTTTTCCGGATGGCATCATGTTCTCACTTTCTAATTCGGATCGGGCCTCACATCCACTCGCGGCCCGCTCCGCAGGAAGTAGATGAGATCAAGCATGAGGCTCGGCTTGCCGAGCGCCGTCAGCGTCATGTGGCATTGGCCGCGATGATGGGTCTGGTGGTTGAAGAGATGCGCGAGCGCCGGAGCCAGCGGCTGGGTGATCTTGATCGGCTGCGTCACCGGCACATAGGTGAAGTCGGCGGCGAGGGTTTTCTCGTCCAGCATGCCCGTCCAGGCAATGATACGCTCGTCCTCGATTTTGCGTGCGGCGGCAAGCGCATCCAGATCTTCGAAGAGCACGGCATCGAGTGTCCCCGGCGCTTCGCCGGTGCCGGTGAAGCGCTTCATCCATATCCGGTCGGCGACGATCAGATGATTGAGCGTGCGATGCAGCGAACCGAAAAAAGCGCCGTGGTCGCTGCGGAATTCTGCATCGCTGAGTTCGGCCGCAGCCGCATAGACTTGGCGGTTGGCCCAGCGATTATAGGCGGCGAACATCCTGTAATGTCTGAGCATCCTGTCCCCTCCCGTATCGTATCGGCAGTCTAGCCGGTTTCCCTAGAGCGTGCTGTTTTTAGACGGCAGCATATCCTGAGTTTCTAAGATAGTTTGC
>NZ_PQIG01000086.1 GCF_012349115.1 Rhizobium ruizarguesonis
CAGGATGATTTTAGGCCGGGTCGGCCTAAAATCTCAATCCTGTTCTGCATTATATAGTTAGAGCATGATGTCGTCCGAAAACCGCGCACACTTTTCGGCATCATGCTCTACCGGATCAGCGCGCCGAAGTTATATCAGTCAGTATTTGGTAGGCGGCAGAGACACGGTCCTCGTTGGGATAGTTTTTGTTGGCCAGAATGACGATACCAACTCGCTCTTTCGGGATGAACGCGACATATGCGCCGAAACCATTCGTGGAGCCGGTTTTATTGATCCACACGTCGTCGCGCGGGTGCATCGCCGGCGTCAGCTGCTTGACGGGAATGGTTTTGAGCATCGCGCTGGAATTGTTGTCCATCAACGTCGTCAACGTCGCGGGATAGGAATACTGCTCCCAAATAAGGTCTTGCGTCATCGCGCCGACATCGAAGTATCCCATGTGCGTGTTCGTGATCGCCTGATGGAGCTTTCCGTCCAACTTGACCAGTCCCATGTTCGCGTCGATGAACCGGATCATGTCGCTTGCTGTGGATTTCACTCCATAGGCCTCGGACGAAAGAGTGGCGGGTGTCATCCGAGCCGGCTCACCGCTTCGCTTGTAGCCTTGGGCATAGTCGGCCATTCTCGATTTCGGCACATTGATATACGTGCTCGTCAACCCGAGAGAAGGAAACAATTGGTCTTCCATAAGAGCTGTGAAATCTTTGCCCATGCTTTTCGCCGTTATGTATCCGAGCACGCCGATGCTCGGATTGGCGTATGTTCGGTGCGTTCCGGCGGCATATGAAGGTTTCCAACTTGCGAAATACTCCATCAGCTGTTTTTCGGTTTTGACTTCATCGGGAACTTGCAGCGGAAATCCGCCAGCCGTGTGCGTGCCCAAATTCATCAGCTCGACATCGCCGAAGGGTCTTCCCTTCATCGACGGAAGATATTTGCGTGCCTTGTCCGACAGCGAAAGTCGGCCGGTCACGTCCGCGTAGGAGGTGAGGGTGACTGTAAACGTTTTGCTGATCGATCCCAGTTCGAACATGGTCGCCGGGCTGACGGGCCTGCCTGTGTCCTTCGACTCGACACCGTAGTTGAAGATGTGGTCCTCTCCGTCAACGGCGATGGCAACGGCCATGCCCGGAATGCCGTTTTTATCCATAATCGGCTTTACCGCTGCGTCCGAGATGGCTTTCAGTTTCATCTCGTCGGCCGCAAAGCCACTTGTGGCAATGCATGTCGAGACCAAGGTGGCCGATAGAATTTTTATCCAATTACGATTCATTTTCATCCTCCGCAGGCAGCTTTTCATCAACGCAAAGGCGCATGAGGACGGCATTTAACGGCACTGTTTTACGGCAGCAAACGATGATATCTCGGAGGAGATCCAAGAAAATCTAGGGCTAAGATGGTTCGGCAATTCCTCCCTTTAAACGGCTTGAGGGCCTTCGAGGCATCGGCAAGACATCTCAGCTTCACCCGTGCCGCGATCGAGCTTTGTGTTACCCAGGCCGCTGTAAGCCAGCAGGTCAAAAGCCTGGAGAAGCGATTGGGGGCTGCCCTTTTTCAGCGTCTCCCCAGAGGCTTGAAAATCACCGCAGAAGGCGAAGCCCTTTTGCCGACCCTGACCAATTCCTTCGATCAGATGGCGATCACGCTGGACCGGATTGAAGCCGGGCAGGTTCGGGAATTGCTGTTCTTGGGCGTGGTCGGGACGTTTGCCGTTGGCTGGTTGTTGCCGAGGCTTTCGGATTTTCAACGGCAGCATCCGTTCATCGATGTGCGCGTTTCGACAAACAATAATCGCGTCGATATGGCGGCCGAGGGACTGGACTTAGCCATTCGCTTCGGCAGCGGCTCCTGGCACGGCACAGAAGCGCTGCGTCTGTTCGACGCTCCGCTCTCTCCTCTGTGCACGCCCAAATTGGCCGAGCGTTTAAGGTCGCCTGCAGACCTGGTCGAAGCGACGCTTTTGCGGAGCTACAGGGCGGACGAATGGAGCGCCTGGTTCGCGGCAGCGAACGTTCCTCCGGCGGCGCAGATAAACGCCGGTATCGTCTTCGACTCTTCCCTCGCGATGATGGAGGCGGCCCTGCAAGGACTGGGGATCGCTCTGGCACCGCCGTCGATGTTTTCCAGACATCTATCCTCGGGGGCTATTAGACAACCTTTTCCTACGACCATATCGTTGGGGAGCTATTGGCTGACCCGACTTCAATCAAGGCCGCCAACAGCAGCCATGCTCGCATTTTCCGATTGGATAACGTCGCAGATGTCTTCCGCATCTCAATGACAGCTTCTGGTGGATTCCGATCCTCGACCTGACGTCGGCAAGGAGATCGGTGAAATTGGTGAGGCGAAGACACAATAGAGTATTTCGGTATGGCGCGCGCCATACCGAAATGCCGTTGCTTCTCAGAGGATGTCGCCGCTGTTGCCTATAAGGGCAGCTGCTTGCCGGCCTGTTCGCTGACCATGTATTCGGCGTACCAGTCCGGCCAACCTTCGTCGTGCTTGCCGCCGTTTCGCTTCTCGTGTTCGCCGTGGGCGGTCGCCGCGCGGCGGAGCGCTGACGCAAGCTCGGTCGACGTCGTGAATTTCGTCTCGTCGGCGTCGATGCGTCCCGGCAACCGCGTGGTGACTTCCTGGAACAGCCAGCCGTTGCCGTCGGGATCCTTGAAAGATGCGAAGGAGCGATAGCTGCGGTGATCGGGATCGCGGCCGGCGATCCGCAGCCGTCCGAACAGGTAGGGCTCGTCCTTGCCGGCATAGACGCCGGCCGCGTCATGGAACACTTGGCTCACCTCGACCCCGCGGGCGATCAGGTCGCGGCGGGCCGCCTCGACGTCGGAGACGATAAGGTAAAGGCCCTGGGCCGAGCCGGGTGGCGCGGCGGTGACGTTCTTGCCGAAGATGATCGCACAGCCGGAGCCGGGCGGGGTAAACTGGATCACACGGAAATCGGCATCATTGGCGAAGTCGGCATCGAGCCGCCAGCCCAGGCCGTCGTAAAAACGTTTGGCGCGGTCGACGTCGGAAACGGGGATGACGACCACCTCGAGCTTGGTGTCGACAGGCTGTGTTCTCGGGGTCTCAATGGGGGTTTCACTGCGCATGGCATTGCTCATCTTCAGCTCCTTGAGGTTTTGGATGCGTTAAGAATGGCGATACATGTCACCAGCCAGTGGACCACAGCGCTGTGAGGCCGTCGAATCAATTATTCTGTCTGATTTGGCCGGTATTGGCGGATTCCATGCCTATACCGGTTGAAGACAGATTCCGACCCGGCCATGCAAAGATCCGGCTGACAGCGCATCACTCGTGATCCGCCTTCAGCCGATGCCTGTGGGCTGCCTGCTTTGCCCGGTTGCCGCACATGGCCATGCTGCACCAGCGCCGCCGGTGGCCACGGGTGTGGTCGGCAAAAAGCAACGTGCAGACCGGTCCCTCGCAGGCCTTCACGGTAGAGAAATCCTCCGTGCAGACGAATTGCGCCAGCGCTTCGCCGACCGGCAGCAGCAGCGCATCGGGCGAGCGACGTCGACGGCTTCAAGATATTCTATCGCGAAGCGGGTTCGCCGGATGCTCCGAAGCTGCTTTTGCTGCACGGCTTTCCGAGCGCCGGCCACATGTTCCGCGACCTGATTCCGCTGCTGGCCGACCGCTTCCACATCGTCGCGCCCGATCTTCCGGGCTTCGGACAATCCGACCTGCCGGCCCGGCCTGCCACCTTCGACGGGATCGCGGCCACGATCGACCGCTTCACCGAAATCGTCGGCTTCGATCGTTACGCCGTCTACGTGTTCGACTATGGCGCGCCGACGGGCTTCCGGCTGGCGGTGAAACATCCCGAGCGCATCACGGCGATCATCTCGCAGAACGGCAATGCCTATGTCGAAGGTCTCAGCGACGGCTGGAACCCGATCCAGGCCTATTGGGAGGACGCCTCCGAAGAGAACCGCAATGCGCTGAAAGCGATGCTCCAGCCGGAGGCGACGATCTGGCAATATACCCATGGCGTCGCCGATCCGACGGCGGTTTCGCCGGATGGTTATTCGCTCGACAATTTCTATCTGGCCCGGCCTGAAGTCGAGGATGTGCAACTCGATCTTTTCGGCGACTACAAGAGCAATGTCGCGCTCTATCCTGCCTTCCAGGCGTATTTCCGCACCCACAAGCCGCCGTTCCTGGCCGTGTGGGGTGAGAATGACCCGTTCTTCCTGCCGCCCGGTGCAGAGGCCTTCAAGCGCGATAATCCGGGCGCGGTCGTGCGCTTCCTCGACACGGGCCATTTTGCGCTGGAAACGCATGCTGCCGAGATCGCTGCCGAGATTCGGGATTTTCTGGCCCGCTGACGGCAACCCGGCGCCGCCCCGCCGGAATGGGCGGGCGGTGGCCGAAGCAGAGAGGAGAAACGACATGTCGAACTCAGTAGCGATCATCACCGGGGCCAGCCAGGGTATCGGCCAGGCGACGGCGCGGCGCCTCGCGCGCGATTTTTCGGCGCTGGTGTTGGTCGCCCGCAACCGCGCCAATCTTGAGGAGACCGCGCAGGCGGTGAGGGCGGCCGGCGCGCAAGCCCTCGTCATCGGCGCCGACCTTGCCGAGCCGCAAACGGCGCAGGCCGTGGTCGATCAGGCGCTTGGCGCCTTCGGCCGCATCGATGCGCTGCTCAACATCGCCGGCGGGGTGCCACAGATCGATCTTTTCGAGATGACCGATGCGCAGTGGGAAGACGGGCTGGCGTTAAAGCTGCACGGCGCGAGGCGCCTGACGATAGCGGCATGGCCGGCGCTGAAAGAGGCAAAGGGCTCCGTCGTCTTGATGTCGGGCAATTCGGCGGTGTTTCCGAAGGCGCCGTATGCGGCGGTCGGTACCATCAATGCTGCCATCGTCGCGCTCGCCAAGGCCTTTTCCGATCGCGGCATCACCGATGGCGTGCAGGTCAACAGCGTGCTGCCCGGTCCCGTCATGACCGGCCGGCGTCGTTCCTATCTCGATTACTGGGCGCCGCTGCATGGCGTGAGCGTGGAAGAGGCGATCGCGCATTTCCCCAAGCAGGCCGGCATCGCCCGCTACGGCGAACCGGAAGAAATCGCCGAACTGATGGCTTTCCTGGTATCGCCGGGCGCACGCTGGATGACCGGCTCGACGCTGCGCATGGATGGCGGCGAGGTGAAGTCGATCTGATGCGGTCGACGGCGGGAGTGCCCCGCCGTCTTCATCTCCTATTGTTCCTCTGCTCGTCGAGCCGCTTTCACGCGGCGAGAGCGGCGCGGGTTTTGCCGATCGTCAAAGCCGCCTTTGCGGCCTCGCGCCCTTTCTCGACGAAATGTGCGCGGTAGATCTGCTGGTGATGCTCGGTTTCCTGATACTGATGCGGCGTCAGCGAAACCGACAGCACCGGCACGCCGGTATCCATGCCGGCGCGCATCAGCCCATCGACGACGGCCTGGGCGACGAATTCGTGCCGGTAGATTCCGCCGTCGACGACGAAGGCGGCGGCAACGACAGCAGCATAGCGCCCGCTTGCCGCAAGATCGCGTGACAGCAGCGGCATCTCGAATGCGCCGGGAACATCGAACACATCGACCTGCTCGGGCGGAATAAGCTGATGGAAGCCATCTAGGGCACGGTCGACGATATCGGCATGCCAGCTGGCTTTGATGAAGGCATAGCGGGTGGGTGTCATGGTAATCTCCTTTGGCGAACAGACACATCACCCAAGGCGATCACGAACGTCCCCGACAGCCGCAAGGGCGGCAGGAACGCGCGTTCTCTTTCATCCGGACTATGACCGTCGGCTCAGGCATCTCACCTGATCTGCTGACCCTTCCTGAGAAGGCGCTCGCGGGCTCGCAATCCAAATTGCATACCGCCGGTAGGGACTTGCACCCCGCCCTGAGAACGGCGCGAACAATAGGTGGAAGGTGACGGGCTGGCAATAGTCCGGAAAGAGCTTTCATGACCGATGAAAGCGCCGATGCAGGATCAGGGCTCCCGACGCGGCGATTTTGCTTGTTCGTCGATCGCGACGGGCAAGCCCTCTTGTGGAGGATGGGCTTGCGCCTACATGCTTCCAGTGAGGACATTCACGTCAGAATAGCACGGCAAGACAGGATGCGCCGTCTCCAGCGGAGACGGGCAGGGCCGTGGCAACCACGGGAGAGAGAGATGCAAGACCCCTTCGTCGTCCACCGCGAGGCGCATATCGCGGCGCCGCCGGCCGCGGTGTTCGCGCTGATGACCGACCCGGAAAAGATCCTGCGCTGGATGGGAACGGAGGCGCAGGTCGAGCCGCAGCCCGGTGGGCTCTATCTCGTCAACGTCACCGGCGCCCGCTTTGCGCGCGGCTCGTTTCGAGAAGTGGTTCCGGTTCATCGCCTTGCCTACAGCTTCGGCTGGGACGGCAGTGAGGTGGTGCCGCCGGGGTCGAGCCTGGTCGAGATCGACCTGATCGAGCAAGGAGATGGAACGCTGTTGCGGCTCACCCATAGCGGCCTGCCGAGCGCCGAGCAATGCGCCGGCCATGCGGAAGGCTGGGCGCATTACCTCGGGCGGTTGACCGAGGTCGCCGCCGGGCATGATCCGGGTCCCGACCCTTTTTACGGCAGGACATGAACAAATTTTGCCGGCAGCGGGGCGTCTGTGAAGCGCTTGCCGTTGCGACAACAACGGTCGGCGAGCGCCCAAGCCGGTCGTGCGGAAGCGCTTCTTTTGCTACCGCAAACATGAACGCGCAGTTCATCTCCAGTTCAATTTAGCGGTCCTAATCTGCGGACGGCTGGATTGAAAATGGAGTTCACGATGAAGGCACTTTCTATCGCGGCTGCCTTGCTTGCCGGCAGCCTCTCGATCGGTACCGCGGAGGCAATGCCGATGGGGACAATCAATGTCCAGAGCAATGTCACAAGGGTCGACTACGCCTGCGGTCGCGGCTGGCATCTGACGCGCTGGGGCGAATGCCGGCGAAACTGGAGACGCCCGCCGCCGGTAGCTTTCTACGGTGGTCCGCCCCGCTGGGGCTGGGAGCGGCGTCACCGGGATTGGGATGGTCCGCGCTGGCGCGATGAGAGGCGCTGGGATCGCGACCGGCGTTGGCGGGATGATGACTAAAGGTCTGGCTTAGATGTAGATGGACGAAGGCCGGAGCGATTTTCGCCCGGCCTTTTCTAATGCTTCGCCGACGCTGACAGCCAGCGTTCTCCCGATTCGCCCGAGAGGATCAGATCCTGCTGACGAGCCAGTGCTTGTCGTCGATCAATTCCTCGAGCTCGACGGGATCCTTGACGCCGAATTCGAACCATTCGACGAGTTCTTTCGCCTTGCGGCTGCTCTCCTCCGCCGTCAGCTCGACCTGATATCTTTCGCACCATCGCCGAAGGATCGACGTCAGCAGCGTCATGTCATTCCCATCCAGCGGAACTTTCGGCCAGAAAATCGTGCCCATCGTACCCCTCAATCACACGATGACGAACGGCCCCATAATGGAATCAAAGCCGCGCAAGTTTAAAGTGTTTATTTTTTGTTTTCCACCGCGGCGAATGGTTTTCGACAGGGAGTGGAACGTCCTTTTGGGGATGAAAGGTTGAGCCGGTGGAAACGTCCTCATGGACATTCGGAATGGCTGCTTGCGCTCACCCGGGGACATCCTTGCGGCCGCCCCGGTCAGCGTGCGATGTTAAGCCATGGATCTGCCATCTCCCCTTGCCTGGCTGGTTGATGAGGCCGGTGCCTCGCCCAGTCCCGAATGGTTTCTGGCCGAACTCGGGCGCCGGCTGCTGGCCGATGGCCTGCCGCTTTTGGGCGGCGCGCTGACGCTTTCGGTGCCGCATCCGATCATCGCGCGGCGCACCTGGCTGTGGCGGGCGGAGACTGGCGCTGTTATTGAGGCTTTGGCCTTTGCCGCCGCTCCGCGGAGCGAGGCCGGGCGCGAGTGGCTGGCCGGGCTCGGGCCGGTATGGGAAGACAGGATCGGGCCTTCACAGGACAATCGGTCGGACAGCCCGCTGCTCGGCTGGGCGAGGGTTGCCAGCGGGGTAGGGGCAGGTGCATTCGGCGCAGCCGAGGCCGGCCTGCTGCGCGAGGTCGCGCGTTTTGCTGCAGCGCCGCTCGCCGCTTTGGCGGCGCGCGAGGCGCGGGCAGCGCTGCTTGAAGCCTATCTCGGCCGCCGTAGCGCCGCGCGGGTGCAGGCCGGCGCGCTTGCCCGCGGCACCGGCGAGACCATCCGCGCGGCCCTTCTCTGTGCCGATCTGCGCGACTTCACCGCCCTCTCCGAGGTGACCGAACCTCACGTGATGATATCAGCACTGGACGCCTGGTTTGACCGCGTCGCTGGCGCCGTGCATGCCTTCGGCGGTGAGGTGTTGAAATTCATCGGCGACGGCGTGCTGGCGATCTTCCCGGTCACGGCTACGTCAGGCGAGGGCGACGCAGCCCGAGGGGATCGCGAGGCTTGCGAGGCCGCACTTCGGGCGGTCGCCGCCAGCCGTGCCGGCATGGCCCATCTCGATCAACTGCGCCAGGCGCAGGGACTGGCACCGCTGCCCTTCGGCGCAGCACTTCATTTCGGCGAAATCCTGTGGGGCAATATCGGCGCGGCCGACCGGCTGGATTTTACCGCCATCGGCCCCGCCGTCAATCTGGTCAGCCGGCTGGAAGGGCTCTGCAAGCCGCTCGGCCGAAGCGTGCTGATCTCGGGCGCGGTGGCAGCGAATACGGCGACGGCGCTGACGCCGCTCGGGGAGCACACCTTGCGCGGCATCGCCGACCCTTGCGCTGTCTTTGCCCTGCCGACGGATTGAGCTGCGGGCAGGGATGACGCAGTTTTGCAAAGTAAGATTTGCAAAGATATGTTTGCAATAGTAGGCTTGCGGCATGAAAACACCGCGCCCGCAGCCTGCTCAATCCGTCACCGCACCCCGCACCATCAGCCGCGTGGTGCCCGATCCGACCGCGCTGAAGGCGCTGGCGCATCCAGTCCGGTTGCGCATGCTCGGCATGCTCAGGGTCGAGGGACCCGCTACGGCGACGCAGCTGGCGGTGCGGCTCGGGTTGAACAGCGGCGCTACCAGCTATCACCTGCGCCAGCTTGCCCAATATGGCTTTATCGAGGAAGCACCGCATCCCTCGCGGCGCGATCGCTGGTGGCGCGCAAGCCACGAACTCACCTCGGTGCCGGCGAGCGAGGCTGAGGGCGAAGCGTTGGATCTCGATCTTGCCTTCAACCAGGCGGCGCTCTCGCTGCAGGTCGGTCAGATGCAGCAGGCGCTGGAGGAATATACCGAGCTGCCGGCGGAATGGCGCAAGGCGAGCACGGCCAGCGACATCATCATCCCGATGACGGCGGAACAGGCCGAAGCCCTGACCAAGCGGCTGACCGATATCATTCTCGAAGCGATGCGGGTAGCTCCGCCTTTGGGGGAGCTGGCACCCCCGGATATGGTTCCCTTCTCGATCATGCTGCACGCCTTTCCCTACCCGGGCCGGCTCCCGCACCGCGATGGGGATGGTGGGCCATGAGAAGAGGTGGACCTTTCCTGGCGCTTGCCGCAGCCGAGACGCTTTCGCTTTCCGGCACGCGGCTGTCGACCATCGCCATTCCCTGGCTGGTGCTGAGCACGACGGGCAGCCCGGTTCTGACCGGGCTGACGGCTATGATGGAAATGCTGCCCTATGTCGCCGCCAAGGCGCTCAGTGGGCCGCTGATCGACCGCGTCGGCCCGAAGCGCATCGCCGTCGTCTGCGATACCGCCTCGGTGGCTGTGGTGGGGCTGGTGCCGCTGCTCGATCTCTTTGGCCTGCTGACCATGCCGCTGCTACTGCCTGTTGTCTTTGCCATGGGCGTGCTGCGCGGCCCTTCCGATGCCGCCAAACAGGCGATGGTGCCTGATATCGCCACGCTGGCGGCCATGCCGCTCGAACGGGTCACCGGCGTCGTCGGTGCTATCGAGCGGCTGGCCTCGACGGCGGGGGCAGCCGGCGCCGGCGCGCTGATCGGCCTGATCGGCCCGGGCCAGGCGCTCGTCGTTAATGCCGTCACCTTCGCCGCCGCTGCGCTGATTGTGGGAGTAGGCATTCCTGGGCTGCGGCGCGTCCCCGAGCCACGCGGCATGCCCGAACCGCGCGGCGCGCCTGAGGCTCGGCCGGGCGGGATGTCCTCCTATTTCAGCGATCTCCGGGAAGGCTGGCGCTTTCTGCGCGGCGACGCGGTGCTCGTCAGCATCGTCACCATGGTGGCGACCACCAACCTGCTGGACCAGGCTTATCACGCCGTACTGCTGCCCGTCTGGACGCAGAGCTCAGGCCATGGCCCGGAATTGTTGGGGGCGATGTTTTCGGCCTTCACCGGCGCCTCGATCGCGGGTGCCGCGATTGCCGCTGCGATCGGCGAGCGGATGCCGCGCCTGATGGTCTATACCGTGGCGTTCCTGCTGACCGGGTTTCCGCGTTTTCTCGTTGTTGCGCTGGATGCGCCGCTCGCCCTCATCTTCATCACCCTGGCAATCGCAGGATTTGCCTCGGGCTTCCTCAATCCGATCCTGTCTGCGGTGATCTTCGAGCGCATCCCCAAGCCGTTGACCGGCCGCGTCACCGCGATGAACGCCGCCCTCTGCTTTGTCCTCATCCCCTTCGGCGGCCTCGTCGGCGGCGCGTTGATCAGTACGATCGGCCTTGCCGCGGCGCTCTCGCTCACCGGGCTCGCCTATCTCGCCGCAACGCTCTTTCCCCTGGCGCTGAAAAGCTTCCGCGGCTTCGACAAGGCGGTCGCCGATGCCGGCGCATGAAAGCGTGCGTCTACTGTTTTAGCGTCGCGGCCCCGTGCTTTGCCCCCGGCGCCCAAGCTCTTCAACTATCAGATCGACGAAGCGTCGGACACGTGGTTCCAGCAGGCGCTTGTCGAGATAGAGCGTGACGATCTTTGCGTCGTCGGTTTCGAGGTCGGTCAGGATCTGCCGGAGGCGGCCGGTGACGAGATCGTCGGCGACGAGAAAATCGGGAAGCAACGCGATGCCCAGCCCCGCCAGGGCGGCGTCGCGGATTGCCTCGGCGCTGTCGAGCCTCAGGCGGCTGCGCCCTTGCGCTTTGACCCAGGGACCGCCTTCACCGCGAAAGCGCCAGCCCTGCCTTTGATTGCGGCCGGCGAAGATCAGGCAGTCGTGGGCTGCGAGATCGTCGATGTCGCCCGGCTCACCGCGCTCGGCGAGATAGGACGGCGAGGCGCAGAGCCGCGCCTTATAGGTGGCGATCACGTGCGAGACGAGGCGGATGTCCGACGCCGTCGCCGTCGCGCCGATCCGGATCGCCAGATCGAAGCCTTCCTCGACGATGTCGGCCAAACGATCGGTGAAGCTCACTTCGACCTGGATGTCGGGCCAGGCCCGCAGATATTTTTCAAGCAGGGGCAGCACGACGAGCCGCCCGAAGGCATCTGGAACGGTGAGCCTGAGAACACCTCGCGGCGTGCTGTTCTGCCCTGCCACGCTCGCTTCCGCCTCGTCGACCGATGCGAGGATCTGCAGCCCGCGCTCGTAAAACATCCGGCCTTCGTCGGTTAGGCTCAGTGTCCTTGTCGTGCGGTTGAGCAGGCGCGCGCCGAGCCGGTCTTCCAGGCGGATGACGGCCTTTCCTGCCGCGGAACGGGACAGGCCCATGGCCTGGCCGCCGGCGATAAAGCTTCCGGCATCGACGACGGCCATGAAGATCATGATATCGTTCAGGTTCGTACGCGGCATGAGGCAACTCGAGCGGTTCGGCTACATCAATAAGTCGGTCAGTCATGGGATCGATTCAAGGTTCGCACCATCAACGGCTACCGCGGCAGTAAGGTCCCGACGCTCCGCTTCTGTGTCGACGTCTCTTCTCCAATCAACCTTTTATGGCAGCCATAGCACCGGATCGCCGGTCAAAGATGGGCACTGGAAGCCGGGCTACAGCATATCGCCGAGGCTCCAGTGGTTGTTCCACCGGACGTCGATCTCGTCGTCGACATTCTGATATCTTATGTCGGTGGAGAGGCGCAGCCGCCGGCTGCGGTCCTGGTTGATGGTCGAAGCGTGGATCATGTAGGGCGAGTGGAGCACCACGTCGCCGGCCTCATAATCGGCGGCGAGCCAGCGGGTGTCGAAACGCTCTGCCATGTCGGGGGGATCCTTCGAGACCCAGCCGCCTTCGCTCATGTGGCTGTTATAGGCACTGATCTGCTCTTCCGGAGAAAGATCGCCGCTTGCCGCCCTGAATTCGGCCTCCATCTTGGTGCCCAGAGCATGCGAGCCTTCGAGATAGACCAAGCCGCCCATCTCGGCGGGGGTGTCGCCGATCGGTATCCAGGTCGTCACCAGGCGGCTGGTGCCGCCTCGGAGATAGACGAGATCGTAGTGGGCGGGCGTGGCTGTCAGCGATCCCGGCTGGACGAAGCGCATGATCTTGCGCTTGTGCAGATAGGAGATGCCCTGCAGGAAATCGTCCATGAAGCGGACGAGCAGTGGTTGCGCACAGAAGCCTTCATAGGCGGCGGAGCGGACGAGCGACATCAGGCGCCGGTCCGCCAGGCTTCTGTCGAAGCCACCGGCAGACGCGATCCCCAGAGAAAAATCGCTGCCCGGCTCGACCAGTCCGGTTTCGGCAAGGCGCTCGAAGACCCAGTGGCGGAAATCGATGACATCGGCCCGCGGCAGAAGGCCTTTAAGCCAGACATAGCCATCGTGCTGGTAGCGGCGGCGGATGGCGTCGACGCCGATGACGGGATCGGTCGGCATGAGCCAGCCCGTCCGCTCCGCAGGCAAGGTTTTGCCATGGGCGGCAAGGGGAAATTCCGGCCTGCAGATCTGCTCGGCCTCCGCGGCAATTGACATTTCACTCCTCCGTCGCTTGAGTTGGCTTGCCATCAATTACCTGATCCGGCGCGCCAACCGACATAGAGGAAATTCATAGCTGGACTTTTCGCTCACCATGAGAGACCCAGAGGCCATCTATAGGGCGCCGCTTGCCGCTGCCGGCGGACTTGCTGTTACCGGCAGCGGCAAGCAGCAGGCCCGCCGTGCGGTGACGGACCGGAAACTGCCGAGTTTCGCCGTCGTGCTGGTAGAGCGCGGGCAGGGCTGGCTGGACACCGCGGCCAGCGGCCGCCTGAGCCTCACCGGGCCGATCCTCTTCTGGCTGTTTCCGAACCGCGCGCATTCCTATGGCCCCGATGAAGGCGGCTGGGACGAGCGCTGGGCGCTTTTCGAAGGATCGTTCACGCGAGACTTCGTCCGGCTGAGGCTCATGACCGAGCGACAGCCCGTCGTGGCCTTGCATCACGTAGATGAGATGGCGCGGCTATTCGGCACCCTGCATGCCGACCTGCTCGACGATACCAACCTCGGGCAGGCATCGGCGGCCTTGATGCTGCATCGCATCGTCATATCAGCGGCAAAACAGGTAAGTGTTGCTGCCGATCACCGCCGAGACAGGCCCGACATGGCCGAAATCGTCGAAACGCTGCGGCAACGCGCAATGCAACCGCTGGACCTTACAGCCTTCGCCGCCGAGCACGGGATGTCGCCGGCGACGCTGCGCAGGCGGTTCACGCTCAAAACCGGGCTGCCGCCCAAGGCATTCCAGCTTCGTGCGCGCATTGACCACGCCAAACAGCTCTTGGCAACCACCGACGAGAAGATCGAAACCATCGCCGCCATGGTCGGCCTGGATGACCCGTTTTATTTTTCGCGTGTCTTTCACGAACGCGAGGGCTGCAGTCCTCGCGAATTTCGCGCCAGGTACACCAGGGGTTGAGAGCCCGGCAGCAGTGGCCGTATCCCGTTTTCACGAAGTCGTGTATGATGATGGGGCGTTGGAGACGATCTTTCACGGCGTCGGCAAAATCTTCGCCGCGCAGGTCCGATACCGGGTGGAAGGTTTCGCTGTCCGATGCGTGAGCGTCCGGCTTCGCTCGTTGGCGGAGGTCGGGCCGGGAGGGGAAAATGACGTCCAGCGCATCGAATGTCGATCTCGCGCCGTCGAGACCGTCCATCATCCATGCAGCGGTTCAATTGGGAGTCGTCGCGCTTCTGGTCTATGTCTGCGCCAGGATCATGTCGCCGTTCCTCGGCATTCTGCTTTGGTCAGTGATCCTGGCGGTCATGCTTCATCCGTTACATCTGCGCCTGTCCGATCGGATCGGCAATCGCTGGTCGGCATCGCTCATAGGGATCGTCGGCGTTGCCGTCGTGCTGGTGCCGATGTTCGTCGTGATCACGTCGCTTGGGTCATCCATTTACTGGCTTGTGTCCGGTTTGCAGAACCAAAGCCTGACAATTCCGCCGCCTCCAACGTGGCTTGCCGACCTGCCGGTGGTCGGAGCGAAGATCTCGGACGGCTGGTCGCTCGCTGCAGCCAACCTGCCCTCGGCATTGCGTCAATACGGCGAGATGCTGAGCAAGCCTGCTGCGTGGCTCGCATCCTTCGCCGGCGGCCTGGCCTCTGGCGGCCTGTCCTTCGTTCTTTCCATCGCGATCGCCGCCGTGCTTGTCGCTTACGCCAAGGGTGCTGCGGCTTTTGCCCTCAGTCTGCTGGAACTCGTCACCAACAGCAGGGCGCGGGGTGCCCGGCTTGTCCACCTGACCGCCACAACGATCCGGGGAGTTGCTGTCGGCGTGGTCGGTGTGGCGGCAATCCAGTCGATGCTCGTTGGCATTGGCTTCTTCGCCATCGGGGTTCCGGCGGCCGGTGCCCTGACGCTCGTCACGTTTCTATTGGCAGTCGTGCAGATACCGCCGCTGCTGCTGACGCTGCCTGTCATGGCCTATGTCTTTGTCACGGAAGCGACAACACCAGCAATCATCTTCGCCATATGGTCTTTCATCGCCGGGCTGAGCGACAATTTTCTCAAACCATTGATGCTCGGCCGCGGATCTGATGTGCCGATGCCGGTCATCCTGGTCGGTGTCATCGGAGGGATGATAGCTGACGGCCTTCTCGGTATATTTGTCGGCCCCGTGCTGCTGGCCGTCGGCTTCGTTTTGCTGATGGAATGGTTGCATCAGCGCCCGGTCGAGGACGGCCCCCAGATCGAAGGTCCGGCCCCATGATCAAAGTCATTGGTCTCGGCCTGCTTGCGATGGCGATCTGCCTCGCACTCCAGGCGCTGGCTTCGGTGCTGGCTGCGCGTTATTTTGCTCACGCGCGCACGCAACCCGTAGGCCGAAAGCCCTGGCGGACGATCTTCGTGCAATTCTCGGTCCTGATGATCGTGCTCATGCTGGGCAATATCTTCCAGGTCGCTTTTTGGGCAGTGTTATATCGCGTGCTCGGTGCCTTCGAAGACTTCGAAACGGCAATGTATTTTTCGGGCGTCACTTTCACGTCGCTCGGTTATGGCGATGTCGTGCTGGATGGCCGTATCCGGCTGCTAGCGCCGCTGCAGGCAGCCAATGGGCTGATGATGTTCGGGATCACGACGGCGCTTTTCTTCTCGGCCATCCAGCAGGCCATGGGGAAATTGGCTGCGGCAAATCAAACCGCGCATGAGCCATAGTGTGCCGCAGCCTGGTCGACGAAGATCGCCTGCCGGGAAGGGGCCTCAGCGCCAACCCATCGCAGGCGCGACGTGGGTGAGGATCGCTTCAATGACATGGGCGTTGTAGTCGACGCCAAGCTGGTTGGGGACGGTCAGCAGCAGGGTGTCGGCTTCGGCGATGGCTTGGTCTTCGGCGAGCTGCTTGATCAGGGAGTCGGGCTCGGCGGCGTAGCTGCGACCGAAGATCGCCCGGGTCTTCTCGTCGATGAAGCCGATCTTGTCCTCACCGTCATTGCCATAGCCGAAATAGGCGCGGTCGCGGTCGTCGACCAGCGCAAAGATGCTGCGGCTGACCGAGACGCGCGGCTGGCGCGTGTGGCCGGCTTCTTTCCAGGCCTCGCGGTATGCGCGGATCTGGTCGGCCTGCTGGACGTGGAAGGGCTCGCCCGTCTCATCGTCCTTCAGCGTCGAGCTCTGCAGGTTCATGCCGAGCTTGGCCGCCCAGACGGCGGTGGCATTCGAGCTTGCGCCCCACCAGATCCGCTCACGCAGGCCCTCGGAATGCGGCTCGAGGCGCAGGAGACCGGGCGGGTTCGGAAACATCGGCCGCGGGTTCGGTTTGGCAAAACCCTCGCCGCGCAGCACTTCGAGGAAGACTTCGGCGTGGTGGCGGGCCATGTCGGCCTCGCTCTGGCCTTCGGGCGGGGCATAACCGAAATGGCGCCAGCCATCGATCACCTGTTCGGGCGAACCACGGCTGATGCCGAGCTGCAGGCGGCCGCCGGCGATGAGGTCAGCCGCGCCGGCATCTTCAGCCATATAGAGCGGGTTCTCGTAGCGCATGTCGATGACCGCGGTGCCGATCTCGATCCTGTTGGTTCTAGCGCCGACGGCTGATAGCAGCGGGAAGGGTGCGGCCAGCTGGCGGGCAAAATGATGAACGCGAAAATACGCTCCGTCGGCGCCGAGCTCCTCGGCCGCGACGGCAAGGTCGATCGACTGCAGCAGCGCGTCGCCGGCCGAGCGCGTCTGCGATTGGGACGAGGGCGTCCAGTGCCCGAATGAGAGGAAACCGATCTTCTTCATGCCGATGCCGCACCTTGATCTGTTGTATCTGGGGTCGATCGGTCATGGCACAGTTTCGGCCCGGAAGACAATCGGAACCGGATGGCCGAACCGATGAAAACCCATTGACATAAACTTGTGTTACAGCGTCTGCTTAGGCCGCGAGAGCATGGAGTTTTGATGGATCAGCGCAGGGGCTCCTCCTTTTCGGAAACCGACGTTGTCGCAAATTACCGGTATCGCCCGCCTTACCCCGATGCCGTATTTCGAAAGCTTCTGGCAATTGCGCCACGGTCGGAGCATCTCCTGGATATCGGTTGCGGACCTGGAAAAATCTCGTGCGCTCTGGCGGGTGCGTTTACAAGTGTTACGGCAGTTGACCCCTCTGAGCATATGATCGCTCTCGGCAGATCGCTGCCGGGCGGTAACGCGGGGAATATCCGGTGGATAGAAAGTTTCGCCGAGGATTTCCCGGCCAACGGTGGACCTTTCGATCTGACGGTCGCTGCGGCAAGCATCCACTGGATGGATCATAGCAGGCTGTTTCCGCATCTTCTGGCAAACGCCGCGCCAGGCCATGTCATGGCCGTCATTTCCGGAGACGACCCGTTCGAACCTCCATGGCAATCGGATTGGCATTCTTTCCTGGGGAAGTGGGTTCCGGAGGTGACAGGCCAGCCTTTCGATCACGATAAAAGGTCCGAGGGCATGCGAAGCTATCAGAGCTATCTCAACCTCCATGGCAGCGAACACTTCGTATCAGAGCGTCCCTTCGAGCAGAACGTCGAAGACTTCGTATCCTGCCAGCATTCGCGGGATACATTTGCGCCTTCAAAACTGGGCGACCGCATCGCAAGGTTTGATGCGGAACTCTCGGAGCTGTTGCGCTCCTATTCGAATGATGATCGGTTGAGCTTTGTCGTGTGCACCAGGATTGTCTGGGGCGAAATCAAGCCGATCTGAGAAGAGTGGACATTTGGGGTGGGTGGCAGACAGAGGCGTTGCGGCATACTCGCCTTACCTCTCTCGCCATAGTCGAGGAGAGGGAAACCAAGGCGCCGCCGCGTATCTCTTCTCCCCGGTGGGGAGAATGTGCCTGCAGGCGGATGAGGGGGTGAGCGACGACAGGAGCGAATGCGCTGAGCGCAAACGAAGGGGCAATGAATGGTGTGCCGTGTAACCCCCTCATCCGACCCTTCAGGCCACCTTCTCCCCGGCGGGGAGAAGAGGGAACAAGCGGCGATCTCAGCCATTCCATAAATCACGCGCTGCCCACATCCTCCATCTGCTGGCGCACGCCGTTGAAGACCTGCGCCGGCACGCGCAGCGCGGCATCGTCCTCATAGAGCGCCCGCAACTCCCCGAAGCGTTCGTCCGCTGCCATCGTCAGGGCAGCGAGGCGATCGAAGCGGGCGAGACCATCCGCAGACATCTCTTCTTCGGGTTCCGGCATCGATCCCCAATTGTCCCAGGGAAGCATCTCCATGTTATTGAGGGCGGCGAAGTCGCGGACGAGGTTCATGGCGATGAACCAGAAGCCGGACTCGTCGAAGATGCCGAATTTTCCGGGGTCGGCGGTGCCGGCGCGGCAGCGCTGCCAGGCTTCGCCAGCGCTCAGGAATTTGCCCGAAGGCTGGTCGAGAGGATCGAAATCGAGTTTCAAGGCAGCACGCTGGAGATCGTCGATCTGGAAGTCCGCAGACACCCAGCGCTCTCCGTCCCAATATTCCACGATCCAGTGATCGATGCCCTTGCCGGCCTCGAAATACATTCCGAAGCCGCATCGGGCGCGTGCCGGCAGGCTCTGGGCCTTGAGTGCTGCGCAGGCAAGCACGGTGAAATTGCGGCATGTGCCGATGCTGCGCTTGTCAGGCGGGCGCGTGATGTCGAGGGGCGCGGGATCGATCGCCATGATCGTATCGAGTATCTCGCCCGCCGGCCGCGTGTGCGATTGCGCCCTTCGCTCCGGGGTCAGCACCTGATCGTAGTGTTGCGCCCAGGCATCATGCAGCAGCGTGCCGTGCACGGCGGCGGCAACGGCGCCGACGCCCTGAAGCGCGGCAAGGGCAGGCGCATGCGACCCGGCCGAGGTCATCCGGCCGGGTCGCGTGTAGAACTCGATAGGGCTCTCATTTCCGCTCATCCCGGGCAGTATGATAAGTCAGGCGCGGCAGGGCAAGACCCCGCGGGCGATGTGTGAGGCCCGCGGACGGCGTGGCTGGATTCCTGTGACAAGCACAGGACGGAGGAGAGACGAGCGACTATCAGGAACTTGCCAAGCAATTGGGAATGAGTTCCGACCGCATCCAATGCGTTTCACTTTGAACGTGGTTGTCCCGCACATACTTGCCCATGCGAACTGGCATTTCGGTTTCTGGGAACGCATCAGCGATCCGAACGACAAATCCCTCCTGCTTGGTCCTATCCAGCGAGGCCGCAGTATCCTCGAACAGGCCGGCATTGTATGGTCCCCGATACAGAGTCGACACGGGAACGATGCTCAGTTCTTCGAACCGAGCCAGAGTCAGATCCCAGGATTGAACTTCGCCTTCGATAATCCATGCAAAGCCGAGGAAGTATGACGGCAGATCATCATAACCGATCGAGTGCCGGGCATAGAGGTTCTCGCCCACGATGCGTTCGCCGTCTGCCAGTTGCGGGCTGATCCCGGCGGCAAAGGCTTTAAGCCAATCGCGCGACGAATGGTAACGGCTGTCGGGACTGCGGGCGTGAGACCCACCCCGATGAATGGTCGTGTTCTCACCATCCATTTTCTCGGTGATGACAAGATCGGCGATCATCAGCCCGTCAAGCTTCGTCATGACCTTGTCGTCGCTTGTCGCTCCGGGCGAAATCGGCAGGTGATAGGTTCGTCCGTATTTTTTCATGGGATGAAGGCATAGCCGTTGACGATCGCACAATGCAAGGTCGCCTTCGGGCGACAAGCTGCCCTTGATGGTACGTAACGCCTGGCTTTTATTGATGCGACAATCGTTCGTGGATCGGCATCTTCGGCGACTGTCACGGCGATCGCCGACGGGTGCCCTGTCTAGTTGTCATCCTACGATCCATTGCGGTTTCGTCGAGCGGTCTCTGCTGCCCCCGAATCGCGCCTGAGGAAATCGACGAAGGCGCGTAGGCTCGGCGGTGTGTAGCGTTGTGAGGGATAACAGAGGAACCAGCCAGGGAAGGTGCCGCACCACTCCTCAAGCAGCGGCACGAGCTTGCCGTCCTCGATCAGCGGACGCACGAGGTCTTCGGCCCAGAAGGCAATGCCGACGCCCTGGACGGCGGCGGCAAGGGCCATCTCGCGGTGCGAGACGATCAGCGGGCCGTTGACCGCGACGGAGAACCATGTGTTTTCTTTGAGGAATTCCCACTTGTAGAGACCTTTACCGCCCGGCCGGCGCCAGTTGATGCAATGGTGCTGGAGCAGGTCGCCCGGCACATTTGGGCGGCCGTGCCGGACGATGTACTCCGGCGAAGCGACGGCCAGCTGGCGCTGCTCGCCGCCGAGCTGGACGGCGATCATATCGGCTTCGAGAAACTCACCCAGCCGTGCGCCGACATCATAACCGGCTTCGACGATGTCGGTGACTGCATCATCGATCGTCACGTCAAGGACGATATCGGGATAGGCGGCGTGGAAGCGGCCGAGGGTTGGCTCGAGGAAGGTTGCGGCGGCGACACTCGGCAGATGCACCCGGAGCGTTCCCGCCGGCGTGTCGCGTGCGTCGACGACATTGCGGACCGCCGCCTCCATCTCGATCATGGCCGGCCTGAAGCGTGCATGCAGCCGTTCGCCGGCGTCGGTGAGCGATATGCTGCGCGTCGTGCGGTTCAATAGGCGAAGCCCCAGGCGGGCTTCCAGCGCGCGGATCGTCTGGCTGAGCGTCGATGCCGACATTCCGAGCTCGGCTGCGGCGCGCGCGAAATTGCCGTGGGCGACGATGGTCACGAACGCCTTGAGCTCCGCATAGTCGCTGCCGCGCATTATGCCTCCAAGTCCACATAGTCTGTTCGATTTATATAGCATTGTTGTCATGATCATCGCAGCCTAAATTGCCGATAATTTCGCCAGCCCTGAACCAAAAGACGGGAGAGCCGGTATGCAGACAGACAAAAAGCTCAGTGGCAGGGTCGCCCTCATTGCCGGCGCTTCGTCTGGCATAGGTGCGGCGACCGCTCTGGCGCTGGTGGAGGAAGGGGCAAGCGTGGCGATCGCCGCGCGCCGCATGCCGCGCCTCGAGGCGTTGGCGGAGCGCATCCGCGAGCGCGGCGGTGAGGTCCTACCGATCGAGGCCGACGTGTCCGACGAGGCACAGGCTGCGGCGATGGTGCAGCGGGCAATCGGCGATTTCGGCAGGCTCGACATGCTGCTCTGCGTCGCCGGCGTCGGCGTTGCCGCGCCGTTCCGGAACACGACCACCGCCGAGTATCGGGAGATGGTCGAGGTCAATTTCCTCGGGCTGCTCTACCCGATCCATGCGGCGTTGCCGACGATGCAGCGGCAGGGGGCCGGCCATATCGTCATCGTCTCCTCCGGCACCGGCCGGTACATTCATCCCTCGACGGTCTATTCCGGCACCAAGCATGCGGCGAGCGCTATGGCGGAATCGCTGCGGCGGGAGATTGGCCGGGATGGCATTCGCGTCACCTGCATCGAGCCTGGCGCCGTCAGGACCGAGTTTACCTCCCACATGCGCGCCAGTGTCCGCGAGGCGGTGGAACAAAGGCTTGGCGACATGGAGCAACTGGAGGCCGCGGACATCGCCGCGGCCATTCTCTATGCGGTGACGCAGCCGCGCAGGGTCAATGTCAATATCCTGACGCTCTACCCCACTGAGCAGGCGTAAGTGTTGTGGCGATTGCCTCAAGCGGAAGGAGAGCCAACCGCCATAAATACCGGAGATTGAGTCGGTTTTCCCGATGGCTGCGGGCTTTCGTTTGTTATGATGCGGTGGACGGCGTGGGGCGTGAGCCTCGGCATAATGCCCTGGCGCGTCTTCTCGTCTTGGCCGCGCGCCGTCGCACTGCAGCCGAGAGGGTCGAAGCATGTGCTACACGTTCGCCATAGGTGATATCCATGGCTGTATCGATCCGCTGAACAGGATGATCGATCGGATCGCGGCCTATGCGCCACGAGGGACGGTCGTCTTCCTTGGCGACTATGTCGATCGCGGGCCTGACAGCAAAAGCGTCCTCGACCGGATCATTGCCGGTCCATCGGACTCGTGGCGATGGATCTCCCTGAAAGGCAATCATGAGGACCTGATGGTCGCTGCCTATGCCGATAGCGATAGCGATAGCAGAGACGTGTGGATCGGCAGCGGCATCGGCGGACTTGAAACCGAAATGTCCTATGGCGGCAGAGTTCTGCCCCAGCATCTGCAATGGGCGGCCGATCGTCCCCTCATGCATGTCGATCGATATCGCATTTTCGTCCATGCGGGCGTCGATCCAGCATTTCCGCTGGAGCAGCAGAGCGAGCACGATCTTCTCTGGTTACGGTTCCCTCCCGGTGAGTCCAGCGACTATTGGGGCAAGCACCTGGTCCACGGCCATACACCGTCGCTATCCAACCCGGTGACGACAGGAAACCGCACCAACATTGACAGCGGCTGCGTCTTCGGCGGCAAGCTTTCCTGCGCGGTCTTCGATGACGAGATTGCCGGCGGGCCGATCGACTTTATCGAGGTGAGGGCATGAACTTGATCGCGCCGATAAGGAGGTAAGGCCGGACGCGGTCGAGCGGAAGTGCCGCTTGCTCCCTCTTCTCCCGGCTGGGGAGAAGAGGTACCGGTGGCGTCGCGGAGCGTTATCGGGGGCTTATGCCCCGCCAGCCGGCGGCGAGCCGCAGCCAGGGCGCCAGGTGGAAGCCGCTCATCAGCAGGTACATGGGCACCATTCCGCCGATCGGGAAGGCATCCGGCGTTGTCGTGCAGATCATGTCGACGCTGTCGGTCATGGCCGTCAACAGCGCCATGATCGCGAATGTCGGAGCGGCGGCGAGCGACAGCCAATCGGCGGCGTGGGCGACGATCCGGCCGCCTGGGTTAGCCATGCCACCGCTCGGATTACCAGATGATCCGTCTGCGGCGGCAGCCAGCGAGAGCCATTCGGCGGCGTTGAGAGCGGCGTTGCCGTCGCCTCTGCTTGGAGTGTGGGCGGAGAGCAGCATCGGCGTCACTCCTTGCCGTACCGGTCGTGGTGGCGCCACCAGATGCCGGTTTCGTTGCGGCCCTTGGGGGCGCGGTCGAGCCACTGGTACATGCCCCATAACCCGTCCAGCCCGCGCGCATAGCTGGAATAGCTGTGGTAGACGGCGCCGTCGATGAGCTCGAAGGCGCTGACACCCGGGCGGTCGCGGGTATAGGTGGGGACATCGGTGCCGGTCATGGCGGCGATCTGGGTGATAGGGGCCTCGTTGCCGCGGGGCTGCCACTCCTGGACAGTCCTGGGGGCGGGCGGTTCGCGGCGGTAATTATAGTCTACATCGCCTTGGTGCTGCTGCTCGGCAGAGAACCAGACGCTGAAATCGCCGTTGAAGTCGCTGCCGAAGGAGGAGGCCCAAGGAAAGCTCCAGTCCATTCGTCGCTTGAATGCTTCGAGCTTTGACAACGGCGCCCGGGAGACCGCCCAAAAGGCGACGTCGTGGTTCTCCAGGTGAACGAAGAAGCCGTTAAAGCCATCGGCGATCGACGAGCAGGACGGGCATCCCGCGGTATAATCCGGCCCGAACATGAAGTGATAGACGAGCAGCTGCGAGCGGCCGCCGAAGAGATCCTTCAGCGAGACGTTGCCGCCGTCAGTGTCGAAGCGATATGGCTTGTCGATCCTCACACGCGGCAATTGCTGGCGCTTCATCGCCAGCGCGTCGCTCTGCCGGGTCAGTTCCTTCTCCTCCTCGAGCAGATCGAGCCTTGCTGCCAGCCACTGCTGGCGTGTTGCGTTCAGCTGTGCCGTCATGGGTCTTCTCCTTTGCCTGTGTCTCGTCGTAGCATCCGGCGCAGGCTTGCTTGCCGGTCGACGATAAATCTAAGGCCAGGTGGGGAAATGGTGGGAGTGACAAGTGTGACGGGATTTGAATGGACTCGCTGATCACGGCAGCGGCGCGGGCGCTGGCAGTGGGAGATGCGCTCGGCGCGCTGAAGCGGGTGGCGCTTCGCGACGATGCGCCGGCGCTGGCGCTGCGCGGCATCGCGATGGCGCAGCTCGGCGATCTCGTCCGCGCCAAGGCGCTGCTGAAGAGCGCGGCGCGCGCCTTCGGCCCGCGGGAGGCGATGGCGCGGGCCCGCTGCGTGGTCGCCGAGGCCGAGATCGCGCTCGTTTCGCGCGATCTCACCTGGCCACCCAAGGCGCTGGAAGCGGCGCGCAAGGTGCTCGAAGCGCATGGCGACAGGGTCAATGCCGCCCATGCCAGGAATGTCGAGCTTCGCCGGCTGGTGCTGATCGGCCGGCTCGACGAGGCCGAGAGGGCGCTCGAAACACTCGACCCGACGCCGCTGCCGCCGGCGGCAAGGGCCGCTCATGAGCTGGTGGTCGCGGGCATCGCGATCCGGCGCCTGCAGACGAAATCGGCGCACGAGGCTCTCGACCGAGCGAGGCAGGCGGCGCGCGAGGCCGGTATGCCCGTATTGGCGGCGGAGGTGGAAAATGCCGCCCACGTGCTCAGCGCGCCGGTGGCGCGGCTGATCTCGCGCTGGCGGGAAAGCCCGCTGCTGCTCGAGGAGGTGGAAGAGCTGCTAGGTTCGGGCACGCTCGTCGTCGATGCCTGCCGCCATGTCGTGCGCGACGATCAGCTTTCGGTGTCGCTGGCAACGCGGCCGGTGCTCTTCACGCTCGCCCGGACGCTTGCCGAAGCTTGGCCGGCGGATGTGGCACGCGGCACACTCATCGCGCGCGCCTTTCGCGGCAAACATGCCGATGAATCGCATCGTGCCCGGCTGCGCGTCGAGATCGGCCGGCTGCGTGCCGAAATGCGGGGACTGGCGGAGGTCTCGGCGACGAAACGCGGCTTTGCGCTTTCGCCGCGGCGTGCCGAAGAGACCGCCGTGCTGGCGCCGCTCGTCGAAGGCCAGCATGGGGCGGTGCTTGCCTTTCTCGCCGATGGCGAGGCGTGGTCGAGCTCGGCGTTGGCGATCGCGCTCGGCGCCAGCCCGCGCACCGTGCAGCGGGCGTTGGATTCACTTGCCGGGGACGGCAAGGTGCAATCCTTCGGGCGCGGGCGGGCGCGGCGCTGGATGAGCCCGCCGCTACCCGGTTTCCCGACGATCTTGTTACTCCCGGGACCGTTGCCAAGCGATTAGTATGGCCTGACCGATGAGGATGGCCCTACGGGCGAACAGGATGGAAGAGATGAAAAAATCGGCGGCGACTATCATCCGCGAATATGGACCCTTTCCCGGTGCCGAGCGCGTCAACGGCGTCACCTTCGACGGTGAGCACGTCTGGTTCGCCTCGGGCGACAGGCTGAATGCGCTCGATCCCGCAAGCGGCGAGGTGGTGCGCTCGATCGAGGTCGCATCCCATGCCGGCACGGCCTTCGATGGCGAGTTCCTCTATCAGATCGCCGAGGATGTCATTCACAAACTCGACCCGAAGACCGGCCGTATCCTTTCCACCATCCCGGCGCCGGGCAATGGTGGCGATTCCGGCCTTGCCTGGGCCGAAGGCTCGCTCTGGGTCGGCCAGCACCGCGGCCGCAGGATCCATCAGATCGACCCGGAAACCGGCAAGATCCTCCGCACCATCGAATCCAACCGCGTCGTGACAGGCGTCACCTGGGTCGACGGCCAGCTCTGGCACGGCACCTGGGAAGGCGACGACAGCGATATCAGACGCATCGACCCCGAAACCGGCGAGGTGCTGGAGCGGCTGGAGATGCCCGAGGGCACCGGCGTCTCCGGCCTCGAATCCGACGGCGCCGACTGCTTCTTCTGCGGTGGCGGCGCCAGCGGCAAGGTCCGTGCGGTGCGCCGGCCGGGGTGAGGCCCGGTCCCGCAAAGCGGGAGTGATCGATCCAGTGGATCGATCGCAGGGCCGAACGCCCTGAGCTATGCGAAGGGCCGGGAGAGGCAAGGATGGGAAGGAAAGTAGCCGTGCGGCATATCTCTCCCAAGCGACAGTCAGCTCGCCAGCAATCTGGACGCCAAGTGGGAAGCCGACATCAAGGGTCAAGATGTGGGAACTTCGATCGAGTGAGCGATTGATTTCGTCACGTGACGATCTACTTTCGCGGGCAGTGTCGAGGCTTCGGTGTCGGTCGAGGGGGCTGTGCACCAAGCCGGTGCGACGGTAGGGGGAGAGACTTTGAAACATCTGCGCACGACGCTCGGGCCTAAGAGCAAATCCGAACTTGGGATGATCCTCCCGCATGAGCACGTTTTCGTCGACCTCAGGACGCCGGACCAGCCCGGTTATGCCGAGGCAGACATCAAGGACGTCGTCCGGCTGATGGCCCCCGAAATCGAGCGGATCAAGAAGCTCGGGGTCACGGCACTGGTCGAATGCTCGACGGGCGGCGTGGGACGCCGTGCGGATATCGATCTTGCCGTGTCGCTCGCGACGGATTTTCCGATCGTCGTTCCCACCGGCAATTACCGTGAACCCTGGATTCCCGAATGGGTCCGCCATGCTTCCGAGAAGGAACTGGAGGCGTGGATGCTTCGCGAGCTGACGGAGCAGATCGACGAGACCGGGTTCCAGGCGGGCTGGATCAAGCTCAGCGCCGGCGATGACGGCATGACGGCGCTCGAGACGAAAATCCTGCGGGCAGCTGCGCGCGCCGCAGCGCAGACAGACGCCGTCATCGGCAGTCATACGATCAGGGGACGGGTCGTCATGGATCAGCTCGATGTCATCGAGGCGGAAGGCTACAGGGCCGACAGGTTCATCTCGATCCATACGCAGGAAGAAAACGACTTCGCCTATAATGTTGCCGTCGCTGAGCGAGGCGCCTGGATCGAATATGACCATGTCGGCCGGGGCGGAGACAACGAGGTAGCGGATCTGGTGATCAAGGCGCTGGAGGCGGGCTGCGGCGATCGCCTGTTGTTAAGCCATGACCGCGGCTGGTTCGATCCGGCGCTGCCGATGGGCGGGATACCCAAGCCGTACACCCATCTTTCCACGGTGTTGCTGCCCGAGCTGAAACGGCGCGGCACAGACGACGGGACCCTGATGCGCCTGACCCACGACAATCCGTTCGAGGCTTTCGCCCGATAGGGGAGTGGCCGGGCGAAAGAGGCCCCGCACTATATCAGCATTCGAAATCAGCGTTTGCGGCTCCGTCCCAGGTGGTTGTGCCTCAAGAAAGATAAATAGAATGGGAGGGCTGGTAAGTGAGATTTAGGTTGTTTTATGAAGGCGAGTTGCATTCCTCTGGTAATAATTCGAAGCGGCCAGGCCACAAGCACGACATTCGCCGCGAGTTCCACAAGCAATTCCGAGAACTTTGGCGAGTGGACGGAAATCTAAATGAATGGATGGACTACGCGGCCCATAAGGCTGTCCCTGAGTTTCAGCGGATTGCCGATCGCCATGGTAAATTGGGCTACCATTGGGTGCCGCTTGTAAGCGATGAGACCTTTACCCACTGTTCTATAGACGTTCTAATGTTGCGGCCTGGCAAAGTTGGCGGCCTCATTATCGATACGGACATAGACAACAGGCTCAAGACGCTTTTTGACGCTCTCCAAATTCCAACGAGTCAATCGCAATTGCCTGAAACTCCAGCATCTGACGAAGATCCCTTTTTCGTTTTGCTGGAGAAAGATAGCTTGATCTCATCAGTGAGTGTGACAACAGATCGACTTCTGGCGACAGAAAGATTCATTCGAAAAGACGTTCCGGACAGCTTGACGCTATCCTTAGATCAATCAGCGAACCGCGATCATGTGGTTCTCATCATCTCAGTGGCGATACACGCCACGAAGACCACATTGGATAATCTTCACTTGATTGGATGAGCACGACATCTGGAATTGCCCAAGACGCGGTTCAGCCGATTGCCGACACCTCGGCTCCGCGGGAGCGGAGTTCGCCGAGAATGCTGTAAGGACCGTTCAAAAGCCCGATCGGCAGGATGATGAAAGCGTTCTTGCCTGCCGGCAGGTTTGCGATCCGCTCGATGAGGAGCGCGCGTAGCCTGTCCGCATCGATGAGATCGGTGGGCGTCACGATGCCCTTGGCGGTGATTTCCTCTCCGAGGCTTGCGATCTCTGCGCTCTTTCGAGCCTTGTAGAGTTCGTCGAAATAGGCGCCGATCGGTCCGATCCGGCGGCGCAGATCAAGAAGGTAGGTGATCGAGTCCGGGCCGACGGAATTGACCGTCTCCAGGGTCAGCGGCTTCTGCATGGCCCGCATCTCGCCGTCGGCGGCAAGCGTCTTCACATCGCGCCCGATCGATGCGCCGTACTTCGCAAGCGCCAGGCCGATGCTCGGCGCGTCGGGGCCGAAGGCGTGCTGCCCTTCGCCGATGAGAAGCAGGCTCGCCTCGAAACCGGAAAGTTTTTCGATTGCTCCCTTTGCCGGGGATTTTGAGAGGATGGTCTTGAACTCGTCCTGATCGGATGGCGTCAAACCTGCGAAGACGGGCTTGAGATCGCTGTTCTTGAACTTGGCGGTCGACAGGGTAAGGCTGGGATTGACATCGATCAGAACCGTTTTCGATTGATCGATCAGGCGTTTTCCCTCGGCGACGATGTCAGGAAAAGTGTCGGCGCGGATGCGCACATAGCCGAAAAGCACATGGTCGTTCGCGGGGGACTTGGCGCGCCAGACGACGGCGTTCTCCTCGTCTGCCGCTTTCGGCATCCCCGCCAGGAAAAGCAAGGCTGCAAGGGCTGCAAATTGCCGGCGGGTGATGTGCATGGCTGCCTCCTCGCTGAGCCCGATGCATGGCGGCGTATTCGCATCGGACTAATCGCGTGAAAGAGCATTTGTTCCAACTCCCGGTGGAAATGATGGGCGTCCAGGGGACGGGAGGCAACTGGACTCGTTCAAAAAATCTCGGCGATACCAGGACTATGCCGCACCGCGCTCGTCGAACAAAAGCGCCATGCTGATCGCATCGATGAACCGACCGTCGATGCGTGCCGCACGTCGGACGATGCCTTCGCGGGCAAATCCCATCTTTTCGTAGAGAGCGATAGCACGGGCGTTGTCTTCATAAACATCGAGTTCAACCCTGGCAAAACCGCTTTTCTGCGCAGCTCTCAATGTGGTCTCGATGAGCATGCGTCCGAGACCCTTGCTTCGATAGGCGGAAAGGATCCCCATTCCGAGTTTTCCGCGATGGGCGTGCGACGGGAAAAAATGCCGGCTGATGTCGCACCAGCCGACGACCTGGTCTTGAGCGGTGGCAACGAATTGCGGATTGCCTTTTGCAATCATGCCCATCACGAACTCACGCGTCTGCGGCAGGGGAGTTGCTTCCAGCATGGACAGGTATTTTTTCTCCCGCGCGACCACGTCGAGCGCATCATGAAAGCTGTCGATATGGGCGGCAGCGATCGGCTCGATCCTGATGCCTGATGTATCCGACGATGCTGCTGCATCCATGTGCTTCTCCTTCAACGATTGCGATGCCTATGGGAGACCTGCCGCAGACCCGCACGGGAGCGCATAATTCACGGTCCGTCAACCTTTGCGTGTCAATTTCTCGGCAGCGGGCGCCATCAAAAGGTTGCAGGTATTGAAGGTCGGGCTCACATCCCACATTACATTCGTCCTGGTGACGCTCACCTGCGCGGCGGCTGTGTTGCTGTGCGGATTTGCGTGGCTCGCCGCCATGAAGGTCGATGATCTCTCGCTCCGTCGGCAGGCCGACTTCGTTCGGCAGGGACTGGAAGAGCAGATCGCGGCACTTCCCCGGGAGCAGGAAAGCGTCACCAAATGGGATGATGCCTTCCTCTATGCCAAGCAGCGAAACCATGAATGGCTGCTCGACAATGTCGGTCGGTGGACGAGCCAGTATTTCGGGCACGACAGAACCTATATCTTCGACGATACCAATCGCCTGATGTTTGCGTTCCGCGACGGCGCGGATGCCATGCCGCCGCGGCTCGGTGACGACGACGGCCATGAAATGACCGCTCTTGCTGGAGAGATGCGCGCCGCTCTCGTCGAGCGGGCTGCAAAACCCGGCGCCGAAGCGCTTGGTCAACTGGCCACGGTTCGGACGATCATGATCGGCAACAGGCCGGCGATAACAAGCGCGCGTCCCATTCTGCCGAGTTCGGCCAGGATGCAGATCGAGGCGGGCCAGGAATTCATCGCCATCTCGGTCAAGTTCATCGATGGAAAGGCTGCTGAAAGTATCGCCCAACATGCGCTGCTCGAAGGATTGCATTTCGCGCCTTCGAAAGGCGAGGACGAGCGGGCGCAAGTGCCGGTATCGTCCCATGACGGCGGCACGATCGGCTATTTCGTGTGGCCTCCCATCCGGCCCGGATACATGCTGCTTCAGCAGATCGCGCCGGCGGGGCTCGGTTGTCTAGCGCTGCTGATCACCGTGGTGTTCTGGCTCGGACGAGGTCTGCATCGTACCTCGCTGACCCTGCTGGACAGCCAGGCGCAGCTCACCCACCACCGCAACCATCTGGAAGAGATGGTGGCCGATCGAACGGCCGAGATCGAAAGGCAGAGAGAGGAACTGGACCGCCTGCTGGTGCACGAACGGCAGGTGAATGCGCTTCAGCGCCAGTTCGTCGCCATGGCCTCGCACGAGTTTCGCACGCCGCTCGCCATCATCGACGCCGCTGCCCAGCGGCTCTGCCGCTCGACGACCAACGTCAGCGGTGACTACGTTCATGAAAAAGCCGGCGTGATCCGCAGCGCGGTCGTGCGCATGGTCGATCTGATGGAGAGTATTCTCGCCAGCGGCCGGCTCGAAACCGGAAAGATCATACTGAAGCGCAGCGAAGGCGATCTGAAAGCCCTGCTCGTCAGCTGCTGCGACAGACAGCGCCATCTCAGCCGCTCGCATGTGTTCCATCTCGATCTCGAGCCCATACCGGATGTATTGACGTTCGACCGCAGCGCGATGGAACAGGTCTTCACCAACCTGATTTCGAACGCCGTCAAATATTCGCCCAACGCGCCTGACATTCATGTTCGCGCCCGGGCCGACGAGAAAACGGTGGAGATCGCCATCTCCGACAGCGGCATCGGTATGGATGCGGAGGATCTGCCGAAGCTATTCCAGCCCTATTATCGCGCCCGCAGCGCGACGGGCATTGCCGGAACGGGCATCGGCCTCAACGTCGTCAAGCAGGTCGTCGAACTGCATGGCGGCACCGTCGAGGTGACGAGCGAGCTCGGAAAAGGCACAACATTCACCATTCTTCTGCCAATAGAGTTTCTATTGTCGGATCAACAAGTCGCAGCTTAAGGAAGAGCTCATGGTTACAGTCCTGTGCATAGAAGACGAAGTCGAGATCCGGAACCTGCTCGTCGAAGAATTGAGCGAAGCCGGCTACAAGACACTCGAGGCCTCGAACGGCGCCGAGGGACTGGAAATGATCCTGTCGAAATGGCCCGATATCGTCATCAGCGATATTTCGATGCCTGTTATGGATGGGCACCAGCTTCTGGCGGAAATTCAGATCAATCATCCCGAGCTCTCCAACATTCCCTTCATCCTGCTGACGGCACTGACCGACCGGGAAAACACGCTAGCCGGCCTGCGCGGCGGAGCGGCGGACTATCTGACGAAGCCGCTCGACTTCGATCTGCTGCTCGCCAAGCTCGAAGGCTGCGTGACCCGTCTTGCCAATGACAAGGCGGTCCACCGGTCGTTTTGATGATCGACGGCGGGGTTAGGGGTGCCGGCTACGCTCAATTCCACGCCTCGCGCGATTTTGACATTGCCGGCTCAGCCGGCAATGGTTCCCTGATGGAAGACGATCTTCCAGCTCCCGCCAGAGCTTTGCCAGATGGTCGTTCTGAGCGTCGTCCTGCCGGGTTCATCCAGCGTGTAGTTCAGCAGATAGAGGTTTTCGGCGAGTCGGCGGATCGAGAAGTCCCGGCAGGGCCAGTCGTGAGGCTCCGGCTGCTCATAGCGCTCCAACAGGTTGGCGATGACGAAGTCGCGCCGGTAGATCTTGCCACTTGCGCCGATCTCGAAGAAATCCTCCGTCGTCATGGCTTCCAAATCGTTACGGCTCGTGCCGAAGGCATGCCGATGGAATATCGGCTCCCTCTGCAGGAGTTCGCCCAGAATGGTTTCGAGATCGAAATCAGACATTTTCAAATTCCCTAAATACGCGAATGTCGAACGATATCACTTTGTTCTCTCGCGACGCTATCGCGACAGCCCGCCTGCTCAGTAACGTCAGCTAGGACCAGCATCGAAGGTCGCGCAGGGAGGCAGCGGCCCGCATTCCTGTTCGCGAAGCCGGTAGACTCCGTGCTTCGCGATGCGATCGTCCTCCGGCTCAAGCCGTTCTGCGACGCGCGTAAGCGCTGTCCTGCACGATATCGTTCAGATTGAATTGCCTGATCAACTGGCGAAGCGTGGCGCCTTCGTCGGCAAGCGATGCGGAAGCGGCGCTCGCCTCTTCGACCATGGCGGCGTTCTGCTGCGTGGTTTGGTCGAGGCTGTTGACAGCCGTGTTGATTTCCGCCAACCCGGCGGATTGTTCCCGGGCGGAGACGGCGATGGCCTCGACATGGCGGTTGATGGCAACGATCAGCTCGCCAATGGTTTTCAACGCCTCGCCGGTTTTCGAGACCAATCCGACGCCGGCCGCGACTTCTCCCGCTGATGCCTGGATCAGCGTTTTGATTTCCTTGGCGGCCTGCGCGGAGCGTTGCGCCAATTCGCGGACTTCCTGGGCCACTACTGCAAATCCCTTGCCTGCCTCGCCGGCCCGCGCCGCCTCGACACCGGCATTGAGGGCCAGCAAGTTGGTTTGGAACGCGATCTCGTCGATCACCCCGATGATTTTGGAAATCTGGCTGGAGGACTGCTCGATCCGGCTCATGGCCTGGACCGCTTGGCTGACGATTTCACCTGATGTCGTCGCACCGGCATTCGCTTGCGCGGCTACCTCACGCGCCTCCTCGGCACGCTTGGAGGCGGATGCGACATTGGCTGTGATTTCATCGAGAGCCGCGGCTGTCTGCTCGAGCGCCGCTGCCTGTTGTTCGGTTCGTTTCGCCAGGTCGTTTGCACTATTGGCGATTTCATTCGAGCCGCCGTCGATATTGACGGCCGATCCCGCCACTTCGACGAGGGTCTGGCAGAGCTTTGCGACGGCGTCGTTGAAATCCTGGCGCAGGCCCTCGAAATCTGCATCGAAAGGCTCGCTGATCTGAACGGTGAGATCGCCGCCGGCAAGTTGCTTCAGGCTCTCTGCCAATCCGTTCGTGGCTTGCGCCATAGCCGCAGCCCGCGCGCGCTCGGTTTGCTCGCGGCGCTGCCGCTCGGATTCCGTCAGCACCCGATTCGTTTCAATATTTTCATCGGCTCTGATTTTGGCAAGCGCCGTCTGCCGAAAGACCTCAACCGCTGCCGCCATCGCACCGATTTCGTCCGTGCGGCTGGAATAGGGAATCTGCGTGCCGGTGTCGCCAGCGGCCAGGCCGGTCATCGATTGCGTGATCTTCTTGATCGGACGCGAGATCTGGATTGCCACATAGGAGATCGCGCCAGCAACGATTGCAAGCACGAGTGCCGTGAACGCCCAAGTCGTCCAGAGAATGTCCAAGTACGTGGATTGACTGTTTTCGTAGGACGCCTCGGAGCCATTGACGTTTATCGTCAGCAATTCATTGGCCAATTCTTCCGCGCGGTCGACCAATGGCTCCATGTCGGAATAGAAGATCGTCTTGGCAACTTCGTTGTCGTTCTTGCGGGACTTTTCCAGCATAGGCTCGGACGATTTCTGGTAACTGACGGCCTGCTCCTCGATCTGCTGCAGCAATTGGCCTTCGCGCGGCGAGGATATAAGCGGCCGATAGGCTGCAATCGCGTTGTCAAGCTCAGTGCGCTGAGAGGTAATCTTTGCTTCTGCGGCGGCGATGGCCTGGTCACTGATCGACATGATATGGTTGGCGTAGTCAAACTTCATGCGTTCCAACTGGAAGCCGATATTGCGGGCTACCGAAACACTCGGCAGCCAGTTCTTGGCGATTGCCGTCGTGTCCTGGTTAACCTGCTGCACGCTCCTGAGGGAAAACAGCCCAAAGCTCAGGAAGATGAATGCAAACGTTACATTGATAATTGTCAGCGAGGTTCGAACGTTTGGCTTGCGCATGCAATACCTTCTTCGGAGCAATGATCAGGCCAAAGTTCTAGACTTGGTGATCGTTTGGCGTGTGCGGATTCTAACTCTCTGCATTTAAAGAAAAATGAATATATGTATGAGGCATAACGGGCAGGCGGCGGTGTTCCCTGCGTCTTCCGCGGATAGCCACGAGTACGAGGACGGTTGCCGCCGAAGAGGACCCTTGTGTCTAGTGCCTCTCTTTCGGCAGGATGTCGCCCAGCGCCTCGAACACCTGCGGATCGAGTGTCTGGGACACGTTGAAGCGCATGAAATTCGTTGCCGATTGCGACAGGCTGAATGCGTTTCCGGGAGCCAAAACGATCCTCTTTTCCAGCGCAGCGCGCGCCACATCAGCCGCATCGATGCCGTCGGGCAGCCGGCACCAGAGGAACATTCCGGCCTGAGGCTCCAGCCAGGGCGTTATGCCGAGGTGCTTCAGTCTGGCCGAGACCTCGCTCATCGCCCGGGAGAGCCGGTGTCTCAGCGTCTCCATGTGTTTGCGATAGCTGCCGTCGCTCAAGACGTTCAGCACCAGTTCCGCCGTCAGCCGGCCGCCGCCGAAGGAGGTGGCGATCTTCAGGTCTGTCAGTCCGTCGATCCATTCCGGTTTCGCCACGACGAAGCCGCAGCGGGCCGAGGCCGACAGGGTCTTCGAGAAGCTGCCGATGTGGATGACCCGGTCGAGCCCGTCGAAGGCGGCAAGGCGGGGCGCCGGCGTGTGCTCGAAATCGGCGAAGATATCGTCCTCGATGATGGTCAGATCGAACTGGTCGGCGAGTTTTAGAACCCGGTGAGCCGTAACGGGAGACAACGTTGCGCCGGTCGGATTGTGGATGGCGGAGTTGGTGATGTAGAGCCGTGGACGCTCATCGGCGACGACTTGCGCAAACAGTTCGATATCGGGACCGGACGCGGTGTAGGGCACGCTGACAATCTTTGCCCGATGGGCGCGCAGCAGCGCATGGAAATTGAAATAGCAGGGATCGTCGACCAGCACGGTGTCGCCGGGTTCCAGCAAGAAACGGCAGAGCAGATCGATTGCCTGCGTGCCGGAATCGGCCAGCATGATTTGGTCGGGAGAGGCTTCGATCCCGCGTTCACCCATGCGGCGGGAAATCAGCTGGCGCAGTTGTGGCAAGCCGAGCGGCGAGCCGTAATCGGCGAGCGCCGGCCCGTCGGCGCGGGCAAGCGTTCTCAGCCCGCGGCGCATGCCGTCCCCCGGTAGCCAGGAGGGCGGCAGCCAGCCGCAGCCGGGCTTCAGGTCGGCTTCGCCGGCCTCCAGCGACTGCCGCGATATCCAGAACGGATCGACCGCGCGGTCGAGCTTCGGCCCGACCTCGGCAAGCGCAAAGGGCGCTGCCTGGTTGGCGACGTAGAATCCCGAGCCCGGCCTTGCCAGGATCGCGCCTTCCGCGACCAACCGCTCATAAGCGTCGACGACGGTCGAAGTCGACAGCTTCAACGTTGCGGCCAGCCCTCGAACAGAGGGTAGCTTTGCGCCCGGCGTCAGGCTGCGCCCGGCGATGCGCTGCCTGATCGTCGCGGCGACCATCTCCACGCGTGTGCGTCCCTCGTTCATCTGTATTGCTTTCTGAACCATTACAGTTTCGCAAAATCGTATCAGATTGTCACTGTCGTGACCATCCGTGTTGGCCGATAAGAGTGAGAGAATGAAGGAGTGCAGCACATCATGGACCGTATGGCATCGGGATGGATCAATGGTTTTATCGGGGTGGTGATCTTCAGCGGATCGCTGCCGGCCACGCGCGTGGCGGTGATGCAGTTCGATCCGGTTTTCCTCACTGTCGCGCGCGCGGCGATCGCCGGCTTTCTCGCGCTTGGCCTGCTGATCGCTTTCAGAGAGAAGCGGCCGAGCCGAGGTGATATCCTCTCCCTGGCGGTCGTCGCGCTCGGCGTCGTTGTCGGCTTCCCCCTGCTGACGGCGCTGGCGCTGCAGCATGTCACGTCAGCCCATTCAATCGTCTTCATCGGCCTGCTGCCGCTCGCAACGGCGATCTTCGGCGTGATCTGTGGCGGAGAACGGCCGAAGCCGGCATTCTGGGCCTTTTCCGTTCTCGGCAGCGCGCTGGTGGCGGGATTCGCATTGACGCAGGGGCTAACGGCCTCGCCGATCGGCGATCTGCTGATGCTGGCGGCGGTCATCGTCTGCGGCCTCGGCTATGCCGAAGGCGGCAGGCTTTCACGCACGCTCGGCGGATGGCAGGTGATTTCCTGGGCGCTCGTGCTGTCGCTGCCGGTGACGGTCGCGGTCGCGCTTTTCCATCGGCCGGCAACCTTCTCCGGCATCGAAGCGCCGGCGCTGCTCGGCCTTGCCTATGTCTCGCTGTTTTCGATGCTGATCGGCTTCATCTTCTGGTATTGTGGCCTGTCGCAGGGCGGCATCGCCGCCGTCGGGCAATTGCAGCTGCTCCAGCCGTTCTTCGGCCTGGCGCTTGCCGCAACCCTGCTGCACGAGCCCGTGACCTGGGCCATGCTCGCCGTGACTGTTGCCGTCATCCTGTGTGTGGCCGGCGCCCGCAAGTTTGCGCGGTAGGGAGGATCATGACGCTCTCTCTGTCCTCAGGTTCGGTCGAAAACCTCGGGCTGCAATTTCCCGATCTTCATCAGATGCTGCAGCGTGTATGATATCGACAGAGCGTCGTCGAGCCCGTCATGCCCTCGCAATGGAGGATGTTCGACCTGGTAATAGTCGACCAGTTTGTTGCTGGGTGTCTTTGCCAAATCCTCGATCGGCATGCCCGCAGCGACGAGAAGCTTGACGGCGTTGTCGAAGCGGCGGGCCGGGATGGAAGGCTGAATGCCGGCGACATAGCAGCTGATGGCCAACATGTTCAGCTCGTCCTTGCCCCAGGACCAAAACCGGGCGCCGCCCGAGAAGCTGTCGACGCCGGAAAGGGCATCCTCCAACGCCATGCCATGGGTGTCGATATCCTCCTCGGTGATGCCGGTCAGATTGGTGAAATAAGGATCGAGCGGATACTGCTTACCGAAGCGATCGATGGGTCGAACATAGGACTTGTACGTATCGAGGATCGGAAACTCGTCTTCGAGGCCAAGCTTGACGGCTCCGATCTGCGCAATGACAGGATCGGGATCGTGGGCCGCGCACCAAAATCTGCGTTGCGAGCCTTCCAGGCAAAGAAATTCACAGTCGAATATGATGGCGGTCTTCATCGTCGACGTTACCCTCACGAATTTGGGCGATAAATTTGAAGAGGAATTCAATACATGGAGCATTCCAGATAAAGGCAATGGCCCACGTAATCGTCGTCGCTCCTACATATGCTTGTTCATCAATCCGACAGCCCGGCTCGACAGTGAAGGTGCCGCTACCGGCGCCTGGCGGGTCGGGTCGGTGGAAGAGTGAGCGAAGGTATCAGGCGGGATGGTGCGACGGGTTCTCGAGGCGCTGGGAATTGCGGCCGGACTGGTCTTTGTCGCCGGTCTCGGCCTCATCGTATGGTCGGGGTTCATCGCAAACGACCAAATCGACCGCTGCTCGGACCAAACGTCCGGAAGCTACATCTTCGATGATGCAGCAAGAGCTAAAGCTTGCGACGGCGATCCCTACGATATCGCGCCCGCTCGGATCGGTTTCGGCCCGGCACGACAATCAGCTACCCGAGACCAGCCTGAGGCCGATCACGCCGGCCAGGATGAGAGTGATGCAGAAGAGTCGCATCGGTGAAGCGGCGTCGCCCAGCGCGACCATGCCGAGGATCGCGGTGCCGGCCGCGCCGATGCCGGTCCAGACCGCGTAGCCGGTGCCGACAGGCAGGGTGCGGAGCGACATCGACAGGAGAAAGACGCTCGACAGGCCGGTTGCGACGGTCAGCAAAGTGGGGATCAGCCGGGTAAAGCCTAGCGATGATTTCATGAAGAAGGCAAAGCCGATTTCGAGGATGCCGGCGATGCTGAGGAGCGTCCAAGCCATAGTTGTGAATCCCTTGATGGGCCGAACCTTGCGGCCGGCGAGCTTTATTCTGAGGGGAGCAGGCGCCCGCATATGTGAGCGCCCGCCTGACATCTTCAGGCCTTGGCGACAGCCGCCGGTGTCGAGCGGAAGGCGATGCCGAAGCGGTTGAAGGCGTTCATCAGGCCGATCGCATAGGTGAGATCGGCAAGTTCCTTGTCGTCGAATTCGGCAGCAGCGGCGGCATAATCCGCATCGGGAATACCGGTTTCGGCGACGCGCGTGACCGTTTCCGCCCAGGCAAGGGCTGCGCGTTCGCGGGGGCTGAACAGGTTGCCGGCATCGCGCCAGACCGCGACCAATACCAGCTTGTCCACCGTCAGGCCTGATTTCAGCAGATCGCGAGAATGCATGTCGATGCAGAAGGCGCAGCCGTTGATCTCAGACACCCGGAGATAGACGAGGTTGATCAGCTCCTTCGGCAGGCCGCTTTTCTGGACGGTGACGTAGACGCCGCCAAAAGCTTTGTATCCCTCGGGAGAAACCTTTGCGTAGTCGATGCGATTGGTCATGACGATTGTTCCTTTCTGATTGAAGGACTTCATCGTCGTGCATCTTGGCCTACATCAGAAGGTCCATGAATGGCATTCTACGTTAGGCCATGATGTCGGGTTACAGCAGTTTTAAAATCCGCCTTGCCAGCGTTTCGGCTGTGCGCTGAGAGTCGATATTGGTGAAGTTGAGCAGCAGGGCCGGGGCGGCTTCGCCCTCGATCATCCAGTCGGTCAGTGCTTCCGCATAGAGGCCTTCTCTGAGCATACGCGCCACGAGCTCGCGGTCCGAATGCTCGCCTAACAGCCGCAGGATCAGGTGCATGCCGCCGGGCTGTGAATCGATGCGCATATGGCCGGCGAGGACGCTTTCCAGGCCCGCTGCCGTCATCTCGCGGCGCTCGGCATAGAGCCTGCGCATGCGCTGGATATGCCTGGCGAAGTGACCCTCGGTGATGAAGGCGGTGACGATTGCCTGCGTCAGCTCGGGACTACCGGCGGCCATCGCCTCGGTCATCTCTTCGAACCGCGCCACCTCGGCTTCCGGCACGACGAGATAGGCAAGCCGGAGGCTTGGAAACAGCACCTTGCTGAAGGTGCCGGCGTAGAGCACGCGGCCCTCTCGATCCAGGCTCTTCAAGGCCGGCAGGGGACGGCTGACATAGCGGTATTCGCCGTCGTAATCATCCTCGATGATCCATGCCTCGTTGCCGGCAGCCCAATCCAGCAGCGCCTGGCGCCGGGGCAGGGAGAGCGAGACGCAGAGCGGGCTCTGGTGCGCCGGCGTCACCACCGCCGCACGGGCCCCAGGCGCCTGCCTGATGCCGTCGGAGACGACCAAACCGTTGCGATCGACCGGCACGGGAATGCTCTCGATGTGCATATGCCGGAACAGCTCCCGGGTCGGCGGATATCCGGGGTTTTCAAGCCAGACCCGATCGCCAGCCTTCAGCAAGGCGTGCACGATCAGCGCGATGGTGTGGCGATAACCTGAGGTGACGAACACCTGGGATGGCGAACAGTCGATGCCGCGCGAGACCTGCAGATAGGCGGCGATCTCGGCGCGAAGGGCCGGCAGGCCGGAAACGGCAGGGTGAACCATGTCAGCCGGCAGCATGGCCCGTACACAACGCGCGCCGAGCCGCGCCCAGATCTTGCGGGGAAAGGCATCGAGTGCGGGTAGGCCCATCTGGAACGGCAGGATCGAGTCGGGACGAAAACTCGTCGGCGCGATGCCGCTATCGGCCGGCGGGATCGGGCGCGGAGCCGGCATTTGCGGTTTGAGATCCGGCGTGACGATGGTGCCGGCCTGGCCGCGGGCCTGGATATAACCCTCGGCGGCAAGCAGGGAATAGGCGGCCTCGATGGTGCCCCGGGCGAGACCCAACTCCTTGGTCAGCGCCCGTGCCGAAGGTATCCGGTCGCCGGGCTTCAGCACACCGCTGGCGATGGCGCCGCGGAAGCGATCGTAGATCTGCCGGTAAAACGGTGTGGCCGCCGCTGGATCCAGCGGCGGGATATTGCCAGGCCTTGCGCCGGTCATGGACTGGTCAACCTCTCACATGGATGGACGGATGATGATGCCATATCGGCCCGGTCGGCACAATCAATGGCTCAGTTGCAAACTCTCTTCATGGACCTTGGGGATAGACCATAAGATTCGTAAACCATTGCCAATTCCACGCTTCAAATCGGATCGCGCTCTTTCAACGCGGCGAAGGGATTTGGACAGAACCTCGGAGTGGGTCAATGAAGACAATCTTGCATGTGAGCTGCAGCCCGCGCGGGCAGGCGGCCGAGAGCTACAGGCTCTCCCAAGCGATTATCGGCTTTCTCCTGCAGAGGGAGCCGGGGGCGACCGTCGTCGAGAGGGTGATCGGCAATGGCACGATTGCCCATGTCGACGCGGCCTATGCGATCTCCCAGGCATCGGCGGCGGATGTCTCGCGCGAGGGCTCGATGGCCCAGTCCGAGGAACTGATCCGCGAGCTGGAGGCTGCGGACTTCGTGGTCATCGGAACGCCCATGCACAATCTGACCGTCCCCTCGGCGCTGAAGGCCTGGATCGATCATGTCGTGCGGGCGCGGCGAACCTTCACGATCGGCCCGGCCGGAAAGGTCGGCACGCTACGCGACCGCCCCGTCTTCATCGCCATCGCCTCGGGCGGGCGGTTTTCCGGGGAGCGCGCCCGCCAGCCGGATTTCCTGACGCCTTATCTGAAAGCCATCCTCGCCACGATCGGGCTGCATGACCTGACCTTCTTCTCGGTGCAGGGCACAGGTGCCGGCCCCGATGCCACAGCGGAAACCAGAATCAGTACACGTCGGGCGCTGGAGGAGCATTTCTCTTCGCCCTGCGCTCATCTCCAGCTTGGAATCGGATAGATGGATGCGAATGCCTGTTGGAGATAGAAGGTTCAGATGACGATACGTTCAATCAAGTCCGTCGCGGTGTTCTGCGGCTCCAATTTCGGCGCATCGGAGGCCTTTGCCGACGGCGCCCGCGCCCTCGGCCGGGCACTGGGGGAGGCGGGGATAGCCATCGTCTATGGCGGAACGGTCAAGGGCCTGATGGGCGTCGTCGCCGACGCCGCCCTTGCGGCCGGCGGCAGCGTCCATGGCGTCATTACCGAAAGCCTGCATCAGCGCGGCCAATCGCATGCCGGCCTGACCAGGCATGAGATCGTCGAGACGCTGCGCAGCCGCAAGGAACGAATGGTCGCGCTTTCCGATGCCTTCATCGCGCTGCCGGGCGGCATCGGCACGATCGAGGAACTGATGGAGGTCTGGACCATGAACCAGCTCTCGGAGATCGACAAACCCGTCGGGCTCTTGAACTCCGCCGGTTTCTTCGACGCCTTCCTCGGCCTCATCGACCATATGGTCGAAACGAAGTTCCTGCCGGCGGCGCACCGGCACTCGATTTCAGTCGATACGGATGCGAGCGTCCTGATCGACAAGCTGCGCAGCTATGCACGCGTCGAGGTGCCGAAATGGCTGTAGCTTCCATCCGACGATACCGTAGGGCTGGTTATTGGTGTTGTTGGGCAAGTGCGACAGGTACGCCGCAGCGAGCCGCGATGAAGGTTCGGGGGGGAGCGCTTCGTGCAGCGGGCCGCTCCCGATCCGGCGAGGGGTTCTACGAAGTGTCACTTCGCAGGCACGACGAGCGGCGCCCCTTTGCGGACGATGTAGGTTGCCAGTTCCGACGCCTTGCCGCTGCCGACGTTCTTCGCCGAGTGAACGATGCCCGACGGAATGAACAGTGATTGGCCGGCCTTAAGGGTAACCGGCTGTCTGCCTTCGAGCTGGTATTCCAGCGTTCCTTCGATGACGAAGGCGATCTCCTCGCCGGGATGCGTGTGACTGGGGGCGAGAACGCCGGGCGCAAAATCGACGCGCACCTGAACGGCCTCGTGGCCGGGCACATCGATATCGTTCTTGATGAGATCGGTGCGCTGCAGCGGCTGTTCTGCGTGTGCTGCGGCTGCGCCGCCGAGAACAAGGGCGAGCGCGATAGCCTGGATCATTTTCATGTCGTCATCCTTCCTGAATTGACCATTTCCGACCGGTTGGCCGTATCGGGATTTAAGTCGATGATTGAACCAGGGATGTGTCGGCAAACCCGCATTTTTGTAAGCCAGTGTATCTGCGGCACGATCGGTCGTGAGGCTGCTTTGACGTGGTCCTATTTGGAGGGCGGCGCGGGGTTAGCGAGACCGCCAACCCAATCTCCCTCATCTCTGTGCTCGTCACAGAGATCCAGTGCGCCCAGGTCCCTGGGCGTGGGAGACTTGTTCTTACAGAGTCAATCACGGCGCGGACGCGCCGCGGCTGGATTCCTGTGACAAGCACAGGTGAGGAAACGTGGGCGATGCCATTGACTGAATTAGGCCGCCGATGATGAGCCCGCGGTTCTGACGCCGACGAGACTGGCGATGTCCGTGATGCCGCCGGAGGATTCGAAGTCGAAGATTTTTTGGGTCACCAGGGCGGCGGCACCCCGGGCCCAGGAATTGTCCTCCCAGTCGGGCAAGAGGGGCGGGGCGGTTCGGAAGGTCCGGGCGGAAAGCGCTTCGCGCAGCGGCGTCAGGAAAGGGTCGCCGAGCGAGACGGCTTCGCCGCCGGCGACGATGACTTCGGGATCGGTAATGTTGACGAGATTGGCAAGGGCGGTGCCGAGGGCGCGGCCGGAATCGGCAACGAGGGCGAGGGCGGTGGCATCGCCTGATGCGAGCGCGCCCGACAATTCCGGCAGACCGAGTTCCTCGCGGCCGGTCGCCTCCCGCCAGCGCCGGAGCATCGAGATTTGGGAGTGATAGGCCATCAGACAGCCGCGCTTGCCGCATTCGCAGAGCCGGCCATTCTCCTCATAGAGAGTGTGGCCGAATTTGCCGGCAGCACCATTGGCGCCGCGATAGAGCTTGCCGTCGATGACAAGCGCGCAGCTGATGCCGACGCCGACGGCGAGAACGGCCATGTTACGATGCTGGCGACCGAGCCCGAAGAGCTGCTGGGCAATGGCATAGGCGTTGGTGTCGTCTTCCAGCCAGACCGGGACATGGACGCGGCTGGCGACGAGCGAGGCGAGGGGGACATTGTCCCATTTGAATCGGTAGCTGCGCACGCAGGCCGTCTGTTCGTGGTTGATGACGCCCGGCATGGAGATGCCGATGCCGGCGAGCTTGGCGTCGGGCCGGCCGGCGAGCTTCACCAGTTCGGGAACGGTGCCCGCCAGCAGGTCGGCCACCTTATCCGGGTCATGGCCGTCGAGGCTTACCCGCATGGCGGCGACGGGGTTGGTGGCAAGGTCGGTCGCCACGCACTCTACCGAATCGACCATCAGCTTAAAGCCGACGGCAAGCGCGTGTTCGTAATTGATATCCACCGGGATCGGGCGGCGGCCGGTGAGGCCGGGCACGGTCTTCCCTTCGATGACGATGCCTTCCTCCAGAAGGTCGGCGACGACGAAGGTGACGGCGGCCGGGCTCAAGCCGATGACGGTGGCGATGTCGGCACGACTCCTCGGCCCCTCCCGCCGCAGAAGGTTGAGGATGAGGCGTCGGTTCATGGCTCTCGCCGTGGTCTGGTCGCCTTTTAACTTCACGAGTCATTCCTTAATTTTGTAAATTAATTATTGCGAGCTGCTAAGATCTATGCATAAGTTCGGCCGCGGATCAACTCAGCCAAGCGGATTATCGCTGGAATCGCCGAGCGGATCGCAGCGTTGAATGCCTGGTCGGTCGTTTCATGGAGGAGGCGACGGTCGGGAGATGTTGATCGATCAACTGGGAGGAATTCAATGACATTTTTGAAGCAATTTCCATCGACCACCCGCAGACGCTTCCTGAAGGGCGCGGGGCTGGTTTCTGCCGCAGCGGCTACCGGCAGCTTTCCGATCCCGGCGATCGCGCAGGCCCAGGAGGTCACGATGATCTCGGCCGAAAACAATGGCGCTGCGCTCGAAGCGCTGAAGGCGATCGCCGCGAGCTTCAGCAAGGAAGCCGGCGTCAACGTCGTCATCAACAATATGGACCACGAGGCCCACAAGACGGCCATTCGCAACTATCTCGTCGCCGGCGCGCCTGACGTCTGCTCCTGGTTTTCGGGCAACCGCATGCGCGCCTTCGTCAAGCGCGGCCTGTTCGACGATATCTCCGACCTTTTCGAGAAAGAGAAATATAAGGACGTGCTCGGCGCGACGGCAGGGGCCGTCACCGAAGACGGCAAGCAATACGGCCTTCCCACAGGCGGCACGCTCTGGGGCATGTTCTATCGCAAGGATGTGTTCGAGCAGCATGGCCTGACCGTGCCGAAGACGGCCGAAGAGTTCATGGCCTACGGCGACAAGTGCAAGGCCGCGGGCATCACGCCGGTCGCGATCGGCACCAAGGAATTATGGCCGGCGGCCGGCTGGTTCGACCAGATGAACCTTCGCATCAACGGCCTCGACAAGCATATGGCGCTGATGAACGGCGAGATGAGCTATCTCGATCCCTCGCTGACGGCGGTTTTCGACCAGTGGGAGGCAATGATTTCGAAGGGGTTCTTCACGGAGAATCACACGTCTTTCGGCTGGCAGGAGGCCGCGGCGCTCCTGGCGCAGAAGAAGGCCGGCATGATGAACCTCGGCGCTTTCCTGCGCTCGGCCTTCACCGCCGAAGATCTACCGCAGCTCTCCTATGCGACCTTCCCGGTGCTCGATGCCAAGGTCGGCCACTTCGAGGAGTTCTCGGTCAATTCGATCCACATTCCCGCCAAGGCTAAGAACAAGCAGGGCGCGCGCGAATTCCTCGCCTACTTCTACAAGCCCGAGAATCTGGCGGCCTATCTGGAGCCGGGCGGCAACGTTCCGCCGCGCCACGACCTGCCGCCAAGCAAAGACCCGCTGGTCAACGTCGCTGTCGAGACGATGAAGACGGTGCAGGGCACGTCGCAATATTACGACCGCGACAGCGATCCCGATATGGCGCAGGCCGGCCTCGTCGGTTTCCAGGAGTTCATGGCCAAACCCGACCGGCGCAGGGCCATCCTGACGCGCCTCGAGGGCACGCGCAAGCGCATCTACAAGATCTAGCAGCTCTCCCAGGGGCGGCGGCGAACCGCTGCTTCCAAGGGGTGGAGGCTGTATGCCTCCACCCCTTGGGGGAGGTGCGCCTCTGCTCCCGGAGCACGCATAAGTCTGCTCCTGTATTAATGAGGTTCTTGAGATGTTGATGTTATGGCGCCGCCAGCGCTGGTGGCTCACCCCGACTTTACTCATCGCGCCGGCGATATTGCTGTTCTTCACCGTCATCCTGCTGTCGGCCGTCAGGAGCCTCTGGATCAGCCTGCACGACTGGGACGGCTTCGGCCCGATGGTGTGGATCGGCTTCGGCAATTACGTCGAACTCTACGACGACCCGCAATTCTACGTGTCGTTGAAGAACAACCTGATCTGGCTGGTGATGTTCATGGCGGCACCGCCGATCGGGCTCGCCATTGCGCTGCTGGTCAACCAGAAAATCCGCGGCATGCGCTTCCTGAAGTCGCTGTTCTTCATTCCGCTGGTGCTCGCCTCGGTGACGGTCGGCGTCGTCTTCACCTGGGTCTATACGCCGGAGTTCGGGTTGCTCGCGCTGATCTTCAGGGCATTCGGGGCGACGGCGCCGGCGGTTCTCTCCGACGAGCATTTCGTCACTTTCGCGATCGTGATTGCAGCACTCTGGCCACAGATCACCTTCTGCATGGTGCTTTATCTCGCCGGCCTCAACAATTTGAGCGAAGAGCTGATCGGGGCAGGGCGCGTCGATGGGGCGAGGGGCTGGAACATGTTGTGGCACATCGTGCTGCCGCAGCTGACCCAGGTCACCTTCATCGCCATTGCCGTCACCGTCGTCGGGGCACTCAGGTCCTTCGACATGGTGTCGGTGATGACGAACGGCGGCCCTTTCGGTTCGTCCTCGGTTCTCGCTTACCAGATGTTCGAACAGTCGATCTTCTCCTACCGCTTCGGTTACGGCGCGGCTATCGCCTCGGTGCTGTTCGTGATCATGGCCGCCTTCATCGTCTGGTACCTCAGCCGCATCATCCATACCGAAGAAAGGGGAGGCTGATGTATCCTCGTCCCATTCCCGATGCCGCCATCTGGCAGCGCCGCCTCTATGTGCTCGCCGTCGTCATCGTCCTTCTGCTCTGGCTCTGCCCGCTGTTTGCGATCATCCTCACCTCCTTCCGCTCGACCGAGGATGTCATGGGCGGCAATCTGTGGGGATGGCCGACCGGGATCGGCGTCATCGACAACTATACTGATGTCTTCACGCAGACGCCGATGGCCCGCTACTTCCTCAACAGCCTGACGATCACCGTTCCCTCGGTGATCGGCGTGCTGGTGCTCTCCACGCTCGCCGGCTACGTGCTGTCGCGCTACCGCTTTCCCGGCAACATGCTGATCTTCGCGCTGTTCGTCGGCGGCAATTTCCTGCCGCACCAGATCATGATGATCCCGGTGCGCGACCTGATGGTCCGGCTCGACCTGATCGATACCACGGCGGCGCTGATCATCTTCCATGTGGCCTTCCAGACCGGCTTTGCGACGCTGTTCATGCGCAATTTCATCGCCGCACTGCCCGACGAGCTGTTCCAGGCGGCGCGCGCCGAGGGGGCGTCTCCCTTCCAGACGTTATGGCATGTGGCGATCCCGCTGGTGCGGCCGGCGCTTGCCGCACTCGCCATCCTCATCTTCACCTTCATCTGGAACGACTACTTCTGGGCCGTGGTGCTGACCGTCAGCGACTCCGTCAAGCCTGTGACTGCCGGCCTTGCCAATCTCCGCGGTGAATGGGTCTCGGCCTGGAACCTGATTTCCGCCGGGACCATCGTCGTCGCCGTGCCGCCCGTCGTCATGTTCTTCCTGATGCAACGGCACTTCATCGCCGGTCTGACGATGGGAGCGGTGAAGGGATGAGCAATCTCCTCTACCTCCATTCAACAGCAGAGAGCCAGGACGCATGACCAGTCTCGAACTCCGACAGATCAACAAGAACTACGGCGCCTATCACGCGCTGCGCGGCATCGATCTTTCCGTAGCGCAGGGCGAGTTCATCGTCATGGTCGGCCCCTCCGGCTGCGGCAAGTCCACGCTTTTGAAGTCGATCGCCGGCCTGGAGGAGATCTCCTCCGGACAGATCCTGATCAACGGCCGCGACGTCAGCAAACAGGAGCCTGGGGACCGCGGCATCGCCATGGTGTTCCAGTCCTACGCGCTCTATCCGCATATGACGGTGGCGGAGAACATGGGCTTCGGTTTGCGCATGGCCAAGCGCCCGAAAGCAGAGATCGAGGCGGCCGTGGCGCGCGCCGCCAAGATCCTGAGGATCACCGATCAGCTGGAAAAGCGGCCGAAGCAGCTTTCCGGCGGTCAGCGGCAACGCGTGGCTATCGGCCGGGCAATCACCCGTTCGCCCGACGTCTTCCTGTTCGACGAGCCGCTGTCGAACCTCGATGCGGCACTTCGGACCCAGATGCGTGTCGAACTTAGCAGCCTGCACGCCGAGCTCGGCGCCACCATGGTCTATGTCACCCACGACCAGGTGGAGGCCATGACCATGGCAAGCCGGATCGTCGTCTTGAACCAGGGGGTGATCGAGCAGGTCGGCTCGCCGCTCGAACTCTACCGCAACCCAGACAATCTCTTCGTCGCAGGCTTTCTCGGCGCCCCGCGGATGAACTTCCTGGGCGTTACCGTCGACGATGTTTCCGGCCGCAATGTCACGGTCTCCGCACCTGGCCTCGTGCCGGTGACGGTGGAACTGGCGGAGACGACGGTGCTGGCGAAGGGCGCCAGCCTGACTCTCGGTGTGAGGCCGGAAAACATATCGATGGTCGCCGACGGGGCGCAGGGCGGAGCGATCAACGGTCAGGTCCGGCTGGTCGAGCATCTCGGGCGCGAAACCATTCTCTATGTCGACGCTGGCAACCTGAGGACCATCGCCTCGGAAAGCGGCACCGGCAACATCACGGTGCAGCTCAGCTACGTCGCGCCTTTTGCCACCGACCAGAACGTGGCGCTGAAGCTCGACGCCAGTGAACTCTATCTCTTTTCGTCCGACGGCGGACGCACGATCAGCACCCGCAAGACCATCCTCGACAGATAAACACAGGAAAGACCACCGTGTCCGACAAGACCCTCTCCGTATGGAACCCCGTCAAGACCGACCGCTTTCTCGTCGGCGCGCCGCACTATCCCGAACATGTCGATGAAAGCTATTGGGAACGCGACGCCGAGCGCATGGCGAAGGCCGGCTTCAACGTGGTCAGAATGGCCGAATTCGCCTGGCATATTCTCGAGCCGAAGCTCGGCACCTTCGATTTCGATCTGTTCGACCGCGCCATCGCCATGCTCGGGCGCTACGGCATCGACACGATCATGTGCACGCCGACGGCAACGCCGCCGCGCTGGCTGACCGTGGCGCATCCAGAGATTCTGAGGGTCGACGGCAAGGGTCGGCCAATGAGCCATGGCTCGCGCCAGCATTGCGACACGGCAAGCCCGGTCTTTCGCGAGCACAGCCGGCGTATCACCAAAGCGATGGCCGAGCACTATCGCGACAATCCTTTTGTCGTCGGCTGGCAGACCGATAACGAGTTGAACACCAGCATGCCGGAGAGCTTTTCGAAGGCGACGCTCACCGAATTCCAGGCCTTTCTCGCCGGCAGATATGGCGAGATCGACAAGCTCAACACGGCGTGGGGCGGCGATTTCTGGGCGACGGCCTATGACAGCTTCGACCAGGTCGTGCTGCCGATCGAGTTTGGCCCGACCTTCCCGAGCCCCGGCCACCTCCAGGATTATCATCGTTTCCTGGCCTTTTCGACGGCGCGCTTCCAGCACGACCAAGTGGAAATCCTGCGCGCCGTCCAACCCTCGTGGTTCGTCTTCCACAATCTCGGGGGCCTTAGGGATATCGACTTTCGCGGCCAGTTCACCACCGATCTCGATTTCGTCGGCTACGACATCTATCCGATGCTCTACGACGAGTTCCAACGGCTCGGAAACCACGCCAAGGTCCAGGCGCTGCACCTCGATATCTGCCGCGGTTTTTCCGGCAACTATATCGTTCCCGAGCAGCAATCGGGCTTCGGCAGTCAGCCGGGTTTCTGCACGCTGACGCCGGAGCCGGGCGAACTTCGTCGCATGGCGCTTTCCTCGGTCGCCCATGGCGCTGACGGGTTGATGTTCTTCCGCTGGCGCCCTGCGCATTTCGGCGCCGAGATCTATTGGATGGGCATCATCGACCACGACGACGTCGCCCGCCATCGCTATGACGAGGCGAAACGCTTCGCAACCGAGATGACCGCGCTAGCGCCCAAGATCCTCGGCACCTATGTGCGCATGGATGTCGGCATTGCCGGATCCGACTTCGATAATCAGGAAGCTCACAAGACCTATCCGATCGGCCTGCCGAGCCCGCAGGACGATGCGATCCTGCTGCACCAATATTGCTACGACCGCGGCATTGCCTGCGGCTTCATTCATCCCGAGGACGATCTTTCGAAGCTGAAGCTGCTCTATGTGCCCCACTGGGTGATGTGGAAGGACGAATGGACCGAAAGGCTGAAATCCTTCGCCGAGCAGGGCGGCACCGTCGTCATCGGCGCGCGCACCGGTACCCGCGACGAAGACAACCACGTCATCCGCGAGACCGCTCCCGGCACGTCGCTGTCGCAGCTCACGGGCGTGCGCGTCGAGGATTTCGGCCGTCTCGCCGCCCCCGGCGCCAACGGGCTCTTCGACGTGATGGAACGTTCCGGCGGGCTTGTCATTCCACCGAACAAGCCGGCGGAATCGCACCGGCGTGAGCGCCGCTTCAAGATCGGCAACCGCGAACTGGTCGGCGGTTATTTCTATGAAAACCTGGCGATCGCAAGCGATGTCGACGTGGTCGCGGCCTGGTCCAACCGCTATGCCGAGGGCCAGCCGATGGCGACGTCGCGCAAATTCGGCAAGGGGCAGGTGGTCTATGTCGGCACCTATCTCACCCCGGATCTGACGGCAGCGCTTGCCGAGCGGCTGTTTGCACCCGTCGGCATCGAGCCGCTGATCGGAGAGCTTCCCGAGGGCGTCGAGGTGACCATGCGGATGAACGACGAGCGCCGGCTGCTGTTCATCCAGAACTACACCGACCAGCCGGCCGCCATCGGCGGCGTTCCCGCTGGCCGCGACCTTCTCGATGACGAAAAGGCGGTTGCCGGCAGGCTCGATCTCGAAGGCTACGACTGCGCGATCATCGAGCTTGCGGAGTGACGCGGCTTTCACGTGCAAGGCAGGGGCCGCAGACCGGCCTCTGTCCGATCAAGGCGGGTTCGCGAACGATCGATGGTTTTCAATGCGGCGACACCGTTGTCCGCAAACGGGATCGGTCGATGGCTACGATCTGGTCGGGACGTCGACAAACATGACTGCCGACGTGAAACGAATTCGGCACGCTCGAAGGCTCATCACGACACAGGGACTTTGAGGTGGTGGGTGATCGACCGACATCTTGGAGCAATTCGAGCAAAGGGTTCTGCGTCTGAAATTGATAAAAAAAGAGCATCTCCGTACTCAAACAAAACGGAAATGCTCTTCGTAGTTTAGTGCGGAGCCATACTTGTCGGCTCCACACCGCTCGCAACTGATTTATCGGTTATTCGTCTGATGTCGCCGGCGCAGCGTCCTCCAGAGAGGTACGGATTTGATCGATCTTCCCGTTTGCGTCGCCAACCCCCAAGATGGTTTTGGCTTCATCCAAAACCGCCGGGCTGACTTCACCGGTTTTCGTCGCTGAAGCCAATGCGTCCTCCAGCGCCTGATCCCCCAACAGAGGGTCATCAGCCGCGGGCTCGATTCCATTGTCGAGTTCATACTGGGCATAAGCCACGGCATAGGCCGCGATGGCCGTCATGCGTGGGTCCGACGTATGCATCAACGCCTTGTAGTTTCGCTTCAAGGAGTTCAGGCCCGCAAGTTGCGCCGACAGGTTCTTTTCTTTGGTCTCGTCTGCCTTAACGGACTTGGACTTGCTTGCCGCCTCGGTGGACTTGCCTTTCACGCCTTGAGATTTGGAGTTGCCATGGGTTGAACCGCTACCCTGGCTGCTGCCATGGTTGCCGCTGTTTCCACTGCCGCCGCCGTGACCGCCGCCATTGCCCCCACCGTTGCCGCCACCGTTTCCACCGCTCTTTGCCTGTGCGGTCATGTCGATTCCGGCAATCGTTGCCGGGCTTGCTGCAAGAGCCAGCGAAAGCGCGGCCAGGGACGCTAAGGTTGCTATCCGCATTGTTTTCCTCCGAGTCGGATCAAGCGCCATGCAGATACACGGCTTGAACAGATACGAGAGGTTAGACGGTGATCGCGCGTTGCACATCGGACCGAGGTCCGATGCCGGCCCCGGCAATGGTCTTAGATGGCCTGAAATGCTTAACGATTCCTTCTTAGCCCAGAGAGGCCATCGGTTTGAGCTCATTGCTGCTCAGGGTTTTCCATCTATCTCGCCTGCGGACGTGTCGCGGGGCAGCGGGTGCGGCATAGCGGCGGCGAGTTCCTCTCGGGCGTAGGCGGCTTCGTGATACCGGCCGACGAGTGCGCTGAAGTCAGCAGCCTTCATTCCCTTGATCCCCAGGGCACCCAGCGTGACAATGCGCTGCCGGCGATCGATTTTACTATAGATCGCACGCCAATCTTTTTTGGGCAGTGATGCGTCCTGATTGAGCCAGAGGCGCAGGGAAAAACGGCTCGATGCATAGACCGCGTAGCCGGCAACACCCGTCCAGGCAATCGGCCTGTCCAATCTGGAGGCAAGCAATCCATCCGGGGTCAGAACCATGAGCGGTCGTGCTGCGCCTCGATAGAGAAAGGCCGCATAGAGAAGGGAGGTAACAGCACCCACGGCGGTGATCGCGGCGATCAGCGACTGCGCGAATTCATCGTAGCCGAGGCCCAATTGGCCACTGAGGAAGACGACCGTCAGGCCAAATCCGGCGAAAATCATGGCGACGATCACCATCGTCCAGATCATCGGCTTGACGTTGTCGTAGACAACGGTCTCCTGTGAGGCCCCGGCAACCACCTTTTCAAGCACTTCGCGACGGCGGTCACGCATCATGCGCGCGTCGTCGATGAAATCCTTGCTCAACAGACGGCATAGTCCGGCCCAATCCGAAAACAGATCGTCCGCAAAAGAGCGAGCTCCCGGCTGCGGCTGACGCATCGCTCGTCTCAGGAGGTCATCGCCAATTTCCACACCGAGGGCCGATATCCGCTGGATCGTCGGCGGATGGCTGTCGGTCGGATGCGGTTGCCGATCTCCCAAAAGGGGCATCGGATCGCTCCATCCATTGGTGGTGACCAGTTCCGTCGTCTGCGCGACGAGGTCAGGCCAGGCATCATCGGAAGCGGTATCATCAGATCCGGCATATGCGCGCTGAAGAACATAGGCGACGGCGGGAGCGATAATCCCCGTACGGATGAGAGCCGAGGCGGCGTCTGCCGGCGTCGCCAGCAGGCTGCCGCTACGGTCAGCATCGAATTCTCGCAGCCGGCTCCAGTGTGCGACGGCATGATCGAACCGCTGCATGGCGTGAAAGCCGAGCTTCACCGCTGGATACAGGACGAAGCGACCACCGTCGGCGCGTCCAAGAGCTGCAAGAGCACGCCAGAGGCCCGCATAAATCGGCGTGAATTGCTGGCTATAGGTGGTGTCTTCGCCAGAAAAATGGGCGAGCTCATGGCCGATGATTGCCGCGATTTCGGCCTGGTCGAGAAGATCAAGATAGGCCGCAGGCAGATAGAGCGACCGTCCGGTCACCAGTCTGTCCTCAGGCCAGAGACGCAGCTGGCTCTCCGTTACGAAAAAGCCCTGGCCGAGGCCGACGATGATCGTGTCGGGCAACAAAGCGTGTTGCCGCCCGGCCAGGCTGCGCACGAAACGCCAAAGTTCAGGAGCCTGCGTTTCTTCGATGACTCGTCCCGCCGCGACAAGCGGTTCGGGTGTGAACAGGGCAAAGACATCCTTTAAGCCACGCAGCGCCATGAAGGCGCTGTAGGCTGCGATGACGGCGAGGACGACGGCGACCGCGAAAAGCTTGGCACTGCCCGTGGTAAAATCTGCCCATAGGCCCATGCTGACTGCTTCGAAGAGAGTCGCCGAAATGACGCCGATAGAAAACCCGATCACAACGGTCGCAAGAATGAACGGAAGGAGCGACCGCAGACGTTGAAAGCTCGTGATCAGTTGGCGTTGGGAGGCGCGCGCGCGGATCCCGGAAATGCCGGCCGCCATCAGTCCCACCGCACCGCCGAAAAACGCAAGCACGGCTCCGCCGATCGTTCCCCAAACCAATGGCCGGCGGATCTGCGAGATTTCCAGCTCCTCGTTGGCTTGAGAAAGGGCTTCCTCGATTTGCGAAACGGCGACCAGGGCAGCAAGGGAGGTGGGCTCGCCCGCTCCCTGGAAGGTCAGAATGGCTGTTGGATTGGATGCCGCGATGTTTTTCACCTGAGCCAGGGTCGTCGAGAGTTCGACCGAAGAACGGCGCGCATGTTCAAGCGTTTCGGCTGCACGCTGTGTCTGCCAAATCCCGAAAGAGACCAGTGCGATCGGCAGGAGCAGCACCCACGCCGCCAAGCCGAGGCTTGCAATTTTGCGGGTTCCTTGTCGGCGGCTGGTTTGCTCCATGCTTGTTCCCCCCAATTTTTCCTCCCCCATTTGCGAGGTCAAAAAACTTGGCCGCGCGCCCGTTATCGAAAGGATGTCGACTTCATACAAGATGCCTCGCTGAGTTTCATGAGAGTGTCAAACGGCAGTCGCAAAATTCCACCGCCATCACGCAATCATCGCGGCGTCAGATGGATGCCTGCGAGCGTGCAGCGGACCGATCCACCGGCGCGCTCGATCGTCGGGATATCAAGCGCGACCAGTTCGGCGCTTTCTTCGATCGTGTTGCGTTGATCCCGGCTCAGGGATGCAAACGCCGTGGTCGAGAGCGCAAGGATACGCCCCGCATTTCCCTGGAGTTCGAGAGCGTTGCCGACGAAAGAGGCGATCTGATCGTTGGTGAGTGCGATGACGCCGCGGCCGGAGCGCTCCAGTCTTAGAACGACCTCCCGCCGTCTTGCTGCATCGGTCATCATCTCCAGTCCGATCATGGCGAAGTCGGTGGCGATGCACATCAGGACATTGGTGTGATAAACGGCGACGCCGTTTCCATCCCGCGCGTCGAATACCATCGGCTCGAAGTTGAAGTGAGTCGAGAAGCGTTCCAGCGCGATTGGATCGGTGCGGTCGGAGCGGACGGCATAGGCCACCCGATCGATGTGATCGAGAACCATGGCGCCGGTGCCCTCGAGAAACAGTCGGTCCGGCTCGAGGCCGGAATAGTCGATCACCTCCTGCACCCGATACTGGCTCTTCAGCATTTCGATGACGTCGCTGCGCCGCTCGCGCCGGCGACTGACGGCCTTCATCGGATAGATCGCCACATGACCGCCGGCATGGGTGGAAAACCAGTTGTTGGGAAAGACCGAATCCGGTGTCTCGGTACCGGTGTCGTCGAAAAGATGCACGTTCACGCCATGGCTTCTGAGCACATCGGCCGCCCGGGTGATTTCGTCGTAGGCCGCCAGTGAAAGGTCTTCCGTCGTATCCGGGCTGGACTGGAAAAGGTTGTCGATGGCTGTCTCGGTATTCACGGTGAAGTGGTGCGGCCGGACCATGACGACTGCAGAGGGCGCCTGGACGGAATATGTGACGTGTCTTGGCATCATCGTGCTCCTATGCCTGCTTTGCTCGCTGCAGCATGCCAAACAGGTCGCGCGGATCGTCCGGATCGGCGATGATATCGAGGTCCTGGTAAAGCCCGGTCCCCCTAAGCTTGTCACGGACATAACGAAGAGCGGAAAAATCCTCGATCGCGAAACCGACGCTGTCGAACAGGGTGATCTGATCGGCATCGCGGCGGCCGGTCGCCTGTCCCGTCAAAACCTGCCAGAACTCGGTGACGGGATAGTCGGCATCCATCTGCTGGATTTCGCCCTCGATGCGGGTCTGTGGCGGATATTCGACAAAGGTGTCGGCGCGCAACAGGATGTCGCGGTGCAGCTCGGTCTTGCCCGGGCAGTCGCCGCCGATGGCATTGATGTGGACGCCGGAGCCAACCATGTTATCCGTCAGGATCGTCGCATACTGCTTGTCGGCGGTGCAGGTCGTAATGATATCGGCATTTTCGATCGCCGATTGGGACGAGCTGCAGGCGGTCACCGTCAGCCCAGTGCCTGCAAGGTTGCGGACCATCTTTTCCGTCGCCAGCGGATCGATGTCGTAGAGCCTGATGTGGTCGATGCCGCAGACGGCTTTCATGGCAAGCGCCTGGAATTCCGCCTGGGCGCCATTGCCGATCATGGCCATGGTGCGGGCACCCCTGGGTGCGAGGTGCCGCGCGGCCATGGCCGAAGTCGCTGCGGTTCGAAGCGCTGTCAGCAGGGTCATTTCGGTGAGCAGCACCGGATAGCCGGTCGAAACTTCCGCGAGAAGGCCGAAAGCCGTCACGGTCTGCAGGCCTTGCGCCATGTTCTTCGGGTGGCCGTTCACATATTTGAAGCTGTAGATTTCGCCGTCCGAGGTCGGCATCAGCTCGATCACACCCTCGCCGGAGTGAGAGGCAACGCGCGGGGTTTTGTCGAACGATCCCCAGCGGCGGAAATCCGCCTCGATGACGTCGGTAAGTTCGGTCAAGACGGTTTCGATGCCGATGTGGTGGACAAGACGCATCATGTTCTCGACGCTGACGAAGGGTACGAGAGCTTTTTCCGATGGAAGGGGCGACGACATGCTGAGTTCCTCCTGCATATGCTCGAGAAAGACTAACCGTCTCGCATGTTGGCCGAAAGCTCAAATCTGTGCTAATTCTGGCAGCAAATTGTGCAATTCGTTCAGCGCATTTGCGCGAATTTACCAGTGAGGCAATATGAACATCGCGAAATACGCACCAGACGATCTGGATCGCCGGATTATCGCTCACCTGCGCGCCGATGGGCGCGCTTCCTTGAGCAAGCTTTCCGATGCACTCGGTGTCGCGCGCGGCACAGTTCAGAACCGGCTGGATCGTCTGATCGAGACGGGTACGCTGCTCGGCTTCACCGTCCGGGTGCGGGAGGACTACGACGTCAACGCAGTGCGTGCCGTGATGATGGTCGAGGTCGTCGGCAAGTCGACGACCCAGGTCATACGAAAGCTCCGCGGCCTGACGGAGATTTCAGCGCTGCACACGACCAACGGCAACTGGGACCTCGTCGCCGATATCCGGGCCGCAAGCCTTGCCGACTTCGACCGGGTTCTACGCGAGGTGCGCATGATCGACGGTGTCGCAAACAGCGAGACCAGTCTCCTCCTCAGCAGCGTCTGAGTGCTGCCAAGTGTGGTCGACGCGGAGCGCCATCACGATGGGCCGGCGCTGCGGGGGATGGCGAAGAAGCCGATGGATGCTGCTCAAATCGGCGGCTGTTGGCTTTGACTTCGATTTCTGACGGCGCGTCGAGGTGTGAATTGGCTCTTCCCCCGAAAGAGAATCACGCCAAGCGCAAATCGAGAAGCGGGTGTAACTTCTTGAGATTCGGGAGGGACTTCGCTTGCCATGGATATTGGTTGGTGCCTTTGACAACGAGCAGGAGGTCGCCCATTTTTCTGGCTTCAATCGTCAGCTTAGCCAGGAGATTTATGCCAGAGGAATTGAGGAATTCGAGACCCGTCAGGTTGAACGTCACCTGTTTGTGCCCCTCATGGAGCAGGCCGAATACCAGTGAGTAAATCGGCGCATAGGCGTCCGGTCCCGCCAGCCGGAATACGCCATCGAAAAACACCTCGTTTTTCTCAGCCCATACGCGGAAGTTTTCGTCGCTGATTTCCATTCTTCGCTCACAGATTGGAGGAGGGTGGCATCGCCACAGCTGCAGTCGTCGTCAGTATGATATGCTGGTCACTATTGCCTTCGAATGCCCATGCCATTTTTGCGTCGTAGTCGCTCAAAAGGGTGAGCAAGCCCAAGCCCGACCCGCTTGCTGCGGATATGGCATTGGTTTCGATTTGCTCAAGAAGAAGTTCTCCTGGGTCCTTCGATTGAAGGCGATGCAGCAGTTGCTGAAAGCGAGATGATGTCACGCCATCGATCGTGTTCTTGACCCTTATTAAGAACGTTCCGTCGAATATGCCGGCCTCAATGAGGATCTCTCCAGGCTGTCGAAATTTAACGGCATTTTCGATCAGCTCATTGCTGAGGTATCCGATGTCATGATGGGCCTGCATGTAGTCTTTTCTTGACCGTGAATAGGGCAGAGCCATGACTTCCGCTATGAAGTCCGCAGTCATTCCTGAGTGCTTCCATCCAAGCTGAAGCGGTCCATCGCTTAACGTGAGGCGAGTGCCCGAACCCAGGCTTATGCCCACCAGAGATTCCATACCATATACCGTTGGCGTCATGTCTCACCTATGTCGCACTGCGAGCAGCGTAATATCGTCGTAAATCTTCTGCGATCCGATGAAGAGCATTAATGTCGCTACAATTCCGGAAACGACTTTTTCGGCGCTCTGATCCTTCAAGCGAAGTGCTTCGCGGCAAAGACGTTCGATGCCAAACAGTTCTCCCGCGTCGTTTTCGGCTTCTGTTATGCCGTCCGTATGCAGGAGTATGAGGTCCCCCTTCTCGAACGCTATTTCACGGGTTTTAATGAAGGCAGAAATGTCCGCTTCCAACCCGATTGGTATGCCGAGATCCATGGTATCTATGCGCTCGACTTCGCCGTTCGCCCGCACGACAACAACTTCCTCGTGTTGTCCCGACAGGATCATCTCTTTTCCGTCGTAATCAAGAAACGCCAGAGTGAGATGCTTGTCGATTTTAGTCCTCACGATATTTTTAAACAGGGCGCTGTTCAGGTCCGTGAGAAATTTGACTGCATCGGTGTTTCCGGCTTCCTGCAGGGCGCGGGCGACGGACTGCACCATCAACATCAACACGCCGCTTTCGAGCCCGTGTCCGGTGACGTCGCCGATGCCAATCTTCAACCGATTTCCGCTCTTCAACACGTCATAATAATCGCCGCCGACTTCTTCCGCCGGTCTCATATAGGCTGCGATCTCGAGGGCCTGAAATTCTTCAAGCTCCTGATGCAGCGGAAGAACCATGAGCTGGATTCTCTCGGCGACGGCCAGCTCTGTTCCGAGACGTCGATTTTCTCGCTGGAGCTGTGCGTTCAGGGTCGAAATCTCTTCCTTTGCATCTTCGATTTGAGCGGTTCGCTCTTCGACGAGCTGCTCGAGATTTTCGGTGTGATAGCTGATCTCTTCGGCCATGCGATTGAAGGCTTCACCGGCCTCACCGACTTCGTCCCTGCTTGTGATGGCCACTCTGACGGAATAATCCTTCGCCTGAATCCGTTTGGCGGCCCCTGCCAGGGCGCTGATTCCGCTGGTTATTCGTTTCGAGGCCGCAAAGACCGCGATCGTCACGATCAGTAGGGACATCAGGATCGCCAGAATTTGGTAGAGCACGATCCGGTTCGTCGCTTCGGAAATCTTGGCCTGGGCCGCATAGAGCGAGGCCTGGATTTCTCGCTCGGGCACAACCACCCCCAGCAACATCGCCTCTTGCCGAACCGGGCCACTGACCCAGAGATTGGTCGCCGGCAGTTTCTTGACGATAGCGATATAGGGGACCTCGTTGCCGTCCTGCTGCAACAGCAGGTGCTGAATGCCCTGTTCTCGGTCAAGAGCCAGTTTTGCAATCGCAGGCTGGGAGCTTCCCTTTAGGGAGCGCTCCAGGCCGGTCAAGGCGCCGGCTCCGCTCGCATCGCTCGCAGAACGCAGACCGAGGGTTTTTTCTCCTGTGCTGTTGATCGCCACAACGTTTCCGTCGGACATTGCGAGAAATCCAAAGCCGGACTGGGCCACTTTCACATTCTCAACAATCTGCGCGAGCTGGTCGAGTGTGATGTCCGCGCCAGCCGTCCCGGCGACATCCTGCCGGTCGGCTGTCCACAATGGATGAAAGAAACTGACAATCAGCTTTCCGGTAATGGCATCGGTATATGGAGCGGTCTGCGTGATATCGTCGGCGACCGGCCGCGTTTTCGCGTCCTTGGCCCAGCTCTGCCAGGACTCGTAAAGCCCGGGGAAAAAGAAGTCCCAGAAATCGGCTTCGTTGTGCCCCGAATAAAGGCGATCGAAGGTCTGAGCCTGGTCGGTGTAAGGCGCCGTCCTGAAGATTGGCCGTTCTTTCGGTCCGATGTAGTACATCTGCAGCTTGGAAGCGCCGTGCTGCAGCAGGCTCGGCGCAACGATGTCGAGAACCGCGCTCGTCTCTAGATCGCGCTGGATGTCGGGTTTCGGCCGATGGTCAGGTCCGAGCAAGTAACCCCAGACGCTCACAACCGAAGCGGAGCCGGGCAGGTTCTGAGACCATTTTCCCTTTTCGTCGTAAACAAGGCTGACGCTGCCAGGCGATGTGCGCGCGATCGCCGCGCCGACATCGGAATTACGCTCGGGATCGTCGATTTGCGCCTGGAGCACACCTGCCAAGGTGCCGACGTCGCTATGAACCTGCCGCAGGAGCAAACTCACCTGGGCTGCGGTGGAATCGGCATATGTGCGGATGTATTCCTGGCTTGCTGCTTCAAGACCTTGCCCGACTTCGAGCGTCGCGTCGCGCGACAGCCTCTGAACGTTCCAAAGTGCCAGCCCGCCGCTGACCAGCAAGTCAAAGAGCACAGCTCCACCGACGACCAAAATGAACTTTGCCCGAAATGAGCCTAGTCTTGCTGGTCTCTTCGATGATCTCCCGTCCATCATAGCGGCTTCCGGCCGGAGGCTGCCCAGATCGGCCAGCCTGCATAACCCTTGGGGTGAAGAGCAGCAAAGACATGATCTTTGAATCCCTGCCGGAACCTGCGAATGAAATCCAAAGAGTCGCCCCGTCGAACGGCCATCTCACCCGCATAGACATTTTCCCAAGCTTCGATGATGTCTGCGAAGTCTTGGGGATCCCCGTCGAGGTTCGTGACCATAAAGGAATCGACCCTGATACTATCGAACCCCGCGTCGGCGAGAAGATGGCGGCTTTTCGGCCCCATCTCGACATCCATGTCGAAGTACCTGAACAGTTTGGCGACCTCCTCGTAAGTCCATCTTATTGTTTCAGCATGTGGTTCGCCCAGACAATGCGAATTTTTTTCGTTGGTGATGTAGACGCGGCCGCCAGGCTTGCAGATGCGATAGAGCTCCCGCAGCAGCATCTCGGGACGGTTGAAGATCTGCAGCGAATGTCGGCAGGTCACAAAGTCAAATTGATTGTCTCGCAGCAGCATTTGGGAGGCGTCACCATAGGTGTACTCGATTCCCTGTAGATCGAAGTCGGCAGCGACCCTGCGAGCATATTCGAGGCTGCGCACGGAATGATCCAGCGCGACAAGGCGTGCCGGTTTAAATTCCCTTTGAACCAAGGCCGCGAAATCACCAATTCCGCAACAGATATCCGCGATGACAAGACCGCTGCGCAGGCCGTGGCGAGGCAACAGTTCACGTTCGTGCCTCCATGTCATTTTCGTCTGGGTGCGCAGAATGGGGATGAAACTCTCATCCTCAACAAAGCTCTGGCCTGGATAAAATGCCGAATCGTAGACTTCAACCGATAAGTTTGGTTGGGATGCCACCAGCGTCTCGAAAAACGAGGTCGACCAGGCCACCACGCTCGACGTAATGATGACGATCTTCCGTTCAGGCCTCGCCCGGCAGCTTGCCGTGAGTATATCGGACAGGGCTGCGAAGGCAGTCATGTTAATATGCGTCAGACGTTTGACATTCAGGTAAACGACCCCGCCGTATTGTGCGAAACTTTGCTTCACCAGCTCGATGGCATCGGCAATCTCAGCGGCGCTTTCGGGTCGCATCTTGCCGGACAGCAACAGCTCCTGATTTGTCGGATCAAAATGAACAGTAAAGGGCAAGGGGAGCAGGCTCATCGGAAGTCCTCGGCCGAAGGGAAATCCGCAGTGATCTGTATCCCTTGTCCGCTGTCTTTCTCAATTCGGATCGTGGCGCGGAATATTGCTGCCAAATCGCTGAGCAAAACCGTCCCGTCGGACTTCATCACCAAGTATCCAGAGCCGGCGCCGGGGACAGGTTGGTGTTCGCTTGATCTTGCATTGGCGTGCTTGCGGCCAAATGCTTCCTCGCCGGGAAACGCAATTCTCAGCCGATTGACTGTCGCGCTCCGATAGAGACTGAAACTTATCCTTCCTGGCTCGCTCGTTGAACGGAAAGCAAGTTCAATGAGCTCATTCGTCGCGACGGAAAGAAAATTGGAATATCGAGCGGGATCGCTGTGACCTTGGCCGAGAATGTCTGAGAGATATTCTGTAATCCTGTCGCAAAACTGCCATCGAGATTTGAACATCGCAACGTTCAGTTCCAGCGATACCATCGGCGCAAATGCATGGTCATCGAAGCTAGCTGCTTCCTGTTCCAATACACCCTCCCTTCTTTTGCCTGGGGCGTCAGGTTGATGCATGCGATCGCTAAAGGCACGGCGAAAATCGGTTGTTCACTTTGATAGCGCGGGGCTTACGGATGTTTCCGCCCGGGTGATGAACTCGCCAATCGCCTCGACCGGAAGCGGCCTGCTAATCAAATAGCCTTGAAGTCTGTCGCAGCCCACACTGCGCAACCATTCCGCCTGACCTGGCGTCTCCACCCCTTCGGCTGTCACCTGCATGTCGAGGTCATGTGCGAGGTTAACGATGCAGCGGACGATTGCCTGGCCTTTCAGATCGCTTTCGAGGTCGGTGATAAAATATTTGTCGATTTTGATCGTGTCGAACGGGAATGTCTTCAGATAGCTCAGGGAAGAATATTCGGTCCCGAAATCATCAAGCGAGATTCGTATCCCTAGCACGTTCAGAGTATTCAGGGTGTCGATATTGTTGACGGTCCGCTCAAGGAGCACGCTTTCGGTTATCTCAAGCTCCAGACGGTCGGGCGGCAACCCGATCAAGTCTAGCGTTTGGGATACCCGATCAGTGAGTCCGCTTGTCAAGAATTCAGCCGCCGACAAATTGACCGCGACGATGTAATTCTGCGGCCACTTCATTGCCTCGCGACATGCCTGCTCCAAAACCCATGCACCTATTTCCGGCATCATTCCATCGGCCTCGGCCATCGGAATAAATGCCGTTGGTGGGATTTTTCCAAGTAGAGGGTGGTTCCATCTGAGCAATGCTTCGAAGCCGACAATGCTGCCGCCCTCGGCGATGGGTTGGTACTCGATAGAGAATTGTTCTTGGACCAAGGCCATGCGAAGGCTGCGGCGCAGCAGTTCGCGTTGTTCCAGCAACTCAAGCATTGACGGATCAAACGGTCTTGCGCGACCGCGCCCGTCCTTCTTCGCGGCGTAGAGTGCGACGTCGGACGCCTTCATCAGCTGCTCCGGAGTTGTACCGTCCGGTGGAGCAGCAGATATGCCGATGCTGGTGCCGACAAATAGTGCGATGCCATCTATCGTGAAGGGCTTTTTGAATGCATCAACCAAAGCTTCTGCTAGCCGATGCCCTTTGGCGGGATGTCCCGGGCCCCTTGATATGACGGTGAATTCGTCACCCGCCAGTCGATAGGCTCTGTCGTCCCTGGTGAGGCACTCTTGAATGCGGTTTGCAGCCAGCTGAAGAAGCTTGTCGCCGGCCGGATGCCCAAGCGTGTCGTTAACGGGTTTGAAATCGTCAAGATCGAGTTGCATCAGGGACAGGGTCTCGTTCGAGCCTGCGGTCTCCCGTAACAACACAGCGAGGTCCTCGCTGAACTGGCGTCGGTTCGGCAGTCCAGTGAGCGGATCGTGGGTGGCCAGATGCAAAAGGGTTGCGCGCTCATCGTCGGCAGATTCCTCTGACCGAACCACGGCAAACAGATCTCCGATCCGATAGATCGTCAGTCCGTGCGATGCTGGCGTGCCAAGATCCCCCGATATTTGCAAGGGTTGGGCACTGTCACCCAATGAACGGAGGGCGAGTGTAATCGCCGATTTGTCCAATTCTGGAAAATGCTCCCAAAACGACGCAACTGGTTTGACAGAAGCAGGCAGCTCATTGCCCAGCAAATTCTCGACGGGATTGAAATCGCGGTCAAAGAACAAAAGCCGGTCGATCGAGCTCGAAGCTTTTGCCTCTGTTTGTCCGAGCGCCGAGGGGGCCGCATGAATTTTCTGCATGTCCGAGGCCCTCCCTAGTAGCATGTCATAACCAGATATTGTAGCAAATCAGCTCCCGCACAACTTGTGCACGCCAAGATTTACATTAGGCATTTCTGATTAACAATACCCAACCTCTGCCCAACTCGCGCTCGGATGGGCTTATGCAACGTCTTTATTACCGCGACCTATTTGCATCCATCGTATCGGCGGCGACCCTTCGATGAGCTGCTGGCAGGGGATATCACGCGCCCGATCCGCATTCGGTCATGAACCAGTCGATGAAGCGCCGGACCGGTTTTTTCGCCCAGCTGTTCGATATGACGTAATAGCCTTGGTTCTCTGCCGTTGCGATGTTGGAAAGCACCAGCAGATCGCCGCGTTCGATCTCCCGGCGGAACACCTCTATGGGGCAGAGCGCCACGCCGTGGCCGGCGATTACGGCCGTCGCCAGCATGTTGAAATCCTGGAATATCGGGCCGCGGAGCGGCTCCGGCGCTTTCTGGCCGGCCTTGCGGAACCATTCCTTCCAGCCATCGACGGATTCGTCGTGCAGCAGATCGGCGCCGGCGAGCGAGACGTCGTCGATCTTCCAGTTGCGTTTGGCAAGGTAGTGGCGGCTGGCGACGGGCTGGTTGCGGCGGGAGAAGAGCAGGCGGCTTTCCCTGCCGCCGCTCAGGTCCTCGCCCATGGTGATCAGCACGTCCAGGCTCTCGTCATCGAAGCGTTCTTCGGCGCGCGCATAGACGATCCTGACGTCGAGATCGGGGTCGCTCTCCTGGAAGGAGGGCAGGGCCGGGACGAGCCAGCGGGATGCGATCGAGGGAATGCAGCCGACGGTGATCGCCCGCATATCGTGATCGCGCCGCATATTGCCAGTGGCATGCGCGATCGCCGCCAGCGATCCGGAGACGGCCCGGTAATATTCGCTGCCGGCTGCGGTCAGCGCAACGCCGCGGCCCGACTTCTGCAACAGCTTGCGGCCGAGCCAGGTCTCCAGATGTTTGATCTGATGGCTGATCGCCGCATGGGTGACGTGCAGTTCATCGCCTGCTTTCGAGAGGCTCATCAGGCGGGCCGTGGCTTCGAAGGCGCGCAGGGCGTTCAACGGCGGCAATTGCATTTGTAAAATTTCCTCACAGATTGCGCAGGAATCATCATTTGAAAATACCAGCCATTTCAATAGCTAGATGTTGCGAGCGATGAAAATGAATCATCGCTACATCTTCAATAAACTGCCAGGAGAATCGGCGATGTTCGTCAGAAATCTGAAGGAAGTGGAGCAGACCGAGCGTTTCGTGGACTGGGGCAACGGCACGAGCCACCGCCTGCTGACCAGGGACGACGGCATGGGCTTTACGGTGTGCCATACCGTCGTTCGCGCCAATAGCGAGGCCCTGCTTCAATACCGCAATCACCTGGAGGCCTGCTATTGCATCAAGGGCGAGGGTGAAGTGGAGGATATGGACGGCAACGTCTTTCCGATCCGCGCCGGCGATATCTACGTGCTCGACAAGCACGACCGGCACTATCTGCGCGGCGGCAAGGATCAGGACCTTATTCTCGTCAGCATCTTCAATCCGCCGCTGGCGGGAACCGAACGGCACGATCTGAACAACAACAGCGGCTCAGAATATTGAGTGATCCCGTCGTCGATGTAGCGAGGTGAAAAGCAGAGCCCGGCAAATGGCGGGCTCTGCTTCCGGCGCGAACGGCAAGGCGTCCGCTGCCTATTCGTGGCGACTTACGGCGCCGCGCGCAGCCTATTGCTGCGGCTGCTGCTGGCCCGGCGGCGGAGTGCCGATTTTTTCCAGAACTTTCTTGGCCAGAGCCGGGTCGCTCTGCGCGGCCGTCAGGATCGACGAGTATTCTTCGACGGAGATGTCGGGAGAAGCTTTCACGGTGTCGACCATCTGTTTCTTGGCCTCCTCCTGCAGCTGTTGCTTGGCAGTCTCGTCCTTCGTCGCGCCGATCTTGGCCGAATATTCCTGCCTCACCTTGTCGACCTGCAGATAGGCAACGGCGAAGGCCTCGATTTTCTGATCGCTGACGGCTGCTGTCGCACCGTTGCCGCCGGGCTGTCCCTGCATCGGCGTCTGGCCTTGCGCCGGCGGCTGCGCCTGTGCCGGCTGCTGTTGCGCCTGGGCCATGTCGACAGCGGATGCCGGGCTGAAAGCAAGCAGACTGAAGACCGCAGCGCTCAGTGTTGCGACAGATGTGTAACGAGTGATCATATTCGTTCCTCTTCAAGTGCATGATTTGGTTGGCAGCAGGACCGCCTCGGTCAATCGCTCAGCCCTCAAAGGCCGGGCGAGGTCGCGACGATGGAACCTTTAAGAGGGCACGGTGCGGCGGTAAGGGGGCGATTTGCTGACGATTGAGCGGCAGCTTTGTGACCGTCGGCATGTCGAGTGGTGCAGGAAATTCTAGTCATTGCCGGATTCTGTTATGCTTGGACCTGGGCGACATTCATCGCTGATCTGGATGCAGAAATGCCGCCAGGAACGTGGCGACGGCGGCCTCGGCGTGCCGGTGAATCTCCTGCTTCGTCGGAATGGTCGCATCGCCCAGCATCATCACCCGGTTGACGGGATCGGCCATCACCAGCCAGTTGAACTGTGACGCGGCGACGGTTGAATCGGAGAGCTGCAGCAGTTTCTTGCCGGCAAATTGTTCGAAAGCGCTGCCCATGACCTTGAGCGCCCGTGCGGGGCCGCGTGCGTAAAGCACCTTGGCCGAAAAGTGTGATCGGTTTTCGGACGACATCATGCTCCAACTATTTAATTTAGAACAGGATTCAGATTTTAGGCCGACCCGGCCTAAATCATCCTGTTCTAAGGCCGGATGGTGGTTGAAGGCTGTCCAATTGGATCTGGAAGCCAAGCGCATCATCCAGCGTGGGCCGGGAAAGCCGGTCAAGCTTTTCAAGTGCCTTTGATAGATCTGTCGGCTCAGCCCAGGGAACGGATGTCGCGGGCGACCGCCGTTTGTCTGGTTCGGCTTCGGCTAAAGCAATTCTAGCAAACACTGCGCGGGAGAGCTTGTTTCGCAGCGCAGCCGCCCTATGTCCTCTTCCGTTTCAGCATGAGATTGCAGGCAGTATTTCACCGTAAATCCGGGTGCCGACGGCTTTGTCCGCCGGCCGGCTTGAAGGAGCTGAGCAATGAAAATTCTCATGGTTCTCACATCGCATGATCAGTTGGGAAACACCGGCAAGAAGACGGGATTCTGGCTCGAGGAGCTTGCTGCTCCTTATTTCGTTTTCCACGACGCCGGGGTCGACATCACACTCGCTTCGCCGAAGGGCGGCCAGCCTCCGCTCGATCCGAAGAGCAATGAGCCAGCCTTCCAGACGGAAGACACGAGACGGTTCGAACGAGACGCCGCCGCAATGGGTGCGCTCGGCAACTCGTTGAGGCTGTCCGACATCAACCAGGCGGAATATGACAGCGTGTTCTTCCCCGGCGGGCACGGCCCGCTTTGGGACTTAACGAACGACCGCAATGCGCTGTCGCTCATCGAGGACATGCTTTCGGCGGGAAAACCTGTGGCGCTCGTTTGCCATGCACCCGGTATCCTGACGAATGTGAAAGCGCCGGATGGAAAGCCCGTCGCCAAGGGCCGGGCCGTCACGGGATTCACCGATTCAGAAGAAGAGGCCATGCATCTGGTCGAGGTTGTTCCCTACCTGCTCGAAGACGTCCTGAAAGAGCAGGGCGCAAAGTTTTCGAAGACGGCGGATTGGGGCGTGCATGTCGTCCAGGATGGCCAGCTGATCACCGGCCAAAACCCGGCCTCGTCAAAACAGGGCGCCCGGACCCTGCTTGATGCCTTGGGAAAACAGGCCGCGGCTTAAGCGCTTCAGCCCCTGGGCACGATTGCTGTCCGGGACGTCGAGATCTCCCTGTTTGGCTTGTGCTGACGCCGGCCGCAGGCGCGTTTCAACGACGCCGTGGAACAGCGGCGGTGGAGAGCCAAACGTTCAAACACAGGAAGAAAAGGCACCTGATATGACGAGGAAATATACGGGGCAATGCGCCTGCGGCGCGGTGAGATTTGCCTTCGATACGGACCCGAACTTTGTCGCCAATTGCCATTGCCTGGACTGCAAGAGGGCAACGGGCGGCGAGGCCGCCACGTTCTTCGCCGTGCCGCAGGAGGATTTCACCGTGATCACCGGCAGCCCGAAGGCGTTTCATTACATCGCCGATTCAGGCAAGGGGCTCGACCGCAACTTTTGCCCCGATTGCGGCGCCAGATTGTTCAGCAGCAACCTGGAGAGCTTTCCCGGCCTCGTCTTCGTGACGCTCGGCAGCCTGGACCGGCCCGAACTGATCAAGCCGGGCGTCGAAATGTTCACCCGGCGCCGGCTGGCCTGGGCAAGGCCGCTCGATCTTCCGCAGTTCGATGGCATGCCTAGCTGAGCCGCGATAGCCCTAAAGCGCGTCGCAATCTTTCAGATTCGCTCCTTTCGCTTTAGGTCTTTGTTTCCACGCATAACGTTATCGCAAAACCCCTGCACAGTTTTGCGCGACACGCTTTAAGCATTTTTCTTGAAGAAAAATTCGATCCGGTGTCGGATCGGCCAAGCCACGCCCGTCCTAGGTTCGTCCATTCCGTAAATCCAAAAAGGATCACGACCATGCCGAGTACCATACGCTTGCACCGCGTTCTGGCGACCAGCCCGGAGAAAGTCTATCGCGCATTCCTGGAGGCGGACGCGCTTGCCAAGTGGCTTCCGCCGAACGGCTTCCTCTGCACGGTGCACCATTCGGAGCCGGTTGTCGGCGGCACGTTCAGAATGTCCTTCCGCAACTTCACGACGGGCAATAGCCACGCGTTCGGCGGCGAATATCTCGAGCTCGTCCCGGGCGAACGCCTGCGCTACACCGACAGGTTCGACGACCCCAACCTGCCGGGCGAAATGGAAGTCACCGTGACGCTGAAGAAGGTTTCGGTCGGCACCGAGGTGGATATCGTGCAGGCAGGTGTGCCTGATGTCATTCCGCCCGAGGCTTGTTATCTCGGCTGGCAGGAGTCGCTGCGAAACCTCGCCAGGGTCGTCGAGCCCGATATCCAGGAATAGCGCAAGATCGCACCGGCCGGACGATAGTCGCTCGGCATTGGCGCCCGGCATCGGCGACATCAACCAATCCCCATGCCGCGTTTGGCCAGGGCGTTGCGGGCGGCCGCAGCGCCCCAGTCGTCGGAAAGATCCTGCCCTTCGATTTCGGCCTCCGCGATCGGCGTGGCTCGGATCAGCGGCACGGAGCCGAAAGGCAGGCCATCGATCCGGTCTGCGTCACGGCTGAGCATGATGCGGGTCATCGGGCGGTAATCCTCCGTCAGCCGGCAGAACAAGATGGCGCCGTGCTTCTCGACATCGCGGGCGACGCGATAACCGTCTGCCACGAGGTCGCCGATGTTGATCAACAGGTTCGCCCAGTTTTCGATCCCGGCCGCATCCAGTCTCGCGGCGTCGAATTCCATGAAAAGCTCGCATTCGACGCCGTTCTCCGGCTCGGATATGCCGGCCCAGGGCGTCGACAGCCCGTCGGTGGCAAGTATCAGACTCTCCCGCGCATGGATCGCGAGGATGCGGCGGTGCGGGCCGAACCATTTTGTCTGGGCGTGAATGTTGGCCGTTCCGCGCTCAGCGGCAAAGTCCTCCTGGACTGTACCGCGGCTCTGCCAGAAGACGCGCCGCGCAGCGGCAGCGGTTGCGTAGATCGGGTCGTCGGGGCCGCGCGGCACGATCGTCCGATCATAACTGGTTTCGAGCGTGATCTCTTCCCGCATGAAGGGAAACTTCGGCTTCTTCCAGCGGATTACCACCTTGTTAAAGCGGGGCACCCCTGATGCATCGAGCTTTTCGACGATATCGGAGATGATATCGAGAGGATGCCTGGAGGCCTCCGGGACATAGTTTCCCTCGGCATCGCGGTAGCCGCCCGTCCGGGAGGAATGCCCCGCCTGCATCGTGGAGGCTGTCCATTCGCCGCTGACTGCGCCCGCCGGCGCCTTTCCGAGAGCCGGCGCAAGTTCCCGGATCGCATCGTCAATCGAATAGGATGCCACGTCGCCCCCTCCGCCTTCGCCCATAGATCGTATCCCCCGCGGCCGCTCGGCCCGCGAGCAGAAGCTAGCGCGGAGGCGTCACCGATCAATAGCGAGGTGGATGGCGCGAGCAGGGGAGGCGCCCGGATCCCTGGGCGCAGGAGAATTCTTCACTTAGGTGAGGTGGGGCCTGCGGCACTCATTTGCTTCCGTCGTTCGGCCGCGCCTTGGCGCTATCATTGTTGGTCGACGAGGCGGTTTTTCCGTCCGGTTGCTGCCCGAAATATGTGCCGCCGAGATGGCCGCCGGCGCTGGTGTTTCTCACCTGCCGTTCGGCGCGTTTCTGAAGTTCACGAGCGTTGGTCTTGCTCATTTTCGGCTCCATGTTTGAGGTGGACCTCTGATCAACCGATGGCGGACGACACGGTTCCATATTTCCTGCCGGCGCGGTGCCCCTTGCGCAGGCGGCGGGTTTGAGGGAAACGCTCACTCACTCACTCACTCACTCACTCACTCACTCACTCACCCGCCGTCGGCGCCCCGCTTCGCTGCCGCGCACCCGATCACGAGTCAAGCCGGCAGGCATTTCCGTTTTCCCCAGTTACGGAAATGCTCCATTTTTATATGCGGACACGGTTCCTACCCGCCGAAATAGGCGGGATGGTCGATATCGGCGAGGAGGCCGGGCTGTTGCGGCTGCCTGCCGAGCAGCGTGCGGGTATGCTCGCTCGAGGTGGCGCGCCGGTCGGCGGCGCAGTTTTCGGCGAATTTCGAGAAATCGTGGTTGAAAGCCGTGTGGCTTCGTCGGACATTTGGAGCTCCTTCTTTTGGCTTCGTTGTAGAAAGCCGATCCGGGACAACATCCCGATGAAATGATCGGCGTGGAGCAGCCGGTGCCGACCTAAGCGAGGAAAAGCGGAAAGGCTCTAAAGTTTGGGCCTGCGCTTCGCAAGCGCCTTGCGCGCCGCCATCCCACCCCACTGCTCGTCAGGATCGAGGTCTGCGACTTCGGCGTCTCTCGCAGCGAATTCCTGGATAAATTTACCATCGCAAGAAAATCGTCTTTCATTTCACAGTATATGTGTTAACACTTTATTAGGGATGGGGAGTATTCCGGTTCTGATTTAAGAAATATGGGCATTGTTGCCGATAATACCGGCGCGTCCGCGTGTTCACGCGTGTCATGCTGGTTTGATAGTCTTAAATAGTCGCCGGGTTACTTGTTTTGTATTGTGGGGGTATTTTGATGAGTACGCAAAGCACCGGCGGCGGCAGCACGACTTCTTTCTCCAATACGCCGCAGGCGAAGGATGACTCTTACATCTGGACAGAAGACCAACTGCTCAGTCTCCAGCTCTACAATGCGGCCACCAAAACCATAACCCTCGACGTCATGTCGAATGATCTCGGCGGGAATGCCAAATCCCTCTTTTCGGTCGACGACGGTGATGGCAATCCAATTACCGCCGACTACGAGCTTCTTGCGAAAGACGTCGGAGCGAATGGGGCATCTGCCTGGGAGAAGACCCTGCTCGGCAATTGGGTCAGGATCAATAATGGAAAGATCGAATACCGTCTTAGTGATGGAAGCGGCATCGCGGGCTCGGGCGCGGATATCAACACGCTGTCTGCCGGTGAAATCCTCAAAGATAGTTTCGTCTACGCGATACGGCTCGGCAATGGCACGCTGAGCGAGGCAAATGTCTCGATCTCGCTCACCGGCGCCAACGATGCGGCTTCGATCGTCGTCGATGCGACGGTCACCGACGATCGGGCGACGGTCGAGGCGGGTGCGGCCGGCAGCGGCGATCCGAATGCCTCCGGCAAGCTGACGGTCAGCGATGTCGACGACGGCGAGGCGGCGTTTGCCGCCCCGGCCTCCCTCAACGGCATCTATGGCAGCTTCACCTTCAATGCCGCCAGCGGCAGCTGGACCTATACGCTCGACAATAACCGGGCCGCGACGCAGGCGCTCAACCAGGGCGACGCCGTCAGCGACACGCTGAGCGTCAGCTCGCTCGACGGCACGGCCAGCCACAACATCGTCGTCGCCATCACCGGCGCCAACGATGCGGCTTCGATCGTCGTCGATGCGACGGTCACCGACGATCGGGCGACGGTCGAGGCGGGTGCGGCCGGCAGCGGCGATCCGAATGCCTCCGGCAAGCTGACGGTCAGCGATGTCGACGACGGCGAGGCGGCGTTTGCCGCCCCGGCCTCCCTCAACGGCATCTATGGCAGCTTCACCTTCAATGCCGCCAGCGGCAGCTGGACCTATACGCTCGACAATAACCGGGCCGCGACGCAGGCGCTCAACCAGGGCGACGCCGTCAGCGACACGCTGAGCGTCAGCTCGCTCGACGGCACGGCCAGCCACAACATCGTCGTCGCCATCACCGGCGCAGATGATGGTCCAGCTAGGCAGGCGCCGACCGACATTAAGCTGACGCCTGTCGTTCCGGCGGATAGCGTTAACTTCAATAGTTTTGAGTTCAGTGGGCTGCTGACGGCGACTGATCCCGACGCAGGTGGATTCAGCTTCAGCATTGCCTCGCAGTCGAATCCGGGCTTGTTTTCGATTACCGGCAATACGCTTCATTCGGATGCGCTATCGACGAACGGTACATTTTCAGTGACGGTAACGGCAACGCAGACCGGTGATCCTATAGGCCCGGCCTTCGAAAAGACCGAGACGTTCACGATTATCACCGGTGGCAATGGCAACTCAGTGGACAATCCGACCGGTGGAACGGGCGACGATATGCTCTACGGCGGTGGCGGTAACGATATGATGTTCGGGCTCGGAGGTGACGACGCTCTTTTCGGCCAAGACGGCAACGACACCCTAAACGGTGGTGCTGGCAACAACACCCTGACCGGGGGCGTGGGAAATGATACCTTCTTTTTCCAAAAGTTTGCCACCACCACGAACCATATGACTGACTTCAACGCTGGGACGAATAGCACAACCGTGGACAGGTTCCAGTTGGACGTCGGAGGCGGCACTTTCGAGTTCGCCGTCGGCAACAACAATACAAGCGTGGACAATGTGAAGGTGGGAAACAACGGCACGATCAATGTTGCCGGAACGGAGGTTGCCGTCAAAACGGACGTGAGCGTCACGAACGCAACCGTCCAGAGCACCATCAATAGTTACAGCAACATAACCACAGGGGCATTGTTCGTGTTCCACAACACGGATCTCGGCCATGCGGCGGTCTACTACGATCAGAACCCAAGTTCAGCCGGCGGCGCGGTGCTGGTTGCTGAATTCGACAACATCACCACCCTCAGCGGGCTTACAAATTTCAACTCGGGCGACTTCTTGTTTAGCTGAGGCGGTCTGTGATCTTGACCAGCATTCACCGCAGACGCAGCCCAATGGAGACCTCGCCTGCGGCGTACGTACTCGGGCCTGACGGGGAGGTCCCGGACGTTTGTGCGCCCAGCGCGCTGGGCGCGACGGATTCATCGGGTGGTGGATAGCATCAGGTCACACGCGTTGCGGCAGCCTGCCGACCTCAATTGCCATCGTTGGGCCGTGCCTTGGCGCTGTCATTGCTGCTGTCCGAGGCGGTTTTTCCGTCCGGCTGTTGGCCGAAATAGGTGCCGCCGAGGTGGCCGCCGGCGCTGGTGTTCTTGACCTGCTGTTCGGCGCGTTTCTGAAGTTCACGGGCGTTGGTCTTGCTCATTTTCGGCTCCATATTTGAGGTCGACCTGTGGTCCACCGATGGAGGCCGACACTGTTCCATATTTTTCTGCGCCAACCGCCGGGGCTGGCTGTTCGGTGAGAGCAAAAGATCGGCCACTGGCATTTGTGAGACTGGGCGGGAACAGTTCGGGGTTTTGCCTGTTGTTCGAATTCAACATGGAGAAACGAACATGGGCATGACGACACCAAAAGACGGCGCCCCCGGCACCACCGAACAATCTCCTCGCTGGGAAGGGCCGAAGGGAAATAAGCCTCGCGGCTACATGAAGGCCAAGGACGATCCGGATCGCGACCGCGACGCGCATGGCGAAAACAATCGCGACCCCGAGACGAAGAATATCAGTGACGCCCTGAAGCAGAAGGGCGATTGACATGGCCGATCCCAAAAAAGACGCAGCCGGCCAGTTCGCCAAATCCCAGGCGGACCGCAAAAGCAGCGGCGTAATCAGCGCCAAGCCGACCGTTATCACGGGCTCGGAGGATGCGACGGTCAACAAGAACCCGCCCGGCAAGAAGAAGCCCGAGAAGGATTGGGACATCAATTACGACCCCGCCGATAGGAACGAGAGCCGGTCGCACTAGCTCGGGCTGTCGCTGGTTCTCCTCACGAGCTGACCCGGGGGCATTTCCGTTTTCTCCAGTCACGGAAATGCTTCATTTTTTATATGCGGGCACGGTTACGCTACCCACCGAAATAGGCGGGATGGTCGATATCGGCGAGGAGGGCGGGCTGTTGCGGCTGCCAGCCGAGTAGCGCGCGGGTATGCTCGCTCGAGGTTGGGATGTCGAAGCCGGCGAACATCGCGAACCAGCCGAAATGCTCGGCCGCTTCTTCCCGTGAGAGCGAGACGGCGGGCACATCGAGCCGCCGGCCGATGACCTCGGCGATCTGCCTGAAGGGAACTCCCTCTTCGGCGACTGCCAGGAACGGGCCGCCGACGGCGCCGCGCTCGAGCGCCAGGCGATAGACGCGGGCGGCATCGAGCCTGTGCACGGCCGGCCAGCGGTTCTGCCCTTCGCCGATATAGGCCGAGACGCCCTTGCGCCGGGCCAGATCGATCAGGATCGGCACGAAGCCGTGGTCGCCATGGCCATGCACCGAGGGCGGGAGCCGGACGGTGGAGGCGCGCACGCCACGGGCGACAAGCGATACCGCGGTGATTTCGGAGGCGCGAGGGTAGGTCTCCGACGTCGGCATGGGCGGATCCTTCTCGGTGCCAACGCGACCAGGGGCAAAGCCGAGGCCGGCTGTGACCAGCAGCGGACGATCGGAGCCTTGGAGGGCTTCGCCGAGCGCCTCGATGGCGCGCCGGTCGGCGGCGCAGTTCTCGGCGAATTTCGAGAAATCATGGTTGAAGGCCGTGTGGATCACGGCGTCCGCCTCCGCCGCACCGCTCTTCAGGCTTTCGAGATCATCGAGCATGCCGTGATGGACTTCGGCGCCGGCAGCCGCCAGTTGACCCGCTCCTTTGTCGGAGCGGGTGAGGCCCAACACCTTGTGCCCGGCGGCGATCAAATCATCGACGACGGCCGAGCCGACCCAGCCGGTGGCTCCAGTAACGAATACGCGCATGTGATATCTCCAGTTTTGCTGGAGACACATATCGGCCCTGCCTCTATCATGGTAAAGTAGTGACATTATCATGGTATAAAGGCTAACAGGATGAGTGAATTCGTCACCTCGGACAACCGGCTCGGCGCCTATCTGAAGGGTCGCCGCGTCAGACTCGATCCCGCCGCCCTTGGCTTTGCGGGGGAGAGGCGGCGCACGCCGGGTCTGCGCCGCGAGGAGGTGGCGAGCCGCGCCAATATCAGCCCAACCTGGTACACCTGGCTGGAGCAGGGGCGCGGCGGCGCGCCGTCTGCCGACGTGCTCGACCGGATCTCGCGCGCGCTGATGCTGACGGATGTCGAGCGCGAGCATCTCTTCCTCATCGGCCTCGGCCGGCCACCTGAGGTGCGCTACCACAGGCAAGAGGGCGTGACGCCGAGGTTGCAGGGCGTGCTCGATGCGCTGGACCCGAGCCCGGCGCTGATCCGCAACGCCATCTGGGACGTGATTGCCTGGAACCGGGCGGCGACTGTGCTTCTAACCGATTACGGCGCGCTGCCGCCGGAAGAGCGCAACGTGCTGCGCTTCATCTTCCTCGATCCGCGCGTACGCGCCGCCCAGTACGACTGGGAAAGTGTCGCCCGCTTTGTCGTCGCCGCTTTCCGAGTGGATGCGGCCCGCGCGGGTGCTGCGGCCGAGGTCGAGCCCCTCGTCGACGAACTCTGCCGCAAGAGCCCCGAATTCCTGGCGATGTGGCGCGACAACGACGTGCGTAGCCACGGCGAGGGCGCCAAGCACATCAAACACCCCATCCTCGGCCCACTCGCTTTCGAATATTCCGCCTTCCAGGTGGATGGCCGGCCGGACCTCAGCATGGTGGTTTACAACCCGGCGACGGCAGAGGATGCGGCGAAGATCAGGGAGTTGGTGGGCTGAGGCGAGGGCAATTGGTTGATCGATGATATAGCGGCCTTCATCGCCTCGCCGCGGTCTTGGTCGCCGCGTCGGTCTTGATGGTGCTGTCTGCGTCGGCGGCATCCGCCTGGGGCGAAGCCTCCAAGCATGACAAAGCTGTGAAAAGCTAAAATACTACTCCTGCTAGAAAATTCGTTGACCGTGCCGGTGTCAGCTGCTTTCCTCCCGATAGACCAAGGCGAATGGATCTTGAAGGAGATATCCATGACAGTGCTTGCAAAACCTGTGGCGGTTGATGATGTCAGCAGCGCTTCCGAGAATGACGTGATCTCGGGCAATCTGCTGGATAATGATCTGGCCGGGGGCTCCGGCAACATGTTCCTCAACTTCTTCGATGGCGAGCGGGTTCTCGCCAAGACGGCCGGGCAGATCACCGATATCGAGGGTGAATACGGCACGTTTCACGTCAAGGCCGACGGCTCTTATACCTATACGCTGAACGAGGCCGCCAAGGCGGGCTTCGTTGACGGAATGACGTTGACGGAGACGATCGGCTACAAGATCTCCGACGGCGCTGGCAATACCGATGTCGGCCATTTCACGCTCGACATTCACGGGGTCACGAGCCCGCCGGTCGCGGTCGACGACGCCTTCTCCTTCCGCGAAGGAAGCGAGATGGCCCGCAACGTGCTCGCCAATGATCACCCGGGAGAGGCGGGCACGCTCTTCCTGCGCTCGGTCGAGGGCACGAGCATTCCTGCCAGTCAGGGGCAAGGGCAGACGACCGACGTGGCGGGTGAATTCGGCACCTTCCATTTCGCAAGCGATGGAAGCTTCACCTACGATCTCAATCCAGCCGTCAAGGCGGGCCTCGATGACGGCGAGCATGTCACCGAGAAACTCCAATATTACAAGGTCTCTGACGGCGCCGGTCACGCGGATGCCGGCGTGATCACCCTGACCGTCGACGGCGTGACGGACGGAAAGTCGTTGAACACCAATCATGTCGAGGCCCAGGCGGATGTGGTGCGCCCCTTCCTGGACCATTACGAACTCCAGGGGGTCGCGATCGATCCGCTAACCGGCAAGTATTACGTCAGTTCCGGCCATGGTTTCCCAGATGATTCCATGGTGAGCATTTACGACAACGCCGCGGCATTTGAAGCCGACAACGCCAGCGGCGCCATCTCTCTCGGCGATTATGACAAGGGCGAATATGACGTCGGCGGAACCTATTTTTCGGTCCGCGGCGGCGAGATCATCGGCCGAACCAACGAGGCGAGAGGCGAGGAGAACCCTTTCCCCGATCAGACCTATCTCGCAAAGTGGGATGCCGCCGACGGATCGTCCGATCAGCGGGGCGACCCGATCCCGGGCCTTATCGGCGAGAATTGGGCGGGTACGTTCGACTGGGCTGGATTCACGGCCGTCAATACGATGCAGGATTCGACCGGCATCTACGTCGTCGGCCGCATCAATGGTTCCACCTGGCAGGTCTCCAAGATCGACCCCGAAACGTTGAGCCCGATCGAATCCAAGACCTTCGCGGCGGGCGGGCTCGGATACGGCTTTGCCGTCGACGGCACGTTCTTCTTCGGCGATTCCTCCGGCAGCGAGCATATCGGCACGGCCTTCGACTTCGAAACCGGGGTCAAGACAACGGTCGACGTCAACATCGCCATACCGGGAGACGACTTGATCACCAACGTGGTCTATGACTCAGCGGCGGATAATCTCTACCTCACCAACACCGGGACCGACGAAATCGCCGTGGTGCACAATATCTCGGACGTTCTGTTCGCCTAGCGCATCGGAAAGCACGATGCGAGGATTGAAAGTGTTAGAGCGTCCTTTGTGCGTCCGAA
>NZ_PQIG01000087.1 GCF_012349115.1 Rhizobium ruizarguesonis
GCAGCGCTCGCTGAAGCGGGGCAGGACCTTGGGGCTTGGGATGTAGATGTTTGGCTCGGAGCGGGGATTTCGAGGAGGCTCAGGCTACTTCGTTTTTTGAAACCCTGGCTTGCGTTCCTCGGAAAAACCAGGGCGGCCGTGTACTACGCAGCATTGTTTATCGTGAAGGCCTGGGGTCTTCTCCGCCAGTCTCCCCTCCAAAATGGTACCGGGGGCTGCAAAGTCGTCAGCAAGTCTAACTATGCCTCACGCGATAAACGTGCAGACGAAGGATTTCGGACGACGCGGACAATGATGTGCACGCTCTCGCACGCGATCGCCGGTTCGAGAATAAGGTATTGTGCCGCTCTCGCGGTCATACGGTTCGAATCTCTCCCTTCTGCGGAACGATTGCAATTCTATCGCCCGAGAGGAGGCTCGGACAACGACGTGTCGAACACCAGTTGGTCGCGTACAAGGCCCGCAAGCTCGCCTTCGTCGCGAACGCCAAATTCGAACCAGTCGATAAGAATCCTTGCCGTCATCTGGGCGCGCAGGCTTCCTGTCTCGCAGCCGTATTCGGCGCACCAATTCTTGAGGATGCGGTCCAGGATCTCAATCGCCTCTGTGGTCAGCGGCTCTTTGGGCCAGTCCGTTGTTGCCATGTCGTTCCCCAGTTTGCGCTATCTTACCGGGCGGCGCGCATGACGCTATAGCGCGCGGGTCACATTCTTTAGCAATTTTGCATAGGCGCTCGCTGCAGTGCTGTGTCCTCTTCAAATCAAGCGGAACAACGAGGCAGCACGTCTCTTTCGGACGGGACACTGCGTGAGACCTGCCATGCGCGGAATCTTGCCCGTCACGATGAACGAAAACCCAGCGAACGCCGTTATGTGGTTGCAGCAAAAGTCTTAACTGCCAAAAACCGATTGTTGGGTATCCGTACAAATGGAAGCGCCGCCACTCGAACGCAAACTCGCCGCAATACTGGCCGCCGACGTCGAGGGATATTCTCGGCTGATGAACGCCAATGAGGAGCATACCCTGGCCCTGTTGACCCATCATCGGGCCATCATCGACCGGCTCATCGAAGCCTCGCACGGTCAGATTTTCGGGACGGCAGGCGATAGCGTCCTTGCGGAGTTTCCGAGTGTTCTCCAAGCATTCGACTGCGCTGTCGCAATACAGCAGTCACTGTGGCACGCCAACAATCGGTTTCCCGATGACGAGAAAATGCAATTGCGTATCGGAATCAACGTCGGTGACGTAATGGTCAAAAGTGGCGATATTTTTGGCGATGGAGTGAACATAGCGGCGCGCCTGGAAGCGTTGGCGGAGGCAGGCGGAATCTGCGTTACCCGAGGCGTTCGAGATCATCTGCGCGACAAGGTCGAAGCGAAATTCGAGGATCGCGGCGAGCATAAAGTGAAGAATATTGCCCGACCAATTCGGGTGTTTCGTGTCGTATTCGATGAGCGCGCGCGGCCGGGCAACATCGACGAACCGCCTGTCGACGAGATCGACAACAGCGCAAACGGCGAGCAGTTGAAGAGTGCGGATGCTGAAATCGTGTTCTGGCAGTCAGTGCAAGCCAGCGAAAGCTTAGAGGAATACCGGCTTTACCTCGACAATTACCCAAACGGCCAATTCGCTGAACTGGCAAAAAACCGTCTAGCCGATCCGGCGCAAGCAGAGGATCCCTCCGTCGAAGTCACATTCTGGGAGTCAATCAGGGACAAACAAAACCCCGCGCTGGTACGGGCCTATATGGAAAAATATCCGCGGGGCAAATTCCGCTCCTTGGCAAAAATCTTGCTGGAGGATCTCTCGGCTCGGTCCCAATGAGATCGGCCCGGTCCGGCATGAGCCGTCTCCTTTGCTCTGGGAGCGTTCTCAATCGATAAGCGAACGATCAGTTGTTCACCAGGTAGCGCAGCCTGCATCCTCTGACAGGACAACACTCACATGGATGATGACGGCACAACGTCAAGCGCAGGAGTCTACTGAGCGCTCTGATTATCAATTGCTTCCGCAACACTGTCCTCACCTGAAAGAGCTGCTCGAACCTCAGCCTCCTCCCAACCAGCCGCGACGACAGAGGTGATCAGCCGAGCCTGTTTTTCGGTTGAGGAAGATCTCGAAGTCTCGTCGAGATGGCTTCGCGCCGTGGTAAGACATTGCCGCGCGGGTGGCAGCGTCTTCGGAGTAAGTGAGAGATGCGACATAGGTCATTGGTATTGTCCTGGCGTTTGAACAAGGACATCAAGGAGACCAAGAAAGGTCCGGACGCTTGGCGATGCCGAGAACTCTTCCCGGAAACATCATTTCACACGTCGACCCGGCTCGGGTTCATGACGGGGCAATCATTGCTGCGAGATTTCTTGACCCTCAGCGAAGATGACGTATCTCGGCCTTTAAAAGCGGACTTGGTCGCCCTTTGCCCTCACAGTCGTTGAGCTCGTCAGCAAGGTCTTCAGCGTCCCGTTTGTCGAGCTGAACGAGATCTCTTCCGTTCGTGGCCGCTGGCAAGCCCGTTATAGAATCAAGGACCTGCCACTTCGCACTGCCATCCCCGGTAACCTGATATCTTCTCTCATCCCCGGGCCGAATGTTGCCAGCCCGATTGGCCGGTCGGTCCCCGCTGACGCGCTCAGAGCACATGGGAAGCAAACAGTGCGATCACCACGAGGACCGTCATGCCGGTCACAAGCGACCACAAGATCGCCTTTACTCGAGGATTGGTTCGGATTCGAGTGGCAATATCCGGAGTCGGCGGTATGCCAGCCGACTGGCTAGTGTCGAGATATCTTGTCATGGGATCGCCTCCTTGGCTGCCGGTAAAACGTCCGATGACGATCGCCGTTCCATGCGAATCAAGGTTTGAGCAGCCTTAAAGCCAGCCAGACCGTTTGAACCGAAAATAGAGTACCCCGCACATCGAGGCGATGACGGCAATAACGACGTAATATCCGTACTCGGTCTTGAGTTCGGGCATATCCTCGAAGTTCATGCCGTAGATTCCGGCAATCGCGGTCGGAACGGCTGCGATCGCCGCCCACGCTGCAAGCTGGCGCGTAATGGTCCCTTGACTCTGCTGTTCGAGGAGGTTGCTGGCCTCGAAGACCGAGGTGATGACGTCTTTCAAGCCAGCGACGGTTCCCTCAACGCGGCGCGCGTGGTCAAGTACATCCCTGAAGTAGTTCTTGGCCTCGACGTCGACACAGGGAAGGTCGAGATGGACGAGCTTGCCGCAGACCTCGGTCATCGGACCAAGCACTCGCTGAAAGCGAATCAACGTCCTAAAGCTTCGGCTGGCTAACTGATCGCATCGTAACTACGCGGGAGCACCTGACGTGCTCGCTTTAAGCGAGCCTGGCCCTTGGCGTGTGGGATCAGATCGTTCTCCAATCGAAGCTGATACGGCAAAGCCCATTGGAACTCGCCGGACATCCGGCGTCATCGAATGTGAAGTCCGTCATGGCCGCGTGAGGCCGGTACAAGATCGCGCTCCGGCGCTGATGTAAAGCTCCCTGGTAACTGAGAGCGGTCCTCTACCTCGCAAGCTACTTCCAACTTGCGACAGTTTACGACGGGAGTCCATCCATTGACGCTAGTAGCTTCGCTGAACTCGCTCCAGACGATCATCTATGAGAAGAAAGGCGCGACAGCCTTTGTAACGCTCAATCGTCCAGCGGTCCTGAATGCCCTGAACCAACTGGCTATTGCCGAATTGCGGATTGCGTTCGAGGACATTCAAAACGATCCTGCCATCCGCGGCGCCATTCTGACCGGCTCTAGTGACCGGGCATTTGTTGCCGGCGCAGACATTGCCGAGCTTTCGTCCTCCACGCCCGTCGACGCGGTGCGCCGGACGCGAGCCGGGCAGGATCTCTTCAATCTCCGACCGGCAATTGCGATCCAGAACGATAGCACGAATAGAGCCATTGCCAGCCGAGACGCACGCGTTTGGAAAATGCTGCCCCTCTTCTTGGGAGAGCCTTGCGTCCAACCTCGCGCCAGCGCGGCATCGTTGTCGCCAAAGACGGAGCGACACCACATTACCGGGGCGTTTCGATGCATAGCGTCGAGCAGCACGAACGCCTCCCGATACTGATAGCGGGCGGGATCAACATGTTCGTCGTCTTGCGCGGTGAACTGCCAGTCCAGGAACATCATGACAGCATGACCGTTCGACTTCGGATCGGAAGAAAGGCCGCTTGGCAAAGTCGCAGCTGTCGCGGCCGGATCGGCCCAGAATTCGACCCATAACATCGCGGAGTAGTGCCAGAGCGGCGGCAGGATCAGAACGGCAGTCGCCCGAGGCGAACGCGAGAAGACAAAACCCTTCAGCATTTCCGGGCTCTTCAGGGGCAGACAATCCATCCGCTGCCGGTGCGAAAAGGTTTATTCGGGCCGGAGTACTGCTGTTTGTATGGACATGCGACAGTCTTGCATTTCTCCGCACTCGTTCTTTGAAAAGGCAATGAGCTTCGACCGCCCAGCCGCTCGGAGCAATCAGATTGCGTAATTCGAGTAATCCGCCAGGACGTCATCTCGCACGGGCGGCTCAATTTGCTTGACCGAGCCCGAAGCCCACCTTCGAATTCCGACGGCGAGATCGGCGTCGCGATCACCTTCGGTCCGAGAACGTGGCCGAAATCTCCGCCCGCCGGGCGAGCACTTCAGGCGGCTCGCATGCGCACTCTGCTCGTCGAGTAGCAGGTGGTAGTCGCGATGCGGGCCCGAAATATGCAGTGGAAATCGCAGCCTGGACATTTGATCGACGGCCGCTTTTCTGTGGTCGGAATTTGGTGTGCGCAGGGAGTTCAGACGAGATCGCTGGCATCGACGCCGATCTGCCACACCGGCTTCAGGGTCGGATAGCCGCCGGTTGGGAGCTGGCCGGCATAGGTCTGCAGGGCACGGCGGACGCCGGCGGGGTTTTTCCACGGAAGCGCCGCTCTCATAGGCGAAGAACAGGGCCGAGAAGGCCATGACGTTGATGAGCGTTGCGAGCGTTTTCATGGGGCCATTTCCCTGCGGGTGCGGCGTTGAGTTGGTCGCGTCGGAACCGAGGCGATATGGTTAGCCGATAGAGCGATTGCTTGCGGCTCGTCGATTGTGCCGGAGAATAGAATAGCCCGCAGGCAGCCGAAATCGCCTGCTGGTGTAGGTGGGCCAATACCTAAGTGTGGTTACGCGGCCGGCAGGTTCGGACTAGCTTTTCTTCATCGCCTCACCCCCCGCTGAGGCGGGTAGCTTCCTCCCAGCTACCAGGCTTCGGTGTCCCTCCCTCCGAAGCCGCGGATCCTCCCCATAGTTTGACAAATCAGGGAACCGGCGATGTCTCGCAGCTGGAGCCGTTGCTCGACCAGATAGACGAAGAGATCGGCCAACTCACTGCCGATGGAGCCTATGATGGCACTCCAACCTACCACGCAGTTCTGCGCCACAGCTCAGGCGCGAGGGTCGTTATTCCACCGCGTTCGAACGCGGTTGAACGGCCCAACGTCCAAGCATGCTGCCAGAGAGACGGCCACATAGCCTCCATGCAGATAGACGGCCGGCTGAAATGGCAGACATCAACCGGCTATGGCAAACGGGCTTTGGTTGAAACCGCGATGGGTCGATACGAAGGCATCATTGGACCACGTTTGCGGGCTCTGTCGTGCCTTGCTCAGCAGACAGAGGCCGCGATCGGCGTCACCATCCTCAACCGAATGCTTGCCTGCGGACGCCCGAAATCTGTTCGTTTCCAAGCCTCGGCGGGAGCAATAAAATGAAATGTCTATCAAAGACTGAATCATGACCTGTTTCTGAACGCTGCACCAACGCCATTTTCAGCCACTATTTAAGCAAGTGGGCCTTCGCTTAAATAACGAAGTAGCTAAGGTAAGCGCTCTTAAATAAGCGCACGCCCCAGTCGAGCGCCTTGAAAGGATGCGACCCGAGGACCTTATCATCGGTTGAGTTGGATAACCCAAATTTATGGAACTAAGAGTGCTTCTGTCTCGAAGCGAGACTTCGTTGATTGAACCAGCTGACGACGCTGGTCGAACGGCGTAGCAAGCCTGAAATGAAGGATTGGCCTGGCGCGGGTGAATTCGCAGTCTACATCTCCACACAGCCAGTGTTGTCACATTTTGTTGCATTGCAAGATGCCCTCAGCAGGACTACCAAAAGGCCTCAATGATTGCGAAGAATGCGCCGTTGTGACTAGCAAGCCATTGAAATAACGTAGAATAAGATTAGGGAGGAAGCCTTCCTGCATTACTAAAATTTAATTTGCCCTGTGCAGCTCGATGGCCTTCCCTGGGCTATTTGTTAGCAGCAGCAGCATTTAAGGAAAAGCGACCCGTGAGTACTATTCCGACAGAGAAAACCGTGCTGGTGTTTCAGGGCGGTGGTGCTCTGGGTGCTTATCAGGCGGGCGCCTACGAGGCTTTGCACGAGGCCGGCGTCCGGCCCGACTGGCTGGCCGGCATTTCCATCGGTTCGATCAATTCGGCGATCATCGCCGGCAGCCCGGTCGATCGGCGCGTCGACAATCTGCGTACCTTCTGGCACCGGGTCTCCTCCGGCCTGCCCGGACATTTCCTCGGCAACGGCGATGCGATGCGGAAGTGGTTCAACGAATCCGCCGCGGTGCTCGGTTCCCTGACCGGCGTTCCCGGCTTCTTCACGCCACGGGCCTTCGCACCCTGGAACATTCCCGGCGATCCGATGGCCGCGATCAGCCTCTATGATACGGCACCACTGCAGGAGACGCTGGCGGGCCTGATCGATTTCGACCTGATCAATTCCGGCGCTATCCGGCTCAGCCTCGGTACCGTCGATGTGATGAGCGGTAATTTCAATTATTTCGACAACCGGCATTGCGATTTTACCACCCGCCACGTCGCCGCCTCCGGGGCGCTGCCGCCGAGCTTCGCGCCGGTCGAGATCGATGGCCGCTATTACTGGGATGGTGGCATCGTCTCCAACACGCCGCTGCAGCGCATTCTCGGCGCGGAGGAACTGGAAAGCGACCTGTGCATCTTCCAGGTCGATCTGTTCAGCGCCACGGGACCTTTGCCCAAGGATTTCTTCGATGTAGAGGCCCGTGAAAAGGAAATCCGCTTCTCCAGCCGCACACGCCTGAACACCGACCAGTTCCGCAAGCTACAGACGATCCGCATGGCGGCCAAGCGGTTGATGGAGAAATTGCCGGATGAGCTGAAGGACGATCCGGACGCGCGGCTGCTGGAAAAGATCGGCAATGATTCCGCCGTCACGATGGTACATCTGATCTATCGCCATGCCGCCTATGAAAGCGGGTCGAAGGACTACGAGTTTTCCCGGCTGTCCGTCGAGGAACACTGGAAGGCCGGGCACGACGACGTGGTCCACACGCTCACCCATCCGGACTGGCAGAACCGCACCCGCCCGACAAACGGGATCCGTGTCTTCGACCTTGCTGAAAAACATGTGCGCGAGAAAAAATCATGAAAATAGATGATGTAAGACGCAACGCATTCGCCATGCCGCTGACGAGCCCGTCCTATCCGCCTGGGCCGTACCGCTTCGTCAACCGCGAATACATGATCATCACCTACCGGACCGATCCGGAAGCCCTGCGCCGCGTGGTGCCGGAGCCGCTGAAATTCGACGAACCGCTGGTGAAATACGAATTCATCCGCATGCCGGATTCCACCGGATTCGGAGATTACACCGAATCCGGCCAGGTCATCCCGGTCACCTATGAGGGCGTCCATGGCGGCTACGTGCATTCCATGTATCTCAACGACGACGCGCCGATCGCCGGCGGCCGCGAGATCTGGGGCTTTCCGAAGAAGCTGGCCGAGCCGTCGCTGACTTCGGTCAAGGATGCGCTGGTCGGCACGCTCGATTATGGCGGCCAGCGGGTCGCCACCGCGACGATGGGCTTCAAGCATCGCACGCTCGACAAGGACAAGGTGCTGGAAGGCCTGCAGCAGCCGAACTTCATGCTGAAGATCATCCCGCATGTCGATTGCACGCCGCGCATCTGCGAACTGGTGCGCTATTACCTGGAGGACCTGACCGTCAAGGGCGCTTGGGAAGGGCCGGGCGCGCTGGCGCTTTTTCCGCATGCGCTGGCGCCGGTTGCCGACCTGCCGGTGCTTGAAGTCAAATCCGCCGTCCATATTCTCTCGGACCTGACGCTGGGCCTCGGCGAAGTGGTCCATGATTATCTTGCAAAATAGGGAGTTAAAACCATGAAACTCAAGGACAAGGTCTGCATCGTCACCGGCTCGGCCAGCGGCATAGGCCTGGCGATCGCCAGGAAATACGTGTCGGAAGGCGCCAAGGTCGTCATCGCCGACCTGAAGCTCGACGCGGCTGAAGCGACGGCGAAGGACCTGACCGCCGCCGGCCCGGGCGAAGCGATCGGCATCGCCATGGACGTGACCATCGAGGAAGCCGTCAATGCCGGCGTCGCTGCTGTCGTCGAAAAGTGGGGCCGGGTCGACGTGCTCGTCTCCAATGCCGGCATCCAGATCGTCAACAAGATCGAAGACTACGCCTTTTCCGACTGGAAAAGGATGCTGGCCATCCATCTCGACGGTGCCTTCCTGACGACCAAGGCCTGCATCCCGCACATGAAGGCGCAGAAGGGCGGCGCGATCATCTATATGGGCTCGGTACATTCGCATGAGGCCTCGCCGCTGAAGTCGGCCTATGTCACCGCCAAGCACGGCCTGCTCGGCCTTGCCCGCGTCGTCGCCAAGGAAGGCGGACCGGATGGTGTGCGCGCCAACGTCATCTGCCCCGGTTTCGTCCGGACGCCGCTCGTCGACAAGCAAATTCCGGAACAGGCAAAGGAACTCGGAATTTCCGAAGACGAGGTCATCAAGAAGGTAATGCTCGGCGGCACGGTGGATGCACAGTTTACCACGGTTGACGATGTCGCCGAAGTGGCGCTGCTGTTTGCCGGTTTCGAGACCAATGCTCTCACCGGCCAGTCACTAGTCGTCAGCCATGGCTGGTACATGCAGTAACGGTCTCGCTGAGGCATCGCAGCGGCTACAAGCAAATGTGGCGAAAAGGCATGTTACGACGCTGACGTATCGCGTGTCGTTGAAGCCTTAGCAAACAACGATCTTTCCCTTCGAACTGCCGCTGTGGCATCGTAACGTTAACCGAGCAGCGATCAAAATGTGGGATCTGGCGTCATGACCAGATTAGCTCGTTATCGTCGTCACCGATTTCCAGCTGGCGTGATTGCCCATGCGGTTTGGCTCTATTTCCGGTTTCCGTTGAGCCTGCGTATGGTCGAAGATCTGTTGGCCGAACGCGGCATCATGGTGTCTCACCAGACTGTAAGACTTTGGGCGGAGAAATTCGGTCGGCATTTCGCCAATGAAATACGGAGGCGATCCGCCTGCAAGCTCGGCGACAAATAGCATCTCGACGAGGTCGTCATCACCATCCAAGGAAAGAAACACTGGCTCTGGCGTGCCGTCGATCAGGATGGTTTTGTTCTCGACGCCCTGGTGCAAAGTCGCCGCAATGCCAAGGCTGCAAAACGCCTGATGCGAAAGCTTCTTAAGGGTCAAGGCCATTTGCCACGTGTGATGATCACCGACAAGCTCCCATCCTATGGCGCCGCAAAACGCGATATCATGCCCAGCGTCGAGCATCGCTCGCACAAGAGCTTGAACAATCGAGCCGAGAATTCCCATCAGCCGATCCGACGGCGTGAGAGGATCATGAAGCGGTTCAAGTCAGCGGGGCACCTTCAACGCTTCGTTTCCATCCACGACCCAATCGCCAATCTCGTGCACATTCCCCGCCACGATATTCCATCCGCCCACCATCGAGAACTGCGAGCCACCGCCATACAATTATGGTCCGATATCGCTCGCCTTGACGCCAACTGAACGAAAGCGACACGCCCGCTTTAATGCCTGAGCGCGTTAACTTTACGATGCCCGCCTGGCATTCGAATCGATCTGGTTGTCTGGCAATTAATCTCAGGCATCCGGCCGCTCGAGCATCGGTCTTCTGGACCAGAAGGCTTGGGGCGGCTACATCCTACCAGGGTGGGCAACATACCATGTTCCGGTTGCATGGCACGAACGCGCCTTGGTCCATCGGGCACGCGGTCTCGAACGGCTGCATCCGAATGACGAACGCCAATATCCTGGATCTTTTATAGCCGCGCGCCCGTGGGGACGCGGGCCTTGGTCATCTGATGCACGCTTACCAAGGGGGACAACGATCCGTTTGGTCTGTGACCTTTCTGCACTAGTTACTTATATAAGTAATCACTACTATCTGATTCGTCGCCGACCACAACGTGTGCGAATCTAAGGATAGGGGACTTCTTGATGAGCAGAATTCTAGTCTTGATCATTGCAATGTTCGCAGTCGCCAACCTGAGCGCCTGCGGGACGATCGGCAAGGGCAAGGGGAAAGCTCCGCCGCCAGCCGAGGCGGTCTACAAGTAACCACCAGTGTTTAGAATGTGGAGAAGGGCGATGCTGCCCTTCTCCACACATGCTTGGCTCGTTTTTCGACTTTCGACGCAAGACTGGCATATGAGCATTTTCAGGCCCGGCAACTGCCAGGGCTCGCAGTATGGAGCCTAGGAATGACGCTTGGAAGAGCCCGTCTGCCGCTCGTTATCCTGTCGGTATTTGCGATATCTTCGTGCCAGACGGAAGATAAAAGTCCCCAACCACATTTCACGACCAATAGCCGCGGCCAGAAAACCACCGGCACGGCTCAGGCCAATGCCGACACCCACTTCATCGAGTTTCGCTCGCGCTACGCACTGACCTATGGGCATACTTACGTCGTTTTCGGGCGTGTGGACGCGAACGGAAATATGATCGATCCCGAGGTTGCTGGCCTTGCCCCTGCCTCGCCGGATGCCGCGCCCTATGTCATGGGGCATTTCATACCGGTTCCGGCCACGACCGGGCAGACCGACGGCGATCTGGAAGAGCAGTACAGGTCGGCAAGCTGGCGGGTGATGCTCACGGACGACGAATACAGCGGCGTTGTCGCTTTTATCCGCGAGCAGCAAGCGAACTCCCATTTCTGGCAAGCGTCGGTCGACAATTGCAACAACTGGGTTGGCGAGATCGCGCGCCACATGGGCTACAAGACGCCCAGCATCTGGCTGAGGCCGCAGCAATTCATTACAGAACTTCGAGAAATGAACACAGTCTGAGTGCGTTTCGGCCTGCCTATTGGACGCCGTTTGGAGTGCGCCCTTGAGGGCGGACACTGATCAGGCCGCTGTTTTGCCAGTCTCCCGGATGTGTTAATCCTCGAACTGAAACGGGCTCAGGTAGCCGAGCGCTGAATGAAGTCTGCGTGTGTAAACCTTCCCCGTGAAGTGGGGAGGGTGTGGCTGGAGTGGCCATTTATCGGTCCCACGGGCGCTCTCGCCGCATCGCTCGTAACCGCCTCCTTCATCTTCCTTCTGTTTGCCGTCTTCGGCGCGTAGGCTGCTTGCGTCGGCCCACGTGCGATATCCTCATCAAGGATGATGATGATCAACGCTTTAGGATATTAAAGCGGCATTATGGAGCAAGTGCCGGCACTTGCTCCATAATGCCGCATATTTTCGGGGGCGCGTAGTCCTGTTTCTCTGACATCTTCATCTCCACTGTTCAGTCTGCCGTTGTCATGTCGTCGCCGGATAGTTCGATGGAAAGAGTGCGCGCTTGGTCTCCTCGTCGTTGACGCGCTTAAACGAATGATCCCTTCCGGCCTCCCGGGCGCGAACGACAGCGGGGCGCGCATCAATGGCCGCTTCACGTTGGGATACGCGCAAGCGGATCTTCGGCCACTTTGAGGACGCGCGAGGCCCGATCCAGCCATCCCCAAGCCGATATGTCCGCAATTGTGTAGGTATCCCCGACGGCGTTGGTGCAGCGTTCAGAAACAGGTCATGATTCAGTCTTTGATAGACATTTCATTTTATTGCTCCCGCCGAGGCTTGGAAACGAACAGATTTCGGGCGTCCGCAGGCAAGCATTCGGTTGAGGATGGTGACGCCGATCGCGGCCTCTGTCTGCTGAGCAAGGCACGACAGAGCCCGCAAACGTGGTCCAATGATGCCTTCGTATCGACCCATCGCGGTTTCAACCAAAGCCCGTTTGCCATAGCCGGTTGATGTCTGCCATTTCAGCCGGCCGTCTATCTGCATGGAGGCTATGTGGCCGTCTCTCTGGCAGCATGCTTGGACCAGCTGCGAGACATCGCCGGTTCCCTGATTTGTCAAACTATGTGGCATGATCTCGCCACCGTCGGCGTCAACAGCCAGATGCAGCTTGCGCCAACCACGCCGAGACTTCGCTCCGTGCTTTTCTTCCAGCCATTGGCCCGCGCCATAAATCTTCAACCCGGTGCTGTCAATCAAGACGTGAATCGGCCCGTCCGCCACGGATTGGCGGTCATTGCTTTTGCTCGATGGCTTCCAGGTTCTGGCCCGCCGGCTCAGCGTGGTGTGATCGGGCACAGCCAAATCCAATGCCATCAATTCCAAAACAGAGTTCAAGAAACCCTCGCTCTGGCGCAACCGCAATCCGAATACCATGCCCATTGAACTTCATCTTGCCGATGCGATGACGGCGGGCAGCGTTATGTTTGTGCGGCATGCGGGATCAATCAAGCTATTTTCGATACCAGCCCCATAGATCCAAAACGTTGAAATTTGGTCCGTGCACCAATGCCTTCCATATATGGCTGTTATCCCACACGATTGAGATTGGGCTCGTCGCTTCAGATACATTCAAGAGCAACTAGAGGAACGAGAACGGCCGAAGGCGGTCCTAAAAGCACTATGGCGTTTGTCATTCATTTGCATTATCATCTCGCTGAAAAGTGGAGATCGCTATGGCTGCAAATGCACTGGTACAAACTCGTATTGATGCCGAGGTTCGGGATCGTGCCTCCGCAGTGCTTGGAAATATGGGGCTGACCGTATCTGATGCGGTTCGTATCTTACTCACCCGAACGGCCAACGAAGGTGCGCTGCCGCTGGAGCTTCTTTCAGGCAGCGAGGCCCATGACGCTTGGTTTCGCACCAAGGTACTTGAAGCGCTGAACGATATTCGACCGGACGTCTCAGATGATGAAGTCGAGGCGCATTTCGCTGAACGTCGAGCGGCAGCCCGCCTTAGCGCGGGTGCGCGCAAATCGTGAAGCTTACCTGGTCTGCGTTTGCGTTATCGGATCGCGACGCCATTTTCACATACATAGAAGCAGAAAATCCGTCAGCCAAGGCGACGTATTAGACAAGTGTCCAGCTCTCGAGGACGTTTGCCAGTCAACGGTGGTCGCACTTGCTCAACCCGGAAGGTGAAGATCAGCTTCGAGGCTGCAGCAGCGCCAAGGCGATCGTCGATGCGGCTAGGACGGCGGTAACGGTCAAGGGACCGACAGCGCCGTAGTGATCGACGACATAGCCGCCGAGAACCGCGCCGATACTGATGGCGACCTGGAAGGAGACGACCATCAGGCTCCCCGCTGCCTCCAGAGCGTCGGGGGCTCCGCGGGACAGATTGGTCGGCAGCACTACCGGTGCCATGCCGAACGCGAAGCCCCAAAGTGAAACGAAGGTGAACGCAACGCCGATGTGAGCACCCGAAAGCACCAAGGCGAGCGCCGCAACGGCCATCAGCGCGGCAGTGACACCAAGCGCCAGGTGGATACTTGCGTCGGCCATTCGGCCACCGGCGACGTTGCCGATCACAGAGGCGATGCCAAACCCGAGCAGCGCTAAGGCAAGCCATTCGGTTTCAAGGTGCGTCACTTGTTCCAGGAACGGACGCAGGTAAACCGAGCCGGCAAAATGCCCTGTCATTAGCAGAAGGATGGCAAGCATTCCCAGTTGAACGCCACGCCGGGCTGTCAGCCGGAACACGTCGGCTAGGCTGTTGCTTGTGCTTGCCGGCAGCGTTGGCAAGCTGAGCGCCTGCAGCAGCATGGCAAGTGCGGCAAGTCCGGCGGTCATCGCCATGGCGATGCGCCATCCCAGCCAATCGCTGATCAAAGCGCCCATCGATGGCGCAGCTATGGTGGCGAGCGAGACGCCGAGGGTGACAACAGCCATGCCCCGACCTGTCGCATTGGCGCCAACCAATCTCGCTACGACCGCGACTGAAAGCGCCCAGAAGCCGCTGAGCGCGATGCCGAGCCCAGCCCGTCCCACCAACAATAGCCAAAAATCGGACGCTAGGGCTGCAAGAATATTGGATCCGATCGCCAACGCACTAAGACCGACCAGCACCCCCTTGCGGTTCAGTCTGCCGATGAAAACATTGCTCAATAGGGCCGTCACGGCGCCGACTGAAGCGGTAGCCGTGACGACCTGTCCGGCAGTTCCCTCGGTAATCCCGAGATCGCGCGCCATTGGCGTCAACAGGCCCGCCGGCAGGAACTCAGCCGATACAAGCGCAAAGCTTGTGGCGGCCATCGAAAGAACGGCAAACCAAGTGGCAACGCTCCAGGCGGCTGGCTTGCCGGTGTCAAAGTCTATCGCGGCGTTGTCGAGTTTCGATGTCGTGTCCGTCATAGAACTATCTCCACGTTCAGAGATTTCATAGACGAACTTCTCAGGATGATATGTGTCTTAAAATCCGAAATTCATGTCTAATCGTCCAGGACTTGTGCGGCGCACAATACCCGGTGACACGCTGGTGATGCGCTTGAACGCGCGAGCGAAGGATGCCTCCGACTCATAACCCAAACGGGAAGCAACTTCGGCAACTGACATGCCGCTTTGGCCCAGCAACTCGCGGGCAAGCTGCATCCGCAGACGGCCAAGATAACGTGCCGCGCCTTCTCCTAAGATAGCGCTGAAGCGCTCGGCAAAGATCGAGCGCGACTGGCCTGCCACGGCCGCGAGGCTTTCGAGGGTCCAGTTATGGCCGGGGTCCCGGTGCATGGCTGCCAAAACACGACCTATATGGGGGTCGCGGATGGCGGCGAGCCAGCCGGTGGTCGAGGCTCCGCTGCAATTCACCCAGCAGCGGATAAGCCGCGCTGCGAGCAAGTCTGCCATACGAGATAGGACCGTCGCGCTGCCCATCTGGGGCTGTGAAGCCTCCGCCGACATCGCCGCCAGCAGGGGACGGACGATCGGGTCATTGCCGGCTACATCGCAGCCCTTGATGATTGGCGGCATCAAGGCGATCAATGGACTAATCGCATACGCGCTTAAAGCCATGGAGCCGCAGAAGAGGGTGCTGGTCGCACCCGTTCCTTCCCGCACCACTTCGCAGACGTTGCTGCCCAACCTTGTTATCTGACAGCTTTGGAGTGAGTCGCCCTCAACATCTGGCGCGCTGGCTAATCTATGCGCGATACCTTGGGGCAGCAACACGAGATCTCCATCGTTCAACTCCTGCCACCCTTGAGCTTCGGTATGGATCCAGCACGGACCCTGGCTCACGAAGTGAAAACGAAGTAGCTGTTGTGCGGGAAAGGCAATGCTCCATGGATGTCTGAGTTCGCAGCGCCCATAGTTGACGCCACTCAAGCGAAAGTCTTGCAGCACTTCGCTGAGCGCATCCATTGGGATATTTGACGGTGACAACGGTCGAGACGAATGGTCAAGCATTTAGCCAAATTAGGTCTCGAGCGTCCGGCATGCAAGCACGATTGTGTCGCGCGGTATTTTAATGTGAACTTCAGCGTGATCGCTGCCAGCAGCGGCCTCTCTGAAGCTGTCAGCCGATGGATTGAAGTCAAGTCCGAAACGGCGTGGGGTATGTCGGTTCGACTCTCACGAGGCGAATTTCTATCATGACTTCTGTGACGCGATGCTGCGGACCGACAGTGTGCCAGCGCACCGAGCCCTTCTGGTAAACGCGGGGTGGTCAACTCTTTGTTGCTTGCGCGTTCAAAAGGTCCGCAGGATGCATCCCGCACAACGTCGGGAAAGAACCGCACCGGGAATAGATAACGCCAAGGCTATATTCAGGGCGCGACGCGCACGATCAGCTTTCCGAAATTCTTCCCTTCCAGGAGGCCAAGGAAAACCTCCGGAGCGTTTTCAAGTCCGTCAATGATATCTTCCTTGTACTTGAGCCGCCCTTCAGAGATCCACGCTCCGGCCTGATGATAGAAGTCAGGACGCTGTTCGGCAAATTCGCGCTGTATGAAGCCTCGTATGGTGAGGCTTTTCCGCAGGATGGCACGCGTCACGACAGGAAGCTAATCCGGTCCGCTCGAGGCAGAGGATGAATCGTGGTAATGCGCGATGAGCCCGCAGACCGGTATGCGCGCGAAGTCATTCAGCAATGGAAACACCGCGCACACGCGACTGACGCCTACCCAACTAGATTCGATCTATCAAACCGGATGCCCGATGAGGACCTCAGAGGGGCGCCGGGGACGGGCGAAGCCGAAACAACCCCTCCCTAGGAGCGGGCCCATGTTACCCTACGATGGCCGGACGTTCTCGTGGTAACATTTCTCTATGGCCTCAGCGGCAGTCCCGCCAAAACCCATCACCTTGTTCTCGTCGGCCGGATCGCAGATCCAGCGGTCCTCCTCATAGACGGTGACCTTGAAGCCGAGCCGCTTTGACGCCTCCTCGGAGAGTATTTGTTCCGTGCTGGTAAGCTTGTGCGCGCGTGACATCTTTCGTCTCCAATAGTTTTCACTGCCCTACTTATAGAAGTAATTCATGTAGGAGCGGGGAGGGGTGCTATCGAGGTAGAACGTCTTTGACGTCCTCGCCGTGATCGCATTCGCTGCTTGGCGTCGGACATCCCGGCGGTGCGGTCATCGCCCCCAAACTCGATGTCAGAAGCGTGAGATGAAGACCTACGCTTCATGCCGTTTTTCTTGCACCCGTTTGCAATGCCCAACTGCTTGAGACGGTGTTCTACAGCAAAGGTGGAGATAGTCCTCAGAATGCTGCTATCCGTCACAGGAGCGTCCGAGAGTACAAGCACGGATACGCGTACGGTCTTTTTACTTGTAACCTTCTGGAAGCGCTTAACGGTAAAGTCGTAGAGTTCTTTCTCAGACAGGCCCGCTGTTGCTCCCTCTAGGGCCGCTTCATATATTCGCTTCCGTCCTTTACCCATAACGGGCGTCCTCCTGATCCCTTTGCAACAGATAGCGCGCAGTCAGGAAATTGCATTGACCCATATCAAAGAAAGCGTCTCCTCGGGCCAATGATAACGGTTCAGCGCCCGCGCCAACCAGGTGAGCGGCGCATCGCGTACCTTCGTCGTGTGTGAGGAGGCCAACCGCGTCATTGCCTACTACGCGCTCGCTTCCGGCCGTGTTCGGTGCGGAACAGACCGCGTTCTTGCAGGATCGGCACCACCGCCTCTGCGAAGGGGGCTTGATCAGCGACTTTTCAGAGATTGTGGGATCGAGCCAATCAGCCCTACGCACATCGCGCCCAGGATGACGACCTGCCGGTCGTGATATTGCGCGATGTCCGGCCTCGGTTCCATCGTCAACATGGTGAAGGCTTGTCCGACCACGGCGTTTCGCGCCAGATACCGGTTACGCAGAAGAGCGATCTGTCCTTGCGCTTCTTTTCGGTCATTGGGGCCGGTACCTCCGGCGGCAGGCCGGCGCGTAGCAAGCGTCTTGGCCGAAAGGAGCGCGTAAATAATCAGCAGAAGGCAGTCGAGATATTCGATGAACTCAAGGCCGAACTGCGAAACTCAAACTGCGGCTGGCCGCACGCGAGATTTTCATGGCCGACAGGAAGGTCGCATCGAGCCTGGCGTACCGGATCGACCGGCGGGCAAGGCTCGATGCTTCGCTTCACTTATTCAACGCGTCTTTCAAAGCCTTGGCCGGCGTAAACGCCAGCTTCTTGGCCGCTGCGACCTTGATGGTCGCGCCAGTTGCCGGATTGCGCGCCTCGCGCTCCGGGGTTGCTTTCACTTTAAACTTCCCAAATCCTGGCAGCGAGGTTTCGTTACCGTCCATCGCAGCTTGAGTGATCGAGGCAATCACGGCCTCGACGATCGCCTTGCCCTGTGCCTTCGTCAGGCTGTGTTCGCCTGCAATCTTGTCGGCGATTTCATTCGTGGTGGTCATTGTGCTTCTCCGCATCATTGTTCATGCGCAATCCCTGACAGCGGATTGCGCTGCTGTCATTGAGGCACTGCGGCATCGTATGTCGAATTGTCCGGATTTCCACAGTTTCCGACCGGGCGACAGCCCCTGGTGCGCGATCCCGTAATCGGACGCAGAGATGAGCCATGATATCAGTTTTGTGTGCTAAGGAGAAAAGGCCGTCCGCGACTTGATCGTCGAGGAACTCGTCGACGCTGGCTGGTTCCAGAGTAGCAACCCGAGGGTCTCTCGTCGGCTCACTGTAAAGCATCGCCCAACGCGGCGACGAAACCATCGCTGCCCGATCTGGCGGCGGGGCGCCCAACGCAACTAATGGATCCTTCCAACGATGCAGCCTTCGCGCTTGATTTTGAACGGCGCCCGCACATCGCTCCTTGCCCGGCTGAATCTCAAACATCTTGATGGCCTTAAAACACAAAGAGACGTTGAAGAGGAATGCTTGCTCGTGTTTCCATCATGATCAGATCTTTTTCCCACCTTGAATTTTCAAACCTGTTTCGCCATTTGTTCGGCGCAAATTTCGCTTTCTTGGAGAACACAAGCACATGACAACGACTGCAGAACAGACCGCTGAAAGCCACGTTTTTGAGGCTGACGTTGCCCGCCTTCTGCATATGATGGTCCACTCCGTCTACTCGGACAGGAACGTTTTTCTGCGCGAACTGATTTCGAATGCGGCCGATGCCTGCGAGAAGCTGCGCTATGAAGCAATCGAGAAACCGTCGCTCCTGGGAGCCGATGCCGAAAGCCGGATCACGCTGACGCTGGACGAAGAGAACCGTCAGCTTGTTGTCGAGGACAATGGCATCGGCATGAGCCGCGACGAGATGATAGAGGCGCTCGGGACGATCGCGAGGTCGGGGACACGGGCGTTCATGGAGCGAATTGAAGCAAGCAAAGCCGCTGAAGGCGCTCAACTGATCGGGCAGTTCGGCGTCGGTTTCTACTCCTGTTTCATGGTTGCGGAGCGCGTCGATGTGATCTCCCATCGTGCCGGATCGCAGGAAGCGTGGATGTGGGCCTCCGACGGCAAGGGAAGTTACAGTGTCAGCCCTGCAAACCTCGCCGAAGTTCCATCCTGCGGTACACGGGTTGTCCTGCATCTGATGGAGGATGCGAAGCAATACACTTCCCGTTGGACGGTCGAGCGTATCGTCAAGGAACAATCCGGCCACGTGCCGGTCGCGATCCGCGTTGTCGAGAAGCCCGGCAGTGAGCCAGTTCAGATAACGGACGGCAGCGCGCTGTGGACCAAATCGAAGAGCGAAGTCACCAAAGAAGAGTATACGGACTTCTATCGTGGGGTCTCCGGGCAGTACGACGAACCGGCGCTGACCGTCCATTTTCGTGCTGAAGGCCGGCATGAATATACGGCTCTGGCGTTCATACCCGGAACGCAGCCTTTCGACATGCTTGATCCCGAAGGCAAAGGCAGGATGAAGCTTTACGCAAAGCGGGTCTTCATCACCGACGATGCGGAACTCCTACCGAGGTACCTTCGCTTCGTCCGCGGGTTGATCGACACCGCCGATTTACCCCTCAACGTCTCTCGTGAGATGATTCAGGAAAGTCCGATCCTGATGGCGATCCGCAGAGGCGTCACCAGCAGGATCATCACCGCGATCGAGAAATTGAGCGAAAGTGACGCCGAGGCCTTCCTCAAATTTTGGGAAAACTTCGGAGCCGTCCTTAAGGAGGGCATCTACGAGGACTTCGAGCGTCGTGCTCAGCTTATGGCGCTTGCCCGGTTTCGGACGTCCACATCGGGCGAGGGCTACCGTTCGCTGGCTGAGTACGTCAAAGATATCAAGGAAGGCCAGAACGCCATCTACTATCTTGCGGGCAGCAGCTTGGACCAGCTCAAGCCATCACCTCAACTGGAAGGTTTCCTGGCGCGTGGGATCGAAGTGCTGTTCTTGACAGACTCTGTCGACAGCTTCTGGGCGATGAATGCACCGGAATTCGAGGGCAAAGCGTTTAAGTCCATCACTCAGGGTGCCGCGGATCTCGCACAATTTGCAAAGCTCGATCGTCAGGCAACGCAGGAACCAGAGACCGGCACCATGGCGAAATTCCTTGCGTTCACCAAGCAGACGCTTGCTGACCATATTGCCGATGTCAGGGCATCCGATCGTCTGACGGAAAGCGCGGTCTGCCTCGTTGCACCGGAAGATGGCTATGACAGGCAGATGGAAAAAATCCTGCGAAACGCCGGTCGCCTTGAAGATGCAGCCAAGCCGATCCTGGAGATCAATTTGGTGCACCCTTTGATCAAGGCGATTGCGAGCGTGGAGGGTGATGCCCTGTATCAGGAGGACGCCGCGTTCTTGTTGCTGGACCAAGCACGCATTTTAGATGGCGATCGGCCTACAAATCCACGCCGATTTGCCGAGCGGCTCGCACGGGTCTTTCAGAGGTCGGTGCAGCCGTAGCAACAAGGAGCAAGGTGGGGGTGGGCCAGATCCAACCTCCACCATATATCCTCCGAATATTCCTGCCCTCATCGACCGTGGATGCCGACGTTCAGTTGTCTAGGCAGGGTTTGCGCGTTAGCGGCGTTTTGTGGCTTGAGCCTTTCGGCTGCTGCCATCGCAGAACGGTGGAGCAAGGATCGACGGTACTGATTCCTTGCTGCTCTTCAAGGACTCCGACGAAATTGCCATGATAAGCTCGTTCCGCCGCGACAACTTTGTCGGCATCTCGACGCAGTGAGGGTGAAGACGCCAAAGTCTAAAATGGGAGGGGGAGGCCGCTGTTTCGAACTCAAGGCGAAAGGTGCGGGGCCATTGCGATGTTGAAATACGGGCCAAACCTAGTTTTGCGCCCGGTCTCAAACTGACCAGGAAGTCTGGTCCCGCGTGCTTCCATCAGAGCCTTCAGCGAAAATGAACCGTTTTGATCCACCGGTTTGCTCCCCGACCATCTCGCCCGGATCGCAGATCATCGTGCAAATAGGATCAGTGCGTTGTTGCCGCGGCAGCGGAAAGACCGCTCGTGGCGGTCTTTCCTGTATCTGCAGACCGATTAAAGCTTCGATCAACCGGCGGCCTTGATGCTGGTATTGCACAGGCTCCAATAGCCGCCGCCCTTCTGGATCCACTTGAGATCGCCGAGCGTGCCGGCATCTTTGGCCGCATGGTAGGAGTCGACGCAAGTGTGCAGGCGGGCCTTGCCAGGCGTTTCGCTCGAATACTTCTTGTCGATCGCCTTCGGGAACTTGACGCTCTTCGGCGCCGCGGTCGTCGGCTTTGCCGGTTCCTTCTCGCTCGTGGCGGTAACATCCGCCTCGTCAGCCTTGTCGGCAGCAGCAGCGTCGGCGCCACAGAACTTTGCGCGGAAATCGTTCCACTTCACGTCCTTGGCGGAACCGTCGGCCTTGGCGGCCTGATACTTTGTGCTGCACTCCTTCATCGTCAAGGCATGCGCCGGCGACGACATGATAAAAGCAGCGACCAGCGAGCCGGCAGCGGAGAGAAGCAGTTTGTGTGACATATGATTGGCCTCCGTCGATGATGTTGACGTTTCAGTCTACGCTTCCGCCTCGGCGCTAAGACGCTGACAACGGTAGGATTCCATTCGGGCTTGCCTGATCTACGGCCGTCGGAAGGTGCTCCGCGAGAAGCTCGGGTACCTTGCTGATATCGATGCCGAGTTTGGAGGCAAGGGCCTGTAGCTGCTCTGACGAGAGCGCTGCGCGAATTTGGTCCGCGGTGATCGGGATATTGTCTCCCGTGCCTATCCAGGAGGCTACCTGATGGCCAAGCCCGCTTTGATTGAGTTGCGTGAGAACGCCATCGAGCCCGCCGGCATTCTGGAAAACATCTTCGGCGACAGCCAGAAGATTGACTGGCCTGCCATTCAAGACGTCGCTGACGACACTGCCCAAACCATCGAAAAGCCCCATGACACTCCCCTTGGTTCATTCGCCGTACACCACAAACGCTTACACCTGCTGAATGAACCTCAGATGAACAAGGGCGACCACTGCTTCCGGGTAGCACTGGATACAGCGCAGCGCATGCCTGTTTCAGATGCGATCGTCATCGTTACCTCAGTGCTAGCGGATGATGTTTCCGAGCCGCCAGAATACCGCTCAATAGGGCCCCGTTCGTTCGGCAATCGCGCAGGCCCAGGGGCGCAGACCTGACCCGCCGGTCTTGCGCGTCGTCACAGCGTCGGCGGCTTCATACAGATAGGTTCTTGCCATCTTATCGCCTCGCCTCGAGACGAGGCCATTGTAGCTGACCTCGCCGGAATCGAGGACGACCGGGATGGCGCGGTTTGGACGCTGGCTCACAACTTCCCGAACGCCACGCCTCTCCAGCCCCAGCCAGCCCGATGAGCGGCCTCAATGAGGGGCGTCTTTATTTCAGCGGTATTGAAGCGATATTCGTAAACCTTGCCGTAGGACAGGTCTTCCTTGAAGGCAAAGGCCATCTCGAAGCTTTTTTCCCACTTCCGACCGCGGAACGCATTAGCGCTCAACGCAAGCGTGGGCACGCCGGCGCGCCATTCGACGGACCATTCCTGATCGACGACGCGGACTTCGCAATTGGAAGGATCGAATTTCATCAGCACCTTGAACACCTTTTGCAGGCCGGCTTTGGCGAATAGTTCGTACCAGCGGGCATCAACGATCTTCCATTCAGCAACAAGATCGACGCCTTCCGGCTTGCCGTCACGAACGACGAACGGCGCAGTCTTTCTATTGATAGCGAGAAGATCATTGCGAAGCGTTGCCGTCGATTGGCGGTCCGCGCCCTTCGGCGCCGGTTTATATCCTATCAGCCAGTCGAACAATTTCACGGCAGGTTTCCTCAATCAGGGGCACTGTGGACAATCTCTACGGTGAAACACATTAAAAAATCGAGATCGCTTTCGGACGGCGCGTTCGATATGGGCCGTTGTTACTTTCCGCAATTCACTGGCAGGCATCTGCGCTGGCGGTTTCCATGGAGAACCGAAGGAGATTGAGCTCTTTGCGCCGTCCAGCTCTGCCAGCCACGGCAAGGCCAGTCACGCGATTGATCTCGAGGCATACTGCTCTCCTCCGCCTTCATCGACTGACCCTCATTTGTCAACCCAACGATCACCTGGCGCTCATCTGCCGGGTCACGCTTGCGGATGACGCGACCCGCAGCTTCAAGACAGATAGCTGCGAGAACTCGTCGTGTTGGAGGACTTCCCCTTCGTCCTCTGACGCTCTGGAGGGAGAGGAAAGATTTCGCAGTGGATTGTACCTGGTCTTGTCACGCCTGTTGGCACCGTCGGTCGCGCAAGCGGAATTCAAGCCATACCAATATGGAGGATCCGGCGTCCTGTCGCTTCGGATAGGTTCTGGGCTTCGAGTCCGGAAACCGATAGGGTCCAATGATCAGGACGGACGTTTCAAACTCGTTTGGAAAAGCAAAATGGTTCGACCGATCCGTGCGATCGTCATTGCAGTGCTCGTGTTGCTTGTCGCCTTCGCATCGGCCTTGTCGTCGCTCGCGCTTTGGTACCGCTTGCCGTTGCCCGAGGTCGGCAGGCAAGCCAGCGCCATCTTGTTCGGGCTTTTTGGCGCATGGGTCATCGTGGCGCTCTTTGGCAGGAGGCGCTTTCGTGCGGTCCTCGCGTTTGCGGCCGCGTTCGTTCTTGTCCTCGTCTGGTGGAGCACGATCGAGCCGCCGGCAAATGGCGCGTGGGCTCCGGACGTTGCTCGTCAGGTCACCGGCGAATTCGACGGTGATCTGTTGACACTGACAAATGTCCGCAATTTCGAGTGGCGCAGCGCCGCCGACTTTACGGAACGATGGACGACGCGCAGTTACGACCTGAACAAGCTGAAGAGCGTCGACATGTTCATGTCGTACTGGTCAGGTCCGACCATCGCGCATGTCATCATGAGCTTTGGCTTCGACGACGGCCGCTATCTGGCGTGGTCTATCGAGGTGCGTCGCCTTTCCGGAGGTTCGTTCTCACCGCTGGCGGACCTTTTCAAAAGCAGTCCTCTGGTCATCCTTGCCGCAGACGAAAGAGATGTGATCGGTCTCCGCTCCAATTTTCGCGGTGAGGACGTCCAGATCTACCGTCTGAGGGCGTCGCCGGCGGCTGCGAGACTTCTTCTGCGCGAGTACGTCTCCGACGCAAACGCGCTCGCGGCGACGCCCGCCTTCTACAATTCGCTGACGACCAACTGCACTACGACGATCGTTAAGATGATGCGCGTTGCAGGCGACGCCGTGCCGACGGACTGGCGCCTCGTCGTCAACGGATACCTGCCGGAATACGCCTATGACCGGGGCGCGCTGGATACCTCGGTTCCCCTGTCGCAACTGCGGTCGGCCGCACACATCGCAGCAAGGGCGCACGAGGACGGTGTTTCTCCGAATTTTTCGCAGGCCATTCGCGTCGGCGTCCCGTCGCCGCAGGACGCGTTGTGACCTCCGCCGGAGGGTTGATCAAGCAAAATGACTAAGCAGGCAACATAATGCCTTCGGAGATTTTGACGACGATGCGTACCGCTTTCTGACGCTATTCGTTTTCGGCTCAGCGCCAAGGCGTTCTTTTCGCACGGCCTAGGTAGAGAACAGCACCCGACGCAGTTGTGCTCCTCAACCAAAAGCGGGTCCCGATAGAAAACCGGCGGTGTTGATTCCCGCCTTGCATCCAGGTCCGCGTCCGATTTCGGTAGGAAAGGGAGAAGGCGTCGGATCGGCGGTTCGATCCCGGTCAAGACCGCCGCGCGGTAGAATCGGAGACAGCAACCATGAGCCTGATGCTGTCGCAACCAACGCTGAACGTACATTCGACATGCGAAAGGCCGCTCGTTGCGGCCTTTCATGTTTCTGCAGACTTAAAAAGGCTTCGATCAACCAGCGGCCTTAATGCTGGTATTGCACAGGCTCCAATAGCCACCGCCCTTCTGGACGCACTTGAAGTCGCCGAGAGTGCCAGCATCCTTGGCGGCATCGTAAAAGTCGATACAGGTGTGCAGGCGGCCCTTGCCAGGCATCTCGGTCGAATATTTCTTATCGGCCGCCTTCGGGAACTTGACGCTCTTCGGCGCCGCGGTCGACCGGGATGCACTGGATTTCTGCTTTACTCCCCGCATGCCGGAGACGTACCCTGACACAGGGATAATCAGGTCATGCGAAAGCTCAGCCGGAATGCGATGGGACCGCTACAGGCGCTCCGCGTAGGACGCGAAACGCGCGAGGATCTCTTTCAGGCTGGGCCTGCCGTGGTAATAAAGCGCCGCAGTCCGCTCATACGCACGTTCGTAAAGTGCGAATGTCTCGGGGTCGGGGAGGCTGAACGCCGGATTGCTGATGATATCGGGATTGTCGAGTTTCCGGAAGCGCCGGTCCTTGTGGGCGCGCTTCCGTGCCGATGAAGGCTTGCACGGCCGGTTGCTCCAGCAGGCAGTAGACGTCGTAATAATGCCGGAGGAAATAGGCAGGGAATTGTCCGGTTTCTAGCTGCTTGCGATATTTGGTGGAGATGGTCTGGAGCTTCTCCACCAGCGTGTAGCAGGGTACGGCCAGCGCGCGATTGTCAATCAGCTCGACGCGCGATGACGCATAATCGTATGCCCAGGAGCTGATATCCTTGTCTGTGTTGGGTGCCACCGTATCGAAACCGGCTTCGAGCAGCACGCCGTCCTTGAGTACCGACGTCGTTCCGACCGTCTCGGGATAGTAAAGGCGGATGCCGCCGCTGCGATAACTCTCGTTGTCGAATTCGGTATCGCGCTCGATGCTTTTGATGCCGTCGATAGTGATCGTCTTGGCCAGCCAGTCATAGAAGGCCTTGCGGCTTTCGCGGTGTGCGGGCTTGTCGTGATTGGGACCGGTCTTGACCCCCATCTCCTCGGGAGGCTCGATGCGGATAAATCGGAGATCAGCGGATATGGGCGAGGAGGGATTGGCCGAAATCTCAGCCCGATATATTCGCTTCGCCGATACGGAGGCTCACGGTCGGTCACCGCCATACGAGGAGTTGGCTCGTGCGGTCGCTGGGGACGCGGAAACACTCGGCTTCCTGTCGACCCTCCCGGACGTGAAGCGGCAACCAAACCTTCTGCTCGCCGCGGTGCGTTCGGCACGCCGACAGGATGGAACGAGTTTCGCCAGGCGCTTCAGGCTAATCCCGACGCTATCCGCTCAATAATGCTCGAGCGCTCGACGCAAACCAACGAGCCGGGAAGGTGCGCCACATTACTCCCCGTATTGGCGCGCTTGCCGCAGCCGCTGGCCCTCCTGGAGGTCGGGACTTCCGCAGGCCTCTGCCTCATGCCCGACCTCTACAGCTACGATTATGGGCGCAAGGCGATCCGCGCACCCGCGATGGCCGCGGAACCGCCCGTCTTCCGATGTTCCGCCAGTGAGACAACGCCGATACCTGCGGCCGCACCGCAGGTCGTCTGGCGGGCAGGACTGGACCTGAGCCCGATCGATGCTTCGAACCCCTCGCAAGTCGCATGGCTTGAGACGCTGGTCTGGCCAGAGCAGACGGCGCGGCTCGCCAATCTGCGGGCGGCCGTAAAGATCGCTGCCACGGTCAAGCCCCGAGTGCTGAAGGGCGACCTGCGCGGGAGCGACTTAGTGCGGCTCTGCAGCGAGGCTCCAAAAGATGCTACCCTCGTCGTCTTTCACACAGCCGTCCTCGACTATGTTTCCGACCCCGCAGACAGAGAGGCTTTCGCTGAGCAGGTGATGCGTCTCTCTCCGTATTGGGTATCAAACGAGTTCCCTCGCGTATTCCCGCGCATCGCCACGTGCGCCGGCAAAAGCCGGCCGCCAGGCCGCTTCCTCCTATCTGTGAACGGCTCCCCTGTCGCTTGGACCGACCCGCATGGCGCCTCGCTCGAATGGATCGCGGACGAGGCGTAGGCGGCTGGCAATGACAACGTCTCTAAACCGCTCGCCAAAGGTCAGCTATAGGTCCGACTCGAGCCGTTGCGCGAAGGGCAGCTTTGAGGGAGCGCCATGAAGGTCGCCTTATAGCGCGTCCCGCTGGTTCAGGCACCTGAGCCGCAGAACGGCCGAAATGAGCGTCGAAGGACTGGGTGGGGTGGGAGGCGGCCTTTGCCGCGAGGGCGAAGGTTCGGCTCGGGAGCGGGCGAGTAAAGCAGACATGAGTTTACATTCGAACCAGACAGTAGGTTCGAATCTCGTCCGGCGCGCCAAAGTCGCTACCACTCCAGAACAATACTCAGCACTGCGTGGTGTTTCATTGTGTGTCTCAAGCGTCTCGGAAGACGCTCATAACGATCGGCGGCATTGCGCCGATACCGTTCTCTAATGGGTCAAGGGGCGCGATCGGTTGGTCGGCATAGGACGCCCCGGCGGACATCCCTGAGTCGGTGTGGCAGGGTGGCTGCAGCTCGCTCGCGCGAGGAACATGATAGAATCCCATCGGACCTCGCTCGAAGGCCTGTGGCTCGAGCTGATCGGGCGCGGGCATCTAACCGGTCAGGAGATCGCCGACGGCCTGCGACCTGACGAAAAAACGGACCTGCCGACGCCGAAGACGCGCCGGAAGATCAGACAGCGGCTTCACCGATAATGGAGAGAAAAGGGGCAGGGTGGTTTCCGTGCTTATCGCCGCGGCCTTCAGGCTGATGCTGTCGTTGATGGGGCGTCAGTCTTGTCGCCTTCGTTTTATCTGGTAACCTCCGGATAGAGAGGGAGACGAGCATGGCACCACGCATCACGATCAGGGAACTCGAAGGCTCCTATGCCATTGCCCGGCTCGCGCCTGACGCGGCCATTCCCGCCTGGGCAGATGGGGAAGGTTTTGTAAGCATCGGCCGCAGCGACGAAGAACTGTCGATCGTCTGCCGCGCAGAACGCGTGCCGGCCGACATCAAGCATGACGGCGGCTGGTCGTGCTACAAATTCCAGGGGCCGTTTGCCTTCAACGAGACGGGCATACTGCTCTCGGTCATCCGGCCGCTGTCGGAAAACAATATCGGCATCTTCGCCGTGTCGACCTTCGATACCGACAACCTGCTGATCAAGACCTCAGACAAGGCCCGCGCCGACGAACTGCTCGCCGCCGCAGGCCATACGCTTCTCTAAGCCCCGTCAGCGGGCAGGCCTCGCCCTGCGTCCATCATCGATGAGGCCTGACAGTCCCAAACGGACGAGATCCCCCAGTCGTGACTATCGGATTCATGACGACCGCCGAACCGCCGAAGGTCACCGGCTGGAAAGGGCTGAGCGACGCCGCCCACTTCGAACGGCTGAAGACCGCCCTGTTTCGGACGCGCGGGCGAACCCGCTTCGTCCGGGCAGCCGCCGACCGAATCCTCGATGACCTCCGGCACGTCGCCTACCGGAACGACGTCGCTGCACGCAGGTCTTCCAGTTCCTCGATCAAGACTACATCGACGCCGACGAAGACCTGTCGATGGCGCAGGACGACCTGCACCGCATGTCGAGAAATCTGCCGTTCTTGCGGGAGGTTACGGCCGTTGTCGAAGAGATTAAATCCATACGGGATGAGATGTCGGATGAAGCTCGGATCTTTTTCGGTTGGCGGCCGTACGCCGGGAAGTGGGCGTTCCCGAATCCTGTGTGGAGCGAACTCCGGCAGGCGTTTTAGGAGGGCAGGGACGATGCACCGTTGGAGCTGTGCGCTGCCCCGTCTTTTTCCTGACGGGCAGTACAGCTTCTCAACGCCGGCCCGGTGCCGCCGGTGGATCGACTTCTTCCAGCAGTTCGGGGCCGTCTTCTGGAACGTTCATCTCGAACACGTCGCGCACGACCGCTTCCGCCGCCTCGACTTCGAGGTCTGTCATCTTTTCGAACTCCCGCCGGCGGCGCTTCTTCGCCAGGACGCCGTCGTTCTGCCGGACGAAATTGATCAGCGTGGAGATCATCCCATCAGGCATCTCGATGAAGCTCTGTATCCGCCCCTTTGCTTCATCAAAACGGGCGAGATACTCGATCTCCCTTGGCAGGTCGTGCTCGATCGTAGTCACGACGCATTCGTACAGGAACTCGGTGATCTCGGTATAGTCTCCGAAGCGGTAGAGATCGGCGGTGTCGTTGATCACGCGGACGTTCTGCTTGTCGGTGGGCACCCATTCAACGAACTGGAGCAGTGGTCCAGTGAAGGCTCGAAGTTCCTCGCCGTATTCGGCCTGACGCTTCAGAAGCACTGACGATACAGGAAAGATCATGCCCGTCGGAGTGTAGCCGCGCTCGGAGAGTACGTGGTGGATCATATACCGGTGAAGTCGCCCGTTGCCATCCTCGAACGGATGGATGAAGACGAAGGCGAATGCCATGACCGACGCCTGCAAGACTGCGTCGACGTCGCTCTTTGCCATCCGCTCGCCGCAGGCGATCACCCCTTGGAGAAGATCGGCGACATCCTCGTGCCGGGCGCTCAGGTGCTCAGGGCTGGGATCGTTATTCCAGTCGCGGCCGCCGATGAACCCGCCGGCGTCGCGCAGTCCGCGCTTTATGAACCGGTCTTCCTCGATGACGATGTGCTGTAGACGCACCAGTTCGTCTATTGACAGCGGTCTGCGCCCTGCTTGAGCGACCGCGCGCATCCACAATTCAAGTCGGTTGCGTGGAGGGCGTTCCCCTTCGATCTGGTAGGTGGCCTGGCTGTCGGCCAGCAGAAGGAAACTCGCAGCTCTGGCGATCACCTGCCTGTCTATCTTGCCGATCAGTTCCTTCGCAGCCTCGTTCCAGCGGTGGTCGACGGTTTCCGAAAGGAAGTTGCTCCGACGGAGCATTGGACAGAACGATGGTGTTCCAAGAAGGTTGTCGCGCACCCGGTGGCGTGGCGAATTGACAGGCTGCGAGGTAAAGTACTCTCTTGAATCCAGAGCCTCCACGTAGTTGCCTTGATCCAGGTCAGGAAGGGGAACCCTCTCGTTCGTGAGCCACTCGTAGAAAAACCAGATCCTGCGTGCGGTCGCGCCAGTCGGCTCAGCCTCAACTATGGACGCTATATCGTGAGCGGAGACCTTCTGGAACAGCCGCTTCAAGACAAGGAGATCGGTCTGCTCGTTCCTGAACGCAAACGCGAGCTGGCCTGCCAGGGAATTTTCCGGCATGAACCGCTTGTCGAAGATCGTCCAGCCGTCCTGATGCTTCCTTCCTCCCCTGACCGAAGCGTTCGCAACGACGGAAGGCGCGCGGACAGGCGCTTCGACCCCGTACATGGCGATCAACGCGGAATATCCAGCCAGCTCCGAGCCGACTGGGATAATCCACTCCTTGAAGACCCTTGGATTGGCCGGATTGCTAGTCATTTGAGCATCCCTGTGTAACCGTCGCGGAACGGTTATATGCGCCGTCATCCTGCATAGTTCAATTACCGATGTCGCGATACGATTAAAATGCGCCCACTATGTCACCAAACAATTATTCGGACGACATCGAGTGAAATGTCGCAGTATTATTATTGAAGTCGCCAAACGATTAGAATCGCAGGCCTATGTCGCCGAATGATTATTCCTCGGGACGAAATGGCGTTTCGGAGCCTGCGTCTGAGCGGGCCACCTGCGCTGAGGGCCGGGGCAGTCCAATTACCGAACTTGGACGCGAATCGCCAAAAACAATTCCGATTTCATCAACAAAAGTGACGGAATGCCGCCCTCCTGGCGGCGAAATCAACGATTCTTGATGCGATGAGACTGCCTGAAGGCGGAGTTAGGTATCCTGCGCCGATCGAGTTGCAGCGCACACTCCACGTTTTCGGCAGCTCGGCCGACGTTGTCGACCAGAAAGCCGTTCTATCGGTCAGCAGATTATGTGGTAGGAGCGGGCCATGACATCACTGATCGATTTTGATTGCCGAAGCTGCGGAGCCTGCTGCTCCTTTTCGCCGACGTGGCCCAGATTTTCCACCGAAACCGAAGCAGCTCTCGATTTGCTGCCGGCGCACTTCGTAGCCGCGAACGAGCAGGGAATGCGCTGCGACGGTGCGCGTTGCTCCGCACTGGTCGGTCGCGTGGGTTCAGAGACATCCTGTCAAGTGTACGACCTTCGGCCTGACGTCTGCCGCGCCTGCGTTCCAGGGGATGGCGCTTGCTTGACCGCGCGCGAGTTCTTCGGGATCGGTCTGTCAAACTTGCCGCCCGGTCACATTGATGCGCGACAGCCAACGAGCTGAGATGCGTGGCTCCGTCCGGGCCCTCTCTTCGCTGCCTCTCCGTGAGTGAGTACCATCCCAGTCGGCTGACCGAGGTGAAAAGGCAGCTATGTTACTGTTTGCGGGTCCGATGCTGCGTAGGCGTCGATCGGATGAGAGGAATTACAGTGGCAATGCGCCAGGAGGCCTTCACGATCCTGGTATTCGTCGCCAAGACCGGCCGCTACGCCGCGCTGACGTTCGCCACGGATTGTCGGCCGAGCGCAGTGGTGACGAAAAGGGTCGATCGATCCTCGCCGCCGACCATGCAGGGCGAATGCGCGCCGCTTCCAGCACGTGATGTTTGTTATCCGAGGCCATCCGGTCCCCGCTTCATGGACAAGCAGATCCGGCCGGGGCGCGCAGCAGGGCTGCTCGGATCAACTCGGACTGACGGGTTTTCAATGAGTGGAACTCAGGGGTCGAAAAACAGTTGAGTCGGGACCGGATTGTCATGTCGGGGAGGTGCATTTTTTGACCCAATGTTCATTACCAGGCACCTCCGCCATCGGTGACAAGAAAGGTGCGGCAGCCCACAATCTTCCGGTGCCGGAATTTGCCGGCAATCGAGGGCGAGGCCCATTTCGAATGGTTTCGACAAGAATTGCGAAGAGACCTCTGTCGTCTTCGAAGAAACTCTTGTCCACGTTTCTATTCCTATGGCTCGCTTCTTGCGCAAACCAGGATGATCAATTCCAGAAGCGAATGCAGGAAATCCTCTTATGGAGCGCTACCGCCGAGATGATCCTCAATGCACGTCTTGGCGCACTTGTTCCAAAGGGCTTTACCGATCTTGCAGTGGAGCGGTGTCAAAAACAGATTGTGGATCTTTCGTCGGAGCTGCCGCAAACCTCGAAATACGCCGAGGCAAGAGCCAATATCGTCAAACTGGAAAGACTGATCGCCGCGACCGATGACGAGATTGGTCGTGGTCGTTTTGAGCAGGCCCATCTGCACCTGATCGAGCTTCACCAGTCCGCGGTGGAATTGCGTAGAACCTCTGGTGCTGACGGATGAAAAAGCTGCTCCAGATATCGCTAGGGATCATAACAAGCGTCGGGGGATTTGTAGAAACCGGCCAGATCGCTACGTCGAGCCAGGCCGGAGCAGCATATGGCTTCAGCCTACTTTGGGCTGTCGTCCTCGGCACGGTCTGCCTCATTTTCCTGATTGAAATGTCCGGGCGATTTGCCATTGCGAGCCACCACACCGTTGCCGATGGAGTGAGGGAGCGCTTCGGATCGAATTATTTCATACTCACTTTGTTGATAATATCGATCGTCAATCTGCTCGTGCTGGCTTCCGAGATCGGGGGCGTTGCGCTGGCATTGCAATTCGTGAGCGGGATAAGTTTTCAGTGGTGGCCCTTGCCGGTCGCTTTCACGGTGTGGCTTCTGCTCTGGAAAGGTACTTTCGGCACGATCGAGGACGGTGTCGCAATTTTGGGGTTGGTGGCGCTTTCTTTCGTGGTGGGAGCGCTGGTCATGGACCCGCCCTGGGCGGAGGTGGTGAAAGGGTTCGTGCCGACGCTACCGCACAAAGATCCGCTGCACTACGGTTTTATTGCCATCAGTATTCTCGGCGCCATCATATCCCCGTTTCTGTTCCTGTTTTATTCGTCAGGGGCGATTGAAGAAAAATGGGATGGGAGTTTCTTTACTGCCAATCGCGTGATTGCAACGATCGGGATGACGTTCGGCGCCGTCATTTCAATTGCAATCCTAGTTCTGGCTGCAATCGTTTATCCGCCGCTGGGCATCAGCGACATCGAGGGGTATGACCAGATTGCGCCGATCTTGACCCCCGCATTGGGCAAATGGGGCTTTTATCTTTTCGCAGCTTCGCTCGGAATCACTTGCTTCGGTGCCGCGCTCGAAGCGAGCCTGGCACAGGCTTATATGGTTGCCCAAGGCTTCGGCTGGAATTGGTCTGAAGACGCCAAACCTAGGACCGATCCGGCCTTCGCTCTCGTCTATACGGGCTTCCTCGGCGTCGCAGTCTTGCCAATCGCAATTGGACTGGATCCCCTTCAACTGACGATATTTTCAATGGCGATCACGGCCTTGAGCTTGCCGTTCGGCGTCGTTCCATTTTTGTTTTTGATGAACGATCGCAATTTTGTCGGAGTTCACCGAAACGGGTGGATGAGCAACGCCGCAGTGCTGATCATCATAGGCCTGTCGTTCGTCGTTGCCCTCATAACGATCCCCCTGCAAATCTTTGGAGGATGACATGAACCTGGTCCGCGATGTTCTTGACAAGCAAGTGGTCGATAAAGAGCAGCATCGTATCGGCAAGGTGGACGGTATTGTATTGAAGCTGTCCGACGACGAGCCTCCCAAGGTCGCCTTCATTGAAATGGGCAGTTTGACATTATCGCGGCGGATCGGTCTTCGGCCCTATCGTTGGATGCTTTGGATTTGCACTACCAGGGGCACCGAGAGCACAGCGAGGGCTTTCCGCGTGCCTTGGTCAAGCGTGAGAAATGTCGGGGTCGACATCGAGGTGGATGTGGACCGGCGCGAGACGCCACTGGAGCGATGCCAGGATTGGCTCAGGCACCACGTGATCAACCGGATCCCGGGAGGATAATCATGAGTGAGGTTCAACTCGAATTGCTGCTGGGCAAACAGGTTTATGACCTTGAAGGCAAGCCGGTCGGGCGTCTGGAAGAGATCAGGGCGGAAACGCGCGGCACGGATATTTATGTCGTTGAATATCATCTTGGCGCCTACAGTCTTTTTGAAAGGCTTTCCGCCCTTGCTATCGGCCGCGCCATCCTGACCGCTTTGGGTACAAGCAGGTGTCGCAAGAAATCGGTGCCTTGGGATAAGCTCGACATGCGTGATCTTGAGCATCTGCGGGTGAAGTCCTCTGAAGCCACTTTGCAGGCCTCCGATTGAAGCCGTCTTGGCCGATTGGCACTCGTCGCCTGTGGCCGCTGTTTTGAGCTGTCCATGTGCCCGAGCGTGCGCCGCTCGGATATTCATGCCTTTGAGACGTTGCATAACGTCCAGATAGACCTCATCGAGCGACAGCGGCTCGATCAGCGGTTCGTATGCGCAAAAGCGAGTAAAATGCTGGGGTAAACTGCCGCCCTTGCATCGAGATGATGCCCCGTGCAGGATGATGTCGACGAACGGTTGCGGTAGCCGCCGCAGCTGGCTCGATTTCGCGCCTCAACGCTCCGTTAGGTCGGGCGTGTGAGATAGCCTGCCAAGCCGATGACCAGACAGGCTGCAGTGACGAATAGGATGATCTGAAACGTGAGAGGGGCCCCGCCGGCATTCTGAGCGATCCATCCAAATACAGCCGAGGAAATCGCAACTCCGAAAAATACCAGGGTGTTCAGGAAACCCAACACAATACCTCTTCGCTTGGAGGGCGCGAGTTCCTGCGCCTCGGCCATAACTAAGGGATGAAGGTTGCCGGTCGAGTACAGCAGGCAAATCAGCCCAACGGCAGCGACAATACTGGAGGCGGGCGAAACAGCCATCGCAAACGTAGCGATCGTTGCGGCGGCCATCCCGCACGTCACTACGATTTGCGGTGACAGCCTGGATATGAGTGCCGGTATAGCAAAGGACGTCGCGATGCCGACCGCGCTCACGATCGTCAGCGCCAAGCTTGAAACGGTCTGATCGGCGTAGAAAACCCCGGACAAATAGGGCGTCGCCCAGGCATTGCGAAAAGTCCCTCCCAGTGACAGCGTTAAACATATCGGTAACAGGTAGACTAGGCCAAGCGGCCTGCCGCCCGGCGCCTCTTCGTATTGTCCTCCCGGTGGCGGCTGCCCCATCTGGAATGCGACCCCGGCGGCGCAAAGCGCCATCGATGACGCAGCGAGGAGCATCGCTCCGCGCCAGCCAAGGAAATCGGAAAGCCAAAGCATGGGCGAAGCCGAAAGGAGGGCGCCGAGAGAGCCGACAGCGCTGACGGCGGCGATCTTCCTGCGCGCAGCCAGTCCGTCGCTGAGACTTCCGAATTGATAAACGACGCCCATGAAGATTGGTGCGCATCCCGCGCCAAGGACGGCTTGGCCGGCGATGAGTTGTCTGGCACTTCCTGCCGTGGCGATGAACGAGGCCCCTAGGGCGCCGACGATCATCAACACGGCCGTCGGCCTTCGTGGGCCGAAACGGTCGAAGGCTGAGCCTAACGGCATCTGCAACAGTCCGAACGAAATGAAGAAAGCCGAAGCGGCGTATCCATAACTGATCGGATCGAGATCGATTTCCGCGGCGACCATGGGGCCGACGACGCCGAAATAGCTGCGGAAGAACATGCTCATCAGAAAGGCCAGAGCGAGGACGAGGAACTGCTTCTTATCGTGGCGCATCGAACGTCCGCGGTTTGCGATGTGTAGAAGCAATGCCGGAACATGCGATTGGTTCCCGGACCGACGACGTCAAATGCCTCCGGCCTCGGAACGGCTCTTGCCATCACGGTTAGCGCGATAATTTCTGCAAACTTGAAGGTTATCGAAGATTGGTTGCCGCCTCTCGTGGGGCTTTTGCCGGCTAGGTGTTTGATCCCAGATTTTGATGGTGCAATTCTCTCGCGAGTTCTACACGGGAGCGCCACGACGACAGAGGCAATCCGTCGAGCAATACAAAATAGTGAAGAGAGCCTGAGAGCGCTTTCGAAGCGCTATGGGATCAATCAGAAGACTCTCGCTAAGTGGAAGAAGCGGACATCGTTGGTCGACCTGCCGACAGGCCCGAAGGAACCACACTCGACAATTCTTTTCCTTGAGGAAGAGGCCGTCATCGTCGCCTTTCGCAGGCATACATTGCTGCCCCTCGATGATTGCCTCTATGCCCTTCAACCGACTATTCCACACCTGACGCGTTCGTCCCTGCACAGGTGCCTGCAGCGCCATGGCATTCACGCCTGCCGGAGGTGGAAGGCGACAAAGAGACGAAGAAGAAGTTTAAGAGCTACCCAATCGGTTATTTCCACATCGACATTGCTGAGGTGCAGACGGCCGAGGGCAAGCTCTATCTCTTCGTAGCGATTGACCGGACATCCAAGTTCGCCTTCGCAGAACTCTATACCAAAGCCGGTAAGATGAATGCCGCTCAGTTCCTGCGCAATCTGGTCGCGGCCGTGCCTTACACCGTTCATACCGTCCTGACCGATAATGGCATCCAGTTCACCAACCGGGCCTGCGACCGAAATGCCTTCCAGCACATCTTCGACTGGGTCTGCGACGATAACAGCATCGAGCATTGTCTGACTAAGGTGAAACACCCCTGGACCAACGGACAGGTCGAGCGGATGAATCGGACCATTAAGGAAGCCACCGTCAGGCGCTTCCATTACGACGATCACGCACAACTGAAAAAGCATCTTGCCGACTTCATCGACGCCTACAACTTCGGGCGACGATTGAAAACGCTCAAGGGCCTCACGCCCTACGAGTTCGTATGCAAGCGATGGACTTTAGAGCCGGATCGATTCATCATCGATCCAATCCATCAAATGCCGGGACTGAACACCTATCGTGTGGAGGCAGCCGGAAGGAGCGCTCCATGGCGGAATCCCGAATTTCTAACGCGTCCCCAGATCTCTGATGTGAACAGCTTGCGAAAATATTTTTTTGCCAGGCACTCGCGGCGGAACAAGTTGACGTTCTCGTCCTTAGACTTTCCGGCCTAACTCGAGAGGACTTTAGGAAGCGGCGGCAAGCGCATGGCGGATAAGCCAGCGATACAGGCCGCGGTTACCGTCCACCTAAGGGTGAATGTAGACGAAGTCGAGTGCAAGACTGCCGCTGCTACGACTGGGTCCATCGCGCGCCGCGGGCCGCGGTCAGAAAATGCGATGAGGCCGCTCGTCGCGCCGGTTCCGTCGTAAAATTTCCATACCTGATGCAGACCGCGACCCGAGCCCTTTGCGAAAGGCGCAACGCGTCAGGGCCGGTAGCGCCGTCCTGAAGTTCGGGACGAGGAGGCGGGTCAGGGAAGACGGCGCCTCTTTTCGCCCGAGATTCTGGAACAACCGGCTTAAATCGCTCTACTAGCCATCGGTTCCGCCGAGGCTGTCCTTGCGATTTGTGTATGTTTCGGCTTCATCCACCACACGTTCCTTGACGGCGTCATGGACATCGGAGGCAACCTCCACGGTCCTGTGGTAGACTTCTGATGCTACCTCTTTGCTCTGCACGAGAACGTCCTGCGCCTGATGGCTGAGGGTGTCTTTCGCGCTATCTGCGGCTTCGCCGACCAAGTAATCTTCGGTGTCAGTATGCGGCAGCGCCGCGCCGATGGCTGCGCCGACTGCGAAAGCCAGAGCACCGCTGACCAGCGGCTGGTCGCGGAAATGGGTGAGGATCGCTTGGTTGAGCTCGCTCGTTTGCTCTTGAAGCCTCGTCGCCGCCGAAGAGGATCGGCTAGACAGCGAACTGGCTGCGCCAGACGCATGCGTACTGAGGTCGCTCGCGACATTTTTCGCCTGCTCCCATTTCTCCGTTGCCCAGCCGGTCGCGGCGTCGAACATTGCGCCAGTCTCGTCGATGATCCGATCGATCCTGTTTCCGCTAACATCGGCGAAACCGCGATAGGTTTTACCTGCCTCGTCGATGAAATGACCAGCACGGCGCCCTGTTTCGTCGGTCAATGCTTTCAACCTCCTGCCGGATTCATCCGCAAAATGGCTGTAACGCGCTCCGTTTTCGATTTCCGGCGGTCCAATCCTGCGGACCTGACCACTGGCCGGATAAAGAGGATATTCAGGTTCGTCCCGCCAAGTCGTTGGGTCGCCTGAGGGTGGACTGCCTTTTGCCATGAGCCAGGTAAGACTTACGCCCAGCAGCGCGACTGGCAGAGGGTTCTCCTTGAGGGCGTAGCCAAGGTTGCTGACGAACTCGCCGCCTCCGCTTCCCTTTGCGTATGCAATGACCTCATCGATGAGCTGGCCTGGTGACATCCGTTCCTGGATTGCGTCAATCCGATCGCCAATCCGGCGGCGGTCCTGGTCTATCTCCCGCTGAAGGTCGGCGGATGTTTTTTCCATTGAAGTTTCCATCAGATTTTATCCTTCACAACATCGACATCACGGCGAAGCGAGGTCACAGTTCGATCCAGTTTCATGTTGTTGCCGCGAAGTGAGGCGAGACCCCGCGACACCAATGCCCACGCGATTCCGGCGACGATGATGCCGACGACCAAAGAGGCCAGCGCACCGGCGGCGGTGTCGGTAAAACCCTGTGTCACGAGGAAGGCCGCAAGAGCGCCAACCAGAGCACTCAGCAGGACGCCGACCGCCCCGATTGCCAGGACCAAGCCGAATAGTAGAATCTCTACGCCGCTAAGCGCTTGCGAGAGTTTTTCCGAAGCCTCCGTCTTGGCAAGATCGATTTCCTTGCGGAGCAGGCCGGTGACGTCGCCAACGAGGCCACTGACGAGTTCAGAGAGGGGTGTGTTTTCTGTAGATTTACTCATTGTTCTCGCCTCCAGTGGTCGTGGGGCCGGGGTGACCAATTGATGGTTCGCGCGAGGCAGCAGCTGTTGGCCTTTTCGCGGAGGCTGTTAGGAAGCGGCTCGCGGCCAGGCCTGCAAGTGCCGCGATCCCAAGAAAGGCGACCGGTTGTTTGCGCCCGAACTCCTCAGTCATGGCGGCGATTTCCCCTATGTCCTTGCCTTCCATCCGCTGAGCGATCGTCTGCACGCTCCGCCCAATTTGCTTGGCATATCGTCCGACCTCTGCTTGACCGGAGCCTTCCAATTCGGCGCCAGCTTTCTCAAGTGCCATCGCAACGCCGCCAAACTGGCGAGCGGCGAAGCTGGTGCGTTGGGAAATGACTTCCCTGGCTTTCTCAACGGCGGTGTCGGCACCGTCTTTGATTGTTTCCCTCGCGGCGGAAACATCTTCGCTCACCTTGGCTTCCAGATCGGCAAAGGACGTGCGCGTTCTCGGCGAGGAAAGGGAACCTGGAGATGAGGACGACGTCTGCTTCGACGCGTCTCTGCCTACCTGATCTGTGAAATCGTTTTGCATGTCTAACCTCCCATTTGGTGCCGGCGATTGCGGCATCTCCGAACCCTGGGTGGCCGGCTTTGTTCCCTATGAGCGCTGTAATATGTTCCTCGGTGGCTCAGAACTCGTAAAGGCTGCGATTGATATGAAGCACAGCGGCGCTCGGCCCTCTATGGCGCTGCGGTCTTTGCCATTTCCCGTTGTCAATTTCTGCTCGGCGTGACGATGGAGGCGGCGATGTAGCGCTCTTCCCCTTCACCGTCGTTGAAGTAGTAGACGGCCAGGCTTGATCGCGCTTCGCGACGCGAGGATAACGGATCAGCCGTGCCGCCGTCGCTCCGAATGGTCGTCTCGGCGCTCCATGTTCTACCGTCGTCGGAGCTCACGCGCATCCTGATGCCGAAAGGCGGATCACGGTAACCGTAGACGCGCAGAAGGCCCAAGCGCGGGCCGATTGCCATTGCTGCCGGTGTCGTCGACGATTACTGCCCTTCGGCGTCCAAGTCCCCTTGGCTGTCGGAGGTGAAGGCTTCTATCCAAGCCTTGTCGCTGCTTGGCCCTATGCGGCGCGTCAGAGGGTGGTATCGCGGATCTGGTGGCTTTCGAACTGCAGAGCAACCTTGCGCAGATAATCGGCGCAGCTGCCCGAGGTGGCCTGCGGCAAGCGCCAGACCCTCGACGGTCATCTCTTCGGGATGAGGCGCGGCATAGGCCGGCCCTGACCGGTTGGCGATGAAGGTGATTGCCCCAAAGGTTTGGCATTCACTCCTGACCGTCACCCAGCGGGACACGTTGGTCAGCGGCTTTGCCGACATTCGCGCATGAGAAACCGGTCGATCAACGCTTCTTGGCGGGCGCGGGACAGGGGTAGAGGATGCCTCGGCAGCTTCCCCCGCACTCACAGGGACCGAGCTCGCCCAGCCTGAGAACGCGCTCAACCGGCGTCGGCAGGTCGCGCGGGAACGCGTTCGCCTGCGACAGGATCGCAATGACTCCGATTGTCTTTGCGACGATGAGAACGGGCGCAGGAATAGCCGGCATACCTGGCGGCCGCACGAGCCTAGACTCGATCTCCTAGTGAAGAACCGCAAGCTTCGCCTCGCGCTCGACAACTCCTTCGACGGTACCGACGAGCTTTGCGGCCCGGCGCAGGATAATGGCACTATATTCGCTGACCGCGATATCGTTGGACATCCGCTCTAGACATCCGGCCACTTCCATCAGCGCCGTGCCGAGCTCGCTCCGGCCCATGCGATCCGCCAACCGCGAAAGCCGGCGAATGTTTTCAACATAGCGCGAAATAACCAGCAGCCGCTGCGTCACAGGCTCCTGGCTCGTGCGGCGATACCGGTGGATTTTGCCCTGGTTGCCCTTCATGGCTGGCCCCCGCTCAACTCTGGAAAATCCGGCGCTGCGCGGGCTGCTTCTGCCAGTCCTCGTCCCACCGCTCATCGAGCTTCTGGAGCGCGCCGAGGCTGTCCCGGTATCGAACCGGCTTGGCGACGCCGGGCGGATGCCGCAACTCCGGCAAGGATTCGACCGCCTTGAGGTCCGACACCCACGAGGCGAGGATGGCGCGCCTCTCGTCGGTCGAAAGAGGCGCCGACACGACCTCGTCCGGGTGGTCGAAGTGCCTGTGCGGATGGAGGATGTGCGACGCCGGCTCCGCGTCGACTGCGGTATTCGAAGGGGTCTGATCAGTGGCGTTCGTATCCATCTTGTGTCTCCCAAAAACTTCCAGCAAACGGAGTTGAAAATCTCCAGGTAAAAAAGAGATTGTTTCAACGAAAACAGCGTTCAAGGGGTTTGAAGCGTCGAGTACAATTTTTTTTAATATGCCTCTTGAACCAAACATCGGTCCAAACCAGATCATTTCCGTCGGCCGCCTGATGGGGCCGACAGAACCGGAGACGCCAAGTTTCCGCGTCTCCATTCCAACTCGCTTTACGGAGGTTTTGGCTATGAGAAATGACTTCGACTTCGCACCGCTTTATCGCTCCAGCATCGGCTTCGACCGCGTCTTCAATCTCCTGAACAACGCAGAGCGCCTGCAGGCCGTCGACACCTGGCCGCCCTATGACATCGTCAAGACTGGCGAGAATGAATACCGGATCCAGATGGCGCTCGCCGGGTTTCCCCAAACGGATCTCGACATCAGCCAGGAGCGCAACGTGCTCATCGTGAAGGGTCAGAAGGCGGAAGAGAAGGACGGTGAATATCTGCACCGCGGTATCGCCGGGCGCGCCTTTGAGCGCCGCTTCGAGCTCGCCGACCACGTCAGGGTTGAAAATGCGTCCCTGACAAATGGCCTTCTCAGCATCGAGCTGAAGCGGGAAATTCCCGAGGCGATGAAGCCCCGCAGGATCGCGATCGGGAGCAGCGCCGAAACGCAGGCTCCGCTGCAGATCGACGCGGAAAGGCAGGTCGCCTGATTTGGAGGGAGCGCCGTTTTAAACGGCGCTCCTGTCTGCGTGTCAAATAGGAAGCCCGCTCATGCAAGTAAGCCGGCGCCGTTTGACGCTCGTGAACCCGCCTGTTGCCAAACGGTCTTCGAGAAAGTTGTTGCAGAAGACGGAAACGAGGAAGAGCGGATCGCTACGACCACGTCAAGCGACAGGCATTCGCAGAAAATATTGAACGAGATGCTTAATAAGACTGATTCAAATGATGCAGATGGCTTGGCAGCTCGCAGCAGCAATCGAATTCAGCTTTCGAGAGCGGTTGCTTCGGTTGCCGTCGCTCCTGACATTGCGAGATAGGCGCCACTCAGCATGATGACGATGCCAACCACATCGGCTGTCGTGACCCGTTCAGCAAAGAAGGCAGCGCCAAGGACGATAGCGATCACGGGCGAGACGAAGGCATAACTCCCGGCGCGCGATGCGCCGATGTCCCGCAGCAGGCGCAGGAAGGTCGTGTAGCCTATCAACGAGCCGAAGATCACCAGGAAGAACCAACCGAGCCATGCGACCGTGCCCCAGTCGCCGGAGAGCGCTGACGCAGCCCCCGGTTCGAAAGCCAAGGCTGCAGTCAGCAGCACCAAGCCTCCGACCAGGGTCGTCATACCTGAAACGAACAGGGCCGGATAAGTTCGCAGGAGTGGACGGGCCAGCACGGAGCCGTAGCCATAGGTGAAGGCCGCTGATGCAACCGCCAAGCCACCCCACAGGCTCGCGCCTGGGAAGGCTTCGGCTGCGCGCGGACTTACATGGGCGGAGGCTGGCCAGAACAAGACAACCAGTCCAGAGACCCCCAGAGTGATCGCAAGAATGCGCCGGCCATCCAACCTCTCTTCGTTGAGGAGGAGGGCGAACACCAGGAGCGCGATGGGGGTGAGCGACATTTCCAGAACGGCGGCAGTCCCGGAATCGATATATTGCATGCCCCAGAATAGTGGGCCGTAGCAAAGCGTGATCATCAGAATGCTGACGGCGGCGAAGCGAAAGCCGTCCTGGACTTTGACGCTCGCAGTTTCGCCTTTGGCCCTGGCGTATAGAAGCAGCAAATTACCGGCAGCGGTGAAACGTGTGCCGGCAAACAGAAGAGGCGGGACGGCCTCGATGCCCGCCTTGGTTCCGATCCAGGTGCTTCCCCAGATCATGCACAACATCAGAAAGCGCAGCTGATTTTTGTTGACGGCGGTGAGCATGAGGGCTCCAATCTTTGTAACGAGTAAAACTCATTTATACCGTTACAATTCGCCCTTGTCCAAAACGTTCCGCAGAACGATATTCAAGTCATGAATACGCAAAAGACAATCTTTGACATAAGCCTGCTTGGCGGTCACCCGGCACTCGACTTCGTCAACACGGTCGATAGTCGCGGTGAGCGTTGGGGGCCGGATTTCCTAAACAGCTACCGTGACCTCGTGGCCTGGGCTTGTCGTCTCGATGTGATCGACGATACGGAATGCGAGACTTTGCTCGTCAAGGCTAAAGGATCGGCGCCTGATGCAGAAAAAGAACTGGGCCAAGCAAAGGAATTGCGGGAGGCCCTCTGCCGACTGTTCATGTCCGAGTTTGATGAAAGCCCGATCAATTCGAATGATCTCAAGCTTGTTGCCGACATGGCCCAATGTGGGCTGTCGCAACGAACCCTGGGCCTAGTTAGAGGCAAGATCGCGTGGCATCGTGCGGATGCCAAAGACTTGGATGCGATTAGCAACCGTATCGCTGCTTTGGGGGCCGAGTTGCTGACGTCGCGAGACGGTCGCCGTCCTGTGCGCGCGTGCCAAGGTCCAAATTGCGGCTGGCTTTTCCTGGATCAATCTCGTGGCGGTCACAGGCGATGGTGCTCGGACAAAACCTGTGGATCGCATGCAAGAGTCCGCAAGTTCCGGGCGGTTCAAGCCGACTGACAAGGGCGAGGCTGATCGGGCCGAATTGATCTTCCTGCGCGATTTTTCAAAGACCGCGGTGTTAGCCGAACCTTACGAACGCTTTGGGGGATAAGTTGTGCAAACTGCCGCTGATGACATCGTCGATGTCCGTCGGGCGTTTCGAAAAGGGCCGCTTTCTGCTTCAAGCGACGCCGTCGCGAAATGACGGTTCAACCTTTCGCAGCCGGAAGAAGTACCTTCTCTCGTCACCTTCGACGCACATCATCCCGGCAACCTCGTGGTCATCTATCCTGCGATAGTAGTCGACGATCTGTTTGTCGTAGACCATCGCCGCCGTCTCCTCGCCGTCAACCATCCTGAGCTTGGCCGACGCTGTTGTTCCACGGGCACGCAACATGTTCTGCAAATATGGGAACACGGTCCGCGCCACGAAAGTGCGCCCGAACGGGGCGATACGGATTGCGAGCCTGATCGGGAGAAACGATGGCTCGATCGGCACGAGACTATCCGGTCGCCATTGAAAAAGCAGGCCGTCGGCCCTGAAGTCGGGATGGAACCGCTTGCCGGTCCACCGCAAGTTTTCGAGCACTCCATCGAGTCGATGCCCCGACGGAATGCCGACGCCGCGCCAAAGCCCGACTAAGTCGCTGGCAGGACTGATTCCAGCGAGCAAAACCACTTGATCGTTCTTTCTGCTGAACCTGCTCCACGCTCTCTTTCAATCCGCTTTTAGAATTTCTCCTGCGTCTCTTCCTCAGGGAGGCCGCGTCCGCAGTCAGCCCAGTCAAGACGGCTCTCGACGCCGTAATGCCCCGCCGGCTATATTCGCTCGGGGTGGTCGAGCGATCCGACGGTCAGTTTGATGAGGTCGTCGTAACCTGAGTGCGGAGGGTCGCCGCAAAACTCATAGCGGCATCGCCGGCATAGACAGCCTCCGGCCCAACGCGATGTCATGCCCACCTCCTCCCGGATAGCGCCGAAGACGAAGGCGAAAGCGGCGACGATCGCCACCGCTGCGATCACCCGATCGCCGACCTTGTCTCTGACGCCCTGCAACAAGCTCCTGATTTTCGATGTCGTCCCGCACACACTCTCGGACGCCGTCTCGGCGATGCGGTCGGCATCTCTGCAAAGCGGGCGGACACAATGGCGGCGGCATCGATGCCATCGAAAGCGGCTGGGGATTCCTTTGGATCTGGCACGGTCGTCCTCCTGGGTGGATGAGGAAGTCGGAGGACGACTGGAAGTTCCATCCTCTCGGGTGCCGGGCCCCGGAGGCTTTCTACTCCCTTCAAACTTTTTCTGCCGTCCGACGTTGTATATCCACAATCGAAGGGAGAGCAGAAATGTCATCCGAAGGCACCGCATCGAAACAACGCGAAATTCAGAAACAGGTCGAGAAGGCCGACAAGAAGGAAAAGCCGAGGTCTTCAGGAGCAATGCAGGCCGGCGCCCGTCGCTATCCGGAACCCCCATTTCCGAAGGTGCACCAGGACAAGCCGGGATCCGAGGCGGATCTGCCCCTAGCGCCGATGTATGACGCGCCATTCTACAAAGGTTCGGAAAAGCTGAAGGACAAGGTCGCTCTGATCACTGGAGGTGATTCCGGCATCGGTCGCTCCGTGGCCATCCTGTTCGCGCGGGAAGGCGCCGACGTCGCAATCGTACATCTCGACGAAAGCGAGGACGCCGATATCACCAAGGCCGCCGTCGAAAAGGAGGGCCGGAAATGCCTGATCATTCGCGGCGACGTCAAGGATGCAGGCTTTTGCCGGACGGCAGTTGAAAAGACCGTAAAGCAGTATTCCAAGCTCGACATTCTGGTCAACAACGCAGCGTTCCAGGTGCACGCGGCGGAGATCGAAGATCTGACCGACGAGCATTTCGACGAGACGTTGAAGACGAATCTCTACGGCTATTTCTTTATGGCCAAGGCGGCGATCCCGCATCTGAAGAACGGTTCTGCCATTATCAACACAGGATCCGTAACCGGCATCGAAGGCTCGAAGGAACTGTTGGACTACTCCATGACGAAGGGCGGAATTCACGCCTTTACAAAAGCACTCTCCGGTCAGCTGGTCCCCAAAGGCATTCGCGTCAACGCAGTCGCCCCCGGCCCGGTCTGGACGCCACTCAACCCATCGGACAAGGAAGCGAACGATATCGAGAAGTTCGGCGGCAAGACGCCGATGAAGCGCGCTGCCCAGCCCGAAGAGATCGCGCCGGCATACGTATTCCTGGCGTCGGCGCAGATGTCCAGCTACATCACCGGCGAAATTCTTCCGATCGTGGGCGGCTACTGAGGAGCGAGTATGCACTGATAGGATTTTCAGCTGCTGGATCAAGGCGTCAAGCAGGTGGTCGTTATGTTCCCGCGCGCGATGGCCGGCGAGGTACTGCTTGCTTGTTGATCTTTTCCAGTATCAGCCCGAATTCGTGAACCGGTTCGTCCGGCTCGTCGAGTTGTCAACCCGCTGCCCCTCCGACGAAATGCTCGGCAGGAATTGCCGCTTCCTGCAAGGAGCAGGATCCTCTTCGGCCGCGGTCGCCGCGACCCGGCTTGCCGTCGCCGAGCGTCGCGGGATGAGTATCGAAATCCTAGGCTATCGGCAAGATGCCGGTCCCTTCTGGAATTCCCTTCATATCAGCCCGATCGAGCACGACGCAGGCGAGATCACCACCTCTTCCCTCCAAGATCGACGTCAGCGAATTCAGAAAGGTGCAGTCAAGTCCCTCAAAGCGCCGTCTACTGTTGGAGGTCGACCACCGCTCGTCGTCCGCCTGGCCGGCCGACAGGGCGAGGCAGGCTGCCGTGTCCAGCAAACGGTGCAAGCCTCGTCTATCCCACAGGCCTTCTCGTTAGGATCTCCTCGCCTTGGGTAATGATGCCCTGGATGCCTGCGCAGGTCTTGCCAAGCGCGGGTTTTCCGACGGCCTCAAAGACCGGTTCATGCGCTCGAACCGGCCTGCAATCTCGACGCGGTGCTGCAGGAATCCTGCTTTGCCTTCTTCGGATTGTGCGGCGCCCACGCCAAATTCGGCCGGCCTACAGGATCTGCTTTTCGGCGAAATAGATGTCCTCGAGCGTATCAAGGAAAGGTCGTCGAGAGCCTTCGTGGTTGCCATTAGGAACCTCTCCATGCCCACGAAGTTAAAATCGAAGGGGGAGGAAAGCCGATGAACGAGAATTGGATCCATCTTTGTATCGACATGCAGCGGGTGTTCGCGGAGGACACGCCCTGGCATGTACCATGGATGCGGGAAGTGTCGCCTCAGATCGAGGAAATAGCCAGTCGCTATGCCGAGCGGACGGTGTTCACCCGCTTCATCACGCCGGAAAAGCCGGAACAAATGTCGGGGATGTGGCGGGCCTACTACCAAAAATGGCGGACAATGACGCGCGCGCAACTCGATCCGGGTTTGCTCGACATCGTGCCAACGCTGACGCATCTTATCCCGCCGGCACGCATATTCGACAAGGTGACATATTCGCCGTGGATAGACGGTGAACTTCACCAAATCCTGTCAACGGAGGCAGTCGATGCACTCGTTCTCACCGGAGGGGAGACCGACGTCTGCGTGCTTGCTGCAGCGATGGGCGCGATCGATCTGGGATATCGCGTGATCGTGCTGCGCGATGCCGTGTGCAGCGGCGCCGACGAGACGCACGACGCATCACTTGAAGTGCTGGGCGACAGATTTTCTGTGCAGCTCGATCTGCTTACCACGGAAGAGTTCCTCAGTTCGCTCTAATGAGGCTGCGGAACCGCAACTTTGTTGTCGCGTTTTGCCAGCGCTGGAGGAATGTATGTCCAAGTTTTTTTCAAAGTTCGCTACCCATATCTCCGACCTCTCGGGCAGGCCCGGAACCTTCGTTGTCGCCGTCACACTTGTGATCGGTTGGGCGATGCTTGGGCCCTTCTTCGGTTATTCCGAGACTTGGCAGCTCGTGATCAACACGAGCACCACTATCATAACGTTCCTAATGGTCTTCGTTCTCCAGAACTCACAGAACCGCGATGGAAAGGCCCTGCAGGCAAAGCTTGACGAGCTCATCCTAACGTCGCAGGCTCAGAATAAATTCGTCGGGATCGAAAAGCTCGATGAGGAGGAGTTGCGAAAGATGAGCAAGACGCTCGCCGAAAAAGCGGAGCGCGCCGAGAACGCCGCCGACGAAAAGGCGGAAAGCAAACAGGCACCGGCCTAATCGTCTCCAGGTGCGACCGCAGCGATGCGCGATGAAAAGCTGATTTCGATGAGGCGCCGAATGGCGCAGAACAGCGCGAGTTCGTTGCTTCGAGACCGCATAGGGTCTCTGGAAGGTCCGATTGCGCAACGAAGACCTCTTCCATTCGCGGTGCGATCGGATGGCCAGTCCTTGATCAGGATATACGCTGCGGGGCCGAGCGTGCGTATAATCCTACCCCGGGGTCCCGACCTTGCACCAAGGCGCCCGCGCCGTGGCTGCTTGGTGGTTGAAGGTTTTCGGCGCGGTCCTAGATTTCATCGCTGAACAAGGAGATCCACATGGCTGGACGCGATGTCGAGCCGGTGGCTGCGGTGGTATCCGAGGCTGTCCGGCGCTGGTACGAGTTCTACGAGATCACGCCCGACAACAAGGCGTCGGACGTCCTTTGCAACGCGGCACTCAATTTCTACGGAGACGGCTATCGGGCGATCGACGACATTGCCACGCTGCTGATCGGGACGTATCCCGGGCTGTCGGCCACGCGAATCAACGCGCCGACATCGCAAGCTGTCCACTAGGACCGATCGACCTAATTGTATCCAGATCATGCCGCAGCGAGATGAATGAATCCTGTAAGCACGTCGCCGGGAATGATCTGGTTGCCAAATGCCAGGCCTTGACGGGCCATTGCGTTGAATTCCGATATTCCGATCTCGTCCCGTGCAACTTGTCGGCTGGAACGTGCTTTCAGCGCCACGACGGGAATAGGGCGCCAATGTGGATACGAGCGAACATTCGTGGCTTCCACTGTTAATTACTGATCGGGGCGACGATGGAGGCCGCGATGTAGCGCTCCTCCCCTTCACCGTCGTTGAAGTAGTAGACGGCCAGTATGGACGCTTGATCTCGCTTCACGACGCGAGGATAACCGAGATCAGCCGTGCCGCCGTCGCTCCGAATGGTCTTCTCGGCGCTCCATGTTCTACCGTCGTCGGAGCTCACGCGCATCCTGATGCCAAATGGCGCATCACGATAACCGTAGACGAGAAGAAGCATGTCGTCGATCCGCCCGAGAGCGGGCGGATTGCCATTGCTGCCGGTGTCGTCGACGATGCAGCCTTTCGGCGTCCAAGTCCTCCCTTGGTCGTCGGAGGCGAAGGCTTCTATCCAGCCCTTGTCGCCGCCTGTCCCCATGCAGCGCGTCAGCGTCAAAATGGTCCCACTCGACAGTGTTGTCGATGCCGGCATGATCGAATACCCGTCGGGTTGTGGACCGACAAAGCCTTGAAGGACGAAGGTGCGCCCGCCGTCGGCCGTGCGTGCGCAGAACACCCTGCCTTCCGCACCATCCTCTTTGGAGGTGCTCAGCATGAAGAGCGCATCGTCCCTGCCAAGAGGAACGATATCGGTTCGGGCACAGATCGGAATGTCCAGACCAGTGAAAGCATATGGACCTTGCCACGTCAGTGCCCGATCCCGGCTGACATAGAACCAGCTCATAGCATCGCCGCTCACATCGGTTCTGGCACACAGAATGACCGTCTCAGGGTCGAGGAAATCTATGGGATCATCCAGGGGGCAGAGGTCGTCATTGGCTGACAGACAGGAACGAACCTTGAGATCGGCGTTCAAGTGTTCATCGGCCGAAAGTGACAGCCCACCTGGCACATGGCCGGAAAACGGCTCGCTCATCCAGGTCAAGCCGCCGTCCAGGCTGCGTGTCTGCCAAGGCACGAACGGGTAATCACGGTTTAGTTCGTGAAGCGCCCCTTGCGCGCCGAGTTTGCCGCGCGCGAAAACGGCGACCACTTCGTCACCCCATGACCACAGACCATAGTTCGCGGGCCAACCTGCGAACTCGCCGCGTTTGCGGTAGACCTCGAGATTGCGGCAGTGCATGTCCATGGGAGCTCCAGGCTGTCAGAGCACCTCGACTGGAAGTGCCCGCACCAGCAATGCATCCTGTCTGAGCAGCTGTTCGAGGTTGCGACGATATTGGTGCCACCAGGCCTTATCAAGAGTGTCCACCATAACTTCAATTACGATGACGTCATCCTCTTCCGCGCCCTCGCCGTTGGACCAAAGCCCTTTTGCCGGGGAGTTGAGATATGCCGTCGCCCCGCCATGCCTTTCCGTCATCTCGCGCTGAACTGTCGCGATGACGTCTTCTACGTCGATCGGCACTTGCGGCGCCGCCGGAATAAATACTTGTATTAAATGCATGCCTGGTTCTCCTCCTCGCCTGGCATCGAAGATTTGACGGAGTTCCGCTGGTTCGGCGGGCGTCTTGCGGAACCGTGATACTCTTGCCGCCGCAAGCGGGAGGGCGACATGATTGCCAGCGCTGAAAGGTCCTTTCTGCTGCGAACGGTGGTCGTTGATCCCCAGGATTGCGCAGGCGTTTTGCTTGACGATGTTCCCCGGCAGATCCTCGCTGCACCTGACGACGGCGCCGACACGTTTTGCCACCTATCAAAAAGATGACGAGGGAACCACGCCCATAGTTGGCACAGGTGGCTCCTGCTTCGGCCTCGTTACGTTTTGCTTATCGCTGGCACTCAATGCTTCGCGCACTTCATTCTCGTCCCAACCCGCCTCGATGGCTGAAGTCACGAGCGTCTCGATTTTCCCGGTTTCCGGGGCCTGCGAAGTCTCGTCCAGGTGGAGCCTGGCAGTTTCAAGACATTGACGGAGGTTCGAAGCGCGGTTGGCGTCTTCTCGGTGGTAGCTCGGCGATGCGACATAAGTCATTTGGAAGCTCCTTGCTGATCAAGAGGAACACCTGAGCAGAATGGCGGTTCCACCGCTTGCCTGATTGAACTGAACCTACGCTCCTCGCGAAAATGCAAGCGTTCAGGCCTGCCTGCATAAGGAATCGAACGAGCGCGCCAGGCCTTGTCTGGGCGCCGGAACAAGCAGTCTCGCCTGCAATCTCGAATCGCCTGGTCCGCCGTCCCATTCGGCGCGTGCGAACATGCCTTTCCCGACATTCGAATGAATTCGCCAGCGGACTCGTTGATTTTCCCAATCTGAACCTCTCTGTTGGCGGCGCCTAGACGCGCGGCTGGCAGACAAGGCCGAGACAGGTCTTGATGACCTGCGCCTGAAAAATTCTGGCTTCCCGGTACGTCCGCGGAAGGTCGACGACAGGACTTTTGTTGTCGATGCTTATTCGGCGGCCTGCTGCGGGTGAAGAATGAGGGCCCTCGGCATGGCGATCCGAACCAGAAACTCGTAGTCATCAACCATACGATGGACATCCGATCCGGTGCTGGCGACAGCCCAATAGTCGCGGGCGGTCCCGAACACGGTCGAAATTTTCACAACTTCCCAGGCGCTTCCTAATTCCCGGCGTCTGGCCCAGTAGAAGCACTCTGATTCAAGACTGGACAACTCAAGCATCCGCGAACTCCCAAATCGCCTAAGTCGCATACCACGGTGAACCGTTCGTTGGAGCTGGGTCCAACTTAAGACAGCCAATCCGACTAATGGTGACCCTACATGATCGTCCAACGGCTGTCATCGCTTGCTGCAAAAAACCCCAAGCCATTGCGAAGCCGCCCCGTCGACGTAGTGTGAGGCTCAGCCCAAAAACGAGTTTGCGGAATGCCGCTGGTACCGATTGAAGAGCGGAATTCGCTTTCATGTGTTTAGTGCGGAATTGCGCTCATTGATGTCCTTGGCAAGGGCCATGGCCGAAGTCAACGTGCAATTTGTCAACGGCGACGCTCAATGCTTTTGATGAATCGGCACCAATCTTGACTGCGTCGGTCGCCAGGATTTGGCTCCCCCTGTTGACCGAGCTCACCAACGTCGATCGATTGCGTTTCGGTCGACTAAGCGCCTATCGACGCATGCACCTGCCCGCAGACCGCAAGGCTCTCACGCATTGCCTTCACCCGCATTTCGGCATCTTCAAATGAATAGGCCCAGATCTTGGCAGACCAAGTCGACAGGCCCATCTCGTATTCCAGTGCGAAGAGATACATGATCTGCCCGTGTTCGTCCTTTCGGACGAATTGGGCGTCAGGCCGTTCGCGGGTGTCGCGGAGTTTATCGAAACTGATTACGCTCATATCGAACTCGTCTAACACTGAGGCATAATGGCTTGCCGTCTATCGCCGAAGCGGCGTGCAAAAGCCGAACGATGAACGGCCGCCATGCGGCGGCCGTGAAGGCGCATTTCCGTATCAGGCAGCTCGCTTTCCCTTGGCATTTGCTGAGGTCTCGGCAAATTGCGTGAGTTTCTTGTCGGTCGCCTCTTCTTCCGCAAGGGTTGCCTGCAGCAGCGGGACGGCGTCCTTGAGGCCGAGTTGCTTTGCCCATGCGATCAACGTGCCATAGCGGGCGATCTCGTAGTGCTCCACGGCCTGTGCCGAAGAGATCAGTCCGGCATCCAGGGCAACCGTGCCCTTGAACTCCTCCATGATCTCATCAGCTTCGGCAAGGATTCCCTGAATGGCTTCGCAGGTCTTGCCACGTGCTGGCTTGCCGATCATGTCAAAAATCTGTTCGAGACGTTCGACCTGGGCTTGGGTCTCGTCACGATGCTGCAGAAAACCGGCCTTGCCTTCCTCCGACTGGGCGGCGCGGGCTATTTTCGGCAGCGCCTTCAGGATCTGTTTTTCGGCGTAGTAAATATCCTTGAGCGTGTCGAGGAACAGATCGTTCAGCGTCTTCTCGGTTGCCATCGAGTCCTCCTATGGCGTGTTGATGAGTTCTCGCTCGGTCGAACATTTGAGCGCGGAGATGACGCCCCGGTAAAGCTGGCGCCGTCTCTGTCCGGCCAATGACGAGACCGACTCAAGGGGTTGCAGTCGGCGATAGATCAAACCATTGCCGACGTTTGTTGTTCCTGCCCTGCCTATCTTTTCACGAGAGCTGGCACGTTACGCACGGCGCTCGCCCGATAACGTGAATGTTATCAATGCTGTGCGGCGTCGCGCTGGAACGATTTTTGCCGAACCCTCGTTTGGAATCCGGATCGTATCGCCTTCCAGCGATGACTTTGGACGATCCGCCACTGCCTTCCGGCATCTTCATGCGTTCTGTTGTTTTGGAAGAGGTCTGCCGATGAGCAAAAACGAGATTTTCGTCCGATATCGTACAGCAACAATTAAGATGTCCGGAACTTTCCTTTGATCCCAGGAGAGAAAAATGACGTCTCTATCTTCACCACGTCCCGCGTCGCATTGCGAGGAAACATCCTCGATCGAGCTGGAGATTGTCGAACTGACACCGGCGTTGCATGCTTTTGCCCGAAGATTCCTGCGGAGTGAGGACGACATCAATGATCTCGTCCAGGAAACGCTGCTGAAGGCGTTGAATTCGATCCAGCTCTACCATCCCGGCACCTCTCTCAAATCCTGGCTCTTCACCATCCTTCGAAATACGTTCTGCAGCAACTATCGTCGGCGCAAGCGCGAGCCGGTCGGAATGGATGTGACCATGGAACAGGTCGCGGTCGCCCCGAGCCAGGAGTGGGCGCTTCGCGAGCGTGAGCTGCGACAAGCCCTGACGCGCCTCTCCGACGACAGGCGCCGCGCACTGACGCTGGTGGCCGCTGGAACGAGCTATGAAGATGCGGCCAGGATCTGCGGCTGCCGAATCGGCACCTTGAAGAGCCGCGTCAGCCGGGCCCGTGAAACCTTGCAGTCGCTGCTTGGGAACCAGCTGGTCGACTAACCGCGCTTCTGCTTCCGCCACGAGTCAAGCCGGCATGGGAAGAATCGGGATGGCGGGTTCGCATAGCCGTCTCCTTGTCGCAGTTGAACATGGCGCGCCATATGCCGAATGCCCCGAGGCTTCTGCGTGTCGCAGAAGAGGCGTTTTTCGCCGGAACATATCTTCTCTTTTCAGGTTCGGTGGCTTCACCTTTTTCCGAAGTCTAGGAGCCAAAACATGGATAGAAATGAACTTGGTAAAGGTCTCGCCGTGATCACCGGCGCCTCGCGCGGCATTGGCTATGAACTTGCCAAATGCGCCGCGCGGGAGGGCTATGATCTGATCATTGCGGCCGACGAGACACGTATCCAGCAGGCAGCGGCGAGCCTGAACGAGTTTGGCACCTCGGTCCAGGCGATCGAAACCGACCTTTCCACCGAAGACGGCGTCGACCGGCTGATGGAAGCCATCGAAGCTTCCGGGCGTTCGGTCGATCTGCTGATGGCCAATGCCGGGCGCGGCCGCGGCAAGGGTTTCCTCGACCAGGATTTGTGGAGGCTCGGAAAGTCGTCGATACGAATATCGTCGGCACCATCTATCTCGTCCGACAGATCGGCAACCTGATGCGCAGCCGCGGCGAGGGGCGCATTCTGCTCACCGGCTCCATCGCCGGCTTCATGCCCGGTTCCTACCAGGCCGTCTACAATGGCACGAAGGCTTTCATCAACAGCTTCTCCTTCGCGTTGCGCGAGGAATTGAAGGATACAGGCGTGACCGTCAGCTGCCTGATGCCCGGCGCGACCGACACGGAGTTTTTCAGGCGCGCCGACCTCATGGCACCTCGGTCGGACAGGCAAAGAAGGATGATCCGGCCGAGGTCGCCCAGATCGGCTTTGACGCCATGATGGACGGCGAAGGAGATGTCGTCAGCGGCTGGAAGAACAAGCTGCAGGCAGCAGTCACCAACGTGACACCGGCAAGCATCCTTGCGCATCAGCATGCCAAGATGGCTGAACCAGGTTCGGGCAACAAATAGCCGCGTAGCGGGCGTGCCAGACAAGACCTCTCAATCGATCACCGTCGACAGGAACGGCACTGCCAGCACACGGTTGCCGTCCTCATCATCGATCTCGAATATCTTGTCCTGAATGCGCTGTCCCTGCATGACCAGTTCTGCGACCATTTCGCGGGCAGCCTTAAGGGCTTCCTGCTCGGCAGCCCGAACGCTGGAAAATTCTATCCCTTCGAGATCCCGTTCGACCTGGTCGCCGTGGCGAATATGAAAGTAGAATCTCGTCATCACCATCCCCCATTCGATCGCTCATTTCTCCCGCGGCTGCTCTAACCGTCTTCCCGCCGTCACCATCTTGCCGTTGCGTCGTGACGTGATGGCTTCCAACAGCGTTCGGGCGGCGTTGCGCACTTCCTCCTGAAAGGCTTTATCTCTTTCAAAAGCATCGTGGCTGGTGGCGTAGGGCTCCCAGTAACCGATGTACCGGTCGACCTCGGCCAAGGGTCCGGCCGGGATAAGGTCCATCGACGTCAGCCAGTTCGAGACGCTGCGGCGGACATTCTCGACACCTTCGGTATCGCCGTGGACGACGACCGAAAAAAGGCGGCCGGAAAGATGGCGAGGATAGTCCCATCCCTGCATCTCAAGCTCCTTGGCCTCCTTGGCATGTTTGCCATGGGTGCTTGTCGGATCCGGATTGCCGCCGTCGGCACAGACGAGCCGGTCGATCATCAGTTTCAGCGGCGAGGGCGTCTGGTACCAGTTCACCGGGGTGACGATCATGATGCCATGCGCCTCGACCCACATAGGATAGATGTCGTTCATCCAATCGTGGATTTGTCCGAGGGAATAGTTCGGGTAGCAGGAGCAAGGCCAGTGACAGAGTGCGGCTGATGTCGAGAAGCACGCCTTGCACGGATGAATCTGTCGGCCATATTCAGAAGCGACTCGACTGAGGTCGAGGACGTGGACGATGGCACCGGCTCGGGCAAACACTTCTTTGGCGATCTCGATCATCCGAAAACTTTTCGAAAGCTCGCCCGGACAGGTATGTTCGCTTCTCGAAGATCCGTTGATGAGGAGGACGCGCGATGGCGCGGTCTCGTCCTCGAAGCGCGCTTGCGCAGCGTGGATTTCGTCTTTCGCCGCGAGCCAATCGACGGCGAGATCGTAATCGGGATCGGCAAAGCCTAATCCAGCCTTACGGGTGATCGGGCTCTTTCGCGAATGGGCGTAAGCATCCCAGGCAGCCGCTGCGACCTTGCCGAGTTCATCTTCCAGGGTCTGATACGCCCCATCCTTGAACTGGCTCAGGAAACGTTTCTTGAATTCGCTCTCGTCGAGGCGAGGGCTTGGGCTGCCTTTTCTGGGTTCGAGGTCAGGTGCGGTTGCGGCTGGTTCGTCAGGCATGGGGCCTCCACGCATCTATGCGCTCGGCACAACGCAGTGAGCCGGCTTCTGTTCCGCTGCTTTGAAGTTGCATGCGTCTATCGAGGATCGTCTTGAAGCGGACCGAGCTTCGGCCCATCCCTGAACACGCTTTGGCAAGCGCCGAGCGGCTGCATCCATGTTCGGCCCGCTTCAAGACGATCGTCGATTCCGGGTTCCTGGAGATTTTGGACGGCATCGACGACGAACTTGGCGCCTCCCGGCATCGGCAAGTGTGCGGTCGAACTGATCCGGGCGTCTCAGAGCAACGATCAAAAGTGACGGAAGCCGGGAGCTGACCATCGGGAATCGCCCGACAAAAATGAGTGGCGATGGCTAAACGCGGAACTCTGCTCCTTCGCGGAGGTTTGGATTTCTCCAACGCGGATGCCTTCAATGTCAACGCCAGACTCCGACCAGCAAGAAAGCACGATATCGAGACGTCTCGACCGCAACATCGAGGCGCTGTGAAGCGGCGCGACCAATCGGGGAACAACCTGTCCTTTCTGGAGTTTGGCATGCGTGCCAATACCGGGAAGGCGAAGCGCATCACGGCAGATCCCAACCGTTGATCCGACCTCTCGGTGCCAGGACCGGATGCGCCAGCGTCAGCCGACGGGCCAGGGTGTTGGCAATGCAAAGTAACCATCAGGATATTCCAGACCATGACAGCTAAGCCCAGAAAAACACCGAGGATCGGATTTGACAGTGGGCCGGCGGGCGGATGGGGCTCGGCGAAATCGGTGGGGGAAATTCTTCTGCGCGAACATATCCCGGTCTCCGGCCCGGCGCTCTTGGCGCATCAAAACAAGCCGGAAGGATATATGTGCGTCAGCTGCGCCTGGGCTAAACCCGCCAAGACCCATCCACTGGAATTCTGTGAAAATGGTGCCAAGGCGACAGCCTGGGAGACGACGAACCAACGGGCTGACCGGGCTTTTTTTGAAGCACACACGCTGAGCGAACTCGAAGGCTGGCGCGACCACGATCTGGAGGAACAGGGACGCCTGACCCATCCGATGCGGTGGGATCAGACAGCTGATAAATATGTTCCGGTTTCGTGGACTGCCGCCTTTGAGGATATCGGCCGCGAATTGCGCGCGATATCACCGGAAAAGGTGGAGTTTTATACCTCGGGCCGGGCTTCGCTCGAGACCTCCTACATGTATCAGCTTTTCGCCCGCATCTTCGGCAGCAACAACCTGCCCGACTCCTCCAATATGTGTCACGAGAGCTCGTCCGTCGCGCTGCCGGAAAGCATCGGCGCTTCTGTCGGCACGGCGGTTCTTTCCGATTTTCAAAATTGCGACTGCATCTTCTATATCGGCCAGAACGTCGGGACGTCGTCACCGCGGCTGCTGCACGACCTTCAGGACGCGGTCGACCGTGGGGTGAAGATCGTAACCTTCAATCCGCTTAGAGAACCAGGGCTGCAGCGCTTCATCAATCCGCAGGCACCGGGCCAGATGCTGACCGGCAAGGAGACGCCGATTTCCAGCGAATATTACCAAGTCAGGAACGGCGGAGATATTGCGGCGATGTTCGGCGTCTGCAAGGCGTTGATCGAGGCCGACGATGCCCTCCACGGCTCCGGCTTGAGCAAAGTTTCAGGCTCCGACGCGAAACCGGGCGATCCTGCCAATGCGGCAGCCGTTGCTTTTGCAGCCTCGATGCGGGCGGTCGACAGCAAGCACGTCCTGGACCATGATTTCATCACCGAACACACATCCGGTTTCGACGAGTTCGCTGCCGCCGCCAGACGCTATGAATGGCCGGAGCTGGAACAGATATCCGGCCTGACGCGCGCGCAGATGAGACATGCCGCCCGCACCTATGCCGCTTCGGATGCCGTTCTCATGGTCTACGGGATGGGATTGACCCAGCATGTAATGGGCGTTCAGAACGTTCAGATGGTCGTCAATCTCGCCTTGTTGCGCGGCAATATAGGCAAGCCCGGGGCCAATATCTGCGCGGTGAGAGGCCACTCCAATGTCCAGGGCCAACGCACGGTCGGCATCACCGAAAAGCCGGATCTTGCGCCACTGGCCAAGCTGGCGGAACTCTATCACTTCGATCCGCCACGCTGGAAGGGGCATACCACCGTCGAAGTTTGCAAAGCCATTCTTGGTGGAGAAAGCAGGGCCTTCATCAGTCTCGGCGGCAATTTCCTGCGCGCTGCGCCCGAGACGACGGCGATGGAAGCTGCGTGGCGAAAGCTGCGTCTCACCGTGCAAATCGCCACCAAGCTCAATCGAAGCCATGTTATCCACGGCGAGATCGCCTACCTTCTGCCATGTCTTGGCCGCTTGGAGATCGACAAGCAGGCCAGCGGCCCGCAGGCGGTGTCGATAGAAAGTTCGCTGGCGCATTTCCACGGCTCGCGGGGCAGGGCGACACCGGCCAGTCCCGAACTATTATCTGAGCCGGCCATCATCGCCGGAATGGCGAAGGCTACGTTGACGCAAGGCAACGTGCCTTGGGATCACTGGGTCGCGGATTACTCCGAAATCCGTGATGCGATCGAGCGCACCTATCCGGAAACCTTTAAGGGGTTCAATCAGCGGCTCTTCCAACCCGGTGGTTTCCCGCGGCCGCTGCCGGCAAGAGAACGCCGGTGGGTAACACCGAACGGAAAAGCCAACTTTATCACGCCGCCACGCCTGTTTCCGCAGTTCGAAACCGTCGGAGACGAACAGGTCCTTCATCTTGCGACCTTGCGCTCAAACGACCAGTTCAACACGACGATCTACGGCTATGGCGATCGCTTCCGTGGTGTCGACGGCACCCGTCGCGTGGTTTTCTTGAACGCTGCCGATATTGCCCGACTGGGCTTTGTCGACGGAGACCGCGTCGATCTCTTAACGGCTATCGACCCTGAGACCAAGCGCATGATCTCCGGCTTCCGGATCGTCCCCTATGATATTCCGCGGGGGTGTTGCGCAGCCTATTATCCCGAAGCCAATCCGCTATTTCCGCTCAGCCACCACGACGAGAAGGCAAAAACGCCGGCTTATAAGCTATTGCCAGTGCGCCTCAGCCGGTCCGACGCGGCGCCGTTGGAATAAAGACGCAAAGGATCAGGCGATGCCGCAGACGATCTGGAAGGGGAGGCTTGGCTGGTATTCGAGCATCCTGGTTTCAATCCTTGGCATCGTGGTCGCCACCGCTGTCGGCTGGCTGCGGGAGGCAAGGCAGTATCGCGTCGATCCGCCGGTATCGGCAGCGCTCGACGAAATCCGGCTGATGGAAAACGGTATTGGTGGGGCACCACCCGAAACTTATTTTGCTCTCAACAAGCGTTATGAGACAAGCGGCTACCACCTCAGTCAGGGCAAGCGGCTCTATGCCTGGTTCGGCTGCCCTGCCTGTCACGGTGACGGCAGAGGTGGGGCTGGTCCTTCCTTCCTCGACGGGTGGTGGCTTTATGGCCCTTCGATGATCTCGATCGTCGCCTCCATCCGTGACGGGCGACCGCATGGGATGCCGGCCTTCAAAGACAAGATGACGGTTGACCAGATCTGGCAGCTCGCCGGCTATGTCAAGTCGATCGGATCCTATTCCGCCAGCTCTGTCGCCCCCGGCCGTGATGACAATCGATACACGCGACCGGCCGAAAACCGGGCGCCCGCCGCCATATTTTTCGAGCAGGGCCCAGTCCCGCTCCATACTGAGCAGGGGCCATCACCGTGAAGGTTTTCCATCTGCCGCTCGGGCTCTTGATCGTGCTTTCCGGGTGCAGCAGCGTCCAATCGGTTCTTGACGCTCAAGGTGAGGCGGCTATCGCGCTGAAGAACCTGATCATCTTCATTGCGCTGGTGGCGGCCGCCATCTGGCTCGCGGTAGTGAGCGTCATGGTATTCGCGCTGGTGCGCCGCAACGGCCAGACCGCAGGCCACGATCACCGGTCGGAGCGGGCAATGACGATTGCCGTGGCGACGGCCACAGCCGCCACCGCCGTCATCGTCGGCATCCTCACGGTCGCAAGTTTCTATACGACACGCGCCTTGAACAGTGGTGGAGACGCCGATGTGACGATCATCGTCCGGGCGCAGCAATGGTGGTGGCAGTTCATCTATACCAGTCCGGATCAAAAGCAGCTATTCCAGACGGCGAACGAGTTGCACATTCCGGTCGGCAAAACCGTCCGACTTCGACTTCAGGCAGCCGACGTTATTCATTCCTTGTGGGTGCCGAGCCTCGCAGGCAAGTTGGATCTTATCCCGGGGCGGGAAAATATCCTGACCTTGCGGGCCGAAAGGCCGGGCGTCTATCGCGGCCAATGCGCCGAATTCTGCGGGCTTCAGCATAGCCACATGGCCTTCGTCGTCCTCGCCGAAGACGATGCCGACTATCAGCATTGGCTGGCCGGGCAGCAGCTGGACGGCGCAGCGCCGAGCGCAGCCGAGGCGATCGCCGGCCAATCGGTCTTTCTGGCAAGGCAGTGCGCCGCCTGTCATACGATCCGCGGAACGCCGGCGTCGGGATCGACCGGACCCGATCTCACTCATGTCGGAAGCCGCCGCACCATTGCAGCCGGCCTGCTCGAGACCACCCGTGGCTCGCTCGCCGCCTGGATTGCCGATCCCCAGACGCTGAAACCCGGAAACAACATGCCGATCGTGCCGCTGACGGCCGATGAGCTGCGGCAGCTTTCCGCCTATATGGAAAGTCTGCGATGAAACAGAACCAAGCCTCGGCCGTACCGATCGACATCGAACTCGCCGACGCCGAAGTCGAGCGCCAGCTTGCCGCTACTTGGGGTGCGGTTCCAGGCTTCTGGGGCGTCGTCGCATCCGTTGATCACAAGGTCGTTGCCCGACGTTATATCGTGACGGCTTTCATCTTTCTCATCCTCGGCGGATTGTTGGCGCTTGCCATGCGCCTGCAGCTGGCGCAGCCGGAGGCACGATTGATCAGCCCCGATCGCTACAACCAGATTTTCACCATGCACGGGACTAACATGATGTTCCTCTTCGCGGTGCCGGTGATGGAAGCCATGGCGGCTTATTTCGTTCCTCTCATGGTCGGCACACGCAATATCGCCTTTCCCAGGCTGAATGCCTTCTCCTACTGGATGTTTCTCTTCGGGGGCATTCTTCTCTGGCTGTCTTTTGCCCTCGACACCGCCCCGGATGTCGGATGGTTTGCCTACGTGCCGCTGTCGGGGCCCCAATATGGACCTGGCAAACGGGCCGATATCTGGGCGCAAATGATCACCTTCACTGAGGTCTCGGCGCTCGCTGTCGCCGTTGAGATCGTCGTCACCGTCTTCAAACAGCGTGCACCAGGCATGTCGTTGGACAAGATCCCCGTGCTCGTCTGGGCGATGCTCGTCATGTCGTTCCTCGTCATCATGGCCCTGCCGGCAATCATGTTCGCCAGTTCGACGCTGATCCTAGACCGCCTGGTCGGAACTCAGTTTTATAATCCGGCGGAAGGAGGCGACGCACTGCTGTGGCAACATCTGTTCTGGTTCTTCGGTCACCCCGAGGTCTACATCATCTTTCTCCCAGCCGTCGGAATGGTGTCGACCATTCTGCCGGCTTTCGTCGGGCGCCCGCTCTTCGGTTACATGCCGATGGTGATGGCGCTGATTGCGACCGGCGTGCTCTCATTCGGGCTCTGGGTGCATCACATGTTCACGGTTGGATTGCCCCGGCTCGGAGAGAGCTTTTTCACCGCGTCCAGCATGGCCATTTCGGTTCCGGCGGGTATCCAGATCTTTTGCTGGCTGGCGACGATGTGGGCGGGGCGGCCGGTCTTTCGAACGCCACTCCTATTCGTCATCGGCTTCATCGTCACATTCGTGATCGGCGGCCTGACCGGCGTCATGGTGGCCTCGGTTCCCTTCGACACCCAGGTGCACGACACTTATTTCGTCGTCGCGCATTTCCACTACGTGCTGATCGGCGGCGCGGTCTTCCCGTTGATTGGCGCCGTCTACTACTGGTTTCCCAAGATGACCGGCCGGATGATGAGCGAAACCCTGGGCCACTGGTCGTTCTGGTTGATCTTCATCGGTTTTCACCTGACGTTTTTTCCAATGCATATACTCGGACTGGTCGGCATGCCGCGCCGCGTCTACACATATCAGCCCGAGCTTCCCTGGGCCGGTTTGAACCTTTTCATCAGTCTGAGCTCGGTCGTCCTCTCACTGGGTTTTCTCGTTTTCTTCATCGACATCGTCCGTAGTTGGCGAAGCGGACTGCCGGCTGGGTCCAATCCCTGGAATGCAACGACCCTGGAATGGGCGACATCGTCGCCGCCGCCGCCCTATAATTTTCGTCGCATTCCTGTGATCGATGCACGCGAGACCCCTTTGCCCGACGATGGTGAGCTGTCCGTTGCAAGCGGGCTGAGTACGGATCGCCGGGAGCTTCTGGTGACCAGCGTTGTCGAAGCGCTGCCGGAGGCGCGCGAGTCGTCGCCGCGTGACAGCGTCTGGCCGCTATGGGCGGCCATCGCCACCTCGGTCATGCTGATCTGGTCGATGTTTTCACCCTGGGCCGTGGTCTGGGGCTCCATTCCAATTGCAGCCACGCTCATTGGATGGTTCTGGCCCAAGGGCAACCCGGAGGATGAGTCATGAAGGATCGGATCGTGCTCGACGTCTCGAGACTGCCCTTGCACGGGATGGGTACCGCCTCACCGACCTGGTGGGCAACGGGAGCATTCATGCTCATCGAAGGATCGGGCTTCGGTTTGGCGATTGCCGTCTATTTCTATCTGATGAGCCTTGCACCGCAATGGCCGATAGATGCGCCGCCACCCGACCTGCTGGCCGGTACTTGCCTGACGGGGCTGCTTCTTGTCAGCGTGATCCCCAACGTGGTGGTATCGCGTTGGGCCAAGCAGAAGAAACTGAGGAGGGTGCAGATCGGTCTCGTGGTGATGTCGCTCTTTGGCCTTGCCCCGCTTGCTGTGCGCGTCTTCGAATTTCCGGCTCTGCATATTAGTTGGGATGACAATGCCTATGGCTCAATCGTCTGCACCCTGCTCGGGCTGCATACAACGCATATTCTTACCGATCTTATCGACACGCTGGTGCTGACATGTCTGATGTTTTCCCGGCACGGCGACAACGCTCGTCGTTACGGCGACGTTCAGGACAACGCGCTTTATTGGAACTTTGTGGTCATTACCTGGCTTCCGCTCTACCTCTGCATCTATTGGGTGCCTCGCCAATGAATGTCGCAGCAGCAAGAATATCCGGATTGACGTTATCGCCGGCTGCCTGGGCGGCAAGCAGCCAGCTGGGACAGATGCTCCCCTACGCCGATTGCGACATGGGGACTGGCTGGATCATATTCGTAACCTTTCTGGCGGTCGCGCTGGCGCTCGGCGGCGCGCTGATTTCATGGCAGAGCCACGTTTCGACGGCCTCGCGTAGTGCCCGCTTTATCAGCAAAGTCGGGGTTATGGTTGGATCCACCTTTTCCTTTGCGCTCATTCTACAGGGAGCAGCGACGTTGCTGCTGAATCCATGCGCACGATGATCAACGTCATCCTGACGATTCCTGCGGTGTGGTCGTCGACATGGCGATCTCGCGGAGCAATGCCGTAGACAGAGGAGGCGCCCATGCAGGTCGCTTACACTCGCCTTAGCTATGTCCTGGCCGGCCTCGTGGTGGCGCTGGCCTTGATCGGTGTCGCAGCAAATTTTGTCAAGGACCGGGAGAGGCGGCAGGCGGTCGCGATCGCCTTGACAGCAGGCGATCCCACGCGGGCGCCTGAGATTTTCCGCCGCTACGGATGCGGGGGATGCCACCTCATCCCGGGCGTTCCCGGCGCCGACGGGAAGGTCGGCGGGCCGCTGACGGATCTGCGGCAACGCGTCTATGTCGGCGGTGTCGTTAACAACACGCCGGAAAACCTGGTGCAATGGATTGTTTTTCCGCAACGCTTTTCGGCGAATTCGGCCATGCCGGCAACTGGGATTTCCGAGGCCGAGGCAAGGGATCTCGCCGCCTATCTCTATGGGCAGTAACTCAAGGATGCGGGGTCTGCCGAGGCGGCAGCGACTTGACGTAACGCGCAATTTCATCGCGATCGCCTTGCGGCAGCTGTGCACTGTTGACGACGACATCCGCCATCGAGGAGCCGACCCGGCCATGGTCCGGCGTCTCCCCGGTGCTGAGCATGAGGGCGATCTGCGCCTCGGACCACCTGCCGATCCGAAGCGGCGTGATGTTCGGCACAAAGCCGGTGCCCTCGGGGTCCGGCCCTCCGGCAAAGCGCGTCGACGGCTTGATGGCGCCGAATATGTTCCGGGTCGAATGACAGTCGGCGCAGTGGCCGAGCGTTTCGACCAGATAAGCGCCGCGATCGTCAGCGGCGTCACCACCGATCGTCGCCTCGGACCTGCCCTCGTGGAAGAACAGCAGCTTCCAAAATGCCAGACTACGGCGAAATCTGAAGAGCAGCGGCAGGTCGTGCGGCGGGGGGCGCCCAGCCACCGGCGGCAGCGTCCGCAGGTAGGCGTAAAGATCCCTCACATCGTCGAGCGACATGCCGGTGTAGCTCGGATAGGGGAAGGCCGGATAATAGTGCTCACGATGGGGTGAGACGCCGGCAATCAACGCATTGGCCAGATCGGCGACCGACCATGACCCGATGCCGTCGATGGGATCGGGCGAGATGTTCGGTGGCCTGAATATCCCGAACGGCGAGGCGAGAGCAAGACCGCCGCCCAGTTTCAAACGGTCTGGCTGACCAGGGGTCGCGTGGCAGGAGGTGCAGTCGGCGGCCAGAAAAACCAGTTTTCCTTTCGTTGCGTCGCCTGCCGTCATCGCGGCGGTCTTTGGATCGAAGCGCGCATCAGCGTCGGTGATGTAGCGAAAGAGAAAAACCACGATCAGGATAGAAACGAGAAGGCCAGCGATCGCTCCCACCGGTATGGACGCCAATAGCCGGCGCAGCCGATGAGCCGCGGCGCGAAGATTGCCATCGCTTGAAGACAAGCTTTTCACAATGCACTTTCCATCAGCTCACGCGAGAGATCGGGCCTCCACGCTTCAAGGGATGCCCGGCAAGTCGGTGGTGTTTTCGGACATTTCCTTTTCCCCTTCTCCGGCCGCCATACATGCGAACGGCGGTCGAGAATTCGCCGAGCTGCATGCTGAATCCGCCATCGCCGATGACCGCGTAGATCGGCCGTTCCGGATCGGCAACACCGGCGGCTATCGCATAGGGCAAGCCGGACGCCATCGAGGCGAGCGCACCCGACACGGTGAACTGGTTTCTCGTGCCGAGGTCGATGTGGCGCGCTGCGAGCTCGGTGTTCTGGCCGGAATCGGCCACCAGGACACCGTCACCGGCGACGTGCCTGTCGAACGCTCGAACCACGGCCTGCGGCTTCAAGGGACTGCTTCGGTCCGCCTCCATCTGGTCGAGCTTGGCGTCATAAAGACCCGTCAGCAGATGCGTGCCGCCCGGGCCCGACGTTGCAACGCAAACGCCGAGATTCCCGGTGAACTTGGCGTAGGCGCTCGCCATGAAGGCGGCCGATTCCTCATGCCGGACCTGGATGAACCGGATCTGATCCTGGCGCTTGCGCAACGCCTCCATGATCCCGTTGATGCCGTCTCCAGGAAGACCGAAGATGACCTTCACGTCCCACTCGATCAGCGTGTCTATCAATATATCGGCGGCATTGGGCATCGAACTCGTTCTCTGCTTGTCAAAGACCGCAAACCTCTGCCGCAAGGAAAGGTTCCGGGCTCGCGTCCTTGGAAAAGCGCAGGCCGGCATCCGAATATGCCAGGCAGATCCGCCACGGATGCAGTCACGTACTGCGCGCCAGCGCGTAGAGGCTTTCCCGTCTCGCAACAGATGGTGTTAAAAATCGCCCGCAGACTGAGGTCAGCTGAATCAAGGGCCATGTGCCTTTCCTGGTATAAAGGCTTCGAATTATGCAGCGACCATCATGAGGTCCGCACACGCTGAGCGCAACGCTGCGTACGCAAACGCATGGATCTAGTGATAGTAACCCGCACCGGGTCCGAACAATGCGGCGACGATCGCGTTGATGTCGGCGGGGCGATTGCTGAGGACAAAGCCGGCTGAGAGCACTTCGCACCGATCCCCTTGAGCGAAGACGAAGGGTATTCGCCGCGTCTCAAGCCATTCGTTCATCGTCAGCATCGCCTGGTCGGAGAGGGTAACGTCGATGATCGCGGCGTCGCACGCCAAGGTTTCATTTGAGCTATGCATCACGACCACATCGACGCTGCTGATGACGACCACGGCTTGACGGGCGGCCCATGCTTCGCTGACGCCGTCTGAGAGAAAACCGGGGCCTCCGATGATGACGATCGTCTTTCCAGCGACCGGACTGAGCGATTTCATAGCGGACGCCTGCAAAAGTCGTTTGGACCGTGATCATGCCGCCGTATTTCAGGCCGCTCTGACCGGCTGTGGGTACCATATTCGAGCTTGCCATACCATGTTCATTTAATCCGCCGAACACGATCGTGCCGGGATGGTTCCTCCGTCGACGCCAAGGTGAAAGGGGTCGGATTCGTACGCTTCCGCACCAGCGGTTGAAATCGAAAATCTGGAATTTTAGGATCGTCTTACATGCCTGGGAGGAACACGATGTGACGCAGCGCTCTGGAATTACGAAGCCGGCTCTGCAGCCTGGTGATATCGCCATGTTGCAGGCCGTTTTGCGGGGTTGGTGTCTAGAAAAATCATGTGGGATTGCCAGTCCGGCGGCGCAGCATGTTGCGAGGGAACTTGTATCCTGGTTCGAGTGCGGCATTCGAGACCAGCGCAAACTCAGTGGCCTGATGCGATATATGCATATGGATTTCAATAGCGTATCGAACTCGACGAAAGCACCGCGTTGCGAAACGCTGCGGCCTGCCGTCGATATTGGCGAAACCAGTGTGCTGTGATGGACAGACTTGTCTATTTCAAAGCGATCGCCGCGAATCCGGCCACGCTCGATGCCGTGTGCCGTCCGATATCCGGCGCTCATGCGTTTGCTTCCGACGATGCGCGCTTCGATGCTGTCGATCGCCAGAGCCGACGACGAGTGTTGGCACAGGATCGTTGATGAGCTCCTGCAGCTTCGCGCGACAATGGTTGATCTGAAGGCCGGCCGGAGCGGAGGGATTTCCCATTGAGGCGCCTAAGATAATCGCGGGCCGGACACTCTTGATCGTCCTGCGTTATCCGGCCGACTAACTTTCAAGAGGGAGGAGGGTTCCTGGAGAATCTCCGCCTTCTCCAAATCACGGAGATGCTCCATCTCCTTGTTACAAGCGCAACCGCAGAAGACTATTTGTCAAGGCCTTCCGCCATCTGCAGATGATGTTCAAGCGCAGGCTTCGTGCTTGCCGCCCAAGCTTTCAGCTCCGGATTGTCACCGCCTTCGCCATAGCGCTTGAAGAGATCAACCGCGTCCTCGTGCGCGGATTTTTGATCGGAATGATACTGCTTGATGAAATCATCACCTTGAAGGCCCTTCAGCTTGTCGAGCATGTCCTGTTGAGCGCTGGTCATAGCGGCTGGCAGCTGCGCCTGTACCTTGCCGCCGGAAATCAGCGCCTTGAGCTCGCTGCTCGTCTTCTCGTGATCCGTCACCATCTGTTGGGCAAAGGCTTTGGTTGCAGCATCGCCACGCTCGAGTGCCAGCTTGCTGGATTCGATCTCGAACATATCGCTGGTGGCGGCCTCCTGCACGAAGTCAGCAGTCTTCGGTGCAACACCGATTAGCGAGTTGACTCCGGTCTTTTCCGCGGCTGATTGGGCCATGACGGGTCCAGCAAGTGAAATCGCGATTGAGGCGATGATGATTTTCTTCATGGTCTGGTCTCCTGGTTGGTGGCATCAGAACTTCAAAAGCGCCAAACTGTTCCCGGCCCGCTCAGCAATTGTCATGGCGCTGGCCTTATGAGACGCGAACGGCATGCCTGCCGTCGTGCGGTTGCGCGAAGAGACCACTGCGGCGCGGCGCTGCTTCGGCAAAGTGCTCGCCGACCATGCGACGAAGCCTAACGCGGCAATCTCACCGCGACTGGGTTCCGTCCGGCCACGAGCCCACCGCTCGGCCGGGTGATGGCTTGAGCGATCCTGAACAGGAAGGCCGCGGCAAAGGGCAGTGATGCGGGAATCCACATCAAAAGGCCTGCGAGTTGCTGATCTTCAAGCGCCGACAGGCCATAGGCCGGCGCCGTCTGGAAGTGCGGACTGAACAGAGGATGGGATGCAAAGGTCAGGTACGCCCCGAGCGCCGTCATCTGCAGAAGGGTTGCAGCACAGACCACAAGTGCGCCGCCTGAAGGCCGTCGAGCATCGAGGATCTCCTTCCACAGCCACGCCGCCGACAGCAAAAGCGGGATTTCCATGATCCAGTACGGAAAGCTTCCCGAGAGAGCCCAGGCGTAGGGCAGGGGCAAATGCCATAGCCAGAGCATCGTCGTGTGAAAGACGAATATGAAGATCGACGGCACTCGATCCAGAAGCATCGTGTGGCTAAAGACAAAGCGCCACGCGAGCGGCGCAACGAGCGATATCAGTACGATATGATGAACTGCCCTGGCCGAGAACAATGCTGAACTGAGCGCACAAAGCGGGGAAACGAAGACGACAGCGAAAAGAGCGACGGCGACAAGCCACTGCCCGACGCGCTTGTCCCGACGCGCCGGCAGCCAGGTGAACGCCGCCGCAATGCCGATCGCAAGCAGCAGGTAGGGGTCGAAGTTCCAGTCCGACATCAGCAGCTGAGGTACCGGCGCGCTGCCACAGTAGGGATCAAGATTGAAGGTCATTTCATGCCCGCCATGTCGATTCGGCCGCTAAACAAGCCCAAGGCGGATTTGTTCCCGGCCAATGGATCCGTCTCGCTTTCTGATGGAACAACTCCCTCGGATCACGGTTTGGCTGTCTTGAGTTTCAAGCCCAGGGACGAAAAAGTCGTCTCGCGGACGTTTCCAAAACCGAAAGAGATGCAAGGCGGCGTGTCCGCTTTGCGGACGGGATCGAAAGGCGGAAGACGACATGAAAGCACTTACCTGGCATGGCAAACACGACATTCGATGCGAGAGCGTTCCAGATCCTCAAATCGAGGAAGGGCGCGACGCCATCATCAAGGTGACAGCCTGCGCGATCTGCGGGTCGGATCTTCATCTGTTTAACGGCGTGATGCCGGACATGCATAGCGGCGATATCATGGGCCACGAGACCATGGGCGAGGTCGTCGAACTCGGCAATGACAATAAAAAGCTCAAGGTTGGTGACCGTGTCGTGGTGCCCTTCACCATCGCCTGCGGCGAATGCTTCTTCTGCCAGCGCGGCTTTTACTCCGGATGTGAACGCAGCAACCCCGATCCGTCGAAGGTCAAGAAGATGTGGGGGAACTCACCTGCGGGCCTGTTCGGCTACACGCATCTTCTTGGCGGCTACAGTGGTGGTCAGGCGGAGTATCTGCGCGTGCCTTATGCGGACGTCGGCCCGATCAAGGTGCCGGACGGACTGACGGATGAGCAGGTGCTCTTTCTCTCCGACATCTTTCCGACGGGCTACATGGCCGCTGACTTCTGCAATATCCAGCCCGGGGACACGATCGCGATCTGGGGCTGCGGCCCCGTCGGACAGATGGCGATCAAGTCGGCCTTTATCCTCGGCGCCGAACGCGTCATCGCGATCGATACGGTGAAGGAGCGACTTGCTCTTGCCGAAGCGTCGGGAGCAACCACTCTCGATTTCATGGACGAAGACATCTACGACAAGCTCATGGAGCTGACCAATGGGCGCGGCGCCGACGCGTGCATCGACGCGGTTGGCACCGAAGCCGATCCGTCGGCGAGCTGGGACTCACGGCTAGACCGCATCAAGGTCGCTACGTTCATGGGAACCGATCGCCCCCACGTTCTTCGCCAGGCAATCCATTGCTGCCGCAACTTCGGCACGGTGTCGATCGTTGGCGTCTACGGCGGGTTCCTCGACAAGATCCCGATGGGTTCGGCGATCAATCGCGGCCTGACGTTCCGAATGGCGCAGACCCCGGTGCAGCACTACCTGCCGCTACTCATGGAACGCATCCAAAAGGGTGAAATCGATCCGTCGTTCATTATCACGCATCGTGCGACCCTCGCAGAAGGTCCTGACCTCTACAAGACTTTCCGCGACAAGAAGGACGGCTGCATCAAGGTCGTTCTCAAGCCGTAGGGAAAGCCGCGGACGTCCTGGATCGCCGCCGGCATTGAAGAAAGGTCCGATCGATCATGCAGAAGAAATCAAACGATCCTATCGAAGACCGGAATAAGTTGCGCCCACCGGAGATGGAGCTCGAGCCGATCGGCTCCGAAGGTGAAGAGCCTGGTGCAGTTGTCGGCAAGCGCGTTAAAGCGCGGGCCGGCCGTCCTTCGGCGAAATCGCCTGCGACGCGCCGCGCCCAGCCGGACAATGAACGGGTGGAAGGATTGCCCGAAACGGACGCAGCAGACAGCCTGGCAGCGGCGCCACCTGTGATGAAGCGCGACTGAGCGTCATCCTCCTCGGCCGGATGGAAACAGGCGATCACGATCGCTCCAATCTTTAGGGGATTAGCCGATAACGCATGGGGCTGGCCCGCATGACACCGAACCTTTTCGTTTTTGGAACTTTGAAGAAAGGCTTCCCTCTTCATGAGCAAGGACTTCCCCGCGCCAGGTTTCTTGGAATTTTCCAGACCCGGGAATGCTATCCGATGCTTATTGCCGGCCCTTGGTTCGCTCCGATGATGTTCAATGAACCGGGCATTGGCTATCGTGTCGTCGGTGAACTCTATGAGCCTGACGAGGATACGATGGCAAGGTTGGACCGGCTGGAATCGATAGGCATACCCGGCCACCTGCGAGTGATGCTAGACGTGGAACCAGTCGCCGGCGGGCCAATAAGTTCAGCGCTGGCATACATGAAATCGCGTCGGCTCGCTGACCCTGTTCACTCGAATTATCTGCGAGTCTATGAAGACAGGCGGTTTATTCCATTCCATCGGAGGGACTGAGACGCCTGCAGCTTGGCACGGAATGCCCCATAAGCCGCACCAATTGTTGGCGGCGAGGCAGACGGCCAGGGGCGCGGACAGCAGTTCTGCAGATGGCGCCTCCCAGTCCGCCGCCGAAATGCGTATCAATCCGCGGCTCAGAGCGACGACCCTTGGTTCGTTACGCAGTCGACACCGACGTCGCATGATAGCAGGCCAGCTCAATTCTTGATAAAATGAAGCCGGAGAATGGCTATGCTGGGGCGAAGGAAATGAAGCCAGCAAATATCAGGATCGCCGCGCTGGTTTTTACGATTGCTGTCTGAATCATTATCGTAATGGCTGTGATGGGCCTTTCTGATATCGAGACGCCCGCGTCACTTCTGGCACTCTGTAAATAGCCGGCTCCCTGAAGTCCGTTTGTGGCGATGATGAATCTTTCCGGGCCGGGTCTCTTGGATTGCTCATGGGAGGGCCGAAACGTCTTGCGCACCGCGCGCGAGGACAGCCGTTTACGATACCGGCAAGCAATCTCAGTCGATGCGCCCTCTTTCGATCCCATTCCAGCTATGGGAGGCCAACAGAACCAGCCGCATTTGGCGACTTCGGTATGGTTCCCCCAGTTTCGGCCCAGCATTCCACCTATTCCTCCGCGTCGGAATAGGTCTTGTATTGCAGCTTCTGGAGCGACGCATCGAGCTTCAGGATGAACCCTGTCGGCGCATAATCAAGAGCGACCTCTCCGAAAGCCGCGAGGCTGGAGTTGACGAGGCGCGTGCCGAACCCCTTGTTGCTCGGCGCCACCACCGCCGGGCCTCCGGCTTCTTGCCACCTGAAGTCCAGGCGCATTTCGCCCGCCTCGCTGCGCACGGACCACTCGATTTCAATCGTCCCGGTATCGACCGACAGCGCGCCATACTTGTTGGCGTTGGTGACAAGTTCGTGCAGCACGAGGGAAAACGAAAGAGCCGCCTGTGGCCCCAGTTCAACCGCAGGACCGCGTGCTTTGAAACGTCCTGACGCTTCAAGTCCAAGATTGATCGCGGTCGCCTCGACGATCGTTGCCATGGTCGTGCCCAGCCAGTTCTGCTGAAGCAAAATGTCGTGCGCCTTCGCATAAGCATTGATGCGTGCGGCGATCGACTGCTCCGCATCCTCCAGAGAGCGGGCGTTACGAAAGGATTGACTGGTGATAGCCTGAACGACGGCCAGCGTATTCTTCATGCGGTGAGAGAGCTCGTGCATCAGGACGCGCTGTCGTTCCTCATTCTCTCGCTGCTCGGTGCGATCTCTCAGAATCTTTACGAAGCCCTCGACGTCCCCGTTGTCCGACGTCAACGCCATCATCTGCCCGGATGCCCAGAACAATGAGCCGTCCTTGCGAACGTGCCAGCGTTCATCATTGCCGTGACCTTCCGTCAAAGCGGCGGCCATTTCCCGCTGGAGAATCCCGATCTGCCGGTCTTCCTCGGTGAAGATCATGGCCGCGGGCTGGCCGATAATCTCGTCCTCATCCCATCCGAGGATCCGGCGGGCGCCCTCGTTCCACGTGGTGATCAGTCCATCCAGATCCGTGGAGATGATTGCATACTCGATCGCGCTTTGCAGTATGGCTTCGAGGAAGCGCTCTCGTGAGCGGCTGGAACTGGAAAAGAGTTTCATGATCATATGGTGCGCCTGATCCTGCGGAGCTGCAAGGCTGATCGACCGTATCCTGCTTTAATAACGGAGGCCATCATGTGGGCCAAGATCGCGGGTGTGACACATCGCCCGGCAGGTGTCGGTGCCCACGAAACAAGCGATCTTTTTGGAAACAAAGATACGCGAGCCACGTTATCAGCCGACGTCTTTGTGAGCGTGGAAGCATGACAGGCCAATCAAGAAGAAAACTCCATGGAGATGTGCCTTCCGCATCGTCAGATGCAGCCTTCGCAGATCGGAAAGAGTTGGCAGCGATCGCGTTTGAACGCACGAGAATGCCGATGGTCGTCACAGACGCGCGTAAGCCGGACCTGCCGATTGTGCTTGCAAACAAGGCATTCCTTGAACTGACAGAGTATGCTGCCGAAGAAGTGCTGGGCCGCAACTGTCGTTTCCTGCAAGGTCCAGCCACATCGCCGATCGCCGTCGCTGCAATTCGTGCCGCGGTCGCCGACGAGCGTGAGATCAGCGTCGAGATCCTCAATTACAAGAGAAGCGGAGCGCAATTCTGGAACCGCTTGCATCTCAGTCCCATTCATGGGGATGACGGAAGGATCCAGTATTTCTTTGGCTCTCAAATCGACATGACGGAGTATCGGCGGATCGAGGCACTGGAAGCCTCCGAGCATCGCCTGCTGATGGAAGTCGACCACCGATCCAAGAACGTCCTGGCAATCGTCGACAGCATCGTCCGTCTGAGCAATGCCGATGACCCCGCGCTTTACGCCGCCGCTATTCAACACCGCGTGCAGGCGCTCGCCCGTGCCCATACCTTGCTTGCTGCACGCGGATGGGCAAGCATTTCTCTTGAGGAACTCATTCGCCAACAAGTGACGCCGTTCGCAGCCACCCGCGCTATTTTCAGTGGGCCGGACATCCGAATGCCTGCACCCGTCGTCCAGCCCCTGGCGCTCGTGCTCCATGAACTCGCTGTCAACGCGGCCCATCACGGTGCACTTTCCGCTGCGCAAGGCAGGCTTTCAATCAGTTGGAAGCCCAGACCGTTTGGGGCCGGCTTTAACATTCGGTGGCAGGAGGTGGGCGCCCCCACTCCACCCAAATCGGCGAAGCGAGGTTTTGGTACGGTGATCGTCGGCGCAATGGTCGAAAAACAGCTTAAAGGACGTCTCGAGAAAACCTGGTCGGATGAAGGACTGCTTATCGACATTGAGGTCCCGTCTGCCGGATCGAGCTCCGTGTGACGGCGCTTTGTCACAGGGAAAGCGATGTCAAGAACCCGCCATCGGGATCGAACGCTTGGCGTCGGCTATCGATGGGCTGCGAACGACACGATACCGGGCCTCGACGAGATTGTAGATTCCGAAAGCTGCCAATCCCATGGCGACGGCGACGTAGAGAAATGATCCCAGTGGAAGCTGGCGAAGCCATTCCAAGGCATCGCCCATGCTGCCGGCTTGCCCAGGATCCACCCGGAAACCTGCATAGGCGAACAGTATGCCGGTAATCGCGAACACCACGCCGCGGGCGACGAGACCGTAGATGCAAATTAATGTCACGATTTCGCTCTGGCCAGGTAGCTGAAGATAGCGCTCGAACTTCCTGCTGATGCCCTTAGCGGCTGTGAGGACTCCGCCGAGGATGAAGCCAGCCCCGACGGCGATCGCAAGGTAGGAACCGAAAGGCTGCGACATGACCCATCCAGCCAGATCCTTCTCGCCAGAACCTTCACTGCCTCCACCCGTGAAAAGGGCTTTTCCAAGTGCATATCCGGCAAGCCCTAGATAGGTGATGGCACTGCCGAGGAGAGCGGCCCGGATCGCTAACGCCTTTCCATTCCTCCCGTGTCCGTCGCTATCGGCTAGCGACTGCGCCAGCCTCCACGCAACAAATCCCAAAAGACCGATGCCGATCAATCCGACCCAGACGCGGCCGAGCGGCTGCTCAAGAAGTGTCGAAAGCGCAGACTTTGTTTCTGGCCGACCACCAATGAGGCCTGAGAGGAGGGCAAGCCCCGCGACGAGGAGAAAGACGACGCCGCGCGCCACGTAGCCGCCTTTGGCGAGCACATCAAATCGAATTCCGTTGGTCATCAGCCGTCCCTGCCAGTTCGAGCGTGCGACATTAACGCGCGAACTCTCTGAAAGTTTGGAGACCCGCAACGATGCACCCACAGAACGGGGAGATCATTCCGTGGCGAGCCAACGCGCCAAGCGAGATGGCTCTTGAACGACCGCCCACCACCCCCAATATCATTTTCATCAGGACCATTGGTGGCATGAAAGGAGGAAAAGATGCCGCTGAACGATGTTCCATGGACGCGGCCGGTGAGAATCCGGCTGCAGTGCGGTTTGGAGCGCACATTCACAGGCGCATACGACGCCTTGGACTTTCTCGAGAACGAATGGCCGCTGCGTCATGGAGAGCGTCATGAACGAGCGGTGAAGACGTGCCGGGGCGCCCTCAACGGGGCCATTCCTACCATCGTTGCGCGCGAAGCCTTCGTGGCGGCCTGTCTCGAAGCCGGCATGCCGTTTGTCCTGGCCCCGTGGAAGAGAAAGCCGACGACGCATCCGGCTCGGCCAGAGCGTTTCGTTGCCAATTAAACAGAAACGATGACCTCGCCTCCGATGAGGCGAGGTCTGGATCAGGGCACCTTTCCTCGAAGCTCGCCAGACAAACGCCCTGATGGAACTTCGAGCTGCCAGCCGGCATTTCGCTGTCGGGGCTGCTTTCGGGAACGACCATGGCCAG
>NZ_PQIG01000088.1 GCF_012349115.1 Rhizobium ruizarguesonis
GTCCCAATGAATCACAAACCCCTGGACGGTGCCAGGGGTTTGTCAGCAGTCTGAGGGCCGCGCTCGCGCGGCCCTTTTTGTTGCGCGCATGGTTTGGAATGGCGTGGGCGCGAACCTACATAGACGGCATCGTCCAACTGCCCGGCAGGTTTCCCATGGTTCCCTTCTCCATACTCGACCTTTCCCCCGTTGCCGAAGGCAGCACCGTGCGCCAGTCCCTCGAGGGCTCGGCGCGGATGGCTGTGAAGGCCGAGGAATTCGGTTACAAGCGCTTCTGGCTCGCCGAACATCACGGCATGCCGGGGATCGCCAGCGCTGCCACCGCCGTTGTCATCGGCCATGTCGGGGCTGCGACAAAGCGCATCCGCATCGGCTCCGGCGGCATCATGCTGCCCAATCATTCGCCGCTCGTTATCGCCGAGCAGTTCGGCACGCTGGAGGCGCTCTTCCCCGGTCGCATCGATCTCGGCCTCGGGCGTGCACCGGGAACGGACATGCGCACGGCACAGGCGCTGCGGCGCAACCTCGAGGCCGGTGCAAACAGCTTCCCCAACGACGTGGTGGAACTGCAGCAACTCCTCGATACGCCGGTCGAGAACCAGGCGATCCTCGCAGTTCCCGGCAATGGCTCACATATCCCGATCTGGCTGCTCGGCTCCAGTCTCTACAGCGCCCAACTCGCCGGCATGCTCGGGCTTCCCTATGCCTTCGCCTCGCATTTCGCGCCCGACATGCTGCTCGATGCGATTGCGATCTACCGTGACCGCTTCCAACCCTCGGCGACGCTCGATAAGCCCCATGTGATGGTCGGCGTCATGGGTGCTGTGGCGGCGACGGACGAGGAGGCACGCTATCATTTCACCTCCGCCCAGCAGCAATTCGTCAATCTGCGCCGCAATGTCCGCGGTCCGTTCCCACGTCCGGTGGCCGATATGGGGGACTTCTGGTCGCCGATGGAAAAGATGAATGTCGAACACACGCTGCGTTATGCCGTGGTAGGCTCGCCGAAGACGGCGGAGGCGAAACTGACGGAGTTTCTGCGGGAAACGCAGGCCGACGAGGTGATCATCTCGATGCCGATCCACGACATCGAGGCGCGGCTGACATCGGTGGAACTATTCGCGGGGCTGGGAAATTTCATGCGAGCCGCCGCTTAGAACAGGATGATTTTAGGCCGGTCGGCCTAAAATCTGAATCCTGTTCTACATTATATAGTTAGAGCATGATGTCGTCCGAAAACCGCTCACACTTTTCGGCATCCTGCTCCAGGGCCTGCGCGAGGCGGCACTCTGACGACGCCACCTTTCCGGCAAGAAAAAACCCGGCGTTGCAGCCGGGTTTTTATTTGACCCCTGCCTCAGGAGATCAGGCCGAGAGCTTCGCCAGCACTTCTTCCGAGACTTCGAAGTTGGAATAGACGTTCTGCACGTCGTCATCGTCTTCCAGGCTGTCGATGAGTTTCAGCAGCGACTGGGCTTTTTCCTCGTCCACCGGCACGTTGTTCTGGGCGCGCCAGACGGCCTTGACGGTTTCGGCTTCGCCGAGGCTCGATTCCAGCGCTTTCGCCACTTCGCCGAGGGCTTCGAAGGCGCAGGTGATGTAGTGGCCGTCTTCATCGGTCTCGACGTCGTCGGCGCCGGCTTCGATCGCGGCTTCCATCACCTTGTCGCCATCGCCGACGGAAAGCTTGTAGGTGATTTCTCCGACATGGTCGAAGGAGAAGGACACCGAACCGGTTTCGCCGAGAGCGCCGCCGGCCTTGGTGAAGCTCGAGCGGACGTTGGAGGCGGTGCGGTTGCGGTTGTCGGTCAGGGCCTCGACGATGATCGCCGTGCCGCCGGGGCCGTAGCCCTCATAGCGGACTTCATCGTAATTTTCGCCGTCGGCGCCGGCCGCCTTCTTGATGGCGCGGTCGATATTGTCCTTCGGCATGGACTGGGCCTTGGCGTTCTGGATCGCCAGGCGAAGGCGGGCGTTCATCGTCGGGTCGGGCAGGCCGGCCTTGGCGGCAACGGTGATTTCGCGCGCAAGCTTGGAGAACATTTTCGACCGCACGGCATCCTGACGGCCTTTGCGGTGCATGATGTTTTTAAACTGTGAATGGCCAGCCATGGCACCCCTGTTCACGTCTCATTGTTCGGAATGGGCCGCCTTATAAGAGCGAAACGGCACCCGTTCAAGGAAAAAGCAGTTCGGAACAAAGGCGAGGGGATGACGTTTCAACGGAACTCCATCCAACGGAAAGGAACGGTCATGGCAAGTCTCAGCGAGGCGCAGGAACATCCAGCACGTCAGCTCTGGGATCAGGTCAACGATGTCCATGCCGGCATGCTCGGAATTTCCGGACTGGATATGCACATGCAGCCGATGGCGCCGCATGCCGATCCCACCACCAACACCATCTGGTTTTACACCAAGACCGACGCCGACATCGTGCGCGCCATCAAGCCCGGCAGCCGCGCGCATTTCTGCGTTATCGGCAAGGATCACGACTATCACGCCTGCCTCGCCGGTGTGATCGAGGTGCATCCTGATCCTTCCAAGATCGAGGAATACTGGAGCTCGATCGTCGCGGCCTGGTATGATGGCGGCAAGAAGGACCCCAAGCTTACCATGCTGTCCCTCCATGTCGACGATGCCGAGATCTGGGTTTCCACAGGCAACAAGCTGAAATTCGGCTGGGAGATCGCCAAGGCCAATCTCGACGACGACAAGATGCCGGATGTCGGCATCAAGCGCCATCTGCAGTTCGCCTGATGCGCGAGGCTCCTGCATAATTCCTTAAATCGGAATCGATTTAAGGATAAAATTATGCAGCAATTCAAAGTGCCACAGCGTCCTTTGCGCGTCTAAAAAGACGCGCGGCGCTGTAGAAGGAAAACCGCCGGGCCTTTTACTGCACACCCTTCAGCACATAGATCAGCGGCTTTTTCGGCAGAGTGCGCATGGAGACGGTGATACTGTCATCGGGCGCATTGGCGACGTCGAAATCCTTGCCGAACATCGAGACGAAGGCTTCGACTGGCGGGCCGCGCCGGTGCATCGGCAGGATTAACGACGAGCGTAGCCGCTTGATGACGCGGCTCATGCTGTCGGCGCCCATTGTCAGGCCACCGTCGACGGGAACCATGACGATGTCGAGGCGGCCGATCTCGGTATAATGGGCATCCGTCAGTTCGTAGTGCAAGTGGCCGAGATGACCGATGCAGAGGCCGGCGATTTCGAAAATGAAGATGGAGTTGCCGTTCTCGTGCGCACCGCCGAGGCCATAGCTGAAGCGGATATCCGTCGTGACGTTGCGGATATAAGCATCGCCGACGACGAGATTGATATTCGCCTTCTCGCCCGGAACATCGCTCCACCCATGCAGCACATGCTTGATGCCGGGATCGGGCGTCAAGGTGAAGTGGGTCGAATGGGCCTTGTTCATGGTTACGACGTCGGGCATCGTCGCCGGCCTGTACCAGCCATTATAATCTGTCGCGATGACGATGCCTGAGGGCGTTTCGATCTCGAAGGTGGAGTGGCCGAGGAAGGTGAGTTTGACGTCCTCGCCCTCGGAGACGGCAGGCATCAGCGGCGGAGCGCCGGAAAAGCTTGCGAAGGTCACCTTGGGGATGGTTTGCGCGATCGCCTGGCACTGGCTGACCGGTGGCCGCTGCTCTTGTGCCCCGGCAAGATTCGGCGCGGCGAAGGCCGCAAGGCATGCGATAGCGAGGACAAGATATCGCGGCTTCATGCCACCCCTCCGGCGCTCTATCACCTTTTGATCGGCGCATAACCCCGAAAATCAATTCCGATTTTCGGGGTTATGCGCGAATGGCGGAGGATGCGGCATGAGGCCGCAGGGGTCCAGACGGAGGATGCTCACAATTGCGTGTTGGCGGGGTGGCTAGAACAGGATGATTTTAGGCCCGGTTGGCCTAAAATCTGAATCCTGTTCTCAATTAAAGAGCTAGAGCATGATGTCGCCCGAAAACCGCTCACACTTTTCAGCATCATGCTCTATCGCCAGAACTCCGGCACCGTCTCGGCCAGTCGCGGCCCGAGCCGGAGCGGCGCGATCTTTTCGGCAAGTCCCGTCGTATCCGAGATTTCCACGCCGACACCGCAGATCGTCGCGGGACCGTTCGCGGCCTCCATGCGGCCCTTCGGCATTTTGGAGATGAAGCGGTTGAGCGGCTCCTCCTTGTCCATGCCGAGGGAGGAGTCGTAGTCGCCGCACATGCCGGCATCCGACATATAGGCGGTGCCGCCGTTCAGGATCTGTGCGTCGGCCGTCGGTACATGCGTGTGGGTGCCGACGACGAAGCTGGCGCGGCCGTCGACGAAATGGCCGAAGCACTGCTTCTCGCTGGTCGCCTCGGCATGGAAATCGAAGATGATCGCGTCGGCCTGTTCCTTCAGCGGGCAGGCGTCGAGGATGACTTCCGCCGATTTGAAGGGGTCGTCGAGTTCCGGATGCATGAAGACCCGGCCCATGACGTTGGCGACGAGCACGCGCGCGCCGTTCCTGGCATAGAAAAGGCCGGAGCCGCGGCCAGGCGTGCCTTGCGGATAGTTGGCAGGACGCAGGAACTGATCGTGCCGGCCGGCAAAAGCGACGGCTTCCTTCTGGTCCCAGACGTGATTGCCCGTCGTCACCACATCGGCGCCGGCATTGATCGTTTCCAGAAAGATGTCCTCGGTGATGCCGAAGCCGCCAGCGGCGTTCTCGCCGTTGACGATGACGAAATCGAGTTTGAGGTCGGAAACCAGGCCGGGAAGACGGTCCCAGACCGCCGTGCGTCCCGTCTTGCCGACCATGTCACCCAGAAAAAGCAGCCGCATTCCCTATCCAATCCAAGAGGCAAAAAAGCGAAGGCCGCTTTCTGTCAGGATGGCATCCAGGCTTATGTCGTGCGGCTCAGCGGGCACATGTGCCACTTCCTGGCAGTCGAATGCAATGCCGATCAGCTTCGGATGCAGGCCTTTTTGCCTCAGCCGGCTGATGGCGCGGTCGTAGTGGCCGGCGCCGTAGCCGATGCGGTGGCCGCGGGCATCGAAGGCCGAAAGCGGCACCAGCATGATCTCGGGATCAAGAATGGCGGCATCTGTGCCGGGGCCGACCGTGCCGAAACCGGTATCGACGAGCGGCGCACCTTCCGCCAGCTCGCGAAAGACGATGGTCTGCCGATCGAGGATCGCCGGCACGCAGAGCCGCGCACCGCGCACGGCAAAGCGCGCCATCAGCGGCCTGAGATCGGCTTCCGAACGGATCGGCAGAAAGCCGGAGATGATCGTACCCAGCGCAAAACCGACGGCCTCGCCGGCATGTTCGGCCATTGCGAGACTTTTGGAGGCGCGTTTCTCTGCGGGGATGTCGTCGCGTGCGGACAGCCGTTCGTTGCGCAACTGCGCTTTCAATTCTCTAGAGGTCATTCGATCTGCCGGTTCTGAGAGATTTACCCGAGCATAGACGGCTGGATGTTGGATGCAAATGCCGGATGCGACAGCATCACGCGCGTTTCACGCCTCGGCCGCCGGCGGCAGCGATCGTCAGACGACGATGCTTGTCGGTATTGTCGCCGTGGCGATGGAGAAGCCCGCCATATCAGGAACGGCATTGGCTCCGGCCTGCCGGTCTTGCTGCCGCAACTCGCGCATCGCCTTTTCGAGCACTTGCTTGAGTTCGCGCACGACCGCCTTGAACTCTTCCATCGTTTCTCGATCATCGGCCGAGATGCCCGAGAATTTCGGGGCATCCTCGGCGACGCTGGCATAGGCGTTGCGGACATTGGTGGCGGCGTCCGGTTCCTGCGAGCCGGTCTCGCCGGCCGCAGTTTCTCCTGAAGTATCCGTCAGCGCAGCGGCGGCCCCGCTCGTTGCGATTGCTGTCGCATCCGTGGTTGTTGCATCCACCGGAACAGCCGTTGCGGGACTGCCGGTCGCGACTGATGATGCGAATTCGGAGGCGGCGGTGCCAACCTTGCGCGCCAGTTCGGCGGCCAGCCGGGCGACCACCTCAGGCGCCATGTTGGAGCTGCGCAACATCTCCAATTCCTGTTTTGCCTCTTCGAGCTTGCGTTGTGCCTTTGCCTTGGCCTCGTCTCCCGAGTTCGCCAAGGTCTGGCGCATCTGCTGCAACGCCTGGGTGGCGCGCTGCAGCTTCAGCACGCCTTGATCGGTCTCGCTTCCGGCGGCTGAAATGGCTGCCGTCGAAGACGTGCCGCGCAAGATGATGGAGGCAGACGTGGTTGCGACCTGCATGGACAATCCCCGATTTTTAATTCGGGCCCCCGATTGCAATTCGGCGCATTTTGCAACGTCAGGCTTGCGTGGACCTGTGTCTTGGGGATTCGGGAAGCGCAGCGGCCAGCCGCCGTATCGTCTCGTCGAATAGAGGCGCTCCGCCGGGCGCCCAGCCGAGCGCGCGGATTTTCGCCGTGCTCATGGGATTGAGCGCAGCGCTATCGGCGGGAGCCGGCAGCGCGTGTCGACAGCCCGTCTCGCTGCGGATGGGTGAAAGGATATCGCGCGTGTCGACCGACATGTCCGAGACGTTGAAGACCTCGCCGGAGATGCGAGTGCTTTCCGTCTCCAGCATCAGCCGTACCGCCCGCCCGAGATCGCGGCCGTGAACCTCGGTTCCCACGCGGGCAACAACCGGCCGGCCGGCGAGGTAATCGGCGATGAGGCCGTCCCATTTGTTCGGCGAGAGATCGCCATAGACGCCGGTCGGCCTCAAGCTTACGCCAGCAAAACCCGGCGTCGAGAGATGGGCAAGCGCCCGCTCGGCATCGAGCTTGACCTGGCCGTAGAGTGTTTCGGGCTTGGCCAGCATCGTCTCCGTCAGTTCCGTTCCTGGCGGGTGTTCGCCATAGGCGGCGCGGCTGGACAGGAAGACGCAGCGGCGCGTGCCGGCGCGTTTGGCGGCTTCGAAAAGCCGGACGGTGCCGTCGAGGTTGAACCTGTGGAAGGTCTTCGGATCGTCGCCCTCGCCGCCACGATATTTGCCCGGAACATGGCTGAAGGCGGCGTGGACGAAGAAATAGGCGTCGTCGAAGACGTCGATCTGATCCTTGTCGGGATCGAGCGAAAGTGCTGCGAACTCGACCGGGCGGGAGAAGAGGCGCGGCAGCGGCGCGCGGCGCCCACCGACGATCACCTGATATCCGGCGGCCAGCAGTTCCTCGACCACATACCGGCCGACGAGACCCGTTCCACCCGATACCAGTACCTTCATGCTGCCCCTTCCGGATTGTCCAGCGCCGTCACCTCAGGCACATCGCCGCCATCGTGGAAACGGTGCCACAGATCGATCAAAGGTTGTAGTCGCGCTGCCTTGGGATGATCCTTTTCCCACGGTTTTTCATACTGGTAGTGCAGGATCGAAATGCTCTTCCAGTCCCAAAGCTCCGGCATGGTGAACCATACATATTGCAGCATGTTGAAATAAACCGGCAGGCCGTGCCAATGCGGGAAGAACGTCTCAAGAAAGGTCTGATCGGTGCGCCGCCAGAAAGCGTCTGGACTGTCGAGCCTTTCGAGCATGTGCCGGAATGTGTCATGCGAGGGCGTGGCGACGAAGACGCCGGAATTCATGCGGCGGAAGTCGGCGAGGCTTTCGTAGACATTGGGGGCGGCGGAAAACTCCGGATAGAGGAAGAGCCTGTCGACATTCTGCAGCACGAGGGCGTCGGCATCGATGAAAACGCAGCGCTGGTATTCGACGAGCTGCCAGAGCCTGAGCTTGCAGAAATTGTCGAGCGGCGAATGGAAATCCGGCTTGCGGCCCTTGGTGAAAGGGGCTGCAGAATGGAGCTTGCCGCGGGCGTGGCGTTGGTTGAAGGCCGCGGACAGCGGCAGGTGCTCGACCTCGATCAGGCGGCAGTCGAGCGCCTTCAGGGGCACGAGTGCGGCTGCATCGACGCCGCTGGTGTGGAGAATGACGATGTCGGCCCCAGTGTCGGTTCGGCGCAGGGAGCGGGCAAGCGCGGTCGCGCCCATGGCGTAATCTGCATTGGTGACGAGTGTGACATAGGCGAAGCGATGAGGCGGCTGCGTGGTTACGTGCACCATTGCCACACTCCCTCATTCCTGTGCTTGTCACAGGAATCCAGTGCGCCCAAGTCCTTGGGCGCGAAAGGCTTTTGCGATGTATGAATAACATCATTCACGGCGCGGACGCGCCGTGGCTGGATTCCTGTGACAGACACAGGAATGAGGGAGTTCCAGTTGAGCCTTCCAATGCGAACTCGCTCACTCATGAAACCGACTTCAGCCGCTTGCCTTCCGGATCGTGATTGATCGTCGCGGCGATGTCCTTGGTCCAGGCGGAGACGGCCGGAACGCGTGCGCGGTCGACGCGATAGGCGAATTTCTTCGCGACGTCGACGATTTCGCCGAGCAGGCCCGCTTCCAGCGTGATCGGGTCGAGGCCGAGATCGCGGAATTTTTCGTTCCGGACGATCAGCTCGTTTTCTGCGGCTTCCTTGCGCGGGTTGGGCAGCCAGGCAATCTTGGCGCCGCTCATCCTGGCGATCATCTCGGCAAGGTCGCGCACCCGGTGGGTTTCCGTCATCTGGTTGAAGATCTCGACGCGGGCGCCGCGCGCCGGCGGATTTTTCAGCGCCAGCTCGATGCAGCGCACCGAATCCTGGATGTGGATGAAGGCGCGCGTCTGGCCGCCGGTGCCGTGCACCGTCAGCGGATAGCCGATCGCCGCCTGGATGAGGAAGCGGTTCAGCACCGTGCCGTAATCGCCGTCATAGTCGAAACGGTTGATCAGCTGCGTGTGGCGGCGCGTCTGCTCGGTGTGCGTGCCCCAGACGATGCCCTGGTGCAGATCGGTGATCCTGAGACCATCATTCCTCGCGTAGAACTGGAAGAGAAGCTGATCCAGGCACTTGGTCATGTGATAGATCGAGCCGGGATTGGAGGGGTAGAGGATCTCCTGGTTGACCATCTCGCCGCCTGCGGTTTCGATGCCGACCGGCAGATAACCTTCGGGGATCGCCGCGCCGACCGTCGAATAGCCGTAGACGCCCATGGTCCCGAGATGGATGAGATGGGTATCGAGATTGAGCTCCGTCAGCGCGTTCAGCAGGTTGTGCGTGGCGCTGACATTGTTGTTGACGGTGTAGTTCTTGTGGCGGTCGCTCTTCATCGAATAGGGCGCGGCCCGCTGTTCGGCGAAATGGATGACGGCATCCGGGCGATGTTCGGAAAGCCAGTTCTTCAGGAGTTCGTAATCCTTGGCGAGATCGATCAGATTGAAGTGGATGCGGCGTCCGGTTTCGGCATGCCAGATGCGGGTTCGCTCCTGGATCGAATCCATTGGTGTCAGCGACTGTACGCCGAGTTCCGTGTCGATCCAGCGGCGCGAGAGATTGTCGAGGATATGGATGTCGTGCCCGGCATCGGAGAGATGCAGCGATGTCGGCCAACCGATGAAACCGTCTCCGCCCATAACCGCAATCTTCATCGCATCGTCTCCTGATTGGTCGCTCGTTGTCGGGAATAGTTAGGAATTGTGACAGTTATTCAATGCTTGCCTGTCTGGAAGCGTTGCGCCAAAGAGGGCACCTCAGTTTGGAGAAAATTATGACGGAACGCCCTTTTTCCATTTCGGGAGAGCTGATGGAGGCCGGACACCGCCTCGTCCAGCGGGTCTATTATGAAGATACGGACTTCTCAGGCCTGGTCTATCACGCCCGCTACCTGCATTTCCTGGAGCGCGGCCGCACCGATTATCTGCGCTGCCTCGGCGTCGAGCAGCGCGAGCTCGTCAGCGCCGACGAGGAGGGCCTCGTCTTCGTCGTCCACCGCATGGAGATCGACTTCAAGAGCCCGGCGCGCATGGACGATGTGCTGACGATCCTGACACACACGGAAAAAGCCGGCGGCGCCAAGATGGTGCTCAACCAGCAAATCCGCTCGGGCGAGACACTGCTGATCGCCGCCAGGGTGATCATCGCCGTCATCAACGCCCGGGGGCGGCCGAGGCGGCTGCCGGAAACACTGGCAGCGAAATTCCTGGAAGGCAGCACGCCACTATAGTCCGAATTGCCGAAAAATCGGACCTTGTCAAAACTTGAACTTTATGTGAAGGAATTCCCGCGCCGCAGGATGAGCGCTCTTTCGGCAGCCGGACCTTGCTCCGGTCAAGTAATCCTTGGAACGAAATCTTCCAAATACAGGCTTACTGTCACAGTCCGGCACTAACGATCTATTAACCATAATAGTGTCTTACTGGGAAAGTCGGAGTTTGTGCGGTGCACGCCTTCCTTTGACCAAATTTGACGGCAAGAAGGCGGAAGATGAGCTTGGAAGTTTGACCAGGGCTTTGGGCGGCGGCCGCCGGACACTTCTTGCGAGATCAGTTTGTGCCGCCCGGTCCAGCACCGGGCGTTTGGATTCGGGGATTTTGGACCAATGGAACAAGTAGGATTGGCAGCAGCAACGACGGACGTCAGCCTCTGGTCGCTTTTCATGCAGGCCGGCATCGTCGTCAAGCTCGTCATGCTCGGGCTCATCGCAGCCTCGGTGTGGACGTGGGCGATCGTCATCGACAAATACCTGGCCTATGGGCGCGCACGGCGCCAGTTCGATAAGTTCGAGCAGGTGTTCTGGTCGGGCCAGTCGCTGGAAGAACTCTACCGCTCGCTGTCGGAACGCAACAATACGGGGCTGGCGGCAATCTTCGTGGCCGCCATGCGCGAGTGGAAGAAATCCTTCGAACGCGGCGCTCGCTCGCCGATCGGCCTGCAGATGCGTATCGACCGTGCGATGGACGTGACGCTCGCCCGTGAAACCGAATTTCTCGGCGCGCGGCTTGGATCGCTCGCGACCATCGGCTCGGCCGGTCCGTTCATCGGTCTGTTCGGCACGGTCGTCGGCATCATGACTTCGTTCCAGGCGATCGCCGGTTCGAAGTCGACCAACCTTGCGGTGGTTGCGCCCGGTATCGCCGAAGCGCTGCTTGCCACCGCGATCGGCCTCGTCGCCGCTATCCCGGCGGTTATCGCCTACAACAAGTTTTCTGCCGATGCCGGCAAGCTCTCGGGCCGCATGGAAGGTTTCGCGGATGAATTCTCCGCCATACTTTCGCGCCAGATCGACGAGAAACTGCAGCCGCGCGCTGCCGCTCAGTAACCAACGGAGTATTCTGACATGGGTATGGCTGTTGGAGGCAATGGCGGCGGGGGCGGCGGACGCCGCCGTCGCGGCGGTCGGAACAGGGCCGTGATCTCCGAAATCAACGTGACGCCGCTCGTCGACGTCATGCTGGTGCTTTTGATCATCTTCATGGTCGCGGCACCGATGATGACCGTCGGTGTGCCGATCGACCTGCCGGAAACGCAGGCCAAGGCGCTGAATTCCGAGACGCAGCCGATCACCATTTCCGTCAAGAATGACGGCGAGGTGTTCCTGCAGGAAACACCGATCCCGGCCGCGGAGATCGCCGCCAAGCTCGAGGCGATCGCCACCACCGGTTATAATGAACGTATCTTCGTGCGCGGCGACGCGACCGCGCCTTATGGCGTGATCGCCGACGTCATGGCCCGTATCCAGGGCGCAGGCTTCAAGAATATCGGCCTCGTGACGCAGCAGAAGAAGGACCAATAGCGCGCAAAATGAAGGCCAGTGTCATCACATCTGCTGTTTTGCACGGCCTGGTGCTCACCTGGGCGATGGTGTCGCTCGGCGCCCCGGAATCCTTCAAGGTAGAGGATTTCGAGGCGATGCCGGTCGATCTCGTGCCGGTGGAATCCATTACCCAGATGCAGCAAGGCGACAAGAAGGCTCCGAAGAAGGAGACTTCCGCACCGGTGCCGACGACGCGGCCGCCGATCGCGCAGCCCGCCGAAAATGCCGGCGACAACAATGTCGACCTGAAGACGCCTCCGGTGCCGAACGCCAAGCCGAGCAATAGCGAAGCGGCCGCGGCGAATTCGAGCGAAAAGCCGATGCCGAAGATCGATCCTAAGCCGAATGACGTGAAGGAGATCGTCAAGGAGGAAACGGAAGTCGAGCAGCCGAAGCAGGTCGCTTCCATTCCGCCGCCGAAGCCGGTCGAGGTAACACCGCCGAAGCCGGAAGAAAAACCGCCGGAAGAGCAGGCCAAGCCTGAGGAGCCGCCGAAGCCGGATGCCGAGGCGCTGCCGGACAACGTGCCGACCCCTGTCGCCAAGCCGCAGGTAAAGCCGCCTGAGCCGCAGAAGCCCGCCGAAAAGCCGCCGGAAAAGACCCCGGACCAGCCCAAGGCTGCTGAGAAGCCGACGGACAAGAAGAAGGCCGATCAGAAGCAGGAAACGGCGAAATCCGCCTCGGCGATGAAGAGCGACTTCAACGCCGACGATATTGCCGTGCTGCTCAATAAGACTGATCCGTCTGCCGGTGGTGCGAAGCGCTCGACGCAGGAGGCATCGCTGGGCGCGAAGAAGAGCAATGGCGGTTCCAAGCTCAGCCAAAGCGAACAAGATGCGCTACAGGGTTTGATCCAGGGTAACTGGCTTATCACTCCGGGAATGGAAGGCCTTTCCGGCATGGTCATCACGGTGCATTTCAAGCTCGATAAAGATGGAAACATTATCGGCCAGCCTGACATCGAGTCTTCCGGCGGAAGCAGCACCGATTCAACGCGTCGTGCGCTGGAAAGTGGCGCTTACCGTGCCGTGATGAAATCTGCTCCCTCGTTCCGCACGACGCTTCCGATGGACAAGTATGACGTGTGGAACGAGGTCGTCCTTAACTTTCATCCCAGCGATATGGGGATTTGAATGCCGAGGAATTCGATCCATTTCGCGAAATCTTTCGGGATATACGCGGTACTGACCGGGTTGATCCTTGGCCTCGCATTTCCTTCCGATGCAAATTCGGAGACGGCTGATCGCCGAAACAGCAATGCAAATTCGCCGGTTCTCACGGTGGCTGAAGCTAAGGCGGTGCGAAACGCGATCGAAAGTCGATTCTTCGTCGACAGTCGCCTGAAAGACATCGGCAGCGTGCGTTTGACGATCCACATAAAGCTAGCCAGAGACGGGCAGATCGTCGGCAACCCTGATGTGCAGGTCACCGGTGGCAGTGAGCGTGCGCAGAAAAGTCTTAGCGATGTCGGCCTTCGCGCAGTTCGTCGCGCAGCTCCTTTTACGATGCTTCCGAAAGATAAATACGATGCCTGGAAGGAAGTCGTTTTGAACTTCGATACCAGCGCTCTTACCCAATAAGATGCTGAAAGGCTTGTTTGATATGGTCAAGTGTTCCCTCATCCGCGCTCTGATGGTCATCGCAGGCCTGATTGGGGTCGCAGCCTTTACGACGCCGGCGAACGCGCTGGTCACCCTCGATCTTCGAAAGGGCAATGTCCAGCCGATGCCGATTGCGGTGACTGACTTCCAGGGCGACATAGGCGCGCAGGTCTCGCAAGTCATCGCCGCCGACCTGCAGCGTTCCGGCCTGTTTGCCCCGATCAACAAGACGGCCTTTATTGAAAAGATCTCCAATCCTGATGCCGCGCCGCGGTTCGAGGACTGGAAGGTCATCAATGCACAGGCGCTGGTCACCGGCCGGGTTACCAAGGAAGCGGATGGCCGTCTTCGCGCCGAATTTCGGCTGTGGGACCCGTTCGCCGGGCAGCAGATGACCGGTCAGCAGTTTTATACGCAGCCGGAAAACTGGCGCCGCGTGGCGCACATCATTGCCGATGCGATCTACAAGCAGATCACCGGTGAGGAAGGTTATTTCGACACCCGTGTCGTCTTCGTCTCCGAATCCGGCACCAAGCAGCAGCGCAAGCGCCAGCTGGCGATCATGGATCAGGACGGCTTTAACGTACGCATGCTGACCGATGGCAGCGATCTCGTGCTGACGCCGCGCTTCTCGCCGAGCCGGCAGGAAGTCACCTACATGTCCTTTGCCAACCAGCAGCCGCGGGTCTATCTGCTGCAGCTCGAAACCGGGCAGCGCGAGGTCGTCGGTAACTTCCCCGGCATGACCTTCTCGCCGCGCTTCTCGCCGGATGGGCAGAAGGTGATCATGAGCCTGCAGCAGGATGCCAATTCCAACATCTATACGATGGACCTGCGCTCGCGCACGACGACGCGGTTGACCTCGACGGCGGCGATCGACACGTCGCCCTCCTATTCGCCTGACGGCGCACGCGTCAGTTTCGAAAGCGACCGCGGCGGAAAGCCGCAGATCTACGTGATGAACGCCGATGGCTCGGGCCAGACCCGTATTTCCTTCGGCGACGGCTCCTATTCGACGCCGGTCTGGTCGCCGCGCGGCGATCTCATCGCCTTCACCAAACAGGCCGGCGGCAAGTTCTCGATCGGTGTGATGAAGCCGGATGGTTCGGGCGAGCGCATCCTGACGACCGGCTTCCACAATGAGGGCCCGACCTGGGCGCCGAACGGCCGCGTCCTGATGTTCTTCCGCCAGGCGGCGGGGTCGGGCGGTCCGCAGCTCTATTCGATCGATCTGACCGGTTACAACGAACAGCTCGTGAAGACGCCGACCTATGGCTCCGACCCGGCCTGGTCGCCGCTTATGGAGTAGGCGATGCGCTGCTGCCTTCTTGTCGCCCCAAAGTCATGGAACCGAGCGACCAAGGGACAAAGTAGCAAATCGTTAACCATAATCTTTGAGGGGCGGTTAACCGAGTGCGGTTACTGTCCGGAAACCCTGATGAAATCGCAAGGAGACCGGCCATGAGCCGAATTCATACCCCGGCAATGAGCCGCATGCAGAATTTCGCCCGCAACCCCGTCATGATCGCGCTTCTCGCCGGTCTCGCGCTCGCAAGCTGCGCCAAGAAGCCGCCGAACAGCGCCGGCGATCTCGGCCTCGGCACCGGTGCTGGCGGCGCTGCAACGCCGGGCTCGGCCCAGGACTTCACGGTCAATGTCGGCGACCGCATCTTCTTTGACACCGACTCCTCGTCGATCCGCGCCGATGCCTCGCAGACGCTCGACCGTCAGGCCCAGTGGCTCGGCCGTTACCCGAATTACCAGATCACCGTCGAAGGCCATGCCGACGAACGCGGCACGCGCGAATACAACCTCGCGCTCGGCGCCCGCCGTGCCGCTGCTGCCAAGGACTATCTCGCTTCGCGCGGCGTCCCGGCGCAGCGCCTGAAGACGATCTCCTACGGCAAGGAACGTCCGGTCGCCGTCTGCGACGATATTTCCTGCTGGTCGCAGAACCGCCGCGCGGTTACCGTGCTTGGCGGCGCCGGCATGTAATTGCCGAGCAACATTCGCTTTTTCGAAAGGCGGTCCCGCGTGGGGCCGCCTTTTCTTTTTGACCACACTTTGGCCAGACTCCGTTGCTTTTTGAAAGCAATTGGAAAAATCTCCTGTTCGTGCCATCGAGGTGCGAAGAATCACTGGGACAGGACGATACATATGAAGAAACTTGTCGTGGCAGGCATGCTGTGCCTCGCGGCTGTGACCGGAAGCGAACGGGCGGCCTATTCCGCCTCGTTCTTCGGGCTACATCTCGGCGGCCGATCCGCGGAAAACCAGGCGGCGCCGCCTGTTGTCAAGGTGCAGAGCGGCGACGCGGAGGTCCGCGTGCAGCAGCTCGAAGAGCAGCTGCGGCAGTTGAACGGCCGGATCGAGGAGATGAGCTTTCAGCTTCTGCAGATGCAGGAGACGATCCGCAAGCAGCAGGAAGACAATGAATTCCGCTTCCAGCAGCTCGAAAAGACGGGTGCCGGCGGTGCCGCCAAGGCACCTGTCAAGAAGAGCGAGACCGATGCCGCTCCAGCAGCCTCCGGCGGTGACGATATTGCCAAGGTGATCCAAGCACCGCAGGGAGCCGAAACGGCTCCCTCCACCAGCGTGCCGGAGAATAGCGGTCTCGGCCAACCACCGAAGGAGCTCGGCTCGATCGATTTCGATCAGAACGGCAATCCGATCGGCGGAAGCGTCGACGAAAATGCCACCATCGGTTCCGGTCCGATTCCCGCTGCCAACAGCAAAACGCCGCAGCAGACCGCCTCGCTCGGTAGCGAGGCCGACCAGTACAAGGCCGCTTATGGCCACGTGCTGTCCGGTGATTACAGCACGGCCGAACAGGAATTCACGCAGTACATCACCCACTACCCGAGCAGCGCGCGGGCGGCGGACGCCAATTTCTGGCTCGGCGAAGCACTCTATTCGCAGGGCAAGTACAATGAGGCGGCCAAGACCTTCCTCAATGCGCACCAGAAATACGGTACATCGGAAAAGGCGCCGGAAATGCTGCTGAAGCTCGGCATGTCGCTTGCCGCCCTCGACAATACCGAGACGGCCTGCGCGACGCTGCGCGAAGTCTCGAAGCGTTATCCGAAGGCCTCGCGCGCCGTCATAAGCAAGGTTGCGAGCGAACAGAAGCGCCTCGCCTGCTAAGGGCTTCCGGAATGTCTCCGGAAACCGCACCGCCTCAACAGGCGATCCTCCAGTTTCTTTTGTCGCTTCAAAGCCCTGCGCGCATTCTCGTCGCGATATCAGGCGGCAGCGATTCCACCGGCCTGCTTCTTCTCCTCGATGAAGCCGTGAAGGCCGCACCCCATCTCAAGATGTCCCTTTGCGCTGCGACCGTCGATCATGCGTTGCGCGCCGGCTCGGCAGACGAGGCGCGTGAAGTCGCAGCCCTCTGCACATCACTCGGCATTCCCCACACCAACATGATCTGGGAGGGCGACAAGCCGAAAACCGGCATCATGGCGGCTGCCCGCGAGGCACGCTATGGCCTGCTGGCAACCGCCGCCGAAAGTTTCGAAGCCGATCTCATCGTCACTGGCCATACGTTCGACGACCAGCGCGAAACACTGCAGATGCGTGGGATGCGAACGGAGCAGATTTCGACCGGCATTGCGGATGCGGTGCTCTTCAACCGGCGCTTCTGGATTTTACGGCCGCTTCTCTTTTCCAGCCGGGCAGATATCCGCGCTTTCCTCAAAGAGCGGGGCGTGCCGTGGATCGATGATCCGAGCAACGAAGATGTGACCTACGAGCGCGTGCGGACACGCCGGAAGCTTTCGGCCGATGCAGGTGCGGAGAGGAATATCCGCGCGGCTTGGGAAGCGCGGCTGGCTCTTTCGGCTAGGGGAGCAGAATGGCTGGATCGTCATTTCACGCTTCACGGCGGTCTGCTCGGACAGGTGACGCCTGACGGGCTGCGGCAGGATCGGGCAGTCCTCGATTATGCACTCGGCCGTCTGACAGCCGTTTTCGGTGGGCAGCCGTTTGCGCCGGGGAGGGCGCATATGGCGCATATCCTTGCATCTGCCACCGGCAGTGAACCGGGACGGATGACCGTTGGCAGGGTGGTGTTCGATCTCAGGCGTGACGGGTTTTATTTGGGGCGCGAGAGCCGGGGGATATTGCCGCTGGTGTTGCAGCCGGGAGAGGCCGGGGTTTGGGATGGAAGGTTTTATGCGCGCAATGGGTCGGCCGCATCAATTGAGATCCAGGCGCCCAAGGACTCGGGCGCGCAAGACACTTCACGCTTTATTGAGTCAATCACCGCGCAGACGCGCGGTGGCTGGATTCCTGTGACCAGCACAGGAATGAGGGGGTGTATGCAGCGCCTTCCCAAGGGCGCTTGGAAGCGCGCCGTCGCCTCCGCGCCGGTTTTATCTGCCGAAGGAAACCTTTTATCTGAGGAATCCGCCCGCATGGTCGAACTGACACCCTATTTCGCACCCTTCGACCGCTTTTTGACACGATTTGACTTCATCTTTGCCAATAGGCTTTCGGCTGTTTTCGCGACGGCGCCCTATGCGAGGCTGCCTTTAAGAAGTATTGACGGAAAAACCATCTGACCTGGGGTGTCGCCTTGGCAATCGCGCGGCGCAACCCTATGTTAGAAACGAATAAGACGGTCGCCATGAGGCGGCTGTTCCATGCTGGGGAGTTCAATGAACCCTAACTTACGTAATTTCGCCTTGTGGGCGATCATCGCGCTTCTGCTGATCGCCCTTTTCAGTATGTTCCAGACGGCGCCGGCACAGACGGGCTCCCGCGAAATCCCTTATTCGCAGTTTCTGCGTGAGGTCGATGCGGGCCGCGTGAAGGACGTCGTGGTCACGGGCAACCGTCTCTCCGGAAGCTATGTTGAAAATGGCACCACCTTCCAGACCTATTCGCCTGTGATCGACGACAGTCTGCTCGATCGCCTGCAGTCGAAGAATGTCCTGGTTTCCGCCCGTCCTGAAACGGATGGCTCTTCGGGTTTCCTCAGCTATCTCGGCACACTTTTGCCGATGCTTCTGATTCTCGGCGTCTGGCTGTTCTTCATGCGGCAGATGCAAGGCGGCTCACGCGGCGCGATGGGCTTCGGCAAGTCCAAAGCCAAGCTTCTGACTGAAGCGCATGGCCGCGTGACTTTCGAAGACGTCGCCGGTGTCGACGAGGCCAAGCAGGATCTCGAGGAAATCGTCGAATTCCTGCGTGATCCGCAGAAGTTCCAGCGTCTCGGCGGCAAGATTCCGCGCGGCGTGCTGCTCGTCGGTCCTCCGGGTACCGGCAAGACGCTGCTCGCCCGCTCGGTCGCCGGCGAAGCCAATGTGCCCTTCTTCACCATTTCGGGCTCCGATTTCGTCGAAATGTTCGTCGGCGTCGGTGCAAGCCGCGTGCGCGATATGTTCGAGCAGGCCAAGAAGAATGCGCCCTGCATCATCTTCATCGACGAAATCGATGCTGTCGGCCGCCATCGCGGCGCCGGTCTCGGCGGCGGTAATGACGAACGCGAGCAGACGCTGAACCAGCTGCTGGTCGAAATGGACGGCTTCGAGGCGAATGAGGGCGTGATCCTGATCGCTGCGACCAACCGCCCCGACGTGCTCGATCCGGCGCTGCTGCGTCCCGGCCGTTTCGACCGTCAGGTCGTGGTGCCGAACCCCGACATCGTCGGCCGCGAGCGTATTCTCAAGGTGCATGCCCGCAACGTTCCGCTGGCGCCGAATGTCGATCTCAAGATCCTCGCCCGCGGTACGCCCGGTTTTTCCGGCGCCGACCTGATGAACCTCGTCAACGAAGCCGCCCTCATGGCCGCCCGCCGCAACAAGCGCGTCGTCACCATGCAGGAATTCGAGGACGCCAAGGACAAGATCATGATGGGCGCCGAGCGCCGTTCCTCGGCGATGACCGAGGCGGAAAAGAAGCTCACCGCTTACCATGAGGCCGGACACGCCATGACCGCGCTCAATGTCGCCGTCGCCGATCCGCTGCACAAGGCGACGATCATTCCGCGCGGCCGTGCGCTCGGCATGGTCATGCAGCTTCCCGAGGGCGACCGCTACTCGATGAGCTACAAGTGGATGGTCTCACGCCTCTGCATCATGATGGGCGGCCGCGTTGCCGAAGAGCTCACCTTCGGCAAGGAGAACATTACCTCCGGTGCCTCCTCCGACATCGAGCAGGCCACGAAGCTTGCCCGCGCCATGGTCACGCAGTGGGGCTTTTCCGATCAGCTCGGTCAGGTCGCCTATGGCGAGAACCAGCAGGAAGTCTTCCTCGGCCACTCGGTTTCGCAGTCGAAGAATGTTTCCGAAGCAACCGCGCAGAAGATCGACAATGAAGTGCGCCGCCTGATCGACGAAGCCTATACGCAGGCCCGCACGATCCTGACGGAAAAGCACGACGAATTCGTCGTGCTTGCCGAAGGTCTGCTCGAGTACGAGACGCTGACCGGCGAAGAGATCAAGGCGCTGATCCGCGGCGAAAAGCCTTCCCGCGATCTCGGCGATGATTCGCCGCCGAGCCGCGGCTCGGCTGTTCCGAAGGCCGGCGCACGGCCTGCCACGAAGGGCGACGAGCCCGAAGGCGGCCTCGAACCGCAGCCGCATTGAACAGCGGCACTGCCTTGAACAAGGCCGGATTTCCGACGTCGGAGATCCGGCCTTTTCCATTGGTAACGGGATATAATCATTTTTCTTGCTAATTTACGTGCTGATCGCCGCATTTTGTGGCATTCCGCTGAATTGAGGCAAGCATGAATCACGCTCCTGGATTGACGACATTCCACTGAAGCCGGATTTGCTTGGAACGGTGCGCTGCCTTGAATGGCGCGCGGAAAGCACAGGAGTGCAGATGAAAAGACGCTATTTCGGTACGGACGGCATTCGCGGCCAATCCAACGTCTTCCCGATGACGCCGGATCTCGCCATGCGGGTCGGCATTGCCGCCGGTACGATCTTCCGTCGCGGCAACCATCGCCACCGCGTCGTCATCGGCAAGGATACGCGCCTTTCCGGTTATATGCTGGAGAATGCCATGGTCGCGGGCTTCACGGCCGCGGGCCTCGATGCCTTTATTCTCGGCCCGATCCCGACACCAGCTGTTGCCATGCTGACGCGCTCGCTGCGCGCCGATCTCGGCGTGATGATCTCGGCGTCGCACAATCCTTACGAGGATAACGGCATCAAGCTCTTTGGTCCCGATGGCTACAAGCTTTCGGACGACATTGAGGCCGAGATCGAGGATCTGCTCGAAAAGGACCTGAATGCGCAGCTTGCCAAATCCGACGATATCGGCCGCGCCAAGCGCGTCGACGGCGTGCATGACCGCTATATCGAACATGCCAAGCGCACGCTGCCGCGCGACGTGACACTGCAAGGCCTGAGGATCGCGATCGATTGCGCCAATGGCGCCGCCTACAAGGTGGCACCGGCCGTGCTCTGGGAACTCGGCGCCGAGGTGGTCACCATCGGTAACGAGCCGAACGGCACCAACATCAATCTCAATTGCGGCTCCACTAGCCCCGTCGCGCTGCAGAAGAAGGTCGACGAGGTACGCGCCGATATCGGCATCGCGCTCGATGGCGACGCGGACCGCGTCATCATCGTCGACGAAAACGGTTCGATCGTCGACGGCGACCAACTGATGGCCGTCATCGCCGAGAGCTGGGCCGAGAGCCAGCAGCTGCGCGGCAACGGCATCGTCGCCACCGTGATGTCCAATCTCGGCCTCGAGCGCTTTCTCGATGAGCGCGGCATGGCGCTTGCCCGCACGCGGGTCGGCGACCGCTACGTCGTCGAGCATATGCGCCAGCATAATTACAATGTCGGCGGCGAGCAGTCGGGCCATATCGTGCTTTCGGATTACGGCACGACCGGCGACGGTCTCGTCGCGGCGCTGCAGATCCTGGCCGCGGTCAAACGCACCGGACGGACCGTCAGCGAGGTCTGCCGTCGCTTCGAGCCGGTGCCGCAGCTCCTGCGCAATGTCCGCATCAGCGGTGGCAAGCCGCTGGAGGATATCCAGGTGCAGAAGGCGATCGCCGATGCCGAAGCCGAGCTTGCCAGGAACGGCCGCCTCGTCATCCGCCCCTCGGGCACCGAGCCGCTGATCCGCGTCATGGCCGAAGGCGACGACCGCGCCCAGATCGAGCGCATCGTCAACGAGCTGATCGGCACGATCTCGAATGTCCGGACTGCCGCCTGATTTTTTCGGGACGAAATGTCAAAAGCCGGTACGCAAGTGCCGGCTTTTTCGTTATTGGCGCCTTCGGTTCGAAGATCCACTCCGGATCGACTTCCCGCCGGAACCGTTTCCGCGCCCTTCCGAAGACAACATGTCAGTGACTTGCCAGCTTGGCTTCCGGTAGGGAGCAAGCCTCGCAGCCGCGGCATGTCGGGGCGCAGTGGGCACTGAGACGGCATCCACGGAAATTTGCCGATGTCTTGGTGACGGCGCTGTCAACCTCCACATGCGGATGCTACACGGCGGCGTTTGCATTCAAAGGAAATATCATGAAAAAATTGGTGCGCCTGCTGCTGACGATCGCTCTCGCATTCGTCGTCTTTACCGGTTTCCGCTGGTATCGCTACATCACCAACACCGACAGCCCTTACGACGAAATTGGCATCACGCTCAACAATGCCATGCCAGGCCCGATTAATGCCTGGGGCTGTGCCAAGCTCAAAACGAACTTTGGCACCTCCTTGCCGCCATACGGCTGCGCCGCCGAAAACGCGACACAATGGAAGTAACGACAGGATTCGCCGAGTGGAGCCGACCGACTTGATGGCGAAGGAAACCAACTTAGCGATTTGGCGGGGCGGGGTTCTTGGCGTTGCGGCTGGCAATCTTCGGCAAGTCCGGAGCTGCCAGCCTTTGGCCGAGTTTCACCATATCGAGGAACTTGCCCGCCAATCTGTCTCTTAACGTTTCTTCTCATTTATAGTTAAGCAGCTTTTAACGTTTCCAATTCATTATCCATACGAAGCGTACCAGATTGGCGGCGATTCAGCCTGCCGACGCAACGGGATTTTGGAGTGGGATCCATGAAAAGAAGCTTGTCCGGCATCTTCGCCGCATTGTTGATCGCGACAAATGCCTATTCCGCGGACCTGGCCCCTGCCGAGCCTATCCCGGAGCAGCCGCCTGAGGTGACGGTCACCGAAGCGACCGGCTGGTACCTGCGCGGCGATGTCGGTTATGCCTTCACCGATCTGCGCGGCGCCCGCTATTTCCAGGGCAGCAACGCCACGGAGGTCGATTTCGACGACGCCGATCTGGATGATACATGGACTGTCGGCGGTGGTGTCGGTTACCAGATCAACAGCTATCTGCGCACCGATCTGACTTTCGACTATCTCACCCAGGCGGATTTCAAGGGCTCGACGGTCGGGCAGTGCGGCTTTCCGCTGGTGGACTGCACCTCGAGCGACCGCTCTTCGCTGACAGCCTATACGCTGCTCGCCAACGCCTATGTCGATCTCGGCACCTACGGCTACGTCACGCCTTATGTCGGCGCCGGTATCGGCGGTTCCTACGTAAAGTGGAAGAACCTCAGCAACGTCGCCTGCGCCGATGACGGCAGCTTCTGCGACGACGAGGTCACCCACGGCGGCAAGGGTAACTGGCGCTTCACCTACGCCCTCATGGCCGGCGCTTCGATCGACGTGACCTGCAACATCAAAGCCGATGTCGGCTACCGTTACCTGCATATCGATGGCGGCAACATGTTCGGCTATGCCGACAATGGCGGCCCGGGCCGCGACAAGGGTCTGAGCGCCCACGAAGCTCGCGTCGGCGCCCGCTATCTCTTCGGCGGCTGCGCTCAGGCAAGCTACGAACCGCCGCCGGAAATCCCGCTGCAGCAGCCTGTCTACAAGTAAGTCCGATCCCCTAACATCTGAAAGCCGCCCCGACCGGGCGGCTTTTTCGTATTGCGGCCGTCCCGCCCTGCGTCAAAATATGTTCCGCCCGCGACACTTCGATCTTGACTATGACGCGCCGGATCCATACACACGGCGGCGGGACACCCTTCCCCAACGAAGGGCTTTCTATCTGAGAGGATAGCATCATGGCGAAGACCGCAAAGCCGGACATCCGTCCGCACAATACCCATTTTTCTTCTGGCCCCTGCTCGAAGCGCCCCGGTTGGTCGCTCGAAGCCCTTTCCGACGCGGCCCTTGGCCGTTCGCACCGCGCGAAGGTCGGCAAAGCCAAGCTCAAGCAGGCCATCGACCTTACCCGTGAAATTCTCGAAGTGCCGGCGGATTACCGCATCGGCATTGTCCCGGCGTCCGACACCGGCGCCGTCGAAATGGCGCTCTGGTCGCTGCTCGGCGAACGCGGCGTCGATATGCTCGCCTGGGAAAGCTTCGGCGCCGGCTGGGTCACCGATGTCGTCAAGCAACTGAAGCTCAAGGATGTGCGCAAGCTCGAAGCCGGTTACGGCGAGCTTCCCGATCTCTCCGCCGTCGATTTCGACCGCGACGTCGTCTTCACCTGGAACGGCACCACCTCGGGCGTGCGCGTGCCGAATGCCGATTTCATCCCGGCCGACCGCAAGGGCCTGACGATCTGCGACGCCACCTCGGCGGCTTTCGCGCAGGCGCTCGATTTCGCCAAGCTCGACGTCGTCACCTTCTCCTGGCAGAAGGTTCTGGGCGGCGAGGGTGCACACGGCGTCATCATTCTTTCGCCTCGCGCCGTCGAGCGTCTGGTCACCTACACGCCGGCCTGGCCGCTGCCGAAGATCTTCCGCATGACCTCGGGCGGCAAGCTGACGGAAGGCATCTTCCAGGGTGAGACGATCAACACCCCGTCGATGCTCTGCGTCGAAGACTATATCGATGCGCTTGTCTGGGCGAAGCAGGTCGGAGGCCTCAAGGGGCTGATCGCGCGTGCCGATGCCAATGCCAAGGTCATCCACGATTTCGTCGCGGCAAACGACTGGATCGCCAATCTCGCCGTCAAGGTGGAAACGGCCTCCAACACCTCCGTCTGCCTGAAGATCGTCGACAAGGACATTGCAGCCCTTGACGACGACAGCCAGGCGAATTTCGCCAAGGGCCTGGTCGGTCTCCTGGAAAAGGAAGGTGTCGCGTATGACGTCGGCCACTACCGCGACGCGCCATCGGGCCTGCGCATCTGGGCCGGCGCCACGATCGAGGCATCCGACATGCAGAAGCTGATGCCCTGGCTTTCCTGGGCCTTCGAAACACAGAAGGCGCAGCTCGCTCAGGCCGCCGCCTGAGGTCATCGCATTCGGCTCCGCCAAAGGGCGGAGTAGCATTCCTGATTCATTCATCGCTGAACACATTTGAAGGAGGCCCTCATGGCACCTCGCGTTCTCGTATCCGACGAATTGTCGGAAACCGCCGTCCAGATTTTTCGCGACCGCGGCGTCGAAGTCGATTTCGAACCGCAGCTCGGCAAGGACAAAGACCGTCTGCTCGAGGTCATCGGCAAGTATGATGGCCTGGCCATCCGCTCCGCCACCAAGGTGACGGAAAAGATCATCGAGGGGGCGACGAACCTCAAGGTGGTCGGCCGTGCCGGCATCGGCGTCGACAATGTCGATATCCCGGCCGCCTCGCGCCGGGGCATCATCGTGATGAACACGCCCTTCGGCAACTCGATCACGACGGCCGAACACGCGATCGCGCTGATGTTCGCCGTCGCCCGCCAGCTTCCGGCAGCCGATACCTCGACGCAGGCCGGCAAGTGGGAGAAGTCGAAGTTCATGGGCGTCGAGATCACCGGCAAGACGCTCGGCGTCATCGGCGCCGGCAATATCGGCTCGATCGTCTGCGCCCGGGCCATCGGCCTCAAAATGCACGTCGTCGCCTACGATCCGTTCCTCTCCAAGGAGCGCGCCGAGGAGATGGGCGTCACCAAGGTCGAACTCGAAGAGCTTTTCGCCCGGGCCGATTTCATCACGCTGCATGTGCCGATGACCGACAAGACGCGCGGCATCCTCAACAAGGAAGCGCTGGCAAAGACCAAGCCCGGCGTGCGCATCATCAACTGCGCCCGCGGCGGCCTGGTCGATGAGGCAGCGCTTGCCGAAGCGATCAAGTCGGGCCATATCGCGGGTGCCGCCTTCGACGTGTTCGAGGTCGAGCCGGCCAAGGAAAGCCCGCTCTTCGGCCTGCCGAACGTCGTCTGCACGCCGCATCTCGGCGCCTCGACGACTGAGGCGCAGGAGAACGTCGCTTTGCAGGTGGCCGAACAGATGGCGGATTACCTCGTCAATGGTGCGGTCTCCAACGCCATCAACATGCCGTCGATCACGGCGGAGGAAGCGCCGATCCTGAAGCCCTTCATCCGTCTTGCCGACGTTCTCGGCGCCTTCGTCGGCCAGGTCACCGAAGAGCCGATCAAGGAAATCGAAATCCTCTATGACGGCATCACCGCCAACATGAACACGCGGGCACTGACGAGCGCCGTGCTCGCCGGCCTCATCCGCCCGCAGGTCGCCGACGTCAACATGGTTTCGGCACCGATCATGATCAAGGAAAAGGGCATCGTGCTTTCCGAGGTCAAGCGCGACAAGACAGGCGTCTTCGACGGCTATATCAAGCTGACGGTGACCACCGAAAGCATGACACGCTCGGTCGCCGGCACGGTGTTTTCGGACGGCAAGCCGCGCTTCATCCAGATCAAGGGTATCAACCTCGATGCCGATGTCGGCTCGCACATGATCTACATCACCAATACCGACGTTCCCGGCATGATCGGCTTCATCGGCACGACGCTTGGTGCCGCCGGCGTCAACATCGCCAACTTCCAGCTCGGCCGTGACAAGCAGGGTGGTGACGCCATCGCGCTGCTCTATGTCGACGGCAAGGTTGATGACGCGGTGCTTGCTGAGTTGACCGCCCACCAGGCGGTACGCCAGGCAAAGCCGCTGACCTTCAATATCGACTGAGTTTTTCCTCCCGAGGACATGAAAAACCCGGCGCTGGAAACGGCGCCGGGTTTTTTCGTGTCAGGAACCGATGAATCTTAAATCGCGTCGCGCTTTAAATCTTTATTTGATGCATGTCGTGGTCCCAAAACCGCTGCACACTTTTGGGCGACACATGCCTCAGTGGTGCCGGCGTTTCCGGCGGAGGATTTTGCCGAAACGGGCGACATCGTCTTCAGCCTTGGTGCGGTGAAGGAAGGCGAGCCTACTGCCGTCGAGGCCCTGAAAGAATTCATCCCAGGAAATCTCTTCCGGTTCCGAGGAAAAATCGACGCGGACGGTTTCGCTGTCCGGTGCGTTCTTGATGCGGGCGGGATGGCCGCCGCGCGCCTCGATCCAATGTCTGATTCTGCTGTAATCCGTCGTCGTGCCGAACCTGCCCATGAAACCCTCCTCAGCAATTCGAATGCGACATCGATCACCCCGCAACACACGATCGACGGAATTGTTCCATGGCGCCCAAATTATTTTATCGAGGGCCGAGATCGTGATGGCAGACCACCGCTTTGCACATTCTGAAGGCGGAAGCCTAAAGTTTAACCCTGAGTATGATTCTGATTTTATTTAACTTTTCTCGGTATACCCTGGCATCGGCATCAACGGCACGCGAATTTTCATGGCCCCCTTGCAGAAGACCGAGCAGATCGAAGCATTAAACGACGACTTCCGGTCGTTGTTTGCAACGCATCCGTCGCCGATGTGGGTCTATGATCCGACATCGCTGCGCTTTCTCATCGTCAACGAGGCGGCGGCGGCACTTTACGGCTACGGTGCGGACGAATACCGGCGCATGACGGTTCTGGATATCCGCCCTGAGCATGAGCGGGAGCGGATGATCGACGCCGTCAGCGGCCGCACCGACATGGAAAAGGCGGAGCGCTGGATTCACCTCAAGGCGAGCGGCGAGACCTTCGAAGTGCTGACTTATGGCCGAGAAGTGCGTTTCGAGGGCCGGGCCGCAATCCTGGCGATCGTGCAGGACCGCAGCGAGGTCAACGCCGCCAAACGCCAGATCAGCGATACGCGCTCGCTTCTCGACAGCATCGTCGACAACCTGCCGGTCGGCGTCTTCGTCAAGGACATGGAAGCGGACGGGCTTTACGTTCTCTTCAACGAGGCCTGCGGCGACATCGTCGGCATGAGGGCGGAGCACGTGGTCGGCCGAACCGACCGGGCGCTGTTTTCCGCCGGCCAGACAGAAGCCTTCCGCGAGCAGGATCGCCGGGCCTTCGAAGCCAATACGGCGATCAGCTTCGAGGAGACCATGCTGCGCGCCGACGGTGCGCCGCGCCTCCTGCGCACCGTCAAGCGCGCCCTGCCGACGCCTGAGGGCCATGCGCCGCGTTATCTGCTCGGTATCTCGCAGGACGTGACGGAGGAGCGCACCGTCGAGGCAAAGCTTGCCCATCTCGCCATGCATGATCCGCTCACCGGCCTGCCGAACCGGGCGGCATTTTCCATGCATATCAACCAGCGGGCGGTCGAAGCTGCCGCCGACAGTCCGATCGCGCTGCTCTATATCGACGTCGATCACTTCAAGCATATCAACGACAGCAAGGGACACGCCGCCGGCGACGCGCTGCTTTGCCAGGTGTCGGAGCGGCTGCTTCAACTGGCGGAGGAGGGCGATCTTGTCGCCCGTCTTGGCGGCGACGAATTCGCCGTCGTGCTGGAGCTCGACGAGCCGGGGCGGGCCGTGCGTTTTGCGCAGCGGCTGCTCAAGGCGCTGAGCCGTGCCTTCGATCTCGACGGCGTCCGGGAGCATGTTACCTGCAGTATCGGCATCGCCTTGGCGCCCGACCATGCCGGCGACGCGGATGTGCTGATGCGGCACGCGGATCTGGCGCTCTATGCCGCCAAGGAGAGCGGGCGCTCGACCTATCGTTTCTACGAGACGGAGATGCGGCTTGCCGCCGAGCGCCGGCACGTGATGACCGCCGAACTGTGGGAAGCGCTGGAGAAGCGCCAGTTCGAGCTGCATTACCAGCCGATCGTGCAGCTCGACAATGACGGCATCGGCGGCTTCGAGGCGCTGATCCGCTGGCGCCATCCCAAGCGTGGGCTGGTGGCGCCGATGGAATTCATTCCGCTCGCCGAGGAAACCGGCCTCATCGTTCCGATCGGCGACTGGGTGATCGGGGAAGCCTGTCGTGCGGCCGCCAGGTGGCCCGCCCATCTGAGGATCGCCGTCAATCTCTCCGTCACCCAGTTTCGGCATGCAAGCCTGCTTTCGACCGTGGTCGCGGCGCTCAACGAGACGGGCCTCAATGCCGACCGGCTTGAAATCGAGGTCACCGAATCCGTATTCCTGACGGATGCCGACCAAAGTCTGCCGCGGCTGCGCGCGCTGAAGGCGCTTGGCGTCCGCATCGCCATTGACGATTTCGGCACCGGTTATTCGTCGCTGAGCTATCTCAGGTCCTTCCCCTTCGACAAGATCAAGCTCGACCGCAGCTTTGTCTCGGGCATCGAAACGGATGCGGGCAATCTCGCCATCGTGCGCGCCGTCGTCGGCATCGGCTCCGGCTTCAATGCGACGACGCTGGCCGAAGGGATCGAGACGGAAGAGCAGTTGCAGAAGCTGCGCGCCGAAGGTTTCAGTGAGGTGCAGGGCTATCTGCTCGGCCGGCCCATGCCGCAGCACGAGGCGGAGGCGCTGATCCACGGCGGCGCTCTGAAGGCCGCTTTGTCACGCAGATAGAAGCGCTTAAGCGACAGCTGGGAGTGGCGTCCGGGGAAATGCATGTCGCCGGATGCCATCAAGCATTCGTCATTTTGAGAACGGCGGCAGAAGCCGCATAATTCCCGTGGGCTGGAAAGGAGGATGTTTATGAAACGCTTTTCATTCTCGATAATCGGGCTGGCGCTCGTGACCGCCATTATCACCAATCCGGGCATCGCATTCGCCTGCAACAAGCTGATCGGCACCTGAGCCGCACCCCCCGCTTCCAAGGCGCGGCTTTGGCTGCGCCTTCTCTTCATGCGGGAATGCGAAATATCGGTGCCCGAAGGCTGCCCCTTGCGCCCAAGGACAATCCTTTCTATATCGGTGCCTCATCGAGAGACGGCGGCCGATCCCGCCGGAGATCAGCAATCCGCCGCAATTGCAGCGCAAGGGCGGATCGTGACCCAAGCAGAATGGCACCATCGTTGAACACACTGGATTTTGACAAGAAGCCGGAAGAGACCCGTGTCGTCGTTGCCATGTCGGGCGGCGTCGATTCATCCGTCGTCGCCGGCCTTCTCAAACAGCAGGGTTACGATGTGCTCGGCATTACGCTGCAGCTTTACGATCATGGCGCCGCCGTTCACCGCGCCGGTTCCTGCTGCGCCGGCCAGGATATCGACGATGCGCGCCGCGTCTGCGAAACGCTCGGCATCCCGCATTACGTGCTCGACTACGAAAAGCGCTTCCGCGAGACGGTGATCAATCCCTTCGCCGAGAGCTATGTGGCGGGCGAAACGCCGATCCCCTGCGTGTCCTGCAACCAGACCGTCAAGTTTGCCGATCTGCTGGCGACCGCCAAGGAGCTTGGCGCCGATGCGCTGGCGACCGGTCACTATATCCGCTCGGGACTGAACCCTTCGCCGGAGAATCCGGGCCGCCGCGCGCTTTTTCGTCCGGCTGATGCCGATCGCGACCAAAGCTATTTTCTCTTCGCCACGACGCAGGAACAGATCGATTATCTTCGCTTTCCCCTGGGCGGCCTGCCGAAGGCCGAGACCCGCAGGCTTGCTGAAGAGATGGGCCTCGTCGTTGCCAAGAAGGCCGACAGCCAGGACATCTGCTTCGTGCCGCAGGGCAAATATTCCGACGTCATCACCAAGCTGAAGCCGAATGCGGCGCTTGCCGGCGAGATCGTCCATCTCGATGGCCGCGTGCTTGGAACCCATGAGGGTATCCTGCACTTCACCATCGGCCAGCGCCGCGGCATCGGCATCGCTACCGGCGAGCCGCTCTACGTCGTCTTTCTCGACGCCCGTTCGCGCCGCGTCATCGTCGGACCGAAGGAGGCGCTGGAAACGCACCGCGTCTACCTGCGCGACATCAACTGGCTGGGTGACGAGACGCTTGCGGAAGCCGCATCCGGCAAGGGCTTTGCCTGCTACGCCAAGGTCCGCTCGACGAGGGCGCCGGCGCCCGCCGTGCTGCATGTCGATGCAACAGTCACCTATGTCGACCTGACGGTGGGCGAGGCGGGCATTGCGCCTGGCCAGGCCTGCGCGCTTTATTCGGCGCCCGGCGACAACGCCCGCGTCTTCGGCGGCGGTTTCATCGAGCGCTCAGAGCGCGAGCCTTCGGCGGAAGCCTGCCTGAAGGCCCTTTTGGCCAGCCCCGTCGCCGCCTGAAACCCATCGGAAACGGGAGGTGGCAAAGCCCACCGTTTTTCTCGATCATGCGCTTGACACAAAGCCGAAGCGCACCTTATAAGCCGCTCATCCCACGAACCGGCATCGCTTCGCGAGCGGGTATCGTTGACCAGTGGCGGAGTAGCTCAGTAGGTCAGAGCAGAGGAATCATAATCCTTGTGTCGGGGGTTCAAATCCCTCCTCCGCTACCATCTCCTCATTACAGAATTGGCGATTTTTGCAGCTCGATTTTGAGGCGGTTCCGTCGGCCGTGGTCGCAGCGCCAAAGGTGGCGCGGCGAGGGGATTTCCGCGAACGCCGAAGACAGGCCTATCTGTAGAGCGTCAAAAGCAATAGAGGCATCTTCGTCGCCCAAAAATGGGATGCGACTGCGATAATAATAGCCCATACGGCAAGCGAGAACATGACCGCCGCTAACCTGATCCCGACTGGCTGCATCATTTCCTCCATCCCAGCATAACCGTGCCTCCTCGCACGATCCTATGCTAGCAAGACGCAACCCGGTCAGCTATCGCAAGATATTGGTATCAGATAGCTGCAGCAGAGCGCGCTCGGCGAAGGTGCAAAGATTTCGGCGATACGACGCCCTTTCCCCCTTCGTCAAACGATGAAATGAAAGTTGTCGTATTGCGCGCCGTAATAATCCGGGCCGCTCGTTTCGGTGATGACGGGCTCAGTGTCGAGCACGAGATAGTCGATTTCGCCGTAGGCGCTGAGATCGATCACTTGCGGGTCATGAATGCTGTCGGCGGTGACGTTGACCGTGACCAAGAATACGGTGTCGCCGTTTAGACGACCTTCGATCGTCAGAACGTTGTCATAGTCCGATGTGCCGTTTGCGACACTGAATTGCTCTATCTGAAAGTGGCCGCCATCGGCGGCTTGGATGGGTGTCCAGAACACGCCTCCTCCCAGATAGTGGTTGCCATCCGCTTCCTCCCGCACAGTCGCGTCGTCGCCATCGTGCCAGGCACCCCAATCGAAGCCTTTGTAGCCCGTCGGGAAGTCGTGGTTGCCGACGTCCTCGAAATTCACGAAGACGTCGCCGTGCTCCGGCAGGTCGACCGCGATATTGAGCAAGCCGAAATCGGTGGCGCCTTTGCCATCCGAGATCTTGAAATTGAACTGGTCGACGAGTTGGTCTCCCGGGCCGAGCGCTGATACCACCGGGTTGGCGTGATCGAGCTCATAGGTGTAATTGCCGTTGGAATAGACGGTCAGCGTGCCGTATTTTCCTTCGACTGTGGTGGTCGTGGCAGGCCCGTTCGGATCGGCCGGTTGCGGAATTCGCTGTCCATTGACGAAGTTGAGACGCACCTGATCTCCGTCGGCATCCGTGGAACTGGTATTGTCCAGGATGTTGCCGTCGATCGGGTTGTCGATGTTGAAAATAGGCTGGTATACGTCACCTGCGACCGGCTTGTGGTTTGCCATTTCTATCCCCCCGTTTGATATTCTATTCGACTATGCAACCCTATCGGGTATCTGGCAACCGAAATTGATGGAGCGTCAGAGCAATTCCGCCCGTCAACGCCACAAATTCCGGTCGATTACAGCTCAACTATTCAAGTAAAGAGAGCGGCATAAACGTCGATCCTGTTTTATGAACCAGGATTTACGTCTTGTCTTACGTTGCTGCCGCTTCATCGATCATGGTGTTTCTCGCCTTTTCAGGCGATCCATCAATTCGGCCAGCGGAAAACTTTCAAGCAGGATAATAATGACGGGTCAATCATGACGTCGTCATGACGATATACTGCATGAATTGCTCGGCGCACCAAGAGCAATCTTGAAGGCGAAAGGGGGCAATCAGCAGAGCCTGAGCTTCTGCCGACCATCCCATCAATGCAGGCCGCCGACCCCAAGCAGGCTCTCGACAGCCTCGTGATCCCCGGTGAGATTTTCCGGCGTTCCGGTCCAGGCCAGTCTGCCGCGTTCGAGAATGACGACCTGATCGGCGAAATCGAGCGCGCTCTGGATGCGCTGCTCGACCAGCAGGATGGTCATGTCTCCCGTCTTGGCGAGGTCGGCGAAGGCCGCCATCAGTTCCTCGCAGATAACGGGCGCAAGGCCCTCCAGTGGTTCGTCAAGCAGCAGGACGGAGGGGCGACCGAGAATGGTGCGAGCCGTGGAGAGCATCTGCTGCTCGCCGCCGGAAAGCTGGCTGCCGAGGTTGCGGCGGCGCTCCTTCAGGCGCGGGAACATCGTATAGGCTTCCTCCAGCGCCGTTTTCGGTCGCGCCTTCAAGCCGACGAAAAGGTTTTCTTCAACCGTCAGCGTTGGGAAGACGCAGCGTGCCTGCGGCACATATCCGAGACCTTTATGCGCGCGTGCAGCACTCGGTACCGTCGTGACATCCGAATCGCCGAGACGGATGCTGCCCTCGTATCGCCTGGTCTGCCCGGCAAGCGTTGCCAGCAGCGTGGTCTTGCCCATGCCGTTGCGGCCGAGCACGGCAAGCCGGGCACCTGCCGGCACAGAGAAGGAAATGCCTTCGAGCACTCTCGTCGGCCCATATCCGGCCGACAGATTCTCGACCTCAAGCGATATGGCTGGCATTGGCATAGCTCCCGAGATAGGCCTCGCGCACGCGCGCATCCTTGGTGACGTCTTCAGGCCGGCCGTCGAAGATGATCGCGCCGGCGGCAAGCACGATGACGCGTCTGGCAAAACGGAAGACGAGGTCCATGTCGTGTTCGATCATCAGCACGGCGAGATCGGCGGGCAGATCGGCCAGCGCCTGCTCGATGCGGCCGGTATCGCTTTGCGGCACGCCGGCTGCGGGTTCGTCGAGCAACAGCACTTTCGGCTTCAGCGCCAGCGCCACGGCAATCTCGAGAAGCCGCTGCTGGCCATAGGCGATTTCGCTGACCTTTCGATGCATCAGCAAAGCCAGCCCGAGTTTTCCAAGGAGATCATCGACCTCCGCCATGACGTCGGGCATGCGCAGGAAATTGCCGAACATATGCCCGGTCTTTCCATCGCGCTGAAGGACGGCAAGTCCCACATGTTCGGCCGGCGTCATGTCCTGGAAGAGCCGTGTCACCTGAAAGGAGCGGACAAGGCCGCGTCTGACCCTGCCGATCGCATCGACCTTCGTCACCAGCTCGCCACCGAGGCGAACCTCGCCGGAATCGGGCGGCAGATTGCCGGTCACGAGGTTGACGAAGGTGGTTTTGCCGGCGCCGTTCGGGCCGATCAGCGCGATGCGATCGCCAGGTGACATGATGAGCGAGACATTATTGGTGACGGCAAGGCCGCCGAAGGCTTTCTTGAGATTGGCGACTTCGAAGACCGGGCTCATGCGCGTTGCTCCCCGTGGCGGCCGATGAAGGTCGCTGCTGTGCCATAGAGACCTTTCGGCGCAAAGAGCACGACGGCGATCAGCAGCGCGCCGACCATGGTCAGCCAATGGAAGGGATTGGCGGCGGAGACATAGTCCTCGAAGAGCATGAAGATGACAGTGCCGGAAAGCGCCCCGAAGAGAGAACCAGTGCCGCCGAGCACCAGCATAACCAGCGCTTCGGCCGACTGCGTAAAAGACAGGCTGTCGAGGCCGACGACCTGTGTCGAGATAGCATTCAAGGCGCCGCCGACACCGGCAACGGCGCCGGAGATCGCGTACATCCTGATCAGAGCTGCCTTCGGCGAAGCGCCCATGGCGCGGATGCGCAGCGGATCCTGCTTGATGGCGCGACAGAGCATGCCGAAGGGCGAGCGGACCAGAAACCGTAACAGCACGAAGACGATCAGCAGCAGCGCCATTCCGAAGAAGAAGGCGGTGTGACCGTAGAGATCGAATTCGAAGAGGCCGAAGACCGGGTCCGGCGCGATGCTGGAAAGTCCATCGCTGCCGCCTGTCCAAGACGAGGCCTTGTTGGCGAATTCATGGAAGAGGTTGATCAGCGCAATCGACAGAACCAGCTGCGGCAGCCCATGCGCACGCAGGATGATGGCGCCGCAGAGCAGCCCGGCAACCGTGCCGCCGGCAATGCCGGCAAGCATCATCAGCAGTGGATCATTGATGCCGTAATGCGCCGAGAGGATCCCGGCGGCATAGGCGCCGGAGCCGAAAAGTGCTGCATGGCCAAGCGTTGCGACGCCGCAATAACCGGTCACGAGATCGAGCGACAGGACGAGCAGCGCGATCGTGATCATCCGGGTCAGAAGGGCGAGATTATCGGGGAAGGCGAAATAGCCGATGGCGGCAATGGCTATGATGACGGCTATTCCGATAAGATCGCGGCTGATGAACCCGCGACGATGCTGGAGAGGTCCGTTTTCGTCGTTCATGACAAGCGCCATCTTATTTCACCCTTCCGGCAAGGCCGCGGGGGAAGACGCAGATGATTGCGATCACGGCGAGATAGAAGAAGAATTCGCCGAATTCCGGCATCATATACCGTCCTGTCGTATCGATCGCGCCCAGCAGCAGGCAGGCGATCAGCGCGCCCGGAATGGAACCCGCGCCGCCGACGGAGACGACGACCAGGAAGGTGACCATGTAGCGCAGCGCATAATAGGGCTCGACAGGCAGGAGTTCGGCGCCGACCACGCCGCCGAAGGCCGCAAGCCCGACGGCGACGGCAAAGCTCACCGCGTAGATGATGTCGGTGCGCACGCCAAGTGCAGCAGCCATTGCCGCATCATCCACAGAGGCGCGCAGCTTGACGCCGAAGCTGGTCCTGTCGACCGCGAACCAGAGGGCGAGCGCCACGGCCAGGCCGCAGAGGATGACGAAAAGCCGGTGAACGGGAATGGTGCGAAAGCCGAGATCGGCCGATCCTTGCAGCGCAGCGGGCAGCGGTATGGTCTTCAGCGTCGGCCCCATCAGGTAATTGGCGATGCCGATGATGCAGAAGGTGAGGCCGATCGTCATCAGCACCTGGGTCAGTTCCGGAGCGCCATAGATCCGGCGGTAGAGAAAGCGTTCGATCGGAATGGCGACGACGATCGTGATGACAACGGCAGCAATGACCGCTGCAGCATAACCGAGGCCGAGGTCGCGGGCGACATAGGAGGCGATGTAGCCGCCAATCATCGCGAAGGCGCCATGGGCCAGGTTGACGACACGCATCAGTCCCATGGTCACCGAAAGGCCGATCGATATCACGAACAGCACCATGCCATAGGCAAAGGCGTCGACGGCTATGCTGAAGACTGTCTGCATGGAAATACCTTGCTTCGATGCGGCGGGCTCGGCCTGATCGCAGGCCAAGCCCGTCACCTGTCTTGACGCTCGATGTTACTTGACAGCCGCCAGGCCCGGATCGCCCTGCTTCTCGAAGGTCTGGACTTCCTTGTTGATGTAGGTCCCGTCATCGGCCTTGACGACTTCGCGCAGATAGATGTTCTGCGTGATGTGACGGCTTTCCGGATCGATCGAAACCGGGCCGCGCGGGCTCGTCCAGGCAAGGCCCTTGACCGCATCGACGGCCTTCTCAGCATCCTGCTTGCCGCCGGTCGCCTCGATCATCTTGTAGATGACATACATGCCGTCATAGGCGCTGACTGAGGGGAAGGAGAGTTCGGCCTTGTTGCCGATTGCTTTGGTCGCCGCCTCGACGAAAGCCTTATTCTCGGGAGAATCGTGCGACACGGCGTAGTGGAAGGTCGTCTGGATGCCGAGTGCCGCATCGCCGAGCGCCGGCAGATCGGATTCCTGGGTCAGATCGCCCGGCGCGAAGAACTTGATGCCGGCAGCCTTCAGGCCATTGTCGTTATAAGCCTTGACGAAGCCGAGCGTCGTCGGACCTGACGGCAGGAAGGCGAACACGCCCTCAGCGCCGGAATCCTTGATGCGCTGCATGATCGGGCTGAAGTCGTTGGTCGCAAGCGGCATGCGGATCGCCTCGACCACCTGGCCGCCGGCCTTTTCGAAGCCGGCCTTGAAGGCGTTCTCGGCGTCGATGCCGGGGCCGTAATCGCTGACGACCGAAATCACCTTCTTGACGCCGGCGTCGAAGGCGACCTTGGCGATCGGGGTCGATGTCTGCCAGGTGGTAAACGAGGTGCGGACGACGAGCGGGCTCTTGGTCACGATCGCCGAAGTGGCGGCGTTCATGATGACCATCGGCACGTTGCCCTGTTTCAGGATCGGCGTCACGGCCATGGCATCGGGCGTGAAATAGAAGCCGGCCAGATACTGGACCTTTTCCTTGACGATCAGTTCCTGCGCCAGCGCCTTGGATTGGGCGGGATCTGCCTGCGGCACGTCGCGATAGACGATTTCCACCGTATCGCTGCCGACCGTGTTGCCGTTGACCGCCATATAGGCGTCGATGCCGGCCTTGAAGTTTTTGCCTTGGAGCGCGAACGGACCGGAGAATGGACCGATGACCCCGACTTTGATGGTGTCGGCATAGGCGCTCGTGCCCACGACGACTGCCGCAATGGCGGCCAGAAATAGCTTCTTCATTCTCTCTCTCCCTTTTTTGGCGCACTCCAGCGCCGTATTCGTTAGCTGCTGGAAATTTAGCGCTAACCTGTCATGCGAAATGGTGATGTAAAATGAAATAAATACCGTAATCCATAACTGTGCAATTATGATTGTGGCTCGAAGAGCAGAACTATCGGCGGCCCGTTCTACGGTCGAATTTTGGTCCGTGGCCCCCACCTCAGACACTTCTATTAGAATGGCAGTCCCACATAATTCTCCGCAAGCACCGTCGAGGCGGCGCGGGAATGGGTGAGATAGTCGAGTTCCGCCTCCTGGATCTTCTGGTCAAAATCCCCGGTATCCGGAAAACGATGCATCATCGTCGTCATCCACCAGGAAAACCGCACGGCTTTCCACACGCGGGCGAGCGCCTTCTGCGAATAGGCGTCGATGCCACTATTCGAGCCTTCGCGGTAATGCTCTATCAGCCCGGAGAAAAGATAATGAACGTCGCTGGCCGCAAGGTTCAATCCCTTGGCGCCGGTCGGGGGGACGATATGGGCGGCGTCGCCGACCAGGAAAAGCTGGCCGAAACGCATCGGTTCGGCGACGAAGGAGCGTAGCGGCGCGATCGATTTCTCGAAGGACGGCGCGGTCGCCAAAGCCTCGGCGTGATGCACCGGCAGACGCCGTCTCAGTTCGTCCCAGAAGCGATCGTCGCTCCAGTCCTCGATCTTCTCGTCGAGCACGCATTGGATGTAGTAGCGGCTGCGGGTCGCCGAGCGCATCGAACAGAGCGCAAAGCCCCTTGGATGGTTGGCGTAGATCAGCTCATGGCTGACAGGCGCCACGTCGGCAAGGACCCCCAGCCAGCCGAAGGGATAGACCTTCTCGAAACTCCTGATCGCCCGTTCCGGGACGGCCTTGCGGCTGACGCCGTGAAACCCGTCGCAGCCGGCGATGAAGTCGCAATCGATGCGCTTGGCAACACCGTCTTTCAGATAGGTGACGAAGGGAGAGTGGCCGTCGAAATCATGCGGCGCGACATCGACGGCATCGTAGATCGATAGGGAGCCGCTCGCTTCACGCCGCTCCATGAGATCGCGCGTCACTTCGGTCTGCCCATAAACCGTGACGCGCCTGCCGCCGGTCAATTCGTGAAGGTCGATGCGATGGTCGCGTCCATCAAAGGCCAGCGAGAAGCCGTCATGCGGTAAGCCTTCGGTATGCAGCCTCGCGCCTGATTTGGCCTGATCCAGCAGCCCGACGGTGCCTTCCTCCAGAACGCCGGCACGAACCCGGCCGAGGATATAATCCTTGTTCACACGATCGAGAATGACGTTGTCGATGCCGGCTTCGGTCAGAAGCTGGCCGAGCAGCAGGCCGGATGGTCCAGAACCGATGATGGCGACCTGAGTGCGCAAATACTTCCTCCCTGCATTTTTGCGTTTTGTCAGATTCTGCCGTGTCGCGCTTGCCGCAGCAATGGACATCCCGACCTAAAAATTGCACTAATCGAACATTGATGCGGGAGGAGCCTCCGAAGAACCCCATGAGCAGACATATCCCCACCTATGAACTCTACGGCGAAAAGACCGGGCGAGAACCGGATTTTTGGGTGCATTGCGAAACTATTCGCTCCCGCAGCAGCTTGCATCACTGGGAGATTCGCCCGCATCGTCACGAGAGTTTCTTTCAGATATTGTACATCGAAGGCGGTTCGGGCGATGCGATCTTCGGCGAAAAGAGCTATGCCATCCGTCCGCCGGGCATCATCACCGTGCCGCCCGGGATCAATCATGGCTTTCGTTTTTCACGCGATATCGACGGCCTGGTGATCACTCTGTTGAGGTCCCATCTCAGCCATCCGCCCGGCGACCGAAGCCAGCTCGGCGAATGGCTGGCGACGCCGCATCTTACGCCGCTCGATCCTGATAATGCCGAGGCAGTCTATGTCATGCAGACGTTGAGGCGGCTGGGCGACGAATTCGAAAACCGCCGCAGCGGCCGCAACGAGGCGTTGGCCGCCTATGTCGCCTTGGCGTTGCGGCTGACGGCGAGGATTTCCCATGAGGGGAATACGCACGAGCTTCCGCCAAACGAGAACGAGCGGCGGATGGAAATGCTGAGCGAGCTCATTCAGCAACATTTTCGATCACACAAGCCCGCCTCTTTCTACGCCAGAGAGCTTGGGCTTTCCCCGACGCATCTCACCCGTATCGTCCGGGCGATGACCGGCAACACTCCCCATGAATTGATCGCCGGCAAACTCGTTGAAGAGGCGAAACGTCAGCTTGTTTTTACGCTGGGCAGCGTTCAGGAGATCGGATTTCGGCTTGGCTTTGCCGACCCCGCCTATTTCTCGCGCTTCTTCTTTAAATATACCGGAGAAACGCCCCGGGTCTGGCGCGTGAAGGAGAAGGTTCGGCTTGAAGATGTATAGCCACCCGCAAGGTTGCCCGGTGCCTTACCAGGCTTCGACGCCCTCTTCCGTGTTGCGGGCGCGTCCGCCGGCGCGGGTCTCGTATGCGTCTCGTTCCTCAGCTGATTTGACGGCATCGTCCGAGCCATCGCGCTGGGCTTCGGGCGTCATGTAGAAGGCGAGCGCCTTTTCCAGCCGGGCGGCGGTAAGCGTGGCAGCGAAACTTTTCATGTCGTTTCCTCGGTCGACGGCCTTGAAGCTTGCCGTAGATGCATAGCCTACGATGCGGCCTTCAAGGAACAGTGCGCCGATGGTTTTCACCAACTTTAGACGTTGCTTGACGACTGCTCCCGCCGGATGCACTCCGCCGACCAGTTCCGTGCGATTCTGTTTGGTTTTCGCTTCACGCCATCGGCCACGTCCAGTCCCGCACCTCCGGCATGTCCTCACCATATTCGCGGACATAGTCGTGATGCTCCGCAAGCTTGCCGCGGAAGGCGGCGAGCGCTTCGCCTGCTTTTGCCTTCAGGCCCGGCACACGCTCGATCGCTTCGATGGCGAGGTGGAAGCGGTCGAGTTCGTTGAGGACGGTCATGTCGAAGGGTGTCGTCGTCGTGCCCTCCTCGATGAAGCCGCGGACGTGGATGTTGCGGTGGTTGGTGCGTTTATAGGTCAGGCGGTGGATGAGATAGGGATAGCCGTGATAGGCGAAAATGACCGGTTTGTCGGCGGTGAAGATCGCGTCGAAGGCCTCGTCGGTCAGGCCATGCGGATGCTGATCCCTGGATTGCAGCGCCAGGAGATCGACGACGTTGACAGTGCGGATCTTCAGTTCCGGAATGGCTTGGCGCAGCAGATCGACGGCGGCAAGCGTCTCCATGGTCGGCACATCGCCGGCGCAGGCCATGACGAGATCGGGCAGGATGGTATCGTCCTCGTTGCTCGCCCAGTGCCAGATGCCGATGCCGGCCTCGCAATGTTTCACCGCCTCGTCCATCGACAGCCATTGCGGCTCCGGCTGCTTGCCGGCGACGATGACATTGATGCGATCATAGGTGCGCAGGCAATGGTCGCCGACCCAGAGCAGGGTATTGGCATCCGGCGGCAGATAGATGCGGACGATATCGGCCTTCTTGTTGGCGACGAGGTCGACGAAGCCGGGATCCTGATGGCTGAAGCCGTTGTGGTCCTGACGCCAGACATGCGAGGTCAGCAGATAATTCAGCGACGAGATCGGCTTTCTCCACTCGAGTTCCCGCGTCACCTTCAGCCATTTGGCGTGCTGGTTGAACATGGAATCGATGATGTGGATGAAGGCCTCGTAACAGGAGAACAGGCCGTGCCGGCCAGTCAAGAGGTAGCCTTCCAGCCAGCCCTGGCAAAGATGTTCGCTCAGCACCTCCATGACACGTCCATCCCGGGACAAGTGGACGTCGTAGGGTTCGATACTCTCCATCCAGACACGGTCGGTGACTTCGAAGACGCTACCGAGGCGGTTCGATTCGGTCTCGTCGGGGCCGAAGATACGGAAGTTGGCCGCCTCCGCGTTGCGCTTCATCGTGTCGCGGAGGTAATGGCCGAGGATTTCCGTCGACTGCACCATGGCGCTGCCGCGCCTGCCGATATCGACCGCATAGTCGCGGATATCGGGAACGTTAAGTTCCTGACGCAGCAAGCCGCCATTGGCGTGCGGATTGGCGCCCATGCGGCGCTTGCCGACGGGGGCGAGTGCCCGCAACTCGGGTTTCAGCCGGCCGTCGGTACTGAACAGGTCTTCGGGATCATAGCCGCGCATCCAGTCCTCGAGGATCTTGCGATGGCTTTCATCCTCGCGGCAATTGGAGACCGGCACCTGGTGGGCGCGCCAGAAGCCTTCGACCTTCTTGCCATCGACTTCCTTCGGGCCGGTCCAGCCTTTCGGGCTGCGCAGCACGATCATCGGCCAGCGCGGGCAGAAATCGGGCGCCTTGCCGTAGCGAGCCTCGTTCTGGATCTCACGGATGCGGTCGAAGACCTGGTCGAAGGTCGCGGCCATCTGCTGGTGCATGTCGTGCGGTTCATGACCGTCGACGAAGAAGGGTTCATAGCCGTAGCCTTCGAAGAGGTGATACAGGTCCTCGTCACTGGTGCGGCCGAGAATGGTCGGGTTGGCGATCTTGTAGCCGTTCAGATGCAGGATCGGCAGCACGGCGCCGTCGCGTGCGGGGTTCAGGAACTTGTTGGAATGCCAGCTTGCGGCGAGCGGCCCGGTTTCGGCCTCGCCGTCGCCGACGACGCAGGCGACGATCAGATCGGGATTGTCGAAGGCGGCGCCATAGGCATGGACGAGGGCATAGCCGAGTTCGCCGCCCTCGTGGATCGAGCCCGGCGTTTCCGGCGCCGCGTGGCTCGGAATGCCGCCGGGGAAAGAGAACTGCCGGAAGAGCTTGCGCATGCCCTCTGCGTCTTGAGAAATATCGGGATAGATCTCGCTGTAGACGCCTTCGAGATAGGTGTTGGCGACCATGCCCGGCCCGCCGTGGCCGGGGCCGCACATGTAGATAATGTCGAGGTCGCGGGCGCGGATCAGCCGGTTCAGATGCGCATAGATGAAGTTGAGGCCGGGCGTTGTGCCCCAGTGGCCGAGCAAACGGGGCTTGATGTGCTCCGGTTGCAGCGGTTCGCGCAGCAGCGGATTGGCAAGAAGGTAGATCTGGCCGACCGAGAGATAATTGGCGGCGCGCCAGTAGCGGTCGATCAGGGTGAGTTCGGCGTCAGTCAAGGCGGCGGGCGAGACATGCTTTTCCATGGGTTTCTCTCGTTCGAGACTTGTTCAACGTCAATTCTACCGGCTGGCGCCGGCGTGTTGTTGATCTGGATCAGCCACCGCGAAGAATAGACAGCGCCTCGTCGGCGATGACCTGCTCCTCGTCGGTGGCGATGACGTGAGCGGCGATGCGACTTTTCCTCGTGCTGATCGTGAAATCATTGGCGGCATTGGCTTTTTCGTCGATGGCAAGGCCAAGCCAGGACGATCGCTTGGCTACGCCGGCACGGATCTCCGACTGATGCTCGCCGATGCCGGCGGTGAAGACGAGCGTGTCGAGACCGTTCAGCGTCGCTGCCATGCGACCGATCTCGCCGGCAATGCGCAGCGTGAAGAGGTCGATCGCCTGGCGGGCCTGCGGCCGATCGTCCTTCAAGAGGTCGCGCGTATCGGCGCTGATGCCTGAGACGCCGAGCAGGCCGGAGCGATGATAAAGCAGGTCCTCGATCTCCTCGAAGGATTGTCTCCTCTCACCGGCCAGATGCAGGATGACGCCGGGATCGAGCCAGCCGGTGCGCGTCGCCATCGGGATGCCGTCGAGCGTCGAAAAACCCATGCTGCAATCGCGGCTGACGCCTTCATCCAGCGCGCAGAGGCTGGCGCCGCTGCCGAGATGGGCGACGACCACCTTTGCCGCGTGCGGCGCCTTGCGGCGAAGCTCGCCGGCGATGAACTTGTAGGAAAGTCCGTGGAAACCATAGCGCTTGATGCCTTCGTCATGCAGCGCGCGGGGAATGGCGAAGCGGCGAACGAGATCGTCCTGCGTGGCGTGGAAGGCGGTGTCGAAGGAGGCCGTCTGGACAAGATGCGGCTTCAGATGCCGGAGCGCGCGGATGAAGCGCAGCGCCTGCGGCTGGTGCAGGGGCGCAAGCGAGGTCAGCGCATCGACCGCATCGATCGCGGCGTCATTAAGGGCGACGGCACTGGTGAAGCGGTCGCCGCCATGGACGACGCGGTGGCCGGCGGCGCGCACGGCGGCGACATCGAAATGCCCGGCGAGAAGGGAAAAGGTCTCGTCGATGACGCCATGCAGGTCTTCCGTCGTCTCCGCCTTCAGCGGCGTCTCGAATGTCTGTGGCCCCGCTGTCAGGCTGAGAGACAGCGGCTCGGCGCGGAAATCGATTACACCCTTGCCGATGCGCCGCGCCGCATCGCCGTCCATCGCGAAGATGCCGATCTTCACCGTCGAGGAACCGGCGTTGAAAGTCAGGAGAAGGTCGGTCGATGGCATGTCTCAAAGACTCCGCACGGTTGTGGTCACGACCGAACTTAGCGTCGAGGCTTCCGGCGGAAAGAAATTATTCGCCCGCTGCTCGTTTTTTGTCGAAGCGCGCACGACCGTCTTGGGCCGGCCGCGATCGACATACGGCATGTTTCACGAATGCGCCGGGACGAGCACATGACGGGTAAGATCGTGCGGCGTCAGTGTCTTACGGGCGGGTCAGCCATGGCGTCATGAGAGCTTCACGCGGCGGAATTATTAACAAAAGGCAAATTTGCAAACGGAACAAGGAACTATGCCATGGCCGATATTGCCCCCAGCCAGGTTCATAGCGACGCTTCCCACCCGCTCCACAGTTCGAATTCGGCCGGCAAGTGGTTCTTGCCGCTGTTCGGGCTCGTTCTGGTTTGCGGCCTTGGATATGTCGCCTATGCACTCGCCCGCGACCTGACGACCGCAGTTGCCGTTCCCTGGATTCTGCTGGGCCTTGCGCTGCTCATCGCGCTCGGCTTCGAGTTCGTCAACGGTTTCCATGATACGGCCAATGCCGTCGCCACCGTGATCTACACCCGTTCCATGCCGGCGGAATTTGCCGTCATCTGGTCCGGCTTCTTCAACTTCCTCGGCGTGCTGACTTCGAGCGGCGCCGTCGCCTTCGGCATCCTGGCGCTGCTGCCGGTGGAATTGATCCTCCAGGTCGGCTCCGGCTCCGGCCTTGCCATGGTCTTTGCGCTGCTGATCGCGGCGATCTTCTGGAACCTCGGAACCTGGTATCTCGGTCTGCCGTCGTCGAGTTCGCATACGCTGGTCGGCTCGATCATCGGCGTCGGCCTTGCCAACCAGTTCCTGGCGCCGGCAGGCACAGCGACCAGCGGCGTCGACTGGTCGCAGGCGACCAATATCGGACTATCACTTTTGATCTCGCCGCTGATCGGCTTCGGCCTTTCGGCCGTTCTTCTGCTCGTCATGAAGGTTCTGGTGCGCAACAAGGCGCTCTATGACGAACCGAAGGGCAACCAGCCGCCGCCGCTCTGGATCCGTGCGATCCTGATCTTCACCTGCACCGGCGTCAGCTTCGCCCACGGTTCCAACGATGGCCAGAAGGGCATGGGCCTCATCATGCTCATCCTGATCGGCCTGGTGCCGACGGCCTTCGCGCTGAACCGCACGCCCGATGTCAATTATCTCGAAGCCTACAAGTCGGCATCGGTCCAGGTGGAAGCCGCACTCGGCAAATATGTGAAGCCTGGCGTGACCGTTGCGGACTACAAGGCCGAGGTCAGCAACGCCGTCAAGAACAAGACCTGGACGGATGCGACGACGCCGGCCCTGCAGCAATATATCCACCAGACAAGTGCCGAAGTCGCCGCCTTCCCGACGCTCGAAGCGGTGCCGACCAATCTCGTCGGCAACGTCCGCAACGACATCTACCTGATCGGCGAGGCGTTGAAGCTGATCGACAAGCAGAAGTTGCTGCCGATGGATGCCGGCGACCTCAGCGCAGTGACGAACTATCACAAGGCGGTTGACAACGCGACGAAGTTCATCCCGCTCTGGGTGAAAGTGGCGGTCGCGATCGCGCTCGGCCTCGGCACGATGGTGGGCTGGAAGCGCATCGTCGTCACCGTCGGCGAAAAGATCGGCAAGACGCATTTGACCTATGGTCAGGGTGCGGCAGCCGAAGTCGTGGCGATGGTCACCATCGCTTCGGCCGATCATCTCGGCCTGCCGGTCTCAACCACGCATGTTCTGTCGTCAGGCGTTGCCGGCACCATGGCGGCGAACGGGTCCGGCCTGCAATGGTCGACCGTGCGCAATATGCTGATGGCCTGGGTGTTGACGTTGCCGGCCTCGATCGCAATCGCCTTCGTGCTCTTCGTGATCCTGCGCCAGGCTTTTTAGAGCAAATTCCCGGCAAAGCGCGAAGCGGTTTGCCGGGAATTGCGTCAAAACAAAAGGTAGAGCGCTCCGTCAGGCCGTGAAGGCCAGACGGGTCTTGCGATCGCTGATGAAGATGCCCGCCTCTGCGGCTGGCATCGCCTTGCCGAAAAGATAGCCCTGGCCGATGTCGCAGCCGAGTTGCAGCAGGAAGGCAAGCTGGCCGTGCTCTTCAACGCCTTCGGCTGTCGTCTTGATGTTGAGGCTCCTGCCAAGGCCGAGCATGGCGCGGACGATCTTTTCCTGACGCTCGTCGTCGCGATAGGTGGCGATGAAGCTTTTGTCGATCTTGATCTTGTCGAAACGATAGCGGGCGAGCTGGGCGAGGCTCGAATAGCCCGTGCCGAAATCGTCGAGTGCGATCTGGATGCCGGCAGCATGCAGTTCGTCGAGAATGGCTGCGGCGACGGCGGGATCCTGGATCAGCGCATTTTCGGTGATCTCCACTTCCAGGCGCTGCGGCGGCAGCCGGCTTGCGGAGAGGACCTTGAGGATGCGGGAGGTCAGCAATCTGTCTTCCATCTGCACGGGCGAGACGTTGAAGGACAACATCACATGCTCCGGCCAGGTCAGCGCGTCGCAGCACGCCTGGGCAAGAAGATCCTCGAACAATGCGGTGATCATGCCGTTTTCCTCGGCGATGCCGATGAAGACCGGCGGCGGGATGTTGACGCCGTCGTCGCCGATCCAGCGTGCTAAGGCCTCGAAGCCACAGAGCTGGCCGGTCTTCAGATCGATCAGCGGCTGATAGAAGGGTTTGATCTCCTTGCTGGAGATTGCGGCGCGCAGCCTGGTTTCCAGCGAGGCGCGTTCCGTTACCTTGTTCTGCATCGAGGCTTCGAAAACGAAATAGTGGTTGGGTCCACGTGATTTCGCCTCGTACATGGCGAGGTCGGCACGGTGGGCGGCATCTTCCAGCGGTTCGGTTCCCTCGGCCCAGCGGTCGTAACCAACGCTGGCGCCGACTTCGACGGCAAAGCCATCGATATGGATGGGCCGGGTGACGGCCTGGATCAGCAGCTTGGCAAAACGCTCCTCGCGCTGCGCCGTCAGGGCGAAGGCGACGATGATGAATTCGTCGCCGCCGAAGCGATAGACGCAGTCGGCATTGCCGAGCGCGCAGATCCGTCTGGCAACCTCGATCAACAGGATGTCGCCGCCCTTATGGCCGACAAGATCATTGACCTTCTTGAAGCCGTCGAGGTCGACGGAGAAGATGGTGACGTTGCGATCCCACTCCTCGATCTCGGCCTCGTCGTCCTTGACCGGCCGTGAGAGGATCTTGCGCTCGAAGGCGTAGCGGTTCGGCAGCTTGGTGAGATGGTCGTGGGTTGCGGTCCAATCGGCTTTTGCCTGGGCGGCCGCGCGCAGTTCCATTTCCTTACGCAGGTCGGCGATGCGCAGCACCGAATAGATGAAGCTCATGGCGCCGGCGATGCCGAGCGCCAGAACGAGCTTGTCGGCGCCGTACTCGCCGAAACCGGTCATGAAGGCGACCAGGCTGTCGTCGAGCTGTAGCAGCGTGCCGAGAAGCCAGAGGGTCACTCCGGACACCACGATCGACAGGCATTGCCGTCCGGCCCTGCTTTGGAAAAACACCGGCATTATGCCTTCTCCATCTCCACCTTCGCGGAAATATCACGAAAGTCTGAAATGTTTGTTGAAACCAGAAGGCGAATTATCAGAGGCGGCAGCCTGTTGCTGTGCCGCAGAGAGACCCGACAGGCTTGTGAGGAAGCAGGGCGTCTCTATAAGCGCGATCCCCTTCATGGTTCGGGAGACTGGCTCATGCGGGAAAAGAACGAAGGCGAGCGTGCTAATGCATCGCTCGCCCTTTCTCGTGCTTCAGGCGGTGACGATCAGCAGCGGAACGCTGACGATGAGACCGACCAGAACCGTGACTGTGGCGACACGCATGAAACGCAGGCGTCGTGTGCGCTCGCCACTCCAATCATATGTCATTCTTCCATCTCCTTGGGACAAGGAAGTAGTTCCCGCAAAGCCGGGTTCAACAGAGATGACGCGATTTGCTTGTGCAAAGCTGGATAAGATCAGCAGTCTCTAATGCTGGAAGCGCAGAGACCAGCGCTGTCCGTTGCTGGTCATGCGGATGACGGAAAGCGGCTCGACGTCGCTCAGCCAGAAGGAGGAGAGTGGCGCCTGAAGCACATGCACGATCGCTGCGCGGATGACGGCCGCATGGCTGATTGCAATGATGTGGCCGTCGAGGACGGTCTGTCCATCCATCCAGCCGGCGACGCGGGTTCGCAAATCAAGAAAGCTCTCGCCGCCATGCGGGGCCGCTTCCGGATCGCTCATCCACCCCATGAGGTTCTCCGGCTCTTCGGTCCCGATCGCCGCGATCGACCTGCCGGCCCAGCGACCATGGTCGCAGTCGCAAAGCGCCTGATCTATCCGGGCTTCGAGGCGCAGCGCATCAGCAGTCTGACGGGCGCGCAAGGCGGGGCTCGTGGCAATTCGATCGGCGCGGGGCGGGGCGATCATCCTGCCGGCCTCCTCCACTGCCTTGTCCTCCAGCGGTTCGTCGAGCGGGAACAGGGCCTTGCGGCTTGCTGCCGTCGCGCCGTGGCAGATCCAGGTGAGGCGCGTATTCACAGTCGTTCTTGTCTCCCGGAATGCGGCGACAGCGTCCTTCGCCGGCTTGTGAAGTTTCGTTGACAGTTTCTTCGGCGTGCAGATATAACCGTGCTGTTGCGGGTTTGGAAGCCGGTGTAAGTCCGGCGCGGTCGCGCCACTGTGACCAGCGTGTCGAAAGCTCTTCGCGCTGGAAGTCAGACCCTACTGCACAAGCACTCTTTCGACTGAACGCGTCATTCCCGGAGGAATACATGTCTGACACCACTTTCGCGCCCGTTGCCGTACCGGCGCCGATCCCCGTAGGCGAGATCCTGCCCTGGGCGATCTTCGGCGGCCTGCTGATGCTCATCGTCCTCTATTTCGTCGGCACCGAGGAAGGCGCGATGGCGCTGTTCAACGGCATGTATGTGCACGAATTCGTGCATGACGGCCGCCATCTTCTCGGCTTTCCCTGCCACTAAGGGAGTTCCTGACATGGTTGGAAACCTTCTGCTTCGCGGCATGCTCGCGGGCCTGATTGCTGGTATCCTCGTTTTCGCTTTCGCCCATACTTTCGGCGAGCCGCTGGTCGATGCGGCGATCGCCTTCGAGGAGGCAAGCGCCCAGACGGCCGGCGAGGCTGCCGAACCCGAAATCGTCAGCCGCGCCACACAGGCCGGTCTTGGCCTTTTCACCGGCGTCATGGCCTACAGCGTCGCCGTCGGCGGGCTCTTCGCGCTCGCCTTCGCTTTCGTGCAAGGCCGCTTCAGCAGCCTTTCGCCGCGTGGCACCTCGGCCGTCATCGCCATTGCCGCCTTCGTGGCGGTTGTTCTCGTTCCCGGTATCAAATATCCGGCCAACCCGCCGGCGGTCGGCAATCCCGACACGATCGGTGCCAGGACCGAGCTGTTCTTCCTGATGATCGTCGTCTCGCTTGCGGCGCTCATTGCCGCAATGGCGCTGTCGCGCCGCCTTTCCGAGCGTTTCGGTCTCTGGAACGGCGCGATCATCGCCGGCATCGTCTATCTCGTCTTCATCGGCGTCGTGCTCTATCTGCTGCCGCCGATCAACGAGGTGCCGGAGAACTTCTCGGCGATGGTACTTTGGCGTTTCCGCACGACCTCACTCGGCATGCATGTGATCCTCTGGGCAACGCTCGGCCTCGCCTTCGGGGCGCTGGCGGAAAAGCGACTTGCGGTCAGGGGTGGACAACGCAGCCGGCCGGCCACGGCATTTCACTGAGGGCATCGAAGGGCGCCGCTTTGCCGGCGCCCTTAAGTTTTCGAGCAAGCATGAAAATCGGCAAAACCATACCACTCCTGTCGGCGGCATTTGCCGCGGCTGCCTTTTTTTGTGTGGTTGCCGGAAGCGCTTTTGCTCATAGCCGCAGCGATGGCGGTAGCCATGCGGGCCTGGATATCCCGGAAATTTCCCATGGCGAGATGGCTGTCATGTCTGACTATCGCAGTGGGATTATCGACCTTGCATCCCGTGCAGTCGATACGAACGAGCCGTTCCGCCGCATGCTGAACTATGCCGAGATCCAGTATTCCTACTGTCTGTGGGGCCGGATGCCGGGCAGCGTGACGGATGAGGAAAGCCCGTTCAACGAATGCGCCCATGCCTATCTGGCCGCGACCAAGGCCGTCTTGCTTTCGATGCGCGAGATGCCGCGGGAGGGGGCTGCTGCAGGCGAAATCATTTCCGCTGTCGATGCTGACATGGTGCGGCGCGGTCTTGCGCTCATCACCTGCCGGTTCAGCGGCGAGGCCTTCAACACAGCCGATATCGTCGAGCCGCGCTGGAGGGGGATCCCATTCCATGTCGCCAGCATGGCGTCTCTGACGGGGCTTGCCTCTTTGTTCGGCCTCGGTGTGTTTGCGCTTCGCCGCTTCTCGCAACCGAAGGCTCAATCGTCGGAATAGCGCTGCTCGCGCCACGGATCGCCATACATGTGGTAGCCGTTCTTTTCCCAGAAGCCTGCCTGGTCGGCAGGCATAAGGTCGATGCGGCGCAGCCATTTGGCGCTTTTCCAGAAATAGAGATGCGGCACGACGAGGCGCATCGGGCCACCGTGTTCGGGCGTTAGCGGCAGGCCTTCCCAGGCGGTGGCGAGGATCGCATCCTCGGCGGCGAAATCGGAAAGCGGCAGGTTGGTGGTGTAGCCGTCATAACTCGTCAGCATGACGTAACCGGCTTCGGGCTTGGGCATGGCGAGATCGAGCAGATCGCGCGTCGAAACGCCCTTCCATTTATTATCGTAGCGCGACCAGGTGGTGACGCAGTGGATGTCGCTCACCTTGGCGCTCTGCTCGATCGCCTGGAACGCGGCCCAGGTGAGAGTGAGCGGCGTTTCGACGAGTCCGCGCACATCGAGCCGCCAGGTATCTGTGGAGACAACAGGCTGCTGGCCGAGATCGAGCACCGGCCAGTTCTTGACGAGGTGCTGGCCGGGCGGCAGGCGCTCGGCTTCGGGACGGCTGATGCGGCCGGTGAGGAACTTACCTTCGGTCGCCCAACGGCGTTTGGAGGTAGTGAGCTTGCTGTCGGTGGGCGCCTGATCGTCGCTCATGAGTGGGGTCTCCTTGCGATGCGGCAATAGGACATCCGCCCTAGGCGGGTGTCAAGTTTCGGCGACCCCTTGGAAATCCCTGCCGGCCTCACTAAACTCGGTGCCATGGGGTATGCCTCGCTGGGGAGTGGAGGCAGAAAGGGGAGGAGCCGGTTCTGTCTTCGAGATATCGTGCGATAGCGGCGTTGCTGGTCGTGCCGCTGATCATATTCGCCTTCTTCACCTACGGCAGCGCGATTGCCACGCGCGCCTATATGGAGGAAGCCTCGGCGCAGGCGGGAACGGCGCTGCGTCTTGCCGTTTCGGCACTCAGCGGCCATCTCAACCGCTACGAGGCGCTGCCGGCGTTGATCGCCGATCACGACGACATCAAGGAACTGGTGAGCGCGCCCGAGGATGAGGCGCTGCGCGCTGCGGCCAATCTTTATCTCAAGGCGATCAACGGGCTGCTGAAATCCTCCGACATCTATGTGGTCAAGCCGGATGGAGAGACGATCGCGGCCAGCAATTACGACGGACCTGCAAGTTTCGTCGGCCAGAATTTCAGCTACCGGCCCTATTTCCAGGATGCGATCGAAGGCCGGCAGGCGCGGTTCTACGCGCTCGGCACAACCTCGCTGAAGCGCGGCTATTATTTTGCCGCACCGATCCGGACAGGCGCGGATATTCGCGGTGTCATCGTCTTCAAGGTCGATATCGACACGATCGAATCATCCTGGGGCGGCGGCGAATACAGGATCTTCGTCTCCGATCCCGAGGGCATCATCTTCATGTCGGGAAGCCCGGAATGGCTTTACGGCGCCATCCTGCCGTTGACGGCCGATCGCATCGCCCGCACCGAGGCGTCGCGGCGCTATGCCAATGCCAGGCTGACGGCGCTGCCAGTGACGCGACATCACTTCGAGCAGCATGAGCTGATGACGCTGGCCGGCGAGCGCGGCTCGAGCGAATATCTGGTGCTCTCGCATTACATGCCGGCCGAGGACTGGACGGTGAACGTGCTGATGGAAACGAGTTCCATCCGCACCCAGGCGCGCACGGCGCTTGCGGCCGTCTTTCTCATCCTGTGCATCGCTGGGCTTACGGTGGCGGTTCTGCGCCAGCGGCGGACGCGGCTCGCCGAGCGCATGCAGATGCAGGCCGATGCGCGCAACGAGCTGGAACGACGTGTCGAGGAGCGCACGGCCGATCTTGCCCGCGTCAACAGCCGAATCGAAGAGGAGATCGCCGAGCGGCGGCTGACCGAGCAGCAGCTGCGCCAAACCCAGGCCGACCTGATCCAGGCCGGAAAACTCGCCGGTCTCGGACAGATGTCGGCTGCTCTTTCGCACGAGTTCAACCAGCCGCTCGCCGCGGCCAAGACCTATACGGACAGTGCCTCGGTGCTCATCGACCGTGGGCGGACGGAAGAGGCGCGGGACAATATCCGGCGTATCGGCGGGCTGATCGACCGGATGGCGTCGATCAGCCGTCACCTGCGCAACTTCGCCCGCAAACCGAACGAAAAGCTCGGTCCCGTTTCCCTCGACGAGGCGATGCGCGACACGCTCGAGATCATCGCCTGGCGGCTGAAGGCGGCAGATGCCGAACTGCTGCTCGATCTCGGGCCGCGTCCGCCGGTGGTGCGCGCCGGTTCCGTGCGTCTGCAGCAGGTGCTGGTCAACGTGATCTCGAATGCGGCCGATGCGGTGGAAGGGCTGGATGACCGGCGCATCGAGGTTTCGGCCTTCGAGCAGGCCGGCAAGGTGGTGCTGACGGTGCGGGACCATGGGCCGGGCGTGCCCGCCGCAATCGCCGAGCGCATCTTCGATCCGTTCTTCACGACGAAGGGTGTCGGCAAGGGCCTCGGTCTCGGGCTTTCGATCTCCTATAACATCATCAAGGATTTCGGCGGCAGTCTCACTGCTGCCAATCATCCCGAAGGGGGCGCGATGTTCCGCATCGAGCTGCGATCGGCGGCAGGACTGATGCCGGAGGCGGCGGAATGAACGATGCGAAGATCCTGTTGGTCGACGACGAGGAGGAACTGCGACGCTCGACGGCGCAGGCGCTGGAGCTCTCCGGCTTCAGCGTCGAGACCTTTTCGAACGGCGATCATGTGCTGGAGCTGATCGGCTATAGTTTTCCCGGCGTCGTCGTCAGCGATATCCGCATGCCCGGCATGGACGGCATGACGCTGATGCAGAAGATCCGCGAGATCGACCCGGAGGTGCCTGTCATTCTCGTCACCGGCCACGGCGACGTGCAGCTTGCGGTGAGGGCGATGCGCGAAGGCGCTTATGATTTCATCGAGAAGCCGTTCACGCCCGAAATGCTCGCCGGCGTCATCCGCCGGGCGATGGAACGGCGCGGCCTCGTGCTCGAGAACCGGCTGCTGAAGGCGGTCGCCGGCAAACGCGACGATATCGAGGCGCGGCTGCCGGGGCGCACGCAGGTGATGGTGGATTTGCGTTACCGCATCCGGGCGATCGGGGCGAGCGATGCCGATACGCTTATCGTCGGGGAAACCGGGGCTGGCAAGGAGGTGGTGGCGCGGGCACTCCACGACATCAGCGCCCGGGCGAGCCGGCCGTTCATCGCGATCAATTGCGCCGCACTGCCGGCAAACCTGATCGAGAGCGAACTCTTCGGCCATGAGGTTGGGGCCTTTCCGGGCGCGGTAAGGCCGCGCTATGGAAAGTTCGAACATGGGCGCGGCGGCACGATCCTGCTCGACGAGATCGGCTCCATGCCGTTCGACCTGCAGGCGAAGTTCCTGCGGGTGCTGCAGGAGCGGGTGATCTCCAGGCTCGGATCGAACGAGGTGGTGGCGCTCGACGTGCGCTTCATCGCGACAAGCAAGGTCGATCTGGAGGCGGAGGTGGCGGCGGGGCGCTTCCGCGCCGACCTGTTCTATAGGCTGAATGTCGCGACGCTGCATGTGCCGTCGCTGTCGCAACGGCGGGCAGATGTTCCGCTGCTCTTCCTGCAGCTGGTGCGGGAGGCGGCGGCCCGCTACGGTCGCGACGAGATGGCCGTGCCGCCGGAAGTGATTTCCGACATCGCTCAGCGCGACTGGCCCGGCAATGTGCGTGAATTGAGGAATGCCGCAGACCGTCTGGTCCTCGGTCTCGACAATGGCGGGCGCCAAGCCGAGGAGGCGACCGGGCTTGCTGAGCGTGTCGCCGAATTCGAACGAGGGGTCATTGCCAGCGCGCTGGTGGCTCATGGCGGAAGCCTCAGGCCGGTCTATGAGTCGCTCGGCATTTCTCGGAAGACACTCTACGAAAAGATGCAGAAATACGGTCTCGACAAGCGGATGCTGATCACCGAAAGTTAGCGCCTTTTTAAAGGCGCATGCATTCCAACCACATTTTACGGCTTGACATGCAACCATTTGGTTGCCTATAAGGGGCAAAATAGGCAACCAAATGGTTCCATATAAAGACATGGATGATGATACGGTTTTCCGGGCTCTGGCGGATGCGAGCCGGCGGCAGTTGCTAGATCGGCTGTATGCGAGGAACGGCCAGACTCTGGCTGAGCTCTGCGAGGGGCTTACGATGACGCGCCAGGCCGTGGCCAAACATATTGCGATCCTGGAGGAGGCGAGCCTCGTTTCGTCGCAGCGCCAGGGCCGGGAGAAACTGCACTTCATCAATCCCGTGCCGATCAACGAGATCGCGCAACGATGGATCAACAAATTCGAGCGGCAGCAACTGAATGCGCTCGCCGATCTGAAGCAGACTCTCGAAGGCAAGGGCGGCCACTAGATCCGGGCCTAGCCATCGGGGAGTACGTAGTCCTGGCGAAAAGGGAGTATCATCATGGCTGGCAGCACATATAACTATGTCACCTTTATCCGCACGACGCCGGAGCAGCTCTGGGCGGCGCTGACAACGGCCGAGTTCATGAAGAAATTCTGGCTCGGCGCCCATTTCGAGACCGAGTGGAGGGCAGGCGCTGCCTGGAAGCTTCTGTTCGAGGACGGATCAGTCGCGGATACCGGCGAGATCCTGGAATGCGATCCGCCGAAACGGCTCGTATTGAAGTGGCGAAACGAGTTCATGCCGGAGCTGAAGGCCGAGGGCTATTCGCAATGCGTGATGGAGATCGAGGCGGTCAACGATACGGCCACCAAGCTGACGGTGACCCATTCCATCGCAGTCGAGAATTCCAAGCTTATCAACGCCGTTTCCGGCGGCTGGCCACGCATTCTCTCCAACCTCAAGTCGCTGATCGAGACCGGCGAAGTGGTGCTGCCTCCCAAAAAATAAGGCAAACGTCATAGCGCGATGGGTGGATTTCCACCCATCGCCAGAGCTGTTTGTTTCCAAATCGACCCATGCTGCATCGCACTGTTGTAAAATCGTCTTTCGAAAGCGACTGCAATGATTGCGGGTCGATTTTTCCAGGCGGCAAATAGGTTATCCGAACCGGCGCGGAGGATGTGTCGGCGGGCTTGCTTATTTCATCAGGGAGGAAACGATGAAAATTCTGAAGGCCATGCTCGGCCTGACCGCGGCTGCCGCGGTCTCTCTTCTCGCCGCCGCCGCTTCGGCGCAGACCTATCCCGAGCGCACCATCACCATGGTCGTGCCGTTTGCGGCCGGCGGCCCGACCGACACCGTCGCGCGCCTGGTCGCCGAATCCATGTCGAAGGATCTCGGCCAGCAGATCGTCGTCGAAAATGTCGGCGGCGCCGGCGGCACGCTCGGTGCTGGCCGCGTGGCGAGTGCCGATCCCGACGGTTACACCATCCTGCTGCACCATATTGGCATGGCGACCAGCGCTACGCTCTACCGCAAGCTCGCCTACGACACGCTCGGCGCCTTCGACTATGTCGGCCTCGTCACCGAGGTGCCGATGACGATCGTTGCCCGTAAGGACATGGAGCCGGCCGACCTCAAGGGGCTGATCGACTACATCAAGGCGAACAAGGACAAGGTGACGGTCGCCAATGCCGGCATCGGTGCGGCCTCGCATCTCTGCGGCATGATGTTCATGAGCGCCATCCAGACGCCGCTCACGACCGTTCCCTACAAGGGCACCGGCCCTGCCATGACCGATCTGCTCGGCGGTCAGGTCGATGTCATGTGCGATCAGACGACCAACACGACGAAGCAGATTCAGGGCGGCACGATCAAGGCCTATGCCGTGACCTCGCCCAAGCGGCTCGACGTGATGAAGGATATTCCGACAGCCGTCGAAGCCGGGCTGCCGGGTTTTGAAGTCGGCATCTGGCACGGCATCTATACGCCGAAGGGCACGCCGGCTGAGATCAACGAACGTCTGTCGAAGTCGCTGCAGGTCGCGCTGAAGGATCCGAATGTCGGCGCCCGCTTCGCCGAGCTCGGCACGGCGCCATCCTCCGATGCCGATGCGACGCCGGCTGCGCTGAAGGCCAAGCTCGAAAGCGAGATCGCCCGCTGGAAGCCGATCATCGAGGCCGCCGGCGAGTATGCCGACTGAGGATCATGTCCTCGTCCAGGACATGCCGGATGAGCCCCTCACCCTAACCCTCTCCCCGTGCACGGGGAGAGGGAACATGCGTGATTCAACGGCGGTGGAGGCGAAGGGTTTGCGGCATATCCCCTTCTCCCCGCGTGTGGGGGCCGAAGGACGGGTCGAGACCCGTGGCTCGACCCCGGTTAGTGCCGGCAGGCGGATGAGGGGATACTTCCTTTGTGACCGCGTCACATCAACCATCTCCAACCCAGGAGACACCATGAAGTCCATCAGTTTCGATACCACCAATGCGATCTGCGGCGCGCTTTTTGTCGCGACCGGTGCTTTCTTCGCCATCCAGTCGCTGGGGCTCGACCTCGGCACGGCGGTGCGCATGGGGCCTGGTTATTTTCCGCTGGTGCTTGCCGGCGTGCTCGTGCTTCTCGGCGCGATCATCTTCATTCAGGCCCTCCGCGTCGAGGGCGAGCCGATCGACCCGTTTGCCTGGCGCGGCATGCTTTTCATCCTGCCGGCACCGGTGTTCTTCGGGCTGACGGTGCGCGGTCTCGGATTTGCACCGTCACTATTCCTCACCGCCTTCATCGCCTGCTTCGCATCGCAAAAGATGAACGTGTTCTTCGCGATCGTGCTGTCGCTGCTGCTGACCATCTTTTCGGTCGCGGTCTTCAGCTACGGGCTCGGCCTGCCGTTCGAGCGCTTCGGCCCCTGGGTCCGATTCTAGGAGACGATGATGGATCTTTTCAGCAATCTTGCGCTCGGCTTTGCAACAGCCGGCACTCCGGAAAACCTGTTCTTCTGCCTGATCGGCGTGTTGCTCGGCACGCTGATCGGCGTGCTGCCCGGGATCGGCGCTACGGCGACGATCGCAATGCTCCTGCCGATCACCTTCCAGCTTGAACCGGTTTCCTCTCTGATCATGCTCGCCGGCATCTATTACGGCGCCCAGTATGGCGGCTCGACGACGGCGATCCTCATCAACATGCCGGGCGAATCCTCCTCGGCCGTCACCGCGATCGACGGCTACCAGATGGCTCGCAAGGGCAGGGCGGGGGCAGCGCTTGCGATCGCGGCCCTCGGCTCATTCTTCGCCGGCACCGTGTCGACCTTCCTCGTCGCGATCTTCGCGCCGCCGCTCACCGCAATTGCGCTGCAATTCGGCTCGGCAGAATATTTCTCGCTGATGGTCGTCGGTCTCGTTTCCTCGATCGCTCTCGCGCACGGCTCTGTCGTCAAGGCGCTGGCGATGGTGGCGCTCGGGCTGCTACTCGGCCTCGTCGGCACCGACATCTATACCGGCACGCCGCGCTTCACGCTCGGCATCCGCGAATATGCCGACGGGCTGAACTTCGTGGCGCTCGCCGTCGGCGTCTTCGGGGTTGCCGAAATCCTTCGCAACCTCGAGGGCGAGTCGACACGCACGGTGCTGATGGCCAAGGTGTCCGGCCTCTTGCCGTCCCGCCAGGAATTCAAGGAGATGATCGCACCCGTCATTCGCGGCACGGCGATTGGCTCGGCGCTCGGCATCCTGCCGGGTGGCGGTGCAATCCTTGCCTCCTTCGCCTCCTATACGGTGGAAAAGCGAATGTCGAAGACGCCGGAGGAATTCGGCAAGGGTGCCGTTGCCGGTGTCGCAGGACCGGAATCGGCAAACAATGCCGGTGCGCAGACCTCGTTCATTCCGCTCTTGACGCTCGGCATTCCGGCCAATCCCGTCATGGCGCTGATGATCGGTGCGATGATCATCCAGGGCATCGTGCCCGGTCCGAACGTCGCCACCGAGCAGCCGGCGCTGTTCTGGGGCATCATCGCCTCGATGTGGATCGGCAACCTGATGCTCGTCATCCTCAATCTGCCGCTGATCGGGCTCTGGGTGAAACTGCTGACCGTGCCTTACTACGTGCTCTTCCCCGTCATCATGGCCTTCTGCTCGATCGGGGTCTACAGCGTCAACGCCAATGTCTACGACCTCTATGCCGTCGCCTTCTTCGGGCTCATCGGCTATGTGTTGGCGAAGCTTCGCTGCGAGCCGGCGCCGCTCCTGCTCGGCTTCGTGCTCGGGCCGCTGCTCGAGGAGAACCTGCGTCGCGCCATGATCCTGTCGCGCGGCGATCCCACCACCTTCGTCACGCGACCGATCAGCGCCATTCTCCTGGCGATTGCGGCCGCGGTCCTCATCGTCGTCTTCCTGCCTAGCGTCAAGAAGAAGCGCGAGGAGGTGTTCGTCGAGGAAGCCTGAGGGGTTGAACTTGTGGGCCGTTTGATGAACAACGGATGATCTGACGCGGGCGCCGGTTGGGCGCCCGTTTCGCTTGACAGGATATCCAGGCCCATGAGCATTGCCCGATGAGCATCCCCGCCCGGATCAAGGACGATCTGCCTTTTCTCACCTCCCTGCGCCGCGATCTGCACGCCCATCCCGAACTCGGTTTCGAGGAGGAACGCACCGGCAGCATCGTCGCGACCCTTATCGAAGAGGCCGGTATTGCGGTGCATCGCGGTCTTGGCGGCACCGGCGTGGTCGGCACGCTGCAGATCGGCAACGGCACACGCAGGATCGGGCTCCGCGCCGACATGGATGCGCTTGCCATGCCTGAGATGGCGGAGCGGCCTTATAAATCGACAGTGTCAGGCAAGATGCATGCCTGCGGTCATGACGGGCATACGGCGATGCTCCTCGGCGCCGCGCGGCATCTGGCGGCGACACGGAATTTTTCCGGCACGGTGCATTTCATCTTCCAGCCGGCCGAAGAAGGGCGAGGCGGGGCAAGGCGCATGGTCGAGGACGGGCTGTTTCAACTTTTTCCCTGCGATGCCGTCTATGGGCTGCACAACGTGCCTGGGCTTGCGGTCGATGAGATCGCCGTGGTCGAGGGGCCGCAGCTTGCCTCCTCCGACAGCTGGCGGATTACCTTCCGCGGGACCGGCACGCACGGCGCCAAGCCGCATCTTGGCCGCGATCCGATCACGGCCGCCGGCACCTTCCTGTCATCGCTGCAGACGATTGTCGGACGGGTGGTCGATCCGCTGCAACCGGCGGTCGTCAGCGCCTGTTTCCTGCAGGCGGGCGACCCAAAGGCGCTGAACGTCATTCCTGATATCGTCGAGATTGGCGGGACGGCGCGGGCCTATTCGCCTGAGGTGCGCGATCAGCTCGAGACCGAGATCGGACGCTTGGCGCATGGCACGGCGGCCATGTACGGCATTGCCGTGGACTATGCATTCGAGCGGCGAATTCCGCCTGTCGTCAACGATGCGGATGCGACGGCGCGGGCGCTTGGTGCGGCTGGTGCGGTCTTTAATGAGAAGGTGCGGACAAGCTTTCCGCCATCGACGGCGGGAGACGATTTCGCCTTCTTCGCGCAGAATGCGCCGGGCTGCTATGTCTGGCTCGGCAACGGTCCGGCGGTGGACGGGGCGCTGCACCATAATACGGCTTATGATTTCAACGATGAAGCGCTTGGATATGGGGCGGCTTACTGGGTTGCGTTGGTCGAGCGGGAATTGAAGGTCTAGATGGAGTTTGAGGTGGCGGGGACGCACGCCCTTTGTATGTGGTCTGTGCGCCTCGGCTTACATAATCTCCAGCACCGGACTCTCAAGCACTTTCCCCGTCACCACATCGGCAATTCCCCGATCCGTCTGGTGCGGGCCGGCATTGCAGGCGAGCGTTGCGCCGAAGCAGGCCTTGAAGACCAAATAGGGCGGCTTCCACTTGACGATCTTTTCCATTGCACTGCGGATGCTGACGAAGGCCAAGGCGGTGTCCTTCAGCGATGCATCCGTCACCAGACCGGAGAGCGGCAGCGGCAGCATCGCTTCGATCCGGCCGTCCCTGGCGACCGCCATGCCGCCACCGGCTGATATGACGGCGTTGGCGGCGAGCGCCATGTCGCCCGCATTGCCGCCGAAGACGGTGAGGTTGTGGCTGTCATGCGAAACGGTGGTGCAGAAGGCGCCGCGCCATTCACCCCAGCCGGTGAGGAAACCGATGCGCGGGGTACCGTCGGTTTTGCCGTGGCGATGGGTGACTGAGATCATGGCACTGCCGGCCGGCGGCACGACGAACCCGTCCCTGACCGCCGTTTCGGCCTCGCCCCATTGCGTGAAGCGCGCGCGGTCGATGGTGGCGACGCGGACGCGCTCGCCCTGCGCCGGAATGCGGAAATCATTCTCGGTCAGCGGCGGCAGCTTCACCGAATTGACAAGCGGCGCCGTATCAATCTGCTTGACGGCCACCTGCATGCTGCCGTTGCGGGCGACGAGGCGGCCGCCTGATATCACCAGCCGCGCGCGGAATTCCGTGAGGTTGTCGAAGAGCACGATGTCGGCGCGGCGGCCGGCGGCGACAAGGCCGAGATCGGGACGCTGCAGACGTTGTGCGGCATTGAAGGTCGCGGCACGGATGGCCCATTCCGGCTTCATGCCGTAGCGTACCAGGCGCCTGATGACGTCGTCGAGGCCGCCGCCTTCCTGGAGTTCGTCGGGAAAGACGTCGTCGGTGCAGAGCGTGACGGTGGGAGGCAGGTGGCCGAGACCGTTCAGCACCTCGACGAACTCCTTCAGCAGATGGTCGTGAGAGCCGCGCAGCTCGATCGTCAGGCCGGCGGAAAGCTTGGCGAGGAGATCGGTGCCGGAGGTAAGTTCGTGGTCGGAGGTGATGCCCGATGCAATGAAGGCGTTGAGATCGGCGCCTTCGAGGCCGCGGGCATGGCCGCAAACGAGCTTGCCGGCGGCAAGGCCGGCATTGACGATGGCCGTCATGCGCGGATCGCCGTCGATGATGCCGCGCATGTTCATGACTTCGGCGACGCCGCCGACGGCTGGGGAGCGCAGCATCTCGGCGACGACGGTAGCATCGAAATCGGCGCCGGCAAGTTCCAGGCCTGGCGCGGAAGGCACGCAGGAGGGCGCGAGCAGGATCACGCGCAGTGGCAGGCCGCGCGCCGCCTCGATCGCCCAGCGCACGCCGTCGAGCCCATGGACGTTGCCGAATTCATGCGGATCCCAGACGATCGTAGTCACGCCGCGCGGCAAGACGGCGCTCGCATATTCGGCCGGCGTCACCATCGAACTTTCGACATGCATGTGCGTGTCGATCAGGCCGGGCGTCAGGATGCAGCCCGCCGCATCGATGGTCTCGACGGCATCCGTTCGGCTTGCCGGGGCATGGACGCTGGCGATGAGGGTGCCGACGAGGCCGATATCGGCTTTCCGGATCAGGCCTGTCACCGCATCGAGCAGCCTGCCACCGGTGATTAGCATGTCGAAAGGGGCGTCGCCGCGCGCCGCGGTGACGGCGCGGGCGCGCAAGGCGGGATCATTGAGATCGGCGGGTTCCTGACGAGGGGTGGCGGTCATTTGCGGGCCTCGTTGACCAACGCGGCGAGAATGATGACACGCGCCATGTCGGCATCGATGTCGGCGGCGAATTGGGCATTGAAGGTTGCATGCGTGGCGCGGGTCTCGACGACGGTGCGGCCTCGGGTGAGGGCACCCTGCAGCTCGACGTCGATGCGGGCGGGACGGAAGCTGACGATATCTGGAGCGACGAAGGCGACGGCGGCAGAGGGGTCGTATATCGCCATGGCCGGGCGGCCGCGGCTGGTGCCGATGCGGATATAACCCGAGAACATATCGGCGATCAGCTCGGCATTGGCGCCGCCGGCATGGCGTATCGGTTCGGCGTCTTCGGGCCTTGCCAGCACCTTGCGGCAGAGGTCGAGATCAACCATGCGCAGCGGCAGGCCATGGGCGATGACGATCGACAGGGCTTCCGGATCGGCGAGCGCGTTGAATTCGGCGGAGGCCGTATGGTTGCCGCTGGTGACGCCACCGCCCATCCAGACGAGTTCGGTGATGCGGGCGGCAAGATCGGGCCGGGCAAGCGCCACGGCGGCGATGTTGGTGAGAGGCCCGAGCGCCAGGATGCGGTGCTGGCCCTGGCGCTCCAGCCAACGGCAGAGTGCTGCGAAGGCATCGCTGTCTGCAAGGGCAGCCGCCTGCGGCAGGGTCCTGCCGATGGTCGGGATGCCGGTTTCGCCAAGGATCGCCTGCGCGGTTTCAAGCTGGCCGAGAACGGGCATGGCGCGACCGGTGTGGATCGGGAACTTCCAGCCGAAGGCACTGGCAGCGCCGGCGGCATTTATTCTCACCTGCGGCAGCGGCGTGTTGCCGAAGAGCAGCGATAGGCCGTCGATCTCGAGTTCAGACTGTACCACCACCAGAATGGCGGCGATGTCGTCAAAGCCCATGTCTGTGTCGATCCATACGCCCATGATTTCACCCGAACCGTTTGAGGTTTGCCGCGTCGGCAACCGGCAGATCGAAGGCGAGCACGGTATCGAGGAGAAGTGCTGACGAAGCAATGAGAGCCTTTTTCATCTTATATGTTCTCCATCTCTGAGGTTTTTGGTGCCGGCTTCGCAGGCCCGGATGATTGGCGGACGATCAGCTGCATAGCGACGCGTTCGATCTGCGCGGTCACGAGCCTGCCCTTGCGGATGCTGCTTGTTCTTATGCTATCCACGAGCGCCGACACGGCAATCCCGGCAATCTTATCCATGTCCATCCGGACCGTCGTCAGCGCCGGCGTGACAACAGGCGACCAGATGAGGTCGTCGAAGCCGGTGACGCTGACATCTGCGGGAATGTTGATGCCAGCCTGCTGCAACTCCGTCAGTGCCCGCAACGCCTGCAGGTCGGAGAGGGCGGCAAAGGCGGTGAAACCCTGCCTGACTTTTTCGGCGAGACCGAGTGGGCAGTCACTGCCGTTCTCCTGCTCCAGCCTGTCGATCCACAGGGTTTCCGAATGCATGCCCGGGCGCATGCCGGAGCGAATGCCGCCGGCGCGGTCATTCTGGACGTTGGATTCCTGATTGTTGCCGATGATGAGGATACGGCGATGGCCGAGGCCTGCGAGATGGCCGGCGATTTCGTGGCCGCCCTGCCAATGGTCGGCGGCTACGGTGTTGCCAGGCGTCGAGGGAGTGTCGATGACGGCGACCGGACAGGCCGCGGCCGAAATGCGGGTGGCGCGGCGGGGAATGATGACCATGCCGTCGACGCCGCGCTCGACCAGCCGATTGATCGCCTCGGTCTGGGCGGCGACATCGCCGCGGGAATCGGCGATCAGCACGCCGTAACCGGCGGCGGAGGCAGCGAATTCGATCGCCTGCGCGATCTTCGGGAACAGCGGATTGGCGATATCGGGCAGCACCAGGCCGAGAACGCCGCTGCGGCCGGTCCGCAACGCCCGGCCGGCCTGGCTCGGGACGTAACCCAGCTCGGCTGCATGCTCGCGAATTCTTTCGACCAATGGGCCGGAGACCCGGCCTTTGCCGGAAAGCGCATTGGAGACCGTGGCGACGGAGACGCCGAGCGACGTCGCTATCCTGCTGAGGTTCGGTCCCGGGCGCGATGCTGTCATAATTGACGATCACTCTGATTAATCGTTTAACCAGATTGATAGCTTAGCTTTTTCCGCGTGTCGAATCTGAATTCATCTTATGCGCAATTATTCGGTTACGGCATGCGACAGGCAAGAAAAAGCCCCGCGAGACGATCGCGAGGCTTTGTGTTCCTCAGGTCGATTGCAGCAGCTGTCAGCCCTTGACAGTCACAACCTTCGCCGCCGGTGCGGTCGTCTTGCCGCCGGGGGCGAAGCCACCGCCGACTGCGATGTTCAGCGAGACATAATCCTTGGCCATCTGTTGGACGGATGCGGCAAGGCTTGCCTGGGCCAGCGAAACCTGGCGCTGCGCGTCGAGAACGTCGAGCAGCGAGGAGGCGCCGTCCTTGTAGGATGCAGTCGAAAGTTCCAGCGTTTCCTGCGTGGTCTTCACCTGGGCCTGAAGCGCCGCGACCGTTTGTGCGTCACGCCGGACGGCCGAAAGCGCATTCTCGACCTGCTCGACCGCGGTCAGCACCGTCGACTTCCAGTTGAGATAGGCGGTCGCAGCATCGGACTGTGCCGACTTGACGTTGGCGCGAAGGCGGCCACCATCGAAGATCGGCAGGTTGAGCGTCGGGCCGAAGGACCAGGGCGTCAGGCCGCCATGGATGCCACGCTGGTTGATGTAGGACGGCGAGATCGAGCCGCTAAGCGAGATGCTCGGATAAAGCTGCGCCTGGGCAACGCCGATATTGGCCGTTGCGGCGGCAAGATCACGTTCCGCCACGCGGATGTCCGGACGATTGCGGATCAGGTCGGCCGGGATGCCGGAGGTGATGCCGCCGCGGAATACCGGCTGACCGGAGCCCTTCAGCAATTCATCGACAAGAGCCGAAGCCGGCAGGCCGAGCAGCGTGGCGATGTGATGGGCTGATATGCGGATATTGGTTTCGAGGCCGGGAATTTCGGCGAGCGTCGACTGCACCAGGCCTTCGGCCTGAACGACGTCAAGACGCGAGGCGGCGCCAGCTTCAAGCTGGAACTTGGTCAGTTCGTAGGTTTCTTGGCGAGACTTTAGGTTGGCCTTCGAAAGCGCCAGGCGCTGCTGAAAGAAGCGAACGTCGATATAGCTCGAGACAAGGTCCTGTATGAGGGTCAGCCTGGCAACGTCAGCCGATGCGTAAGCGGAATCGAGCGAGGCAAGCGCGCTCTCCGTATTGCGCTTGTAGAGCCCGAAGAGATCGAGCAGCCAGCTCAGCTGGACGTCGCCGGCACTGGTGTTGCGCGTGTCGAGCTGCGTGCGCAGCTCGCCCTTCTGGCCGCTGACCGTCTGCGAGGCGCCGACCGTCAGGCTCGGCAGGCCGCCGGCGCCGGCGGTGGTGACGTTTGCGGAAGCTGCATTGATTCTTTCGATCGCCTGCTGAACTGTCAGGTTCTGATCGAGGCCGGCCTTGACGTAGCCGTTCAGTCTTGAATCCTTGAAGGCGGTCCACCATGCTGCAGTAGCAACATCGCCATCGCTCTTGGTTCCACCCTCTCCGAATTTGGCGGGCAGCGGCATCTCAGGAGGAACATGATCTGGGCCCACAACGCAGCCCGACAACAATAACAATAATGCCGGTGTGGCAAAACGAAGAGATACCATTCATTTCATCCTGTACTCGAGCAAGTCAATTCTTGTCCGAAGCTTCATGCTTCACTATCGGCCGCCGCGCTTCGTTCTACCAAAAACACCATTCCGAAGCAGTCGGGCGCAATGTAGCAACGCGAACTGCATTATCACAGTGCATTTATATCACAGTCCTGCCGCATTTTTGCCGCGTGTGGCAAAGATGCGTCGAATGACGACGAAAAACGACGGCACGAAGAAAATTCCGAGCATCGTCGCCGCCAGCATGCCGCCGAGAACGCCAATGCCGATGGCATTCTGTGCCGCCGAGCCCGCGCCTGTGGCGATTGCCAGCGGCACGACGCCGAGAATGAAGGCAAGCGAGGTCATGATGATCGGCCGCAGCCGCAATCTCGCTGCTTCCAATGTCGCCTCGTAGAGCCCCATGCCGCTTTCCATACGATCCTTGGCGAATTCGACGATCAGAATGGCGTTTTTCGCCGCCAGCCCGATGGTGGTGAGCAGGCCGACCTTGAAATAGACGTCGTTCGCCTGGCCGAACAGAGTTGCCGCCGTCAGCGCTCCGAGGATGCCGACGGGCACCGCCATGATCACCGAGAAGGGGATCGACCAGCTTTCGTAAAGCGCCGCCAGGCAAAGGAAGACGACGAGAACCGAGATCGCGTAGAGCATCGGCGCCTGCGAACCGGAAAGCCGCTCCTGATAGGAGATGCCCTGCCAGGCGACCGTATAACCGCCGCCGAGTTCATTGGTCAGTGCTTCCATTTCGTTCATCGCATCGCCGGAGGATACTCCGGGAGCGGATGCGCCGTCGAGCGGAATGGCGCTGACGGCATTGAAGCGGGCAAGCGAAGGCGCGCCCTTCACCCACTCCGTCCGGGTAAAGGCGGAGAAAGGCACCATTTCGCCGTCATTGTTGCGGGCATACCAGTGGTTGAGATCGCTCGGCTGCATGCGGAAGGGCGCATCGCCCTCGACATAGACCGGCTTGATCTCGCCGTTCAGCGTGAAGTCGTTGACGTCCCGGCCGGTGAAGATGATCGACAGCATCGAATTGACCGAGGCGATGTCGACGCCCATGGCGCCAATCTTCTCCTGATCGAGCACGATGCGCATCTGCGGCTCGACTTCCTTGTTGCTGCTGCGCAGCGCCACGATCTTGCCTGACGTGTTGCCCATCTGGACCAGCCGCTTGGAGGCGGCCGTCAGGGCATCGTTGCCATGGCCGCCGGTGTCGACGAGATACATCGAGAAGCCGCTCGAGACGCCAAGCCCCTGGATCGCCGGCGGCAGCAGCGCGAAGACCTGCGCCTCGCGGATCGCAAAGAAGCTGCGCAGCGCACGGTTGACAACCGATTGGGCGCTCAGCGTCGGATCGGTGCGCTGTGCGAATTCCTTGAGCTTGGTGAAGACGATGGCGCTGTTCTGGCCGGAACCGCTGAAACCGAAGCCGAGCGCGCCGAAGACGGAATCGACGGCATCCTTCTCGTTTTCACGATAATATTTCTCGACCTTCTCGACGACCGCCTGGGTCTGCTGCGTGGTCGAGCCCGGCGGTGTGGTGACGATGGTCAGCAGCACGCCCTGGTCTTCCTGCGGCAAGAAGGAGCTCGGTAGACGGGTGAAGAGATAAGCGCAGCCGGCGCCGACCAGAAGGAAGACCAGCATGACGCGGATCGGTCGCTTCAGCAGATAGCCGATGGCGCTGATATAGCCGTTGGTCGAGCGCGTGAAGTTGCGGTTGAACCAGTCGCCGACGCGGTGCTTCCTGTGTTCGCCGACCGGCTTCAGCATTGTGGCGCAAAGTGCAGGCGTCAGCACGAGGGCGACGAGCGCCGACAGCAGCATGGCTGAGACGATGGTGATTGAGAACTGCCGATAGATGATGCCGGTCGAACCGCCGAAGAAGGCCATCGGAATGAAGACGGCGGTGAGGACGAGCGCGATGCCGACAATGGCGCCGGTGATCTCGCCCATCGATTTTTCCGTTGCTTCGAGCGGCGAAAGCTTTTCTTCGGACATGATGCGTTCGACGTTTTCGACGACGACGATGGCGTCGTCGACGAGAAGGCCGATCGCCAGCACCATGGCGAACATCGTCAAGGTATTGATCGAGTAGCCGGTGACCGCCAGCACCCCGAAGGTGCCGAGCAGCACCACGGGAACGGCAATCGTCGGGATCAGCGTCGCACGAAGATTCTGCAGGAAGACGAGCAGCACCACGAAGACGAGCACGATCGCTTCGATCAGCGTGTGGACAACTTTCTCGATCGACAGTTCCACGAAGGGTGTCGTGTCATAGGGATAGGTGATCTCCACGCCCGCCGGCAGGCCACGGCCGATAACCTCAAGCGCGGAGCGCACGCGGGCGGCGGTATCGATGGCGTTGGCGCCGATCGCAAGGTTGACGGCAAAACCGGTTGACGGCTGGCCGTTGTACCGAGAACTGCCGCCGTAGCTTTCCTGACCGATCTCGATGCGCGAGACGTCGCTCAAGCGCACCGTCGCGCCGTCCTTTTCGACCTTCAGGATGATATGTTCGAAATCGGCGACAGTGGTCAGCTGGCTTTGGGCGGTGATGGTGACGTTGATCTGCTGGCCGGGGATCGTCGGCTGAGCACCGAGCGAACCGACGGAGACCTGGGTGTTCTGGGCTTGGATGGCAGACGTCACGTCGCTCGGCGTCAACTGGTATTTCAGCAGCTTGAACGGATCGAGCCAGACGCGCATGGCGTATCCCGAACCGAAGACATTGATGCTGCCGACGCCTTCCAGGCGCTGGATCTGATCCTCGATCGAGGTCGACATGATATTGCCGAGGTCGACAGAATTGCGCTTGCCGTCGGTCGAAACGAGCGAGCCGACCAGAAGGATGCTCGAGGTCGAGCGGGTGACGCTGATGCCGGCATCGATGACGTCGCTTGGAAGCTGCGACTGAACCAGCTGCAGCTTGTTCTGCACCTGCACCTGGGCGATATCGGGGTCGGCGCTCGTCCCGAAAGTGAGCTGGATGCTGGCCGAACCCGTCGATGAGGTCGAGGTCATGTAGGTGAGGTCGTCGAGGCCGGTCATGCCGTCTTCGATGATCGTGGTCACCGATTTCTCGACAGTCTCGGCGCTGGCGCCGCGATAGGTGGCGTTGATACGAACCGTCGTCGGGGCGATGTCGGGATATTGCGAGATCGACAGCGTGAAGATCGCCAGCAGGCCGGCGAGCATGATGGTGATCGCAATGACCCAGGCGAAAATCGGACGTCGGATGAAAAACTTGGCCATCGGTTGTTCCTGTGCGGCTGAGACGGTGACGATGCGAGGCTGCAGCGATTATTATTTCGCTGCGGGCTTCTGCGCGTCACCGGCCGCGGGCTGCTCGGCAGGCACGACCACGCCGTTGTCGTTGATCTTCATCGGGACCGGCTTCACCGGCATGCCGGAGGTGATCGATTGCAGGCCGCTCACGATCAGCTGATCGCCGTCCTTGATGCCTTCGGTCACGAGCCAGGAATTGTTGGAGGGCGAGCTGTTCTCGAAGGCGCGGGTTTCGACCTTGCCGTCGGCGGAAACGAACTGTGCCGTCAGCCGGCCGTTGGCGTCACGGCTCGTCGCCAGCTGCGGCAGCGCATAACCGGCCTCGGCGCCGAGCTCGACGGTTGCGCGGACATACATTCCGGGCAGCACGATACGGTCAGGATTGGGAAAGAGCACGCGGATGATGAAGGTGCCTGTGGTCTCACTGACCACCTGCTTCGACATGTCGAGCTTGCCCTGCTGGTTGTATTCCTTGCCGTTTTCGAGGATCAGATGGAAGACGACATTGGCTTCGCCCTTGATGTCGCCGGCGGCCATCGCATCGCGCAGCTTCAAGAGGTTGGTGCTCGATTCCGTCAGCGAGATGTAGATCGGATCGAGCTGGCGGATCGTCGTCAGCGCCGTCGTCTGGTTGGCAGAGACGACGTTGCCGACATTGACGGCCGTCTGGTCGATGATGCCATCGAAAGGGGCGACGATCCTGGTGTGGTCGAGGTCGATCTGTGCGGCGGCGAGTGCGGCCTTCGCCGACTCGACTTCGGCCTTGGCCTGAAGCAGCGTCGTCTTGGCCGTTTCGAATTCGATCTGGGTGGCGCCGCTGCCGACGAGGCGCTGGTAGCGGTCGAGATTGCTTTCGGCGCTCGGCACGCTGGCCTGCGCCTTGGAGATCGCCGCCTTGGCCTGCTCGACGGCAGCAATATAGGGTGCATCCTCGATCTGATAGAGAAGGTCGCCCTTCTTGATCTCACCGCCGTCCTTAAAGGCGACCTCGCGGATCAGGCCGCTGACCTGAGGCCGGATATCTGCTGTCTGAAATGTCTCGGCGCGGCCCGGCAGGATCGTGGTGATCGGGAAGGTACCCTTCGTCAGCGTGATGACGCCGACCGGGGCAGCCTGCTGCGCCGCGCCTGCACCCGCATTGCCGGCGGGCTTGGAGCCACTGTCGCTGCAGGCGGCGAGAAGGGCTGCGAATGCCAGGGCCGAGGAGATGAGGAGGGCACGGCGTATCATGCTGAATTCCTGTGCGGTGGCAATCGCCGTTCAATCCACGAGCTCGGCCCACGGGCTCGGCTGGGCCGAGCACAGGCTTATATAAGCGTCAGGATTGGGTTGGCTTCAAATGCCGTTATCCGAATTTAAGAAAAGCTTTACGAAGTGACGTAATTCAGCAATCATCACTTAGCAAGCGCTATTTTGCAGTGCGGCATCGACGAAACACACGATTTTTTCGGCGCGGTGCACGAGTGTCTCCTTGTCGTCGCGAGCGATCAGGACAGGGTGCAGCACGCAGGCCAGGACGTCTGCGACGGTATGCGCCGCGCTCTCGGGATCGCGGCAATGATAACTTCCCTCCGCCATGCCTTCGCGGATGATCTCGCCGAGCTTCACCTCGATGCGGGCGCGATAGCGATTGCCGGCCTCGAGTTTGGCTTCGATCGTCGAAAGTACCATTTCGAAGATGTAAGGGTTCTTCTGGATGTCCTGCAGGTGGCTTTCCAGCAGGCGCAGGATGAAGCGGAGCAGTTGTTCCTTTGGCGGTAACTTCTCATCGAAGGCGGCGAAGCGCTCGGCGGCATCGTCGAGATGGCGTCCGGCGATCGCATCGACGAGCGCGACCTTGGAACGGAAATGCTTGAAGACATTGGCGGGCGACATGTGGAGCGCGCCGGCGATATCGGCGATCGACACCGCAACGAAGCCCCGCTCGCGGAACAGCATCTCCGCCATGGAGAGAATGTCTTCCCGCGTTTCCTCGGCCTTGCGTCTTGGCCTTCTTGCCATTTGTTCCCCGCCGGGCTGAGCCCGATACCCCTTTTTTCCGATGCTAGCGCATAACCCCGAAAATCGGAATCGATTTTCGGAAAGGATTATGCGCCAATTCAAAGTGATAGAGCGTCCTTAGCGCGTCCTGTTGGACGCGCGGCGCCCTAGCGCCATTGGGCGAAACGCCGCAGGCCGGTGAACGGCGCGGCGGCTTTCGTGTGCCGCGATTTTAAGGGAAATAGCGGGCGAGGTTGGTTCGGATACGGGCAAGCGGCGTCTCGCCGTTGTTGTCGGGAGCAAAACGCTCACCGGTGATCGCCTCGTAGGCTTTGATGTAGACGGCCGAGGTCTGCTCGATCAGTTCGGCGGGGATTTCCGGGATCTCGTCCTTATAGGGATCGCAACGCTCCGCCACCCAGCCGCGGACGAAATCCTTGTCGAAACTTTCCGGGCGTTTTCCGGCGGCAAAGCTTGCCGGATAGCTTTCGGCAAGCCAGTAGCGGCTGCTGTCCGGCGTGTGGATCTCGTCGGCGAGGATAATGTTGCCGTCACCGTCGGTGCCGAACTCGTACTTGGTATCGACCAGGATCAGGCCGTTTTTCGCCGCCATCTCCTGGCCGCGGGCAAAGAGGGCGAGTGCATATGTCGACAGCGTCTGCCATTGCTCTTTCGTGAGAAGGCCACGCGTGACGATTTCCGCCGGCGTCAGCGGTTCATCGTGACCGCCGTCGAATTCCTTGCTGGTCGGCGTGATGACGGGTTCCGGCAGGATCTGGTTGTCGCGCATGCCGTCGGGCAGACGCATGCCGTACATCTCGCGTTCGCCCTTTTTATAAAGCGTCAGGATCGAGGTGCCGGTGGTGCCGGCGAGATAACCGCGCACGACGATTTCGACCGGGAGGATGTCGAGCCGCTTGCCGATGACGACATTCGCATCGGGATAGTCGAGAACGTGGTTCGGGCAGATGTCCTTCGTCGCCTCGAACCAGTAGCGCGCCGTCTGTGTCAGCACCTGGCCCTTATAGGGGATGCAGGTGAGGATGCGGTCGAAAGCGCTCAGCCGGTCGGTGCTGATAATAATGCGGCGTCCGTCCGGAAGATCGTAATTCTCGCGCACCTTGCCGCGATAATAGTTCGGCAATTCCGGGAAATGGGCTTCGGAGAGAATTCGCACGGCGCTCGACTGTCCTTAATTATTGGGTGAAGACTTCCTGCTCTAGTTTCATTGCTGGGGAAGTCAAGTCGATCGGGTATCGCATCACAGCCAGAACAGAGCGGTAAGAAGCAGGGCGAGGCCGCAACTTGTGACGGCAAGCGGCCAGCCGGCGCGCAGGAAATCGCCGAAGCGATAGCCGCCGATTCCCATTGCCAGTGTGTTGTTGTGATGGCCGAAGGGCGTCAGGAAATCCAGGGAGGCGCCGGCGGCGACTGCGATCAGATAGGCGTCAGGCGCATGCCGGCCGGCTCTTGCGAATTCCAGTGCGATCGGGGTCAGGACGATTGCGACCGTCGCGTTGTTGACGAAAGGCGTCAATGCCATGGCGAGGAAGAGGATGAGGGCGATGCCGATGAGCGGATGGGTAATCGGCACGACGAGGCTCAGCCAGCCGGCGATGGTCTCGGCCGCTCCGGTGCTCGCCACCGCCTGGCCGATCGGGATCATCGCCGCGAGCATGATGATGATCGGCCAATTGAGATCGGCCATCGCCTGGCGGATGTTGAGGTGATTGAGCAGGGCGAGCGCGAGCACGACACCGGCAAAAGCGACGTCGGGACGCAGGCCGGCCGCGGAGGCGGCGACGCCGCAGGCAAAGAGCGCGAAGGGCCGCCAGGAGAGCAGAGCCGGTTCGGCCGGGGCTGTCGAGGCGAGCGGCAGGCACTCGCTTTCCTCCAGCGCTTCGGCAATCGCCGCACGCGGCCCCTCGAGCGTCAATATATCGCCGATTGACAATTGCAGGTCGAGGAAGCGGCCCTCGATGCGCGGCGCGCGCATGGAAAGAGCGGTGACAGCAACGCCGCGAGAATGGAAGACTTCAAGCGAGCGGACGCGCGAACCGACCAGCGTGCTTTCCGGCATGACCACGGCTTCGATACGGGTGAAATCCGGCTGCAGACCAAGCGCGTGGGCGTCGGCCGTCAACGCCTGTGTGGCGGCAAGATCGGCAAAGGTCACATCGGCGCCCTCGGCAAGCAGTACGTCGCCGGGTTCGATCACCAACTGGTCGAGTGGGCCGAATGCAAAGTTGTCGTCGCGGATCAGCGCGTACGGCTTGATGGCGAACCGTGCCGGGCAATCGGAAAGCCTTGCGCCGATCAGCGGTGAGACGTCAGGGATGCGACGCTCGACGACGATGCGCCGCGCCGCCGGGGAGATCGTTGCTGGTGTTTCGTCGGCTTCCGGAAACAGGCGCTGCACACGAAAGGCGATGAGCAGAATGCCAACGATTGCGACCGGAAGGCCGACATAGGCGAAATCGAAGAAGCGAAAGCCGGTTCCGGTCGTCTTGGTAAGCGCATTGCTGACAAGCAGGTTGCCCGGCGTACCGATCAGCGAAACGAGGCCGCCGAGCAAGGCCGCGAACGAGACCGGCATGACGAGTTGGCGGCGGGGGATCGTCAGGACCGTGCCAAGGCGCAACGCCACCGGCAGGGTGATCGCAAAGGCGCCTATGTTGTTCATGAAGATGGACATGAAGCCGGCGAGCGAGGAAGTGCTGGCGATGACCTTGAACCTCGAAGGCCTTGCGGCCGCGAAACGGGCGGCGAGACTGTCGAAGAGCTTGGCGCGCGCCAGCACCTGGACGATCAGCAGGATCTCGACGACGGTGATGACGACGGGACTGGCGAAGCCCGTGAAGATCTGGTCGGCGGGATAAAGGCCGAGCGCATAACCGGCAAGCTGGCCGGCGATCGAGACCACCTCGATGCGGATGCGATCGAGCGAGAAGAGAATGAGCATCGCCAGCAGAAGGATCAGCAGGGATGCTTGCTCGAACGACATGGGCGGGTCCGTTGTTTCATCGATCAGGCGGGACTGTAATCGTTCCTCATGCGCTGTACAGAGGCGCCTTCAGGCAAAGATTGAACAATCTCATATCTCGCGTCAGGCTGGTGGTGCCTGCCACCGGCCTCTGGCGTTCTGCTCCAGAATGGGGGTTGCGAAGACGCAGACGGTACGCGCGATCCATTGCCGACCGGCGGCTGCGAGGCTGTCGCGCCAGCGCTCCGATTGCAGCATGGCGGCACCGATAACGACGGGTTCGATACCGCAGCCTGACAGCAGATGAAGACCGGCGACGATCGAGGCGCCGCTGGAAATGACGTCATCGATGAGTGCGACGCGCCGTCCCTGAAGCAGCGGCAGCATGCGCGGATCGATATAGAGGCGTTTCTGCTGTGTCGGCGTGGTAATTGAAGACAGGGCAACGGAGAGCTCGTCGCGATACCAGAATTTGCGCGAGGTGCCGAGCGGAACGTAGCGGTCATGCCCGAGCTTCTGCGCCACGGCGGCGGCGAGCGTCAGGCCGAGCGTCGGCAGGCCGGCGACGACATCGATCCGCATCGGCCTGATCTTTTCGGCAAGGCGTTCGGCGAGCGCATCGAGCACGGCGAAGCTTGCCTGGTTGACGATCAGCGAGGCGAGGGCGTGATCGCCATCGGCCAGCACACGGATCGGCAGGCGAAGCTGACGGCCGTCTTCGAGCACGGCGACATAGAAGGAGGTAAATTCCCCATCGGCGGAAAAGGTGCCGGGCGGGTGAATCTCCTGCCAGAAATCGTGCGGCGCCATCTCCGTCACACCGGTCAATTGCGTCTCGTCCTTTCCATGCCGGTTTTCCGGCGTAGCGCCTGCAATTCCGGTTCGCTCAGCGCACGCACGGCGCCTTTCGGCAGTTCGCCGAGTTCGAGCCCGCCGATTGCGACGCGCACGAGGCGCAGGCATTCGGTTCCGAGCGCCTCCAGCATGCGGCGGATCTGGCGATTGCGACCCTCGTCGAGCTCGACCTCGATCCATGAATTCCTGTCGCCCTGGCGCAGGCGCCGCGCGGCTGTCGCCCTCAGCACCTCGCCATCGTGGCGGATGCCCGATGTCATGGCGGCAATGTCCTCATCATCCATGATGCGGTCGATCTGGACATGATAGGTCTTCGTCACATGCGTGACCGGATCGAGCAGGATCTGGGCGAATTCGGTGTCGTTGGTGAAAAGCAGCAGGCCCTCGCTCGCCTTGTCGAGCCGGCCGACCGGAGAGAGATGCGGGATGTCGAAATCCCTGAGGCAATCATAGACCGTCGGCCTGCCTTCGGGATCGTGGCGGGTGGTGACGAGACCGCGGGGCTTGTTGAGCATCAGATAGATTTTCGCTTCGGCCGCGATGACGAGGCCATCGATACTGATCCTTGCCGTGGCAAGATCGACCCATGCGGAGTTATCGCTGATGGTGCGACCGTCGACCGCAACGCGATTTTCGGCAATCAGACGTTCGGCCTGCGTGCGGGAGCAATAACCGAGCTTGGAAAGGGCGCGGGGAAGGGTAACCCGCTTAGCCGCGGCGTTGTCGGCGGGCTTTGTCCGCTCACGCGTCTTGTGCGGTGGGCGCCGCTCCCTCATCTGCCATCCTTACTGCATAATTCAAAGTGCTACAGCGTCCTTTGCGCGTCTGAAAAAACGCGCGGCGCTGTAGTCCTGCTTTTGCTGCCGCTTTCTTGGCATGAA
>NZ_PQIG01000089.1 GCF_012349115.1 Rhizobium ruizarguesonis
CTGAATCCTGTTCTAAATTAGAAAGTTAGAGCATGATGTCATCCGAAAGCCGCTCACACTTTTCGGCATCATGCTCTGGACAGACAACCGGCGAGAAGACGAATTGATGACTACACGCAAGAAAGAAGCAGCCGATCAGCGAAAGCTGGAGCTGCGGGCGAGCGACATCCTGGACCCGAACAATCAGATCGGCGTCAGGCTGCGGTCGCTTTATGCGGCCGCACAGGATGAGGCGATCCCCGATCGTTTTCTCGACCTTCTCGAAAAGCTCGACCATGCTGAAATGATGGCTTCTGCCAAGATGGCCGAATAGGATCGCCGCATGGAAGACAAATCGCAACCCAGCTTCAAGCGGGAACTGCTGGCGGCACTCCCAAGTCTTCGCGCCTTCGCGATCTCGCTCATCGGGCGGCACGACCGTGCCGACGATCTCGTCCAGGACACCATCATGAAAGCCTGGGCCAAACAGGATCATTTCGAGATGGGCACCAATATGAAGGCCTGGCTCTTTACGATCCTGCGCAACGAACTCTACAGCCAGATGCGCAAGAGCGGCCGTGAAGTGCAGGACAGCGACGGGCTGTTCACAGAATCGATGGCGATGCACCCCTCGCAGTATGGCGCACTCGATCTGCAGGACTTCAAGAAGGCGCTCGACCAGCTGCCGCCGGATCAACGCGAGGCGATCATCCTCGTCGGGGCCTCGGGCTTTTCCTACGAGGAGGCGGCCGAAATCTGCGGCTGTGCCGTGGGGACCATCAAGAGCCGCGTCAACCGGGCCCGCCAGCGGCTGCAGGAGTTGCTGCAGATATCAGGCGAGGCCGATTTCGGCCCCGACGCGACCTCGGCGCCGCTGACGTCGAAGGCCTTCGCATTCTGAAAAGAATTACATTTGGGAGGAAAGCCGGTCGCCCTTCGGGGCGCCGGTTTTTTGGTTGTCGGTTATGGCATTGATATAGTTGTGTATCCGCCCCTCATCTGCCTGCCGCCGCCTTCTCCCCGCAAGCGGGGCGAAGGGACATGCCGTACCCACCTCGCTCTCGCAGAGCACGTCCCCTCTCCCCGTTTTACGGGGTCCGGAGGACGGGTCGAGAAGAGTGACCCGACCCTGAGGGGCAGCCGCTTGCCTTCACGCCTCCTCAATCAATCCTCGCGCTTCGATCCCACCAGATTGGCTGCGACAATTGCCGCCAGAACACCGGCGGTCAGGAGCGGCTGGGCGCGGATAAGGCCGAGCCCGACCGTTGCCAGCGATTCCAGCGCTGCGCGGCGTTCCCGGGTGCGACGCGCTTCCCGGGCGTTGATAATCGACATTACCACCAGCGCGATGATGGCGATCAGCAGCGCGCAGGCGGCCAGGAAAAGAGCAGCGCCGACCGGGCCGTATATGCCGGCGAGCCAGATGGCGCCGGCAGTGACGGCCAGCGCGTAGGCAGTAAGGAGGAAGAGCACGGCAAGCGCAATGAAGATGCCATTGCGCTTGGCGCGCCCAACGGTTCGGTGCACGCTTGTGCCCGTCAATAGGCTGAGGATCGAGAAGAGCATCGCGCTTCCTCAGCGCCGGGCGAGGAAGGCGATGGCAAGGCCGAAAGCGGCTGCAGCGCCGATGGTTGCCAGCGGATGCTTGCGCACCGTCTCACGCATTTCCGTCGCTCCACGCTCATAGCCGTGCTGCAATTCGCGCAGCAGATCCTCGCTGCGGCCGAGCAGTTCCTCGTAGCCGGCACCGGCCTGGCTACGGATTTTCTCACCCTGGTGGCGCGAGCTCTTGCCGACGAGGCGCGTCAGTTCTGCGAGTTCGTCGCGTAGCGCTTCGATCTGCTCCTCGATGCCGGATTCCAGATTGTGGAAGGTGCCGTTGCGGCGGCTGCGGCCGGACTGGAAGATAGAATAGCTCATGGTTGTCTCCATTGACTGGGGCGCGCACAAGCCCGCCTGTTTCGCACGAGGGTCACCACCGTCCGTTGCATGAATGATATCGCCCGGCATTGACCCAGATCATGCCGGAAACGTGCCGGGCGATCAAAAGTTCCGCTCGCGCGGTGCTCAGGGGCGGGAAACGGCGCTGTGGGCGAGCACGAAGGGCGTGCCATCGGCCGGCACCTGGTTGATGCGCAGCGCGCAGCCGAACACCGAGAGCATCGTTTCGTTCGTCAGCACGTCAGCGATGCTGCCGGCGGCCGCGAGCCGGCCGGATTTCATCAGCACGATGCGGTCGGCAAAGAGCGCCGTCAGGTTGAGATCGTGCATGACGGCGATAACGCCGCCGCCGCGTTCGCAGAAAGTGCGGGCAAGCGTCATGATGGTCAGCTGATGGCTGATGTCGAGGCTCGAGACCGGCTCGTCGAGCAGCAGCCAGCATGGCTTGCCGTCGACGACGGGCTCGGCGATCTGGCAGAGCACGCGGGCAAGCTGCACGCGCTGCTGCTCGCCGCCGGAGAGCTCCTGATAGAAACGGCCTTCGAAGCCGGTCAGGTCGACGGAGGCAAGCGCTGCGGCCGCCGTCTGCTCGGCCTTGTCGGGATGCAGGTTGAAGCCCGAAGTCAGTCCCATGCGGACGATCTCGCGCACGGTGAACGGAAAGGAGATCGTGCTTGCCTGTGGCAGCACGCCACGAATGGCGGCAAGCTGCCAGGGTTTCAGCCCCTTCACCTCGTCGCCGCCGATGCGCACCGAGCCGCCATAGGCAAGTTCGCCGGAGATGGCTTTCATCGTCGTCGTCTTGCCGGAACCATTCGGCCCGGCAATCGCCGTCAGTTCACCCGCCTTTGCCGTGAAGGCGACGTCGCCGATGATGGTTTTGCCGGAAAGGCGCACGGAGACGCCGGAAACTTCGATCATCTCAATGTCACTCACGGGGGTCACTCACAGGGCAAGGCGCGAACGCTGCCTCAGCAGGATCCACAGGAAGAACGGCCCGCCGACTGCCGCGGTGATGATGCCGATCGGCAGCTCGGCCGGGGCAACTAGGGTGCGCGCCAGGACGTCCGCGAATATCAGCAGGGAGCCGCCGAGAAGAGCTGCGGCCGGCAGCAGGAAACGATGGTCGGGGCCGATTGCCATGCGCAGGATATGCGGCACGACGATCCCGACGAAGCCGATGCCGCCGCTGACGGCGACGGACGCGCCGGTCGCCGCGGCGACGCCAACGATCGCAACATTCTTCAGCCGCTGCACCGGCACGCCCATATGAAAGGCGGCCGCCTCGCCGAGCGTGATGGCATTGAGGCCGCGGGCCATGAAGGGCAGGGCGGTAAAGGACAACAGGATGATCGGGCCGGCGGCGGCGATCTTCGTCCACGTTGCGCCGGCAAGCGAGCCCATGCTCCAGAAGGTCAGGTCGCGCAGCTGCTGGTCGTTGGCCATGTAGATCAGCAGCCCCGTGATGGCGAGGGCGAGTGCGCCGAGCGCGATGCCGGCAAGCAGCATCGTCGCCACCGAGGTCTGGCCATGACGGGTGGCAATCCTGTAGAGCAGCAGCGTCGTGATGAGGCCGCCGCCAAAGGCGGCCGCCGGCAGAGCGTAGATGCCGAGAAGCGCCTGGAGCGAAGCAGCGATGCCGCCGCCGAGCACGATCATCGCGACTGTGCCGAGGCTTGCGCCGGAGGAGACGCCGACGAGACCGGGATCGGCCAGCGGATTGCGGAACAGGCCCTGCATCACCGTACCGGAGACGGCAAGCGAGGCGCCGATCAGGAAGCCGAGGATTGCCCTCGGCAGGCGGATATCGAAGATGATGATCCGGTCACGCGTGCTGAGCGCCGTCTCGGAGCCGGCCATGTTGCTGATGACGTCGAGGATCGAGGCATCCGAGGCGCCTGTCGTCACCGAAATCAGCATCGAAAAGACCGAGCCGACGAGGAGCAGCGCGATCGCCAGCAAGGCGAGCCGCGTCCTGTCGCCTGCGTGCCTGATTGCGCGGATGTCCGGCATCGGAAATGGTCGCCTTCGTTCCGTCATGGCTTGCGGCAGGGCCATAATCAGCCCCCGTAGATCGCCGTGTTGAGCTCACGCGCGGCGGCTGCGGTGCGCGGGCCGAAGCCGAGCAGGTAGACGCCATCCATTCGGATGATCGCTTTCTTCTCGCCTGCCGGCGTCAGCGCGATCGCCGGCTGAGCCAGCAGGTCCTCGTTCTTGGTGCCGGCGCCATCGCCGCGGTTCATCATGAGGATGATGTCGGGCTTGGCTTCGATGATCGCCTCGTCCGTCAGCGGCTTGTAGCCCGGGAATGCGCCGACGGCGTTGATGGCGCCGGCGAGCTTGACGATGCCATCGGCGGCCGTGCCGGTGCCTGATGCCATGATCCGGCCGCTCTGGGCGCTGAGGATGAAGAGAACGCGCTTGCGCTCGGCCTCCGGGCGCTTTTCGGCATCGGCGATCCGCGCGTCGAGATCGGCCGCGACCTTTTCTTCAAGCGCCTTGGCCTTGTCAGGCACGCCAAGCAGCGTGCCGACACGGTCGATCTTGGCGATGATACCGTCGCGGGTAAAGGCGTTCGGCACGGTCTCGAAGGGCACGCTGGCATTCTTCAGCACGGTCAGCGCCTCCTGCGGGCCCGAACCTTCGACGGCGATGATCGCCGTCGGGTTCATGGCGAGGATGCCTTCCGGCGAGAGCGCGCGCATATAGCCGACGTTGGGCAGCTTCAATGCCGCCTCCGGATACATGCTGGTCGTATCGCGGGCGATCAGCCTGCTTTCCTCGCCGAGCGCATAGACGATCTCGGTGATGTCGCCGCCGACCGAAACCAGGCGCGAGGTGTCGAGCTTCTTTTCGTCAGCATGGGCGGCGCGGACGAAGGCGAAGCCTTCGACCGTCGGCGCCATCGGGATCAGCGGCAGCGCCATGACGGCCGCCGTCAGGGCCAGTTCCCAAGCACGGATCCGGTGCAGATTGTTACGCATCGTCATCGTTGCGATCCTTATGCTGCCACGCTTGCTGCCCGCGGCAGGTTTTCCACGATCTCGCGCCATGCGGCGCGTTCGTCGGAACCTTCCTGCCGCTTGCCGAAGAACTGGATGATCATCTCGCCTTCGGCGTTGTAAGCCTCCAGCGAGGTGACGCGGCCGTCCGTGGTCGGCTTGCGCACGGCCCAGGTCTCGGCGATGTGATCCTGGCGCAGATGCAGGTGGAAGCTCGGGTCCATGATATTGATCCACGGACCCATGGCCTGCACGTTGAAGATCGGGCCGGAATGGATCTGGACGATGCCGTCATTGGCGACGAAGCACATAATCGGCAGGCCAGCTTTCACAGAGGCATGCATCATCCCTGCCGTCGCGCTGTTGTCGAGCTTCCAGGCATAGTCGTCGCCGACGGTGCGCACGGCGGCCTGGCGGCCGATCTTCAGGCGCTTCAGCATGCCGAAGAACTGATGCGTGTCGGTGAGCTTGCTCCAGTTGTCGCGCAGTTCGTCACGGCTGATGTCGGCGGTCTCATCGGCGGCGTTCGAGCTTTCAGCCTCGACAAATTCCTGCAACTGGTCTTCCAGCTTCAACTCGGCGACGATCGCGTGATAGGCCTCGACATTCGAGTTCGGGCGCAGGTGCACCTTGTGTACGGCATTGCCGGCCTTGTCGAAATATTGCAGGCTGAGGCGCTCTTGATCGCCATCCTTCTTGGATACGGCGAAACCATGCTCCCAGCGGCTGGGGAAAATGCGCAGGTCGATATTCTCGCCGAGAACGATCGCGGCCTGCGCGCCGCTCTTGATGTTTTCGAAGACGCCGATCTTCTCGTGCACGGCGCTTTCGTTGCGCGACAGCGCCATCACTTCGCCGAGGCCGGCCACGCGCTCGAGAAGCTTCAGCGCGCTGCCATCGATGCGGGTCACGCTGATGCCGGTTTCGGCGGCGACGAGGGCTGCCTCGGAAATCTTCAGCTGGGCGGCGATATCGCGCTCGCGCATCTTCGGATTGTCAGCGCGAAACGCACGGATTTCGGCTGGCGCCGGTCTTGTCTGTTCGGTCATGTCCTACCCTACTTATTGAGAATGAGCTTGCCCTGACGGGTGATCTTCAGGCGATAGACCAAGCCGTCGTGTCGAATCATGATCTCGTTCGTGCCGAGGAAGAGATCCGCGCTTTCGACGATCCGGTGCTGCGCAGCAGGCTCGCTCTGCAGCGGAACGTGCTTAAAGTTATCTGGCTTTTCAACCATCATTTCAGTTGGCAATTCCGTGAGACCGGTGATCAGGGTCCCCGGTTGTGATGACAATTATCTTGACTTTCTTACTCATAGTTTTTTAAAGACGCAATAGGAGACTAATACAGTCAAGTTTTTGAGATTGCTGATATGAAGCCGCCTGGCGGCGGTTCGCGACAATGGCGGAGAAGATGATGACGGTGAGGTTTGCGGCTGTTGCAGCCGGCATGGTGATGGCGGTTTCAAGCGTATGCCAGGCGCAGGATGCGGCAACAGCCAAGCTCGATGTCGAACTCAACGCTCTGGCGCCGTCGCAAAAGGGCTGCATGATGACCTTCGTCGCCGAGAACAATCTCCAGGCGCCGATCAACAAGATCTCCTTCGAGCTCGCTTTCTTCAACGACAGGAATGCCGTCGACCGCATCAACGTGCTCGACTTCCGCGATCTGCCGCAAGGCAAGAAACGCGTGCGCCAGTTCGATATGCCGAATGTGAAGTGCGAGACGGTCACGCGCATCATCATCAACGACACGCCGGTCTGCGACGGCCCGACGGCGGGCGAATGCATGAAGGGTCTCGTCACCCGTTCACAGATTTCCGTTCCCTTCGAGGGCTAGAGCGGTTCAGCTTTTCACGGAAGCGCTGGACCGCTCTATCCGTTTGTTTTTACGCAATTCCGGACGGAAAACCGCTTCACACTTTTCCTGGAATTGCTTTGAGAATACGCCGGGGATGAACCCCGGCGGACATGTTTCAGGCTGTCCGAGGCATACAAATGACAATTTCAGCGAAGACCAGATCGAGACAGCTGCTCATCGGGGAGCCGGACGCTGACGGCGGTCTGAACGACAACAACATGTATCCCGGCCACGAGCTTTCCGACCTGTGCAATGTGCAGCGGCAGCCGGCCGGCGAAGCTGTGGTCCACTATGGGCGTTTCGCGCAGATACCCTCCTTTCCCGATCATCCGGAAGCCGAGCCGGCCGCTCCCGTTCCCGCGCCGCCGATGGATGCCGCGGTGGAAAAGCAGGAAGACGAGAAGAAGCCGGTCCGACGACGGGTGGCGCTTGCCTGCGTTTGTTCGCTGATTTTTCACGCGACGCTGGCCGCTGTATTGATCATTGCCTTCCCTAAGGTGCCGGAGGAGACACTGATGGAGGCAGGCGAAGCGATCAGCGTCGTCATGCTCGGCAGCTCTGACGCCGATCAGAGCGCCGCCGGCGAGACCGAGGTGACCATACAGCAAGAAATTGTTCCGGAAGCTGTCGAACCCGATACGGTCAAGCCAGTGGAAACAACGGAGATGCAGCCGGAGGCCGTCCAACCGGAAACTGTCCAGCCGACTGATGCAGAGCCGGTCGAGGCCGTTCAGCCCACGCAGGAGGTGACGCGCCAGTCAGCGGAGACGGTGACGACTGCGGAACCAGAGGTGCTCGTATCGGAAACCCCTGCGGAAACGTCAGTTGCGCAGCCAATGTCGACAGTGGTGCCGGAGCAATCCCCGGAGATGCCGATAACATCCGCCGAACCACTCGCCGCAACCGCGACGCAATCCGAGCCGGAAGAGATCAAGCCTCTCGAGACGGCCGCGATTTCTCCCGAGCCGGAACCGCCAGCAGAGATCGCCACGCCACAACCAAAACCGAAGCTGGAAAAGCCCGCGGAAAAGAAGCCGGCCGAAAGAAAGCAGCCTCCAAAGAAGGCACAGGGTTCAGAGGGAGAGGCCAAACAGGAGTCACGCAGGGGCGCCGCGGACGGGCAGGCAGACGCCAACTCCGACATTAATTCACGCACGTCGGGCGGAAGGAGTGGATCGGGCGGTGCATCCGAAGCCAATTACAAGGGCAAGATCGTCTCGCGACTGTTCCGTTGCGTTGACCGGATTGAATCGCGATATCGTCGCGATTCTGCATCCTTGAATGTTCGCATCACGATCAACCGCAACGGAGATATCACCGCATCGGGCCTTGTCCGAGGTTCGGGCTTGGCCGAGGTGGATGGTGCCGTTATGTCCCGGATCGCTTCCTGTAATCTTCCCGCTATGCCGGATGACTGGGCCGGATCCTCGCGCTCGTACAGTTTTCCGGTGCAAGTCACGGCTCGATAAAATATGATAAATAATCAACTTTATACTTTACTCTAAAAATCAAGTTTAATAAGGTCCGCTCGCACACGCAGGAATCGTGTGACGATCAACGAGCGAACGGGTGGCATATGGCTCGCAAGGGCAATAAGGGTTCGAACCGGGAGGTCCGCGACAGCGCGGGCGAGGACGCCGGTCAGGCATCCTCCGGGCGATCCAAACTGGATGGCCGCAGTTTCCTCTATGTCGGCGGCCGCGACTGCCAGGTGGCGCATCTTCGCCAGATCTGCAGCAATTTCGGTGCAGAACTCATTCATCACGACGGTGGCTTACGCGAAGCGGTTTCCCGCATCGATACCGTCCTTCCCTCGGTCGACTGCGTGTTCTGCCCGATCGACTGTATCAGCCACGATGCCTGCCTGCGTGTGAAGACCGGCTGCAAGAAGTTCGGCAAGACCTTCATCCCGCTTCGCAACGGCAGCAAGTCCAGCCTGGAGCGTGCGTTGCATACGATGAACGAACGAGACAATTCCCGATGAACGACCAGCGCCCCGACGGCGTCACCATGATCGGCCTGCATAAGCTTGCCGCGCAGACAGGCGAGGGCCTCGTGCCCGAACTCTACGAACTTTTCCAGCAGCATGCCGAACGCCAGCAGATCTGCCAGAATGTGACGCTGTTCCCGACCTGGGAAGCGCGCATGCCCGGGGAAGTGACAACAAGACCGCTTGGACAGGCGGCGGCAAACGGCGATAATATCCTCGCCTTTCCCTCACGCGTAGCAAGGACGGGCAAGAGGAAGGCGTAAGGAGATTTCATGTATGTCGCAATGAACCGCTTCAAGGTGGCGACCGGGAGCGAGGGTGACTTCGAGGCGGTCTGGCGCAACCGCGATTCCAGCCTGCCCGGGGTGCCTGGTTTCGTCGAATTCCGCCTGCTGCGCGGCAAGGTCAACGACGAGGAGGGCTATACGCTCTATTCCTCGCACACGGTCTGGAAAAGCGAGGCGGATTTTCAGAACTGGACGAAGTCCGAGAGTTTTCGCGCAGCGCACCGCAATGCCGGCGATCACAAGGCCATGTACAAAGGGCCGCCTGTTTTTGAAGGCTTCAACGTGGTCGACGGGATTTAATTGCGGTTGATTAAGAGCGACTTGGCTCTTCGCTAAAATCTTGATTTTTTTGATCTCTGTCAGCTCCAGCGGAGAAAGGAGCCTGAGGCGCTGCCACAGGTCTCTTCTCCCCAGCGGGGAGAAGTGCCGGAGCGATAGCGAGGCGATGAGGGGGTGAGCGGCTAAGCCGCGAATGCACTGAGCGTAAGCGAAGGGCAATAATGGATGGCGTGCCGTGCGGCCTCCTTATCCGACCCTTCGGGCCACCTTCTCCCCGAGGGGAGAAGAGGGAGCAAGCCGCCGCCCCAGTCATCCCTCGGGATGGTATATCTACTCTGTGAACCTTCATTAAGCCCCCCTGAGCAATATCGGCAGAGCGCTATGCCGAACCGTCAATCCTAGGCCCGAACGCGCAAAACCGCTCCTGCCGCAACGGCCAGCCAGCCGAACATCATGGCGAAACCGCCGGTCGGGGCGGCCATCGGGAACAGGCCGGAACCGGCAAAACGCAGCGAAACGAGATCGCCTGAAAAGAGCAGCGTGCCGATGCCGATCAGTAAACCGGCCAGCCAGGCGGTTTTGATTCTGTCGGCGGCGAGCGCCAATGCCAGCAGGGCGGGCGCATGCGCCAGGCACATGGTGGATGCCGAGGCGAGCAGGTGGGCGTCGCCACCGCCATGCGCGGCCGCTGCGGCGAGCGCCACGCCGGCAAAACCGAACAGACCGGACAACAGGTAAAACAGCGGCACGAAACGGTCGTTGAGGTGCATCGGCTATTCCTTGTTCTGCATGTGATAGGCGAGCCGTTCGACCGGCGCCCAGATGAGATCGCGCAGCGCCTGGCTTGCGATCGTCTCGTCCAGGGCGCGGCGGAAGCAGAGCAGCCATTCGTCCCGCTCGACAGGGCCGATCTCGGCGACGAAATGGCGGCTGCGCAGGCGCGGATGGCCGCGCTTGTCGGTATAGAGCGGCGGGCCGCCGAGATAACCGCTCATATATTCGTAGAATTTCTCTTCACTGCCCGTAAGGCTCGGCGGATGCACGGCGCGCACGTTCCTCGCCTCCGGCAGCGTGTCCATCAGCGCGTAGAAGCGGTGCGTCAGCGCCCGCACGACGGGATCGCCGCCGATCGCTTGATATAAGGTGGTGACCTTCTCCGTCACAAAACCATCCCCATTGCCTCAACCGTTCCCCGGCCTCTTCATGCACCGGGCGGAAAATGATCGCAACTGTCATCAAGGCGCCGCGGCATTTCGCGCATAATGCCGGCACGGCGGGATTGCAGCCGGTTCTCTTGACAAAACCGTCCGGACGGTATCTTTTATCTGCATGTCAAACGCTCATCATCGCAAGAAACAGCCCGTGCTCGTGCGCCAGCAGTTGCTGGAGGTCGCCGCGCGCCTTGCTGCCAGCGACGGCATGGCCGCCGTCACGCTCGATGCGGTTTCCGCGGCGTCCAGCGTCAGCAAGGGTGGGCTGCTGCATCATTTCCCGACGAAGAATGCGCTGCTCGATGCCCTGTTCGAGAGCCTGCTCGAAAAGTTCGACGCCGATATAGAGGAACTGATGCGCGGCGATCCTCTGCCGCAGGGCCGCTTCACCCGCGCCTATCTCAGGGCGGTATCCGGTCTCAAGGAGCGTCCCGACGATTCCCGGAGTTGGACGCAGGTGACGATCGCGCTTCTTGCCGAACCACGGCTGCGTCTTCGCTGGCGCCAATGGGTGCAGGCGCGGGCGGAGGAATATATCGGCACCGACTCCTCGCTCGATGCGCAAGTCGTGCGTTTCGCCGCCGACGGTCTTTGGTTCGCAGATACGTTGGAAAGCCATGATATCAACGGCGTTCAGAGGCGGGATCTTATCGATCGCCTTGTCGAACTGACCGGCAAATAATTCGAAAAGGAATTCGCCATGAGCCAGGCCGCCGTCTACGGGCTGCTGTTTGCAGCCATCGTGCTCGAGGTCATCGGCACGACCGCGCTGCAGCTGTCGCAGCAATTCACCCGCATCGGGCCGACGGCACTCGTCGTCGCCTGCTATGCGGCTGCCTTCTATTGCCTGTCGCTGACTCTGAAAAGCATCCCCGTCGGTATCGCCTATGCGATTTGGAGCGCTTTGGGAATCGTGCTGATTTCCTCGGTCGGCCTGGTGTTCTTCAAGCAGCGCCTCGACCTGCCGGCAATCGTCGGCCTTGGGCTGATCATATCGGGCGTTATGGTCGTCAATCTGTTCTCGAAATCCGTTTCGCATTGATATTGCTGTGATATTGGCAGGTGGTTTCTCCGCCTTCGGCCGATAAATTTTCCCCTTTGTCAAAATACTGACAAAGGTCTATGTGTTCCTTGGACGTGAGGAGACGAGGCGCAGCCGGCGCCGTTTTCCAAAGCGCTTTGAATCCTGCCTTCCCGCCTATCGATATTTCCAGGTTCTACAGGAGCACATCATGGCCATTCGCACCGTCGTCTGGGGAGAGAATATCCACGAGACTACCAATGAGATCGTCCGGGGGATCTATCCCGAAGGGATGCACACGACGATCGCCAATGCGCTGAACACCGATCCAAGTATCTCGGCAACGACAGCGACGCTGCAGGAGCCGGAACACGGCCTCAGCGAAGCCCGCCTTACTGAGACAGACGTCTTGACCTGGTGGGGCCACAAGGATCACGGCGCGGTCGCCGACGTCGTCGTCGAGCGGGTTGCCAAGCGCGTCTGGGAAGGCATGGGTCTGCTGGTGTTGCATTCCGGCCATTTCTCCAAGATCTTCAAGCGGCTGATGGGCACGCCCTGCGCGCTGAAATGGCGCGAGGCGGGTGAGCGCGAGCGTCTGTGGACGATCAACCAGCGCCATCCGATCGCCGCCGGCATCGGCGAACATTTCGAGCTTGAGAACGAGGAAATGTATGGCGAGCAGTTCTCGGTGCCGGAACCGCTCGAAACGGTGTTCATCTCCTGGTTCCAGGGCGGCGAAGTATTCCGGTCGGGCCTGACCTGGCGGCGCGGCGCCGGCAACATCTTCTATTTCCGTCCCGGGCACGAGACCTATCCGACCTACCACGATGCCAATGTCCAGAAGGTGCTGATCAACGGTGTGAAGTGGGCCTATAATCCCGAGGGTGCATTGAAGAGCATTACTGATGCTCCAAATGTGCCGGTAGAAAAAGCACTGGAGCCGATCGTCGAACGCGGCCCGAGACTGCACCAGGCCGGCGAAGCCGGTTACCGCTGAGGAGCATCCATGCGACTACTCGTTCTTGGCACGGGGGTGATGGCGAAAAACCAGCTCGCCCGCTTCCCTCTCATCGACGGCGTGACGGTGGTCGGCGCCGTCGACACCGATCCCGAGCGGCTTTCGGCTTTCGCCGACAAGTTCAACATCGAAAAGCGGTTTCTTTCGCTGGAGGAGGCGATCGCCTGGGGTGAATTCGATGCGGCGACAAATGTCACGCCCGACCGCATCCATCACCCGACGACGATGGCGCTGATTGCTGCGGGCAAGCACGTTTTCTGCGAAAAGCCGCTGGCGGAGAACTATGCGAAGGCGCTGGAGATGACGGAGGCGGCCGAAAAGGCCGGCGTCATCAACATGGTCAACCTCACCTATCGCAACGTCGCGCCGCTGCAGCGCGCCCGTGAGATGGTGCTCGCCGGCGAGCTCGGCACGATCAGACATGTGGAAGCCTCCTATCTCCAGAGCTGGCTGGTGTCGCGCGCCTGGGGCGACTGGCGCACGGAATCGACCTGGCTGTGGCGGCTTTCCACCGGCCATGGTTCGAACGGCGTGCTCGGCGACGTCGGCATCCATATTCTGGATTTCGCCGCCTATGGCGCGGCGACCGACATCGATCACGTCTTTGCCCGGCTGAAGACCTTCAACAAGGCGCCGGGCGGCCAGATCGGCGAGTATCTGCTCGATGCCAATGACAGCTTCACCATGTCTGTCGATTTCGCCAACGGCGCGCTCGGCGTCATCCATGCCAGCCGCTGGGCGACAGGGCATCTGAACGAGTTGAAGCTGCGTATTTATGGCGAGAGGGGCAGCCTTGAGGTCATCCATCGTCCCAGCGGTTCCGAGCTGCATGGCTGCCTCGGCGAGGATGTCGAAACCGCGACCTGGACGAAGATCGAGGTTGAACCGGTGGCGACCAACTACGAGCGTTTTGCCGAGGCCGTGGCAAGCGGCGTCCAGCCGGACCCGAACTTCCGCCATGCCGCCAACCTGCAGAAGGTGCTCGACCTTGCGATGGTGACCGAGCGCGAGCGGCGCGAGTTGAAGGTTTGACCCTGTCCGCTGGATAAGCTGCCGTTCATCCGACGGTGGCTTATCCAGCGCATCGGCGCACCATCGGCTTTCAGTCCGCAATATTTTCGCGCTATGCTCTGGCAATGAGCAGCTCAAGGCTTTCGTTTGGTCCGTTCCTTTACGATCCCGTGACAGGAAGCCTGTGGCGGGACGGGAAGTCCGTTGCGACGGGACAACGGTCGGTAGCGCTGCTCGGCTTGCTGCTGGAGGCTGAGGGCCGCGTCGTCACCAAGGCGGATCTGATGGAGCGGGCCTGGCCGGGACTTACCGTGGAAGAAGGCAACCTGACGGTCCAGATTGCCACGCTCAGGAAGCTTCTCGGCGCAAGGCCGGATGGCACGGAGTGGATCGTCACCGTTCCCAGGGTTGGTTATCGCCTGCCGCGCCAGGACGATGCCGGGATAGCGCCCGTGGCGCCGCAGGCGCCGTCGGTTGCCGTTCTTCCCTTCGTCAATCTCGGCAGTGACGCCGACCAGGATTATTTCGCCGACGGCGTGGCGGCGGAGATCATCACCGCGCTTTCGCGCTTCCGTTCCTTTTCGGTCGTCTCGCAGAACTCCGCCTTTGTCTACAAGGGACGCAGCGTCGATGTGCGAGAGGTGGCCAGGGAATTCGGCGTGCGCTACGTGCTCGAAGGCAGTATCCGGCGAGAGGGCGCGCAGGTGCGCATCAACGTGCAGCTGGTCGACGGCATTTCGGCGGCCAATCTCTGGGCCGATCATTTCGAAGACGGCATCAGCCACATCTTCGCCTTCCAGGACCGTATCACCGAGCGCGTCGCCACGATCGTCGAGCCGGCGATCGAGATCGCCGAAATCCGGAGATCGCGGCGAGACCGGCCGAACAGCCCGGCGGTCTATGATCTCTATCTGCGTGCACTTGCTGCCATCACCGACGAGTCGATCGAAAGCAATGCCGCTGCCTATACGCTGCTGCGCGAGGCCCTGACCATCGAGCCGGAAAATGCGTTGATCCTGTCGCTTGCCGCCTGGGCGCTCGAACATCGCACGACCATGGGCTGGCCGCCGCTCGGAGAAGACGACAAGGCGGAATGCCTCAGGCTTGCACGCCGCGGCCTCCAGCATTCGGCCGGCGATCCCCGGGTGATGGTCCATTGCGGTATGGCGCTGCTGCAGACGGGCAAGGATTACGAAGGCGGCATGGCCGTGCTGGAGGCTGCCGCTGCCGCCAATCCCAATGATCTTCGCGTCGCGGCATGCTCCGGCATCGCGGCCCTGCACTGCGGCGATATCGATGACGCGCTCGAGCGTCTGCACCGCGCCTTGAGGCTGGGGCCGCGAGATCCGGACGCGCGTTTTTCGCTGACGGGCATCGCGATGGCCGAGATCTTCCGCGGCAATTACGAGGCGGCGGTCTCGTTCGGCGCTCGCTCGCTGGCGCTCAATGCCCATTTCGACCCGACCTACTGGATGCTGATCGCAGCACATGCGCATCTCGGCAACATGGCCGAGGCGCGGCAGTACCTGCATGCGCTTGAGGCGATCGCACCCGGTGTGACGCTCGAGAAAATTCAAGCCGGTCAACCGGCCAAGGACCCGGGGCGCTTTGTGCCGGTTCTGGAAGGACTGGCGCGGGCCGGAATGCGGGCGCGCTGAAAGCTCTTGGAAGTTTTAATAGCCTTTAATCGGTCTCTTAGAGACCCAAAGCGGACATTTCGGCGATGCTGATCCCGTCAATCGATGGAGGATCGGCTCATGCTTTCCACCATGCATATTCTATCGCTCAGACAGGGCAAGCTTTACGGCGACCGAATTCCGATAGAGGCGCTGCAGCATGGGTTCAAGCTGCCACAGCACTTTGTCGTTGTGTTCTCGCTGATCGGCATGTGGCGCGAGCGCACGAAAAAAGGCCCCGCCGAAGCGGGGCCGGAAGTTGCCGAGCCGCAACGCGCGGCTTCGGTTGCGTGATTATTCGATGACCTGCACCACACGGTGGGTGCTGGGTTCGACAATCACGCGTTGATTGTTGATGACCGTATAGGCATATTTCGGATTGTCAGGCACCGGCGTCACGACGACGTCTGCCGGAAGCGGCTTGCCGACGACGATCGGTTCCTGGACTACCACGGAGGCGGTCGGGGCTGGCTGCTGCTGGACATAGGTAACGACCTCGCGCGGCGGAGGATCGACAACGGCACCGGCGACACCGCCGGCCACGCCGCCAATGGCAGCACCCACGGGGCCGCCGACGATTGCGCCGGTGATGGCGCCACCGGCTGCACCGGTCACGGCTCCATCAGCGAGCGCATTGGTTGCAAATGACGACAGCGCAAGGGCGCTGGAGACAAGTAGGACCTTGTACATTTTGCTTCTCCTTTGCTGGGGTTGCGTTTGGGTAACGACCACGCCAATCCGAGGTTCCAGCAGGAGAGAGTCACGCTTTGGAAGGCCGGTTCACATTATGTGAGGCGGCGGAAGCATGGGTTGGGAGGCGTTATTCCAGCCGCCGGCGGAAGAGCCAGGCGGCGGCGCTGAGCGTGACGGCGGCGATCAGCGCTAATGGGATTGTCTGGTTCACCACTTCGCTTAAGGGGATATCCTTGAGGAAGACGCCTTTGACGATCACCAGGAAATAGCGCAGCGGATTGATCAGGGTCACAGGCTGCAGCCATCCCGGCATGTTTTCGATCGGTGTCGCAAAGCCGGAGAGCAGCATGGCTGGAACCATGAAAAGGAAGGCGCCGAGGATCGCCTGCTGCTGCGTCATCGACAGCGCCGAGATGAGGAGGCCGAGGCCGGCGACCGAACCGAGATAGAAGATCGCGCTGCCGTAAAGCAGGAAGAGCGAGCCGCGCAGCGGCACCTCGAAGAGGAACACAGCAGCCAGGATATAGACGGTGATATGGAAGAAGCCGATCATCATCGGTGGAATCAACTTGCCGATCAGAATCTCGTGCATACGCAGCGGCGAGACCATCAGCTGGTCGAAGGTGCCAAGCTCGCGCTCGCGGGCGATCGACAATGCCGTGACGATCAGGCCGATCAGCAGCGCGATGCTGGCGATCAGGTTCGGCACCATGAACCATTGGTAGGTGAGGTTCGGGTTGAACCAGTTGCGCGGCACTGTCGAGACAATGTCGGCGCCGGCACGTTTGCCGGCCGGTGTCTCGGCGGCGAGGGCGGCACCGATCTGCGAGAGATAGCCCGCGACGATCTGCGAGGCGTTGGAGCGCCGGCCGTCGAGCACCATCTGCAGGTCGGCCGGCGCTCCCGCCTCGATATTGCGGGAAAAGTCAGGGCCGATCTCAACGGCGGCAATGGCCGTCTGGTTGTCGATCGCCACCCGGACCTCCGCCTGGCTGGAGGCGATCTCGATCTTCCGGAAAGTCGGCGAGCCATCGATGCGCTCGATCAGTTCCTGGCCCCAGTGGCCGCTGTCGCGGTTGAGGATCATCACGTCGACATTTCGGACTTCGAGTGTCGCCGCATAGGAAAAGACGAGAAGCTGGACGATCGGCGGGCCGATCAGGATGGCGCGGCCCTTCGGATCACGCAGCACGGCGAGCAGCTCCTTGACGATCAGGGCGTAAAGCCTTGTCCACATCTCAGCCGATCCTTTTTCTGGTGCTGCGGGCTGCTAGCACGAACATGGTGGCGCCGATCGTCAGCATCACGCCGATCGCCTGCAGAAACATCGGCCAGATGTCGCCGGCGAGGAACACCGTCTGCAGGCTGGGGATCAGGTAGCGCGCCGGCACGATGAAGGTGATCCACTGAATCACGGTCGGCATGGAATTGATCTCGAAGAGGAAGCCAGACAGCAGGAAGGCTGGGAGGAAGGCCGAGATCAGTGCCAGCTGCGAGGCGAGGAACTGGTTCTTCGTGACCGTCGAGATCAACAGGCCCTGGCCGAGAGCCGGGATCAGGAAAGCGGCCGACAGCGCGTAAAGAGCGGCGACGGAGCCGCGGAACGGCACCCCGAAGAGGAAGACCGCAAGCAGCACGCAGAGCGTCATCGAGGTGAGGCCGAGCAGGAAATACGGCAGGATCTTGCCGGCGAGGAGTTCTGCCGCCGTCACCGGTGTCGCCATCATTGCTTCCATGGTGCCGCGTTCCCATTCGCGAGCGACGACGAGCGAGGTGAGAAGCGTGCCGACCAGCGTCATGACGATGGCGATCGAGCCCGGCACGAGGAAATTGCGGCTGGTCAGTTCAGGGTTGAACCAGAAGCGCTGCTCGACCGAGATGGCAGGACTATGGGAGGCAACGTCCGCCTGTCTCTGCCGCTCCCAGTTGGCAACAGTGCCTTGGGCATAATTCTGCACGAAATTCGCGGTGTTCGGATCGGAGCCGTCGACGATCACCTGGATATCGGGCCGGTTGCCGGCGGTGTAGCGCGTGGTGAAGTCGGCGGGAATGATGACGATGCCGCGCACCTTGCCGAGCACGAGGTCTTCCTCGAACAAACGCCGGTCGCGGCCCATGGCCACATCGAAATAGCGCGAAGCCTGGAAACTGGCCGACAGATCCTGCGTCAGCGGCGTCATCTCCTCGGTCACGAGGCCGATGCGGGTGCGAGTGGTATCGAGCGAGACGCCGTAGCCGAAGAGAAAAAGCAGGATCAGCGGCAGCACGAAGGCGATGAGGATGCTGCTCGGATCGCGGATCGCCTGGAAGCTTTCCTTGCGCACGAGGGCTAAGAGACGTCGCATCCGGCCGGAGGAGGTGCTCATACTGCATCCTCTTTCTCGGATTGCTGCACCAGGGCAATGAAGGCGTCCTCCATCGTCGGGTCCGGCTGCTCCTTGGTCGCGACCCGGGCCTTCAATTCGTCAGGCGAACCGAGCGCGATCGAGCGGCCGCGGTAGATCAGCGAGATGCGATCGCAATATTCCGCCTCGTCCATGAAGTGGGTGGTGACGAGCACGGTGACGCCTTTTTCCACAAGCGCATTGATATGCGTCCAGAACTCGCGCCGGGTGATCGGATCGACGCCGGAGGTCGGTTCGTCGAGGAAGAGGGCGCGCGGCTCGTGCATGACGGCGCAGGCAAGCGCCAGGCGCTGTTTCAGGCCGAGCGGCAGATCCTTGGCTGGTTGGCTGATATGGCGGCCGAAGTCGAAGATGCTGGCCATCAGGTCGATGCGCTCGCGCCGGTGTTTTCCGCCAAGGCCATAGACGCCAGAGAAGAATTCGAGGTTTTGCATGACGGTGAGATCGCCATAGAGCGAGAATTTCTGCGCCATGTAGCCGAGCTGGTTGCGGGCTTCGGCCGCATCGCGGCGAAGGTCGAAACCGGCGACGCGGCCTTCGCCGCCTGTTGGTTTCAGCAGGCCGCAGAGCATCTTGAAGGTGGTGGACTTGCCGGCGCCGTTCGGGCCGAGCAGGCCGAAGATCTCGCCGCGGCGGATATCGAAGCTGATATTGTCGGCAGCGGTAAAATCGCCGAAGCGCTTGGTCAGTCCCTTGGCCTCGATCACCGGCCGGTCGTTCTCACCCTTCAGCGGTTGCTGCGCCTCTGCGAGCCTGGAGCGGCCGCCGGGACCCCCGCCCAGCATATCGATGAAGGCATCTTCGAAGCGAGGCGGCGCAGGAGCGAGTGTTGCGCCATCGCCGGCCTTGCCGATATCGGGCTTCTTGTCCTTCGCCGTGACGAGACGGATCGCCTCGCCCTGGATGACGCCGTCGATGACGCCATCGGCCTGCAGGAGTTCGGCGAGCACCTGCCGACGGCGGCCGGTGACACCGGATACCCGGAAGACCCGGTCTTTGACGCGCTCGGTCATCTCCATGGGTTTTCCCGAGAAGAGCAGCTTGCCCTGGTTCAGAAGGAGCACGTGGTCGCAGGCCTCCGCTTCGTCCAGATAGGCGGTCGACCAAAGGACGCCGATGCCTTCCTTGGTCAGATTCTCGACCATCTTCCAGAGGTCGCGGCGCGAGATCGGATCGACGCCGACGCCGGGCTCGTCGAGCAGCAGCAGGCGCGGCTTCTTCAGAAGGGCGCAGGCAAGACCGAGCTTCTGCTTCATGCCGCCGGAGAGTTTTCCAGCGAGCCTGCCGGTGAAACGCTTGAGATCGGTGAAAGTCAGCAATTCGTCGAAAGCGCCGGCCCGCTCGCTTTTCGGCAGGCCACGCAGATCAGCATAAAGGTCGAGGTTTTCCTGCACCGACAGATCCTCATAGAGGCCGAAGCGCTGCGGCATATAGCCAATCGCCGCCTGGATACCGGCGGCATTCTTCCTGGTATCGAAGCCGAGAACCTCCATCGTTCCCGTGTCGGGCAGCATCAGACCGGTCATCAACCGGATCAGCGTCGTCTTGCCGGCGCCATCAGGGCCGACGAGGCCGGTGATTGCGCCGCCGCCGATGACGCCGGAGACGGCGTCAAGGGCGGCTGGCGCGGCGCCGAAGCGTTTGGTGACGCCGTCTATCCGGACGAGCGGCTTGTCGTCCCGGCCGGTCTCGGCGGCGGTCATTGTCCGCTTGCCGTCAGCGTGGCAAAACGCACGGTGACCGGCATGCCCTGGCGTAGATCCGGGCCGGGCCTGTCGATGACGATCCTCAGACGATAGACGAGGTCGGTCCTGAGTTCCGGCGTCTCCACCGATTTCGGGGTGAATTCGGCGACCGGCGAGATGAAGCCGATCGTGCCTTCATAGGGCTTGTCGGGCGGGGTATCGGAGGCAACAGAAACCTTCATGCCGGGATGGATACGGCCGAGATTGGGCTCGGCGACATAGCTGCGCACCCAGACAGGTTCGGTCAGGGATAATACGAAGACGGTGTCTGCCGGCGAGACGATCGCGCCATTTTCCCGGACGCGGGAGAGGATGACGCCGTCGTTCGGCGCGTGCAGCTCGGTATCATCAAGCGAGGTGCGGGCGGCGGCGAGCGTTGCCTGAGCCGCCTTCAGTTGGGCGTCGGCAGCGGCGATATCCTCGACGCGCGAGCCCTCCTGCAGCAGTTTCAGCGCCTCGTTGGCGGAATCGGCGCGTGCGGCGGCCATTGCCCTTGCAGCGGTTGCCTGGTCGAGACTAGCCTCGGAAATCGTGCCCTGTGGGCGCAACTGGCGGGCGCGGTCATAGGCGAGGTTGGCATTCGCCAGATCGGCGAGACTTTCGTCATAGGCGGCGCGTGCCTGGGCGATCTCAGTTGGGCGCGGCCCGGCTTTCAGCTTGTCGAACGTTGCCTGGAGGGCTGCGACATTGGCCTCGCTCGAACGGACGGCGAACTCATAGGGTGCTGGATCGAGATTCGCCAGAACCGTTCCCGTTTTGATGACGTCGCCTTCGTCGGCGTGGAGTTCGGCGAGACGGCCGCTGACGCGGAAACCGAGCGAGACCTGGCGGATATCGACATTGCCGTAAAGAACGAACTCGTGGCGGGCCTCAGGCCACCAGCCGAGTTTTTCGGGCAGGCCGTACCACCAGGCGGCGGCACCCACCACAACGAGGAGAAGGATGACGAGGGAAAGGATGCGTTTCAAGCTGCACCTCCTTTCAGCGGGCCGATGGCATCGACCAGCTCTGCGGCAAGGCCGCGCACGATCTCCACCTGTTCCGGGCCGACGCCGTCCCACTCCATCTGGGCGAGCACGGCCGCATGGGCGACACGAAAGACGAGGATGCTGCCGAGAAGGGTGAAGGTGCGCAGGCGCACATGTTCCGAGGCGGGATCCTCATGAAGGATGGCGCCGATCAGCCGCCGGCCCATCTCGATCATCGGACGCATGAGGCCCTGATAGACTCGTGTGAAGGCTTCTGTCGGCTCCATTTGCTCGCGGATCAGGAAGCGCGCCCAGGGTTCGGATTCCTTGCCGACGAACAGCGTCACCATGGTCCGGAGGATTTCAGTCAGGAAGAGGCGGGCCTCAGCTTCACCAAGCGGTTTGCCCGCAGCGTCGAGCGCCAGCAGATGCGCGCCGACGCGCGCCCTCATGTCACCGACATGCGTGTCAATGCGGCCCATCAGATATTCGGCGGTGGCGATGTAAAGACCTTCCTTGCTGCCGAAATAATAGGGGATTGCCTGCAAGTTCACCCCGGCCGCCTCGGTAAGCTGACGCGTCGACGCGCCGTCAAAGCCGTAGCGGCCGAAGACGTCGAGAGCCGCGGATAGCATCTTCTGGCGCGCGATCTCGGCGCGGGCGGAGGCCGGTGGCTGGTTGTCGTGTTCTTGGGTCATGAGAATTTTATAATACCGATAATAAAATAAGTCAATCGATTGATTTGTATGCTTTGAGCGCTGCTTAAGCGAGGTTGCCGATACAGGTCGCGAACGAGAGGGGGCATGCGTCATGCGCATTAGGTGATTTCAGCCATCCACCCGAAAAACACACTGGAAGACAACGCAAAGAGGCCCGTGGGGAACGGACCTTTCAGGGTTCTCGGGGTGGGGAAGAGGAACCAAGCCTCGGCGTTGGCTGCTAGCAGCTAACGCTGCATTATCGCTAATTTTCGCGACGCAAATATATCTGGCGGAGTGGTTGCGAACAAAAAGCTTGTCTGTTGTTTTCGTCATTCCAACGGCCATGTTTTGACACAAAACTGCCTTGCTCTTTCCGTATCGCCAATTCGATGCGTATTCAGATTTATATTATCGCGCTACTGCTCAGCGCCATCATGTGGTCGATCTCGTTCGATGCGGCGCGAGAATCCTATCATGCTGCGCAAAGTGCGGGATTGATGCCGAACCTGCACATCAACAAGAAGCTAGATCGCGTCCTGTAGACTGCTATGCAGCGTCGAGGCCATCGGCATTTCCGCGTTTTTCCCGTGGATTCCGAACCGGTGAGAACGGAAAATCAAATTTCGTAAAATTTGACCGATCTGCTTAAAAGCCCTGAAAATACTGATGTGTAGAGTGGTCTCATGAATGCGACCGAAGCGTGGACAGACGCGTCGATCGCTTGGAGCCGGGCGGAAAGCCCGACGATCCGTAAACGGGGACTTCGACATGCACAGAACTCTCGCCGCCATCGCCTTGAGCCTGACCATCACTGCCGCTGCCGGGCCGGCATTCGCCATCGGTCCCGCCAGCCTTGCCCGCGACCTGATGTACACCTCCGCCATCGGCCATTCGAGCGAGGTTCCGCTGACGACTCACGCCGGTTTCGTGCGCCCAGGCGTTCCTTTCGTTCTGCGCAGCCCGGCTCAAATCGAGGGCGAGAACAACCAGCTCAAGATCTATTCGCAGAGGCTGACCGTTGTCGTCGACTACATGTTCTCGAAAGCGGTCGCGGCTGTGGACGCCGTCACGTTTCTTCGCTGAAACACCGGTCTTTGTTGAAACATTGGGCCGGCTGGAAATAGTTCGGCTTGTCGCATCCTCCGCGACCGCCGGGATCGACTAGGCGTCAAGCTGGCCGCGTACGTCGAGATACCAGTCGACGAAGGCCCTGACGCCGACATCCAAGGTCGTATCCGGCTTGTACCCCGTCAGCGCAACAAGCAGATCGGGGGCTGCGAAGGTGCGCGGCACGTCACCCTTCTGCATCGCCAGCATCTTGCGGATTGCAGGACGGCCGAGCGCCTTCTCCACCGTTTCGACGAAATCCATCAGGCTGACCGGCTGGCCCCCGCCAATATTGACGACGCGGAAGGGCGCTTGGCGCGAAAGCGTTTCGACAGCTACGTTGTCAAGACGGTTTTCCTCGCTCGGAGCGATTGCCGACAGCCTGACGATCGCTTCAATGAGATCGTCGATATAGGTAAAGTCGCGGCTCATATTGCCTTCGCCGTAAATCTCGATCGGCTGGCCTTCGAGCATGTTCTTGGTGAATTTGAACAGCGCCATGTCGGGCCGGCCCCACGGGCCATAAACCGTAAAGAAGCGAAAAGCCGTGGTCGGAATCTTGTGAAGATGGGCATAACTGTGCGCCATCAGTTCCATTGATTTCTTCGTCGCGGCATAAATGGTCAGCGGCTCGTCGGCGCGATCGGTCTCGTGAAAGGGGACGGTCGCGTTGGCGCCATAGATCGAGGATGTCGAGGCCAGCATCAGGTGACGGATTTCGACGCGCCGTGCGATTTCCATGATGTTCCACGAGCCTTCGACGTTCGAACGAAGATAAGCCTCGGGATTTTCCAGGCTGTAGCGCACGCCGGCCTGTGCGGCGAGGTGAATCAAAATGTCGGGCTTGGCCTCCAGAACGGCCGCTTCCAGCGCTGGGCGGTCCTCAAGCATAGCGATGACGGGTTTGAAAGCCGGAAACTGGGAGAGTGCCGCATGGCGCATCTCCTTAAGCTTGACGTTATAATAGGGAGTCAGGCCGTCGAAGCCTGTGACGTCGTGCCCTTCCTGCAGCAGGCGCCTGGCCAGATGAAAACCGATAAAGCCGGCAGTCCCTGTAATGAAGTAGCGCATTCCCACCTTTTCTCGGCTCCCTGCCGACGGCAAAGAGCCGATTCCGTATCAAGTGACCCCACTTACAAGATAAGAAGAGGCCGAGTCGATAGGTCTTTGAAAGAGAAGGCCACAGCACCGTCTCCGCTGCCGTTGGTCTATCCGCCGCTGTTTTGCCGGATGCCGGCTCCCGGCTGTTATGCTGCATTGCACCATAACTGATCGCATGTTATGGCCGGGCGGTCGTCTGCAAGCAGGTCAGGATCGATGAGAGATATAATTTATTGGATTCTCTGCGCGTTTCTGACCGTTGCCATCGCGATCGTATCGTTACGCTATGTCACGAACTTCTGGCTTCTGTCCTTCGTCTACAGCTTTCAGGTTCACCTCGGCGTCGTGTTCGTCGCCGCCAGTCTCATCATTCTGGCTATCAAAAGGCAGATCTACGGCTTTATCCTTCTGCTTGCCTCGCTTCTTCTCATCGCTCACGGCATCATCATGCTGCGCGAATTCGCGGAGGGCGACAGAAGCACCGACACGCCGCCGCTTTTCCGTCTCATGTCGTTCAACATCGCGATCGACAATTGGAAAAACTCGACTGAAATCACCGACCTGGTGATCGCGTCGAATGCCGACGTCGTCAATCTGCTCGAAGCCAAGCCGCTGACGTTTCACCTGCAGCAATTGTTCAAGGCCTATCCCTATCATATCGGTTGTGACACCGGAAAGGATACCTGCGATACGCTGGTGCTCTCCAAACGCCCGTTCGTCAGCCGGCAGGTCGAAAGCATGGGCAGTCTTCGAAAAAACAGGCTTGTGATAGCAAGCGTCGACTTCGGCGGCGAGACCATCAATCTGGTTTCGGCGCACCTGACCAAACCATATTTCGACGATTTCCAGATGGCTGAATTGGAAGATCTTACCAAAGCGCTTGGTTCGATCGACGGGCCTCTGGTGCTGTCAGGTGATTTCAACTCCTCGGTGATCGCCCCGAGTATCCAGGGTTTCCTACGCGAACAGAAGTTGAAAACCATCGTGCCGGAACCAGCAACATGGCCGGTCGCCGCCGGCTCGCTCGGGATCGCCATCGATCACATATTTGCGCGCGCGCCGCTTCATCTGACATCGCTGAAACGTCTCGATGACAATCTCGGCTCGAACCATTCAGGCCTGATCGCTGACTTCGTTCTCGACAGAGATGGCGAGATGTCACCGGCAAAATGATTTTGCCTGGGGCAAGATAAGCTTGCCCAGGCAAGGCAAGCTTGCTGGGGGTCTAAATCAGAATCTGGTTCGGCCGCCCTTTTTGTCGATCATCTGAAAGGTCTTGCCGTCGGTCTTCACGTTGACGCAGTCGGTCTTCTTGCTGGGGAACAGGACGCACACCTGGCCATTGTTTATCTTGTAGCCATTCTTATTGCCGTCGCGATATTCGTAGCCGTTCTTGCCTTCTTTCAGTTCGGACGTGCCGGGCAGGTGCTGGCGAATTTCCGACTCGCTTGCCGCTCTCATGCTTGCCGTTTCGGCAAACGCCATTCCCGGCACCATGATTGAAAGAAATCCAGCAAGGACGGTCAGGGTACGCATCAGGGGGTATCTCCGGTCATGTCTGTCGGTACATCCATTCTACGAGAACCCCAAGAGGAAATTCAACAGCGAGATGGTCGCGCCGGAAAAGGCCCGACCATCGCTCCGGCTGCGATTTTACGTTCTTCCGAACTCATCGACGATACGGATGATGTCGTCCTCGCCGAGATAGGAACCCGTCTGCACCTCGATGAGCTCGAGAAGGATCTTTCCGGGGTTGGCGAGGCGGTGGACTTCGCCGAGCGGAATATAGACGCTCTCATTCTCACGCAGCATCCGCACTGTCTCACCGACGGTCACCTCGGCCGTTCCCTTGACGACGATCCAGTGTTCGGAGCGATGGTGGTGTTTTTGCAGCGAAAGCTTCTTGCCCGGTGTAACGAAGATGCGCTTCACCTGGAAGCGATCGCCGTTGAAGATGGAGGTATAGCCGCCCCAGGGGCGATAGGATGTCGGATGGGTTTCGGTGAATTTCGCGGTGGCGGACGTGGACGCCAGCAGCTTGACCAATTGCCCGACGTTCTGGCTGTCTTTGAGCGGTCCGACATAGACTGCGTCTTCGCTGGCGATGACGGCGACATCATCCATGCCCTGGACGGCAAGATGCACGCCATGCGTCATGACGAGCGAGTTGCGGGTGTTGACCACGGTGGTGTTTGCGGCGGCGACGTTGCCGTTACCGTCGCGTGCGCCTGATTTCCAGACGGCATCCCAGCTTCCCATATCAGACCATTTGAAGGGCGAGGGGACAACGGCGGCCTTGGAGGTCTTTTCCATGATCGCGTAGTCGATGGAGATGTCGGGGCTCTTGGCGAAATGGTCGGCGTCGAGGCGGGTGAAATCGAGGTCGCGGCTTGCCTTCGAAACGGCCTTGCTGGCCGCCTTCAGCACGTCAGGCGCATATTCCTGCAGTTCGGCAACGAGTTCCGCCACCGGGAACATGAAGATGCCGGAGTTCCAGTAGAAGCCGCCGGCGGCGAGCATCTGCTCGGCCTTCTCAAGTGCCGGCTTTTCGACGAAGCGCTTGACCTTGTGCGCACCGTTTTTGAGCGCATCGCCGATCTCGATATAGCCGTAACCCGTCGCCGGCTCCGTCGGAGTGATGCCGAAAGTCACGAGCTTGCCGTCGGCTGCGGCATCGCGGGCGATGCGGATGCAATCGAAATAGGTCTCATCGGCCAGGATCTCGTGATCCGAGGCGAGCATCTGGATGATGGTGTTCTTGCCGAAGAGCTCGCCGGCAAGCGTAGCGGCGGCGGCCACCGCTGCCGCGGTGTTGCGGGCAACCGGTTCGAGCAGGACGGCGGCGAGCGGGATGGCGAGCTCGCGGGCCTGCTCGGCGACCAGGAAGCGGAATTCCTCATTGGTGACGACGATCGCGGCTTCATAGAGATCCGGATTGGAAACGCGGTCGAGGGTCTCCTGAAACAGCGTCTTGTCACCGACGAACTGGATGAACTGTTTCGGTGCGGTGGCACGGGAAAGCGGCCAGAGCCGGGTGCCTTTGCCGCCGGCCATGATCACGGGAACGATTTTCTGCGTCATAGGCGGGTTCCTTGAAAAAAGCGTGTTCGTCGCATGTTTAGCGGGTGTCTCTGCCCAGTCTCGTATACGGGTCAGCCCGGCGGTCAGAAGATCCAGGGCTGCGGTCTCGCTCTCGGCTTCCACGTAGCAGCGCATTTCCGGCGCATTGCCGGACGGGCGGAAATGGATGATCCTGCCGTCCCTCAGTGTTACGCGAAGTCCGTCGATGTCGGACTTCGCAGCCACCTCGCCGATCGGCTGCAGGAAAGCCGAAAGATTTTCATCGGAGGCACGCAGATACTGCATCAGCGCCGCGCTCGTCTCGACCGGAAAATTCTCGAGGCGGTCGGCGGCGGCAAATGGCAGATGATAGGAGGCGGCAACGGCCGAAAGCGGCTGCTTGCGGGTGGCGGCGAGCGACAGGATCGCGAGCATCGGGATAAAACAATCGCGTGTCGGCAAGGCACGCACGTTTCGGCCGTTGATATCAAAGGCGGTTGCGGTCAGCAGTCCGCCATTGGCTTCAAAGCCCATGACATGATCCTTGCCGGCCGCCACGGCCTCTTCCATGCCTGAAATGACGAAGGGTGAGCCGACGCGGGTGCGCCGGACGGCGAAAGAGCCCGCGGCCTCGATGCCCGAATTGGAGGTAACCGGTGTCACCACTGTTCCGGCGCCGAGGAAATTGGCTGCCACAAGGCCGAGAAGGTCACCGCGCAGCGGCGTGCCGGTTTCGTCTGCGACCAGCGGACGGTCGCCGTCGCCATCGGTCGAGACGATCGCATCGAACTTGTGCTCGGACACCCAACGCTTCGTCAGCGCGATCGTCTCGTCGGAAACGGCTTCGGTGTCGACGGGAATGAAACTCTCCGAACGTCCAAGAGCGGTGATCTCGGCGCCGTAATGGGCGAGGACGTCAACCAGCAGGTCGCGGGCGACGCTGCTGTGCTGGTAGACACCGATCTTCAGGCCGGACAAGGCGCCTTGCGGAAGCAGGGCGGCATTGCGTTCGAAAAAGAGCTGCCGGCAGATCGCTTCATGCTCCTCCGTCTCGGCCGGCGCCTGCGTCACCGTTTCACCGGTTCGCTCGATTTCGGCCGCCAATGCGGTGATATCTGCCTCGTCCGATTTGTCGATCTCACCATCCGGGCGATAAAACTTGATGCCGTTGCGGTCCGCCGGAATATGCGAGCCCGTCACCATCAGGCAGGCGGCGTTGCTCTCGAGCCCATAGAGGGCAAGGGCGGGTGTGGGGACATTGCCGCAGTCGAATATCCGGAAGCCGAGCGCGGCAAGCGCACCGGCACAATTTCCCGAGATTTCAGGGCTTGAATCGCGAAAATCGCGGCCGATCAGAATGACGTCGCCAGCCCGCGCCTTGCCGGTCTGCAGCAGATACTTGCCGAACGCGGTGGCGTAGAGGGCAGAGGCGCGTCCCTTGAGATCGACTGAAAGTCCGCGAAGGCCGCTCGTGCCGAATTTCATAGGAAGACATGGCTCCGATTTCACCATCAAGGTTCTACTCAGGCCGCCCGCCGGCGTAAATACCGAAGCTGTCATATAGTTAAACACGGACGACGATGTTTCGAGCAGGCTTTTACAATCTTCACTCGCCGAGTTCGCAAGACATAGACCATCGCCAAGTCGACAGGCATTGCAGCCTATATCGATTTTGCTAGAACCGTGTGTCCGTTGTTTTGTCCTATGCGAAGGATTTTCCCAGATGAGCGATACATCCGTCAGTCTCGAGGAGAGCTGGAAGGCTGCGCTGGAGGGGGAATTTTCCAGCCCCTACATGCAACAGCTCAAGTCTTTCCTCGTAGCGCAAAAGCAGGCCGGCAAGCGGATTTTCCCCAAGGGCAGCGAATATTTCCGCGCCCTTGATCTGACGCCGATCTCCAACGTCAAGGCCGTCATCCTCGGCCAGGATCCCTATCATGGACTTGGGCAAGCCCATGGGCTGTGCTTCAGTGTCCGGCCGGGCGTGCGCATACCGCCCTCCCTCGTCAATATCTACAAGGAGATGGAGGCGGATCTCGGCATAGCGCCGGCACGGCACGGTTTTCTCGAACATTGGGCAAGACAGGGTGTGCTCCTGCTGAACAGCGTGCTGACCGTCGAGGAAGGGCAGGCAGCGGCCCATCAGGGCAAGGGGTGGGAGCGCTTCACCGACGCCGTCATCCGCAAGGTCAACGATGAATGTGAATCCGTCGTCTTCATGCTCTGGGGTTCCTATGCCCAGCGCAAGGCCGCCTTCGTCGATACGACGCGGCATCTCGTGCTCAGGGCGCCGCATCCCTCGCCGCTTTCGGCCCATAACGGTTTTTTTGGCTGCGGGCATTTTTCAAAGGCGAATGCCTTTCTGCAGTCGCGCGAGCGCGCGCCGATCGACTGGCAATTGCCGGCCAATCCGCAGGATTTCTGAGTTTTCCTGAACGCTGACAGCGGATCGTTCACAAAAAGAAGACGATGCGTTTTAGTCGGCGGGTCTATTCCGCGGGCGCCGGAAAGCGCATTTATGGCCCATCGAAAGCCCGCAACGGCGGGCATGAAAGGGGTCTCAAATGCTCGATCAGATCAAGGGTCTGCACCACGTCACGTCGATGGCGCAGGACGCCCGCACCAACAACCAGTTTTTCACCAATGCGCTCGGTCTGCGCCGCGTCAAGAAGACTGTCAATTTCGACGCGCCTGATGTCTATCACCTCTATTACGGTGACGAGACCGGCACACCCGGCAGCGTAATGACCTATTTCCCGTTCCCGAAGATGGCGCAGGGCCGTCCCGGCACAGGCGAGGTCGGCACGACGGTGTTTTCCGTTCCCAAGGGTTCGCTCGGTTTCTGGAGCGATAGGTTCAGCACGCTTGGTATCGACGGCCTGAAGGCTGAGGAAAGTTTCGGCGAGAAACGCCTGAATTTTTCCGGTCCCGACGGTGACGGTTTCGCGCTTGTTGAAGTTGAGGACGATAACCGCCAGCCCTGGACGCTTGGCGGCATCAGCGAGGACCACGCCATTCGCGGCTTCCATTCCGTTGCCATGCGGCTGCGGGACGAGGGCGCCACGGCCGAACTCTTGAAGTTCATGGGCTACGAGGTCGCTGAAGAAAGGGACGGCGTCAAGCGGCTGATCAAGCCCTCCGGCAATGGCGCCCATCTCATCGATCTCGAAACCATGCCGAACATCGCCCGCGCGCTTCCCGGCGCCGGCTCGGTTCATCATGTCGCCTTCGCCGTCGAAAACCGCGAGAAGCAGCTCGAAGTGCGCAAGGCGCTGATGGACACGGGTTATCAGGTCACGCCGGTGATCGACCGCGACTACTTCTGGGCGATCTATTTTCGCACGCCGGGCGGCGTGCTGTTCGAGGTCGCGACCAATGAGCCAGGTTTCGACCACGACGAGGACACGGCCCATCTCGGCGAAGCCCTGAAACTGCCGCAGCAGCACACCCATCTTCGCGCGCTGCTCGAGCAGCACCTGCAGCCGCTCGAAGCGTAGGGAGAGGCGATATGACCGAAACTGGATATGTGCACCGGCTGCATGCCGGTGCACCTGATAAACCTATCCTACTGGTGCTGCACGGCACCGGTGGCGACGAAAACCAGTTTTTCGACTTCGGTCGGCGCCTGCTGCCGGAAGCGACGATTCTCTCCCCGCGCGGCGATGTTTCCGAACACGGCGCGGCGCGGTTCTTTCGCCGCACCGGGGAAGGGGTCTACGACATGCCCGACCTTTCGCGCGCGACCGAGAAGATGGCTGCCTACGTCAAGGCATTCGCTGATGAGTACCAGGCTTCCGAGATTCTCGGTTTGGGATTTTCGAACGGCGCAAATATTCTTGCCAACGTGCTGATCGAGAAGGGTATCTTCGATGCCGCGGTTTTGATGCACCCGCTCATTCCGTTTCAGCCCGAAGCCCAGGTAACGCTTGTGGGAAGAAAGGTGCTGGTGACGGCGGGACAACGGGATCCGATCGCTCCCGTCTCCATGACCGAGGCGCTGTCCGAACATCTGAAAAACCGAGAGGCGGAGGTCAAGGTGGTCTGGCACCCCGGCGGTCACGAAATTGCGCCGCTCGAGATTGATGCGGTCCGCGATTTCCTCGGCAATTATTGACCGCGCGCGCCGCGGCAGCGCCGCGTCTTTTTAGACGCGCAAAGGACGCTGTAGCATTTTGAAGTGCAACATAATTTGTCCTTCAATCGATTCCGATTCAAGGAATTATGCAAGTGGCTGGCGGGAGACTGATTTGCGGGACCGGCGAATGCCGGTCCCGCATCTTTGCTGGAACGATGATACCATCGTCCGTTCTCGATAAGGCATTAGGGACGGGGAGGATATTTGCCCCTGATTGCCTTCATATAAAAATTTCCTGGCGATTCCGCCATCGTCAAACCGACGACGACACCCTTGGGAACGCCTTCATATTCTCGCCTCTGACCGTTGGTCAGATAGACCCTTAGATGCCGGCTGTCTTCGTCGTAGGTGATCGCCTCGATAAGCTTCGAATCAACCGCAGTTTCCACTTTGCACCCCGCAGTTTAGGATCTGAGATTCCTGATCAAGAATGTCATTCACGCTCGCAACGCGCCATCATTATGCTGCGCCGCAAGGGCGTCAAGCGTGATCTGCTTTAACGTTCATTTTTTCCTGCGGTCTCTCGTTATAGTTGATTTTTGCAGCTTTTCGAAGGTCACGCCTGTGGAAATCCAATACCTGTGGCTCCCCCATTTGGGGATATTAGCCGATAATGTCACGAGAAACGCAATAATCGCCGGCTTAACGCCGGATTAATCATCATATAGCAAACTATAGCGTAATATTAACCGCAGCACCCTCCCAAGCATGAATGATTACATCCGCAAGGCGGAGCGTGACCTCGCCGCTGCAACGGCCAATATCGGCGCTGCCGAGCCGCAGCTTTATCCGAGCATCACTCTCAGTGGTTCGATCTCGCCGTCATTCATAAAACAAGCGGGTAGCGCTGCCGGTGGCCTGACCACTTGGTCCTTCAGGCCGACCCTCAACCTGCCGATCTTCGATGGCGGACGGCTGCGCGCGAATGCGGAGATTACGAGATCCGGTGCGAAGGTGCAGTCTCTCGTGTGGAAGCAGACTGTTCTGACCGCCCTTGAAGAGGTTGGGCGCGCGCTATCATCCGTTCACCGCGACGCGCAAACCGTTCAGGCGCTGCGGGCGCAGGTGACGACTACGCAGGAGACTCTTGCGCTTTCGATCGGGAGCTACAAGGATGGACACTCATCCTTGCTTGATGTGCTGGATGCGCAGCCCTCGGTCGCGACTAGCCAGGCGAGCTTGGCGCAGGCGGTGCAGCAGATGGCGAAGGATTATGTCGCTCTGAATATGGCAATCCGGTTACAACTTCGATGGGGCCGCGATCCGGCCAACTTTCTTATGAAGACTGAGCCTCATGCCGTGGCAGCGATGGATAAGAGATGGATTATTTCCGGCAGCCCGCCATTCAGTCGGGTCTCATAAATGGGTTACATGTTTAACTATCTAGGGCCGTGGCGACGACACATACCGATACTGGCCGGCAACCTTAACAGACGCGCTCGGCTGACGTTTGCCGAAGGCGAATTCGCTGCGGTCTACGCGATGAGCGATGTTCACGGATGTTATAACGAGCTGGTCGAGGCGCATCGCCGCATCGTCGAGGATGCCGCGCGCTTCCCGGGGCCGAAACTCATCGTCATGCTCGGCGACTATGTCGATCGCGGGCCTGATTCGAGTGCGGTGCTGGAGTTTCTGAGCAAGACCCCGCCGCCGGGATTTCAGCGCTTCGTCCTGTGCGGCAATCACGACGCGGAGCTGGTCAAACTCTACCGCAAGCCAGCGCGCATTCTCGAATGGCTCGGCTTTGCCGGAACGGAGACGCTGCACTCATACGGTATCGACATCGAGCATCTGCTGCAGTCGGCGGCCGGAAGCGAAACAATTGCCCGCGTCATCCGCAACATGATACCCGAGCGGCATATCAAATTCCTGGAATCGCTGCCGATCATGCTGCGGATAGGAAGAGTCGTCTTTGTTCATGCGGGCATCAAGCCGGGCATCGACCTCAAAAAGCAGAAAGACAGCGACCTCATGTGGATCCGTCAGCCCTTCCTGGATGAAGGCCCGCAGCTTCCTGTCCTCGTGATCCACGGGCATACCCCGGCACGAATCCCGACATTCGGGCCGCAACGCATCGGTATCGACACGGCGGTTTCGGCGACGGGCCGGCTGACGGTGCTGACGATAAAGGGGACGCGAGTCGGCATCCTTTAAATCGGCGAACATGGGGGCCGTCCGAAAACCACTGCACGCTTTTGCGCGACATGCTTAAAACCAAACGCCGCGGGACTTGCGCTCCGCGGCGTCAGGACGATCAGACGTTCAGGAGGCTATCTCAGGCGCCGGTCACGTCCTGATAAAGGTTGGTGCCGATGCCGGTATAGGTAAAGCCGTGTTTGCGGACCTCGTCGCTGCGGTAGATATTGCGCAGATCGACCAGGATCGGAGTGCGCATCGACTGCTTCAGGCGATTGAAATCGAGCGCGCGGAACTGGTTCCATTCGGTGACGATGACAATCGCATCCGCACCAGCGGCCGCCTCGTAGGGTCCGCTCGCATATTCGATGTTCTCGATCACCTTGCGGGCGTTTTCCATACCCTCGGGATCGTAACCGACCACTTGCGCGCCGTTGTCCTGCAGGGTCTGGATGACCGCGATCGCCGGGCTGTCGCGCATGTCGTCGGTGTTCGGTTTGAAAGTCAGGCCGAGGATCGCGATCTTCTTGCCGCGAATGTCTCCGCCGACGGCCGAAATGACTTTGCGTCCCATCGCCCGCTTGCGGTTGTCATTGATCGAGATCGTCGTCTCGATGAGACGCATCGGCGCGTCGTAATCCTGCGCCGTCTTGGCAAGAGCAAGCGTATCCTTGGGGAAGCACGAGCCGCCGTAACCCGGGCCGGCATGCAGGAACTTGGAGCCGATACGGCCATCGAGACCGATTCCGCGCGAAACGTCCTGGACGTTTGCGTCGACCCGCTCGCAGAGATCGGCAATCTCGTTGATGAAGGTGATTTTCATCGCGAGAAATGCATTGGCCGCATATTTGATCAGTTCCGAGGTGCGGCGAGTGGTGAAGACCAGGGGTGCCTGGTTGAGGTAAAGCGGGCGATAGACCTCGGTCATGGTTTCGCGTGCCCGGTCGTCGTTCAGCCCGACGACGATACGGTCAGGACGCTTGAAATCCTCGATGGCGGCGCCTTCGCGCAGGAATTCCGGATTGGAAACGACGGCGACATCTGCCGCGGGATTGGTTTCGCGCATGATCCGCTCGACCTCGTCACCCGTGCCGACCGGCACCGTCGACTTGGTGACGATAACGGTGAAGCCTTCCACATAGGTGGCGATCTCGCGTGCAGCGGCGTAGACATAGGAGAGATCCGCGTGGCCGTCGCCGCGTCGGGACGGTGTGCCGACAGCGATGAACACGACGTCGGCGCTGCGGACACTTTCGCCGACATCGGTCGAAAAGGACAGCCGGCCGGTGCTGGTATTTTCGGCGACCAGTTGCTCGAGACCCGGCTCGTAGATCGGAATGCGGCCTTCGCGAAGGGCTTCGATCTTACTCAGATCCTTGTCGACGCAGATGACGTCGTGGCCGAAATCCGCAAAGCAAACGCCTGAAACGAGGCCGACATAGCCTGATCCAATCATCGTGATGCGCATATTTCCCTCAAATCATTAGAGTAGAACGTCATGCTGCGTCGCAGCATGACGTTCGTCATAGTTAATCTGGACGAAAAGACAATACCGAAGATCGCCTGAAACCCACATCGAAAATCGAACTCCGGGCACCGCAGCTTGCCGCGCGCTGCCCCGTCGATAGCCAAAACATAGGTTTGTGTGGGCAATATGACAAGTCGAGCGGCTCGTCAGAGCCGGCTCGACTTCAATCCGGAAACAGGATCAATCAGTCTATGTCGCTGCCTCGGTTGTTATAGCCGGTACCAGACGTAGGGGTCTGTTCCCGATTGAATCTTGTCCCAGCGCAGATCGGTATCGCGCCAGTTCTTGATGCTGCTTTTCCTGTTGTCGAGCACGAGGTCGCCCTTGTCGGTTCTGACCACGAGGACCGCATGTCCTTCACCGGAGGGTGTATATGCCGTTGCGATTCGCAAAGCGCGCGACGACCAGCCCATCGCGATCAGCCGACTGCGCTTGGTCAACGCGAAATCTTCGCAATCGCCGCTGCGAACATTCACCTTCCAGACGTCGCCATTCAGTTCGTTGCGGGAGTCGTTCCGGCCGATCATCGTACGATTGACGGCGGTGTTGACATCCTTTAGTTGCAGCATTTGCTTGTCCGTCAGTGCAACGACCGCCAAACCATTGTTGTCGCGGCATTCGGTCGGGTTCTGGGCGCAGAACAGCACCTGGGCGAAAGGCGGAATGATCTTGCCTTTTTCAGAGATATAACTGACCGCCGAATTACCGGTCAGACCGCGGGCAAAACCTGCGGGACCGGCGGCAAATGCCGAGCACGCATTGCCTGCTGTAAGGGCCAGTGCCAGAAGTGTAACGAAAGTTTTCTTCATCTCTTAAATCCCCGTCAGGACAACCGATTGAGATCAGGCTTGCCTTTTTTCTCGGTCAATGGCATGGCGATCTGATGATCTGCCAAGTATTGGGCGCAGAATATCTGTCCCGTTTCTGCTGCTTGGAAGGAGCATAGCCGGGCCTTGTCTCGATTGGCTTAAACCTTTCGCGACAATTTTAAACGATGTGGAATTCTGTTACACTTTAGCACGCAAGTGCTTGATGTTCAACTTATGTTAGTACGAGTAAATTAATCTCTTCGGTTGCAATGGCTTTGGTCGCCGCCTACTCTGGTAAACGAATTCACATGTTCTCCAACCTCATCAATAAGCGGGTCTTGCGAGAGGTTTTGCTTTTTGCCTTCATCGGCCTCGTTATATTGACGCTCATACCGTTCGGGAGCGTTACACCCTTTCCTTTCGCCTTCGCCGCGATCGGGATGTTTGCCCTCGCCATCATTTCGGGACTGCTGTTCGGAGAGCCGAGACAAAGCAGATGGGTTTTCAGTATCGCTTTGTTTCTACTCGTCGTCCTGGCGGGCTGGGCGTTCATCCAAACCATCGAACTGCCCGCCAATTGGTTGGCGAATCCCGCCTGGAATGCCGCGCGTGACCTGGCAGGTGCCCAGTCCGCGGCGATCTCGGTCGAACCGGCCGACACGTTCGCGTCGATCCTCCGGGTCGCCCTGCCTTTCGTCACGTTCCTGACCGGGCTCCTCTTATGCGATACCGATCAGCGCGCGAGAAAAGTGCTTGCCGGCCTCGGGCTTTCGGCGGGCATCATCGCTGTTTTCGGCCTGCTGCAGTTTTTGCTGTTTCCCAGCATCCTGATCGTCATCGAGAAACATGCCTACCTCGACAGCCTGACCGCGGTCTTCGTCAACCGCAATACCGCCGCGACCTTCCTCGGGCTTGGAACGCTGCTCATGCTGACCCTGGTCAGGGACATTGCCCGTGCCTATTCGAACTATCCGCCCGGTGAGCCGGGCCGAAACGCGCTTCTCTTGCGATCGTGGGTCTATATCCTACTCTTGTGCGCATGCTTCACCGCGCTGATGCTCAGCCGCTCGCGCGCCGGGATATTTGCGACCTTTGTTGCCGCTCTCATCTATTTTCCGTGGCTTGTCATCAATTGGAACGGCTCGAGGCGTCATCTGAGACCGGCGTCAAGATGGCGTTCGATGCTGAAGCTCCTCTCGGCGATTGGTTTCATCGTAGTGTTACTGACGATGTTTGCAGGCCAGGCGATTTTGCGTGCGCAAGAGCGGCTGCTCGAGGATGATGATCGGTTTTGCATCCTGCCGGGCATATGGCGTGCCATTTCGGATCATTGGTTGACGGGAACCGGGCTCGGTACCTTTCGGACCGTGTTTTCTGCCTACCGCGATCCGGCCTGTGGAATTTTCGGGATCTTCGATCGCGCACACAATTTCTATCTCGAAGGGTTTCTGGGCCTCGGAATATTGTTCCCCATTGCGGCCGTCCTTGTCCTCTCGGTACTTGCAAGAGTGTTTTGGCGCGGGCTCGTCCAAAGGCGGCGTCTGAGGCACTATGTTCTTCTTGGTCTAGCGGCGACGGTTTTGGTCGCCCTTCATGCGGCGGTCGATTTTTCGCTGCAGATACCGGGTTTTGCGGTGTTTTACTCCGCCTTCCTCAGTGCGGTTGTCGCGATAAGCCTCGGGCGTAGCAACGGAGAGGCGGACATGGCATATGAGCGGCCGTTAACCACTTAAAGTTTAAATGGATGGATTTTAATAAGATTTTCGGAAAAGATCGATTGTGCAGGTGCGAACGGTTGACTCTGAAACCCAAGAAATTTTATAGCGGGTGCAGCCTTCGGATTGTTGCGGCGCAAGAAAAGTCGCACCGGGGCCGTTTTTCGCTTCCTAAGGGCTCGACGTTGCCAGCCTGCCACAGTTAGGGGAATGTTAATCGGCTTTCAGTGTTATTGATCGGGGATCGTCTTGTATTTTGTCAGATTGCGGAGCAGTAGCTTCAGAGGCGTCAACACAGGGTATTCTATGGGTTGTTCTCGTATCAGTAGTACACGCGTCGCCATTGTTGTAGCGCTAACGACTATATTGGCAAGCTGCACATCGTTGCCAAGATCCGGTCCCGATCACAAAGATGTTGATCGCGATGCAGCCGTGAAAGTGACAACCAAGGAGCGTCGCGTCGGTATCGACTACGCCCTGATTGATCTCAGCAAGAACGTCCTGTCGTATTTTACCGCTCCCCAGCCAACATCCTTCAAAGGTTTTGGTGGTGGTCGAGGCGGGGCGCCCGAAATTCCGCTCGGTTTCGGTGATGTCGTTTCGGTTGCCATCTTCGAGGCTCAGTCGGGCGGTCTTTTCATTCCGTCCGATGCAGGTAGCCGACCCGGCAATTACATCTCGCTGCCAGAGCAGACCATCGATAGAAACGGAACGATCACAATTCCCTATGCAGGCCGGGTTCCGGCTGCCGGTCGCCTGAAGGAGACCGTAGAGCAGGACGTCGAGGATCGCCTGGCAAGCCGCGCGATCGAGCCGCAGGTGGTTATAACCACAACCACAAGCCGCTCCAGTCAGGTTGCCGTGCTCGGTGATGTCAACAATCCCCAGCGCGTCGAGATCAGCCCGGCCGGTGAGCGCGTTCTGGATGTCATTTCCGCCGCGGGTGGTTTGACGACCAACAATATCGAAACGAATGTGACGCTGCAGCGTCGTGGCAAGACGGCAACCGTCGCCTACACTACGCTATTGAAGAACCCGGCCGAAAATATTTATGTTGCGCCGGATGACACGATTTCGATCGATCATGAGCGTCGCACATATCTTGCGCTCGGCGCCGCAGGCACCAGCGGTCGCTTCGATTTCGAAGAGTCTGATCTGACCCTTGGAGAGGCAATCGCCAAGGCGGGCGGCCTGCGCGACGACCGCGCTGATCCGGCACAGGTCCTGCTCTACCGCCTTGTCCCCAAGAAAACGGTTGCAGCGATGCACGTGGACGCGACGAGGTTTACGGGTGAAACGGTTCCGGTAATCATCCGCGCGAATCTTCGCGATCCGGCAACCTTGTTTGCTGTTCAGCAATTCAAGATGGAAGACAAGGATATTATCTATATTTCCAATTCGGCCTCTGTTGAACTGGTCAAGTTCCTTGACATCGTAAACTCGGTATCGTCCACTATTTCCGGAGTGGCCGACGATGCGAACGATACCAGCAATGCGGTCCAGGATCTTGGAAATTGATTGACATAGGCGGGCCGTCATCGATCGCGAATGATCAGTGAGGGCGGCCTATATAGCGGATTTGATGAAGGACTGTGGTTATGGCAAGGTCTGGTGTTTATCGTAAGCTTGCGTATAGCGGAATCGTCGTCGCGATGTTTGCCGGCATGAATTCAAGCGCTTTTGCGGCAGCTTGTTTGGGTCCGGCAAGTCTGACTTCCGTCGATGTCGGCGGATTTACCGCTAGCCCTGCCGTTCTGCTCGACATGTCCGATCCGTTGGTTTTGTCATCGCGTGTTCGCGCGCTGGTCGGAAGCAGCAATGATGCGCTGTCGCCAGTGATCGAGCAGGCAAAGAAGGCCAGTGCTGCACAGATGGCGGCTATCGGCTCCGGTCTCGCGCGGGCCGCAAACAGCTGCCAGGTAACGGATCCGCAATTCAAGCTGGCGATCGAAAAGGCCGTTGCCGAGGCGACTATTGCCGATCCCAACCTCGCGCCGCTGCTTGCCGCCTTTGCAAAGGTCCTTGCCGAAGGCGGGACCGCAGCTCTTGGTCCGGGTGCAAGTGCCGCCGCCGCATCCGGCATCGGCAATGATGGGCAAGTTGGACAAACCGGGCCTGGAGCGGACGATGGTACGCCGTTCGACGGCGCTGCCACAACTGCGGGTACACTGAAGGTCTCGAATGCCGGCGCAGATGATTCATCGTCGACTTCAACGACGACGATCGTCAGCATCGGAGCGGCTGGGCAGTCGTCCACCGATCCGACGCAGTCGACGAGTCAGAGTGTCCCGGTCATACAATAGCTGGAATTGCCCGTAGATCTTAGCACTTGACGCTTTTGTTGGAGATCGAAATTGCTATCGCCAGATAAACTTACGCCGCGTATCGACCCCTCCCGCGATACGGGAAACGAAGCTGACTTCATCGATTTCGACAAGCTCATCGCAATCGCCCGCCGACAGTGGCGGATGGTTGCGGCGTGCGGTTTCGCCTTCGCCATTCTGGGCATTGTGTATGTCCTGACTTCGGTGCCTGTCTACACCGCCGACACGAGCGTGCTGATCGACCGCAGCGATAGTCAGGTGATCAATCAGCTGGCGGCTTTCGGCCAGATGGACGATGACGAAGGTACTGTCCTCAGTCAGGTTGAGCTTTTGAAGTCCGACACGATCGCCTATGCTGTTGTCGACAAGCTGAAACTCGTCGACAATCCGGAGTTCATGGGACCGAAGAGCTCGCTTTTTTCTGTCTCAACGTTGAAATCCTTCATGAATTTTCGGTCGTGGTTTGCCGATGACGCAGTCGTCGCCCCCGATCCGGAAATGAGGCGGCGAGGCGCTGCGGAGACTGTCGCTGGCAATATCGATGTCGAACGCGTCGGCCGCTCCTACGTCCTCGATGTCAGCTATACCGCGCAGTCGCCCGGCCTGGCGCGTGATATCGCGGCTGGGATCGCCGACGTCTATCTGGTCGACAAGCTCAATTCCAAATACGAGGCGACGCGCCGGGCCGGCCAATGGCTGCAGGAGCGCATCGAAGAGCTCCGGCAGCAGGCGCTGGACACCGACCTTGCGGTTCAAAAATTCCGCGGCGAGCATGGGCTTGTCGAGGCCGGATCCGGTACGCTGATTAGCGAGCAGCAGCTTTCCGAAATCAACACCCAATTGATCAATGCGCAGGCCGAGACAGCGAAGGCCGAGGCAAGATATGCCCGCGTCAAGTCGATCATCGACGCCAAGCAGACCGATGCGATCGTCACGGATGTGCTCGACAGCTCGATTTCGAACGACCTACGCAAGAAATATCTGGAAGCTTCCAAGCTAGAGACCGAAATTGAGGCCCGGCTCGGTCCCGATCACGTCCAGGCGGTTCGGCTTCGTGCGGAAATGGAAGAATATAAGAGGCTCATGTTCGATGAGTTGAATCGCATCGCCGAAAGCTACCAAAGCGAGCTGCAGGTCGCGAAATCGCGGGAAAATTCTCTGCGCGACAGTGTGACACAGGCGACGGGCGTAGCCGCAACGGCCGGCGAAACGCAGGTGCAGCTTCGCGAGCTGGAGCGCACGCGCGATACCTATAAGAATCTCTATCAGAGCTTCTTGACGCGCTATCAGGAAGCAATTCAACAGCAGAGCTTTCCGATTACCGCTGCTCGCATCATCACGACGGCGGAGACGCCGACGAAGCCGAGCGCTCCGAAGAGAGCTCTCGTCGTGGCTTTCGCGATGTTCGTGGGATGTGCATTTGGCAGTGGTATAGCCGCCTTCCGCGAATTCCGGGATCGGTTCTTCCGCACCGGCGACGATGTCCGTGACGTGCTCGATGTCGAGTCTCTCGGTGTCATGCCGCTGATTGAAAATAACGTCGACGATCCGACGCTCGTTGATCCCGGCAATCCGCGAAGCATTGCCAGGGGCGGGAAGACCACGACCTATGTCGAGGAGCATCCGCTCTCGGCATTTGCCGAGACGCTTCGAAGCGCCAAGATAGCCATCGACCTCAGTGCTGCCGATCAGCGCTGCAAGGTCATCGGCGTCGTGTCGAGCTTGCCCGGCGAGGGGAAGTCGACGACATCCATCAATTTTGCCAAGCTCCTGGCAATGCAGGGTGCGCGTTGCCTGCTTATCGACGGCGACATGCGCAATCCTGGTGCTACCCGGGCGATCGGCCGCCATGCGGAGGCCGGCTTGCTCGAGGCGATCGTTGACAGCCGGCCGCTCAAGGATCTGATCCTTCTCGATCCCAAAACAAAGCTCGCATTTTTGCCGACGGTGGCACGGTATCGTGTCCCGCATTCGTCGGAGCTGCTTGCGTCACGCGGCATGGATCAGCTTCTTCAAACGGCACGTCAAAGCTTCGATTATATTATCGTCGACCTGCCGCCCTTGGCGCCGGTTGTGGATGCACGCGCCATCAATTCGAAGCTGGATGCGGTGGTTTTCGTTATCGAGTGGGGAAAGACATCGCGCAAGGTCGTGCAGTCGACCTTGCTGTCCGAGCCGGAACTCTATGCGAAATGCGTCGGTACTATATTGACCAAGGTGGACCCGTCGCAGATGAAACTTTACCGGACATTCGGTTCGAGCGAGTATTATTATAAGCGTTATTCGCGATACTATACCGAAAGCTGATGTTCCGCGGTCAGTTCGTTTCGGTTACCAGAATCGCTTTCGTTATCGTCACCGTCGTCTTTGTGGTGCTGGCCGGTCGAGAGCTCTCCGCTTCGATAAGAACGGCCAGCATCTCGATCGTCGCCGAAAGGATCGAGCGCGGAGAGACGGTCGCGGATGACGTCGTGACCAAATATGCGTTGCGTAGTGTCGACGTCGTTGACGGTCATTATTGCCGATCAGACATTGTGGCTGCTGGCGTAACCCTCGTTCTGGCGCAACTCGATCGGCAGAATGTCAATGTCAACTACGACGCCTGGGCCGTTGCAGCGTCGAGTGCGCGCCAGTATCTGCGGTATGCGCTTTCGTGCATGCCGACGAACAGCAATTTTTGGCTTCGCCTTGCGGCCGTGCAGTCGACAATTGCGGAAGAGCCGGTCGCGATTGCGGGAATGATGAAGCGTTCGGTTGTGCTCGCCCCCCACGACCAGGTGATGATTCTGACGCGGTTTTATTTCTGGAACGATTTTACCGATGCAACGCTTGCCGCGGCAAAGAGCGCGCTCGATAGCGATCTTACGACGATGCTGAAACTGGGCGATCGTTGCAGGGTCAACGCCACGATAAAAGAGATTAGCCCACAGCTTCGTCCAATCTTCGATCAAACCTGGACGAGCGTTGGAGAGGCTGCGACGGCGCGGTTCCGACAGCGTTGCAGCAAGTAAATCACCGAGTCGGCTTTCAAAGACAGTTCCAAGCTCCAAAACGGCGCTGAACCAACGCCCGATGGAATATAATCGTGCTGTTCTGGAGGCAGTTCCGAGCTCCGCTGAAGTTAGCGGTCCATCTGGTTGCCGGCAGCCGCGCACGACGGCTCATTCTCTTAACCGGAGCTCAACTTGTATAAAGCAACGCCCGCTGCTTACGCGGCGGGCTTTGTTTTTGATTGGCTATTGATGATCAGACTTCTGCGTCCGCGCCAGTGATGTTGAGTGTCAGAACGCCGACGTCGGTGTGGCCTTCGCCGTCAGAGATCTTGTAGAACTGGACGGTTTCCGTGACGTGATCGCCCGCAGCAACATCCACTGCCAGATCATAGGTAAATGTTCCATCCGCTTTGACATGGAACGTGCCATACGTGCCGGCGACATCGGTCGTTGCGCTTGGATCGCCGTTTACGGTCGTGGCGCCGAACTGGCGGAGGAAGAGATGACCATTGTCGCCGGCAATGTCGTTATCCAGGGCGTTGCCGCCGATGGCGTCGCCTTCGGTGAAGCTGTAGTGGTCGTCGACGGCGATCGGCTTTACCTGTGTTACGCCCTGAATGTTCAGCGTGAACAGGCCGACATCGGTATGACCGCTGCCGTCGGAAATCTTGTACGAGACCTTCTCCTGGAGCAATTCACCATTGGTGAAGTTGACCTTGGCAGCGTCGCTCAGGACATAGGTGTAACTACCGTCAGGCTTGACGAAGAAGGTGCCGTAGTCGCCTTGGATCTCTGTGATCTGGCTGTTGCCGCTCTTGGCGCCAACGCTCGCACCGTCGAAGGCGCGCAGGAACAGGTGTCCGTTATCGGATGAATCGTTGGAAAGCAGATTTCCTGAAATGGCGTCAGTTTCCAGGAATGTTGCACTATCGTCGGTTGCGTGAACAGCCATCGGTTCTCTCCTTGAATTGTTCTTTGCTAGGTCAATTCTGACCTTTAGCGAGCTGCCCGATTAAGGATATCTTAATACAGAGAGTCAAGGGTGTAATTAACAGCAAGTGAACATTTTGGGGTGTATCGTACAATAATGACACACCTGGAACTCGCATAAGATAGTGAAACGCCGGGGGATTGTTGCGTTAAAAATAAGTGAAAATGTCAAATGACAGATACGAATCCATTTTTCTTCGGAATAGAAGAATGTTTATTCAAGGGTAATTTATAAAAATACGCTGATGTTCAGATGTGCAGATGAGATATTGACATAATCACTACGGGCTATGGCGTGACATTTTTCGTTGCTCGCTCGATCTCATGATTTTCGGCGAAGTAACTGATGTCGCGCTCTTGTCACATATGTTTATTAAGTAAGCTTTCTTTCGAGGCGCAATTTTCGCAAATTAATATGCGTGTCCTGGAAGATAGTCTTAATGCCACTGCTGATGTCAGGTAACCTGTTCATAATTGTGCAGCGCAACTTTTTTTGCAACGCGAAATATTCGAGAAGCGAAGATATTTTGTAGAGGATGTAAGAATTGTCGCGAGATAGAACGCATTTTAGTGTTCCATTTTAGGAGGCAGAGAGAAGTCTGCAGGTAAAAGATTTTCCAGTATCTTTGGGAGATCATGGCGTGACCGTCTACTATGTAAATTCGGCAACGGGATCCAATCAGAATAGTGGGATGAGCGAGCAGTCGGCTTTCGCGACGCTTTCCGCGGTCGAATCCTTGAGGCTAAAGCCGGGAGACAGCGTGCTGCTTGCCGCCGGAAGCGTGTTTAACGAGCAATTCGACCTGAAATACTCCGGCACTGTCAGCTCTCCGATTACCATTGGCAGTTACGGCGTTGGCGATGCGCCGGTCATTCACAGTAGCAATGACGGCATCCACGGCTCGAAGGCTTCAAACATCATCGTGGAGAACATCAAGATTGCTGATACCGGCGGTGCGGCGATATATGCGGGAAATGTCACTAACTGGACCGTCCGCAACGTCGAGGTCGAAAATACCGGACTTGCCGGCAAGCCTGGTTCCGTCAATTTCCAGAGCAGTCAGAACATTACCATCGAGAACAGCAAGATTTCCGGCGTGAACGGAGACGGCATCTGGATGGATAAAGTGATTGGCGTTACCATCGTTAATAACCTGGTCATTAACAGCCAGGGCGCTGCGGCAGACGCCGTTCAGTTGAACGACAGCAGCAATATCCTGATCAAGGGTAACCACCTGGAGCAGACGGAGACCAATAGCGCAAAGGGCGTCCTGGTGCTTGTTCGAGCTGTAAATGCAGTGGTCGAGGACAACACCGTGGTCGGTGGCGGTTTCGGGATAGGTGCCAACGCAGGCAAGAATATCGCCATCCACGACAATGACATTTCGGGATATGGTGGTTACAGTTGGTCTTTCGGCATCGGCCTTGGCGACCAGGGCGATGCGACAAACTATGATATCAGTGGAAACTATATTCATAACGGCGTCTGGGGCGTGTCGATCAGCGCTGCAGGTTACCCAAGTTATACACGCACGGATATCGATATTCATGGTAATGTCTTTGACGACCTGTCGTCCTCGGCGCTGAAGGTCGACAGGCCTGCATCCGGCTCTTTCCATGATAATATCATCGACAGCGTGGTGTCGACGTTGACAATGCCGGTCGCAATTGCCCTCCAGAGCACATTCTTGATCAACGATAATAAAACGCTGGAGCAAGCGCAGGCCGAACTCGACGCAACGACTGGCAACACCCCGTCCAACAATGAGGCGCCTACCACACCGGTTGCGGAGCCGCATGTCGAACCGTCAACACCGACGCAGACAAGCACTCCGGCGCCCGCGACCGAAGCGCAGGTTTCCACCCCACCCACCGTCGCCGTTCGCAAGATTGTCGCAGCCCATGACAGCCTGAAGATCTCGACGGATACGGGCAGCGCCTATCATGGCAACCTCCTCGAAAACGATAACGCAATCAATGGAACCGTGCTGCTTCGTCGCTTCGGTGACAGTGCAGTGGACAAGCATGGCCTGACGCTGACGGGGAAATACGGCGTCATCCATGTGGAGAGCGATGGTGATTACACGTATACGGTCGATGCGGTGAAAATCGCCGGTCTCAGCGGAAAGGTCAGCGAATCCTTCCAATATAAGATTTCTGACGGCGCTTCTCACGTCGATACCGACTCGCTCGGCGTGTATATAAATGTGGACGCGTTCCATAGCAGCCAAGCATCGCACCTGCTGGTTTGAATCACGCCAAGAGAGCGCCGGCCCGCTGTTCAACATCTGAAAGCTTGATGATGACGGGGTGTCGGCGGTCGAAGGCGCGGATAAAAAAATAGTTCCGCCGTTCATAGGAAAAATGAACTATAGATTGAATTTATAGTTAACGCCCCAGTAAACGTCGCGCATATGCGCGCGATACGTTCATCTCTCTGCGCCGTTGTTGGGCAATTTGCGATTTTCACTTGCTTAGGTTGGTATATTTAGCGTAGCGTCAAGTCAGAATCCCTGAAGCCGCTCGTTATAAATTGGAATTTTTGGTCACTTTTTGGTTGGATTCATGTAATAGGTCGTGGGCTTGCAAGCGGGTCCGGCGCCGGTGTCGGGGTCCAAGGCAGTCGTGTCATTGATCGGGCGTGATGGACCCGGAGCTGGAGTGTGCGCCGGCATATTTGCTTTCGTGCGATGCGGTAAGAGAGGGATTATTTCGTGTTTCAGAATTCAGCAGCTGATGTCAGCGAGCCATCCAAAGCATTGAGGAAATGCAAGGGGGGGCTTGTTTTCATTGGAATAGCAAGCGCGCTTATCAATATCCTATACCTTACAAGTTCATTTTTTATGCTTGAGGTGTATGACCGGGTCATCCCCAGCAAAAGCATACCTTCGCTGGCTGTCCTGGCAATACTTGCGTTAATGCTTTACTGTTTTCAAGGAGCGTTCGAGGTTCTGCGAAGCAGGATGCTTGTGCGTGTTGCCGGTGCGCTTGACGAGATGGTGAACGGACGTGTGTTCCGCGCGCTGATCAAGGCTCCGTTGAAGGTCAAAATCGGCGGCGACGGGCTTCAGCCGTTGCGCGACTTCGACCAGATCAGAACCTTCCTGTCCGGTATGGGCCCGACAGCGATGTTCGATCTGCCCTGGTTGCCGTTCTATATCGTGATCTGCTTCCTCTTTCATCCGGCGATCGGATATATCGCGATCGGTGGATCGCTGGTTCTCGCCATCCTGACGTTCATGACCAATCAGGGAACGCGTACGCTCTCAAAGAAGCAATCTGACTCCGCCAATATGCGGAATGCCTTCGCGCAGACCTCGATCCGCAACTCCGAGGTTATTCACGCCATGGGCATGGCAGGCACGATGGCCGAAATCTGGGACCGCAAGAACAGTGAATACCGGACGATCACCCGGCAGGCATCGGATGTCGGCAACGGATATGCGACCTTGTCGAAGATTTTCCGTATTGCTTTGCAATCGGGAACGCTCGCGACAGGCGCAATCCTGGTCATTCAAGGGCAGGCCTCTTCGGGAATTATCATCGCGGGCTCGATATTGACCTCGCGCGCTCTGGCGCCTGTCGAAGCGGCGATCGGAAATTGGCGTGGTTTCGTTTCTGCTCAGCAGAGCTGGGCGCGGCTTTCGAGCCTGTTGAAAACCATTCCTGAGATTCCAGCCCCCCTTGCGCTCGCGGCCCCTACCAAGCAAGTCACTGTCGAGGGCTTGGCGAGCGGACCGCCGGCGGGCCAGCGCCTGGTCATCTCCGATGTCAGCTTCGGCTTGAGGGCGGGGAGCGCGCTTGGGGTCATTGGTTACAGTGCTTCGGGCAAGTCGTCGTTGGCACGGGCGATGATGGGCATCTGGCCGACCGTCAGAGGATCCATTCGTCTCGATGGCGCTGCGCTGGATCAGTGGGACGGCGACGCACTTGGCCGGCATATCGGTTATCTCCCGCAGGATGTGGAGCTTTTCTCGGGGACCGTCGCGCAGAATATCTGCCGTTTCGCGAAGGAGATGTCACCCGAGGTCGTGGTTGCCGCAGCGCGGGCGGCGCGTGTTCACGATCTTATTCTTCGTCTACCGAACGGTTACGAAACCGAAATCGGCGAAGGCGGTGCTGCACTTTCGGCCGGCCAGAGACAGCGTATCGCGCTGGCAAGAGCGCTTTACGGCGAACCATTCCTCGTCGTGCTCGACGAACCGAACTCCAATCTCGATGAAGAAGGCGAGCGGGCGCTGAGTGCCGCGATCATGAGCGTGCGGGCGCGCGGCGGCATTGTCGTTGTCATCGCACATCGGTCCGGCGTTCTGGCGGTCTGCGACTTCGTGCTGATGATGCAGGAAGGCCGTATGATCGCGTTTGGTCCCAAAGAGGAAGTTCTGGCAAGGGTCAGCCGGCCGGAAGCGGCGCGTACGCCGATTGCCGAGCGCGTGGCTCAGCTTAAAGTCGTGGTCGACGGCATGAATGCGGCCGAATAGGCCAGAAGGAAGATTGTGAGCAAGGTTATCAGTGAATCGAAACGCTCCCTCAATCGGCATGTTGCCGTTGTCGGTGTGTTGTCGATAGCCCTCGTTTGTGGCATCGGCGGTTGGGCGGCGACGACAGAGCTTTCGAGCGCAGTCATCGGCGAGGGCGTGATCGTCGTCGACGGCGATGTCAAGAAGATCCAGCACCTGACAGGTGGTATCGTGTCGGAATTGCTGGTCTCCGAAAACGACCATGTGACGGCAGGGCAGGTGCTGATCCGGCTCGATGGAACGACGACCCGAGCGAACCTCTCGATTGTCGAAAGCACGCTCGCTCAGCTTTATGCGCGCCGTGCCCGTCTAAAGGCGGAACGGATCGGCGCCGAATCGTTCGAGGTCGAGGAAAACATCACCGATCTGACATCCAGCACCTCGGCGCAGAAGCTTCTCGATGGCGAGCAGAAGTTGTTCGACAGTCGCAGGTCGGCGCTTATCGGGATGAAGAGCCAGCTGGCATCGCGTAAGGATCAGCTGGCCGAGCAGGTAAAGGGGTTGGTCGTTCAGATCAATGCCACCAATGATTCCCTGGGCTTGATCGAAGAGGAGCTTGGAGGCATTGATGTGCTCTATAAGAAGGGGCTGGTCACGCTTCAGCGTTTGAATCAGCTCAAGCGGGCACGTGCCGATCTCCAGGGCAACAGCGGCCAGGAAATTGCAGCAAAGGCGGAGGCCGAGGGCAAGGCAATCGAGATCGATCGCCAGTCGATCCAGCTCGACGAGGATCGTCGTTCGGAGATCGCAAAGGACCTGACCGACGTCGAGGCGCAGATAGCCGAATATGAAGAGCGCCGCGGAACCGCGCTCGATCAGCTGCACCGTCTCGACATCACCGCGCCGCTGACCGGACGAGTTCACGAGCTTTCGGTTCACACCGTCAATGGCGTCATCGATCCCGGTCAGACGCTGATGCTCGTCGTGCCCGAAAACAACGAGCTTACGGTCGAGGCGAAAGTTGCCACCCGCGACATTGATCAGGTTCACGTCGGTCAGTCCGTCGATGTGCGTTTCAGCGCTTTCGATCAACGCACGACGCCTGACGTGAGCGGTGAGATTACCTCTATCGCTCCTGATATCGTCAAGGATGAGCGCACGGGCATTAGCTACTATCCCCTGCGCGTCAAGCCGAAACCTGAAAGCATCGCCAGGATGAAGACAATAAAGCTCTATCCCGGCATGCCGGCGGAGGTCTTTATCAAGATCGGCGACCGGACGGTTATATCCTATCTCACCAAGCCTCTGACCGATCAGATGCAGCACGTATTTCGTCAGGAGTGATTGGCGGCTGTTTCGCGTTAGGAGCCCCACGTCTTAAAGCAGCCGTTGTCATTCGCCGGGCTGGGGTTGGGTTATTTCGTGGCGCTTGAACAGAGGTATGAGCTTCCATTTCACGAAATTGTCTCAAGCCTGCTGCAGGGTCTCCCTATGATATGTTTGCGGCTTTGGCGAGCGGCGCCAATTGAGAGGCGACCGGCTTATGGACTGGTTCTGTTTCTGGCGTGTCTGGTGATGCTTTCAGCGACCAAAAACGGTTATGCCGATAGTCCTCCGCCGCTGAAAATAGTGGCCTTCGGAACATCCTTGACGGCCCGCGGGGGATGGCAGCCTGCCCTTGAGACAGAGCTTGCAGCCTGCCTGCACCGGCCTGTGAAGGTCGATAGTGTTGCGAAAAGCGGTGAAACGTCGCTGTGGGCTCTGACCCAGATCGATCGCGTCGTTGCCGAGCAGCCGGATATCATCCTGATTGAGCTCTACGCCAACGACGCAACGCTGCATCGGTTCGTGTCGCTTGCACAAAGCCGAAAGAATATCGGCGACATCCTCGACCAGCTTCGGCAGCGCCTGCCGCAAGCGCGGATTGTCGTCATGGCCATGAATCCGTTTTCAGGATTACGTGGGCTGATCCGCCCCTTTGTCGACAGCTACATCTCGGCACATCAGGCGGAGGCGCAAAAACGGGGCCTGGAGTTTGTCGACCACCGGCCCAACTGGGAGCGTCTTACGCCGGATGATCTGGTTACGGCAATTCCTGATGGCGCGCATCCTCTGCCCGACGTCGCCTCTAAAATCATCACGCCTGAACTCGTCAAACGCATCGCCGGCAACAACTGCGGAGAATGAAAAATTCTCTCACATGCCCGTCACAATCCGTGACGGCTTCCGGGTTCAGACGGCGGCAATATAATTTTTCAAGTAACTGACCAGCGAAGCCCGGCCGGCCTCAGACGAATCTTCGTGAGACGGACTATCCAGATCTTCGAGGAGATAGTTTTTGAGATCGTCATCGGTATGCGCGACATAGATACCCGGTCGGCCTGCGAGCTGGCCTACCGTGGCAAGCTGATGATCGTTTCGGTGCTCGCCGAGCGCCGCCTGTCGGGGAACGAGAATGATCGGCTTCCCAAAACGCTTGGCCGTCAGCACAGTGCCAATTCCCGCATGAGAGACGATGATGGTTGCATCGCGAAAGACCTTATCAAAGTCCTTCGGCTCGATATTTTTGATCCACTTCATGTTCTGTGGCGTGTAGCTGCCCCTGCCGATCTGTGCCAGAACCGGTTTGGACAGTTCCGTTGCGAATGTGTCGACGGCCTTGACGAGGCGATCGAATGGCAGCTGCGTTCCGACGGTGACGAGAATCAAAGGACAGCTCCTGCGTAGTGGGGGCCATCCGGCCGTGAAAGATGCTGCCATTGCGTGAGCCAGAGCGTCGCAATATGGCCAGCCAATTTTCCCGATAGGGAGAGCTTCTCGACATTGGCGACGCTATCGATCCAGATCGTTCGCTTGCCCATCAATTTGCCGGCAAGCAGGCAAAAAAGTCCGGGTGCGGCGCCGGTCGAGATAATAACGTCTGGCCTCTGCTTGATGACGATGGAGAAGGCGCTGAAAAAGCACCGGATCGACATTGTGATCGAGTCGCGGCTGCAATCGGGAAGCACCAGGCCGTCGCGAATGTCGTATTTGGCAAGCAGCCCTGGGATGGTTGTTGCAAAGACGATATCGCAGCCCTCGAATGCGCCGCGCATGGCCATCAGCTGTTCCCAATGGCCGCCTCCTGACGAGGCAGCGAGAACCTTCAATTTTTTCTCAGCCATAGACAGGCATCTCCTATATTTGACCGATGATAATAGCGCAAAACCGTTCTGTTCAAACTGCGGCTGTGCCGCGATAATTCAATAGAAGTGTAGCATTTTTGGTTTGGTTGGTCGAAGCTTTGAAATTCATGGACGGCCGGTTAACCGTAGGATGTTTTCGTCTTGAACAAAAGAAGGGCCGAAACTCATTCGAGGCGCTCCCGCAAGCAATATCAGTGGGCGGCATTGGGTTTGTATTCCTGGTACGCGTGTCCGAGAATCCCGTTGACCATGCCAGCACCGCGCAGGACGTGGGTGAGAGCTCGCATGCCCCAATAGGGTGAAATCAAAATCGCCGGCAGCATGGCCAGTCCCAGTATGACCCTCGTCGCTCCATAAACCGCGCGATAGGCTCGGCGCTTGAGGTTGCCATGCAGGACCTCACTGACTGCGAAGGTATTTCCGAGCCGGTATTGTCTTTGCAGCACCCATTTCCAGGTCATCCGGTTCGCGGGAACGATATCATAGACAAGCGCCTTATCAGCCCAGAAAACCTGCATGCCGCGACGGATGGCCTGATTGAAGAAGAGATAATCCGTGCCTCCGGTGAATCGCATCTTCTCTTCAAAACGCAGATTCCATGAGCGGATCAGGGGATAGTCGAACATGACGTTGTTCGAGGCCGCATAACCGATACGCTGACCGTCCTTGTTCTTTTTGCGCTCGAAGACTCTCGCCTTGATGAAATATTCCGGCGGGTTTTCCGGATAGACCGGCTGGACGGGACCGTAGACGCAATCGGCGCGGCTTTTCTCCCGTGTTTCCAGCATCGCGTCCAGCCAGCCGTCGACCGGCCATTCGTCATCGTCGAGAAAGCAGAAAAGGTCGGTGCCGGGAGGCGCTGAATCCATCGCGCGGTTGCGCGCAAAGGGTATGCCCTGGTTTTGTTCGATGACGTAGATCAGGTCGTAGGCGCCTGTCTGGCCGAACCCCTCCACCGTGGCCTTTGCGCTGCCGGCTGCATCATTGTCCACGATCACCATGGTGAGATGATAGGGACGATCCGGATGTCGATTCTGGCGGGTCATCACGTCAAGTAGCTTGGCAATCCCGTCGAGGCGTCGATAGGTCAGCACGCCGACGGCGATATTCAGCGGTGCGGCGCCTGCTTCTGTGCCGACGGATGAATGCGGAAAAGTCTGTTGCTGATTCATGACTGTCCTCTCCGCAGCATATTTCCCAAACGCTTGCGCGCCGCCATCAAGGCCACTTCGGTCGCGGCAGCATCGCCGAACGGACCGCCGGCCACCGTGTTGCGAGCTTCGCCCCGGAGCTTCAGAAGCGATGTCGTTTCGGCAATTCCGCCGGCCACGAGGCTCTTGCCGAGTGCCTGCAGCCCGTCATAGCGGCGTGCCAGTTCGAGCCCAGTCGCGATCATGATCCGCGGGCGCAGTGTCTTTGCCCTGCTTGTGCCCGTGTAGCGGTTCGACTCATGAATGCGCTGAAACGTCAGCGGTGTTTCGACGATGGCGCCGCGGCCGAGAAAGGCAGCGGCAAACTTGATATAATTGTCGCTGAGGACGACGTCTGTCGCGACGGACATCGGCAGTATCTGGGACAGCAGATTGCGGCGGAAGCTCAAGCCCGATGTCGGAACCGGAAGCGAGGGAAAGCCGCCCCTGCGAAGGGTGTCCCGCTTGTCGAACAGTGTCACTTGCAGCTCTGCAGGAGGCTGGTCGCTTTCCTCGGTCGTCACCCGGTCGAAGCACCAGTCGATCTCGTTGTGATCGTAGATCTCGGCGATACGAGCAAGTTTGCCGGGCAGAAACGCATCATCGGCATCGAGGAGAAAGAGGATATCGCCGCTTGCGGCCGCAAAACCCGCATTGAAGCTCGATGCCTGGCCACCATTTTCCTTCAATACGGTCAGGATCCGCTCGCCATAGGAAGCAAGAATCTCTTGGGAATCATCGGTGGAGCCATCGTCGACCACGATCACTTCGAAGTCGGGATAGACCTGCGACAGAACACTGTCGATGCATGGGCGCAGATACCGGCCGTAATTGAAATTGTTGATAAGCACCGATAATTTCAATGCACGACCTCCTGCGCTAGTCGACCAGAATGATTTACTGCCGGTGCGAATCGGCGAAGTCCGGCGCGGTAGCCACGCATGTAATAGTACTTCCAGATGGCCCAGAACCGCTTCTTTGATCGCGGCAACGGATAAAGGAGGGCTGCCCGAACCGCCCAGTTGGCGCTCTCGATCCAGGTCCTTAAGGGGATTCCCCCGATCCTTATACCTTTTGGAATGTCCTCGGCGAAGAGCGCTGGCATTCCATAGCCAAGACGTTCCCCACGCTTCTGTACCCAAGCCTCTGTCACGCTAGAGGCTGGAATCCAATGATGAACAATGGCCTCAGCGCACCGATAGGTTTTCACGCCGCTTCGGGATAGGCGGCTGACGATTTCCGTATCCTCTCCCATTGCGAAAAGACCTCCTGGAAGCGGCCCGATATCTTCGCGGAATCGAACATTGCTGCCAAGTAATTCGCGACGCATGGTCGTGTTCGGACCCCAAATTTTTGTCGGGTCGCATGGGCCACTGGATTCCTGGTCGGCTATGGCGAAGGTTGATCCCATGGGAATCCAGTCCAACAGCGGATCCCCATGGGGATAATGCTCCCAATTTGGAAGAATTCGGCCGCCGATAACGCCGAAATCCGGGTTCGCCTCCGCGCATGCAGCGATCGAACTCAACCAGTTCGCATCTGCCTCGATGTCGTCGTCCGTAAAAACGATCAGCGCTCCTCGAGCTATCGCCAGAGCTGCGTTCATAGCTCCTGATTTGCCTGGGCGGGTATGATTAACAACAACAATTGGAAGCTTCTTTGCATATTGATCGAGAAGCTCCTGTGTTTCGTCTTTACTGTTGTTGTTAACGGCAATCAGTTCCCATTGTTCGACTGGAAGGTTTTGCCCCAACATCGAATCCAGCATCTGTTGAAGCCGTCTGCTGGCGCCGTTGAAGGACGAAAAGATGACACTAATTCTCGGATCCGTCATCAAACCCACTCGCCTCCTGACGTGCGAAAATCCTGCCCGCTGCCTCCGCAGCTGGAGCCCTTCCTGTCGATGCCGCGGTTTAGTACTTTCGTCATTTGGCACCGACCTGAGAGTAGATCGTTCTATTCATCGTAGATCGCTGCTTGAGAAATTGGCGCAGGATCCCCTGTCTCACCGACTGCGCCCAGAGCAATTTGAAGCGAACGCCGCTTAGCGGAAATCTCTTGACGACGACGCTGGCCGGCACCATCAGAAGCCATCTCAAGGCGCTAGCGATGGGCAGACCGCCAATTTTCGTTTTTCTGTCGAAGAGGTCCGGCCGAACGATAACCAAGCCCATGCCATAACGCTCGCCGCGCCGCAAAACCCAGCCTTCGTTCACATAGCCCTTCCTGACAATGTGCCGAACCCCGGGATGCCGCGAGTGAAAAGCCTTGGCTCCATTCTTCTCCAACCTGAGAGCGAAAGCAGTATCCTCACCCATGGGGAACTGAGCGACAGTGGCATCGGGGCCGAGGCCGTCGTGAACGATATAGCCGGATCCTAAAATGGAACGACGGAAGGCCGAATTCGGCCCCGATATCAATGCCGCTGAAATCGGCCCCTCGGGTAGACCGCCATTTAGCGCATAAAGAATCCCCAGATGCCCGTAATTGATGAGCCACGGTGCAGGCCTTTCCTCCCATTCGGGCGTGATTAAGCCGCCGAATATGGCAAACTGTGGCTGCTCATCTGCCAAGGTGAGAAACTGCTCGATCCAATCCGGCGCGGGAATGACGTCGTCATCGGTTAAAATGACGAGTTCGCCCTCCAGATGGCGGAAGCCCAAAGTCAATGCGTACTGCTTACCTTGTTTTGGCTCAAAATAAACTTCCAGCGGAAGCCGCTCCTTATAGGAATTCAAGACTGCTGCAGTGTCGTCGCTGCTGTTGTTGTCGACCGCAACAATTTTCCATTCTTCCTTCGGTAGGGTTGAAGCGCACAGTGCGTCAAGCATCGTTGGCAGAGTCTTCTCGCCGTTATAAGTTGAGAACAGTATTGTAACCTTGACTTTGCTCATGTGATGCTCCGGACCTCATTTCGGTCGGGTCGCTTCCCTGTGCGATTCGGGTCACGCCTTTACCGATGTCTTGGGCCTGCGATAGAACGCTGTCGATGCGTGGGCGCAAATACTGCCATAAATTTTTGATGAGCACCGAGAGTTTCAAATTACTGCCTCCTATGCAATCGATTACTGCGTCATCGTCTGAGAAACGTATCGGCGAATTCCGGCGCGATAGCCACGCATGTAATAATATTTCCAGATCGCCCAGAAACGTTTCTTCGATCGCGGCAGGAGATAAAGCATTGCTGCCCGGAAGGCCCATTGTGCGCTTTCGATCCAGGTCGGAAGCGGAACTCCGCTTAACCTCACCCCTCCAGGCACCTCGTCGGGAAAGAGCGCCGGCATGCCGTAGCCAAGCCGCTCGCCTCTTTTCTGTACCCAATCCTCGGTGACACTTGATGCCGGAATCCAATGATGGACCACGGCGTCGGCGCATCGATAGGACTTGGCGCCATTGGCCGCCAGGCGAATGATGATTTCCGCATCTTCACCCATGGCAAAAATCTTTCCGGGAAGAGGACCGATATCTTCGCGGTAGCGCACGCTTGTTCCGAGCAACTCTCGCCGGACGATCGTATTCGGGCCCCAGACTTTCGTCGGGTCACACGGTCCGCTTTGGGTGTCATCGACTATCGCAAAGGTGGATCCCATCGGAATCCATTCAATAAACCTGTCTTTTGGTTCTTTCTCCCATTCAGGGACGATTCTGCCGCCGAAGACGCCATAACTCGGATGGGCTGCGGCGCAGTCGACGATCGCTTTCAGCCAGTTCGGCTCGGCACGAACATCGTCGTCCGTAAAGACGATGAGATCCCCCTTCACCCGATCCAAGGCCATATTCAGCGCGCCGGACTTTCCCGGCTTGCGCTGCTGCAGGATGGTGATGGGAAGCTTGTCGCTATAGGTTTCCAAAAGATCAAACGTGCCGTCATTGCTATTGTTGTCGACGGCTATCAGTTCCCACCGATCATGGGGAAGCTCCTGGTGCACCAAGGAATCCAAAGTATGGCGCAGCCGGCGGCTGGCGCCATTGTAAGATGAAAAGAGCACGCTGACGAAGAGATCCGACATCAGTTATCAACCCTCTTGGTGAAGTCGAAAGAGAAAAGCTTCATATTTTGACTGCCTGTGCGATGTTCGAATGGGATCGGCGCTTACGCGGGGGTCGACCGCGTCTTACCGAAAAACTCGCGCCTGTGACCCTCGCCGAGTATCCTCAGCTTACGAAGATTACGTAACCATCGCCGGGGTTTGGTGAGCACGCCGCGGTTGAGGAAATACTGTCGCAGCAGGCTCGGCGCCTGACTATGCGATCCGCCGTGGGCGACCCGATAGACCGCCCCGCGAAAGGGAAGCTTCGTGAGCGGCGCTCCCCGTTGCGCAAGAATATCCGCTATGCGGACATGGCTGCCCAGCATCGACTTGATCCAGTCGAGCGAAGCATCCTCAAAGCGGGTCGGCAGTTCGTAGAGATCGGCACGAATGATCAACGAGGTACCGCAGAGATGGCTGAAGTCGTCGTGGCCAAACAGGAAACTTCCGCCATCGTCCCAGATATAACCACGGTCGATCGTCCACCCGTTGGCGTCCCGATTGTCGGATACGTGTTGAACGATCCGAGAGCTTACGAAATCGTCGTCATCGACAATCATGAAGAAACGACTTTCCGTGGCATTCAGCATGCCGCTCAGAACGCGACGCCCTTTGTCTGCCCGGAAGGCATCAAGGAAGTCTTCCTTGCTGCCCTTTCCAAGCTCATGCAGGTCGTTCGGCGGAAAGGTGACACGCACGGCGGAGAATTTTTCCGGCAGGTCAGGCAGATCGGCGCCTTCGTTTGCCACGATGATGCCGCGCCAGTCTCCGTTGGTCTGGTTGGAAATGGAGGCCACGGTCTGGGTCAGGTTTGCCTTCAGCCTGCTCCAATCGCGGGCATTCTCCTGATGTCGGACCGGGATAATGAAGGTGACAAGTGTCATCGAATGACCCCCTTAAGCCCGCAAGCTCACAGCTTCTTTTTCATCGACACGCCCCTTGGCTGCCTGACCACGCGCCCACTCTATTCCGTCCTCGAGCGAGGTTGCCTTGTATGAAAGGTCGGTTCCGCCGGAGAAAGCGTTCATGAAGCGGCGGATCTTTCCATAGCTGTTGTCCAGCACGGCATGCGGGCGGCCGAGCAGCAGCGAGCAGATATGGACGTGCAGGCGATCGGTCACGATTGCGCGGGCACGCGAAATCTGACTGATGCCGCGCTCGAAACGGTTGTGTGCCGCAGCGTCCAGTCTGCGCAAGGCAACTTCGCTCGGCTTCAATGCGAGATAGGCCGAAGCTACCCCCAACTTCTTGGCGATATCGACCTTCCGTTTCGACTCGGTAATCCAGTCTTCCACAGGAATATCGGAAGGAATTTTGCGATCGGTACCGCCAACCCGTTCCGCATCCTCCCGCAACATGGCGAGGACGGGAATCTGTGTCGCCCTTTCCGCAAGCGGGCCGATGGCAAAAGCCATATCGGGGCATAGTCGTACGGTGCAGTCGAAGTGTTTTTCGGAAAACTCCTTCGATTCTTCGTCGCGCACGAGCAGCACAAAATTCTTGTGGCGCCCTATTGCCCGTTTGGATTGCTCGATGCGCTCAGGCGAACTGTAGTGGATCGACTGCGGGAACTGGATGATCTGCCGATCCGGGAAACGCTCCATGATCGCTTCGCGGAAATCCTGGTGGGCAACCCAGATATCGCCGAAATTGCCGCCGCCGTGAATGAAGATCGGGCCGGTCGGTACGCGCCGTTTCAGATCGTCGGCGGAGAAGTCGTACAATCTGGAAACATAGTCCGGGCGCTTGCCGAAGCGATCCTTGAGATAGGCCATCTCACCCAGCCAGATTGCCGAGTCGCCGCAATTGCGGATGTCGGGAAAGTCGAGAATCGCAAGCGGTTCGTCGCGCGAGACATAGTCCTTCAGGCAATCATGGATCATGCCATTGAGTTTTGCGATCAGCTCCGATCTGGATTGGCTGGTCATTCTGCCTCTCTTCTTGATGTTCGTTTCACTTCAGGCCGACTTGGGTACGGCAATACGTTTGGCTTTTGTCAGGAACTTGACAACGATACGCTGAACTTCAGTTTCCGGGCCGTTTGGCTTCTTCATCGCGAGCCAAAGGACAAAGCTGGAACCGACATAGAGGATGCCGCCGGTGACAACGAGGATGGCCAGGTGAAGGGCCAGCGCCAACTTGTTGGTGGGAGTGTTCAGGACATGCGACAATCCCCAGACGCCGGCAGCCATCACGGCGACACTGGCAAGCGCGCGGAAGTTTGCCGCGAGCTGCTGGAAGAATGGCAGATTGATCAAGCGCTTGACGAGAAGCATGTTGACTACGGTGGAAATCAGGCCCGTCAACACGCGTGCATAGACGACGCCCGGAAGCCCGGCCATCATGAGACCAGCGATGATGATGGGCACGCGGACCACCAGCATCTGCGTGTCGCGGATGAACAGCATCTTGGTATGGCCCTTTGCCATGCCCAGCGGTTGGACGAGCGAACCGAGGGTCTGCAGCGCGAAGACCGATGCGAGCGCCTGTACGATGAAGATGGCGGGAACCCACTTTTCTCCCAAGGCAAGCCGCATCATCGGATCAGCTACCACTGCCATGCCGATTCCGGCCGGAAGCGCCACCGCCGCCAGAAGCGCCTGTGCACGCTGATAGGCTGCGACAAGCCGGACCGGGTCGTTGCGGACCTTCGAAAAGCCCGGGTAAATCGTCTGGTTCAACGGCGCCGTCGCCTCGCGCGTCGGCAGAGTCGAAAGAGTGTTGCCGACGGTATAATGGCCAAGCTGCGTGGCGCCCAGCATCTTGCCGATTAACAGATATTCGACCCGCCAGTTCAGCGTGTTGACGATCTGTCCGGCCGTCAGCCAGAGCGAGAACGAAAACAATTCCCGTGCATGCCGGAAGGTTATGCGCGGCCAGAACGGCAGGACCGTATAGGAAACGATGATATTCGTGACCTGATAGGCGAGGGTGCCGACAACGAGCGCCCAATAACTCTGGTAGATGGCAGCAATTGCCACCGTCACGACGAAGCCGACCAGCTTTTGCGAGACGTTGAGTACGAACTCCTGCCAGAAGATCAGATCACGCTGGAGCATGACGCGGCGTGGATTGGCGAGACCACTCAGGAGCAGGCTGAAACTCAAAGCAAGCATGACGCTCGTCAGCCGAGGCTCGTTGTAAAACTCGGCGATCGGATAGGCACTGGCCGCAAACAGCAGCGCCAAAACAGCGCTTCGCGTCACGCTCAACGTCCACACCGCACTGAAGTGAACTTCGCTGGGAGATTCGTGGCGGATAAGCGCCTGATTCAGCGAGAGTTCGGTGACGGAGCTCAAAATGACCTGGATCGTCGTTGCGATAGCAACGAGACCAAAGTCGGCCGGCACGAGATACCAGGCCAGGACAAAGGTGCTAAGCGCGGAAAGCCCGTTGACGATGGCGCGGGACAGACTCAGCCATATGCTGCCCTGGATCAGTCGGTCGGTAACACTGCTCATAGATGAATGGCTCCGCACGACCAGGACATCGACCATTTAAGTGGGCTGAATACCCGCCCAAAGTGCCTCTCCCCTTTGTCAGGGCAGAGTGGGTTGATGGAGTTAGAAAGGATCATGCCTATTGCCTCGTCACGAACTCGGTCTGCGACATCACAGGACGCTTGCCGTTTTCTTGGAAAAATCTTGTTTCAGTCGGTTTAGCTCAAGCAGCATTCTGTCGTGCGCCTTTACAATAGCCTCATCTGTGCTGAGCTGGCCCGGCTTCTCTGCTACCCGCTGCAACGTCTTGACCGTCGATCCAAAGACATAGTTGCCGGTGAGCTGTCGGATGCGGCGGTGGCGGAACGTTATGTTCTTCAAAAGGTAGGTGTTTTTGCGTACCAGCGACGCGCCTGCTTCGACGATATTTGACGGGCCAATCGCGTCGAAGTCGATCTCGAGATCAAGCGCACTTGCCCAATCGTACCACTTGGCTCGATTCCCCGGCGCGATCGGTCGGATAGCCCGCCAGGGAACGCGCAGCGCGTCTGAGATAATGCAGCCATGCATCGCCTCGGAGACCACTTTATGCGATGCGCTGATTTCGGTCAGAACCTTTTCCACAGACCAGCGGGGATCGATATAGTGAATCCCTGCGAGCTCGCAGGCCTTATCCCAACTGCCGTACATGGCGCTTTCGTAATGCGGCATGAAAGAGACCGGGTAGCGCTTCTCGATGCTTTTTGCATCCCAGCAGCTGCGCGTGAGGATACCCGAATCGCCGATGGCGTAGCTCGGATCGATGCCGAGGACTTCGGCAGTCTTCTTTCCGCGCACGAAATAGAATGTCCAGTTGCGATCGACTTTCGGCGGGTTGGTGTAGCCGCCATAGCCCGAGCCGAAGACAATCTTCTGCATATTCGGGTCGAAATTGTCGTAGAGAATCGAACCGATGCCGAGAAAAAGTTGGCTTTCGTCGTCGTCGAAGAAGCCGGGCAGCAAGCGCTCCCAAAGCCAATGGTTCAGTTCGTCGCCAAAATTCTCGTGTTTCCCCCGGTAGGCAAACATCTTCATCGTGCTTCTCCAGTCGGCAAGTGCGTCACGATCTGCGAGACCATCTCATCTTCGCGTGCCATGCGTCCGTAACGCGAAATGATCTTGATGTCGCTGCGGATTATCTTTGCCGGATTGCCAGCGACGAGCGAGCGTGGCGGCACGCTCTTGGTCACCACCGAGCCCGAGCCGATGACGCATTCGTCGCCGATCTCGACGCCGGGCAGAATGATGCTGCGGGCGCCGATGAAGCAGCGCTTGCCGATCCTCGTGTGAAGGTAGAGCCCGCGTGTGAGGTCGTGGGTCAGAATCGCAGCCTCAAAGGCAACGTAAGTTTCCGCGCCGATATGCAATCCCTTCGGGTTGGTCTTGTCGAAACGCACGCTCAAGGAAAAGCTCGCCGTCGGATCGATGTCCATTCCCCAGAATTTCGTATAGTAGAGCCACTTGGCCTTCACAAATCCGTTCCGCAGCGGCCGAAATACGTTCAGTCCCCACTTCGGCTTTTTTCCTGTCTGCACCATCAAGTCCGACCCCGGCTGGAAAATTCGTCTAGCACGGAACTGTAATAGTCCTCGAGCGTCCCCGTCTGACGACGTAAGTCGAAGCGTTCGGCCACCAGAAGCGGTGCCCGCGCGCTAAAGGCTGTCCACAGAGCCTGGTCGTTGAGCAGTCTTCCGACCGCCTCCGCCATTCCCGCGACATCCCGCTCCTCCACGAGATAACCAGTTTTCCCCTCTTCGATCGCTTCGCCGACGCCTCCCGAGCGAAATGCGACGACCGGAGTACCGACGGCTTCCGCCTCGAGATTTGCGAGGCCGAAAGCTTCGGCGTGACCATTGTCGAGGGTCACGCTTCCGTGGAGATAAAGCTCCGCACTGGCGAGCAGATCTCTTATCTCAGTCTGCGACAGATTTTCATGGATCGTGACGCTTGGCAAGGAACGACGCGCCAGTGCTTCGATTTCCTCCTTCAAGGGACCCTGGCCGACCATGACGAATTCGACCGGGGTGCCGGCGGCAGCCACACGCGAAAGCGCATCGATCATGAAACGATGGCCCTTATAGTCGACGAAGCGGGCAATTGAAACCACGAGCCCTTTTTTTCGGGGACGGGGTTCCATTTTGAAGAGATCGAGATCGATGCCGATATGATGGCGATAGACGCGTTCGGCTGGAAAGCCGAGGGCCAGCAGCCGGTCGCGGATGAAATCGGAAACGGCGATGTTCCAGCTGTTCCAGCCGGCCATCTCGCTCCGGCCCTTGGCGAAGAAACGCACCTGATTGAAGCCGCCCGGCTTTTTCGGGTCGCCGCGATAGGTGGCATCGAAGCCGTGGAACGTCGTGACGAGCGGCTTGCCGGCGGCCCGGGCCAGCGGGCCAATGACATACCCGTTCTTGCCGAAATGGGCGTGAACGAGATCGGCTTTGCCGATCGCAGGAAAGAGGAAGGGAAGGCCGATCTGCGGGATTTTCAGCAGCAGTTCACCGGCCCGCGCAATGGGAGACCGACGGATGTCATGAACCGGAACAGTGGATTTTTTTGTATGCGCCGAAGAAATTCGCGAGCCGGCAAGAATTTCAGCTTCGAAAGTACGAAACGCTACCGCCTGGTTGAGAACAAATGCCTGGCTGGCAGGCAAAAATTTTTCCACATAAATAACGGCTTTTTTCATGAATCTGTTCGCGTCTCCGTTGTCTTATGCATCACATCGCCTCTATTGCCCGCCGGACACCGTCGATCGCACTTCTTGGCGCATTATTTTCGTCGTAAAGATTAACGCGCTTCGTGCAAGCCGCGACGGGATCGGCCGCTTTCTCATCGCGCTCGCCGTATTTTTCCGACATGCCCCATACTGTCACGCCTTTCAAGTCGCCATGTTCGGCCGCCACGGTGATCACGTCACTGAAAATATCGGCGTAGGATGCCGGCGTGAAGGCTTTGTCGCGGTTCAGGAAGTGGCAGGACGCATCCAGTTCGGTGATGAAAACGCCGACACCCATGTCCTTCAGCGCCGCGCAGAAGCGCCCCATTCCTTCCGGATCGATCCGGTCGAGACCGGGGCGGAAATGCGCTTGCAGCCCCACCGCGTTGATCGGCGTTTTTTTTGCCACGAGATCCTCGACGATTTTCAAGATGCGCGCGCGCTTTTGTTCGAACACGTCGGATTTCTTCTCCAGATGCGTTTCGTTGAGCACCAGCGTTGCGCCGGGATTGGCCTGGTGCGCCATGTCGAAACTCATACGAATATAATCGTCGCCAAGAAGGCGTCGGAAAACACAATCCCGCAGATCCGGTGCATCATACTCCAACGGTTCGTTCACCACATCCCAAGCATCGATCGAGTTCTTATAGCGAGTGACAACCTGTTTTATATGACGGTTCATGGCCGCCTGAATGGTCTTTGCGTCCGTGATATCAGACACCCAGCCCGGGACGCGATACCAGATCAGCGTATGACCATAAACCCTCATGTTGTTTTTGCGTGCAAATGCAACCATGCGGTCGGCACTGCCGAAGCTGAAAACACCCGGTCTCTTTTCCGTCGCATTCCACTTCAGCTCGTTTCGCGGCGTTATCGAATTGACGTTGTCGATGTAGATCTCGGAAGCGATTGGATCGTTGATGTTTTGCAGGTCGATTGCCGATCCGAATCGGAACGATTTCTTGTCGGCAAGGGCGCGCAACCCTGCAGCGGCAGGCATCTGTGCCAGGGCCTGGCCCGTACGGACATACAACAGGGCGAGCGGAACCGAGGCGAGGAAACGTCTTCTATTCATTCTATCTCTCACTGTTAGCTTTTTTCATGTCCGCGGTGGAATTTGAAAGGCCGGACTCGTCGGCACCGATCCATCACAAGATTCGCGTTCAATTTAACAGAGTAATACAACCTCAAATATACTTTCCCCGCAGGGGATATTGTTAGTGTCTGCTAGACTTTTCAGCATATTCCAAGATATAAACCGCTCGGGGAGGGCGCTCGTGATGGAAGATTGGTCCAGCTATCTGATGAGCTATTTTCACATGGCATTTCAAAATGCCGTTTTTTTTATGGCGACCGTTCGAAACGGTCTGTCTCTCCTCGATGACTGGCAGTTCGCAGTCTTTGTTCTCGGCATCATCGGCATCATTTTCCTCCCGTTCGCAGCGCTGGTCAGAATGTCGTGGCGGTTGCGCCGATCGGAGATCGTCATTCGCTCGCTGAACGAAGACCTCGCGCAAGTCACGCAGGACCTCAATGTCGAGCGTGTCTGGCGCCTGGCAGGTGGGGACAGCACCGAACGGCCGAGTGCGGACAGTTTGAAAGAGCTCTACAAGATTCTGGCCAGACATCATGACGATGTAAGTCACATGGCGTGATAAGCCGGTGCTTGGGGTGAAGCCAGAAATCGAGAACATGTTCGCCTTTCTCCAGGTCGCGAAGATGCTCTATCTCTTTGTTTTCGCGCAAGTCCTGTGAAACCGTTGCGCAGTTTTGCTGATGCGAGGATTGAAAGAGTTTAAGCGTTCTTTGTGCGTCTGAAAGGACGCACGGGGCTCTAATGCCGGTGTTCCTGACTTTCTGCCGGGGCCTCGGCATCGGGAGGCCTGGAGACTGCTTCCGGTTGTAAGCTGTCGGTCTCGACCGCGGGGTCCGGCAATGGCAGCCATATTCTGCCTGAAAAATAATTTCTCGTTCTTTTCTGAGCTCCTGAAGTCGCATCCAGCGAGAGTGTGAAATTGTAATTCCCGGGATTGAGCACCTCGCGGGTGAAGCTGATGCTGGCTCCGAATCCGTCTTCCTTGATGTCCCTCAGATTCTTGATCGCGTTCAGGGTCTCGTGAAAATCGAGCCACTGCGGTTGCCGCAGCATGATTTCGAAAATCCGCAGGATGCCGGGATCGAGCTGGCCGTTTCGATCAGTCTCGGGATTGATGATTTTCACGCGCATATTGTTGATCGTGCCGGCGGCATTGCCGCGAACGATGACGAAGATGGACTTTGGGAGCTGATCCTTTTCCCGCTTGCCGCTCTGCTCGAAAAAGCACTCGAACGTATCGGCGTTGAAGCTCGCCGCTGCCCAATCGCTGGTTTCGATGCCGGCATTGCGCAGTGCCGCACACATTGCGGCGCCGGATATCCGCCATGTCCGCAGAAAAGTCGACGCGGTCTGTACCATCGGTGGTTCGATGGCATGCAAGGGAAGCGTAAAGGTGGCTGGGGGCGTCGGGCGGGGAAGGGCTTTGGGCGGAGGCGGCCTCACCTCATGGGGAAAGAGATCGAAGCCAAAATAATGACTGACTGTCTTTAAGTGTTTCATGTCGTTGGAAAGCAGCACCGTTCCCATGACCAGTGACAGGGAAATCGTCAGCAGCAACCAGAAGACCACGGGAATCCGCGGTTTCCCCACCGGTTGTTTCGCATATGCGGACGACGAAGTATCGGGCAAGCTTGTCTTCTCCGGCGTGCGAGAAGGGTTTCGATCGGGCGGCCTAGAGCATTTCCGTTTTTCTCCAAGCCACGGAACTCTCTATCTTTTTGTTTTTGCGCAACTCCGGACGCAAACCGCTGCGCACTTTTGCTGGAATTGCTCTAGATCCAGCATATACATTCAGCCGTTAAATATCTTTGGCTTCGTGTCGGCAATTGGGCACCTTTTTGCCTCGTCGTTATCAAGGGCGCGCCGCAGATTTCGGCGTAGGAGCTTCAACCCGATGTCGATTGGGAATCTCCAATATAGCTAGGGACAATCGCGGTGGCAGATGGCGAATGATCTCACTATTCAGTCTATTAATCGATTACCGTTATCTCGGTTTCCGCGTGATTTCGACAGATTATTGTTATTATTATTTTGATATGGATAGAATTTTCTAGATTATTTTCGAGCATACATAAATTTGTTACCTATATGCATTCATTTATATTGTGGTAATTGTCTATTTTCGCGCAAAAGTTTTATTTTTTATTATAAAATCGTAGATTATATTTTTGAATTCCTTGAAATTGAGCGGGTTTTGACGGTTTTTATCAAATTTTCGACGTATTCTTCGATAGGGTTTGCCGCGCAATCGCCGAGGGGAGGGATATGTCCGTCGAGCTAAACGCAGCCACCTATGTTCACGCCAAACCAACAACCGCGCACTCCTATATCTTGCCTGCCGTGCTCGACGTGCTGGAGAGCCATTTCGATGGTTCTGCAGAAAACGACGTCTTTGATTTGGGATGTGGTACCGGCGGGGCGGCAGCGGCTCTTGCCGAAAAGGGATATTATGTCGTCGGCGTCGATCCTTCCAGTGATGGCATCACCAAGGCCAATGTCAATTATCCCGATTTGCCGCTGAACGTCGGCTCGGCCTACGACGACCTTTCAAGGGAATATGGCACCTTCAATGCCGTCATCAGCCTGGAGGTCGTCGAGCATGTCTACGATCCGAGGGCCTTCACTGCGACGATGTACGATCTCGTCAAGCCGGGCGGCATCGCCGTGATGTCGACGCCCTATCACGGTTATCTGAAGAACCTTGCCCTGGCTGCGATGGGGAAAATGGACGACCACTTCATGCCATTGAAGGAACATGGGCATATTAAGTTCTGGTCGAAAAACACGCTGAGTATGCTGCTGCTGGATGCCGGCTTCGACAATGTTCGTTTTGAATATGTTGGAAGGATTCCCGTTTTCGCCAAGTCGATGATCGCCGTTGCCCAGAAGCCTCTAAGAGACGGTGTCGGAGCGGCATTGATTTCGGACGGCATTCGTCCGCTGCGACGTGCGTGATAGAGCGCGGGGGCATCCGCGCCAAATGGCGATGGCTGCGATAATCCACAGGTTGTTTTTTACTGTGTGCATTGCTGAAAAAAAATCTTAAGAAATATTTACTTTTAGTTGCATTCTTGCTTAAACTCTCCATTGTACAGCGGGGCGTGCTGATAAAGCGGGAGACTTATTCACATGAAGGCTAAATCGCCGAATTCGATCGACGTCTATGTTGGTAACCGCGTAAGAGTTCGGCGGAAGACGCTCGGGATGACCCAGAACGGCTTGGCCGAACTTCTGGGCATTACCTTCCAGCAGATCCAGAAATACGAAAAAGGAACGAATAGAATAGGCGCCAGCCGCCTTCAGCGCATATCCGAGATTCTTCGCGTGCCCGTCGGCTTTTTCTTCGAGAACGGCGGCTCCGGGCCGATCGACGGCCAGACCAATGAATTGAACAGCTTTTTGTCCTCGAAGGAGGGGCTGGCGCTCAACAAGGCATTCATCGCCATCGAGGACCCGAATATCAGGCAAAAGCTGGTGGCGTTGGCCAAAAGCCTGGCAGCCGCGGGGTTGCCTGACAGCGACAGTGAGTTGCACGATTCGGTTATGAACAGCTGAGGACGGATTGTGCTCCATCTGCAGACATTCGGCGATCTGCGGTTGATTGAGACGAATGGCGATCCGGTTCGCTATCCGATCAAGGGCCTGTTGATGATGGCCCATCTCTATGTCGGCGCAGGCCATGAACTCAGCCGTTATGAATTGGCTCAGTTTCTATGGAATGACGTCGAAGCTGATCTGGCGCGGCTCAATCTGCGCAAACTGCTTTCCCGCATCCGCGAGACAGACGGCGGACGCGCGGAAATGCCCTTTGATTTCACCGCCACCACGGTTCGTCTCAACACGCAGGCAGTTTCCAGCGATCTGGATATCTTTCGCACCGGCGGTTCGCCGCTGGAGCGGCTGAACGCGATCGCCGAACTGACCCAGCGCGGGTTCATCGGAAATATCAAACCAGCGACAAAGTTGATAGAAGCGTGGATCAGGGCGCAACGGGACGCTCAGGCGCTGCAGTTGCGGCAGGCACTGCTGGATGCGCTGCCGGACGCGCAAAAGCCCGGCGCGGCGCGCACCATTTCCAGCGCCGCCCTGCAGATCCTCGAACGGGATCCGAATGACGAGCAGGTCAGAGCCTTGCTGCACCGGCTATCCGGCGGTTCGTCCCTCAATGAGAGATTGCCGAACGGCGACGACCATGCCCGGGTACAGGTGAAGCGGTCAGAGGCCGGTGGTGAGACAGCTGCCGACATCGAACGTATATCGCCGATGCCGCTGATTTTGCCCCGCCTGGTGCTGCTTCCTCCGACATCGAAACATGCCGACGCCGGACTTGCGCTTGCCAACGCCCTGATCGAAGACGTCACGATCGAACTCTGTGCGCTACGAAACATTTCCATCGTCGCGCCGCATACGGCCGGCCAGATCCGCCGCGATTCCGAGAAGGCTGCAGTGGTTGCTCGTCACTCGATCGCCTATCTTCTGGATACGAGGCTTTCTGAAGAGGGATTATTCGCCCAGCTGGTTTATTTTCCCACGGACGAGATTATCTGGGCCAATCGCTTTGCGATGACGCCCGCTATATTGCCGCGCCAGAGACGGCTGATCGCGCAGCAACTGACCATGTCGGTGGCCCGCGAGCTGGCTGAAAACGAGGAAGAGCGCTTACGCTTCGAAGCCAATCCCGAGGCCTATCACGCCTATCTGGTCGGCTCGAGCCTGATGAGCAAATTGACATTGCCGCATATTCGCCGGGCAAGAAAGGCATTCAAGCAGTCGTTGTCGCATAAGGCGGATTTTTCTCCGTCATTTACCGGGTTGGCGAGGACCTTCACCAGCGAGTGGCTCGTGACGGCGCAGGGAAACAACGAGCTGCTGCATCTGGCGGAGCAGAATGCGCTTCGGGCCATCGAGCGGGATCCAGAATCGGCGGCGGGTCATCGCGAGCTTGGCGTCACCAAACTCTATCTAGGCGATGTCGATGCCAGTGTCGCCGCACTTCATCTGGCGGAAGAACTCAGTCCGCATTTTGCCGATGTCATCTACAGCCATGCCGACACGCTGGTGCATGCATCCCGCCCGGGCGATGCGCTCGCCAAGATCAAAAAGGCGATTTCGCTCAACCCGATCGCGCCTGACGCCTATCTCTGGTGTGCTGCGGGAGCGAGCTTCTTCCTGGAGCAATACGAGGAGGCCATCGCCTATGTCGAGGCGATGAAAGACAAAGCGCCGGCCCATCGCATCGCCGCGGCCAGTTGCGCAATGATCGGCGATCGAAAACGGGCGCTTTTCCATCGGCAACGGGCCGAAAGCATCAACCCGGTCTTCGACGTCGAGAAGTGGCTCGCCATCGTCCCCTTCAAGGAGCATTGGCAAAAAGAGCTATATCGGGAGGGCCTATTGAAGGCCGGTTTTTAACAATAACTTAGGGGCGTTACATGGCGAAAGCTGTCATTATAGGTATACCCGGTGAGGCGGGTCTTTGGCTTGCCGATCTCGGCGCGGGTACGGTCAAGCCTCTCAATCCGACGGGGGATTTGGCGACCGCGAACGACCTGCGCAAAGCCGGCGGCACATTTGTGAAGGGCGTCGACCTTGCCGTTGCCGTTTCGTCGGCGCAGGTTGCCCTCTCCGGTCACGTCGACGGCTGAGCCGGCATTCTGACGGATCGGTCCATATATTCCGACAGGATCATGTCGCCGCGGGAAACCCTTTCCCGCGTCGAACCTTTTTTGGCCGGGTTCGGCATTACCAGGGTTGCGCGACATACCGGACTGGACGACATCGGAATCCCCGTCTGGTGCGCATACGCTCCGAATTCCCGCTCGATCGTGATTGCTCAGGGAAAGGGCCTGACCGATCTCGATGCCAAAGTATCCACCGTCATGGAAGCCCTCGAACGAGCGGTTGCCGGCGAACCCTCCGTCGATCTCGTCCGCGGCACCTCTTTCCGTCTGCAGGCGATGGGACGCAAGACCGACACGCTGAACTGCCTGACCGCTCTTCATAAACCCGATCTTGGACCGGAGGAGGAGACGGAATGGGTTGCCGGCGTCAATATCCTCACCGGCGAGGAGGTCTATGTCCCCTTTGAAGCGGTGGTGCTCGACCGCACACGTGACGCGCGATACTGGATGTCTTCAGACGGCCTGGCGTCGGGCAACGATGCCGAGGAGGCGATCTTTCATGGCGTCCTGGAGCGTATCGAGCGTGACGCCCATGTGCTGTGGCAGGTGGGCGCGGAAGCAGATCGTTATGCCGCCTGCGTCGATCCCCGCGGCTTCCAGGACGTTGCTTTGGACGGGCTGATCGACAAGATCGAAACATCAGGATTGGCGCTCAGGCTCTTCGATATCACCAGCGACATCGCAATCCCCTGTTTCACCGCCATGCTGGGGCCTGGAGATCTCGTGCCTGGCTCCCGGGATCTTCACGGAGACAGGGACATTCGCCTCGTCGAGGTGACCGGCGGCACCGGCGCTCACCCGTCTCCCGTGCGCGCGGCCATTCGGGCGGTGACGGAAGCCGTGCAATCGCGGTTGACCTATATCAGCGGAGCCCGGGACGATATCTCTCCCGCAACTTTCTCACGATGCTTGCCGCCGCTGATGCGGCAGGCCTTCGCTGCGGTTGCTGCACCGCCGGCTGCCGCCATCGGCCTTGATGGGATGGCCGGACATGAGCAGCAGGATCTGGCCCGCTTGCTGCAGCATGTGCTTGACCGGCTACGCAACAGGCGGATCGCTTCGGTGATCGCCGTGCGCCTCAGCGACGACACGCTTCCCTTCAGTGTCGTCAAGGTTGTCATTCCCGAGCTCGAAAATCCGGAGGGGGAGCGTGCCCAGCGGTTCGGAACGAGGGCGCTTGCCAGGGCAATAGGGTTTTGAAGATCATTTTCGCAGGTCCCAGTCTTCCCGATGCGGCGTCGCTTGCAGGCGAGGGGATATGCGTCCTGCCGCCTGCGACGCAGGGCGATGTCTTCGCGGCGGTGGAACAGGGCGCCAATGTCATCGGCCTGATCGACGGCGGCTTCGAATATGCCGCACCGGTCTGGCACAAGGAAATTCTCCATGCTCTGTCGCTGGGCGTCGCGGTTCTCGGGGCGGCAAGCATGGGCGCGTTGCGCGCTGCCGAATGCCATCCGTTCGGTATGATCGGGATCGGCCGCATTTTCGAAGACTATCGCATCGGCCGGCTGGTCGAGGATGCCGCCGTCGCACTCACGCACGCCCCCAGCGCGCTGGGCAGCAAAGCGCTGACGGTACCGCTCGTCAATGTCAGCGCAACGCTCGATGTGATGGAGGATCGCGGACTGCTGGAAAGTCGGTTGCGCCAACAGCTGGAAGATGCCGCAGGCGCGATATTCTTCAAGAAGCGAACGTGGCGGGCGGTCGTCGAGCAATGTGCAGGGCTGCCCGAGCCGGATCGTCCGCGACTGCTGGCGGCACTTCTGTCGAATGCCGTCGACCAGAAACGCATCGATGCCTTGGAATTGCTGAAAGCCGTGCAGGACGTTCGCGATATTCGCTCGAATGCCGATCTGCCCTGGAAAGTGCACGAAACTTCGTTCCAGACGCGACCTGCATTGTGAACCGAAGCTGGCAATAGTCACCGAGGGTTGTGTCACGCTTTTTTCACGGGGTGGATCACGTCCAGGCGCGTATCATTCCCTCAATTCATTGGAGAAATGGGGCATGGGCGTGACATCGGTTGTCAAGGTAGAAGCAGACCATGGGGCGGAAGACGGTCTGGAAGAGCTCGTCGCATTGGCGCGGATGATCGCCTATGCGCGACAAGTCGCCCAGGATGTCAAACTGCCGTTCGCGACGAATTGCCTCGACCTTGCGCTCGAGGCAGTGAAGCAGGAGGTCGGGGAGGGCTTGACCAGGGAATTGGCTGAATTGAGCTCCCCGGTTCCGCAAGTGAGCGTGAGAAGCCATTAGACCGGCGTGCGTCCGATCGGACGCGCTGGAACGCTCTACCACTTCAAATCCATGCATAACCCCGAAAATCAGCATTTTCGGGGTTATGCATGTGTTGGTGTCCAGTGAGCGGTCAATCGAAATCCACACTGTGAGCTGGCGCGAATTGTAGATTAGGAGAAGCCCGGCTCGTTCTGGGTCGGGCGCATGCGCTGTTGAGTGTGGTTGGCGTTGTATTCAGAAGCTGTTCGACGTCATGGCTCGGATGGTTTCGGCGCAAGCGGTAAACGATTCCGTTGACGTTGCCTCCGGGCAGGGAAGCGGCGGCGATTTTGGGTCTCACACATCGTGCGGACGATCGGCCGATTGACGGCCGATCCATTGACCTCAATGGGTCAAATTGCGCTTCTGGGCCAGCAGTAAAATGTAATCGTCGGCAATGTCTGCGATCGCCATTGCGACTTCCGCCGGATCGCATCCCTCGACCTTCGTATTTGCAATGAACTGATAGACCGCCTTTTCGATCTGCTTCCGGCAGATCATCACGCGCTCATCGTAACCAAATTCCGGAATCTGCGATGCCATATCACTCATCAGGTCGGCTCCCTCGCTACTTACAGTGACCATGACACAAATTATAAGTTGAGCAAGCAAATGCTTTATGAAGGGTTAATTCGCGGGCGCGGTGCGACCATTTCGACACAGGTCGGGGCATGCCGGGGGCCTCCGATGTAATGAATCAGGACTGTCCAACTTCGCCCAAGCATATCGGTTGTTTCGTTTCGGGCGGCTCACCAAGAGGATAGGCATTTCTTACGCCGCGAGTTTTGCGCCGGTATTTCCATTGGCCAGTACAGCCTCTTATGCCGGCGTTTGAAATGACAGACCGAATGCCGTTGGCCGAATTGGCCGGTCCAGTTCGTATCGAACTATGTAATATCTTTATGTATCAGGGTGTTAATGTTTCGTGCAGCGGTGTTGAATTGCATCGGCAACTCTTCCACGCGCGGCCAGCCCAGGACCACTGAGCCATCGGCCGTAACAACATCACCAGTGTGCCGGCAGGTTGTCGGATCGTTGAGAACCGGGGGAGGGAAATAACTTTCGGGAGATTTCCAGCCCTCGCGCGAAAACTAAACGCCGATGCTTGTGAAACGAAGGAACTAATTAAAGCGGTAGCGATAATTGAGTATAACAAATAAAATTTATCAAAAGGTAAAAATTATGATTTTCAGATAATGGTTGTATTTAAATATCAATTTTAAGACGATTAAAATTATATCAAGAAATAATCATTGGACGTATTATTCTTAATGACGGCATCGATAATTATCAATTTCTATTGAAAAACAATATCAACTTTATGACGGATTGCTCCGTCTCCGACATTTCATTGCAGATGTCAAAATATCGCCCGCTCAATTGAAATTTTGATCGAAATATTAAGCAGGAGAGCCGGCACTTCGACCTTCACCTGCCGATGATGCGGGATTTTCTCATCAAGCCGATCTCAACAGCGTAATATCGTCATCCGAAGTCAGATCTATCTATGCTGATGCAGTGATAATGGCGACCGCATTTGTGCAACCAGCCGAGACGCAAAGTGGAGGACCCGCCGGGGTGGTGACGGGTCCTCCAGTCGGAATGCCTGCACAGTGCGTAGGTATGATTTCAGTTAAATTCGACATTGTCGAAGATCATTATTGGGGTAGTTCTTTTTTTCTGTAGATTACTCTCTTTTTTAGCAATTGATATTCTGCATTGATATAAAAGTTCGTAGTACAAAATAGCGAGATAGTCACAAGCTGATGGAAAGGAAGGGTTGTCAAACCTTTGGATGTTTGACGGTGCTCGATCTCTCCGGCGCGACATAGCGGCCGAGAAATGAGGTCGCCGCAGAGCGTTTGCCAGACCGATCGATCTCAGACAGGCGGCTGAGCAATGTCTTCGTTCTGAAGCGAGACCAACCGCCGACCAATGGGAGAAGCGGGTCTATCTCTTCGAATTTCCTGAGATTCTTTTGCTTTTGTTCCCTAGCCGGCCAGACTTTCGACAACGCCCTGCGTATGGCTCTGTCAGCTTTTGAAAAGAGCAATCTGGCGAGGATCCCGGAGGCGAGCATTGGGCTATGATGATAAATGTGTTTGAGCGAGGTCGCAGCGCTGGACCAATCTTTCAAAGCGGCAAATTTTGAAAATGCATAAAGATGCGCCGACGCGCGGGCGCAGCTGACGACAAAAGCCGGAAGCTGGGGATTGCGAGCGATACATTGCTCGGTCACCGCCAGGAGCGATCGCGCCATCCGCGACCTGTTCGAAGACATGGCTGCGGAATGTGAGCGATAGCCCACCAGACCCAACGGCACCGTCTCGATCTTGAAATGTTCAGCGGTGCGGAGTTCGAAATCGAAATCCTCGCATCCTCCAATTCCCTTCCTGGCATAGCTTGAATCGTAGCCGCCGATCTTGTCGATAACAGCGCGGCGAACCATGAAGCCGCTGCCGTTGCCGACGAAGCGGAATACGAGATGACGGTTGAGGATGCTGTCCCGGGCGTTCAGCGACGAGCCGGATCTCGTGCAATATCCTTCGGTATCGATGAAGCGGTGAAGGGCATAGACCGCGCCCCAGGCGTCCGGCAGGGGGTGGAGAGCCGCAAGCATTCTTTCAACATAGGTCGGATGCCATATGTCGTCCGCATCGAGGAAGGCGATATAGGCGGATTTCGATGCTTCGATCCCGGTATTGCGGGCCGCAGCGACGCCACGGTTTTCGGTCGACAGAATTCGGATCCTTGAATCACTGGCGGCGAAACGGCGACAGATCGAGGCTGTCTCGTCCGTCGAGCCGTCGTCGACGATGATGATCTCCAGCGCCTTGTGGGTCTGGTCGCTGACGGACTGGAGCGTGTGGGCAAGGTAGGGGCTGGCGTTATAAGCAGGGATAATGACGGCCACTTGAATGCGGGATTTGGTTGGCATCTCCATCTCCGTCACCCGAGCTTGGATGTTGGGGTGGGCGGGCGGAGATCGATCCGGTTCTTCATCAGCCTGGCCACAGCGGGCCGATGGCTGACGACAATCAGCGTTCTGCCAGCATCTTCTTTCATTGCCGAAAACACCCGCATCTCGGTCTCTTCGTCGAGCGCGCTTGTTGCTTCGTCCAACAGCAGGATCTGAGGCCGGCTGGCGAGCGCGCGCGCCAGACCTATGCGCTGCCTTTGCCCGCCCGAAAGCCGGATCGCCTCGTCGCCCAGCCATTCATCAAAGCCATACGGCAGATCTTTGATGAACTCCGTTGCGCAGGCCACATCGGCCGCCCAGCGGATATCCTGCTCCGAGATATCGCGACGAAACCGGATGTTGTCGAGGACCGTGCCCTCCATCAGTTCAACATCCTGGCCGGACACGGAGAGCAGTTGCAGCCAGCTGGACCGGTCGATGGTTGTCAGATCCCTTCCGTCGACCGTGATCCGGCCCTGGGTCGGCGGATTGAGATCGAGAATCATGTTGAGGATTGTGGTTTTGCCGGAGCCACTCGGCCCCGTCAGGGCCGTCGTCTCGCCTGCTCTGATTGCGAAGCTGAGGTCGTCAACAGCCGGGGCGTTCGACCGCTCATAGGCAAACGAGACGTTGTGGAAGACAATCGCCTCCGCCAGGCGGCTTACCTTATCCCCTTGCGAGGTCTGCTTGATGTCATCCTTTTCTGAAAGCAGCGCCAGGACGTTTTGCAGGGACGCTTCCATCTCGTAAAGGCTGAGAATCTGAGAATCAAATCCCTTGATATGCGGCTGAAGCCTGTAGAGAAGGATCGTGGCCGAGAGCGCCGCCTTGAAATCGACCGGCAGGAATTCCGAGGACAGAATGATCGTCAGGATGACCCCGAAGGTCAGGATTTCGCTGAGAAGCGAGGTTATCGCTCCCATCCAGTCCGACCGGCGCCAGGTCTGGCCGACGTCGTTGGAAAGCGCCTCGAAGAGTTGTTGGTGGCGCTTTTCCATGCCGAAGCTTTTGACGGCCTTCAAAGTCTGTAGCGTCGTCCAGCTCAACTGTGTCAAGGCTTCGACGGCAGCCAGTGCAGAGGCACCGAGACGGCGGTAGGCACCGGCAAAGAAACCCAATACAAAATTATGGATGAAGCCGAAGGCGACCGCGAGCAACGCGATCGGCCAGGCGATGACCAGCATGCCGACGCCGAAGATCACGATCGTACCGAAATTGACCCCCAGACGGACGAGGCTGGCATGCGCCGACGACACCGCATAGGATTCTGTGGCAATGACGTTGATCAGGTCGCTGCGCTCATAGTCTTGAAAGCGTTGGAAAGGCATGGTCAAGACCTTGGCGTAGAGGCGGTCTCGCATACGGTCGCTAATTCGGTGGTTCACTGCGCTTGCAATCAGCGAATTGGCGCATCCCAAAAAAATCCGGAACAGGATGGAGCCGATGAGAATGCCGATCAGGACAGGCTTCGAAAGACTGAGGTCAATGCCGCCAAAAAACGCTGGAAGCCATGCCACGGCGGAGCCGGAAACGGGACCTTGCTGCCCGAGAAGAAAGACGAGGCTGACCAGAAAGGTGATGCCGACCATTTCCGAGAACCCTGTGAGAATTCCCAGGATGATCATCACCGTCATCTTAAGCCGCAGCGCCGGTACGAGTTGCCGAAGCTCGCGAAACCGAGACGCGACGACCAGGTTGTAGGCCCTTGCGGGCATAGCGGATGGCGGCTTTCGAAACCTATTCATTGTCGACCATCCGCGAAGAAGTCAGGCTTATTGCCTCCCTGGCAGGAGTGGCGGCGAAACGATCGCTGAATGCTGTTCCGGGTTGCGGCAGGGGCGCGCTCCCGACGCGGATTTTCGGCCGCGCCGAAGACGTGCCGAGGGCGCGCTTTGCCGTCCGCAGGCCGCGTTTTGCTTGGCGCCAGCCCTGCTGCACGCCATGGACGATGAGGCGCAAGGAATATTTTCTCACCATCATCGGCGCCAGTTTTTTGACCTGGGCAAAATCGTTGTCGAGAAGCGCCTTTGTGAAATACCAGCGTGCGGTGTTGAACTCGGCTGTCTGGATGTCGCGCGTAAACTGCGGATAGCGCGTGATGATCGGGGCCATCACTAGGGCGTGGGACTTCAGCATCCTGTAGGCGTTGCTGGACATATTTCCCTTGGTAAAGCGATAACCGGTCAGGAAATCGGGAACCAGCGCAAAGGGCAAGGTTTCGGCCAAGGCCAGATAAAGTTTCAGATCCTCACATCCCTCGGCGCCGTTGTCGCGCAGGCTGGCGTCATAGCCGCCGCAGCGAAGAATGTCCGCCCGCGGCATCAAGGGTGTGCTGCCATTGCCGATGAAATTTTCCCTCAACAGAGGTTCGAAGATAGTCCCTTGATGCAGGACTGGCCGCGAATTACCGAAAATGATGCCGTTTTCGTCGATCGCCGCATACCAATTGTAGGCGACCCCGTGTCCGTCCGGAAATTTCCTTAGTGCCTCGAGCTGGAGTTCGATTTTGCGAGGGTGCCATAAATCATCAGCATCGACGGGGGCTATATAAAGGCCGCGTGCGTCCTCGATACCATGGTTGCGTGCGCGCGCAACCCCACCATTCTCCTGGCGGAGAACACGGACACGGCGATCGGTCAGGCTGTAGTCGCTCGCTAGATCGAAGGTACCGTCCCGCGATCCGTCGTCGACCACAAGGATTTCGAGCTTGTCATAGGACTGGCTGGAGACGCTTCTCAATGTTTCGGCAAGCGTCTTCTCAGCGTTGTAAGCCGGTATGACGACGGTGATGAGAGGGGCCGCAACGCCGATCATGGTATTGTCATCCGATATAAGCTCCCGGCAGGCCCATCAGTTCAGCGAAGGCTTCAAGAGGACGATCGCCACGGACTTCGAGGCGTGGCAGACCGAAGAGATTATCGGAAAATGTGGCTTTTGCCGGTCGTGTCGTGAAGCCGATCCCGTAGCGGGCAAGCGCCAGAATGCCCGGGACCCTGAAGTCTGTTCCGCCATAAGGAAGTGCGATCGATTCCACGGAGCTGCCCAGCCGGCTTTGCAGCGCATTGCGCGATCGCATGGCTTCGGCCAGCAGGGCTTCGTTGTCCATCGCACTGGCTGGTGTGTGGGATGCGAGGTGGGAGCCGAAGCTGATGCCCTTCTGGTGCAACTCCTGAATATGCGACCACGACATCAGCGGTGCAGGCTCTCCATAGGCCGAATCCCAGTCCGACCGACCGCCGACTTTATCAGTCACGACGAATACGTCAGCGCTGAAATCATTCTCGGCAAGGATCGGGAAGGCGTCCTCCAGGAAATCCGAGTAGGCATCGTCGAAAGTCAGCATGACGGGCCGGCCCTGGATCGGCTTGCCGCTGCGCAGAAGCCCCGCCAGGGTCTGCGCCGTCACCGTGTAAAAGCCCTGTCGCCGAAGGAACTGCATCTGCTTGCGGAAGATCTCCGGCGGCGTGCGGAAGCGCTGGAGTGCCGCGGGTCCTTGCTCTGCGATCCTGTGATACATGAGGATGGGGACCGAGGTCGTGACCTCCGTCGTCCATGCCGCCCCACGCTCAGTCCCAGCCGGGCCCCAGATGATGTGCTTTGCTACATCCGCGTCCAGGGGAGTTCCATGCCGCTCGACCCGCAGGACAGGATCTGCCACCGGGCCTTTTCTAAACCGGTGGATGGCGTAAAGTTCGGTTTCGATCGTCTCTTCCAGGGCCAGCTCAGCTTGTGCGGCTAACAGCTGTTTGATCGTCCCGACACCGAAAGGATTGTCCCAATCGAAACCGGTCCGGTTGGGTTCGTCCCGGCGGATATGTGCGTGAGCAGTGATCAGGTAGCCATTCGGCTTCACCGCTGCGGCCATCTTCTGACAAACCGCCGCAAGCATCTCCTCGTCTTTCATGTAGTAAAGGACTTCGGAGCAGACGATGAGGTCCTGTTCGGGCGGAACATCGCTCTTGACGAAGTCAAGCACGCGAAGCTCGATGTTGCGATGGTCGCGGCACCGCTCGACAGCCCGGTCGATTGCCCGCTGGGAAATGTCCGTGGCCGTCACCCGGCCAACCTTTTGCGCCAGCTTCTCGGTAAAGATCCCCTCGGCGCAGGCGAGCTCGAGGGCCTTCTCGATCCCTTCCGGGATCAGGCTCAACGTCTGCGCATATTTAACCTGCTCGTAGACGGAGACGTAATTCCATGGATCCGGGCGTTCAAAGATATGCTCCCAGTACTCTTCTTCCGACTGAACGGGGGCAGCTCCCTTTTTTTCGTCGGGCCGCAGCCGAGTGGGATTTCGGAACCGTGGAGCCAGACCGCGTTGGAGATTTTGCAGCATGTCGGACAGTCGGGCGTCGTTGTCTTGTTTGTCACTTGGCGCGCAGGCAAGAAGAGCGTTGCGCCCGATACGCACCAAAATTCGTTCGAGACGTCCTCGCCGCTGGCCATTCCGGATGATCAGCCCGCCGAAGGCTCTGTAGCCGCGCAATGCCTCCCTTGTCCACGAACTGATATAGACGAGCGTGGGCGGCATCTGCAGATGTTCTTCTGCCTGCATCTCATGCATGATCAGCCTGATCTGCGCGCGGATCGAAAGATCGCCCCAGAATGGCCCGACAAAGGAGCCGACATGTTGCCCGCCGGACACGGCGTGCATGATGAGCGTGTCGGCTGCCTCGGCCTTGGGGATTCGCGAAAGCGTTTCGAGAGCGACACTGACCACCTGGACATTGCCAAGCGTGAATGACCGCAAAGGGTTTGCGGCGGATATGTGCCAAGAAGCGGCCTCAATGATCTTGCGCCCAGTGCCAGGCTGGGAATGACTCTGAATCAGCTGGATGAGCAAAAGAAACGTCGGCCGCCATTTATCGAGCACATCAATGAGATCGTCGGCCCGATCAGTAGAGAGCCCGGTTTGCAGGCCATGTAGGACTACACCGGCAAGAAAGTTTTCGTAGCCCGCGGCGTCCGGCATCTCAGGCAGAAGTGCTGCAAGGGCTGCAATATCCAAAGTCGGATCGAGCTTGGTCGCGACGACCCAGGCTAGCATGCGCAGTTGGCTGACGGGGGACGCGATCCAGCCTGTCTCCGGCCCCTCGGCCGACAAGCCTTGCTGCGTCTGCAGCGCTTGCGCCTTCGATGTCACGCGAATGGCGTCACGCACCATCTTGATTGGATCGCCGGAGAGCGAGTCCGCCTTCATGCGATAGAAAGCGAGGCACTTGTCGACACCACGAAATTCGGCGCCGGAAAAGGCCATGCGAAGCCAGAGATCCCAGTCCTCGCAGGTCTGCAAGGTCTCATCCATGCCTCCCAAAAGCTCAAAAAGGCTTCTGGGAAAGACAACCGTATGGATGGCGAGTGCACAAAAGGAGGAGAACTCACGCTTGGCAACGTCTCCCGTCAAGATGGGAGGTTGTTCTACCTGCATAAGCCTGCCGTCTGGGGCGACGCGGCGGAAGGCGCAATAGGCGATGGCTGCTGGAGATGAATCCGCCGCCACTGGCTGCATGTTTTCGATGAAGGTCGGATCCAGCCAGTCGTCGGCATCCAGCATGCAGAGCAGGGGAGCGACAGCGAGGCGCGCGGCATGGTTCCGCGCCGCGGCCGCACCCGCATTCGGCTGACGGGCGGGGAGAATGCGGCTGTCCGTTTTTGCGATGCTCTCGAGAACCTCCCAGGTGCGGTCGGTCGAACCGTCATCGACTACGACAGCCTGCCAGTTCGATCGCGACTGCTGCTGCAGGCTGGCAAGACATTCTGCAAGCGTATCGGCTGCGTTATAGGCGGGGATGAGGAATGAAATGTCAGACGTCGCTGCGATCACCATGCGGGCCTCTTCCATCGCCGCAGAACGTAGAGAGCGCCGTTAACGCTTCCGAGCATCTCCTGCTTCAGGAAGACGTCGTGCGACGTCGTGCCTTTGCGAAGACGTCTTCGGAGCCTTCCGGCGTAATATTTCGGAAACGAGAGCAGGATGCGCCGCAGATTGGCGTTATTTCCCGTGTTCTGATACTGGACCAGCAGGGCTGCGACATGGCCACTCATATATTGGTAGATCTGTTTGGCGAGCCCCTTCATATCCTTGCGATGAAAGTGCCAGGCCACCGCCGTCGGCTCGTAGCGGCAGACATGGCCATGATGGAGGAGCCGGTTCCAGTATTCGGAATCGCCTGAGCATCCGGCAGCGCCCATGTCCAGGCGGACATCGAACAGGCCGATCTCGTCGAAGACCTTGCGGCGGATGGCCTGGCTTGCGCCGGCCCCTATCGTCCAGACCGGAGCGCCGTAACGTGTATCCCTGGTATAGAAGTCCTGATTGAAATCCTGCCGCAGATAGCCCCGGCCGAAACTCCAATGCTTTTCGAAGATAAACTGTGCAGGCGTTGCGAGTTCTCCGGGAAGGACCAACCCGGTTACGCAGGCGATCTCCGGCAGATCGAAACCCTTCATCAGGTTCTCCAGCCATCGCTGGTGGAGAACTACGTCATCGTCCGTAAACGCGACGAATTCGGTTCTCGCCGCACGAACCGCCGCATTGCGCGCATAATCCAACCCGACCCGATCTTCACGGACATAGGTTGCGCCCGATTCCTCTACCACGCGACGCGTTGCCTCGCCTGCAGAGGCATTATCCACCACAATGATCTCGACGGGGCTAAGCGACTGTTTGGGGATCGAGGCCAGGCACCGGCGTAGTTCCTCCGGCCGGTCCTTTGTGCAAATCAGAATGCTGACGTCGCGGTTGCGCACAGGGGTTTGCGCGACTTGACGCGCATGCTCGAGCGTCTCGGGCAGCACGACACGCTCGGCGAGCGCCGCCGCCGTCTCGGGCATTTCGATATAGGCTTGTCCGACGGGAAGACCATCCGACAGAAAGACCACGAGCCCATCGGAGACAGGGGGCGAAACGGCATCGAGGTGAGAGGTGGCGAGATCGAGATAGTGAATCGGTACGGGAAAACTTATATCCTTCAGATCGGACGGAATTGGTTCTCGCATCATCACTCTCTCAATCGCACCGTGAACATACGCCACCTGCACCCAGGACGCGAGTCTCGAAAGTCATTATGGTTTATTCTGCAGCGTGCGCCTTCATTTGGTCCCTGAACCAATCGAGCGTCATCGCCACGCCCTGTTCGTAGGTGATTTTGCACGACCACTCGGGCATGACATAGTGCGCGTTGGTCAAGTCCGGCCGTCTGTTCGTGGGGTCCTGCGGCGGTGACGGCTCGAAGACGATCGGCACGCCGCCAACGAGTCTGGAGACATATTGCGCGACCTCGAGAACCGAAATCTCGCGATCATTGCCGACGTTCAGGGGCCCCTTGTAGTCGGTTTTATTTATCCAGAAATATCGCGCGAAACCATCGACAACGTCATCGACATAGCCCCAGCTGCGTGACTGAAGGCCGTCACCGAACACGGTAATCGGGCGACCCGAAAGCGCCTGGGTGATGAAGTTGGAGACCGCGCGCCCATCGTCGGAGCGTGTCCGGGGACCATAGATATTGAAGGGACGAACGATCTTGACGTCGAGCCCTTGGGTACGCTGCATCTCGAACAGCAGCGACTCCGTGCATCTTTTGCTCTCGTCGTAGGACGAGCGCGGTCCGGTGCAGTCGACCTGGCCTTTGTAGGATTCCGGCTGCGGCGACACCAGAGGATCGCCATAGACTTCGGAAGAAGAAGTGAAACCGAAACGTCCGCCCTTCTTCAGCAAGTCGAGCAAGCGGAACGCCCCGAGGAGATTGGCGGAGATCGTTCTCTTCGGCTCCTTCATGTACCACGGCGGCGATGCGGGGGATGCAAGGTGATAGATTTCGTCGAATTTATCCGAGGTCTGCAGCGTCTCGACGTCGGATTTCACGAAGTGGAAACGGGGGTCCCTGATGTGCGCGATATTCTCGAAAAGCCCGGTCCAGAGGTTGTCAACAACGACCAGCTTCTGAATATCCGTCCTCAGCAAAAGTCGGTCACACAAGTGGGATCCGATGAATCCAGCCCCGCCAGAAATCAATACGCTCTTCATTGCTTTGCGCCTCGTGACTTGAGATAAGGTACTTGTCTATTAGCATCGCCTGTATTGCATGACAATTACTTAGAGAAATTCTAAGAAATACTCTCTTATTAATGTTAATCGTTAGATGTACCTACTTTAACGTGTCGCTGCCGATGCCGCGCTCGATAACGAGCAATCGCGCCGGACCGGATGCTACAGATGATCGTTGCGCGATCATCACGAGCTGCCCAATCTCGACTATCCATGAGAAGGCCGCCATCATCTGCGGGTTCGATCGAAGGAATCGGCATGGTATCGAGAACCTCTCCAACGAGTTTCGGATCCAGAGCTGAGGTTGCCTCATCGAAAAGCATGTCGCTCGATGGAACGGGCATCCCGAATGTGTGCAATATTTTCGAAAGGTCCGGTGCAAAGATTGTCAACAACAACGAGTTTCTAGATATCCTTCCTAAGCAGCGGTCGATCGCATAAATGCGATCCAATGAAGCTGGCCAGAAGTTAATACGTTTCTCACGGATTCTGCCTCGTTACTTAAGAATATATTATTGTTATTACAGTGAGCGACGGTTTTGTATAGGCACGAAGTCCGTGGTGGATCGGACTTTGGTCTGAGTTTGCGCGCGCGGAAACGGTCGTCATCGAAGTCGCATGCCGCCGCCGTCGGCACGGTGCTTTTGGTCTGGGCTTTCAACGGCGCGATGATCGCCGATCTCGATTTCCCGCCATTCATGGTCACGCTGGGCATGCTGTCGATGGCGCAAAACCCGGCGATGGTCGCATCGAACCACACCGTCGTCTTCCAGCTTAGTTTCGACTACGACAGGCTTCTGGCGCTGGGTGGCGGCTGGTTTCTCGGGACCGCCAACCCGGTTCTCACCATGGTCGTTCTGGCGCTTCTGACCGGCTTCGTGCTGCGCATCAAGCCTTGATAATTGAGGTCAGCCCTCTGGGGGCGACGCAAACCGGCTCGCATCGAACAGGTCTGTGGCGGCGACCGGAATGATATCCTTACCTGCTATCGCGGCATTGACCTCACGATGAACCGTGCGGGGAGAAACGCGAGGCGCGTTCAATCCCATCACCTCGCCAGGAGAATGCAACGCCCATTTCATCAGCGCCGCGTCGGACGTCGGTTCAAAGAAACTTGCTTCTTCCCAGGAAGCGGTCATGGGCAGGGAGGCGATCATATCAGCGCCCTGCTTGGAGGCCTGGTGTGCAACACGGAGGGGTTCGAAGCGGGCGTAGGCCGGCAACGCAGGCGTCGGTTTAGCCGGAAGCGCATCAATTGGGCCGATCGACGCAGTCTCCAGTTTGTCATCTGCGCCCGCGTCGTGCTCGAGGGCGGGCGGCCGCATCGCCGGTATCGGAATCGCCAAAGATGAAAGAGCCGGAGCGGATCGTTTGTCATCCCGCTCGACCGTGCCGGTCTGCAGCGCCAGAGCATTCAATGCCCGGCTTCGGGGCGCAGGCAGAAGCGCGGTCACGAGCTTATTGTCCGTGGTGTCGCCGCTCGGCCTGGTCGATGCTCCTGCGTCTTCGTCTTCTCCCGCGGTGCTGGCGATCTGGATCGAGGAGGGGCCGACGCGCTCCTTGTAGTTCGCAATCGCCTGATTGTATCCCGGCAGCGGCCGGCCATCGGCCGGGAGATGCATCGTCTGCCCATTCGGAAATATTCGCGCGAGTTCTTGCCGGGACATGCGGGGCCAAGCCCTGACGTTGCCGACGTCGAGATGCACGAAGGGAGATCCCGAGGTCGGATAATATCCGACACCGCCGACCTGCATCTGCATCGCAAGCGCACGCAGCGTCGAAAGCTTGACGCCGGGAACGTAGAAATCCATCGCCTTGCCCAGCATGTGCTGGCTCTTCTTGGCGACGCCCGTGCTGCGCGAACGGTTGCGGAGCATGTTGTTGGTGGTGGGCGAACGATAGGCGGAGACGATGTGGATGTAGTCCTTGCCGCCGCTGCGCTTATACACCTCCCAGACCAGGTCGAGCAGCCGGGGATCCATCCGGGTCGGCTCATTCCTTCGCCAGTCGCGCAGAAACCGATTGATCTGGGCTAGGCCCTTCGGATCGAACTTTCCGTCCCGCTTGTAGGTGATCGTGGCCCTCTCGCCCGTATGGGTAAAGTACAGCTTCAGGGCGCGATCTTCCGCCGAGGCAAATGATGCAGAACCGATAAGCGCCGGGAGCGCAAACAGAGCCGGCAGAATGGTCTTCGCGACAAACCGTTCCGCACGCGACAGGAGCGTGGCAATTCCGCCCAAGGCTCCGCCCGATAATCCTTGCACTGGATACTTCAACACGAACAATCCCGCCCACACCAAACACTCGACGACGTGCGGGAAATTCCGCATCCATCGCGCTCAGTAAAGCCAGCTTATGGTCAACAAATTCCTAACAGGGGATGCGGAAGCTCGGCGAATTGAGGCTGCGGGTCATCCCAAGCGCAATCGGACCCTGCGCCCGCGGGAGGAGAGCATCGAGCGCATTGTGTGCTGCTCTGAAATCCCCGCCGCTCTGAAACGGTTACAACCGCTCCCGACCTTCAGTCTCCCGAACACGCGACCTCAACTCCCGCCTAGCGGCTGACCAGAACATGCATCGACCTTAAACCCGGATCAATCAATAGGGCGGGCCAGCTGGGAATGAGGCATTCAATGCGTTGTTAACCGCCAGCCTCGTCGATCGGTAGAGACGCGACGGTTGCCCAGAAATGCGTACCTCGGTCGGAACTGGAAAAATTCGCTCAACAAACTCTAGATATGTCCTCAGAAGTTTGGACTATCCTCATGGCTCTCCAACTCAGGGCACCCCCTGATGTTGCCGAAACCGATCGTTCGCCGGTCGCCCGATTCATCCAGACCTCTAAGCACGATGACATTGTCATCCTGCTGTATAATCTCGCTACGATAGATGCCGGCCCGAAGCGCCCGGTTTTTCGCCTGGCTTATGTTGCATTGCCCGGGCCGCGGAGTGACGTGCCAGTATCTCGTCCCTTGCCCATCCGACTGCCATCCGCCCGAAGCTGCGAATCCCGACAGGCTGGATAGCAGTATCCCAGACGCCAATATTACGCTGCCTAGAACCAGTTTCATGTAACCTCCGTAAGCCGCGGCAGGGCTCGTCTTCATTCTGCTTGTCCTGTTTTCAACGGACAACCGGGTTTCCCATGGCGTCACCACATTAGGTGGCTCGCGCTAACACTGTGCTAACGCCGGCTTCGGCGCCAATTTGCGGATACTGAAAACAAGGGTTTTTCGACACGGTTCGCCTTTTGCTACCGATGTCGCTGCTCGGAGGAAGAGCAAGTAAAGGGGGCAATAATTCAATAATTTCAATGTGTTTTGTGGCGCACCCGACAGGATTCGAACCTGTGACCTTTGGAATCGGAATCCAACACTCTATCCAGCTGAGCTACGGGTGCATGCCGAAGGCGGTTTGAATCGCCTGTCCGATGGGTGGTTCTTAGCCTAGCTTGCGGCCGGCTTCAATCGCGAAATTCTCAGAAATACGGGTGCTTGCGCTTTGCAGGGTGTTTTTATCCGTCAGCCTGGGAACGCTGCACAAAAAAACTCCGCCGGCCTTGAGGGCGGCGGAGCGTTGTTGTCGCGGGCTGTCGCCTGGCGGCGGTCAGATCTGCATGGCGCCGGGGCCGGGGATGGCCTTGGACGGCACCTTGCCGAGGATGATCATGCCGAGGACTTCGTCCTTGGTCACGTCCTCGGTGCGGGCGTGGCCGACGACCTGGCCGTTCTTCATCACCGAGACGCGGTCAGCGAGGTCGAAGACGTCGTGGATGTCGTGGCTGATGAGGAAGATGCCGATGCCTTCCTTCTTCAATTGCTTGATCAGCTCGCCGACCTGCGCCGTCTCCTGGGGGCCGAGCGCTGCCGTCGGCTCGTCCATGATCAGGATGCGGGCATTGAAGAGGATCGCCCGCGCAATCGCCACCGATTGCCGCTGGCCGCCCGAGAGCGCCTTTACCGGCTCCTTGAAGCGCTTGAAGTTGGGGTTGAGCCGCCCCATCACCTCGCGGGCCGAGGCTTCCATCGCGACGTCGTCGAGCGTGCCCCAGCGGGTTTTCAGCTCGCGGCCGAGATAGAGGTTGGCAGCGGCGTCGACATTGTCGGCGACGGCGAGCGTCTGGTAGATCGTCTCGATGCCGTATTTCTTGGCATCGCGCGGATTGCGGATGTCGGCAGGCTCGCCGTTGATCAGGATCTCGCCACCGTCACGCTTGTAGGCGCCGGAGAGGATCTTGATGAGCGTCGACTTGCCGGCGCCGTTGTGGCCGAGCAATGCCACGACTTCGCCGGGGTAGAGATCGACCGAGGCATTGTCCACGGCATGGATGCCGCCGAAGGAGATCGAGATGTTTTTCAGTTCCACGAGGGGAGTGCGTTGATCAGCCATGTCTAGGGCTCCTCTCACTTGGCACGGGCGCGGTAGACGGTGTCGAGCCAGACCGCCACGACAAGGACGGTGCCGACGACGACGCTCTGCAGCGGCGTATCGACATGTGCGAGCACCATGCCTGACTGCAGCGACTGCATGACGAGCGCGCCGAGCATGGCGCCGGCGATGGTGCCGGTGCCGCCCGCCAGCGACGTTCCGCCAATGACGGCGGCGGCGATGGTGTAGAGCTCATCGAGCGTACCCTGCGAGTTCGTAGCGGCATTGAGGCGGGCGGTGGAGATCGCCGCTGCAATGGCTGCGAGAATGCCCATCAGCGCGAAGATGCGCACGGTGACCCAGCGGGTCTTGATACCGGCGAGCTCGGCCGCTTCGGGGTTGCCGCCAATCGCGAAGACGTAGCGGCCGAAGCGCAGGCGCGTGGCGATGAAGGTCATGATGATGCCGACGACGATGGCAATCAGCACCGGCACGGCGATGCCGTAGGGAATGTCCAGGCCGGTTTCGGGCCAGGGAATATTGTTGGTCTCGGCATATTTCTTGGCGATGTTGATCGGCCAGTAATAGCTGTTGGCGATCCAGACCGCGCCGAGGATGAGCACGCAGCTCAGGACGGCGAGGAAATATTCAGCCCACATCGGCCGGCGCGGGAAACCGAAGCGCCGGCGCTGCCGGCGCGAGCCGACGATGCTTGCGATGACGAAGAGGCAGGCGCAGATGCCGACGATCCAGCTCCAGGTGGCGCCGATCGAGCCTTCGGCGCCGCCGCCCATGATGCGGAAGGTCTGGTCCATCGGGGCAACCGTCTGGCCGCTGGTGACGAGCCAGGTCGCGCCGCGCCAGACGAGCAGGCCGCCGAGCGTGACGATGAAGGAGGGAACGTTGAGGAAGGCGATGATGATGCCCTGGAAGGCGCCGATCAGGCAACCTGCCGCCAATCCGACCAGCAGCGTGATCGCCCAGGTGAAGGGGCTGTCGAAGCCGATATATTCCGGCAGGATCTTGGCCTGCGTCACGCCCATGATCATGCCGCAGAGGCCGAGCACGGAACCGACCGAAAGGTCGATGTTGCGGGTAACGATGATCAGCACCATGCCCGTCGTCATGACGGCGATGTCGGTCGTCTGGACCGAGAGGTTCCAGAGATTGCGCGGGGTCAGGAAGAGGCCGCCGGTGATGATGTGGAAACCGATCCAGATAATGATGAGCGCGCCGATCATGCCGAGCAGACGCGTGTCGATCTCGGTGGCGCGGAAGAAGCGGGTGACCGGACTGGCTTCCGCCGCTCGCGGTCCGCTTGATGTTGTGGATTTTACCATTTCGGCCATGGGTTTGCCGTTCCCCCACTTTGTTTGGACGGACGCGCCGGCGTGCTAGAGGCTGCCATCGGCGTCATGCGTCTGTTCTTCAACTCACCATCGCGATGCTTCCGGAAACCGGTCGCGTGGCGTCGCGACACCCTTCCGGCAGGGAATGAAAACCCGCGATGGTGCGGCGAGGCGGAGAAAACTTCGTCGTTGGAATTCTCATCCGCATCCGGCGCCGCAACGGTGTTCCGCTGCGGCGCCGGCAATTCCAGTTTACAAGCCTTGGCTTACTTGCAGGCAGCGACGCTGTCGGCCTTGACGCCCTGGCACGCTTCCGCCTTGGAGATCCAGCCGGCGTCGATGACGACGTTCAGATTGTCCTTGGTGATCGCAAGCGGCTTCAAGAAGACCGACTGCATTTCGACGCCCTTGGGGCCGCCCTTGAAAGCCTGGGCGCCGTCGATCTTGCTCATGTCCTTGCCGCCGGCGAGGTCGAGAGCGATTTCAGCGGCGCGCTTGCCGAGTTCGCGGCTGTCCTTCCATACGGAAACCGTCTGCGTGCCGAGAGCGATGCGGTTGAGTGCTGCCTTGTCACCGTCCTGGCCGGAAACCGGAACGGAGCCGGCGAGGCCCTGCGCGTCGAGAGCAGCGATCGCGCCGCCGGCGGTGCCGTCGTTCGATGCGACAACGGCGTCAACCTTGTTGTTGTTGGCGGTCAGGAACTGCTCCATGTTGCGCTGAGCGTTCTCCGGCAGCCAGCCGTCGGTATAGGCCTCGCCGACATTCCTGATCTTGCCGGCGTCGATGGCGGCCTTCAGCACTTCCTGCTGGCCCGAGAACAGGAAGTCGGCATTCGGATCGGAAGACGAACCCTTGATGAAGACGTAATTGCCTTCCGGCTTGGCCTTGAAAACGCCTTCAGCCTGCAGGCGGCCGACTTCCTTGTTGTCGAAGGTGATGTAGAAGGCAGCCGGGTTTTCGATCAGGCGGTCATAGCCGACGACGGGGATGCCTTCAGCGGCGGCCTTCTCGATGGCCGGGCCGATGGCATCGGAGTCCTGGGCGAGAATGATCAGCGCGTTGGCGCCCTGCGAAATCAGCGATTCGACGTCGGTAAGCTGCTTTGCGGCAGAAGACTGCGCGTCAGCGGAAATATACTTGGCGCCCTTGGCTTCGAGAGCCTTCTTGATGGCGGCTTCGTCCGTCTTCCAGCGTTCTTCCTGGAAATTCGACCAGGAAACACCGACGACGAGATCGGCAGCCATGGCAGCGGTATGCACGGAAACGAGGATGGCCGCGCCGGCCATCAATTTCAAAATAGACTTCATAATGTCCTCCCGAGTGGATTGCGACCGGCCCAGCCCATGCTTCCTCCGGCCACCGCGAATAGCTGTCGAGAAAGGTTCGGATTTTTTTCTCGACAGTCGAGAAATTTAGTGTCAGAGATTTTTTCAACTGTCAACACTGCACTGCCAGCTTAATTTCCTTGCGAAACATCGGCTGGAGATGCAGTGGAAACCACGGGAAGAGCAAGCAGGAGGAGAGGGCGGCATTCATGCTGACCAAGTCGAGCACGGAGTTGGTCCGGCAGAGAAACAGCGTGCTCGTGCTGTCCGTGCTGCGTCGCCACGGTGCGCTCGCGCATACCGAAATATCCGATTCCACCGGGCTGTCATCGGCCACCATCTCGGCGATCACCACTGAGCTGGAAAAAGCCCAGATCATCGAAAAATCGGAACAGCAGCCGGCAAGCGGCCGCGGCCGGCCGCGCGTGCTGCTGCGCCAGCGGCGCGATTGCGGCTATCTCATCGTCGTCATCATCTCCTCGGATGCGGTGCAATATTCGCTGGTCGATTATGCCGGCAAGCTGATCGACCGCTTCAGCGAGGAACGTTCGCATGATCCGGCAGGCGCCGTCCGTTTTGTCGCGGCGGTGCGGGCCGGGCTTTTGCGCATTCTCGATCGCTCGAAGATCAGCCAAGAAAAGGTGCTGCTGATCTCGATCAGCAGCAAGGGGCTGGTCAATTCCACCGAGCCGGTTCTCGTCTGGTCGCCGATGTTCGGCAGCGACCAGATCGATTTCGAATCAGCACTCCGGCCGGAATGGCAGGCCAAGGTGATCCTCGACAACGAGACGCTGCTGGTCGCAGCGGCGCTCGGCGCGCGCGAGGAGATGGTAAAGGGCGCTGATTTCCGCTCGCTCGCAGCCCTTTCGCTTGGCCACAGCGTCGGTCTCGGCATCGTCAGGCGGGGGAACCAGACAGGCCAGGAAATATCGGCGCCCAATTTCGGGCACATGCTGCACATGGCCAATGGTGGGCTCTGCCGTTGCGGCACGCGCGGCTGCATCGAGGCCTATGCCGGTTTCTACGCGATTCTGCGCAGCGCCTTCGAGGTGCCGCTCGATACGATTCCGGCAAAGTTCGTGCCGGTGGCGGAACTCGACAAGATTGCTGCCAAGGCGCGCCAGGGCCACCGCGTCCCCGCCTTCGCCTTTCGCCAGGCGGGGCTGGCGCTTGGCAACGGGCTGTCGCGCATGCTGAGCCTGACGGAGCGCATGCCGATCGCCATCACCGGGCCGGGCACGCGTTATTACGACCTTCTTCGGCAAGGGATCGAAGAGGGTCTGGGGCAGTCGCATATCGTGCGCATGGAAGGCATGCCCGAGATCAGGGTAGTGGCCGACGAGCAGATCCTCGTCTTCGAAGGACATTTGAACCGGGCGCTGTCGGTGATCGACGAGGATATCGTTCTCTCGGGCGTTCAGGGAGCCCAAGCATCGGCGACTATTCAGGAATCGGGTTGAGGGTTTCTTTCAATCAAGCATATGGCTTTGGGGGCGCTGCGGCACGCCCCACAAAAAGATCCGAAAAATGCGAAATGGCCGGGCAAGTGCCCGGCCATCTCTTGCATGGCTTCCGGTCGGGAGAGAGCCGTCAGCCGATCTTGATGAGCTTGCCTTCCTTGACGGACTGGACCGCGGCATCGGCGAGTGCCAGCGCTGCGAGACCATCGGCACCGGAAGGCGAGATCTTCGAACCCTTCTCGATCGCGGCGATGAAGCTGGCGATCTCGTTGGCATAGGCTTCGGTATAGCGGGTCATGAAGAAATCGTGCAGCGGTGGGCGGGTGTAGCCTTCGCCGTTTGCGACCTCGATCGAAACAGGGCGCTGGTTTTCGGCCGAGACGAGGCCCTTGGAGCCGTGTGCCTCGATGCGCTGGTCGTAGCCATAGGTCGCGCGGCGGGAGTTGGATATGATGGCCTGCTTGCCGGATTTCGTCTGCAGGATCACCGAGACGCTGTCATAGTCACCAGCTTCGCCGATCGCCTTGTCGACGAGAACTGCAGCGGTCGCGAAAACCGACACCGGTTCTTCGCCGAGCAGGAAGCGGGCCATGTCGAAATCGTGGATCGTCATGTCGCGGAAGATACCGCCGGAGCGCTTGATATAGTCGACCGGCGGGGCGCCGGGGTCGCGCGAGGTGATCGTCACCATCTCGACATCGCCGATCTTGCCTTCGTCGATGACTTTGCGCACCGCCATGAAATGCGGGTCGAAGCGGCGGTTGAAGCCGACCATCAGCTTGGCGCCGGTCTCTTCCACCACCTTGATGCAGGCCTTGACGCGGGCGACGTCGAGATCGATCGGCTTTTCGCAGAAGATCGCCTTGCCGGCGCGGGCGAAGCGTTCGATCAGATCGGCATGGGTATCTGTCGGCGTGCAGATGACGACGGCGTCGATATCCTTGGCTGCCTCGATTGCCTCGATGGTGCGGACTTCGCAGCCATAGGCGGAGGCGATCGCTTCGGCAGCCTGCGGAAAGGCGTCGGCGACCGCGACGAGCGTCGCATTGGCGTCGCCGCTGACGGCCTTTGCATGGACCTTGCCGATGCGGCCGGCGCCGAGAAGACCAAATCTCACTGTCATTTTAACCTCCCTTGAATTCGGAACAAATAAACCGAATTGCCAAAATTCTGGAATTTTCATTCCATCTTCTGTGGACCGCGTCAAGCCCGCGGATCTTTCACATTTGCAAGATTCGAACCAGAGCCTTTCATGGTCGGATTGAAGTATTCTGCCGGAGCAGATTTTGGTCAGGGCAGAGCCGATCGCCTCCGATCCTGGCGGAAAGATGCCCGGCCTTTCAGCCAAGAGAATACTTTAATCTGACCAGGAAAGGCTCTAGAGACAATCGCGGCACGGGCCGAAGGCCGTGCGACAAATGCGACCGCGGGGCAGGAATGAAACTCATCGATCCGAATCATCCGGCATATCGGCGCCTCTGGGTGCGGATTGCCATCGTTGCCGTTTGCTTCGGCTGGGCCGTGGTCGAACTTGTCACCGGCGATCCGTTCTGGGCGGTGCTGGCAGGCGGGGCAGGCGCCTATTCCTTCTATATGCTGTTCTGGACCTTCAATCCGCAGCCTCCGGCCATCGAGCCGCCCGTGCAGCCTGACGCCGAGGACGAGGACGAACCCGCGGCGGCCGCTGAAAAATCTTCGAAGGACGGGCAGGCGGAATAGTCAGCGGCTCAATCGCCGCAGCGCTTCGTCGATCAGCAGATTGGCCAGCATCATGCGCTTCGTCGCATTGTCACGGAAGGGCAATTCTACGCCATCGGGATGATTGGCGCGCGCGAAGGCTCGGCGCTTCTCACGGAGTGTCAGCAGCGTATCGGCGGCGGAGATCGCCAGTTCGGCGGCAACCTCCTGCGGTGTCGTGCGGACGAGATGATCCGGCATGACGGGCTCGGCTGGAGGCGCAGGCGCCGGTTTCTCCACGACCCCAGCGGCGTCATCGAGATCCAGATTGTCGAAATAGGCTTGGCCGACGCGCTGCGAGGCGACTGAGACGCCCTCCATGACATCGAAGGCAAGGCCGGTGCCAAGACCGGAGACGCGATGGACGGTCGGCACTTCGGCGTCTTCGGCCGTCTCGTCCTCCGCCTTCAGCCGCTCGAGGACTGATTGAAATACCGATTGTCCGAACAGCATCCCGCCTACCTTGAGAGCATATCCGTTTTTCTTCGAATCACGGAAATGCTCTATCTTGTTGTTCACGCAATTCCGGACGCAAAACCGCTGCACACTTTTGCTGGAATTGCTCGAGGCGCATTAGAAGAGAGCAAGATGGCGCAGGGCTTGCGGCTGTCGTCAGCCGGCCTGCTTGTGGCTCTCCTCGAGGATGATGTCGTAGAGCAGCCGTGCACTCGGCGGCAGCGCCCGTTCCCTGGCCGTGATCATGCTGTAGGGTTTGACATTGATGTCGAAATCGATCGGCAGCATGCGCACATCAGAGGCATTCGAGCCCTGGCTGGCAAGGAACTGGGCGACGTCGACGGCAACGGGAGCGATCGCATCGGTTTCGCAGATGATGGCGCAGGTCAGAAGCAGCGAGGAGGTGTTGACGATGTTTTCGGGCAGGGCCACGCCACGCGACAGGAAAACGTCCTCGATCGTGCGGCGCAACAGCGTGCCCGGCGGCTGGAACACCCAATCGTAATCCCTGACGTCGGAGAGGCTGCTCGTCTTCTGCTTCATGAGTGGATGGCGGCTGCGCACGATCAGGCAAGCCCGTTCGATGCCGATCTCCGTCACCTCGAACAGGCGCGGGTTGAGATCATCGGGAATGCGACCGATGATGAAGTCATGGCGGGCGGCGAGCAGCTCGCGGGCAAGCACGTTGCTCGTCTCCACCTGGATGTTGATCTCGATGCCCGGATAGGCCTTGCGCACCTTGTTGATTGCCGGAACGACGAGGCTCATGGCCGGCGCCGTCACCGCGCCGATGAAGACCGAGCCGCCCTTGCCGCTTTTCAATTCACCGATCTCGCGGCTCGCCTCGCGCAGCTCCAGGAGGATCTTTCGAGCCCTTCGGGCGAGCGCTGCGCCGAAGGTCGTCAGCACCACGCCTCGGGCCACGCGCTCATAGAGCGACGTCTTGGTGATCGATTCCATTTCGGACAACATGCGCGATGCGGCGGGCTGCGAAATGTTCAGGACTTCCGCAGCTGCGGAAATCTGTCCACTATCTTCGATTGCGACGATCATGCGCAGGTGATTCAGCTTAAGTCCTGCACGCAAAAGGCCGTCATCGCCGAAATTATCGCTGTGGATATCGACGTGATCCATCAAAAATGGCTCAGAAATAACCGTCATGGTTGCAGCCTCCTCGCTGCGCTCCATCAAAAGTAATACTTTTTAACGATATACCAAAATTGTTATGCACGTTAGCACTTATTCTATTTGACAGTTATAGGAATCCATACCAGTTTGCCGCCGTGTGCTGGTTGGCACTCAACACGTGTGAGATCGTGGAGGAGACCTACTTCGTTTCTCACCATCTGAAGTAACTATCCAATACGGAACCTGCCACAGTTTCGGGGCGGGCGATTTTTCGTCCGCTGCTTATTAACAAGGGAGAGAGAAATGAAATCCATTATCTCATTGATGGCCGCGGCTGCCTTCGGCGTCGCTTCGTTCGTTGCACCGGCTCTGGCCGCGGATAAGGGCACTGTCGGTATTGCGATGCCGACCAAGGCTTCTGCCCGCTGGATCGACGACGGCAACAACATCGTCAAGCAGCTGCAGGCTGCCGGTTACGGCACTGACCTGCAGTATGGCGACGACGACATTCCGAACCAGCTTTCGCAGATCGAAAACATGGTCACCAAGGGTGCCAAGGTTCTCGTCATCGCTTCGATCGACGGCACGACGCTTTCCGACGTTCTCCAGAAGGCACACGACGCCGGCATCAAGGTCATCGCTTATGACCGTCTGATCCGCGATTCGGGCAACGTCGACTACTACGCCACCTTCGACAACTTCCAGGTCGGCGTTCTGCAGGCTGGCTCCATCGTTGACGGCCTCGGCCTCAAGGATGGCAAGGGCCCGTTCAACATCGAACTGTTCGGCGGTTCGCCGGACGACAACAACGCCTTCTTCTTCTATGATGGCGCAATGTCCGTCCTGCAGCCCTACATCGACAGCGGCAAGCTCGTCGTGAAGTCCGGCCAGACCGGCATGGACAAGGTCGGCACGCTGCGTTGGGATCCGGCAACGGCCCAGGCCCGCATGGACAACCTGCTCTCGGCCAACTACACCGACGCCAAGGTCGATGCCGTTCTGTCGCCTTACGACGGTCTGTCCATAGGTATCATCTCCTCGCTGAAGGGCGTTGGTTACGGTACTGCGGCTCAGCCGCTGCCGATCGTCACCGGTCAGGACGCTGAAATCCCGTCGGTCAAGTCGATCATTGCTGGCGAACAGCACTCGACGATCTTCAAGGACACCCGCGAACTCGCCAAGGTCACCGTTGCCATGGTCGATGCCGTGATGTCCGGCAAGGAGCCTGAGGTCAACGACACGAAGACCTACGACAACGGCGTCAAGGTCGTTCCGTCCTATCTGCTGAAGCCGGTTGCCGTCGACAAGACCAACTACAAGCAGATCCTCGTCGACAGCGGTTACTACTCTGAAGACAAGCTGAAGTAATGAGAAGGACCGGAGCCCGCGCTTGCGGGTTCCGGTCTTCGATTTTATGATCGCCCGGCTGGTTGACGGCTGCAGGCGCTGGAACTTTGACTATGGACAATACAATCCTCGAAATGCGGAGCATCACCAAGACGTTCCCGGGCGTCAAGGCGCTGGAGAATGTGAACCTCAAGGTTCGCCAGGGTGAGATCCACGCATTGGTGGGCGAAAACGGGGCCGGCAAATCGACCCTGATGAAGGTGCTATCAGGCGTCTATCCGACAGGAAGCTATGAAGGCGATATCGTCTATGAAGGCGAGACGCGCAACTTCAAGGTCCTGAAGGACTCCGAAGAAATCGGCATCGTCATCATTCACCAGGAACTGGCGCTCGTGCCGTTGCTGTCGATCGGCGAAAACATCTTCCTTGGCAACGAGAATGCCAAGAGCGGCGTCATCAGCTGGGACGAGACATTCAACCGCACGAAGCAGCTGCTGAAGAAAGTAGGCCTGTCCGAATCTCCGAACACGCTGGTCACCGATATCGGCGTCGGCAAGCAGCAACTCGTCGAGATCGCCAAGGCCCTCTCGAAGAGCGTCAAGCTGCTCATCCTCGACGAACCCACAGCCTCGCTCAATGAACGCGATTCCGACGCTCTCCTCAATCTGCTGATCGAGTTCCGCAAGCAGGGCATCACTTCGATCATCATTTCCCATAAGCTGAACGAGATCCGCAAGGTCGCCGACCAGATCACCGTCCTGCGCGACGGGATGACCGTCAAGACGCTCGACTGTCATGCGGACGAGATCAGCGAAGATATCATCATCCGCAACATGGTCGGCCGCGATCTTGAAGACCGCTATCCGCCGCGTTCGGTGCCGATCGGCGAAACCATTCTCGAAGTGAAGAACTGGAACGCCTACCACCAGCAGCACCGCGATCGTCAGGTCCTGCACAATATCAACGTCACCGTCCGCAAGGGCGAAGTCGTTGGCATCGCCGGCCTGATGGGGGCAGGGCGCACCGAATTCGCCATGAGCCTCTTCGGCAAGGCCTATGGCCACAAGGTTTCGGGCGAGGCGCTGATGCACGGCAAGCCGGTCGACGTCAGCACCGTGCGCAAGGCAATCGATGCAGGGCTCGCCTACGTCACCGAAGACCGCAAGCAGCTCGGCCTCGTGCTCAATGACACGATCCTGCACAATACGACGCTCGTCAATTTGGCGGCGGTGTCGAATGCGTCCGTTATCGACAGCTTTAAGGAAGCGCGGGTTGCGACCGACTATCGGTCGAAGTTGCGTATCCGTTCCTCCAGCATTTTCCAGGAGACGGTCAATCTTTCCGGCGGCAACCAGCAGAAGGTGGTGCTGTCGAAATGGCTGTTCTCCAATCCCGATATTTTGATCCTCGACGAGCCGACGCGCGGCATCGATGTTGGCGCAAAATACGAAATCTATACTATCATCAACCAGCTTGCCGCCGATGGAAAGGGCGTTCTGATGATCTCGTCGGAAATGCCCGAACTGCTCGGCACGTGTGACCGCATCTACGTGATGAACGAAGGGCGCATCGTCGCGGAACTGCCGAAGGGAGAAGCAAGCCAGGAAACCATCATGCGCGCTATCATGCGCTCAGGGGAGAAGAAACAATGACGCCGATCAATCAACCCATCGCTGAGCAAGGGCGTGTCGTCTCCATCGGAGACTACGTTCGCGGCAACATCCGCGAATATGGCATGTTTATCGCGCTTATCGCGATCATGGTGTTCTTCCAGTTTTCGACCGGTGGCGTTCTCTTCAGGCCGCTCAACCTGACAAACATCATTCTGCAGAACTCGTTCATCGTCATCATGGCGCTCGGCATGCTGCTGGTGATTGTTGCCGGCCATATCGATCTTTCGGTGGGATCCGTCGTCGGCTTTATCGGCGCTATCGCCGGCGTGATGACGGTGCAATGGCACACCAACTATGTCCTGGCGGGTATCGTCTGCCTCGCCATGGGCGCGCTTGTCGGCGGCATCCAGGGCTATTTCGTCGCTTATCACAAGATCCCGTCCTTCATCGTCACGCTGGCCGGCATGCTGGTCTTCCGCGGCCTGACGCTGTTCGTGATGACGGCATCGGGGACCGGCACCAGCATCGGTCCTTTCCCGCCGGCATTCCAGCTGATCAGCATCGGCTTCCTGCCGAACGCTTTCGATATGGGCGGCATCAACTCGACCTCGATCATTCTGACCGTCGTTGGCGCCGTAACCCTCTTCTATCTGGCATGGCGCAAGCGTCTATCGAATGAAAAGCATGGCAATGACGTCGAGCCGCTGGGCTTTTTCCTCGCCCAGAACGCCCTCGTCACCCTCGCTATTCTGGCGCTCGGCTACCAGCTGTCGATCTATCGCGGCTTCCCGAATGTGCTTATGGTCATGCTTGTTCTGGTGGCTGCCTATGCCTTCATTACCCGCCGCACGACGATCGGCCGCCGCATCTACGCCATGGGCGGCAATGAGAAGGCGACGAAGCTTTCCGGTATCAACACCGAGCGGCTGACCTTCCTGACGTTCGCAAACATGGGCCTGCTTGCCGGACTGGCCGGCCTGATCGTTGCCCTGCGTCTCAACTCGGCGACGGCCAAGGGCGGCTTTGGTCTTGAACTCGACGTGATCGCGGCCTGCTTCATCGGCGGCGCATCCGCCCAGGGCGGCGTAGGCAAGGTGACCGGCGCTGTTATCGGCGCTCTGATCATGGGCATCATGAACAACGGCATGTCGATCCACGGTCTCGGCACCGACTCGCAGCAGATGGTCAAGGGTGCGGTGCTTCTCGCTGCCGTGTTCTTCGACGTTTACAATAAGAACAAGGGCTGAGCTTAGCTCGGCACCCGCTCGCAGTCATATGAAACCTGAATTCCGGCTCCGCATGGAGCCGGAGAGGCGTAGCTGTGCCATCGCCAAAGGAAAAGGATGAGTAACGTGCTTATTTCACAGATCAAGGGTGCAAACGGAGAGATCATCGTCGCCGTGCGCGAGCCGGGCGGCGATGCCAAGTCGGTCAAGAACGCCGTCAGCGTCTATGCGCTGGCGATGGAGGCCGCAGACGGCGGCAAGTCCCTTGCCTCAGTCATCGAAGCGCATGGCTACGGAGATGCGGTCGATCTTGAAAAGGCCTATGCGGAAGGCCGCTTCCTGCCGCCGATCACCCATCCCGATGCCGCGCACCTGCATCTGACCGGCACTGGCCTGACACATTTGGGCTCGGCGGCAACGCGCGATTCGATGCACAAGAAGACCACCGAAGCCGCCGAGGAAACCCTCACGGACTCGATGAAGATGTTCAAGATGGGCCTCGAGAACGGCAAGCCGAAGGCTGGCGAAAAGGGTGTTCAGCCCGAATGGTTCTACAAGGGTAACGGCTATGGCGCCGCTGCCCCTGGCGCGCCGCTGGTTTCGCCTTCCTTCGCGCTCGATGGCGGCGAAGAGCCTGAAATGGCCGGCATTTATGTGATCGCCAAGGACGGCTCGCCCTTCCGCATCGGCTTTGCGCTGTCGAACGAATTTTCCGATCACGTCACCGAGCGGATTAACTATCTCTATCTCGCCCATTCGAAGCTGCGTCCGGCAAGCTTCGGCCCGGAAATCCGTGTCGGCGCGGCCCCGGAAGATATTCGCGGCACCTCGCGCATCAAGCGCGGCGATAAGGTGATCTTCGAAAAGCCGTTCCTGTCCGGTGAAGCGAACATGTCGCACACCTTCGCCAATCTGGAATATCACCATTTCAAATATGGCCTCTTCCGTGCTCCAGGCGATGTTCACGTCCATATGTTCGGCACGGCGACCCTTTCCTTTGCCGATGGCGTCAAGACCGAAGAGGGCGACGTCTTCGAGATCGAGGTCGGCGAATTCGGCCTGCCGCTCCGCAATCCGCTGAAGGTGGCGGCCGAGGAAGAGATCGCCGTCAGGCAGCTCTGAAATTCAAGACCTGGCCGCATTTGGCGGCCGGATCGTTGCTCGTAAACGGGTAAAGGAGGCTTGTTAAGCCCATGACCATTTATCAAAACCTGATCGCCGGCGAATGGGTCGGCTCGAACGCGACGAAGAATATCAACCCGTCGGATACGAACGAAGTCGTCGGCCTCTATGCCGACGGCAGCGCTGATGACACGAGAAACGCCATCGCTGCCGCCAAGGCCGCTTTCCCGGTCTGGTCGCGCTCGGGCATCTGGGAGCGCCACGTCATCCTGAAGAAGGCTGGCGACGAGATCATGGCGCGCAAGGACGAACTGGGCGCGCTGCTTGCCCGCGAAGAAGGCAAGACGCTGCCGGAAGCGACCGGCGAGGTTATCCGCGCTTCGCAGATTTTCGAATTCTTTGCTGGCGAGGCGCTGCGGCTGGCCGGAGAGGTTCTCCCGTCGGTTCGCCCGAATATCGGCATCGAGATTACCCGCGAGGCTCTCGGCGTCATCGGCATCATCACGCCGTGGAACTTCCCGATCGCCATTCCCGCCTGGAAGATCGCGCCGGCACTCTGCTACGGCAACACCATCGTCTTCAAGCCGGCCGAACTGGTGCCCGCCTGTTCCTGGGCGATCGTCGATATCCTGCACCGCGCCGGCCTGCCGAAGGGCGTGCTGAACCTCGTCATGGGCAAGGGCTCGGTGGTCGGCCAGGCCATGCTCGAAAGCCCCGACGTTCACGGCATCACCTTCACCGGTTCCACCGGCACCGGCAGACGTGTCGCCGCCGCCTCCATCGAGCATAACCGCAAGTTCCAGCTGGAAATGGGCGGCAAGAACCCGATGGTCGTGCTTGACGATGCCGATCTCAACGTCGCCGTCGAGGCAGCCGCCAATTCCGGCTTCTTCTCGACCGGCCAGCGCTGCACAGCCTCTTCGCGCCTGATCGTCACCGAAGGCATTCACGACAAGTTCGTCGCAGCACTCACCGACAAGCTGAAGACGCTGGTCGTCGACAACGCCCTGAAGGCCGGCACTCATATCGGCCCTGTCGTCGATGAGCGGCAGTTGAAGACCGATACCGACTATATCGATATTGGCAAGTCGGAAGGCGCCAAACTCGCCTTCGGCGGCGAGGTTATCTCGCGCGACACGCCCGGCTTCTACCTGCAGCCGACGCTGTTTACCGAGGCGACCAACCAGATGCGGATTTCGCGCGAGGAGATCTTCGGGCCTGTGGTGTCGGTGATCCGGGCGAAGGATTACGACGAGGCGCTTGCCATCGCTAACGATACGCCGTTCGGCCTTTCGGCCGGCATCGCCACGACGAGCCTGAAACATGCGACGCACTTCAAGCGCAATTCTGAGGCCGGCATGGTGATGGTGAACCTGCCGACGGCAGGCGTCGATTTCCACGTGCCGTTCGGCGGCCGCAAGGGTTCGTCCTACGGTCCGCGCGAGCAGGGCAAATACGCCGCCGAATTCTACACAACCGTCAAGACCGCCTACACGTTGGCTTGAGACAAAGGCGATGACCCCAGGCCGTACGAGGCGGTCTGGCGACATCCTGAAGGATAGAGACTATGAAAAAGAAAGCGGAATGGCCGCGCAAGCTGAGGTCGCAGGAATGGTACGGCGGTACGAGCCGCGACGTGATCTATCACCGCGGCTGGCTTAAGAACCAGGGTTATCCCCACGACCTGTTCGACGGCCGGCCGGTGATCGGCATCCTCAACACCTGGTCGGATATGACCCCGTGCAACGGTCATCTCAGAGAGCTCGCCGAGAAGGTCAAGGCGGGCGTATGGGAGGCTGGCGGTTTCCCGCTTGAGGTGCCGGTGTTCTCGGCATCCGAAAACACCTTCCGCCCGACCGCGATGATGTACCGCAACCTTGCCGCGCTCGCGGTGGAGGAGGCGATCCGCGGCCAACCGATGGATGGGTGCGTACTGCTGGTCGGCTGCGACAAGACCACGCCGTCGCTTATCATGGGGGCGGCTTCCTGCGACCTGCCTTCGATCGTCGTCACCGGCGGGCCGATGCTGAACGGCTATTTTCGTGGCGAACGGGTCGGCTCGGGCACGCATCTGTGGAAGTTTTCCGAAATGGTGAAGGCCGGGGAGATGACGCAGGCCGAATTCCTCGAGGCCGAGGCCTCGATGAGCCGTTCGTCGGGCACCTGCAACACCATGGGCACGGCCTCGACCATGGCTTCCATGGCCGAGGCGCTCGGCATGGCGCTCTCCGGCAACGCCGCTATCCCGGGCGTCGATTCCCGCCGGAAGGTCATGGCGCAGCTTACCGGCCGGCGTATCGTGCAGATGGTCAAGGACGACCTGAAGCCCTCCGAGATCATGACGAAGCAAGCCTTCGAGAATGCCATCCGCACCAACGCGGCCATCGGCGGTTCGACCAATGCCGTCATCCACCTGCTCGCCATCGCCGGCCGTGTCGGCATCGATCTTTCGCTTGACGACTGGGACCGCTGTGGCCGTGACGTGCCGACCATCGTCAACCTGATGCCGTCGGGCAAGTACCTGATGGAGGAGTTCTTCTATGCCGGCGGCCTGCCGGTGGTTCTGAAGCGCCTCGGCGAGGCGGGTCTCTTGCACAAGGATGCGCTGACGGTATCCGGCGAAACCGTCTGGGACGAGGTCAAGGACGTCGTCAATTGGAACGAAGACGTTATCCTGCCGGCCGAAAAGGCGCTGACAGCTTCGGGCGGCATCGTCGTGCTGCGCGGCAATCTCGCGCCGAAGGGCGCGGTGTTGAAGCCTTCAGCGGCTTCGCCGCATCTTCTGGTGCACCGGGGCAGGGCTGTCGTGTTCGAGGACATCGACGACTACAAGGCCAAGATCAACGACGATAACCTCGATATCGACGAAACCTGCATCATGGTCATGAAGAACTGTGGGCCGAAGGGCTATCCCGGGATGGCGGAGGTCGGCAATATGGGGCTGCCGCCCAAGGTGCTCAAGAAGGGCATCCTCGACATGGTGCGCATTTCCGACGCCCGCATGTCCGGAACGGCCTACGGTACCGTCGTGCTGCATACATCGCCGGAAGCGGCTGTCGGCGGGCCGCTGGCGGTCGTGAAAAACGGCGACATGATCGAGCTGGATGTGCCGAACCGTCGGCTGCATCTCGACATTTCCGATGAGGAACTGGCGCGGCGGCTTGCCGAATGGCAGCCGAACCATGATCTGCCCACATCAGGCTATGCCTTCCTGCATCAGCAGCATGTCGAGGGGGCTGATACTGGCGCCGATCTCGACTTCCTCAAGGGATGTCGTGGAAACGCGGTCGGCAAGGACAGCCACTGACAACGTAAATCCAGGATTAGAAATCGATGAAAGGCGGGGCATCACCCCGTCTTTTTCTTTGCACTTGTTCAAAATGAAGAAATGGCGTTATATTCTGTATAAATGTACAGGAGATATGGTCATGTCTAGGACCGTTGGTGCAGCCGAGTTCAAGGCGAAATGTCTGAACCTTATCGATCAGATGGGGAAGGACGACGAATCTATCGTCATCACCAAGCGCGGCAGGCCGGTTGCCGTACTTTCGCCGGCACCTGACACCAGCGGACGCAGAAGTATCATTGGCGCGATGAAGGGCAGCGTATTGCGCTATGACGATCCGCTGTCTCCGGCTGCTGAAGCAGAAGATTGGGACGCCGTTCGTTGATCGTCATCGACACGCATATCCTCGTCTGGGCAATGCAGGACGATGCGCGCCTCGGATCACAAGCCCGGCGCATCATCGACGAGATGACGGAGAAAAGCCGGATCCTGGTTTCGGCGATTACACCTTGGGAAATCGCCTTGCTTGTTCAGAAGGGACGCCTGGCGCTCGGCGACGATGTCGGTCGATGGATCGATAGCGCATTGTCTCTGCCCGGTATCCAGCTCGCACCGATTGAGCCTTCCATCGCGATAGACAGCGTTCGGCTGCCTGGCGAGTTTCATGCCGACCCTGCCGACCGCATCATCGCTGCAACAGCCCGCTTTCATCGCGTCCCGTTACTTACGGCCGACCAGGCGATCCTCAGCTACGGCGCGCGCGGGCACCTCCAGGTTCTTGCAGCGGGGTAGGCTTTGGGTGGAGCCGTCAAGTTGCTGTCTTGGGACGGGGCCATGGTGATCCGGCGGCCCAAAACAATCCCGCTCTTGCCGTTTGAGACCGCCAGCGCCACACGCCGGAAGCAGGCGGAATTTCGGGACCGTCCGTCTCTATATTCAAGTCCAACATGTTGGTTTCGCGGCGAGCTCGGCAGCTATTCTATCGGCCCTTCGCAGGGTGCGGTAAAGCTATCTGTACGCTCAGCTCTGGCTCTGGCTTTGCATCTGTCCGCCGTCCTCGACCTTCACGGTGACCGACAGCGTTTCGCCCGGCGTGCCGATGCGCATGCCTGAAATCGGCGCGGCATCGCGATAGCAGAGACCGGAGGCGACTCTGATGTAGCGCGCATCCGGGCAGATCTCATTGGCGGGATCGAAGCCGACCCAGCCGAGGCCGGGAATATGGGCCTCGGCCCATGCATGGGTCGCAGCCTGTTCGATCTTTTCTTCCATCATCAAATAGCCAGAGATGTAACGCGCCGGCACCTGCAGGGTGCGGGCGGCGGCAATGAAAATATGCGCGTGGTCCTGGCAGACACCGCTCTTCTTCTCCAGCGCCTGTTCGGCCGTCGTCTCGGTGTTGCTGGTGCCGGGCTTATAGTCGACCGTCTCGTGGATTGCGGCCATCAGCGCGTGCATCCGGGCAAGCTCGTTATCGCCACCGACGTCCTTGATCAGTTCCTTGACGAGCTTGCCGCCCTTGGTCAATGGCGTGTCGCGCAGGAAGAGCCAAAGCGGGCAGAAGCCGGTATGCGGGCCGGTGACGCCGTTGTTGTCCTCCGTCTCGACCGCGCCTTCGGCGAGGATGCGCGTCACATCCTGTTCGCCTTCCAGCGAGACCAGATTAACGTGATTGCCGTACTGGTCGTCATATTCCACTTCGGGCGTGGCGCCTTCGACGTTCAGCGCCCAGCCGAGCACTTTCTGAGCGGGGCTGGTCGGCGGCGTCAGCCGCAGCCTTTGCAGCGAGAACTGGGTCGGTCCGTCGTAGCGGTATTCGGTGAGGTGGCTGATCTTCAATCTCATATTGTTATCCGCTTATGCATAGAACCGGTAGCCGTCGGAAATTTCCGCGCCGAGCTTGTTATTGCGCGAGACGAAATCCTCCAGAAACTCGTGCAGGCCCTGATCCATGATATCCCGGATCGCCCTTGTCTGCAGTGTCTTGCGGATTGAATCCGCGGTATCGTGGGCAGGAAGCCGCTCCTCGTAATCCTGGGCGAGATAGCCGAGATTGCTGACGATCTTCTCGTAGCAATAGGCAAGCGAGCGCGGCATCTGGACATTGAGGGTCAGGAAGTCGGCGATGTTCATCGCCCGGTATTCGCCGTCATAGGCCCAGCTATAGGCGCGGTGCGCCGAGACCGAGCGCAGGATTGATTCCCACTGGACGTTGTCGAGAGAGGAACCGACTGATGAAACCGAGGGCAGCAGCACATAATATTTCACGTCGAGAATGCGGCTGGTATTGTCGGCTCGCTCGATGAAGGTGCCGATGCGGGCAAAATTATAGAGCTCGTTGCGCAGCGTCGAACCATGGAAGGCGCCGCGGATGAGGCCGGCGCGGCGCTTGATGACATCGATCACCTCTGGCATTTCGGCCGCCTTGACGCGCTTTTCGAGCAGCGACTTCAAGTCGATCCAGCATTCGTTGGTCGCTTCCCAGGTCTCCCGCGTCAGTGCCGTGCGCACCATACGGGCATTGTTGCGGCCGGAATCGATGCAAGACATGACGCTCGACGGATTGGTGCGATCACGCAGGAGATAGTCGATCGCGTCGGCGTTGGTCAGCTTGTTGTGGCCTTCGTCATAAGCCTCGCGCACGCCCGCACTTTGTAGAACGCCATCCCAATTGTCATCGCCGTTGCTGCTGCGGGTCAGCGACATGCGCAACCCCGCATCGATCAGGCGGGCTATATTTTCGGCGCGCTCGATGTAGCGAAACATCCAGTAGAGGCCGTTTGCTGTTCTTCCGAGCATCAGTCCTCCAATACCCAAGTGTCTTTGGTGCCGCCGCCCTGGCTGGAATTGACCACCAGCGAGCCTTGCTTCAGCGCTACACGGGTGAGCCCGCCCGGAATGATCTGCACCTTGTCGGATACAAGCACATAGGGGCGAAGGTCGACGTGGCGCGGAGCAATGCCCTTGTTGACGAGGATCGGCACGGTGGAGAGCGACAGCGTCGGCTGAGCGATGTAATTGTTCGGCTTGGCCTTCAGCTTCTCGGCGAAATCGGCGCGCTCCTTCTTCGATGCTGTCGGGCCGACCAGCATGCCGTAGCCGCCGGAGCCGTGTACCTCCTTGACGACGAGGTCTTCCAGGTGTTCCAGCACATATTTCAGGCTGTCGGCTTCCGAACAGCGCCAAGTCGGCACGTTTTCGAGCAGCGCCTTGCGGCCGGTATAGAATTCGACGATCTCGGGCATATAGGAATAGATCGCCTTGTCGTCGCAAATGCCGGTGCCTGGCGCATTGGCGATGGTGATGTTGCCGGAGCGGTAGACATCCATGATGCCGGGAATACCGAGCGCGGAATCGGCCCGGAAGGTCAGGGGATCGAGGAAGTCGTCGTCGACCCGGCGGTAGAGCACGTCGATCGCCTCGTAACCGCGTGTCGTCCTCATCTTCACCTTGCCGTCGATGACGCGCAGATCCGCGCCCTCGACCAGTTCGACGCCCATCATGTCGGCGAGGAAGGAATGCTCGTAATAGGCGGAATTGTAGATGCCCGGCGTCAGCACGGCGACGCGCGGCTTGCCCTTGCAGCCGGGAGGGGCGAGCGAGGCGAGGCTCTGACGCAGCAGATAGGGATAATCCTCGACGCGCTGGACCTTGTTCTCGTGGAAGAGCTCCGGGAACATCTGCATCATGGTTTCCCGGTTTTCCAGCATGTAGCTGACACCGGAGGGCGTGCGGGCATTATCCTCCAGGACGTAAAACTGGTCCTCTCCGGTGCGCACGATGTCGGTGCCGACGATATGGGTATAGACGCCGCCGGGTGGCCGGAAGCCGATCATCTCGGGGATGAAGGTGACGTTGTTCTCGATCAGCTCGCGCGGGATGCGGCCGGCGCGGATAATCTCCTGCTTGTGGTAGATATCGTCCAGAAAGGCGTTCAGTGCGATCACCCGCTGCTCGATGCCCTGGGCGAGCTTGCGCCACTCGCGGGCGGAGATAATGCGGGGAATGATGTCGAAGGGGATGAGCTTTTCGGAACTGTCGGCATGGCCGTAGACCGCGAAGGTGATGCCTGTCTTCCGGAAGATGTTTTCCGCATCGCGGGACTTGGCAATCAGATGCGCCCGGTCTTGGCTGTTGTACCACTCGAAGTATTTTTCGTAAGGCGGGCGAGGACTTTCGTCCCCGGTAATCATTTCATCAAATGCCAAAAGCGCGGCTCCCCTTTTTGTTCATTTGAATACAACGCAAATGGCAATGCAAGAACCATGCGCAGTTCGAGCAAAAGATTTTGCGCTGCGGGAAATGGGTGAAAATCTGGGCATTTAAAGCGATGCGGTGCGGCGTGGCGGATGATCGACCTGCAGGCTTGCGCAAAATCTGAGCATGTGATCATTTTTCGTTCGGTCAAGGCGGTTGAATATGGTCATGTGCGCGAGGCTGGCCGCCCTTGGTGGTAAACCACCAGCTGGCAAAACTGCCATCGGCTCTCTGCGATCAGCGAAATTTCAGATAAGCATCAACGCTTCGCTTTTGACTGCAGTGGCCGGGTGGGGCTATCAGCACGGCGGACCCCTCTCTCCCGAGCCGCCCCATGTCCCTTGATCGCCTTGCCCCCGCCGTTTTCGTCCTCCTCTGGTCCACGGGCTGGGTGGTGGCGAAATACGCCTCGCTGCATTCCGAGCCCTTCACCTTTCTTTCGATACGTTACGCGCTGTCGGCGGCGGCATTCCTGGCGCTCTGCCTGGTGGTGCGGGCGCAATGGCCGAAAAGTCGGGCGACGGCGCTGCGCGCCATCTATTCCGGCTTCTTCCTGCATGGCTTCTATCTCGCCGGTCTCTGGTGGGCCATCGCCAATGGCGTGCCGGCCGGCATATCGGGCATCATCGCGGCGCTGCAGCCGCTGCTGACGGCAATGGCAGCTCCCTTCCTCATCGGCGAGCGGCTGCAGCAGGCGCAGAAACTCGGCCTTGCCCTTGGCTTTATCGGCATTGCCATTGCCATTTCGCCGAAGCTGCTCGGTCCGGCGACCGCCGATCTCACACATGCAGGCCTGCCGCTGGCGATCAACCTCGTCGCCATGGCGTCCGTCACCTACGGCACGCTCTATCAGAAGAAGCACCTGCAATCCGGCGACCTCAGAACCATCGCGACTTTGCAATATATCGGCGCGCTGATCCTCACCCTGCCGCTTTCGCTGATCTTCGAGCATCAGCACTTCGACGGCACCAAGCAGGCCTATGGCGCGCTCGCCTGGTCGGTCTTCGGTCTGTCGATGGGCGGCGTCGGGCTTCTGCTTCATCTGATCCGCCGCGGCCAGGTGTCGCGCGCCGCCTCGCTGATCTATCTGATGCCGCCAGCGGTCGCTCTCGAAGCCTTCATCGCCTTCGGAGAACCGCTGACCCTGCCGTTGATCGTCGGCACCGTGGTGGTCGTGACAGGCGTCTATCTCACGAACCGCAAGGCGTTCAGCGAGCATAGGCCTGCGGAGGCGTAGATAACAAAAAAGGCCGGAGATATCCCCGGCCTTTCCGTTTTTCAGTCGTTCAACGATCAGGCGCGTTCGCGGCGCTGGCCGCCGCCGTTGCGGGAGCCGGAGCCACCGCGACGATTGCCGCCGTTGCCGTCCCGGCGCGGTTCGCCGGCCTGGGCCTGCTGCGGGCCGCGGTCTTCGCCATGCTTGCGGGCCGGACGGCCATGGGCGTGGCGGCTGTTGCCGCGGTGATGGCCGCTCGGTTCGCCATTGGCGTGCGCAGGACGCTGCGGCTTTGCCGAGGGGCGGAAGTCGGAGGTCGAGGCCAGATCGTTGTCAGGACCGAGATTCGGGGCCGCTTCGCCGCGGCGCTGGCCACGGAAATCCTCATTGCGGCCGGTCGGGCGCTCCGGACGTGGACGACGCTCTTCGCCGCCGGCGCGGACTTCACTGCCTTCACCTTCGCGGCGCGGGCGGCGTTCCTGACGGCTGCCGCGATGCTCCGAACGGTTCTGGTCACCGCGGCCTTCGCCGCGACCCTGACCTTCGCGACCCTGGCCGCCATTGCGATTGCGGTTGTTGCCGTTGCCGTTGGCGCGACGGGGCGCGCCGTTCATGTTTGCCGGAGCTTCACCGCTTGCGACAGTGATGTCGATGCCCATCAGGCGCTCGATATCACGCAGCAGCCTGGCTTCATCGGGAGCGCAGAAGGCGATGGCGATGCCGTCGCGGCCGGCGCGCGCGGTGCGGCCGATGCGATGGACATAGGCGTCAGGCACTTCAGGCAGATCGTAATTGTAGACGTGGCTGACAGCCGGGATGTCGATGCCGCGGGCGGCGACGTCGGTGGCGATCAGCGTCTTGACGCTGCCGTCGCGGAAAGCCTTCAGCGCCCGCTCGCGCTGACCCTGGCTCTTGTTGCCGTGGATCGAAGCGACGGAGTAGCCGATGTTTTCGAGATGCTTCATCAGCTTCTCGGCACCATGCTTGGTGCGCAGGAAGACCATGGCGCGGCCATCAGGGTTTTCGGTCAGCGACTTGCGGAGCAGTTCCGTCTTGTCGTTTTTGCCGGCGACGAAATGGACGTACTGCTCGACCTTGTCGGCAGCCTTGCCCGGGGGCGTGACTTCGACCTTGACGGGATCGACGAGATATTCGCCGGCAAGATCGGCAATCGCCTTCGGCATGGTGGCCGAGAAGAGCATGGTCTGGCGCTTCTTCGGCACCATCTTGGCGATCTTGCGCAGATCATGCACGAAGCCGAGGTCGAGCATCTGGTCGGCTTCGTCGAGCACGAGATAACGAACCGCAGTCAGCGTGATCGCGCGGCGATTGACGAGGTCGAGCAGGCGGCCCGGTGTGGCGACGAGGATGTCGGTGCCTTTTTCGAGCTGAAGCTGCTGCTTGTTGATCGAAACGCCGCCAACGACGACATTGATGCGCAGCGGCGACTTGCGGATGAACTTCTTCAGGCTCTCGGCGATCTGGTTCACCAGTTCGCGGGTCGGGGCGAGAATCAGCGTCCGCGTCGTGCGGTTGTCGGGACGCCGTTCATCGGCGAGTAGCTTTTCGATCAGCGGCAGGCCGAAAGCGGCCGTCTTGCCGGTGCCGGTCTGGGCAAGGCCGATCAGGTCGCGGCCTTCGAGGAGGAGAGGAATTGAATGTTCCTGGATCGGCGTCGGCGTTTCGATGCCGAGCTGGAACAAAGTAGCGACGATCGGCTTGGAGACACCAAGCGATTCAAAATTAGTCAAGGCAAAACCTTTCGGGGCGCCACAACGACTGTCGCCGGAACGCACCATGCGATCCGGTTTCATTCTGGCGTCAAGAACCCCGCGTGAAGTGGGAACTTGTGAGTTGGAAAAAGCTTTCCAGCGCTTCTGGCCGCTCATGGGGAGTGCGGCACTCTATCGAAATGCGCTTTTGTCCCTTCTTCCTGCATCTGTATTTTTCAGCAGGGGCACGCTCACGCGGCGGCCGGAAGGGTGAAAGCTGACCCGCATTTGGGCTAGTTCGCGTGGAAAGTCAAGTGCAGTGCACAAGAAAGCCTCAGCCCGGGTCAGCTGAGGGCATGAAGAGGACGAAGCTTTGCGATGCTATCTCTGCGCCGTTGACGATGATGGTAATGCGATGTTCGCCGGGATAATAGCGCCGCGTGGTGATCGGCCGCATGGCGTGGCGGCGCTCAATCGCGTGGCTTTGCCCGGGAGCAAGCATTATCGTCTTGCACTTGAAGACCTTGGGTGAGAGCGAACCGTCGCCCTTCATATGGTGGATGGCATAGTCGATCATCAGCGATTGAGTGATCTCGCCGGCATTCGTCACCCGGATTTCGAAATCCAGTCCTGCGCCGAACATCACCTCTACATTCTGGATCCGCAGTTCGCATTCGAGCGAAGCGGCCACGCCGAAGCCGAAATTGGCGAGCGCCTGCGCGTGGCCCTTCTTCAGAAGCGTGCGCGAGGCGTGTTTCAGCAGCCAGCGGCGTTCGGGTGAAGCGCCGTCGATATGGCCGGCGATGAAGGCGGCGACCAGATCCGGGTGATCCTTGGCGACGTCGTTCAGGCTGTTGGCCACGGAGCGGCGCACATATTCCTCCGGATCATCCATCAGCGCGGTCAGGATGGGCAGGATCGGCGCCGGATCCTGCACGAGCTGCGGCAGGCGCATCGCCCAGGGCAGGCGCGGCCGCGTTCCCTCGCTCGCCAGCCGGCGCACATGCTGATCGGGATCGTCGACCCAGCCGGAAATGATCGCCAGCGCGCGCTGCTGGTCACGGTGGATAAAGGGGCGGATGCCGTATTCGGCCGTGAAATGCGGCGTCAGCGCCTTCAGGAGATCGAGACCGAGATCGAAATGATCGGGGCCGCGTGCGGCGATGAACTGATTGACCGGCAGCAGCATCCAGCCGGAGAGCCCCGGCCTGTCGGCGGCGGGCAGGCTCGCCTTGAGCATGGCTGCAGCCTCTCGGAAATCACCGGGAAGGGTGGCAAACAGCGCGTCGCGGATCAGAGCCGAGCGCTCCATCAGCTCCAGCGCGGTGAGGCCCTCGGTCGCCAGGGTCACGAAGCGGTTTTTATCGAAAGTCGGCGCGTTGCCGGAAATGCGATCGGCCATATCGCCGACCAATGCCTCATGCAGCAGGTTCTTGAGCGGTTCCGGCATGCTGGTCCTTCCTCTCTATGCGACCGCCGCATGCGGCCCGCATGAGGGCAGCATGGTCTGCGTGGTGCGAGCTTTAGCGTATCGGTGCCGTCGATTTCCTTGGAATGAGGGTTGGGGCCGAGATCCGAATACGCTCGTCGGCAGGGCTGTTGTCACCGGCAAGAAGATCAAGGGCGTTTGATGCAATTTGCTCAAACGGCACCCGCAACGTCGTGAGCGGCGTGGGGAGGTGGCTGACAATCGGAATGTCATTATAGCCTACGATCGAGATGTCCTGCGGCACGGAAAGGCCAAGTTTCGTCAGTCCCGACAAGGCGCCGATGGCGGTATTGTCGTTGACGGCGAAAATAGCGGTTGGGCGCGGACTAAGATGCATCAGTGTCTCGACGGCTACCGCACCGGACTCGATGCCGAATGTCGAGGGAATGATGTATGAGGGGTCTGCCTTCAATCCAGCTTCTTCCAGGGCGTGGCGGAAACCCTCCACTCGGCCCCGCGAACTGGAGGCATAGGATGGACCGGCGATGACGCCAATTCTGCGATGGCCGAGATCGAGGAGGTGGCGGGCGGCGAGGTACCCACCGAGCCTGTCATCGCCGACCGACGAGAGGCTGTGGCCATCCGTCCGGAGTGCGAGGACATAAGGAATACCGCGTTTTGCCAGCTCGTCCGGAAAGTCATCGTCTTCCCGCGCTGTCGAAAGAATCAGACCATCGACACCGCGTTTCAGCAGAGACCCGGCCGCAAGCCGGTCTGCCTTTGGCTTGTCGTCGGTCGTTGCGACAATCGCGAAGCGGCCACTACGGCTGCAGGCCTTGGCCAGTGCTTCATAAAGCATGGCCATGACCGTATCCGTCAGCCTGGGCACGATCACCCCGATTGTCATCGTGTTGCCGCGCCTGAGGCTCGCTGCGGAAACATCCCGAACGTATCCGAGCTCTTCGGCAACCTTGCGCACGCGCCGCGCGGTCTCGCTGTCGGAGCGGGGAAGCCTCTCGTCCAGTATGCGGGACACGGTAGATTTGGAGACACCGGCTGCGGCAGCGACGCCGTGAATAGTGACGCGGGTCTGTCCCGGAACTTCATCCGTCTTTGAATTCATTGAGCCTTTTCCATTCGAGTCGGCAATCGGCCGTCGCCATTCTGAGCATGCACCAAAAAAGATATTGACTCCAGAGAATTCGAGAACGATAGTGGGAACGTTCCCGTAAACGATCCTATATCGGTCGCGAATGAACCGCGATCGCACGAAGGAGGAGACCAATATGCAACCGATGGATATGCGCGGGCTGAGCCCGGCCCCCGTTACCGCTTTCACCCGCGACGGTGAAGTTGATCACAAAGCCAACGCCAAACTCGCCAAATGGCTGGTCTCGATGGAAGGCGTCAAAAGCCTCGTCATCCTCGGTCATGCCGGTGAGGGCACCTTCCTCACGGAAGAGGAGCGCCTCGCTCTCATCCGCACTTATGTTGAAGCAGTCGACGGTGCCGTTCCGATCATTGCCGGGATTACCGGTGAAGGCACGAGGGTCGCCGCTGAAGAGGCCAGGAAATGCAAGGCTGCTGGGGCTACCGGCGCGCTCGTCTATCCCAACCACGGCTGGCTGCGTTTCGGCTTTCAGAAGGGAGCGCCTCAGGATCGCTACAAGGCAATCTGGCAGGAGTCTGGCCTCCAGTGCATCCTGTTCCAGTATCCCGACGCCACCAAGGCATCATACGATCTGGATACACAGCTTGCGATTGCCACCCAGGAAGGCGTCGTCGCTACCAAGAACGGCGTGCGAAATATGAAGCGCTGGTATGTCGAAATTCCGGAGCTGAAGAAAGCCAATCCAAAGCTGCAGGTTCTGAGCTGCCACGATGAATGGCTGCTGCCAACCATGTTCGATGTCGACGGTCTGCTCGTCGGTTATGGCAATATCGCGCCCGAGCTGCTGATCGACCTGATCAAAGCCGGCAAGGCACAGGACTATCCGGAAGCGCGCAAGGTCTTCGAACGCCTTCTTCCGGTGACGCGTGCCGTCTATCACCGTGGCTCTCACATGGAAGGCACCGTGGCCCTGAAACTCGGCCTTGTCCACCGCGGTATCCTTGATCACGCCACGATCCGCGAGCCGCTGAAGAACCTTGGCGAAAAGGCCGAAGCAGAGATCTTTGCTGCCTTCGACGCCGCCGGTATCGGTCGCGTTGACCAGTTGCTGGCAGCCGAGTGACCTCTTTGACGCCCCTGCGCAGGTCGCAGGGGCGCATTCCCAAGGGAGGAGGAAACCATGGAAACCCGCCGCAGACTTGAACGTCTTTGAAGGCCATTGCTCTGACGTGACGAACTGACGCGCAGTAGCAACCATCAAGCAGGAGCGCCCCTGGCCGGGAGAGTGGTAGTCCACGGGGCGAGAAGGAGGAACCAATGAATGTCATGCAGCCTATGCCGGCTGAGACGGCGAATGCCGCTGATCCTCAGGCCGAAATCAGCGCTCGTCTGGAGCGCCTTCCCATCACCCGCGAGGTATTCTGGGCGCGCAATATCGTCGGCGCCGCAACGTTCTTCGACGGCTACACGGTCATCGCCATTGCTTATGCCATGCCCGTCCTCGTCCGCGAGTGGGGCCTGACTCCCTCACAGACCGGCACGATCCTGTCGATGGGCTATCTGGGGCAGTTGATCGGTGCGATCCTGTTTGGCTGGCTTGCCGAGAAGGTCGGCCGGCTGAAAGTTCTTCTGTTCACGATCCTGCTCTTCGTCAGCATGGATGTCGCATGCTTGTTTGCCGCCGGGGCCGGCATGATGATGGCCTTCCGTTTCGTCCAGGGGATCGGCACGGGCGGCGAGGTTCCGGTCGCCAGCGCCTATATCAACGAGTTGATCGGATCGAAGGGGCGCGGCAAGTTCTTCCTCCTCTATGAGGTCATGTTCCTGCTGGGCCTCGTCGGCGCCGGGCTGATCGGCTACTTCATGGTACCGGTTTACGGCTGGAAGGCGATGTTCGTCGTCGGTCTCGTTCCCGCAATCATCATGATTCCTCTGCGCTGGTTCCTGAAGGAATCACCGCGTTGGCTGGCTGCCAACGGCCGCTATGGCGAAGCAAACGCTATCGTCACCCGCATGGAAGAAAGTGCTCGTGCAGCCGGCAAGGAATTGCCCGAACCGAAGCTCCTCCAGGCGCCGGTCCACCGCAAGTCGGACTGGCGCGAGCTCTTCCAGGGCGTCTACTTGAAGCGGACGCTTTCCATCTGGGCAATGTGGTTCACTGCCTATACGGTCGCCAACGGTACGATCACCTGGCTGCCGACCCTGTATCGACAGGTCTTCAACCTCCCGCTTCAAACCAGCATCTTCTATGGGTTCCTGACATCAGTCGGAGGCGTCATCGCCGCTGTCATCTGCGCGCTGCTCATCGACAAGGTGGGACGCAAACGCTGGTACACGGGGGCGCTGCTTCTCGCTCCCGTGCCGCTGCTGGCTCTCGCATGGCTCGGCGCGACCTCTCCCATCCAGGTTTTGGTTCTAGCCGGCCTCGCTTATGCGATCGTCCAGACCGTCACATTCTCCCTTTACCTGTACTCGGCAGAGATCTACCCGACGCGCCTGAGGGCATTGGGAACCGGAACCGGCAGTGCCTGGCTTCGCCTGGGATCGTCGACCGGCCCGATCATCGTCGGCACGGTGATGTCTTCCATGGGCATTCAGTATGTCTTTGCGAGCTTCGCAGCCATTCTGATCGTCGGTGCAATCATCACGATGTTGTTTGCGGTAGAAACCAAGGATCGCGTGCTGGAGGAGCTTTCTCCGTAACGGTTGAAAATACGGTCTGATCGGCTTGATCTGGCGGATGAAAATCCGCCAGTTTCATTTGGTCGTTGGTGAGGGCACTCGGTCGGCGCCGCCGGGAGGTCAAGCGCCGCCGGATGCGGTTTGCGCTATCGCTGGCAGACTTTAACGCGATAGGGATTGCCCCAATCATCGTGCAACCATTCGAAGTGGCAATAGTCTGGCCGGTAGTAGGTCCGGTAGACGGGATAGGGGCGGTAAGCCGGATAGGCGGGATAGACCGGGTAGGCGGGACGGGCGGCCTCCGACAGCAGAGCGCCGCCGACGACGCCGGCTGCAAGGCCGCCCCAGAAGGCATCGCGTGGACGGGCATCGGCGGTGGTGGCGGTAGCGAGCGAGGCGCCGGCAAAGGTCAGGGCGATCAGGCCCGTCGCCATGGTCTTATGAAGAACGGACATGGTATTTTCCTTTCATGGGCATGGCTTCCATAAAGCCATGCCGAGACTTGGCCCGGATCGCGGCAGCGCAATGGCCGCGCAAGCCGTTTCGGCATCAAATTTTCGTCATGATTTCAACGGATCCCAACGTCGAAAGGAATTATTGCCGGCGTCCTTTCAGTCTCGTGCAAGCCGGAGCTGGTCATCTCGAATTATCTTCAGCCTCGTGAGCCGGCTCGTAAAATTCCGCTGTCGAAATTTATGGTTAAAACCTTGTTAAAAGCCTTGGCGTTATAGTTTTTGTAGTCGATATTTCGTTCATTGCGGGAGCGATATTTTTGAAATCAGCCGGGGAACTTCTGGAGTTGGCTTGCCGCCGGATCGCTGATCTGGATACCCCGGCCTATGTCAAGAACAGCGAGCTGCGCTACATCGCTGTCAACGAGGCCTATGCCCGTTTTCTAGGCCGCGAGATCTCCGATTTCATCGGTAGGCGCAGCCGCGAGCTTCTTGACCGTCCCGAGGAAGAGGATCGTGAGGACAAGGAACGCCGTGCGCTGGTGTTCGGCACAGAGGAAAACGCCATCTGCTTTGATGCGGCGGGCCTCAGCCATGAACGCATACAGATAGAAAGCTTTTCGCCATCGGCCGACCGGGCTTATGTGCTCGGCATTTTCGAAGTGCGAGAGCCGCCGCGCCGCGCCGTTGACGATAGCGACGTCGCCGCCGATTTCGCCCGCGTGCGCGAGGCGCTGGAACAGCACGACCATCCGATCGGCATCTTTGCTGGGGATGGCCGGCCGCTGGTCGTCAACGCCGCCTATCGCAACGGCGCAAAACCTGCGGCTATCAGCGAAACGGCCTGGCACGAGAGCGTCAATGAGCTCGACCTGCTGCGGACCATCCTGGAGGACCTCCCGGTCGCTGCCTTCGTGCGCGATGAGAAGCATCGCCTCGTCTATGCCAATCAATATTACGAAACCTTCAGCGGCCATAACCGTTCTCGGGTCCTCGGGATGACCGAACACGAAATGTTCGGTCCGGACGGCGGCGAGGCGATCTACCAGGAAAACCTGCTGGCGTTGGAGGGAGGCACGTCGAAGGAAATCGAAAGCCTGCTGCCGAGCAAGGACGGCCATATCTATTCCGTCCTTTCGCGCGTCAATCGCGTCGTGACGGCGGATGGACGGCCCTATGTCGTCGGCTCTTTTTCGGACATCTCGCCACTCAAGGAACGAGAGAAGGCGCTGATCGAAGCGCAGAAACACAAAGAGTTGCTGCACCGGGACATCGAGAATATCCTCCGCTCGCTGCCGGTCGGCGTGCTGATCCTCGATAACGACCACCGGATCCTCTACGTCAACGACGAGTTCTACGGCATCTGGGAGCTGCCACTCGACGATCCATTCGACGGCCGCCCCTTCATCGACGTCATCCGCCGCAATTATGAGCTCGGTCGTTACGACGGCACGCAGACGCCCGAGGAGATCTACGATTTCCGCAAGCACCTGTTCGAGACCGAGGAGCCCGAGCCGATCGAGCTCGGCTGGGCGGGCGGCAAATCCGTCATCTTCGATAGCCGCCGTATCTCGAATGACCGAATCCTGCTCACCTATGCCGACATCACGGCCGTGCGTGAGCGGGAAAAGGAGATCCACGAGACCCGCGCTGCGCTGGAGCGGCTCGGCGAAATGATGCGCGATGCGACACACGCCATGCCGCAGGGCCTCGCCATCGTTCAGGACGGCATCATCAGGATGTCCAACGAGGCGCTTTCTGACATCCTGCAGATTCCGGCCACCTATCTCGAGCGTGGCGAGGGTTGGATTGGCATGTTCGAATATTGCGCGGCGCGTGGCGATTTCCACGATGCGGCGGCTGAAACCCTGCAGGGTTGGCGCGACAATATCGCGGCCAGGTTGCCGATCTCCACGGCCTTTCACGTCGGCGGCGAGCGCTGGGTGAACATGGATGCGACCGTCAGCCGGGGACAGCATTGGGTGGCGCTTTTTACTGACGTCACCGAACTCAAGAGCCGCGAAGAGGAACTACGCCAGCTGCTGTCGCGCGCCGAAGCCGCCGATCGCGCCAAATCCGAATTCCTTGCCAATATGAGCCATGAGATCCGCACGCCGATGAACGGCGTGCTTGGGATGGCGGAACTGCTTGCCAAGACCAATCTCGATACCCGCCAGAAGACATTCGTCGACATCATCGTCAAATCCGGCAATGCGTTGCTGACGATCATCAACGACATCCTCGACTTTTCGAAGATCGATGCCGGGCAGATGAAACTGCGCAAAGCCGCCTTCGACATCACCGAAGCGGTAGAGGACGTGGCGACACTGTTGTCTTCACACGCCGCCGAGAAGAACATCGAGCTCCTGGTGCGGGCCGCACCCGATCTGCCCGCCGCCGTCATCGGCGACGCCGGGCGTTTCCGTCAGATCGTCACTAATCTCGTCGGCAACGCCGTCAAGTTCACTGAGCGCGGCCATGTCTTCGTCGATGTCGGTTTCGAGACAGCTGCCGGCGGCGAGATCATGGCGAGCATCCGTATCGAGGATACCGGTATCGGCATTCCGCCGGAGAAGCTCGAATCCGTCTTCGACAAGTTCTCGCAGGTGGATGCCTCATCGACCCGGCGGCATGAGGGTACCGGCCTGGGTCTTGCGATCACCGCCGGGCTCGTCGACCTCTTCGGCGGTTATCTCAACGTCGACAGCGAATGGGGCAAGGGTTCGGTCTTCACCGTCAATCTGCCGTTTGCGGTCGCGGCCGCCCGCCTTGAGCCGAAGCCGTTGCCGATCAACGTGCAGGGTGCGCGCATCCTCGTCGTCGACGACAATGAAGTGAATCGGCGAATCCTGACCGAGCAATTGTCTCTTTGGGGCTTTGACGGCGTGGCCGCCGAGGGTGGCGGTACCGGTCTTGCGATCCTGGAGGCGGCTGCCGATCTTGGCGTCACCGTCGATGCCGTCGTGCTCGATTATCACATGCCCGATATGAACGGTGCCGATGTCGCGCGCAGGCTACGAGCCGATCCCCGCTTCGTCGAACTGCCGATCATCTTCCTGACGTCGATGGATATTTCGGGCACGGAGAAGGAATTCGCGGCGCTGAACGGCCATGCGCATCTGATGAAACCGGCGCGCGCCAACGTGCTGCGCAACACCGTCGTCGAGGTGGTGCGCGCCAGCCGCGTCAAACAGGCCTCCGAGGCCGAGATCGCCCGGCTGCAGACGGAAGCGGCCGTGCCCGCGCCCGCACTCGTGCCGCAGAAGCGGGCTGCTGAATTCGTCGACGTGCTCGTCGCCGAGGACAACGAGGTCAACCAGATCGTCTTCACACAGATCCTGCAAGGCACGGGTCTTTCCTTCCTCGTCGTCGACAATGGCGAGGAAGCGGTCGCCGCCTGGGAGCGGTATACGCCGCGCATCATCATGATGGACGTCTCGATGCCCGTCATGAACGGTCATCAGGCGACCCAGACGATCCGCGAACGGGAAAAGGGGCAGGGCCACCGAGTGCCGATCATCGGCGTCACCGCCCATGCGCTCGAAAGCGACCGCGAGCTCTGCCTCGATGCCGGCATGGACGATTACATGTCGAAGCCGATCAGCCCCGAGCTGCTTGAGGAAAAAATCCGCCAGTGGCTCGGAACAAGCGAGCAGCAGCCGGAGCGCACTACAGCGCCGCGCATCTTTTAAGACGCGAAAAGGACGCTGTAGCACTTTGAATGGCTACTGATCTGCACGCTGATCGGGTGATGCCTTGATGCCGCAGAGCATTTCGCGCTTGCCGGCAAAGCCCTTGCGGCGCTCGACGGCGAAGCCCGCGGCGATGAGGTTGCGGCGCACGAAGCCGGCCGCCGCATAGGTGGCGAAAGTGCCGCCCGCTGCGCTTTTCTCACAGACGAGCCGCATCAACTGCTCCGACCACATATCGCTGTTGCGCGACGGAGCGAAGCCGTCGAGATACCAGGCGTCGAAGCCGGGCTTGGCTGCCGCGACGCCGTCCAAGGCATGGCCGCAGACGACGCTGAGCGTCGTCTGACCATCGAGATCGAGCGAGATGGTATCCGTGGGTGTTTGCGGCCACGTCGCCGTCAGCGCCTCGCGTTCGGCATCGATCTCCGGCCAGTGCGACAGCGCCCGGCCGATTTCTTCGCTGCGCATCGGGTGGAGTTCGAAGGAGATGAAATGCAGGTGCTGGCTGTCTGCACGGTGGAGTTTCCATTGCCGCCAGGTTTCGGCGAAGTTCAGGCCGGTGCCGAAGCCGAGTTCTCCGATCAGGAATTTCTGCCGCCCGTTCCAGCGCTCCGGCAGGCCATTGCCGGCGAGAAAAACATGGCCGCATTCCAGCCGCCCATCGGTCTGGCAATAAAAATGATCGCCAAAGGCTGTGGAATAGGGCATATCGCCGTCGCGCCATTCGAGCGGCTGCGGCGCGCCCGCGCCAATCTGATCGGGGTTCACATCTGTCATGGAAAAAGCCGATAGTCCTGCGCCGGTCTCAGGTCAATCGTCCTACGAATTGCTGATCGTCGGCGGCGGCATCATGGGTCTCTGGGCGGCCGTCCATGCCGAGCGCCGGGGCATCCGTACTCTTGTTACTGACGCCGGCAGATTGGGCGAAGGTGCAAGCGGCGGCTTGCTTGGCGCGCTGATGCCGCATATGCCGGACCGGTGGTCTGAGAAGAAGCAGTTCCAGTTCGATGCACTGGTCTCGCTCGAAGCTGAGATCGCCGCGCTTGAAGCCGAAACGGGGCTTTCCGCCGGTTATACCAGGTCCGGGCGGGTGATCCCGCTGCCGAAGCCGCATCTCAACAAAATAGCGCTCGGTCACTCCCGGGATGCCGAACGCCATTGGCGGGCGGGCGACCGCCGTTTCTACTGGCATGTGCTCGACAGGCCTGATGTGGACGGCTGGATCGAGGCGTCTGCCGGCGAGAGCGGCTTCGTGCACGACACGCTCGCTGCCCGCGTGGCGCCGCGCTCGCTGATTGCGGTGCTCGTCGCTTTCCTGCGGCGAGCAGGGCATGTGCGAATTGGAGAGCATGCCGGGATCGCCGATCTCGATCCCGATCGCGGCACGGCCGAAATAAACGGTGAAACCATCGCTTTCGGTCACTGCATCCTGGCTGCCGGTCATCAATCCTTTCCGTTGTTGCAGGGCCTGACGGCGGGGCTGAAACAACCGCTTGGCCAGCCGGTCAAGGGGCAGGCAGCGCTATTGAAAGCCGATATCGACCCGGCGCTGCCGACGATCTTCTTCGACGGGCTCTATGTCGTCGCGCACGAGGGCGGGCACGCGGCAATCGGCAGCACCAGCGAGAACCGTTTTGAGGATCCCACCTCGACCGACGCCCAGCTCGACGTGCTGATCGAGGCGGCGCGCGGCATCGTGCCAACCCTTCGCGATGCCCCCGTTGTCGAGCGTTGGGCGGGGCTTCGCCCGAAGGCGATCGACCGAGATCCAATGATCGGCCGCCATCCCGATCACCGGCGCCTGATCGCGCTGACCGGCGGCTTCAAGGTCAGCTTCGGGCTCGCCCACAGGCTGGCGGAGGCGACGATATGTATCGCAGGCGATACAGACTGCGGATTTTTGCTGCCGGAAAGCTTCGCTATTTCAAGCCACATCGCGGTGGCTTCACGTTAAACGTGAATTCGGCGCCGCTGCGTTTCGTTATTCTGTCATGCAAATCACCTATCTGCTTGCGCATCGACAGCGCCGGATCTGGACGGCGCTCATTTCCTTGATGGAGGAAATTGCATGCGCTATGCCATTTGCTTCACGCCCCCGGCGAGCGACCCGCTGTCGCTCGTGGCCGCCAATTGGCTTGGCCGAAATGTGTTTTCGGGCGATATGATGGAGCCTCCGGCAGTTCGTGGCCTCGGCATTCACGAGATCGCCTTCCATACCGCCGTGCCCCGGCGCTACGGTTTTCACGGCGTTTTGAAGGCGCCGTTTCATCTGTCCCACGACATGTCCGAATCGCAACTCCTGCGCGATTTGATGCGTTTTTCCGGGACTTTCGTTCCCTTCCAGATTCCGCGTATCGAAGTCGCCCGGCTCGGCAATTTCTACAGCCTGCTGCCGAGTGTTCCCTGCGAGCAGATCCAGTATCTTGCCTCGGCGCTGGTGCAGGAATTCGATCGTTTCCGCGCACCGCTCAGCGAGGCCGAGATTGAACGCAGCGATCCGGACGGGCTGTCGGCGACGCAATTTGCCAATCTGCATCGCTGGGGCAATCCCTATGTGATGGAGGAGTTCCGCTTTCATATGCCGGTGACGGGCCCCGTCAACATGATCGATATGCCGCGCATCGAGCCGGTGCTGCGGACGATCTTCGAGCCTGTCCTCTGCGAACCTGTCACGGTTTCGAACGTGGCGTTGATGATCGAGGAGGGCACGGGCGGCCCTTTCCGCGTTCATTCGCTGCATCCGATGGGCAAGGTCAGCGCGCGCAGGATCGCCTAAGGATGCCGATGAGCTAAGGCCTTGCGCTGCCAAGACAAAATCTGGTCGAGCAGTTTCCGTCTCGACATTCCGGCTGCGGATGCTACCGTTCCCCGTCTTTTCAGAAGGTGATTTGATGGTATCCGAGACTTATCCGCGCAATCTCGTAGGTTACGGGCGTCTGACGCCCGATCCGAAATGGCCGGACGAGGCACGCGTCGCCGTGCAGTTCGTCATCAACTATGAGGAGGGCGGCGAAAGCTCGATCCTCGACGGCGATGCGGCTTCCGAAAACCTGCTGTCGGAGATCGTCGGTGCGGCCGCCTGGCCAGGGCAGCGCAACCTCAACATGGAATCGATCTACGAGTATGGTTCGCGTGCCGGCTTCTGGCGGCTCTGGCGAATGTTCACCGATCTCAAGGTGCAGGCAACCGTCTACGGCGTGACGCTGGCGATGGCCCGCAACCCCGAGGCCGTTGCCGCGATGAAGGAGGCCGGCTGGGAGATCGCCAGCCACGGCTACCGCTGGCTGGAATACAAGGATTTTCCTGAGGATCTGGAGCGCAAGCATATCCTCGAAGCCGTGCGCCTGCACACCGAACTCACCGGCGAGCGGCCCTACGGCATGTACCAGGGCAAGCCTTCCGACAATACGCTTCGACTGGTGCAGGAGGAGGGTGGTTTCCTCTATTCCTCCGATTCCTATGCCGACGACCTGCCTTACTGGGTGAAGGGCGTCGACGGGAAACCCTTCCTGATCATCCCCTATACGCTCGAAACCAACGACATGCGTTTTGCAACGCCGCAGGGCTTCAACGCCGGCGATCAGTTCTTCACCTATCTGAAAGACGCCTTCGACACACTTTATGAGGAAGGCAAGGCCGGCAGCCCGAAGATGATGTCGGTCGGCCTGCATTGCCGCCTCGTCGGACGTCCCGGCCGGGCAGCGGCGCTGAAACGCTTCATCGAATATGTGCTGAAGCACGACAATGTCTGGATTCCACGCCGCATCGAGATCGCCGAGCATTGGCACAAGCACCATCAGCCGGAAGCGCTCTGATGGTGTCGCGCGAGGATTTCGTCTCCCGCTTCGGCGGCGTCTTTGAACATTCGCCTTTCATCGCCGAGCGCGCCTATGACGCTGGCCACGTGACGGGGCCGCTGACGGCGGCCGGCGTGCATGCGGCCCTTGCCGCCGTCTTCCGGACGGCAAGCCCACAGGAGCGCCTCGGTGTGCTCCGCGCCCATCCAGATCTTGCCGGGCGCCTCGCAATATCAGGCGAACTCACCGAAGACAGCCGGAAGGAACAGTCCGGCGCCGGTCTCGATCGCCTGAGCCCGGCCGAACATGCCCGCTTCACCGAACTCAATTCGTCCTATGTCGAAAAATTCGGCTTTCCCTTCATCATCGCCGTCAAGGGACTTGGCAAGGACGACATCCTGTCGGCCTTCGAAACACGCATCGGCAACGGGCAGGACGAGGAATTCGCGACCGCAACGGCGCAGGTCGAAAAGATCGCGCTGCTGCGCCTCACATCGATGCTGCCGGAGGCTGAATGAGCGAGCGGCGCGCTGTCGATTATCTCAACGATATGCAAGAGGCGGCATCCGATGCGCTGCTCTTTGTCGGAGGAATGGATGGGGAGGCGTTCGCCGGGGATAAACTGATCTTCAAGGCGGTTGCCTTCTGCCATTTCACCATCGGGGTGGCGGCATCCCGTCTGCTGGTGACATATCCGGCATTTGCAACCGAGCATCCCGATTTGCCGTGGACGAAAATCTGCGGGACGGGCAACCGAATCCTCGACGACGTCTTCGATCTCGATCCCTCCGACATCTGGGAGGCGACGCAGCGCACGCTGCCGGAGCTTCTTGCCGCGATCGATGGCGTCCGCAACTGGCATGCCCAAGGCGAGTAAGGTAATTGACTGAGCTTCTCGACGTCCGCCCGCTCACCAGATCCGTCTTTGCTCCCTTCGGTGAGGTGATCGAAGCCGATCCGGCCTCGATGCGGCTGATCAATGGTGGCACGACGGAGCGTTTTCATGCGCTGGCCGCCACTGAGGCGACGGGTGAGGGCGCACGCGTCATCATCAACCTCTTTCGTGGCCAGCCGCGCAGTTTCCCCTATGACGTCGGCATGATGGAGCGCCATCCCTTCGGCAGCCAGAGTTTCTCGCCGGTCTCGGGTCGTCCCTTTCTCGTCATCGTCTCCGAGGATGAGAACGGCCGCCCGGGCAGGCCGCAGGTGTTTCTCGCGCGCGGCGACCAGGGTGTGAACTACCGCCGCAATGTCTGGCATCATCCGCTGATGGCGCTCGAGCAAGCCTCAGATTTCCTGGTCGTCGACCGCGACGGGCCGGGCAATAATCTGGAAGAATACTTCTTCGAAACCCCTTTCACGATCAACGAGCCAGACCCATGACCGGACTGACCACGCATGTTCTCGACACCGCCCTCGGCAAGCCCGCCGAGGGCCTGAGGATCGATCTTTTCCAGCTCGACGGCGAGATCCGCAGACATCTGAAGACGGTCGAGACCAATGCCGACGGCCGGGTTGATGGCGGCCCCATCCTCGTTGGTGAAAGTTTCCGTGCCGGCATCTATGAACTGGTCTTCCACGCCGGCGATTATCTGAGGGCCAGCGGCACGCCGCTGCCGCATCCCGCCTTCCTCGATCTCGTGCCGATCCGCTTCGGTATTGCCGACGTCGCGGCGCACTACCATGTGCCGTTACTGATATCGCCTTATGGCTATTCCACCTACCGAGGGAGCTAAAAAATGCGGTTTGCGGCAATTGCCGATATCCACGGAAACCATCTGGCGCTCGAGGCCGTGCTTGTGGATATTCGTGCGCAGGGGATCGATGAGATCGTCAATCTCGGTGATTTCTTCAGCGGCCCGCTCGAGGCCGGCAAGACGGCAGACTTGCTGATGCCGCTCGGCCTGACCTCGGTCCGTGGTAATCACGACCGCTACCTGATCGAACAGGACCCGGCGGCAATGCATGCTTCGGATGCCGCCGCTTACGGTCAATTGTCGTCGTCTCATCTCAATTGGATACGAAGCCTGCCGTTCGATACCGTCTATCGCGGCGAGATCTATCTCTGCCACGCAACGCCGAAGGACGACAATCTCTACTGGCTGGAATCGGTCTCGCCGGAGGGCTTCGTCTTCCTGAAGCCGATCGAAGCGATCGCGGCACTGGCCGAAGGCATCGACCTGCCGCTGATCCTCTCCGGCCACAGTCACATTCCCCGCGCTGTCCGACTTTCCGACGGCCGCCTCATCGTCAATCCCGGCAGCGTCGGCTGCCCGGCCTATGACGACGAGCTGCCCTATTACCACAAGGTGGAAGCCGGCCATCCGCTGGCGAGTTATGCCATTCTGGAAAAGGCGGCGGGCGGATGGACATGGCAGTTCAGAACCGTCGCCTACGACTATATGGCGATGTCGGCACTGGCCGCCGAAAGGGGCCGTGCCGACTGGGCAGGCGCGCTGGCAACGGGTTGGGTGAGATAGAGCAGGATGCCGAAAAGTGTGTGCGGTTTTCGGGCGACATCATGCTCTAACTATTTAATTTAGAACAGGATTCAGATTTTAGGCCGAACCGGCCTAAAATCATCCTGTTCTAGTCCAGACCCGCTTGTGCGGTGATCAGTCCTTCTTTGGTGCCGGCTTAAGGGCCGGAGGGATGATCGTTTGTGTCGGGGCTGCGGCCGGTGATGCCGGCTTTGCCGGGGCTGCGGCGGTTGCAGGTCTTGCCGGTTTTGCGCCATCGAGATTTCCGAGAAGAGATGAGATGGCATCGTCGCCGTCGAAGCCGGCTTCCTTCAGCAATTTGTCGAGGATCGGTTTATTCGCCTGATAGGAGAGGAGCTGGCTGGCCAGTCCTTCGCCGAGCCCGATGCCGTTTCCGCCGGTCGCTCCGTTTCCGCGGCCGAGCATGCCGCCGGTATCGAATATCCTGATATCGGAGATTTTCTCGATCGGCTTGACGGCCTCGGCGAGCGCCTGCGGAATGATGCGGATACGTTCGCGGGTGATCTCGAACTCGATGATAGCAGAGCTCAACTTGTTGCGCGCGTCGTTGAGCAATGCTTCGCTCTCGGCCGCGGCCTTGCCGGTTTCGAGAATGCCCTTGGCCTTGATGATCGCCGCATCCGCCTCGGCGGTTGCGAGCGTCTTGATGGCTTCGGCCTGGTCGCTTGCTGCCTGTTTTTCGGCCTCCGCGCCGACGGTGACGGCGGTTGCTTCCGTCTCGGCTTTCTTGCGCGCATCAATCACGGCAATCTGCTTTTCGCGTTCGGCAATCTCGATCGCCTTGGCGGTGCCGACTTTTTCCTCCGCCGCTATCGCCAGCGCGCGGGCCGTTTCCGCAGCCGCCTTCGCTTCGGATTCTTCGCGGCTCTTGTTGGCAACGGCGATCGCGCTCTCCTGTGCCACGATCTGGAGGTCACGCTTGGCTTCGGTTTCGCGTTGCTGGACGGCGCGGGCGGCGTCGATGTTGGCGCTTTCGCGAGCCTGCTTGGCGGATGCCTCGCGTTCGGCGATCGCCTGTTCGGAAGCGATGCGGGCTTCCTCCTCGGCGCGTTTTGCGGCCTGCTCCTGCTGCGCGGTTTCGGCGCGTGTCGCCGCGGATTTGTTGGCGATGTCTCTTTCCTGGCTGAGTTCGGCCTCTCGCTTCGTCCGCTCGATGGTCAGCGATTGCTGGCGGGCCTCGAGATCCTTCTGGGCGATGGCGACTTCGGTGTCGCGAACGATCTCGTTCCGCTCCTTCTTGCGTCCCTCGGTGATGCGGGTCAATGCCGCCAGGCCTTGTGCGTCGAAGAAGTTGTTGGCGTTGAAATGCTTGATATCGGTCTGGTCGAGGCGTGTCAGCGACACGGATTCGAGTTCGAGACCGTTCGACTGGAGATCGGCGCCGACAGCTTCCTGCACGGCCTTGACAAAATCCATGCGCTGTTCCTGCAGCGCGTCGAGATTCATCGTCGCGGCCACCGAGCGAAGGCCGTCGACGAATTTCGCCTCGATCAAGATGCGGAGGGCCTCGGCGTCGTTGGTGCGGTTGCCGAGTGTCTGAGCTGCAAGCGCAATCGAGGAGGCATCGGGTTTCACGCGCACATAGAACTCGGCGCCGATATCGACGCGCATGCGGTCTTTGGTGATCAGCGCATCGCCTTCGCCGCGGCGAACCTCGAGGCGCAGTGTCTTCAGGTTGACCCGGGCGGTCGAATGGAAGATCGGCAGGACGACTGAACCGCCGTCGAGCACGACCTTCTGGCCGCCGAGACCGGTGCGCACATAGGCCTCATCGCGACTGGAGCGCGTGTAAAGAGAGGCGAGGACAAAACCGATGCCGAAGATCAGAACAATCCCAATGCCGGCTGGTAGAATAACGTCGTACATCATTGCTGCTCCCTGAAAGATTGATTGTTCGCATCGGTGGGGTCGACCGGCGCGGGAATGGCGATAAAGACATTTGCCTTGTGATCGACGAGAAGAACCGAAGCGCCGATCCCAAGCGGACCCTCGCCCTTGGCGGCTCGGGCTCGAAGCACATGCCAGTTTCCGTGCTGATCCTTGACACGGACGCGGCCCGGCAGTCCCTGATCGAGCGGGCCGATCGACACCTCGGCGGTCCGGCCGAGGAAGGCGTCGAGATCGACGGCATAGGTTTCGTCGTGCGGTACGAGCCGTGCCACAGTTCTGCTCGATGCCCTGACCATGGGGATGGTTGCGAGCGCGGCAGGTATGACGGCGATGAAGCTTGGCAGCGGCGCCCAGAAGGCGCTGGCGACGGCCTGCAAGGTAAACCCCGTCATCGCGAAGAAGCCGAGTGTCATCATCAGAAGAATCAGCAGGGGGACACCGCCGAGATTGAGCCAGGACAGGTATGCCAGGATGCCGTCATGGCCATGAACCTCCGGCTTTCCCAGAAATTCCGTCACAGAAAAACCCATGACCATCGCGAGCATCTCGATCGCGGTCAGACCTGCAAGCACGGCGGCGGCGATGGCAAAGGGAGCACATTCGGGTGCGAAGAGAAGGGCCATCGGCGTTACCGGTTATCCCCCTTGAAGCGTGCGAGGCGTGCCTCGATCGCCTGTTCGCGGTGCAACCGGTCGAGTTCGTCCAATTCGGAACTATGGGCATGCTCGCCAGCGGGAACTCCGGTCAGCCGAGAGACTGCCGCGGCAGCGCGGGCAGCATCTGCACCCGGTGCGGGCTGGCTATGACTGGTTGCGGCGTGTTCGGGATGCCTGGCAATGCTGCGCTTGAAATCGGCAAGGCGAGCGTCCGCCTCGCGGCGCGTGGCGAGCACGGCCTGCAAGGCTTTCTGGCCTTCGTCCAGCTGTTCCCTGGCATCGGCCAGTGCCTTATCCAGAGCTGCGATCTGGGATTCGAGATCGATCTGGCGGGCAACGCCGGCCTTTGCCAGGTCATCGCGCTGAGACGAGACAGCGAGGCGGATCTTCTGGTCGAGCGCGTTCAGGTCTTCGACGATTTCGTCCCTGCGGCTCTGGATGCGATATTCCTCGGCGCGCGCCTTGCCGAGATCGGTGCGGGCCTCATCCGCCGCTGCGTCGATTTCGCGGATCGCCTGTTCGATGACGGCGATCTTGTTGACGCCTTCCGCCTTGTCGACCGCCGCATTCGCGATGCCCGCGATCAGACGGCCCATACGTGAGAGAATGCCTTCGTTCGTCATGTTTTCCTCCATCCGAGCGGAATTCGGCGTAACGCCGATGTGAATCTCGTAGCGATCCTGGCCTGCAACGAGGTAGGCCGGAAAAATACTCTCCCATCCCCTGGAATAACCCGCGACATCGAAGGGCACGGCAACACGTCCGTGCACCGTGGCGATCGTCAGGTCCGCGGGGCCTTTGATGGCGAAGAGCTTGTCATCGAGCGGCAGATGCGGTGGATCGGCGGTGACGCCGCGATTGGCGGCGAAATCGCGAAGGCCGAGCGTGACCAGCCTTGCCGGCAAGCCCGTTTGCTCGCGGACGGTTTCATAGGCAAGGTCATGCAGCACGACAAGATTGGCGCCCGTCCTGTCGGTGACGAGGCCGGTCAGGATTTCGATCATCCTGAGATAGGCGGCAATGGTGTCATCAAGCGCCTGCCGGGCACTGTCGTCAGGCGCCAGCGTGTAACGCAGCAGTGATGGATGCGGTGTCTTGCCTGTGGTAGCCATAGGTAAAACATAAAGCACCGCTTTTGTGCTTTCAAGAGGTGGCGCTAAAAATACAACCTGGACTTAACGTGCGGTTAGGAGGACAGAGGCAGCATCGATTGTCGAGATATGTCGCGAGCCACCGCCGGCGGCAGTGAGCAGCCTGCTGAAAAGAGTTACGGACCCTTGAAGCCTAACGCGTGACCGGCGGCAAAAAGCCTCGATACAGTTCCGGATCACATTTGCCGATGGAAGAACTGGCAGCAGCAGATCGGCTCCGCTCCCTATCGGGCGGCCGTGTGCGCCTCGCGAATACCGGCGCTGATACGGTTGCGGATGGTCCATATGAGAAGTAGAGCCACCACCGCCCAAAGCCACGAAGTCCATGCTGCAAACGTACCGCCAACCGCGACAAAGATGCCGAGCGCGCCGAAAAGCACCGCGCGGTCGCTCTTGCCCAGCGGCCCGTCGTAACGCCGGCTTGCCCCGACCGTTTGACCCAGAACGCCGGTAAATTCCGTCAGCGCCGAGAGGAATATGACGGCCATCGCCGGTACCAAGCCGTTCGGATCGATGAGCGCAAACGGCAAATACAGGGCGACATCCGACACGACGTCACCGATCTCGTTCAGATACGCGCCTAAAATGCTCTTCTGTCCATGTTCGCGTGCGAGCATGCCGTCGATGGCGTTGAGGCCCATGCGCAGGAGAAACCATACAGGCACCAGCAGGAACCAATGCGGAAGCGGGGCGACACTCAGAAAAAGGCCCAATGCAACCGAGACGGCGGCGGCAACTGAAGTCACCTGATTGGCGGTGACGCCTCGTGCCGCGAGGGAGCGCACCAGAGGGCGAAGAATATTTTGAAATCTGGACTTCAATTGATAGACAGACATGCTACCTCAGTGGAATTTCGTGGCATCGGAAAAGTCTATCCCGGCCCGGGCGGTGCAGATCGTCGTATTTTGAGGAAGGCCACACTTCATATCGGTTCTCGCAAAGGGCTTACATTTGCGACTAGACTTTTGCAATGAAGACAAATCACTGTTCCCGTCAATGGTTGCAACCCATCCACCCATCAGAATTGGAGAAGACCGTGCTGCAAACTGCCGATAGTGGGCAACCGTCCTCGACGGCCAGACCAATGCGTGAATCCGAATTCGAGTCGCATGATGGCACTCGACTCTTCTATCGGACGTGGCCTTCGACGGGCGCTGCACCGAAGGGCGTAATCATTCTTCTCCATCGCGGCCACGAGCATAGCGGCCGCGTCGCCCATCTCGCCACCGAGCTCGGCCTCGATGATTTTTCCTTCTACGCCTGGGATGCACGCGGCCAAGGGCGTTCACCGGGAGAGCGCGGCTATTCGCCATCCTTTGCTGCCTCGGCGCGTGATCTCGATTGCTTCGTCCGCCATGTAAGCGAGACAAGCGGCACTGCTGTCGAAAACATCGCCGTCATTGCACAGAGCGTCGGCGCGGTCCTCGCCACCACCTGGGTGCACGACTATGCGCCGCCGATCCGTGCGCTGGTGCTTGCCTCACCAGCATTCAGCGTCAAGCTCTACGTGCCTTTTGCCAAAGAAGGCATTGCACTCTGGGAAAAGCTCAAGGGAACGTTCTTCGTCAATTCCTATGTCAAGGCGAAGTTCCTGACGCATGATCCCGAGCGCATCGCCTCGTACGAATCCGACCCATTGATCTCCCGGCCGATTGCCTCCAACATCCTGTTGCAGCTCTATGAGGCGGCAGCCCGCGTCGTCGGTGACGCCCGCGCCATCACCGTTCCGACCCAATTGCTGATCTCCGGCAGCGACTGGGTGGTTCGACACGCGCCGCAGCACCGGTTTTACGAAAACCTGGGCAGCCGCATCAAGGAACGGCATGTGCTTGCCGGCTTCTACCATGACACGCTCGGCGAAAAGGACCGCGCGATTGCCCTGGCCGAGGTCCGCCGTTTTATCGACGCGCGTTTCGCCGAGCCTCGGGCGCCTGCTGATCTTCGCACCGCCCATATCCAGGGCTATACCAAGGACGAGGCCGACCGGCTCGCGAGCCCGCTGGATGCCACATCTCCACGCGGCGTCTACTGGGCGCTCAGCCGTCTCAACATCAAGATCGGCGCCCTGGTCTCCGAAGGCATAAGGACTGGGGTCAAGACCGGTTTTGATTCCGGCTCGACGCTCGATTACGTCTACGAGAACAAGCCGCGCGGGCTTGGTCCCGGCGGGCGTTTGATCGACAAGGTGTTCCTCGAGGCGATCGGCTGGCGCGGCATCAGGCAGCGCAAGCTGCACCTGCAGGAGCTGATCGACCGCGCGCTGCAGCGCCTGAAAGCCGCCGGCCGCAGTACCCACATGCTCGATATAGCGGCCGGGCATGGCCGTTATGTCCTTGATGCGATCGAGACGGCTGCCGTGCGTCCCGATAGCGCGCAGTTGCAGGACTATTCCTCCATCAACGTCGACGCCGGCCGCAAGAGCATTGCCACACGCGGACTGAGTGATTTCGTGAGCTTCCGCCAGCAGGATGCCTTTGACCGCGAGGGGCTGGCTGCAATCACGCCGGCTCCGGATCTCGCGATCGTCTCCGGCCTTTACGAGCTGTTTTCCGACAATGCGCTGATCGCCGCTTCGCTCAATGGGATCGCCCGCGCGATGCAGCCCGGTGGTCTGCTCGTCTACACCAACCAGCCATGGCATCCGCAACTGGAGATGATCGCCCGCGCCCTGACGTCGCACCGCGGCGGCGAGGCGTGGGTGATGCGGCGGCGGACGCAAGAGGAAATGGACCAGCTGGTTGCCGCAGCCGGTTTCCGCAAGATCGAGCAGCGGATCGACCAGTGGGGCATTTTCACCGTCTCGCTGGCCGAGAGAGTCTGAGGGCAAAGCGTGGAGAAGGTACGTTCAACTTTTTCCCAGACAGCGCTGGTCCCGAAGCGGGCAGCGCTCTGGCTCGCCTTCCTGGCGCCGTCCTTCTATCTGAGCTATGGCGGCGCCAATTGGCTGGCATCGCAACGCGCTCATGTGCCGAACGTCGCCTTCGCATGGGAAAGCGCCATTCCGTTCCTCGGATGGACGATCATTCCCTATTGGTCGATCAATCTGTTCTATGCACTCTGCCTGTTCATCAACACGGTGCCGCGCGATGTGGATAGGCTGGCGAGGCGTTATCTGACGATCCAGATAGTAGCCGTAGCCTGCTTTATCGCGTTTCCGCTCGAAGCGACCTTCGTGCGGCCGGCAACGAGTGGCCTGCCGGGCTTCATGTTCGCCGTCCTCGGTGGCTTTGATAAGCCGTTCAATCAAGCGCCGTCGCTCCATATCGCACTCCTGGTGGTGATCTGGGATCATCTGCGCGGCCGGCTGCCGCGGAAGGTGCGGCTTCTCTGGCACCTCTGGTGCTTCCTGATCGGTGTCTCCGTGCTGACCACGTGGCAGCATCACATCATCGACATACCGACCGGCATGCTGCTCGGTCTGTTTGCCATCTGGCTTTTTCCGCGCGATGCCGGTTCGCCTCTCGCGAATTTTACGATGAGCGGCGATCCAAAGTCGCGCCGTCTCGGCTTCTATTATCTGTGCGGCGCCGTCGTATTTCTCGGTCTTGGAGCGCTCTGCACGCCTCTCTCGGCCGCAGCCCTTCTGTTGCTCTGGCCGGCTGTTGCGCTGGCGATCGTCGCGCTCGGATATTTCGGCGCCGGCCCGCAAATATTCCAGAAACGCGTCGATGGCCGGGCCACGCTTACCAGCCGCTGGCTGCTGGCACCTTATCGGCTCGGCGCTCTCATCAACATTCGGCTCTGGACCCGGAGAATGCCGGCATCGGTGGTGATCGCCGACGGCGTCCATCTCGGTCGTTTTCCGCGTCGCCACGAGGCCGACCGTTTTGCCACGGTGATCGACATGACCGGTGAACTTCAGCGCCCGGGCGGGACGCGCGCGCGCTGGTGCAGCTTTCCCACACTTGATCTTGCGGCCCTCGACAAGATCCAGACGCTCGCCGCGGCGAACCTCATCGAGACTGCGCGCCACCAAGGGCCGGTCCTCGTCTGCTGTGCACTCGGCTTCCAGCGGAGTGCCTGCGTCATCGTGCATTGGCTGCTCATCAGCCGACGTTGCGAAGATCCAGCCGAAGCCGTGCGGCGGGTCGAACGGACAGGGTGGCGTGTTCATCTGCCCGCGGAAAGCCTCCATGCCGTGACGGAGGGCTTGCAATGACGCAGTGGAATGTCACGGCCTCGGCGGCTGCGCGAAGTCTCGGCCGCAATTCGATATGCTGCGGGCTGGCAGCGCTGCTGCCACTGATTGCCGGCCCGATCGCCGTGGGATATCGCGGCTTCGTTCCATTGCTCGGCTGGCTCTTGATGCTCGTTTTCTGCGTGATGGTCCTTGCGCTGGCGGTCCATCTCCTCTTCGATGCGCTGCTGTTTCGCCTTGCGTCGAGCCACGAGACAGAGGCCGCCGGCCTTGCCGCCGTCGACGACCTGTTGTCCCGAATGCAGCTTCGCAAGCCTGGCGGGGCGCCGCTTGGCTTGGAGAGGCGGATTGCCGGGTCGCGCCGCATCGTCTGGCGGCAGCGTTTTGCCCTCGCCATCTGTCTGGTGATTTTCGCGATCCTTCTGTTCGATGCAAGCGACGGCCTGCCGCTATGCTGAATCGCATGCGGTCGATTGCATGATGGCTGGCTCGCGCCTCTTCTAAGCTGGCTTCTCCGGCAGGTTTACTGCCGTCCGGCGATGATCGACGAATTCACATCGTTAATGTCGCGCTTGCCGCAGAGCGCCATGGTGATGTCCATCTCCTTGCGGATGATGCCGAGCGCCAGCGACACGCCTTCCTTGCCCATGGCGCCGAGACCGTAAAGGAAGGGGCGGCCGATATAAGTGCCCTTGGCACCGAGCGCCACGGCCTTCAGCACGTCCTGGCCGGAGCGGATGCCGCCGTCGAGATGGACCTCGATGCGGTCGCCGACGGCGTCGACGATCTTCGGCAGCATGCTGATCGAGGAGGGGGCGCCGTCAAGCTGGCGGCCTCCGTGATTGGAGACGACGATCGCATCGGCGCCGGTGTCGACGGCCGCCTTCGCATCCTCCGGATCGAGTATGCCCTTGATGATCAGCGGGCCGCCCCATTGTTCTTTGATCCAGGCGACATCGGCCCAGGATAGCCGCGGGTCGAACTGCTCGTGTGTCCATGCGGAGAGCGAGGCGATATTGGTGACATTTTTCGCATGGCCGACGATATTGCCGAAGCTGCGGCGCTTGGTCTGCAGCATATCGAGGCACCAGAAGGGCCGGGTCGCCATCTGCCAGACATGTTTCGGGGTGAATTTCGGCGGCGCCGACAGGCCGTTGCGCAGGTCTTTATGCCGCTGGCCGAGGATCTGCAGATCGGCGGTCAGCACCAGCGCCGAGCATTTGGCGGCCTTGGCGCGGTTGATGAGGTTGAGGACGAAATCCTTGTCCCTCATCACGTAGAGTTGGAACCAGAAAGGGCGCGTCGTCACCGAAGCGACGTCCTCGATCGAGCAGATGCTCATCGTCGAGAGGGTGAAGGGAACGCCGAACTCCTCGGCGGCGCGAGCCGCCAGCATCTCGCCGTCGGCATGCTGCATGCCGGTCAGGCCGGTCGGCGCCAAGGCCACCGGCATCGACACTTTCTGACCGATCATCGTCGTTGCCAGCGTGCGGTTGGTCATATCGACCATCACCCGCTGGCGCAGCTTGATCTGGCTGAAATCGCTCTCGTTCGCCGCGTAGGTCGATTCCGTCCAGGCGCCCGAATCCGCATAGTCGAAAAACATCTTCGGCACACGGCGCCGTGCGAGCTTTTTCAGGTCAGCGATGGTGAGCGGAGCGGCCATGAATTGAACCTTCACATCTGAATGCGGCCATCGGCCATAACATGAATTTCGCGGGAGCGTTATGGGAAATTGGCCGTGCCGGGCTGCTTTCACGGTGCAAATTCGAGAGTAACAGGGCGTGTCATCGAAGCCCCGCCTTCAACGCAACACCGGCCACATAGGTCTCGGCGATCGCCCGGTCGTCACCCATCGTCTGCAGCAGGAAGAGTTCCTCGGGCAGCGTCTTCACCACTTCCATCTTCAGCGCCATGGCCGGTGTTGCCGTTGCATCGAGAACGACGAGATCGGCCTCGGTGCCGGGTTCCAGCGTGCCGATCCGGTCCGCCAGCGACAGGGCCTCGGCATTGCCACGCGTCATCAGGTAATAGCTTTCCAGCGGGTTCAGCCGTTCGCCGAGCAACTGCTGGATCTTGTAGGCTTCGTCCATCGTCCGCAGCATCGAATAGCTGGAACCGCCGCCGATATCGGTCGCTACCCCGATACGGACCGGTTTTTCACGCCGCGCCAGCGCCTTCATCGGAAACAGGCCGGAGCCGAGGAAGAGGTTGGAGGTCGGGCAATGCACGGCGACGGCGCCGGCCTCGCTCATCGCATCCGCCTCACGCTCGGACAGGTGTATGGCGTGGCCGAAGAGGCTTTTCGGCCCGAGCAGGCCGTAGTGGGCGTAGATGTCGGTATAGTCGAGCGCGTCGGGATAGAGTTCGCAGGTGAATTTGATCTCGTCGTGGTTTTCGGAAAGATGCGTCTGGATGTGCAGCTCGGGGAATTCGCGGGCAAGGGCTGATGTCGCTTCCATCTGCGCCGGTGTCGAGGTGATGGCGAAGCGCGGGGTGATGGCGACGTGGTTGCGGCCCTTGCCGTGCCAGTCCGATATCACCTGGCGGGTCTCGTCATAGCCCATCTCGGGCGTGTCGAGCAGGCCCTGCGGGGCATTGCGGTCCATCATCACCTTCCCGCCGACCATGCGCATGTTGCGCCGCATCGCCTCGGCGAAGAAGGCGTCGGCCGAGGTCTTGTGCACGGAGCAATAGGCGACCGCCGTCGTCGTGCCGTGGCGGATCAACTCGTCGTAGAAATGCGTGGCGATCCTTTCGGCATGCGCACTTTCGACGAAACGGCATTCCTCGGGAAAGGTATAGGTGTTCAGCCATTCGAGCAGATTGGCGGCGTAGGAGGCAATCACCTGCATCTGCGGAAAATGCAGGTGCATGTCGATGAAGCCAGGCATGATCAGATGCGGGCGGTGATCGATCTCAGCCGTATCCGCGGCTGCTTTTGCCTTGACGTCGGCATAGGCGCCGATTGCCGTGATCAGCCCATCTTCGACCAGCAGGCCGCCGTCCTCTTCGTAAAGATAGCTTTGGCTGTCGGCGAGGCTCAGCGGTGCACGATGGAAGGAAAGCAGGCGGCCGCGCAGGAGTGTCGTCGTCATTGTTTCTTGCTTTCGACTGCGCTCTCGAACCAGGCGACCAGCAGCTTGCGTTCGTCCGGCGTGATGTCGGTGATGTTGCCGGGCGGCATGGCATGGCTGCGGCCCGCCTGTATATAGATCTCGCGGGCATGGGCGGCGATTTCCGCGTCGTTTTCGAGCATCACGCCCTTCGGCGGCCGCACGATACCCTCATAGACCGGTTCGGCCGCATGGCACATGGAACAGCGCGTCGAGACCAGTTGCTTGACGGCGGGGAAATGCGGATCGCCGGCGAATTGCCGGAAGGCGGGCGCGACCGCCGCCGCATCCCTTTCGCCCGTCAGCAGCTTCGGCACGGTCGAAAGCCACATGATCAGGATGAAGAGAATGACGGTGACGATCCAGGTCCAGGTCGGCCGGCCCTTCCTGGCATGCGTGGTGTTGAACCAGTGGCGGATGGTGACGCCCATTAGGAAGACCAGTGCGGCGATCACCCAGTTGAACTGCGTACCGAAGGAGAGCGGATAATGGTTCGACAGCATGAAGAAGATGACGGGCAGCGTCAGGTAGTTATTGTGTAGCGAACGCTGCTTGGCGACCTGCCCATATTTGGGATCGGGAACCCGTCCGGCGATGAGGTCGGCGACGACGATCTTCTGGTTCGGAATGATGATCATGAAGACGTTGGCCGACATGATTGTCGCGGTGAAGGCGCCGAGATGCAGGAATGCGGCGCGGCCGGTGAAAAGCTGCGTATAGCCCCAGGCCATGAAGACGAGCACGACATAGAGCACCGCCATCAGCCCCCAGGTATTCCGCCCAAGCGGAGATTTGCAGAGCAGGTCGTAGACGATCCAGCCGAGGGCAAGCGACGCCAGCGAGATCAGGATCGCGACGGGCGGGCTGATATCGAGCACGTGCCGGTCGATCAGGAAGAGGTCGGCGCCGCCGTAATAGACGATGCACAGCATCAGGAAGCCGGAAATCCAGGTGAAATAGCTCTCGTATTTGAACCAGGTCAGGTGCTCCGGCATCTGGGCGGGCGCCACCAGATATTTCTGGATATGGTAGAAGCCGCCGCCATGAACCTGCCATTCCTCGCCATAGGCACCGGGCGGCAGATGCGGGCGTTTCACCAGTCCGAGATCGAGGGCGATAAAATAAAAGGACGATCCGATCCAGGCGATCGCGGTAATGACATGGAACCAGCGTGCCGCGAAGGCGAGCCATTCCCATGCTATGGCATATTCATACATCGAGTTCCCCTATCTTCCTCCGACTCGTGACATTGCGGAAATTTTGGCGGGGAGGGAAGAGGAGATTGAAGAACTGCACACGCGCAACGACCGGCGCGGCTAAAGGAGCAATGGAATGATCACCGCGCTCTACAGCGATCAAGTCATCGCCGAAAACGCGCCGATGGACCGGCGGTTGGCGGCGCTTATCCTCTCGCGAGGGAACCGCGTCGGCTATATCACGTCCGGTCCTGACCCTCAGCGGGCGTTTTTCGATGAGAAACGGCGTTACTATATGAGGTACGGGCTTTTTCTCAATCCCTTCGTCGATCTCGACGCGCTTTCCAATGATGAGGAAATCAGCCGGCTGTTTTCCTGTAACGCCATCCATCTTTCCGGCGGCCACACCGGCGATTTTTTGAGAAGGCTGCGGCAAAGCGACATGCTGGACAAGTTGAGTGCATGGGCACTGGGTGACGGCATTCTTGTCGGAACCAGCGCCGGGGCGATTTTGATGACGCCGACAATCGCCGTCGACGCGCTCTTTTCCGGCGGTTCGCCTGATGCGGTGCAGGATGGTGCGGCTCTTGATCTCCTGCCTTTCGAATTCTTCCCGCATCTGAACGACGATCCCGGCTATATCTCGGCGCTACTACGCTACAGCGAGAAGACGGCAACACCCATTCTCGCGTGTCGGGATGGCGAAGGTGTCATTCTCGGCAATGGGCTCGTCGAGATCTTCGGCGCTCCGCTGATGATTTCCGGCGGTTTTGCCGAAGTTGCCGATCGCGGTCGCATCGCTGATCTGCTGTCGCGTGCCTAAAAGCTGCCGAGAAGGCTGTGCATTATACTGAATCTGCTAATTCAGCAGATCTTGAACTGCGACGACTCGATTACAGTTATTTTGCAGGCCGCCGGAGTAAAATAAGAACCGTTAGATCATCGGCGGCGCATTCATCGACGGAGAAGATGCCCATGCGCAGCATTCTGACGTGTGTGATGATTGCGTATGCGTCGTTGGCGACGGCTCACGACGCACCTTCGGGGTGGAGTTATGACCCCTATTGTTGCAACGGCGACAGTCATAGTGGCGATTGCCAGATGATCCCTTCGAAAAGCGTGGCTGTGACGCCAGGCGGATATCGCGTGACGCTGCTGCCGGGCGACCACCGGCTGGTCACGCATGCTCATGTCTTCCTGCTGCCGATGACGAAGGCGATGCAATCCGGTGACAACGACTATCATCTCTGTCTGTTCCCGAACGAGGATACGCCACGCTGTTTCTATGCACCGGAAATGGGATATTGAAGGCGAGACCACAGGACCGGACTCGGCTCATGAATCGAGTCCCGTGTGAGACGATCTAATTTCCGGCTGCCTTCATCTCCTCAAGGATCCAGTTGCGGAAAGCCTTGATCTTCGGCACGTTGCGACGGTTTTCAGGGTAGACGAGCCAGTAGGCCTTGCCGTCGCTGCGGGTCAGTTCGAAGGGCTGATAGAGCCGGCCGAGGGCGATCTCGGCCTCATAGAAGGCAGGATGAAGGATGGCGACGCCATGGCCGGCGATCGCCGCGTCGGCTTCCACCGCCTGAGAGCCGAGCTGGTTGCGCGGGCGCCGGTCGAGATCCGTCTCCGTCACGCCGGCAGCCTCGAACCATTGTTTCCACCAGATGTCACCGGCGTCGAAGAGATCGAACTTCAGGAGATCGCGCGGCTCCCGGATGCCGCCTGCCGTCTCCGCCAGCTTCGGGCTCAGCATCGGCGTGAACTCCAGGCCCATCAGCCGGTGCAGCGTCAGCCCCGGCCAGTTGCCGTCGCCCCAACGGATGCCGACATCGATCTGCTCGCGGGCGAAATCGATGATATCCGAGCTCGCCTGAAAGCGCACCGCGATTGCCGGATGTTTCAAGTGGAAGGAGCCGAGGCGCGGCGCCAGCCATTTCGAGGCGAAGGTATGGGTCGAACTGATCGCGAGCATGCCTTCGACGCTGTCGCGCGCCGTCGCCATCGCGTCGTGCAGCATGGCAAAGGCTTCAGTCACCTTCGGCGCCAGCCTCTCGCCGGTCTCTGTCAGCGCGATCTGGCGGGGACGGCGCAGGAAAAGCGGCTCGCCGACATTCTCCTCCAGCAGTTTGATCTGATAGCTGACGGCCGTCTGCGTCATGCCGAGTTCATTGCCTGCCTTGGTAAAACTTCCAAGCCGGGCAGCGGCCTCGAAGACGCGCAGCGCATTCAGCGGGAATTGTTTCGACAGTTTCATGGATAAGTTCTCTTGATGCAGGCAGACGGTCGTTCGATTGGAATTGCAGCATTTTTGGCGGCAAACTGCAACTCATACCATCAATCTATCGAGGTGATGTCATGGACTGCCATGTTATCGAAGAGGGCCGGCCGCAGCAGAGAATCCAGATTTTCCGGCGTCTTGCCGGCTGGCTGGCAAGCGGCGCTGATCGTTTCTGCCGTCGGCCCCGGCTCGATCTCAGTGCTGCGCCCGATCGCGTCAAACGCGATCTCGGTTTCCTCGACGGACGCGATCCCTACTACGAAGACGAGCGCATGCGGTAGGCGCCAAGCGCCGTCAGGATCTCGGCGGCGGTCATGGCGGCGATCACCTCAGGGCGCTTGTCCCTGACCGCCGCGCCGCCGATCGGCAGCGTCAGCCGCTCCATCCAGCCGCGCTCTCCGCCGCCTTCACGGGAAAGCCAGCTTGCGAAGGTGGCGCGCTTGGTCGCCGAGCCGATCATGCCGGCATAGGCGAGATCCGGTCTTTCCAGCGCTTCGCGGGCGATGAGGAAATCCAGCGCGTGATCGTGCGTCAGGATGACGACCGCGCCGCCGGCCGGAATATCCTTCACCAGTGCTTCCGGCATCGGCATGAGCCGCGTCTTCGTCTTGGAAGGCAGGTTGGCGAGTTCCTCCCGCCGCGTCTCGACGACCGTCACCGACAGCGGCAGCGGCGCAAGGGCTGTTGCCAGCGCCCGGCCGACATGGCCGGCACCGAAGAGATAAACCTCCGGCAGACGCTCGACCTCACTGGTTAACCTGGCCTCGATTTCTTCGGCAACCGCCTGCGTCACCCGGCGAAACCGCAGCTGCGTGCGCCCACCGCAGCACTGACCGATGTCAGGCCCGAGCGGGATATCCATCTGCGCCATCCCGCCAGTTCCCGCGAGCATGTCCCGCGCATTCGCGATCGCCATGAACTCGAACTGCCCTCCGCCGATCGTGCCCCACAATGCGGTTTGCGATACCAGCATGAAGGTACCGGCCTCGCGTGGGGTCGAGCCCTGCGTGCCGGTGATATTGACGAGGATGCAGTCTGGGTGGGCGGCGAGGAAGGGGTGGATGTCGGTCATCTGTGGATGGCCGATGGGCGCGTGGGTGAGCCGTTCCTGCCTCTCTGCCCGCCCCGACCAACCATCAGGTGCAACAAACCAGCCGGACGCGTTCCCATCTCTACACTCGTTTCATCCGCTCGACCGCCATCAGCACCCGCTCCGGCGTCGCCGGCGCGTCGAGCCTCGGGCAGACCTTGTAGTTGGCCACACTTGCCACCGCCATCGACAAGGCTTCCAGCACCGAGATCGCCAACATGAAGGGTGGTTCGCCGACGGCCTTGGAGCGGCCGATGGTGGCCTCAGTGTTCTCGGACCATTCGGCAAGGCGCACGTTGAAGATCTTCGGACGGTCGGAAGCGAGCGGGATCTTGTAGGTGGAAGGCGCATGCGTGCGCAGCCGACCCTTGTCGTCCCACCAGAGCTCTTCCGTCGTCAGCCAACCCAGGCCCTGCACGAAGGCGCCTTCGACCTGGCCCATGTCGATCGCCGGGTTCAGCGAGCGGCCGACATCGTGGAGGATGTCGGTGCGGTCGATCAGATATTCTCCTGTCAGCGTATCGATCGACACCTCGGTGCAGGAGGCGCCATAGGCGAAATAATAGAAGGGCGTGCCACGCCCGGCCTTGCGGTCCCAGTGGATTTTCGGCGTCTTGTAGAAGCCAGCGGCGGAAAGCTGGACGCGAGCGAAATAGGCTTGCTTGATGAAATCGGGGAAGGGGATCTCGATCTCGCCGACGCGCACGCGGTTCGGCAGGAAGACGACGTCGGTAGCCCCAACATCCCATTTCTCGGCGGCGAAGGCCACCAGCCGTTCCTTGATCTGGCGGGCGGCGTCATAGGCGGCCATGCCGTTCAAGTCCGAGCCGGAGGAGGCGGCGGTGGCCGAGGTGTTCGGCACCTTGGCCGTCGTCGTCGCGGTGATCTTCACCCTGTCGATATCGACCTGGAAGCTGTCGGCCAGCACCTGCGCCACCTTGGTGTAGAGGCCCTGACCCATTTCCGTGCCGCCATGATTCAGGTGGATCGAGCCGTCCTGGTAGATGTGGACGAGGGCGCCGGCCTGGTTGAAGGCGGTCATGGTGAAGGAGATGCCGAATTTCACCGGCGTCAGCGCGATGCCCTTTCTGATATAGCGGCTGTCGCGGTTGAAGGCGATGATGGCGTTGCGCCGTGCCTGGTATTCAGCCGTTTCCTCCAGCTCCTCGACGACGCGGGCGATGATATTGTCCTCGACCTCCTGGTGGTAGGGGGTGAGCGTGCGCCCGGAGCCCGGCTGCCCGTAGAAATTCAGCTTGCGGACATCAAGCGGATCCTTGCCGAGGGCATAGGCAATCTCCTCGATAAAACGTTCGGCGCCGAGCATGCCCTGCGGCCCGCCGAAGCCGCGAAAGGCGGTGTTGGAGACGGTGTGTGTCTTCAGCGGCATCGAGGTCAGGTGCACATGCGGATAGAAATAGCTGGAATCGGCATGGAAGAGGGCACGGTCGGTCACCGGTCCTGAAAGATCGGAAGAGAAGCCGCAGCGCGCCGCATAGGTCGCATCAACCGCGTGGATTCGGCCTTCGGCGTCGAAACCGAGCTCATAATCGACGAGGAAATCATGGCGCTTGCCGGTGGCGCTCATATCTTCGTCGCGGTCCGGACGGAATTTGATCGCGCGGCCGAGCTTCTTGGCGGCGATAGCCGCAAGTGCTGCGAACTGATTGCCCTGCGTCTCCTTGCCGCCGAAGCCGCCGCCCATGCGGCGCACGTTGACGGTCACGGCGTTCGAGGGAATATCGAGCACGTGGCCGACGATGTGCTGGATCTCGCTCGGATGCTGCGTCGAAGACCAGACGGTGACCTCGTCGTCCTCGCCTGGGATGGCCACAGCGATATGGCCTTCGAGGTAAAAATGCTCCTGCCCGCCGATGCGCATTTGACCTTTCAGACGCATGGCGGCATTCGTCATTTCCGTGTCCGGCTCGCCGCGCCGTAGCGTCATCGGAGTGATGACGAGCGGGCCGCCATTGGCGAGCGCGCCGTCAATGTCAGTCCAATGCGGCAGGTCGCGATAGTCGATCTTTGCCAGCAGTGCGGCACGGCGGGCGGCATCACGCGTCTCGGCGATGACGGCAAAGATCGGCTGGCCATGGAACTGAACTAAAGTTTCGGCCAGCAGCGGCTCGTCATGGCTGCCGTTGGAGCTGACGTCGTTGACGCCGGGCACATCCTTGCCGGTGAAGACCCAGACGACGCCGGGATGCGCGGCGACCGCAGAAAGGTCGATGCTGAGGATTTCGGCATGCGCCCGGTCGGAGAGGCCGAGGGCGCCATGCAACAGACCTGTGGGTTCCGGAATATCGTCGATATAATCGGCGGTTCCGGTGACATGCTTATGCGCTGAATCATGCCGCAGCGAGCCGCGCATCGGGCCCGCGATGATGGCCTTGCGGTCTTCGAAGGTGGATTTGTCCATCAGCGATGTCCTCCGCGAAGGGAGTGATGGGATGCGGTTACTCCGCACTCCCTCATTCCTGTGCCTGTCACAGGAATCCAGCCACCGCGCGTCTGCGCGGTGAACGACTCATATGATGCTAAGGAAAGGTCTCTCGCGCCCAAGGACTTGGGCGCGCTGGATTCCTGTGACAAGGACAGGAATGAGGGAGGGGAGGCGACCGCGACCGTTCCCATCGAAGCTTGCGACCAGGTCTTGGAGATCAGGCTGAAGATTAATCCTTCCATCACGCCACCTCCTCGAACCGCTTCAGCTCCGCCGGCGCGCCGACGGTCTCAAGATAGAACCGCGTCAGCAGGTTCTTCGTCGTCAGCTGACGGTATTCCGCCGTGGCGCGCCAGTCGGTCAGCGGCTGATAATCGACATCGAATGCGGGGCGGGCTGCCTCGATCGTCGCTTCCGTCCACGGTTTGCCGATCAGTTCGGCTTCCACCGTGCGGGCGCGTTTCGGCGTCGCCGCCATGCCGCCGAAGGCGATGCGGATGTCGGCGATCATCTCGGCCTCGTCAAGCGTCAACAGGAAAGCGCCGAGCACGGCGGTGATGTCCTCGTCGCGCCGCTTGGTGATCTTGTAGGCGGCAAAGCGGCTGGTTCCCGCCGGATAGGGCACATAGACGCTTTCGACGAATTCGCCGGGTTTCCGGTCCTGCTTGCCATAGGCGATGAAGAAATCCTCGAGCGGCAGCGTGCGCGTGCCGTTTACGGAGCGCAGCGTCAGCGTCGCGCCGAGCGCGATCAGCGGCGGCGGGCTGTCGCCGATCGGCGAGCCATTGGCGATGTTGCCGCCGATCGTGCCCATGTTGCGCACCTGCTCGCCGCCGATGCGATCGATCAGCCGCCCGAGCGCCGGGATTTTCTTGGAGATCGCCTCGAAAGCCCTGGTGTAGCTGACGCCGGCGCCGATGGTGACGCCGTCCTCGCCTTCCGTGACCGACTGCAATTCGCTGAGGTGGCTGATGAAGACCACTGGGCTCAGCCTGCGCATCTGCTTCGTCACCCAGAGGCCGACATCGGTCGCGCCGGCGACGATGGTCGCGTCGGGTTCCTGCGAAAGGATTCCTGCCAGTGCCTCCATGGAAGCCGGTACGATCAGTCGGTCTTCGCCATTAGTAATGCTGATGGTGCCGCTCGCCTGCATCGCCCAGAGCCGGGCGACGATTTCCGAACGTGTCCGCTGCAGCGGATCGAAGAGCGTGCTCGGCCGCATCATGCTCACCTGCTCGGCGGCCTTGACGATCGGCTCGTAGCCCGTGCAGCGACAGAGATTGCCTTGCAGTGCCTTTTCGATTTCCTGGCGGCTAGGCTTTTCCTTGGCGAGCCAGAGACCGTAAAGCGACATGACGAAGCCCGGGGTACAGAAGCCGCATTGCGAGCCGTGGCAATCGACCAATGCCTGCTGCACCGGATGCAGCGCGCCGTCCCTGCCGGCCAGATGCTCCACCGTCACCACATGCGTAGCGTGTAAGGAGCCCATGAAACGGATACAGGCATTGACCGATTCATAGGCGAGTTTGCCATCGGCCAGCCGGCCGACGAGCACGGTGCAGGCGCCGCAATCGCCTTCCGCGCATCCTTCCTTGGTGCCCGTCAGCCGCCGCTTCAACCGCAGAAAATCGAGAAGCGTCTCGGTTGGCCTGACATCGGTGAGCGTGATGTCCTCGCCATTCAGGATGAAGCGGATACTGTCGTTCATGATGTTCCTGTTGTTGTTTTTCCAAATGGTTAAGCCGCCGTCCAGCCACCGTCAATCGAGATGTGCGTTCCGGTCACCTGCCGGGCGGCATCGCTGGCGAGGTAGAGCGACAGTGCGCCTATTTCCTCGGCCTTGACGAATTCATGCGTCGGCTGCGCCTTGAGGATGACCTCGCTCTTCACCTGCTCCTCGGTCATGCCGCGCGCCTTGGCGGTGTCCGGTATCTGTTTCTCGACGAGCGGTGTCAGCACGTAGCCGGGGCAGATGGCGTTCACCGTCACGCCGAATTCGGCAAGCTCCAGCGCCGCCGTCTTCGTCAGGCCTAATATACCATGTTTTGCCGCGACATAGGCGGATTTGAAGGGGGAGGCGACGAGCCCGTGGGCCGAGGCGATGTTGATGATGCGGCCGTGCTTCTTAGCCTTCATCAGCGGGATCGCGGCGCGCATGGTATGAAAGGAACTCGACAGATTGATCGCGATGATCTGATCCCATTTCTCGATCGGGAAATTCTCGATCTTCTCGACGTGCTGGATGCCGGCATTGTTGATCAGGACATCGACGCCGCCGAAGGTTTTCGCTGCCGTTTCGATCAGGTCGGCGATCTCCGCCGGCTTTGTCATGTCGGCCGGATGATAGAGCGCCCGGCCTTTGGACAATGATTCAAGCCGTTCGGCGATTGCCTTGATTTCGTCAGCTTTTCCGAAGCCGTTGATAACGACGTTGTCGCCCGTTTCGGCGAAGGCAGTGGCGATCGCAAGGCCGATGCCGCTGGTGGAACCGGTGACGACGACTGTTCTGCTCATGCTGTTCTCCCTGAAATCACGATGCTGCGTTGCAGCGTTAGCTGCGAGGTTATGCCCAAAGCCGGCGGGCTGGCAATTCCGCTTTATTCGCTTTTCTCGCCCGCATCCGTGTCCTATTGATTTGTCACGATAATCGACATGTTAAGGGAGAGATTTCATGAGCGGATATGTTCTGGCGATCGATCAGGGAACGACGTCGACGCGGGCGATCGTCTTCGATGGCGACATGCATGTCGCCGGCAAGGGCCAGAAGGAATTCACCCAGATCTATCCACGCTCCGGCTGGGTCGAGCACGATCCGGAGGAGATCTGGGATTCGGTCGTCTCCACCGTCCACATGGCGCTGCGCGATGCCGGGATCGAGGCTAGTGATCTTGCCGCACTCGGCATCACCAACCAGCGCGAGACCGTCGTCGTCTGGGAGCGCGAGACGGGCCGGCCGATCCAGAATGCCATCGTCTGGCAGGACCGGCGCACGGCAAGCTATTGCGACAATCTGAAACGGCAGGATCTCGAGCGGCTGTTCACGAAGAAGACCGGCCTCATCCTCGATCCTTATTTTTCCGGCACCAAACTCTCCTGGATGCTTGCCAATGTGAAAGGCGCGCGGGCGCGTGCTGCCAGGGGCGATCTCTGCTTCGGCACGATCGACACCTTCCTGATCTGGCGGCTGACGGGTGGGAAGAGCTTCGTCACCGACGCCACCAATGCCTCGCGCACGCTGATGTACAACATTGCCGAAAACGCGTGGGACGAGGATCTGCTCGATATTCTGAGGGTCCCCGCCGCCATGCTGCCCGAAGTGAAGGATTGCGCCGCCGATTTCGGCACGGTCGATCCTGATATTTTCGGTGCTGCTATCCCGATCCTCGGCGTGGCCGGCGACCAGCAGGCGGCAACCATTGGCCAGGCGTGTTTTGCGCCGGGCATGATGAAATCGACCTACGGCACCGGCTGCTTCGCGCTGCTCAACACCGGCGCCGATATGGTGCGTTCCAAAAATCGGCTGCTGACGACTATCGCCTATCGCCTGAATGGCGAGACGACCTATGCGCTGGAGGGTTCGATCTTCATCGCGGGTGCCGCCGTGCAATGGCTGCGCGACGGGCTCGGCATCATCGGCAGCGCTGCCGAGACCAACGCGCTTGCCGAAAGGGCCGATCCGACGCAGGAGGTCTATCTCGTTCCCGCCTTCACCGGGCTCGGCGCGCCGCATTGGGATGCCAAGGCGCGCGGCGCGATCTTCGGGCTGACGCGCAACAGCGGTCCGGCGGAACTCTCCCGGGCGGCACTGGAAGCCGTCTGCTATCAGACCCGTGACCTGCTCGATGCCATGCAGAAGGACTGGAAGAATGGCACCGAGGACACGGTGCTGCGCGTCGACGGCGGCATGGTGGCCTCTAACTGGACGATGCAGCGCCTTGCCGACCTGCTCGATGCGCCGGTCGATCGCCCGGTGATCCTGGAGACGACGGCGTTGGGGGCCGCCTGGCTCGCCGGCAGCCGGGCAGGGGTGTGGCCGGACCGGGACGATTTTTCGGCGACGTGGAAACGGGATCGGCGGTTTGAGCCTGAGATGGACGAGAAGGTGCGGGCGGCAAAACTCAAGGGTTGGAAGAATGCGGTCAAGCGGACCTTGAGCGAGGGCTAAAGGGTGATCAGCGCCGTACTATGGCTCCGCTCGTCCCGGCAGACGCCTGGCCATTTCTTCAGCCACGGCGTCGCCGTTCTTCGGAAGATCACGAATTTCCAGTCAATAATTTTTTGATGCGGCCTGTCGGGTAAGCGGTTACTCCTTCGTCATTCAAAAAGAGGAGTGAGCGATGCTTTATGCAATCCTTTGTTACGCCCATGAGGAAACCGTCTTCGCCTGGTCTAAGGAGGAAGAAGCTGCCGTCATGGAGAAACTCTACGCCGTGCAGGAGCCGCTTGCCGTATCCGGCAGGCTCGGCCCTGTCGGTCGGCTGATGCCGACGACGGCTGCGACCACGGTGCGCAAGGGCAGGGACGAGCCCTTGGTCATCGACGGGCCTTTTGCGGAAACGAAAGAGGCGCTTCTCGGCTTCTATGTGGTCGACTTCGAAACGCTCGACGAGGCGATTGTCTTCTCGAAGCAGCTATCGGCCGTCAATCCAGGTTCCACCTCTTACGAAATTCGGCCTTTCTACGTCTTCAGGCCCGGAGATGCTTCATCATGACAGACATTGCCTGGATCGACCTCGCGCTTGCATCGGCTCGCCCGAAGGCGCTCGGCGCGCTGCTGCGCTATTTCCGCAATCTCGATACCGCGGAAGAGGCGTTTCAGGAGGCGTGTCTGAGGGCGATCCGGACATGGCCGGAGAAAGGGCCGCCGCGCGATCCCACAGCCTGGCTCATCTTCGTCGGCCGCAACAGCGGCATCGATGCGGTGCGCAAGCGGGCGAAGATCCAGGCTCTGCCTGATGAGGACGTCATCTCCGATACCGAGGATGCCGAAAGCGACATCGTCGAGCGGCTGGACGATTCCAATTATCGCGACGATATTCTGCGGCTGCTGTTCATCTGCTGCCATCCCGATCTGCCCGCGACCCAGCAGATCGCGCTGGCGCTGCGCATCGTCTCCGGCCTTTCGGTGCCGCAGATCGCGCGTGCCTTCCTGGTTTCCGAGAGCGCCATGGAACAGCGCATCACCCGGGCCAAGGCGCGCGTCGCCAAGGCAGGTGTGCCTTTCGAAACGCCGAGCCCGCAGGAGAGGGCCGAGCGGCTCTCGATCGTCAGCACAATGATCTACCTGATCTTCAACGAGGGCTACAGCCAGGCCGATCCCAGGCATGAGGCGGCTGCCTTCAGTGACGAAGCGATCCGGCTAGCTCGGTTGATGCTGCATATCTTCCCGTCGGAACCGGAACTGATGGGGCTGCTTGCGCTCATGCTCCTGCAGATATCGCGCCGGCCGGCACGCTTCAACGCCGGAGACGAGATCGTGCTGCTCGAAGATCAGGACCGGTTGCTCTGGAACCGACCCTTCATCAACGAGGCCTTGGCGCTGCTCGACAAGGCGCTGCGCCATCGTCAGCCCGCTCCTTATCAAATTCAGGCAGCCATCGCCGCTGTTCATTCCCGCGCCAATCGTGCCGAGGATACAGACTGGGTGGAGATCGATCTGCTCTATCGCGCGCTGGAGCGTCTCCAGCCGTCGCCTGTCATAACGCTGAACCGGGCCGTCGTCGTCTCCAAGCTCCAGGGTGCGCAGGATGCGCTCGACCTCATCGATCCGCTCGGCGAAAAACTCGGGGGCTATTTCTACTATCACGGCTTACGGGGCGGGCTGCTGAAGCAGCTTGGCTTGACCAGCCAGGCACGAGAAGCCTTCGACCGCGCCATTGCGCTCGCCCATTCGGCGGCCGAGGCAGCCCATATCCGCCGGCAGATCGACAAGATGCAGGAAGAGGCCACGCAGCCGATCGCAAAATAAAATGCGAAAAAGCCGGCGCGTTGTCGGAACGTCGAACTTCGGCACGTCCTTGTAACAACCTGACAGGAAACAGGTTTCATTCAAATGGAGAGATGTCGACATGACTGCCAGCACGCAACATGAACTTGTCCTCGTTCGCGAATTCGACGCGCCACGTGAGAAGATTTACAAAGCATGGACCGATCCCGCCTTGCTGAAGCAGTGGTTCGTGCCGCGTCCCTGGGGTGTGACGGAAGCAACGCTCGACGTCCGCCCCGGCGGTTCCAGCGTCGTCGTCATGCATGACCCCGAGGGCAATCAATACCCGAACCGTGGCGTCTATCTCGAAATCGTCGAGAACGAGAAGATCGTCTTCACCGATGCCTATACCAGCGCCTGGGTGCCTTCCGAGAAACCTTTCTTCACGGGCGTCATCCTGCTCGAAGATCTCGGCAACGGTCGCACGAAATATACGGCCAAGGCGCTGCACTGGCGCGCGGAGGACAAGGAAGCACACGAGAAGATGGGTTTCCACGAAGGATGGGGCAAGGCTGCGGACCAACTGGCGGAGCTGCTGGCGAAGATGTGAGCGGCGCGGTGAGACCGCGTCGTCCTGACGCTTCAAGCAAGGTTTGAGGCGGTTCGAAAAAAGATTCCGCCGGTGCTTCGAAGTCGTTGAATTCAGATTCGAATTGGTCTTCGATCGATCTTCCAGATCGTCAGAGACATCATGCCGCCTATCGAAATTCTCGAACATTCCGTTCCAGAATTTGTATTTGCGCTCTATCCCCGGCATCCTTATCTCAACCGAGAATTCAACAGGATGCCGACAATGGAACTGGGGCTTTACACATTCGCCGACGTCAATCCCAACCCTTCCCGCAGCAAGGGCGCGGAAGCGGCCGAACGGCTGAAGCATCTTATCGAGGAAATCGAGCTTGCCGATCAGGTGGGGCTCGACGTCTTCGGGCTCGGCGAACATCATCGGCCGGATTATGCGGCGTCGGCTCCCGCGGTCGCGCTGGCGGCGGCCGCCGTCAAGACGAAGAACATCCGGCTGACCAGTGCGGTCACCGTGCTCTCGTCCGATGATCCGGTGCGCGTCTTCCAGCAGTTTTCGACGCTCGACCTGATTTCCAACGGCCGAGCCGAGATCATGGCCGGGCGCGGTTCCTTCATCGAGTCCTTCCCGTTGTTCGGCTATAATCTCGAAGATTACGACCAGCTTTTCGAGGAGAAGCTCGATCTGCTGCTGGCGTTGCGCGACAGCGAGGTTGTGGAGTGGAAGGGCGAGCTTCGCGCGCCGATCAACGGGCGCGGCGTCTATCCGCGACCGCTGCAGGATCCGTTGCCGTTGTGGGTTGCGGTCGGCGGTACGCCGCAGTCGGTGGCGCGCGCCGGCGCGCTGGGCCTGCCGGTGGCACTGGCGATCATCGGCGGCGAGCCGCGCCGTTTCGCGCCGCTCTTTGATCTCTACCGCGAGGCCGCGCGCCGGGCAGGGCAGGATCAGGCGAAGCTTAAGACCAGCATCAACGTCCACGGCTTCATCGCCGATACGACGGAGGCCGCCGCCGACCAGTTCTACGGTCCGCAGGCCGAGGTGATGAACCGCATCGGCCGCGAGCGCGGCTGGGGGCCGACGAACCGGGCGCATTTCGACATGTCGCGCGGGCCGAATGGTGCGCTCTTCGTCGGCGATCCCGAGGCGGTCGCCGAAAAGATCATCGCCCATCACGCGCTTTTCAAGAACGACCGCTTTCTGCTGCAGATGGCGATCGGTCTGATGCCGCATGCCGAGATCATGCGCGGTATCGAGCTTTATGGCACGAAAGTCGCGCCGATCGTCAGAAAGGCGTTGACTGATAGCAGCGAAGAGGCGAAAGCCACGGCTTGACGAGCGCATAACGCCGAAAATCGGAATCGATTTTCGAAACTGAGTATGCGCAGATTTGAAGTGACAGAGCGTCCTTAGGCTTCCTGTTGGAGGCGCGGCGCTCAAGGCGGCCGCTGCCGCCCCTGCGCAAGGCCGGAACAGACGAATGGTTATCGCAAACGACGACGAACTGACAAAGCTCAAGGAGATCGGCCGCATCTGCGCCAACGCCATCCAGGTGATGGCGGCGGCGATGGAGCCCGGGATGACGACACTGGAGCTCGACCAGATCGGCCGCAAGGTGCTCGAGGATTCGGGCGCGCGCTCGGCGCCGGAGTTCTGCTACCAGTTTCCCGGTGCCACTTGCATCAGTATCAACGAGGAAATCGCCCACGGTATTCCCGGCCCGCGCGTCATCCGCGCCGGCGACCTCATCAACATCGACGTCTCGGCGGAAAAGGATGGTTTCTTTGCGGATACCGGCGCCTCCTTCGCGATGCCGCCGGTCAAACCGAAGATCGAGCGGCTTTGCCGCGACGGTAAGCGGGCGCTCTGGGTCGGTCTCAACCAAGTGAAATCGGGCGAACCGCTGGCGAAGATCGGCACAGCCGTCGGCGCCTTCGCGCAGAAGAACCGCTATACGCTGGTCGCCAATCTGGCGAGCCACGGCGTCGGCCGCTCCCTGCATGAGGAGCCGGCCGAGCTCTCGACCTGGCCGGACCCTTCGGAAAAACGGATGATGACGGAAGGTCTCGTCTTCACCGTCGAGCCGTTTCTCTCACTCGGCGCGACATGGGCTGAAGGCGGCGACGATGCCTGGACGCTCTATGCCGATCCGAAGGCGCCGACCGTGCAATACGAACACACGGTGGTGGCGACGCGCAACGGGCCGGTGATTCTGACCTTGCCGGATGAGCGGGCGTAAGACCGGCGCTGGACAATGAAGATGGCGGGAGCTGACTTCGTCTCAAATCCCGCCGTACAGTCTTCGTCTCAGCCCCGCGTTCCCGGCCTGCCGCCTTGCAGGATTTCGGTGGCGGCGCGTTCGAGGATGCCGGCGATGCGGGCGGCTTCGGGTTTCGACCAGGGATAGCGCATCCGCATGGCCGAGCGCAGCAGCATGCGGGCGGCGCGGATATCGCCGCCGTCCTGCATGAAATCACCGTCATCGCCTTCGTCGGCGCCGTGACGGTCGGTTTCGAAGACACGCTTCACATGGGCCATCTTCTCGCCGATGCGTTCCAGCTTGGCGAACGTATGCAGGATCATGGCGCGGTTTTCCTCGACGCGGCCGCGGCCGGCCTCGGTGATACGGTAGAGCTTCTTGGCGCCCTCGACCTCGACCTCGGCAAGGCCGGTTTCCTCGAGATAGGTGAGGGCGGGATAGATGACGCCGGGGCTCGGCACGTAGAAGCCGCCGGACCGCTCCTCGAGCAACTTTATCAATTCATAGCCGTGGCGCGGCTGCTCAGCGAGCAGGGCCAGGATGACGAGCTGGAGATCGCCAGCCGCAAATTTGCGGCCCATGCGGAAATCTCCGCCGAACATGCCGCCTTTAAAACCTCTCATGGGTCTTCCTTTCATCGTTAGATGTATCGTTGACTATGTCGTAAAACATATATCGTAAGATAATTGTTTTCAAGAGGGGGTGAAAATTTCCGGCGTTTCGGGAAATTGATCGATCGATCAGAATTACTTGATTGTGCCACCGATGCTGCAGCGCGATAAACGCGGGCATGCTCGCCCGCACCCGAAACTCCCCACCGAACCTCGTCTCCACCGCCGCTGCCGGCGCTGTCGCCATGGCAGCTGCCATGGGCTTCGGGCGCTTCTCCTACACGCCGATCCTGCCCGGTATGATCAGCGGCGTGCCGCTTTCGGCGGCGGATGCCGGCTTTATCGCATCGGCCAATTTTGTCGGTTATCTCGTCGGTGCCGTGCTTGCCGCCTATGGCTGGGCGGCCGGACGGGAGCGGCTGGTGGCGCTGCTGTCGCTGCTGGCAACCGCAATCCTGCTTGCCGCCATGGCCACCACCGATTCCGTTGCCGTCTTTGCTATCATTCGCTTCCTGGCCGGTGTCGCCAGCGCCTTTGCGATGGTCTTCACCTCGTCGATCGTGCTCAGCCACGGGGCTGCCGCCGGCAACGACCATGTGCAGGCGGCGCATTTCGGCGGGCCGGGGGCAGGTATTGCGCTTTCTTCGGTCATGGTGCTGTTGATCGGACTTGGCTTTCACGACGGGCCGGGCGGTTGGCGCGTCGACTGGATCGGTGGGGCGCTCTACTGCGCGGCAAGCCTCGTCGTCGTCTTCCTGCTATTGCCGTCGGCGCCGGCGCAATCGGCGCAGGCGGGCAAGGAGCCGGCGCTGGTCTGGAACCGGCCGATGGTGCTGCTGACGCTGTCCTACGGCCTGTTCGGTTTCGGCTACGTCATCACCGCGACCTTCCTCGTCACCATCGCGCGCCTTTCTGCAACGGGACCCTTCGTCGAATTCCTCTGCTGGTTCATCGCCGGGCTGACGTCGGCGGTAGCGCTGTTTGCCTGGAAGCCTCTGGTCAGGCCGCTCGGGCTTGGCGGGGTCTACGTCGCAGCCCTTCTGGTCGAGGCCGCCGGGGTGCTTGCGACGGTGGCGCTACCGCCTTCCGTCGCACCGCTGATCGGGGGAGCGCTGTTCGGGGCGACGTTCCTGGCGATCACCGCTTACGGACTGCAGATCGGCCGCAAGCTTTCGCCTGACAGTCCGCGGCGGATCCTGGCGATGATGACGGCCGCCTTCGGCGTCGGCCAGATCGTCGGGCCTGTTGTCGCCGGCTGGATCGCCCAGCGCGCAGGCAGCTTCACCGTCCCGACAGTGATCGCAGCCATAGCACTCGTCGCCTGCGCAGCGCTGGTGATGCCGGTGATCAAGAAAATCTCTTAACCGGTTACATCTCCGTAACAATCGGCCGAACCCATTGCTGCTTCCTTCGAACTGCCTTAGTTTCCGGCACAATCAGTGTTCGACGACACTCCCGAGACTCACAGTTCAGGAAAGCAAAGCCTCCCGTGTTTCATTCCTTTTTTCCGCAGCCAAAGGCGTTCTTTACTTCGCTCGTCGTTTGGACCCTGATTTCCATTGCCGGCTGGTATCTCTTCGCCGCCAGTCTCGGCGCATCGCTGGGCTACGCGCCGGTTGCAGAAGAACAGCAGCCGATTGACCTCTCGTTCTTCCTGCTGCCCGAAAATGTCTGGTTCTACGGCTATTTTCTGCTGTCGGCGGCGATCTTCTGCGCCGCGTGGCATCTGAAAGCGCTGAACCACCCCTGGAAGATTTGGTCGATCTGGGGTTCGGCGCTGATCATCTTCGTGACCTACTTCGGCGTCCAGATCAGCGTTGTGATCAATAACTGGCGCCGGCCGTTTGGTGACCTTCTGCAGAACGCATTGTCGAAGCAGCCAGGCATTTCCGTCGACAATTTCTACACCCTGATGTGGGTCTTCTGCCAGATCGCATTCCTCAGCATGTTCGTATCGATCATGACCGACTTCTTCACCAGCCATTACATCTTCCGCTGGCGAACGGCGATGAACAATTTCTATATGTCGAAGTGGGAAAAGCTTCGTCATATCGAAGGTGCCTCCCAGCGCGTTCAGGAAGATACGATGCGCTTTTCGAGCACGCTCGAAGGTCTTGGCATCAGCCTCATCAACTCGGTGATGACGCTCGTGGTATTCCTTCCGATCCTTCTGGCGCTGTCGCATTACGTGACCGAACTGCCGTTCATCGGGCCGGTGGCGAATTCGCTCTTCTGGCTGGCGCTGTTCTGGTCGGCGTTCGGCACGCTTCTGCTGGCGGTCGCCGGCGTCAAGCTGCCGGGGCTGAACTTCCGCAACCAGCGCGTCGAGGCGGCGTATCGCAAGGAGCTCGTCTATGGCGAGGACCATGGGGAACGGGCTGAGCCGCTGACAGTCAGGGAGCTCTTCGGCAACGTTCGCCGTAACTATTACCGCATGTATTTCCACTACATGTATTTCAATGTTGCCCGTTATTTCTATATCCAGGCCGACGCGCTCTTCGTGGTCTTCATGCTGGTGCCGACGATCGTGGCGGGCACTATCACTTACGGTATCTTCCAGCAGATCTCGACCGCCTTCGGACAGGTCAGCAACTCGTTCCAGTATCTCGTCAATTCCTGGACGACGATCATTGAACTGCTCTCGATTCACAAACGCCTCAAGGCCTTCGAGGCGGCAATCGACGACGAACCGCTGCCTGAAATCGACCAGCGCTACCTAGAGCGCGAGACGGGCGTTGTGCACGCCGACGGTTGATGGGCGGGGTATTCTGCGAGCGATCGGAAGATTGGCGTTTGGGGCGCCTCCTCCTCGCTGGGTAGAAGGGGGGCGCAGCGTCGCAACGAATCTCTTCTCCCCAGCGGGGAGAAGATGCCGATAGGTAAATGAGGGCGGCGGCCCGGCACGTTGTCTCGTTCAAGGGAACTTAGAGACACCTTGCAGGCTCGACAGCGCTCATAGCCGCCATCAAAGACCTGACGTCTGCAATCTGCCGCGGGCCTCGATCATCGGGATCGCTTCCGAATAGCTGACGCAGGCCACATCCGTTCGGTGGCAGACGTCGCTGACAAGTCGGTCTAGCGCCCGCCAGTAGGCGCCGCCGTTCATTTCGACGAAGTGGAAGCCGAGCTGGAGCGGGATGCGGGCGCCGGCATATTGCTTGTCGAAAGCCTCCTTGAAGGCGGCATAGGCGCGGTCCTCGAATTCCGTGGAATCGGCCGTATCCTCCTCACCCTTGGAATGGCGGACGAAGAGATTGTAGTCCATGCCGATGATTGGCTTTTCGCTCGGGCCTTCGGGGATCAGCGGCAGGCCGAAGCGAGTGATGCCGTCTTCCTCGACAGGCATGGCAGGCCCTTTGGTGACGAGGCTCGCGTCATAAGTGAAGCCCGCCTTCTTTTCGGCGGCGATCATGTCGGCGCCCGCAGTTGCCGAGAGATAGGGGGCGCGAAAGCCCTTGATGCCGTGATCAACCAGATCCTGCCAGCCGGCAGGCGCCTGAAGGCCGACGCTCTTCCAGGCATTCTCAAGCGTCGCGTGGAAGGTGGCGTATTCGGCCGACCAGTCGGCCTCGCTCCAGAGGCGGCCGTCGAAATGGCCGCAGGCATGGCTCGATATGTCGTGTCCTTCGAGATGGGCGTGCCAGATATTGCCGAGGCGCTCGCGGATCTCGTCGTCGCTCTGGGCGAAGCCCACGTTGGATTTTCCGCGTTTCTGGTACGGCGCCTGGTAGGCCTTCTTCGCCGCCTCGTTCATCAGGAAAGTGCAGGAGAGAAAATAGGTGAAGTGGGCACCGTTCTTCGCCGCCATCTCGCGACTCTTCAACCAGAGCGCATTGTCGTGGGCACCGTCGAAGGAAATGATGACGAGCTGTTTCGGCCGGTCGGCCGCCTCGGCAATCGCCGGGATGAGGAGCGAAACAGAAAGGCAGGTGGAGAGGAGAAGACGGGACATAGACACCGCGACAATTTGTTCGGGGTTTCCTCCAATAGAATTGCGGCGAAGCTGCGGTCTCGCTGGCATTTTTTCACGCCAGGCTCTAAGCCATGACAAACGGCACGGAAGGGATCCACAATGACATTGCTTATCGTCGGCATCATACTTTTCCTCGGGGTGCATCTGGTGCGAGTGGTGTCGCCGGACTTTCGCCGTTCGATGATCGCAAGCCTCGGCGAGAAGGGCTGGCGGGCGGCCTATTCGATTGCCAGCATCGCCACGCTGATCCTTTTGATCTACGGCTTCGGGCAGGCGCGTGATGTGACCGGCGTGCTTTACAATCCGCCGGTCTGGATGGCGCATATAACAATCACGCTGATGCTGATCGCGATGATCTGTCTCGTCGCCTCGCTGCTGCCGGCGGGGCATATCGCGACCAAGACCAAGCATCCGATGGTGCTGTCGGTGAAGATCTGGGCGCTGGCGCACCTGCTCGCCAATGGCGAGACGTCGTCGGTCCTGCTGTTTGCCGCCTTTCTCGCCTGGGGCGTCATCCTGCGCATTTCCCTGAAACGGCGGCAGCGGGCGGGTGAGATCACGCTCCGGCCGTTCGTCTCGGCCAAATACGACCTCTATGCGATCGTTATAGGCATCGTCGTCTGGGCGCTGATCATCTGGAAGCTGCATGAATGGTTGATCGGCGTTTCGCCGCTCGTCATCTGACCCGCGCATAACCCCAAAAATCGATTCCGATTTTTGGAAAGGATTACACGCGGATTCAAAGTGTTAGAGCGTCCTGTTGGACGCGCGGCGCTTTAGAGCGGTTCAGCTTTTCACGGAAGCTCAGAACCGCTCTAACCTTTTGTTTCTATGCAATTCCCGGCAAAAGCGCTTCGCGCTTTGCGTGGGAAAACCGCTTCGCACTTTTCCTGGAATTGCTCTAATCTTTCACATCCCCCTTACAACCGCTGCAAAATGGAGTAGAAGGCCCGACAATATGCGTTTTGCATGGTGTATGGGTATTTCCGCGGCCGGAGACGAGAATGGCATTCAACGACGACAGCTTCATCCGTGAAGTCAATGAGGAATTGCGATCCGACCAGATGAAGGGCGTCTGGCGCCGGTTCGGCCGCTATATCATCGTCGTCGCCATTCTGATCGTCGCCGGCACAGCCGGCAAGGTTCTCTACGACTATTGGGACGACAACCGTTCCTCCGGCACCGGCGACCAGTTCCTGGCGGCGATGAAGCTTGCCGACGAGAACAAGAACGACGAGGCGCTGGCCGCGCTCGACAAGCTTGAGAAGGAAGGCCATGGCGCCTATCCGGTGCTGGCACGCATGCGGGCCGCGACGGTCCAGGTGCAGAAGGGCGATACTGCTGCCGCGATCGCCGCCTTCAACGAGATCGGCAAGGACAACGGCGTTCCGGCCGCCGTGCGCGATGCCGCCAAGATGCGTGCCGGCTGGCTGCTCATCGAGAACGGCGCTTACGAGCAGGTTTCGGCCGCGATCGAGGAGATGGCCGTTCCGGGCAACGCCTTCCGTCATTCGGCGCGCGAGGCACTCGGCCTTGCCGCTTACAAAGCCGGCAACATGGCGCAGGCGCGGCAGTGGTTCCAGTCGATCGTCGACGATACCGACAGCCCGCGCAATGTTGCCAATCGCGCCCATATGATGCTTGATCTGATTACCGCATCCGGCAAGGCGCCCGCCGCTCAGGGCTGAGCTTAAGGAAAAAGAATGAGTTTCACGGTCGCCATCGTCGGTCGTCCGAATGTCGGCAAGTCGACACTTTTCAACCGGCTGGTGGGCAAGAAGCTGGCGCTTGTCGATGACACGCCAGGTGTAACCCGCGACCGCCGGCCGGGCGATGCGCGGCTGATGGGCCTGACTTTCACGATCATCGACACGGCTGGTCTGGAAGAGGCCGACGCGGAGAGCCTGCAGGGCCGGATGCGGGCACAGACGGAAGCGGCGATCGACGAGGCGGATCTTTCGCTCTTCGTCGTTGACGCCAAGAGCGGATTGACGCCCGTCGATACCGACCTTGCCGAAATGCTGCGCCGGCGCGGCAAGCCGGTGGTGCTCGTTGCCAACAAATCCGAGGCACGCGGCTCCGATAGCGGTTTCTACGACGCCTATACGCTCGGGCTCGGCGAGCCGACGCCGATTTCGGCCGAACATGGGCAGGGCATGCTCGACCTGCGTGACGCCATCGTTGCGGCAATCGGCGAGGACCGAGCCTATCCCGCCAAGGAGGATGTCGCCGTCACTGACGTCGACATTCCGCAGACCGAAGGCGAGGGCAGCGACGAGGACGAGGAGCCGACCTATGATGAGACGAAGCCGCTCAGAGTGGCGATCGTCGGCCGGCCGAATGCCGGCAAGTCAACACTGATCAATCGCTTCCTCGGCGAGGATCGGCTTTTGACCGGGCCGGAGGCAGGCATCACCCGTGACTCCATTTCGGTCGAATGGGACTGGCGCGGCCGCACCATCAAGATGTTCGATACGGCAGGCATGCGCCGTAAGGCGCGGGTGATCGAGAAGCTGGAGAAGCTTTCGGTTGCCGATGCGCTGCGCGCCATCCGCTTCGCCGAAACCGTCGTCATCGTCTTCGACGCGACGATCCCCTTCGAGAAGCAGGACCTACAGATCGTCGACCTGGTGCTGCGTGAAGGCCGTGCCGCTGTGCTCGCCTTCAACAAGTGGGACATGATCGAAGATCGGCAGGCGGTGCTTGCCGACTTGCGCGAAAAGACCGACCGGCTGCTGCCGCAGGCGCGCGGCATCCGCGCCGTGCCGATCTCCGGCCAGACCGGCTGGGGGCTCGACAAGCTGATGCAGTCGATCATCGACACGGACAGGGTCTGGAACAAGCGCATCTCGACAGCGCGGCTCAACCGCTGGCTGGAGACGCAGCAGATCCAGCATCCGCCACCGGCCGTTTCCGGCCGCCGCATCAAGCTGAAATACATGACGCAGGTCAAGGCTCGCCCGCCAGCCTTCATGATCTCCTGCACCCGGTCGGATGCGCTGCCGGAATCCTATACACGCTATCTGATCAACGGGTTGCGCGCCGATTTCGACATGCCGAGCGTGCCGATCCGCATCCATTTCCGCTCGCCTGAAAATCCGTTCGAAGGCAAGAAGAGGCGGACGTAGGCGGGGAGCTTGCACTGATTGGTGGGGCATTGCGCACGCGTCGTGGAGCCCCCCTCTGCCCTGCCCGCCAGGGCAGAAGAGGTGTATCACAGGCACTGTGATAGCTATCTGGCAATCTAAGCCACGTTTTTGTTCAGCGCTTCACGCAGTGCCACGATCTCGGCCTGGAGGCGGGTGAGGTCGACTGCATCGCGACCGCTGGCAGCGGCGATGCAACCCGGGATGCCGATCGCCTTTTCCTTCAGGCGAATGCCTTCTTCGCTCAGGCGGATGACGACGACGCGTTCGTCCTCCCGGCTGCGTTCGCGTTTGACATAACCTGCGGTTTCAAGGCGTTTGAGCAGCGGGGTCAGCGTGCTCGATTCCAGGAAGAGCTTTTCACCCAAGCCGCCGACGGTCTGGCCGTCCTGCTCCCAGAGCGAAACCATCGCCAGATATTGCGGATAGGTGAGGCCGAGCGTGTCGAGCAGCGGTTTGTAGACGCGATTCATTGCGTGGCTTGCCGTATAGACGGCGAAGCAGATGAAATTGTCGAGCTTCAGTTGATCCTGCATGAGCATATCTCCAAAACCAATCAAATATATATCGTGCGATAAATAATCGTAGGCGCTTTTTATGCATGGCAGCTATGCGGAAATTTAATTTGCACGATAAACAATCGTGCACGATATAAAAGCCGTGTTCGCGACGAACATCGAAACCGAGAGGACAAGACAATGTCGACCATCAAGACCGCAGTTTCCGCAGCAGCACTGCTCGCAGCCTCCGCCGTTGGCGCGCTTGCCGATCCGGTACTCGAACCGACAACGCAGAAATTCATCGACGGGCTTGCCGGCGGCAAGCCGATCTACACGCTGTCGCCGGCCGATGCCCGCAATGTCCTGGCCGGCGCGCAGAAAGGCGATGTGAAGAAGCTTGCCGCCAAGGAAGAGGACAGGGTCATCAAGGCTGGTCCGACAGGCAGCATCAAGCTGCGCATTGTCCGCCCGGAACATGCCAAGGGCACGCTGCCGGTCATTCTCTATTTCCATGGCGGCGGCTGGGTGCTGGGCGATGCGGATACGCATGACCGGCTGGTGCGCGAGATCGCCAACGGCGCCGATGCCGCCGTCGTCTTCGTCGACTACGAGCGCTCGCCGGAAGCCCGCTATCCCGTTGCCATCGAGCAGGCTTATGCTGCGACCAAATATGTCGCCGAGCATGCCAAGGAGTTCAAGGTCGACGCCTCCAGGCTCGCGGTCGCAGGTGATAGCGTCGGCGGCAACATGGCGGCGGCGGTGACGCTGCTTGCCAAGGAACGCGGCGGTCCTGCCATCGATCAGCAGGTGCTGTTCTACCCCGTCACCGACGCCAATTTCGACAATGGTTCCTACAACCAGTTCGCCGATGGCCCGTGGCTGACGAAGGAAGCGATGAAATGGTTCTGGAACGCCTATCTGCCTGATGAAGCCAAGCGCAAGGAGCCGACGGCCTCACCGCTGCAGGCGTCGCTGGAGCAGTTGAACGGCCTGCCGTCAGCGCTTATCATCGTTGACGAGAACGACGTGCTGCGTGACGAGGGCGAGGCCTATGCCCGCAAGCTCAGCCAGGCTGGCGTCAAGGTCACGTCGATGCGTTATAACGGCACGATCCACGATTTCGTGCTGCTGAACGCCATTGCTGAAACGCCTGCCGCGCGCAGCGCGATTGCGGTCGCGAACGACACGCTTCGCAGCGCGCTTCACAAGTAAAATCAATCAGTCTGCAGACGGGAGAGGCCCGGCGGTTTCGCCGGGCTTTCTGCTTCTAGGAAGCGACTTGGCATACTGCCAAGCCTTCCGCCATTTCGGCGTGATGACGCCATTGGCGGCGCGGATATTGTTGATGAACTGCAGCGTCGCCGCTTCCCAGGAATATTGCATGGCGAGTTCGCGCGCCTTGCCGCGCGAGGCGGAGAGGGCAGCAAGGCAGGCGGCCTGCAGGTTCTGGTCGAGCGCGCCGACTTCGCTATCCTCGCCGATGATATCGAGCGGGCCGGTGACCGGATAGGCTGCAACGGGCACGCCCGATGCCAGTGCTTCGAGGATGGTGTTGCCGAAGGTGTCGGTGAGCGAGGGAAAGACGAAGACGTCGGCCTGGGCATAGGTTTTCGCCAGATCCTCGCCGAGCTGCACGCCGGCGAAGAAGACGTCGGGATATTGTTTTTCCAGTTCGGCGCGGGCCGGACCGTCGCCAACGACGACCTTGGAACCCGGCAGGTCGAGATCGAGGAAGGCCGGCAGGTTCTTTTCCAGCGCCACGCGGCCGACGGTCATGAAGATTGGGCGCGCCAAGCCGAACGGGTTTGCCGCGAGCGCCATCGGACGGAACTGGGTGGCGTCGATGCCGCGGCTCCAGGGCATGAGGTTGCGGATGCCCTTTTCCGACAGTTCGCGGGCAAGGCTCGGTGTCGCCACCATGCAGCCGGCGCCGCCATTATGGAACCAGCGGACGAAGGAGTAGAGCCAGCTCTTCGGTATCGGCAGGCGCGCGGAAACGTATTCCGGGAAGCGGGTGTGGTAGCTCGTCGAAAACGGCATGCGGTTCTTCAGGCACCAACGGCGGGCGGTCAGCCCCAGAGGACCTTCAGTGGCGATATGCACGTAGGAGGGATTGTGCTTTTCAATCTCGCGGGCGATGCGGCGGTAATTGGCGATCGACAGGCGGATCTCAGGATAGGTCGGGCAGGGGATGCTGTTGAAGCGCTCCGGCGTCACCATCGAAACCTCGACGCCCATCTTCGCCAGTTCGCGGTTGGTGTTCTCGATCGAACGCACGACGCCGTTGACCTGCGGGTGCCAGGCATCGGTGACGATCACCAGCCTCTCGGGCAGGTTTCCGGCGGCAGCGGCATTGGCCCAGCTCTCGCCGCTATAAGTGTTTGCCGGACGTTGCAGCATGTCACGATTTCCATCCGCGTCGCAGTGATATGCCAACGCTCAACCCCAAAGCGGGGTTCCGGAACGGCGATTCCCGCTTCTCTATTTTGAGGCATGACCATGATGGAAATATTACAGCCCATATCGCAAGGATTGCAGGGCTTTCGCCTGACCGATCGCCCCGATTATATCGGTAGCCGGCGGCGGTTTTCATACGGAAAAAAGAAGGTCACGGCGCCGGTCCTGGACCGGCGCCGTTCGGGAGGTCAGGCGGCAGCAGAAGCCGAGCTTGCAGTCGGAACTTCCGAGATCGTCTTCAGAACCTGCGAAGCGATCTGGTAGGGGTCGCCTTGCGAGTTCGGGCGGCGATCTTCCAGATAGCCCTTGTAGTCGTTCTTGATGAAGGAGTGCGGCACGCGGATCGAAGCACCACGGTCGGCAACGCCGTAGGAGAACTTGTTCCACGGAGCAGTCTCGTGCTTGCCGGTCAGGCGCTTGTCGTTATCGGGGCCGTAGACCGCGATGTGGTCCATCAGGTTCTTGTCGAACTGCGCCATCAGCGCTTCGAAATATTCCTTGCCGCCGACTTCGCGCAGGTACTTGGTCGAGAAGTTGCAATGCATGCCCGAGCCGTTCCAGTCGGTATCGCCGAGCGGCTTGCAATGATACTCGATGTCGATGCCGTACTTTTCGGTCAGGCGCTGCAGGAGGTAGCGTGCCATCCAGATCTGGTCGGCGGCCTTCTTGGAGCCCTTGCCGAAAATCTGAAATTCCCACTGACCCTTGGCCACTTCGGCATTGATGCCTTCGTGGTTGATGCCGGCAGCGAGGCAGAGGTCGAGGTGCTCTTCGACGATTTCGCGGGCGACATCGCCGACGTTCGAGTAGCCGACGCCGGTGTAATAAGGACCCTGCGGAGCCGGGTAGCCCTGCTCAGGGAAGCCGAGCGGACGGCCGTTCTGATAGAAGAAATACTCCTGCTCAAAGCCGAACCAGGCATCTTCGTCGTCGAGGATGGTGGCGCGGGCATTCGATGCGTGCGGCGTGACGCCATCCGGCATCATGACTTCGCACATGACGAGAGCGCCGTTGGTGCGGGCCGGATCGGGATAAATGGCGACGGGCTTCAGCACGCAGTCAGAGCTGCGGCCCTCGGCCTGCATGGTCGACGAACCGTCGAAGCCCCACAGCGGAAGCTGTTCCAGCGTCGGGAATTCATCGAATTCCTTGATCTGCGTCTTGCCACGCAGGTTCGGTACCGGTGTGTACCCATCGAGCCAAATGTACTCGAGCTTAAATTTTGTCATCGCGACTCTCTCAGTGCTACAAAGGTGAGCAAATCCGGAGGCAATCTCGGCGCGCAAGCGCATCCGATCGCCAGGGATGATGCTTTAAAAGCACGTAGCGTGCCAGTTTTGGCGCCACGCGAAAGAAAAATCGCGAATCAGCATACCGACCGATTTTTCCCCTTTTGGAAAATCGGGCTGTTTTTAACGCTCGCAGGCGGTATCGCCCATCAAAACGCACTTTTCCCGTCTGGAACCGGATGAAAATTGCGGCGTTAAGCTGAAATGATGAAGTGTTAAACAAATTGGCGGAAGCTTTTGGTCGAGACAGCATGCCGACCGGCTACAATTGCAACATTGCTCTTATTTTGTGCAATTTGCATAAACTATGTGCATTATGCTATGGTAGCGGTCCTGAAATGTTGATACGCCGAGCTGAATGGAGGCGATCTCATGCCCACCGGTTTCCACCGTGAATCCGCAACGATCTACCAGTTTCCCGTCAAGGCGATACGCAACGCCAACCGGTTCGAACGCGCCCGCCTGATGGAGCGCGAGGCAGCCGAAGTCTGCGATGCCGCGCTCGACAGCTGCTGGTACCATGACGAGGCGGTTCGCGAATCCGACCGGCCGACGAAGTCCTGATTTCCCCTGGTCGCACAACCCTGAAATCGGAATCGATTTCGGGGAGGAACAGCGGAGCAAGCGATGTCGACAAGGCGGGGAGCGCCTGCGCATCGCGTTCGTACTGTGTCGGCATGTGTGGCTAGCCGCCATCCAATCCAAGCTTCTCCTTCACCACCAGTGCACCATGTTCGCTGACGACGCGGGCAGCGACCTTTGCTGCGAAACGGGCGGCGGCAGGCGCATCGCCTGCTTCGAGATATCGTGCGAGAAAGGCGCCGTTGAAGCTGTCGCCGGCGCTGGTCGTGTCGACCACCTTCTTCACCTTTTCGGCCGGAACGAAGGTTTGCTCGCCGGCAAAATTCAGCGTGACACCGTCAGCGCCGTTCTTGACGACGATATCGACGGCACCCAGTGCACGGTAGCGATGGATCGTCGCCTCGATGGAATCGTCGCCGAAATGGGCGGCCTCGTCGTCGAAGCTCGGCATGACGACCACGGAGGAGCGGGCGCCTTCGCTGATCGTCGTGTGCATCACGTCGTAGCTCGACCAGAGGCGCGGGCGGATGTTCGGATCGAAGACGACGAGCTTGCCGGCGGCCTTGGCGCGACGGACTTCGGCGAGCAGCGTCTCGGCATCCTCATGCGGCAGGATGGCAAGGGTGATGCCGGAGAAATAGATGACGGCAGCGCTTTCCACCGCCTCGCGCAGACTGTCCGGATCGGCAGCCAGGCTGCGGGCCGCCGAGCTGTCGCGCCAGTAGCTGAAGGAGCGTTCGCCATTCTTCAGGTTGATCATATAGAGACCGGGCGTCCTGCCCTTGATGCGGCGGATGAGGCTCGTGCCGATACCTGATGTGTCGATGAAGGCCAGCATTTCATCCGACATGGCGTCGTCACCGAGGGCGGTGAAATAGTCGACCGACCAGTCGGCGGCAAGGCAGGCGCGGGCATACCAGGCGGTGTTGAAGGTATCGCCGGCAAAGCCCTTGCGCAGCAGGCCGTCGCCTGCTTGCGAGAGTTCCACCATGCATTCACCGATCGATAGAAACCGTCTGCTCACCTTGTCCTCCCGGCATTAGAGCGCCGAGCGTCGAACAGGACGCGCTAAGGACGCTCTATCACTTTGAATTGGCGCACAATCCTTTCCGAAAATCGATCCCGATTTTCGGAAAGGATTGTGCGCTGGTCTTCATTCGCTGATACGCGGAGCCGGGCGAAGTGACAAGCGTCGATATCACGCGAGATGAAAGCCCGCCTTCACGGACGATGCGAGGGCGGGCTCTTAATACCTATTCGTGGATAGTGTAGCTGCCCATCGCGCAAAGATTCTGCGTGTCTTCGGTGGTTGCGAGGTTTGAGCCCTCCTCGAATTCGAAGCGCATGTCATATTTGCAGACGGTGCGGCCATCGGCGATGGTGATGTCCATGCTTTCACCAGGATTGAGAACGTCGTCGCCGAAGACGTCTTCTTCCCATTCGTCGACGCCGGTCGGCGAGCTGTAGAAGCGCGCCAGGACGGAGTTCGTTCCATTGGTGAGCTTGAAGCTTAGATCTTCTGCATGCGACGAACCGGCGGAGGCGGCGATCATCGTGGCGGCGAGTGCGATCAAAACTGATATCTTCGATTTCATATATGCGTTCCCCTGGCTTGCGATTAGGCCAAAATGGGATAGCACGCGCTCATAAAATCTTTCTTATTGGGGACTTTAGACCCAAAAATAGTCCACTTCGTCCCAAGAACGGATGGCGCATCAGATATTGAAGGCGAAGACCGCTTGCGCGGCCTTCGTTTCGCTCATGGCCTGTCCATATAATAACAGGCAGCCGTCTGGCCGGGGCGGACCTGCTCGGTCGGCGGCATTTCGGTGCGACAGATGTCGGTCGCCTTCCAGCATCGCGGCGAGAAGACGCAGCCTTTCGGCGGGTTGAGCGGCGAGGGCGGGTCGCCCTGCAGGCGGATGCGCGTGCGCAGCCGTGCAAGTTTCGGATCCGGGATCGGCGCGGCGGAAAACAGCGCCTGCGTATAGGGATGGGCCGGGTGATCGAAGACGGTTGCGCAATCACCGGCTTCCACCACCCTGCCGAGATAGAGCACCAGCACATCGTCGGATATCAGGCGCACGACGGAGAGGTCGTGGCTGATGAAGATCAGCGTCAGGCCGAATTCCTTGCGCAGCTTGCGCAGAAGCGTGATCACCTGTCCCTGGATCGAGACGTCGAGGGCCGAAACCGGCTCATCACAGATGATCAGCTTGGGTTTGGTGACGACCGCGCGAGCGATGCCGATGCGCTGCGCCTGGCCGCCGGAGAATTCGTGCGGATAGCGGTTGATCATCTCCGGCACCAGGCCGACGGCGGTCATGATCTCGCGAACGCGCTCGGTGCGCTCTGCCCTTGAGAGTTTGGGCTCGAAGACCGTGAGCGGCTCGGCGATGATGTCGCCAACCGTCATGCGCGGGTCGAGCGAGGCGATCGGGTCCTGGAAGATGATCTGCATGTCGCGGCGGGCGGCGCGCATTTCCTCATCCGTGAGGTCGAGCAGGTTGCGGCCCTGCCAGAGGATGCGGCCCTTCTGCGATTTCAACAGCCGCAGGATGGAGCGGCCGAGCGTCGACTTGCCGCAGCCGGATTCGCCGACGATGCCGAGCGTGCGGCCTTCGCTGAGGTCGAAGCTGACATTGTTGACGGCGGTCAGGAAGACCGGCGGCTTGAAGAGGCCCTTGGCCGGCAGTTCGAACTGGGTCGTCAGGTTCTCGACCCTCAGAAGCGATCGATCAGCCATGGTTCAGTAACTCCTCGCGACGCGGGAAAGGGTGGTAGCAGGCGGCGCAGTGGTGCGGCGCCAGCGTTTCGAGCAATGGCGGGCGGTCGATGCAATCGTCCTGGGCCTGCGAACAGCGCGGCGAGAAATTGCAGCCCTTCGGCAGGTGCTGCAGGTTCGGCGGACGGCCGGGGATGACGACGAGATCGTCGACATCCTGGTCCGGCCGCGGGATCGAGGCATGCAGTGCTGCGGTATAGGGATGGGCTGGGTTGTCGAAGAGTTCGTCGACAGGCGCCTCCTCGACGATGCGGCCGGCATACATGACGGCGACCCGGTCGGCGAGGCCGGCAACGACGCCGAGATCGTGGGTGATCATGATCAGCGCCGTGTTCATCTCCGCCGTCAGGTCATTGAAGAGATCGAGGATCTGCGCCTGAATGGTGACGTCGAGCGCTGTCGTCGGCTCGTCGGCGATCAATAACTTCGGCCGGGTGAGCAGTGCCATGGCGATGACGATGCGCTGGCGCATGCCGCCGGAGAGCTCGTGCGGATAGAGATGGAAGCGCCGTGTGGGATCGGGGATGCCGACGCGTTTGAGCATGTCGAGGGCAGCAGTGGATGCGGCGCGTGCCGTCAGCCCGCCGTGCACCTCAAGCTGTTCCGTCAGTTGCCGGGAGATCTTCAGCGACGGGTTCAAGGCGGTCATCGGATCCTGGAAGACCATGGCCATGTCCTTGCCGCGGATCTGGTCGAGCTCGCGCGGCTTCAGCGCCAGCACGTCCTTGCCTTCGAGCAGCGCCTGTCCCGTTGTTTTGCCGTTCTTGGCAAGCAGGCCCATAATGCCGAGGAAGGTCTGGCTCTTGCCGGAACCGGACTCGCCGACGATGGCGATGCGTTCGCCGCGCCTGACCGTCAGGTTCATGTTGGAGACGGCTTTCACCTCTCCATCCGGCGTTTTGAAGGTGATCGAGTAGTCTTTGAGTTCGAGGAGGGTATCCGCCATTTAACGATCCTTCGGGTCGAACGCGTCGCGCAGGCCGTCGCCGATGAAGAGCAGGCTGAGCAATAGGGCCACGAGGAAGCTTGCCGGGAAGACCAGCAGCCACGGCATGCTTTCCATGGCATCGGTTCCTTCGGCGATCAGCGTGCCGAGCGAGGTCAGCGGTTCCTGCACGCCGAAGCCGAGATAGGAAAGGAAGCTTTCGGTGGCGATGATCTCAGGCACTGTCAACGCCGCGAAAATCACCACCGGGCCGACGAGGTTCGGGATGATGTGCTTGATGATGATCTTGAACGGCCGCTGACCGGATGCGCGGGCTGCCTCGATGAATTCGCGATGCTTGATCGACAGCGTCTGGCCGCGCACGATGCGGGCCATGGTCAACCACTCCAGCGCGCCGATCGCGGCAAAGAGCAGATAGACGTTGCGGCCGAAGATCACCATCAGCAGGATGACGAAGAGGATATAGGGAAGCGCATACATGATATCGACGAAGCGCATCATGATCGCATCCAGCCTGCCGCCGATATAGCCCGATACTGCGCCGTAGAGCACGCCGATGAAGACGGAGACGACGGTTGCCGTCAGCGCCACGGCAAGCGAGACGCGGGTGCCGTAAAGGACGCGGGCGAGAAGGTCGCGGCCGTTCGGGTCGGTGCCGAAATAGTGGCCGGTTTCGATCGAGGGCGGTATGCGGAAGGCCGCCCAATCCGGGTCCTCGTAGTTGAAGGGAATGAACCAGGGGCCGATGAAGGCGACGAGGATCAAAAGCGTCAGGACAACGACCGACAGGACCGCCGCCTTGTTGCGCCCGAGGCGGCGCAGGGCATCCTTGGTGAGCGAGCGGCTTTCGGGCGCAAGGCCTTCCGCGGCCAGCAGTTCCTGCGCGAGCAGCTCACGCTTTGCGGGGTTGAGGATCATCTGTTTCTCACTTTCGGATCGAGCCACGCATAGGCGATATCGACGAGAAGGTTCAGGAACACGATAAGCACCATGTAGAAGATGACCGTGCCAAGAACCATGCCGTAATCGCGGTTCAGCGCTGCGTTGACGAAATAGCGGCCGATGCCGGGCAATCCGAAAATGCTCTCGACAACCAGCGAGCCGGTGAGAAGGTAACTTGCCGCTGGACCCAGATAGGAGACCACAGGCATCAGCGCAGGCTTCAGCGCATGGCGCATGACCGTCAGCCGGGGGCCGATGCCTTTGGCCTTGGCGGTGCGGATGAAGTTCTGGTTCATCACCTCGATCATCGAGCCGCGCGTGATGCGCGAGATACGGCCGGCATGCGGCAGCGCCAGAACGACGATCGGCAGGATGAGGTATTTGATCGAGCCGTCACCCCAGCCGCCGACCGGAAACCACGCGAGATGGATGCCGAAGACGAGCTGCAGGATGGGCGCGATCAGGAAGTTCGGCAGCACGACACCCACCAGGATGAGCGCGCCCAGAATATAATCCGGTGCCTTGTTCTGATAGAGCGCCCCGAGACAGCCGACGGCCACGCCGACAATAATGGCAATCAGGAAGGCAGCCGTACCGATGGTGAAGGTGTAGGGCAGACCGATCATGATCTGCTGGGCGACGGTGAAATCCTCACTCGCGAAGGAGGGGCCGAGATCGCCCCGGAGCAGGTCGCCGACATAGATCAGGTACTGCTGGATGAGCGGCTTGTCGAGATTGTAGTGGATCGCAAGGTTCTTCAGGATCACCGGCGGCAATGGCCTTTCGCCATCGAAAGGGCCGCCGGGGGCAAGGCGCAAAACAAAAAACGAGGCTGTCACGGCGATCCACATGACGGGGATCGTCGACAGAAGGCGACGGAGTGCGTATTTGATCATGGTCGTGGGCCGGTCCTTTCCGCAGTGCGCGGAAAGGACCGTTTTCCCTTACTCTTTCATCGACAGCCAGCGGGTGCGGTGGATGTCCTGAATGTTGTCGACGAAGCCTTCGATCTTCGGCGAAACGACATTCTTCGAGACGTAGTAGTAGATCGGCAGGGCGGCAGATTCATCGAGCGCCAACTGTTCGGCCTTCTTGAAGATCGCGGCACGCTTGGTGAGATCCGTCTCGGCGTTGCCTTCCTTGATCATCTTGTCGTACTCGGGATTGGACCAGCGGCCGTAGTTCATCTGCACGCCTGTCACCAGGAGGTTCAGGAAATTATCAGGGTCGTTGTAGTCGGCGAGCCAGCCGGCGCGGCCGATTTCGACCTGGCCACGCTGCATCTGGTCGTAATGCACCTTGGTTTCGGCGTTGACGAGCTCGACATCGACGCCGAGCGGCTTCCACATGGAAGCGATGGCGACGGCGATGCGCTTGTGGTTGTCGTTGGTGTTGTAGCTCAGCACGGCGTGCAGCGGCTTGTCCGGGCCGAAACCGGCTTCGGTCAGAAGCTTCTTGGCTTCGGCGACCTTCTCGCTATAGGGCAGGTCCTTCCAGGTGACATAGGCCGGCTCGCCGTAATTCGCCGTGCCCGGCGGAACCCAGGAATAGGCCGGCAGTTCGCCGGTTCCGAGGATCTGCGGGCCGATGACTTCACGGTTGATCGCCATAGAGAGAGCCTGGCGGACGCGCTTGTCGCTGAAGGGCGGCTTCTGCGAGTTGACGACGTAATAGTAGAGGCCGGAGAAGGGGGCGACATGCGCCTGGCCCGGCAGGTTCTTCTTCATCCACTCGTATTGGTCGGTCGGGAAGTCGGTGAGGATGTCGAACTCGCCGGCGCGGTAGCGTTTCAGCGCGGCTTCCTGGTCTTCGAGCACGAAGAACTTCGCGCCGTCGATCTTCAGGTCCTTAGTGTCATACCACTGATCGTTCTTGACGGTGGTGACATGCGAGCCCGGAACCCATTCGACCGGCTTGTAGGGGCCGTTGGTGACGATGTTGCCGATCTTGACCCAATCCTGGCCCTTCGCCTCGACGACATGCTTCGGCAGCGGATAGGCGGTGTAATGCATCAGGGCATTGAGGAAATAAGGGGTGGCGTTTTCAAGCGTGATTTCGAGCGTCTTGTCGTCGATCGCCTTGACGCCGAGCTGGTTGAGATCGGTGATCTCACCCTTGTTGATCTTTTCCGCATTCTTGATGGTGAATTGCAGATAGGCATAATCGGCTGCATTCTTCGGGTCGACGAGGCGCTGGAAGGCGAAGACGAAGTCTCCTGCCGTTACCGGCTGGCCATCGGACCACTTGATGCCGTCGCGAAGCTTGAAGGTGTAGACCTTACCATCAGGCGAAATCGTCCAGCTTTCCGCCTGGCCGGGGATCGGATTATCCTTGGCGTCCTCAGTGACGAGGCCCTCGAAAATGTCGCCGGCGATACGATTTTCCCAGTCCCCGGAAAGCTTCTGCGGATCGAGCGACTGCGGGTCGCCACCATTGTGAATGTTGAGCGTGGCCGCATGGGCCGAAAACGCCAGCAATGTGCCAAGCATTGCGGAGGCGAGAAATTTTTTCGTGAAATGGTTCATGGTGGGTCCACCTTTCTAGGCTTTTCGCCTTTATTAGACATTTGTTCCCGGTGTTTGACCTCTTACGTGCAGGTCAGCGCGCACATTATCGCAAAGGCTTTGCGTTGCAACCCCAAATCCGGAGGGTGGAAAGGGGTTGTGGACAAGCCTATATACGTCTCCCCCTTGTCGGATCGCGACGATGTGCCGCGACATCAGCCACGCACTCATCACGGCTTCACCTGGTTGTCTTTTGTTTTGTCCGCTTTAGTGTGGCGAGCGCAAACGAGGCAGGAGATGTAGCCGATGGCATTGCAGGCAGGCGGGAGTGCGGACTGGTGGCGCGGCGCGGTGATCTATCAGGTCTATCCGCGCTCGTTTCAGGACACCAACAGCGACGGTCTCGGCGATCTCAGGGGAATCACCCGCCGGCTGCCGCATATCGCCAGCCTCGGCGTCGACGCGATTTGGCTCTCGCCCTTCTTCAAGTCGCCGATGGCCGACATGGGCTATGACGTTTCCGATTATTGCGACGTCGATCCGATCTTCGGCACGCTTGCCGATTTCGACGAGATGATGGCCGAAGCGCACAGGCTCGGCATCAAGGTGGTCATCGATCAGGTGATCTCGCACACCTCCGACCGGCACCCCTGGTTCGTCGAGAGCCGGTCGAGCCGGACCAATCCGAAGGCGGACTGGTATGTCTGGGCCGATCCGAAGCCTGACGGCACGGCGCCGAACAACTGGCTGTCGATCTTCGGCGGGCCGGGCTGGGAATGGGACGGCGTACGCCGGCAATATTACCAGCACAATTTCCTGACCTCGCAGCCGGACCTCAACTTCCATAGCAAAGCCGTGCAGGATGCGGTCCTCGAGACGGTGAAGTTCTGGCTCGACCGCGGCGTCGACGGTTTCCGCCTGGATACGGTCAATTATTATTTCTGCGACAAGCTACTTAGGAGCAATCCGCCGCACGAGCCGGATGAGGATGACGCCGGCCTCGATGCGCCCGACAGCAATCCCTATGGCATGCAGAACCACCTCTACGACAAGACGCAGCCAGAAAATGTCGATTTCCTCAAGCGCTTCCGGGCGCTGCTCGATCAGTACGAAGATCGCACGACCGTCGGCGAAGTCGGCGATGGGGCGCGTTCGCTGAAGACGGTTGGCGCCTATACGAGTGGCGGCGACAAGCTGCACATGTGTTACACATTCGATCTGCTCGGGCCGGATTTCACCTCCGAGCATATTCGCGGCTGCGTCGAGGCCTTCCAGAAGGCAGTCACGGACGGCTGGGTCTGCTGGGCTTTTTCCAACCACGACGTCATGCGCCACGTCAGCCGTTTTGCGCGGACGGAGGAAGAGCGGCCTGTCATCGCCAAGCTTGCGATCTCGGTGCTTGCAGCGCTGCGTGGCTCGATCTGCCTCTATCAAGGCGAGGAACTCGGCCTGCCCGAAGCGGAACTCGCCTTCGAGGATCTGCGCGACCCCTACGGCATCCGCTTCTGGCCGGCCTTCAAGGGCCGCGATGGATGCCGCACGCCGATGCCCTGGGAAGCCGGCAAGGCGCATGCGGGCTTCACCTCGGCGGAAAGGAGCTGGCTGCCGGTGCCTTACGAGCAGGCAGCGCTTTCCGTGGATACGCAGGAGGCGGGCGACAACTCGGTGCTGCATCACTACCGCAGGACGCTCGCATTCCGGAAGAGCTACCCGGCGCTGATCGACGGCGACATGACCTTCATCGGCACCTATCAGGATCTGCTCGCCTTCACCCGCGAAAAGAACGGAGAAAAACTGCTCTTCGTTTTCAACCTGACGCGCAAACCGGCGGAATTCCGCCTGCCCGATGGCATGGTGCTCGGGGAACCGCTCGAGATGCCGGGCTTCAAGGCGGTGGCTGGCGCGGGGCTAGTGAAGCTTGCGGCGCTGGACGGGTTTTGTGCGCGGATTTGACGTTCGACTGCTGTATCTCTGAAGGCGATGGTCAAAGGTTGCTCCACTGCGGAGTCAGCCCTGGAATTGCATCACCCAATCAGCGCGAACTTGTCCACATCCACCATGCCGCGGTCGGATATCTTCAGGTGCGGGATGACTGGCAGCGGCAGGAAAGCGAGTTGGAGGAAGGGTTCTTCCAGCGTGGCGCCGAGCGCGAAGGCGGCCTTGCGCAGATGGTGGAGGATGTCGCGAACCGTCTCATAGGGCTCTAGGCTCATCAGGCCGGCGATGGGCAGGGCGATTTCGCCGGTGACCTTGCCGTCTTCGACGACGACGAAGCCGCCCTTGATCTCGCCGAGGCGGTTTGCGGCGCAGGCCATGTCGTCCTCGCTGACGCCGACGACGCAGATATTGTGGCTGTCATGGCCGACGGTCGAGGCGATCGCACCCTTCTTCAGGCCGAAGCCTTGGACGAAGCCGTTGGCATGGTTGCCGTTCTTGCCGTGGCGCTCGATGACGGCGACCTTGATGATATCGTTGGCAAGATCGACCGTCGTCTCGTTGCCCCTGACGGGCAGGCGATAGCGGCGATGCTCGGTGATGATCTTGCCCGGCAGTACGCCGATGACGGGCGTTTCGCCTTCGGCGACCGGCACGCCGAAATGGGCGGCGTTGACGGGCCGGGCCTTGACGCTGTCGAGGCCGATCGGGGCAACCGGTCGGCGCGAGGAAAAGAGTGCATCGGTGACGTGGCGGCCAGCCGAAAAGACCATGTCGGCGCGGCAGTTTTCCAGTCTGTCGAGAACCACCAGATCGGCGCGCCAGCCCGGCGCGACCAGGCCGCGGTCCCGGAGGCCGAAGGCGCGGGCGGCCGAAATCGAGGCGGCGCGGTAGATCGCCAGGGGCTCGACGCCGCTCGCGATCGCCGTGCGGATCATATGATCGAGATGGCCCTGTTCGGCGATATCGAGCGGATTGCGATCGTCGGTGCAGAGCGCCAGATAGGGCGACAGCCGCTCGGTGATAATGGGTATCAGCGCGGCGAGATCCTTGGATACCGAACCCTCGCGCACGAGGATGTGCATGCCCTTGCGGATCTTTTCCAAGGCTTCGCCGGCGGTCGTGCATTCGTGCTCGGTGCGGATGCCGGCCGAGAGGTAACCGTTGAGGTCGTTGCCTGAGAGCAGCGGCGCGTGGCCGTCGATGTGGCCGCCCTGGAAGGCGTCGAGCTTGGCCAGGCAGACGGGATCCTTGTGGATCACGCCGGGGAAATTCATGAATTCGGCAAGTCCGATCACCTTCGGATGGTGGCGGAAGGGCAGGAGGCGCTCGATCGGCAGATCGGCGCCGGAGGTTTCGAGATGCGTCGCCGGCACGCAGGAAGAGAGCTGGACGCGGATGTCCATGATCGTCTCCAGCGCGGATTCGAGAAAGAATTCGATGCCGGCGGTTCCGAGCACATTGGCAATCTCGTGCGGATCGCAGATGGCGGTGGTGACGCCATAGGGCAGAACGCAGCGGTCGAATTCATGCGGTGTGACGAGCGAAGATTCGATATGCAGATGGGTGTCGATGAAGCCGGGGACGACGATCCTGCCCGATATATCGATCTCGGTTTCACCTTCGTAGCTACCTGAGATGCCGACGATGCGATCGGCACCGATCGCAATGTCCGACAGGACGAGTTCGCCGGTGACCAGATCGAAGAAGCGGCCGCCCTTCAGCACGATATCGGCCGGCACGCGGCCGACGCCCTGGTCGATGAGACGTTCGAGCTTGGTGGTCATGGCATTGCTCACATTACAACCGATTCCGAAACTTATAACCGATCTGCCGCCACAAGCGAGTGCCGCAAAATGAAACCGGGCGCCGTAGGGGCGCCCGGTCGTCGACGGTCAGCGATGGTTTATTCGGCGGCGACGATCTTGCCGGCTTCCCACTTGTAGAGCGAGAAGCTCTGCGAGGTCAGGTCGCCGGTCTCGCCGTAGGTGACCTTGCCGATGGCGGTCGGGATTTCGTCGCCGCCCTTCAGCGCGGCCGCGACGGCTTCCGCATCCTCGGCACTGCCGGCCTTCTCGATGCCGGCTTTCAGCACTTCGACGGCGGCATAGGCGTTCAGCGTGAAGGCTTCGGCCGGGATGTTCTTGGCGGCGAGCGCGTCGGCTGCGGCCTTGGAATCCGGGCTCTTGGTGGCGTCCGAAGCGTTGGTGAAGATCGTGCCTCCTGCCGCATCCGTGCCGATTGCCCAGAATTCGGTGTTGGAGAGGCCGTCGCCGCCGATGATCGTCGCGTTGGCGGCGAGGTCATGCAACTGGCGGGCGAGCAAGCCGCCTTCCGGGTGGTAGCCGCCGAAATAGACCACGTCGACCTTTTCGGACTTGATGCGGGTGGTGAGCGCGCTGAAATCCTTATCGCCAGGCGTGATCGCGTCATTGACGACTTCGGTGATGCCGCCGGCATTCAGCGTCGCCTTGAAGGCATCGGCGAGGCCCTTGCCGTAGGCGCCCTTGTCGTTAACGATGGCGACGCGCTTGTCCTTGAAATTCTTCAGCACATATTTGGCGGCGACTTCGGCCTGCTGGTCGTCGCGGCCGCAGGTGCGCAGCACGTTGGTGAGACCACGCTTGGTCAGGTCAGGAGCCGTCGCGGTCGGGGTGACCATCAGCACGCCGTTTTCAGCAAGCACGTCCGAAACTGGAATGGCGACGCCCGAGGTTACTGGGCCGACGACGAAGCGGATGCCGTCGCCGACGACCTTGTTGGCGGCGGAAACGCCCTGCTTCGGTTCGCCGGCATCGTCAGCCAGTTCGAGAACAACCTTCTCGCCGAGAATCCCGCCCTTCTTGTTGATCTCGTCGACGGCGGTCTGAGCGCCGTTCTTCACCTGGTCGCCATAGGCAGCGACGGGGCCTGTCAACGGCGCGATCAGGCCGATGGTGATATCGGCATGGGCAAGCGGCGCAAAGGCGAGTGACGCGACGAGGGTCGCCGTCAATGTCTTGAGGGTCATTGTCTGTCTCCTTGGATGGGGTCATGCGACCCGCGATGAAGCGTCGCGCCGGCTTTTCCGGATCGTTCAACGGCCCAGGAGCCGTGCCAAGGACGATCGATATCGGCGCGATCAATGCGCCCTCCGGCCATATTTGGCTCGAACGGGTGCAACGGCAAGATTTCTAGGAATTTTGGTGAGATTCCGCAAGTTGATAACAAAATGGAACGAAAATCGGCTCGATCCGGCACGAAATCGTCCCCAAATCGTCGATTCTGGCGCCGTGTGCTGATTTTCTGGAGGGTGGCGGTACCCCGCACAATCGCGGTGCGCCGATGAACCTCCTGAATTTCGAGGAAGCTCTCTTGGTCTTTCCGAATATTCGAATTCTGTTTTGAGATTAACACTTGATTCTACCAATTAGAGTAGAATCATTGTTCCCGCATATATTGCTGCGATGCAAAAGAACGGTCGATCATAAACAGAGAGATATTTCAGGAACTGAGATCTGGATGCTGAAGCGTATCGAAGCCAGACAGGTGCGCAACGGAATGTTTGTGGAGGCGATCGAGGGTGCATGGCATGACCCTCTTCTGTCCAAGCGAAGATTTCTGCTGCGCCGTGAAGTCGATGCCCTGAAGCTTCGCAAGAGCGGCATTGAAGGTGTTGTCATCAACACCAGCAGAGGCCTCGACATCGACGGCCTGCCAGGCGGCAATCACGAGATCGACACCAAGGCGGCACGCGAGACTATCCAGAAATCCGTGCAGGTGCTGGAAAGCGTTTTCAGCCGGCTCCAGCATGGCGATGGCATCAGCGTCGATCAGGTGGCGCCGGTGATTTCCTCGGTCTCCAAGTCGATGGATGACAATCCCACTGTCTTTCTGAGCGTTACGCGTCTGAAATCCAAGGACGAGGCAACGTTCCTGCATTCCATTTCGGTGAGTGCGCTGATGATCCTTTTCAGCCGCCATCTCGGACTTGACGAGACTACCGTGCAGTTGCTCGGCACAGCAGGATTGCTGCACGACGTCGGCAAGCTTGAAATTCCGCTTGAGATACTCAACAAGGAAGGGCGGCTGGACGAAGACGAGATGAAGATGATCCGCGACCATCCCGAAAAAGGGCACGCGATCCTGTCGCGCCAGGAAGGCATGCCGGAGATCGTTCTCGATGTTTGTCTCAACCATCATGAGCGTATCGACGGCAAGGGCTATCCCCGCAGGCTTTCCGAGGCGCAGGTGAGCTTCCATGCGCGTCTTGCTGCGATTTGCGACGTCTATGACGCTGTGACCTCCGTACGACCGTACAAGGCGCCATGGAGCGCGAACCACGCCCTGAAATGGATGCTTGGCAGCGAAGGGCATTTCGATCGGCGGCTCCTGAAAAAATTCGCCCTCTGCCTTTCCGTCGCCGCGGTGAGCTGAAATCTATCTGGCTTCACAACAAAAGGGCCTGCGTGGGCTTACAGCGCCGCGTGTCTTTTCCGACGCGTAAAGGACGCTGTAACACTTTCAACTGCCGCATAATTTTATCCTTAAATCGATTCCGATTTAAGGAATGCAGGAGGTCCGCCGCAGGCCCTGTTGCCGGAAGTTTCAGAGCTTTCTCAGACGTTGTTCTGCAGGATTGTCCGCAGCTTGCCGAAGAGCTCGTCGATATGGTGCTTCTCGATGATCAGCGGCGGGGAGAGTGCGATGATATCGCCGGTGGTGCGGATCAGCAGGCCGCTTTCATAGGCTTTCAGGAAAGCGGTGAAGGCGCGCTTGGTGGGCTCGCCGGCGATCGGGTCGAGTTCGATCGCGCCGATCAGGCCGGTGTTCCTGATGTCGATGACATTGGGGCAGTCCTTCAGCGAATGCAGCGCGTCGGCCCAGTAGTCGGAAAGCTCGGCGGCGCGTGTCAGCAGGCCCTCCTCCTTGTAGGTGTCGAGCGTGGCGAGTGCGGCGGCGGAGGCGATCGGGTTGCCGGAATAGGTGTAGCCGTGGAAGAACTCGATCATATGTTCCGGGCCGTTCATGAAGGCATCATGGATCTCGGAGGTAACGAAGACGGCGCCCATCGGGATGACGCCGTTGGTCAGGCCCTTGGCGGCGGTGATCATGTCAGGCTTGACGTCGTAATATTGCGCGGCGAAGGGGGCACCGAGGCGGCCGAAGCCGGTGATGACTTCGTCGAAGATCAGGAGAATGCCGTGCTTGGTGCAGATCTCGCGCAGCTTCTGCAGGTAGCCCTTCGGCGGGATCAAGACGCCGGTGGAACCCGCCACCGGCTCGACGATGACGGCGGCGACGGTGGAGGCGTCATGCAAGGTGACGATACGCTCGAGCTCGGTAGCGATGTCGCCGCCATGCTCGGGCTCGCCGCGAGTGAAGTTGTTTTTACCGGGCTGGTGGGTGTGGGGCATGTGATCGACGCCGGTCAGAAGTGTGCCGAACATCTTACGGTTGGTGACGATGCCGCCGACGGAGATGCCGCCGAAATTGACGCCGTGATAACCGCGCTCGCGGCCGATCAGGCGGAAGCGTGATCCATTGCCCTTCACGCGGTGATAGGCGAGCGCCACCTTCAGCGCCGTCTCGACCGATTCGGAACCGGAATTGGTATAGAGAACGTGGTTCAGGCCTTCCGGGGCAATGTCGACCAGGCGGTTCGCCAGTTCGAAGGCCTTGGGATGGCCGAGCTGGAAGGCCGGCGCGTAATCGAGCTCGCCGGCCTGCTCGCGGATCGCCTCGGTGATCTTCGGGCGGCAGTGGCCGGCATTGACGCACCAGAGGCCAGCCGTGCCGTCCAGTACCTGACGGGCGTCATGGGTCGTATAGTACATGTCCTTGGCGCCGACGAACAAACGCGGCTCCTTCTTGAACTGGCGATTTGCCGTAAACGGCATCCAGAAGGCACGAAGATCGTTCGGTGCATTGAGGCGATTGGACATGCTGTTCTCCTGGCCGCTGACGGCCCTTTCCCGGGGCTTCACGCCCATATTTTTACTGCCCGGTCAAATTATCAGGGCTTCCCAAGGCGTCAACGGGAAAAGTCCCGAAAGCTCCTCCTGACAGGGGGCTGAAGCTGCTTCGATCGATCACGGGGCGAGCGCTTCAGCGCGATGAGGCTGCAATTCCTTCGCCGCCGGCGAAAGGAGCAGAAAGACCAGGGCACTCAAAGGCACGACCGGCAAATCGCAAATTTGCCGGTCGTGCCATAAGGTTCACGTGCTGAAATATCGTTGCCAGGCCTCCGGGAACATTCCCTTGCAGCACGGCATCGGCCGACATTCATGTCAGCGCTATCATTAAGCGGCGGATCTGTTCCGGTTCTGCACGAGGTAGATGTCTTCGAGCGTTGCCAGGATCTTCATGACCGGCTCGGAGGTGCTCGAATAATAGATGGTTTGTGCGTCCCGGCGGGTCTTGACCAGCTTTTGAGCGCGCAGTTTCGAGAGGTGCTGAGAGAGAGCCGACTGGCTGAGCCCGACCTGCGTCGCAAGCACGCCGACGGCTACTTCGCCCTTCACGAGGCTACACAGGATCAGCAATCTCTTCGGGTTTGCCATGGCCGACAATAAAGCTGCCGCCACGTTCGTGTGATCGGCCAAATCAGAGGTTTCCATATGTTATCTTCCTAATGCGAAACGTACATCAAGTGTGTTGGCGCAGGCCGCCAGCCGGGATTTTGACTGACACCAAAAACTAGCAACTGGGCTCGAAGATTGTATATACCTAAATTTAAGGTATCGAGTATGCTATTTTAGATATGTTTGAACAAATGTGATCGGCATCCACAGCGAGGGTTTCGAACTCGTATCGCAGCAGAAAATCACCGGAAATCATGTCAAAACCTGAGGAATCGATACCACAAATGTGCCAAGACCCCGATTCCGGCGCCTTTAGCCTAATAGCGAGGCTTTCCGCCACATCGGGGTGGCGTTCTACTAAATCTCGCACTGCTTCTGCCGCCCCGACGGCGATCGCCTCATTCGCGGCCGATTGGATTATGAGATCGTTCCCATCGAGTTGGTAGGCGCGGCCAAAACCGCCATTGAGGCTGGCCTGCTCAGGCTTGAGACGGAAGAACAGGAAATCAGGAAAGTCGATATAAAGCTTCGCCTTGGGGTGGCGAGCGAGAAAACGCGTGCGGATACGCGCGTAGAATGCACTGCTGTGCTCGACGGGTTCTGCCAGGCATTGGGTCGTCAAACGGGGATAGGCGAGGGGATCGCCCTTGCCGGGCTCGCCGGTCAGGAGCGAGGCGCGCGGGTCTCTGGCGAGCGCCCTGGTATGAGCTGACAGCTGCGAAACCAGGATGACGGGGATGCCGTCGATATCGGTGGCGACGAGCACGCGGCTGACAAAGGGGAAGCCGTTCTCGGGCGCGAGAACGGCAATCGCCGCGTGCCGGGCGGAGCGCAGAAGCACGCGGGCGAGCTTGCGGGCATCGTCGTCGGTTTCGCGTAAGGGTGAGGCCGGATCTTTCATATCCGCTTTGTGACAAAGCGGATGGAAAACATCAAGCTTCCTGCTTGCGGCGATGGCGGGTAAGGCCGGCAACGATATCCTGAGCCGAGATGGTGCCGACGATCGCGCCGTTCTCGACGATGCCGATACTGCCCGGCTGGCGGGCAAGGGCATCGAGGATATCGATGAGCGGGGTCGCGGCGCGGGCCGTGGCGCTGACGCTCATGCCGGCGGCAGTCTGGCCGAGGCCTGACTGCATGACATCGGCCGCCGTCAGCATGTTGATCGGATTGAGGTTCTGCACGAAATCGGCGACATACTGGTCTGCGGGGTTCTTGACGATGTCGTGCGGCGTTCCGCACTGAATGATGCGGCCACTCTCCATAATGGCGATGCGATTGCCGATGCGGAAGGCCTCGTCGAGATCGTGGCTGACGAAAAGAATGGTCTTCTTCAGCCGCCGCTGGAACTCCAGGAGTTCGTCCTGCAGGCGGGTGCGGATCAATGGGTCAAGCGCCGAGAAAGGCTCGTCCATGAGCAGGATCGGGGCGCCGGTGGCAAAGGCGCGGGCAAGGCCGACACGCTGCTGCATGCCGCCGGAAAGCTCGTTGACCTTGCGGCCTGCCCATTTCGTCAGGTTGACGAGTTCAAGCTGCTCGCCGACGCGGAGCTTGCGCTCAGCCTCCGGCATGCCGGCGAGCTCGAGGCCGAAGCCGACATTCTCGGCGACCGTGCGCCAGGGCAGGAGCGCGAACTGCTGGAACACCATGGAGACAGTGTGCGTGCGCAGATCCCGCAGCGCCTTGGCATTGCAACTGTAGGGGTTGACGGGGCCGGTGGTCGTGGAGACGGCGACATCACCACGCACCACGGGAGCGAGCCCGTTGACGGCGCGCAGCAGCGTCGACTTGCCAGAGCCGGAAAGGCCCATGAGCACCAGGATCTCGCCTTCCTCGATCGTCAGTGAGGCATCGGCGACGCCGAGCACCAAGCCGGTCGCTGCGCCGATTTCGTCGCGCGATTTGCCCTGATCGACCATGGCAAGCGCGGTTTCCGGCCGATCGCCGAAGATGATGCTGACATTGTTAAAGCTTACTGCGGTCATGCACCGCCTCCTTCACCCGCCGTGCGGAACATCCGGTCGAGAATGATTGCCAGGATGACGATACAGAAGCCCGCTTCGAAGCCCTTGGCGATATTGACGGTGTTCAGCGCGCGGACGACGGGCACGCCAAGCCCGGGAGCGCCGACAAGGGCGGCGATGACGACCATCGACAGCGACAGCATGATGGTCTGGGTGAGACCCGCCATGATCTGCGGCGTGGCGAAGGGAAGCTCGATCTTGCGCAGCACCTGTATCGGCGTCGCGCCGAAAGCGACGGCGGCTTCAACGAGGGACGGCGGCGTCGAGATGATGCCAAGGCGCGTCAGCCGGATCGGGGCGGGGATTGCGAAGATGACGGTCGCGATCAGACCCGGCACCATGCCGAGGCCGAACAGGATGAGCGCAGGGATCAGGTAAACGAACGTCGGTATGGTCTGCATGAGATCGAGTACCGGGCGCATGGCCGCATAGACCCAAGGGCGGCGGGCGGCGGCAATGCCGAGCGGAATGCCGATCACCATACAGACAAAGGTGGCGGCGAGCACGAGGGCGAGCGTCTCCGTCGTTTCCTTCCAATAGTCCTGGTTCACGATGAGCAGCAGCCCGAGACAGGTGAAAACGGCGACCGCGATCGAGCGGCGCAGCCAAAAGGCGATGGCGGTGATGGCCGCGATGACGATCAGCGGATGAGGCTTCTGCAGCACGAAGAGCAGGCCGTCTATGGCGCTCGACAGCAGGAAGGCGATCTGGTTGAAGAACCATTCGCCGTTCGAGGTCAGCCAGTCCACGAAGGATTTGGCCCAGGGGCCAACGGGAATCTTAAATTCGGTGATCCAATTCAAGGGCGCGCCCATCCAGAAAAACAACAATCGGACAAAAATGAAACGGGGCGGCGAGCCGCCCCGTTCGTATCGTCAGAGGCCGAGGCCGGTCTTGGCGGCCGCGAGAGCGTCGCCCTTGCCGTCGCGGGTCTTGACGCCCTTAAGCCAGGGCTCGAGTGCTGCGGGGTTCGCCTTCAGCCATTCGGACGCTGCAGCCTCCGGCTCTTTGCCGTCGTTCAGGATTTTGCCCATGATGTGGTTCTCCATGTCGAGGGAGAACGTCAGGTTCTTCAGCATCGCGCCGACATTCGGGCATTGGTCGAGATAACCGGCGCGGACATTGGTGAAGACCTTGGCGCCGCCGAAATCCGGACCGAAGATATCGTCACCGCCGGTGAGGTAGGTCAGCTTGAAGTTGGTGTTCATCGGATGGGGTTCCCAGCCGAGGAAGACAACGGGCTTGCCTGATTTGTCGGCGCGCGCGACCTGAGCGAGCATACCCTGCTCAGAGGACTCGACGACTTCCAAATCCTTCAGGCCAAAGGTGTTCTTTTCGATCATGTCCATGACGAGGCGGTTGCCGTCATTGCCAGGCTCGATGCCATAGATCTTGCCGTCGAGATCGTCCTTATGAGCGGCGATGTCCTTGAAGTCCTTGATGCCGAGCTCGGCGCCCTTGGCGTTGGTGGCGAGCGTATACTTAGCGCCGACGAGGTTGGGGCCGAAGGATTCGACCGACTTGTCGTCGAGATAGGGCCGGACGTCCTTTTCCTGTGTCGGCATCCAGTTGCCGAGGAAGATGTCGATGTCCTTGTTCTTCAGCGAGGTGTAGGTGACCGGCACCGAGAGAACCTTGATGTCGGTCTGATAGCCGATGCTCTTCAGGACGACGGATGCGGTGGCGGTGGTGGCGGTGATATCCGTCCAGCCGACGTCCGAGAAATGAACCGTAGAACAGCTGTCTGGATCTGCGGCGAAGGCGGCGGTCGCAACGGAGAGGGCGGCGACGGCAGTTGCGGTAACGAATTTGAACGTGCTTGTTATTTTCATTTTAGACTCCCAGTCTTTAAGTTCCCAAGCCAACCATCAATAACCGAGTTTGACAAGCGACCTCAGTGCGTTTGCGTCGTATCGACCTATGCGATTGCGACGTCTGCGGATTTTTTCCGAGCGCCTCGTTTTCAGGGCTTTCGGCGGTTTTCGAGCCGGATTCCTGTGATTATCGTTCTCTCAGGGCTTTTCTTTGCCATTCCGAGCTTTCAATAAGCCGATTAAGGAGAAATCGGATGGCAAAACTCTATTTCAACTACTCGACGATGAACGCCGGCAAGTCGACGATGCTGCTGCAGGCCTCCTACAATTACCAGGAGCGCGGCATGCGCACGGTGCAGCTGATCGCCGCCTTCGACGAGCGCGCCGGCCGCGGCGTCATCGGCTCGCGGATCGGCTTGGAGGCGAGCGCCATTCCCTTCGAGCCGCATGAGGATCTGTTCCGGCTCGTCGCGGCGCTGAGCGACGAAGGCGCGCCGATTTCCTGCATCTTCGTCGACGAGGCGCATTTCATGACGCCTGTCCATGTCTGGCAGCTTGCCCGCGTCGTCGACAGGCTTGGTATCCCTGTCATGGTTTACGGGCTGAGAACCGATTTCCAGGGCAAGCTGTTTCCGGCCTCGCAGGAGCTGCTGGCGATCGCCGACGAAATGCGCGAGGTGCGCACGATCTGCCATTGCGGGCGCAAGGCGACGATGGTTGTGCGGCTCGGCGCGGAAGGAAAAGTACTGCACGAAGGCGCCCAGATCGATGTCGGCGGCAACGAGAAATATGTCTCGCTCTGTCGCAGGCATTGGGACGACGCGATGAACGGAGCCTGGATCGCCGAGCCGGTCTGAAGCCGGCGACGCCGCCTGTTTTCTTTAGCGCCGCAAGCGACTAGCTTGAGCAGGAGATTCCCTGGAGAGATTAGGTGCGCAAACCCCCGCCATTCGACAGCCAGTACGAAGCTGCAGGCAGCCTTGCCGAGAGGACTGCGGCCGAGGGAACCTATTGCGTGGCGGCGATCGGCGCCTTCAGCGGCGAGGAAACGCGGTCGGCCGACGAGGTCTTCCTGGGACAGAATGCCCGCTTCCAGGCCCATATCGCCGATGCTGCGGCGCTCGACGCCCAGCTGGCGGAGCTGGTCTTTTCTCTTGACCGGCTGACGGCCGAGGTTTCTGCCGATCTCGATAGTTTCCGGGGGCTGACGCTGCGTGAGAAGATGGCCGGCTGGGTGTCGCGCCAGCGGATGTGGCGCATGTATACCGAACGTGTGCGCGAGGCGCCGGTCATCGAGCGGCTGCTCGACCTTTTGACGAAATCGGACGCGCTTGCCAGGCTGATCGCCGGCCAGCGCGCCTCGCTCACCGAACGGCACAGGGCAGCCGAACGCAACCTTGTCGACATTGTCGAGCAGCGGCGCCGGCTGGTCGATTCCATCGATATCGCCCGCCTCAAGATGAAGGAGCTCAATGCCAAGGCGCTGACGACGCAGGGCCGTATCGGCGTCTATGGCAACAGGGCTCATTGGGAGCAGATGGAGGCGGAACGACGGGCGCTGAAGGCGGAGGCCGAGCGAATTTCCGCCGAAGAGCACGAGATGCGAGACGACAGCCAGCGGCGCGAGCGCTTCATCGGCCTGTTCCAGGCCTTTGTCGATTCGCTGAACGGCGGGATCGCCGCCTGCAACGTGCTGCAGCGCAAGCTGTTGATAGACGTCGAGGAGCGGCTGATCATCTACCAGGCGCAGGTCGATACCGACAGGCCGGGCATGAAGGTGAGGATCAAACCGGAACTCTTTCCCGATATCGCCACGCCGATCAGGCTGTTCGAGAAGGGCATGCTGGTCGCCCAGGATCTGGAGCGGCGTAAGAGCCGCGCCGATCTCGAATTCACAAGAAGGTTTCCGACCTATGCCGAACCGCCGGCGGAAACATCGGGGGCGCCACTGATTAACACGGCGCGCAGGTCCCTGCGCTTTCGCCTGCCTTTCCTGCGCTCCTGACCAGCAGGGCGCGGACAATACCCCTCTTCCCAATGCTTTCATTCCGGAAAATCGAAGGGCTCGTGTTGTGCTCGGCCCATCGAGCGCATATGTGGGATGCAGCATGGCGGCAATGTCCCGATGTTCGCCTCGCCTGACAGGAGACGACGATGCTTGACCGGATAGCCGGTTTTTTCAGGCTGATCGGCCAGACGATCGGCCGCTGGGCCCGCCTGTTTTCCGCCTGGGCTTTCTGGCCCTTTCTTGCCGCGCACGGCTGGTATCAGCGCCGGAGCTGGATGATTCGGCTGCCGGTCATCGCGTTCGTGGCGCTGCTGGTCGCCCTCTACGGCTATTTCTTCTGGCAGACGCAGGTCTGGACGAATTTCAACCCCGCCTTCGTCGACCAGTACCGGCTTTCGGAGCGCAAGGTCGCAGCCGGGCAGGATGTGCCGGTCGCCGAGGGGGCTGCTGCCACGGCGCCGAAGACCTGCCAGCGCTCGGCGATCGTCGATGTCGCCGCCGATCTGACCGATTTCAATGTCAACCAGAACGCATGGATCTCCTCCATGCTGCTCTACAAGATGGGCTTCTTCGGCATCGACTGGGATCACACGCCCTTCCTCGACAACAAGGCGTCGTTCCAGCGCGGCGTCAACCAGGCGGTCCGGCGGACTTCGGCGGAGCTTGTCGATACGCTCGGACGCGTGCGCGGCACATCGGGCATCAACAATGACCTGCAGAGCGCGCGCGGCAATCTGCAGTTTGACGAAAACAGCTGGTATTTCGGGCTCAATCCCTTCGGGCCGAAGACGCCGACGCCTTCCTATTACCGCTCGGCGATCGGCAGCCTGCGCAAGTTCAACACCGATCTCGCCCTCTGCAATGTCATTTTCGACGGCCGCGCCGACAACCTGATGCAGTTTATCGACCGCATTGCCAACGATCTCGGCGGCACCTCCGACATGCTCGCCGAGCGCTCGGAAAACCACAATCGCGGCTGGTTCGATACACGCGCCGACGACCGGTTCTGGTTCGCCTATGGCCAGCTCTATGGCTACTACGCGATCATGGCTGCCGCCCAGGCGGATTTCTCGCAGGTGGTGGCGGAACGCAATCTCGGAACGATCTGGGGCGGGACCATGCGGCAGTTCCAGGCGGCGCTCCGCATCCAGCCGGCGATCATCTCGAACGGGCGCGAGGATGGCTTGATCATGCCGAGCCATCTCGCCACGATGGGCTTTTATATTCTGAGGGTGCGCTCAAACCTCGTCGAGATCCGGTCGGTGCTCGATCGCTAAAAGATCCGGAGTCAGCGGGGTATCGTGTCATCCTCGAAGCCGACGACGCGCAGTTTCTCGACGAATTCATAGGTGATGCCGACGATGCCGCCGCCGCTTTCATCGTCGCGGAAGCGGCCGACGCTGCGCACCAGCTTGTGGCCGCCAAGCCGATTGTCGACGCGATAGACGAAATGGAAGCCGACGCCGTGAAGGCTCGCCTCTTCGAAAGTTTGGGCGATCAGGCTGCGGTCCTCCTCGTGGATACGCGACATTAGCTCTGTCAGGTTGATAGGGCCGTCGCTGTAGGGGAGGTCGAAGATCGCGTGGACGGCCTCGCTTGCAAAGAAATGTCCTGTCTCGATATCGATGCGCCAGAAGCCGAAAAGACGATAGGCAGCAAGCATCTGGACAACTTCCGCATCGGTGATGCCGATGTGAGCGCGGGATTGCTCTGTCTTGTTAATGACGGGCTGTTCGAAGTGAAGAGGCACGATTCCCCCAGATCACGGGACGACGTGCCGACTCTCTTCCGATTCCTCAGTTGATCAGCTTCAATCGAATTGCCTTAGCTACCAACTGGGTGCGGTTGACGCAATCGAGTTTTTTGATCGCGTTCGTCATATAGGCGTTCACCGTATGGTCCGAGAGCGTCAGGATCTGGCCGATTTCGATCGAGGTCTTGCCCTGGGCCGTCCAGCGCACAACTTCTAGTTCTCGGTTCGATAGCGCGTTATGCGCGCATTCCTCGTTGCGCTTGACTGCATTGTATGCATCGAGTGCATGGAGAATGATCATTACCAGCTCGTTGATCTCGCTCTGGCCGAGTGCGGCGCGCTCGCCGCAGAACCAAAAGACCAGGCGCTGGCCGTCGGCTGCAATGCTCGGCATGGCAACGCCTGCCGGTATGGCATGGCGCAGCATCAGGGCGCGCAGTTCGGTGGGAAAGGCCTGACCATTGACTGCGTCGTTGAGGTGCCAGGACAGCGGCACAGCGGATTGCCTCAGCCTTAGGCCGAAAGGGCAGCCGCGCATCATGTGGGCGCGGTCGAAATCCCTGATATAGGTGGCCGGAAGCGAGCTCTCGATCAGCAGGGGTTTCAAGAGGAGGTCTTCCGGGGAGGGAGCGTGCATCAGTGTCGCATGCGACAATCCGAAGGCTGTCGAGACCCTGCCGAGCGCCTGCGCAAACAGGCTGCGTGTTCGAGCGGCCGCAAGCTCTGCCGAAAGCAATGACTGTCTTTCAGAGGTAGTCATGTAAGACATTTGTACGCCCCCGGCAGCCTCAATGTTACCGCTATCAAATACAGAAAATCCGCGGGATGCTAGCCCGATTAACCTGAGACAAGCCGATTCATTCAAATTGTGAACAATTAGCCACAGGGGATCGCGCTTCGGTTGAGTTTCGACTTGCAAACATAGCGTGGCGGTATCTTTGACCTCCTTAATGGCGGGATAGGAGTGGTCGCGCAGCCGGGCAGGGAGAGAATCACTTTGGAAAGTTCGGGGGAGAACTCGGGTCTCTCCGTCACCGGCGCAAGGCGGTGGACCGGTCTACCAGCAGCCCGGCTTGCATGTCTGTGGACCGGACGCGAAGGAGAGTCTCCGATGTCCCGGAATCGGAAGGCCGAGATCGTTCCCGCTGCGGCCTTGGCAAATTGATATCGGACTGCGGAGGCACGTCATGACGATCTCGTCGCTGTTGTCTTGAGCGACTGCTCGTTCACTGTCTGAAGGTGTCCTCGTGCCCGCCGTTAGCCTTTGTCTTTAAGATCATTCTTCGAGGTCACGCTCATCAGCTTCTCCAGGAAACCGAGCATGACGGCGGAGGCGACGAAGGCGAGGTGCATGAGGGTCAGCCACATGATCTTGCCGTCCGCATATTTGTCCGCATTGAGGAAGACCTGCAGCAGATGGATGGAGGAGATGGCGACGATCGAGGAGGCGACCTTGATCTTCAGGCTGCCTGAATCGAGCTTGCCGAGGAAGGACACTTCGTTGTCGGCCTCGCTGGCCTCGTCGAAGCGGCTGACGAAATTCTCGTAGCCCGAGATCATCACCATGACGATCAGGCTTGCGACGAGGGCTGCGTCGATCAGGCCGAGCATGGCAAGGATCATCTCCGCCTCATCGAGTTCGAAGACGCCGGCGGCGATCTTCAGGAATTTGTAGGCGAAGGAAACGGCATAGACGGCGAGCGCCGCTACCAGGCCGATATAGAAGACGACGAGGATCCAGCGGCTCGACAGGATGATGCGCTCGATGATGAGTTCCAGTGATTTCATGTTTTCAGCCTGTTAAGCCGCAATCGCTGACCGCCACATAAACGCCTAGCGCATCGACCCGATGCGAGGATTGAAAGTGTTACAGCGTCCTTTGCGCGTCTGAAAAGACGCGCGGCGCTGTAAGCGTGTCGACCGCAAGGCGCAGCACTATTCACACCCCGCCGATATTTCGCTATCTCGATGAAGAGAAAAACAACGGCTCCGCGCCCGCGGGTGTCGGACGGGGGAACATCCATGCCATCAATCAAATCCGATATCGAAATCGCGCGCGCCGCGGCCAAAAAGCCGATCTTCGAAATCGGGGCGAAACTCGGCATTCCGGTCGAGCAGCTCGTTCCCTATGGTCACGACAAGGCGAAGGTCAGCGCCGAGTTCATCGCCGCGCAAGCGGGCAAGAAGGATGGCAAGCTGATCCTCGTCACCGCGATCAATCCGACGCCGGCGGGCGAGGGCAAGACGACCACCACCGTCGGGCTCGGCGATGGGCTGAACCGGATCGGCAAGAAAGCCGTTGTCTGCATCCGCGAGGCCTCGCTCGGCCCCTGCTTCGGCGTCAAGGGCGGGGCGGCCGGCGGCGGTTATGCGCAGGTCGTGCCGATGGAAGACATCAACCTGCATTTCACCGGCGACTTCCATGCGATCACCTCGGCACACAATCTGCTGGCGGCGATGATCGACAACCACATCTACTGGGGCAACGAAGAAAATATCGACATCCGCCGGATCACCTGGCGGCGGGTGATGGACATGAACGACCGGGCGCTCAGAAGCATGGTCTCCTCGCTCGGCGGCGTCGCCAACGGCTTCCCGCGCCAGGGTGGGTTCGACATCACCGTCGCCTCCGAAGTGATGGCCATCCTCTGCCTTGCCACCGATCTCAAGGATCTGGAGCGGCGGCTCGGCGACATCATCATCGGCTATCGTTTCGACCGAACGCCGGTGCATGCGCGCGACCTGAAGGCCGACGGCGCCATGGCTGTGCTCTTGAAAGATGCGATGCAGCCGAACCTGGTGCAGACGCTGGAGAACAATCCGGCCTTCGTGCATGGCGGCCCCTTCGCCAACATCGCCCATGGCTGCAACTCGGTGACGGCGACCAAGACGGCGCTGAAGCTTGGCGACTATGTGGTGACGGAAGCGGGCTTCGGCGCCGATCTTGGGGCTGAGAAATTCTTCGATATCAAGTGCCGCAAGGCCGGGCTGAAGCCGGATGCGGCGGTCATCGTCGCGACCGTCCGGGCGCTGAAAATGAATGGCGGGGTGAAGAAGGACGATCTCGGCACGGAGGATGTCGCGGCGCTGAAAAAGGGCTGCGCCAATCTTGGCCGGCACGTCGCCAATGTGCGTCGTTTCGGCGTGCCCGTCGTCGTGGCGATCAATCATTTCGTCTCGGATACCGAGGCCGAGATCGCGGCAGTCAAGGAATTTGTCTCGAGACTTGGCGCCGAGGCGATCCTCTGCCGCCACTGGGCGCTGGGTTCGGCCGGCATCGAAGACCTGGCGCACAAGGTGGTGGAACTGGCCGAATCCGGGCAGGCGAAATTCCAGCCGCTTTACGGCGATGATCTTTCGCTGTTCGAAAAGATCGAGATCGTCGCCTCGAAGATCTACCATGCCGGCGAGGTGACAGCCGACAAGGCGGTGCGCGACCAGTTGCAGACATGGGAGGAGCAGGGCTATGGCAAGCTGCCGATCTGCATGGCGAAGACGCAATATTCCTTCTCCACCGATCCAAACCTGCGCGGCGCGCCGGAAGGCCACATCGTCACCGTGCGGGAGGTGCGGCTTTCGGCGGGAGCGGGCTTCGTCGTTGCCATCACCGGCGAGATCATGACGATGCCCGGCCTGCCGAAATCGCCGTCGGCGGAGCGGATTTTCCTAAACGATCAGGGTTATATCGAAGGTTTGTTCTGATCCGGTGACGGCTTGCTGAAATGACTAATGACAGTAGCGATAGCCACCCTTCCTCTCGATCACGTCGAGATGGAAATGCGTCTCATGGGCGGCGTCGCTTTCCGGGTCGAGGACGGTGGTAAAATAGAGGCAGCCGGCTGCGCTGACGGTGCGCTGGAAGGCGCCGGTGAGCGTCGGATCCTCGCGGCGGGAGCGGACGGCGACATCCTCACCCTTTTCGAAATGGAAGCTCGCAATGTCGATGGCGTTGCCGCGGGCATGTTCGGAGATCTTGCCGGTTCCGGCGCCGTTGCGCAGGCGGCACATATAGGACGTTGCCTGGTTGACGGTGGTGATGCGGCCCTGCTCCGGCAGGGCGGCGGAAGCCGCCGGAATGACGCTGTCCTTCATCCAGCGGGCAAGGGCAAGCGCTGCCGGGCAACGGATCGTCGCCTCCGGCTTCAGCTTGATGCCGGGCAGGGCTTCGGAGACGATGATCGGCTTGTCGATGCCACAGCCATTGCCGTCGTCAATGCGCGGCGTGTCCTTGAAGACGACGCCCAGGGCCTGAAGCGCAGCCGTGCACTTGGCGTGCTCGGCATCGCTTTCGGGCTCGATCGTCAGATGCTGTTCCTCAAGTGTTTGTGCGGCGGGAGGCTTGTTCTCCTCAGTCGGAGCTTGCGGGTTTTCCTTCCCAGGGGGAAGCGGCGGACCCTGCATCGGTTTGGTGGGTTCGGTTTTCGGTGCCGCCGGTTCGTTCGGTGCCGATATCTCTGGTTTTTGTGTCTCTGGTTTTTGAATGTCGGGCTTCGGTTCAGGAGTGGGCATTTCTGCGGCCGGCGGCGGTTGCGTGCCTTCGGCATTTGAATCGGGGGTGGGTGCGGACGTGCCCTCGATATCCGGCCTTTGCTGTGGCAGAGGACCGTGAACGGGCAGGCGGGCACCGGCAAGAACGGCGGTTGCGGCGAGAAGGATCGCCAGTATCGCAAGTTTTCTCAACGCATCCGATTCCCTGGTGTCGATAGCTAGGGATAACGCAAGCGGGCGGATTTCGTTGCAATTTCGCAACGTCTGGAGAGATCATTAAAACTTGATACTTTTATTCAACATAAGTTGCCGCTTTATGTTGACAATACTGCTCATGTTTTTTATGCGGCAAAAAGAAGGCGGAATTTTGCATCGTCTTCATCCGCAAAAGCCCAGCCAGCCCCTCGAGCGTTCGATGCGCCACGACCAGCCAGCCCGGTAATCATCATTAAGGGGTAGGTTATGATCGTCCGGCATTGGCGTTCGGTTCTATTGGTCTGCACGGCAGCCACAGTTGTTCTTCCTGTTTCGCAGTCTTTCGCGCAAAGCGCTACGGCAGCCACGCCGCAAGCCACGGCGGAGGACAGCACCGTCCTGCAGGAGATCGTCGTCAAGGGCAAACGCGCGGCGCCGGGCAGCGTCGCCGACACGCCGGTTTCGACCGAGATTACCGACAAGAAGCTCGATGAGAAGCAGGTCACCAATATCGAGGACCTCGGGCGCAGCGTCGATCCGGGCATTAACGCCTCACGTGGCGATGCCGGCATCAATCTGCGCGGCCTCTCCGGCCCGCGCATCCTGACCATCGTCGATGGCATCCCGATCCCCTATCTCTCGAACAGTTCACGCCAGGGAGCCTTCGCGCCGGCCAACGCCAACGGCGGCGGCGACACCTTCGATTTCAATTCGCTGTCGTCGCTCGATATCGTACGCGGCGCGGATTCGAGCCGGGGCGGCTCGGGCATGCTCGGCGGCGCCATCGTCGTCAACACGCTGGAGCCGGAGGATCTTATTCCGGAAGGCCGCGACTGGGGTGCGATCGTCAAGTCGACCTATGACAGCGAAGACCGCAGCATTTCCGGATCGGCCGCCGCTGCCAAGAAGATCGGCAACACGTCGATCCTTTTCCAGGGCGGCTACCGCAAGGGGCATGAGCGGGAGAATATGGGCAACAACGACGTTTACGGTCGTTACCGCACCGAGTCGGATCCTGCCGATTTCGACCAGCACAACCTGCTTTTCAAGCTCCGCCAGGAATTCGAGGGCGGCCACCGCCTCGGCCTGACGGCCGAACGGTTCCGTCGCGATCTCCAGACCGACAAAAGAGATCTGCAGGGGACTGGGCGCACCTATATGATCGACAATTATGATGCCCGTGAGCTGAACGACCGCGACCGCGTTTCCCTCGATTACGATTATGAAGCCACATCGTCGGACGCTTTCTTCACCTCCGCCCGCGCGGTACTCTATTGGCAGGACCTGAAGAAGGAATCGGGCACGAACGGCCGCACGGCGGCCAATGTCGCCTATGGCCGTAACAACGAGATCGAAAACAAGACCTGGGGCTTCAACGGCACCGTCACCAAGGATTTCGAATATTCGAACGTCCGCCATTCGGTGAAGGCAACGCTCGAAGCGACGACGTCGGATTGGACCCAGTACAGCTCCGCGCTATGCCCGACGCCGACGACATGCCCTTCGCTCAACAACCAGTCGGAAGTGCCCGACGTCGAGAGCAAGACGATCGGCCTGTCGATCGAAGACAAGATCGAGTTCGGCGATACGAATTTTACGTTGACGCCGGGCATTCGTTTCGACTGGTTCAGCTATGATCCGTCAACGAGCGGCGGGTTCGCCAGCAATCCGGCGCTTGCCAAGTTCGGCACGCTGTCCGACCGCAGCGATCAGCACGTTTCGCCGAAGGTGCTCGCCACCTACGAACTGACACCCGATGTGCAGCTCTACACCCAGCTGTCGTCGGCCTTCCGCGCACCGACTGTCGATGAGCTCTACAGCCGCTTCTACAATGCGGGCGGCAACTATGCCCAGCTCGGCAACCCTGACCTGAAGCCAGAAACTGGCTATGGGGTCGAGATGGGCGCCAATTTCGACACGGGTGATTTCAACGGCCGTCTGGCGGTCTTCCACAACCGGTATCACAACTTCATCGAAACGGTGACGAGCGTCAACGCGACCACTGGCATCACGGAGTTCAACTATACCAACGTCAGCAGTGTGACGATCTCCGGTATCGAAGCGAGCGCCGACAAGACGTTCAACAACGGCATCAACCTGCATGCCGCACTTGCCTATGCCTATGGCAGGAATGAAGAAACCACTCAGCGCCTGCGCTCGGTGGCGCCATTCAAGGCGATCGTCGGCGGCGGCTGGAGCAACGAGACTTTCGGCTTCGATCTTTCTTCTACGCTTTCGGCGGGCATGCTCACTGACCATCTCAATACGCCCGTCACCAACACCGCCGACACGACCTTCGATGCGCCCGGCTACGCGATCGTCGACCTGACCGGCTGGTGGACACCGGACCAGGTGCCGGGTCTGCGCGTGCAGGCCGGCGTCTACAACATCTTCGACCAGGAATATTTCAACGCGCTCGCCGTGCGCGATGTCAACCTGATCTCGACGGCGTCGCAGCCGCGCGATTGGTATTCCGAGCCCGGCCGCACTTTCAAGGTCTCGCTGACCAAGACCTTCTGATCGCGATCACGCTTTCAGGGCTGGGGATGGGCGGCTTTCGGGCCGCCCTTTTTCATTCCCGCATTCGCCTCTTGCGCAATGGCTGATCTCAGGCTAACAATTTTTTCCATGATCAAGTCCTTGAACATTGCAGTTTGGTGGTGGGTTCGCTAAGGCGGCCTCGACCAATCGTGTTCAAAGACGACGAGTGAGCCGCCCGAAACTTCGAGGCGGCTTTTTTGTTTTATGGCCGCCTGTCGTCCGGGCCCCGATAACGGAGTGGAACAATGGTAACGATCCTGCGGGATGATGGTGCGGAAATCTACGAGACCAAGGGCGGCATATCCGTCACGCGGCAGCGGCGGGCGATCCCCTACGGCGATGCGGTCTCTTCCTATGTCGACAAGCTCGACGAGCGCCGCGGTGCGGTGTTCTCGTCGAACTACGAATATCCGGGCCGCTACACGCGTTGGGATACCGCCGTCGTCGATCCGCCGCTCGGCATCTCCTCCTTCGGGCGTGACGTCTGGATCGAAGCCTATAATGAACGCGGCGAAGTGATCCTCGGCTTCGTGACCGAGCGGCTGAAGACGGTGTCCGAAATCGTGCTCGGCGTGTCCTCCGCCCGTCGCCTCGACCTCACCGTCAAGACGCCGGACCGGGTGTTTACCGAGGAAGAGCGCTCGAAGATGCCGACGGTCTTCACTGTGCTGCGCGCCGTCACCGACCTGTTCTACTCGCAGGCGGATGCGAGCCTCGGGCTCTACGGCGCCTTCGGATACGACATTGCCTTCCAGTTCGATGCAATCAATCTGAAGCTGACGCGGCCCTCCGACCAGCGCGACATGGTGCTCTACCTGCCGGACGAGATCCTCGTCGTCGACAACTACGCCGCCAAGGCCTGGGTCGACCGTTACGATTTCGAAAAAGGCGGCGTGTCGACCGAGGGCAAGGCCCAGGATATCGCGGCGGAGCCCTTCAAACACACGGATGCCATTCCGCCGAAGAGCGATCACCGGCCGGGCGAATATGCCGAGCTCGTCACCAAAGCGAAGGAAAGTTTCCGCAAGGGCGACCTCTTCGAAGTCGTGCCCGGGCAGAAATTCATGGAGCGCTGCGACAGCAAGCCGTCCGACATTTCCAAGCGGCTGAAGGCGATCAATCCGTCGCCCTATTCCTTTTTCATCAATCTCGGCCACCAGGAATATCTGGTCGGCGCCTCACCCGAAATGTTCGTGCGCGTTTCCGGCCGTCGCATCGAAACCTGCCCGATTTCGGGTACGATCAAGCGCGGCGACGATCCGATCGCCGACAGCGAGCAGATCCTGAAGCTCCTGAATTCCAAGAAGGACGAGTCCGAGCTTACCATGTGCTCTGATGTCGACCGCAACGATAAAAGCCGTGTCTGCGAGCCGGGTTCGGTCAAGGTCATCGGCCGCCGGCAGATCGAGATGTATTCGCGCCTCATCCACACGGTCGACCATATCGAAGGGCGGCTGCGCGACGACATGGACGCCTTCGACGGTTTCCTCAGCCACGCCTGGGCCGTCACTGTCACCGGCGCCCCGAAGCTCTGGGCGATGCGCTTCATCGAGAGCCATGAAAAAAGCCCGCGCGCCTGGTATGGCGGGGCGATCGGCATGGTCGGCTTCAACGGCGACATGAACACCGGCCTGACGCTGCGTACCGTGCGCATCAAGGATGGTATCGCCGAGGTGCGTGCTGGTGCGACGCTGCTCAACGATTCCATTCCTGAGGAAGAAGAAGCCGAAACAGAACTGAAGGCCTCCGCCATGCTTTCCGCCATCCGAGACGCCAAGACGGGCAATTCCGGCAGGATCCAGCGCGACGTCGCGAGCGTCGGCAAGGGCGTCAGCATCCTGCTCGTCGATCATGAAGACAGCTTCGTCCACACGCTCGCCAATTATTTCCGCCAGACGGGGGCGACGGTTTCGACCGTGCGCACACCAGTGCCGGAGGAAATCTTCGACAAGCTGAACCCGGACCTCGTCGTGCTGTCGCCCGGACCTGGAACGCCCAAGGATTTCGACTGCAAGGCGACGATCAAGAAGGCGCGGGCGCGCAACCTGCCGATCTTCGGCGTCTGCCTCGGTCTGCAAGCGCTCGCCGAAGCCTATGGCGGGGAACTGCGCCATCTGGCGCTGCCGATGCACGGCAAGCCCTCGCGCATCCGCGTGCTGGAGCCTGGCATCGTCTTCTCCGGCCTTGCCAAGGAGGTGACGGTCGGCCGCTACCACTCGATCTTCGCCGATCCCTCGACGCTGCCGCGCGAATTCATCATCACGGCGGAAAGCGACGACGGCACGATCATGGGTATCGAACACGCCAAGGAACCGATCGCTGCGGTGCAGTTCCATCCGGAGTCGATCATGACGCTCGGTGGCGATGCCGGGATGCGGATGATCGAAAATGTCGTGGCGCATCTGGCGCGCAGGGTGAAGACGAAGGCTGCGTGACGGCAATTTTGCCTGGCCCTTCCTACTGCGGGAAGGGCCAGGCATCAGGCCGTCGGGCCGCGACTTGACTTCTTCCGGCAAATCAGAACATTTCAGGAACGATCAATCGGAACCTATTGCCGTGGCCAATGCTGAAAAGTTCATCGTTCTCCCTTACCGCAAGAACCGCGGCAATCTCGTGCCCGGCGAAATGCGCCAGGCATCGAACTCCGTCAGTGCGGAAAAGATCGCTTCGGCGATGGCTGAGCGTTTCGTCGGCGTGGCGGCCTATGCCGTGATCGTCGATGAAGAAACCGGCGACATGTCGTCGCCGCGATTGCTTGCACGATATGGCGAGATTGCCGATCTCAACGCCGCCTGAGGCGCCGTTTTTACCATGGAGACGTCGCTCTACCTGCCGGTCAAAGCTTTCCTGGAGGCGGCGGGTTATATCGTGAAGGGCGAGGTCGGCGGATGCGATCTCGTCGGCTTGAGCGGTGCCGAGCCACCGGTCGTTGTGGTCTGCGAACTGAAACTCTCCTTCAACCTCGAACTGCTTCTCCAGGCGGTCGATCGCGCGGCGATGAGCGATGAAGTCTGGGTTGCGGCCCGCGTTTCCGCCAAAGGCCGCGGGCGGGAGGCCGACAAACGATACCGCGACCTCTGCCGGCGGCTTGGTATCGGCATGCTTGGCGTCTCCGATGGCGGCGAGGTCAGTGTCATCGTCAGTTCCGTCTCGCCGATGCCGCGCACCAATCCGAAGCGGCGCTCGCGCCTGGTCAAGGAGCATCAGCGCCGCCGTGGCGATCCCGCCGTCGGCGGCGGTTCGCGGGCGCCGATCATGACCGCCTATCGCCAGCAGGCGTTGCTCTGCGCCTCAGCACTCGATGGGGGGGTCGAGCGGCCGCGGGATATGAAAGCTCAGGTGCCCAATGCCGGCCGAATCCTGCTCGACAATGTCTACGGATGGTTCGAGCGCAAGGAGAAGGGCGTTTATGCGCTGACGCCTGCAGGGCAGGCCGCGCTCTTGCGCTGGCCGCAAATTGTTCTCGCCGACCCCGCTCCTTGAGTCGCGCGGAAGGGAGTCTCATTCCCCTTTGACAAATCCGCTCTGTTCCCCCATATCACCATCAACTGAACCGCCTGCGCGACATTCGCGTGGGCGGTTTTGCGTTTCAACGGCTTGAAAGCTGCAATTCATTCGCAACCGCAGGGGAACGATATGAGTGACAACGGCGATCTTACGGTTCGCAAGCTGGCGATGTGGGGGATTCCGCTGTCGCTCGGCGTCATGGGTCTGAAGATGGTGGCGTGGTGGGTCACCGGGTCGGTGGCGCTGCTGTCGGACGGGCTCGAATCGTCGGTCAACGTCGTTGCCGCCTTCATCGCCTTCTTCGTCATTCGCTATGCGCAGAAGCCGGCCGATCACGACCACCCTTTCGGCCATCATAAGGCGGAATATCTGTCAGCGGTTACCGAGGGCGCGCTGATCGTCGTCGCTGCCCTGCTGATCGTCAACGAGGCGGTTGGTTACCTCGCCGAGCCACGCATGCTGGATGCACCCGTGCTCGGCCTTGCGATCAATTTCGCGGCCGGTGTCATCAATGCGATCTGGGCGCGGTTGCTGATCAGAACCGGACGCAGACATCGCTCGGCAGCGCTGACGGCGGATGGGCAGCATATCATGTCCGACGTCGTAACCTCTGTCGGCGTGCTCATCGGCTTGCTGCTGGCGCTGGCGACGGGGTATGCGATCTTCGACCCGGTGCTCGCCATCCTCGTTGCCGTCAACATTCTCTATCAGGGCTGGAAGGTGATCTCGCAATCGATCGGCGGGCTGATGGACCAGGCGGTCGAGCCGCAGGAGGAGGAGGCGATCAAGCAGGCGATCGCTGCCCACGCAGAAGGCTCAATCGGCGTGCACGACCTGAAAACGCGCCGCGCGGGCACCGTCACCTTCATCGATTTTCACATGGTGGTGCCCGGCGGGATGTCGGTGCGGCAGGCGCATGATATATGCGACCGCCTTGAGGATGCCATCAGGGCGGTGCACGAGGGCGCCACCATCGCAATTCACGTGGAGCCGGAGGGCGAAAAGGCTCACGGCATCCGAGTCAAAGTCGTCAAGGAGGCATAATGCCGAGTACCGATGTTTCCAGCCTGTCGATGCTGGGTCAGCAAACTGAAACCGCGCAATCGCCGGAGGAGGCGGTGCTTGAAAAAGTGCCGTCCAACCATGCCGGCTCCGATTACGTCGTACGCTTCACCGCGCCGGAATTCACCTCGCTCTGCCCGATGACCGGGCAGCCGGATTTCGCCCATATCGTCATCGACTACATTCCGGGCGAATGGCTAGTGGAATCGAAGTCGCTGAAGCTCTTCCTGCATTCTTTCCGCAATCACGGCGCTTTCCACGAGGATTGCTCGGTCTACATCGCCAAGCGCATCGTCGAGCTGCTCGATCCGAGGTGGCTGAGGATCGGTGCCTACTGGTATCCGCGCGGCGGCATTCCGATCGATGTCTTCTGGCAGACGGGCACGCCGCCGGAAGGCGTGTGGCTGCCGGAGCAGGGCGTTGCCACCTATCGCGGCCGTGGGTGAGCCGCGGTCGGGCGCAGCCCGAGCAATCGATCCAGTGAATCGATTGCAGCGGTGAACGCCCTGAGCTTAGAGCGAAGGGCCGGGCAACGGCGCGGCAATCGCTGCCCGTCTCCGGCCGCTAGCTCTCACACATCCGTTGTGTCGTCGCCGGACGAGTCGTCAGTGTAATCGTCGTTGTCATCGTAATCGGCCTGCTGGATATTGTCGTTATCCTTGTCGTCTGACGCGGTATCAGCGGCCTGGCGGGTGTCGTCATTGCCATAATAATTGTTGATGACGGTTTCCTCGGTGGGCGCGCTGGCATTGCCGAAGGGATTGGCGCCGAAGGGCGAGCCCCAGCCGAGCGAGGACATGTGGTTGCCGAAGATGCCGCTCAGCGAATTGGCAAGCAGCATGCCGCCGGCAACACCCGCTGCCGTGCCGAGCGCGCCGCGCAGGAAGCTGCCGCCGGCCGACGGTGCATAGGCCTGCTGGCTCCAAGGGCCGGTCGGCTGTTGCGGCGGCTGGCGGACATCACGGTCGTAACCACGGGAATCGTCATAACCGCGGGAGGAGTGGCCCCATGGGCCGGGGTTGGAGGGGACAGGCGCGGGCTGCTGCGTCTGCGTATTGCCGAAGATTGAGCTCAGGAAACCGCCGCCTTGTTCGGCCTGGCGGTGTTCGCTCTCGCCGGCTTCCAGCTGGCGGACACGCTCTTCGAGTTCCTTGATGTGGTTGGCGGCCGCCTCCAGCCCCTTTTCCTGAACGATGACGGCCTGGGCCAGATAATAGGTGGCGGACGGCTGTTCGCGAGTCGCCTGGTCGATCAGGGCCTCGGCGTCGCTGTCGCGCGGTGTGGCCGCGGCGGTGCGTACGCGGTCGAAGAGGGCGGTCAGCAATTGGCGTTCTTCGGGTGACATTGTCGTGCCTCCTAATGATCTAGAGCGCCGCGCGTCCGACAGGACGCGCTAAGGACGTTCTATCAATTTAAAACTGCGCATAACCCCGACAATCGATTCGATTGTCGGGGTTATGCGCTGGCGGCGTTTGCCGCGTGAGGCTGAGGTAGGAACCGATTTGGGCTTTTCAAAGCCTTTCGCCGTTACAATTCGGTAAGGCTTGCAGAACGGCGCGCGGCTTCTTAAGGATATCTCTATCGCTTCGGTGCCTTGTGTTTTTCCCGCATTGTTTTAGGCATTGAGTCGCACTATGTGCGAGGAACCCGAATTCATCTCCAAGAGGTTCGAATGAACGACGAAGACCAGGACGACAAGACGAAGGAACTGCCGCTCGGCAAGGAAACGGAGGCGAATCTTTTCAAGTCGCGTTCGATCTTCATCTACGGACCGATCAATCAGGAATTGGCGCAGAAGGTCTGCTCGCAGCTTGTGGCACTTGCCGCGGCCAGCGACGAGGACATCCGCATCTATGTCAATTCGCCCGGTGGCCACGTCGAATCCGGCGATTCCATTCATGACATGATCAAGTTCATCAAGCCGAAGGTCTGGATGATCGGCACCGGTTGGGTCGCCTCCGCTGGCGCGCTGATCTATGTCGCCACTCCGAAGGAGCGGCGCCTGTGCCTGCCGAACACGCGCTTCCTGCTGCATCAGCCCTCCGGCGGCACGCGCGGCATGGCATCCGACATCGAAATCCAGGCGCGCGAGATCATCAAGATGAACGAGCGCTTGAACAGGATCATGGCAGCGGCCACCGGCCAGCCGCTCGACAAGATCGACAAGGATACGGATCGCGACTACTGGCTTTCGGCCGAAGAGGCGAAGGAGTATGGCCTCGTTTCACGGATCGTGACGTCGCAGGCCGATATCTAAGTTTTCTCAGCCCAAACCATTGAAACGCCCTTGTCTGCAGACCGCAGGCGAGGGCGTTTCATTTTATTGCCGACCAGGAAAGGCTCTAGTATGAGCGCGTGAACCCGCCATCATGCATGATGTTCAGCCCGGTCATGTGGTCGGAGAAGCGCGACAGGAGCCCTTCGACAGCGACGGCAACCTCTGCCGGTTCTCCGTATTTTCCCAAAGGGATGTTTGCCGTTTCCTCGGCAAGGCGTTGTTCAAACGTGATACCGACGGCATCGGCGCGCTTTTCGATCCCCTCTCGATACCAGGGAGATAGCGTGCCTCCGAGCGAAAGCGTGTTGACGTGGATGCCCCGGGCGCCGAGCGCGAAGGCCAATGTCTTTGCCTCGCCGATCCAGGCGCAGCGCAGCACGTTCGAGGTAGCGTAGCGCCCAAGTACCTGCGCAGACGATATTCCCGATATGATGACGATCTTTGCCCGGCGACCGTTGACCGGATCGGGGTTCATCCGGTCGATCGCCGCCTTCAGGACCTCGAGAGGTCCGATGAAGCAATTCTGAAACAGCGCACGCCAGGCGTCTGCGCCCGGCATCGGATCATTGGTGCTGTGGGCCTGCGGTGGCATCAGCACGACGCCATCCAGAGTGATGCGCCTTGCCGCCAGCTCTTCCCCGAATTGGCGGATCGACTGATCGTTCGTCATGTCCAGCTGCAACCAGACATGACCGTCGCCGGTCAATTCATCGGAAAGCGTTTTCAGCTTGGCCTCGTTGCGCGCGGCCAGAACCAGCGGATAGCCGCTCCCGGCGAGCTGATGGCAGACTGCCGTTCCAATGCCTCCGGTTGCCCCGGTAACGAGAACCATCCGTGCTTCGCCGACCATTCGTCCATCCCCCGATCTGACGGAATGGGGGTCACTCTATGCGCGCGGTGGGCGAGCGCAAAGGCGTTTTGTTGTGACATTTTCTTCGCCCGGAAGACGTTTGAACGGAGATGATCTTCTATCGCCAGGCAGCGAACCGAATGCGGGAAATCTGGACTTGCGCGTGCCGCAGCGGTCATGCTCCATGCGCCATCCCGCAGCGACGAGTCCTGCCATGTTCAAAGAGTTTTCCGTCCAGGCCCTGTTTATGGGGCTGCTGACCGCTTTCGTCGGTTCCGCCAGCTCCTTCGCCGTTGTGCTGCACGGGCTGCAGGCGGTCGGCGCCACGGATGTACAGGCGGCTTCCGGGCTGATGGCATTGTCGATTTCCATGGGCATCTGTGCGATCGTGCTGAGTGCCGTGACCCGATTGCCGGTCAGCATCGCTTGGTCGACACCGGGCGCCGCACTGCTGGCAAGCACCGGGGCGATCGAGGGTGGCTTCAATGCGGCGGTCGGAGCATTCCTGATCTGTGCTGCCCTGATTATTGTTGCGGGACTGTTCAAGCCGCTCGGGCGAGCGGTTGCCGCCATTCCGGCGCCACTCGCCAATGCGATGCTTGCCGGCGTGCTGATCGGCCTTTGTTTCGCGCCGGTGAAGGCGATCGGCTTCAATCCGCTGTTCGGCCTGCCGATCGTCGTCGCCTGGATCGTCGTCGGCGCCTTCAAGCGGCTCTGGGCAGTGCCGGCAGCACTCGCGGCCTTCGTGCTGGTGCTCGCCTTCGGTGTCGATATCCCCGACGGTGCGCTCAGCTCGCTGGAGCAGTCGCTGGTGCCGACGGCGGAGTTTGTCCGACCGGTGTTCAATCTCGCCGGCCTCGTCTCGATCGCACTGCCGCTCTTCATCGTCACTATGGCTTCGCAGAACATTCCGGGTATCGCGGTGCTGAAGGTCAACCACTACGACCCGAAGCCCGGTCCGCTCTTTGCCGTCACCGGCTTCTTCTCGCTGCTGTCGGCGCCGTTCGGCGGCCACGCGGTCAATCTGGCGGCCATCACCGCGGCAATGTGCGCCGGACAGGACGCCCATGCCGATCCGAAGCGGCGCTATTGGGCGTCCCTGATCGCCGGCGTCGGTTATATCATTCTCGGGCTGCTTGCCGGCGCTGTGACGGCCTTCGTCGCGCTCGCGCCTTCCATCTTGATCGAGGCGGTAGCTGGGCTGGCGCTGGTCGGCGCCTTTTCGTCCTCGGCGATGTCGGCCTTCCAGGCGCCGGACTCGCGCGAGGCGGCGGCGATCACCTTCCTCGTCACCGCCTCCGGCGTTTCCTTCGGCGGTATTTCCGGTGCCTTCTGGGGTCTGATCGCGGGTGGGCTGATGCTGGCGCTGTCGCGGCTGGTGAAGATTTGGAAAGACCGAGCTCAGTCGAGGTAACGGAGGGTCGTTGTGCTCCCCAAATGCCGGATCCTGGCGCTTCAAGCAGTTCCGCCAGCAATAAGTGCGCAGTTCGTCGATTGTTGGCGGTGACCAAAAGCCCGGCAAGGACTTGCCAGCATCACCGCCCGAGGCTATAAGCGCGGTCATGAAGACCACTGGCGCCAGAATTTCTGACACGATTGCACGCGGCCGTATCGCCCTGCGTGACAATACGCGCGCCCTGACCTCGCTTCTTCTCCTCGGCCTTACGCGCGGTTGCCGGGTCCTTTGAGGAGCGCCCGGCGGCCGAAAGCCCGCCCGGCCATCGCTCCTCGCGACTCACTTTCAAAATTGACCTAACGACCGACAAGGTCCGCATTTGTTTATCGCCAAGCCCGACATGATCGGCTATGAGGCGGGCAAATGCCGGGACGAGGAGACGATACGATGGACGCGAAGACGCAATCCTCAGAGAATAAGATGGCCTCCGTGAATAACATGGCCTCCACAAACAAGACGGCCCCCGCAAAAGGCATGCCCGACGCCGCGGTAAAATACCGGGCCTACCCGCAGGTAAACATTCCCGATCGCACCTGGCCGACGAAGACCATTACCAAGGCACCGGTCTGGTGCTCGGTCGACCTGCGCGACGGCAACCAGGCGCTCGTCGACCCGATGGGCCACGATCGCAAGGCGCGGATGTTCCAGCTGCTGATCGAGATGGGCTTCAAGGAAATCGAGATCGGTTTCCCCTCGGCTTCACAGACCGATTTCGACTTCGCCCGCTGGTGCGTGGAGGAGGGCAATGTGCCCGACGACGTCTCCCTGCAGGTATTGGTGCAGTGCCGCCCGGAACTCATCACCCGCACCTTCGAAGCGCTGGAAGGCGCAAACCGGCCGATCGTGCATTTCTACAACTCCACCAGCGAGTTGCAGCGCCGCGTCGTCTTCGCCAAGGATGTGCAGGGCATCAAGCAGATCGCCGTCGATGCCGCCAAGATGATCACCGATATGGCCACGAAGGCCGGCGGCGGTTATCGTTTCGAATATTCCCCGGAGAGCTTTACCGGCACGGAACTCGATGTGGCGCTGGAGATCTGCAACGCCGTCATCGAGGTCGTCAAGCCGACGCCCGATAACAAGCTGATCATCAACCTGCCGTCCACCGTCGAGATGGCGACGCCGAACGTCTATGCCGACCAGATCGAATGGATGTGCCGCAACCTCGACAATCGCGAGAACCTGATCGTTTCGCTGCATCCGCATAACGACCGCGGCACCGGCATTGCCGCTGCCGAACTGGCACTGCTGGCAGGTGCCGACCGCGTCGAAGGCACGCTGTTCGGCAATGGCGAGCGTACCGGCAATGTCGACATGGTGACGATGGCGCTGAACATGTTCACGCAAGGCGTCGATCCCGAGATCGACTGCTCGAATATCGAACGCATCAAGGAAGTGTTCGAATATTCGAACCAGATGGCGATCGGCGAGCGCCATCCTTACGTCGGAGAATTGGTCTACACCGCCTTCTCCGGCTCGCATCAGGACGCGATCAACAAGGGTATGAAGGCAGCGCAGGTCGCCAATCATCCGATGTGGGAAGTCCCATACCTGCCGATCGACCCGCGCGATGTCGGTCGTTCCTACGAGGCGATCATCCGCATCAACTCTCAGTCTGGCAAGGGCGGTATCGCCTATATCCTGCAGCAGGATTACGGGCTGAACCTGCCGCGCAACCTGCAAGTGGAATTCCGCGAGGACATCCAGCGCATCACCGACGTCGAGGGCAAAGAGCTTCCGTCCCGGCGCATCTACGACCGCTTCATCGAGCGCTACGTGACGCAGCCGGAAGGCCGCCTGCGCTTCGTCGACCATCACACCTATCCCGACACCGAGCACAAGGGCCAGCGGATCGTCGCAGCCGAGATCACCGACAATGGGGAGATCAAGCGCATCGAAGGGCGCGGCAACGGTCCGATCGACGGCTTCATCAATGCGCTGTCGCATTATCTCGGCGTCGACATGTCGGTCGAGGACTATTCCGAGCATTCGCTCCAGCATGGCTCGAACGCAGCGGCGATCTCCTATGTCGAGATCTCCTATCCCGGCGGCAAGCTCTTCGGCGCCGGCATCAATACCAACATCGTCGCGGCGTCGCTGGAAGCGATCGTCTCGGCCGCCAACCGCGTCCTCGACGTGAAGGCCGGCAAAGCCTAATCGGCCTTTGTCGGTTAGGTCTCAGGCCGAGACCGCTCTACTGCATAATTCCTTAAATCGGAATCGATTTAAGGATAAAATTATGCAGCAATTCAAAGTGTTACAGCGCCTTATGCGCGTCTGAAAAGAGGCGCGGTGCTGTAGCGCGGCGCGGCCTGACGATGCAGTCGGCGACTTTGTCGGCTTCGTTTCGCGCTTCGGCGTGGCGTTGGCCCCATTGGCAGAGCGCCAGCAGCACCGGTTCGAGCGCGAGGCCGAGTTCGGTCGCGTTGTATTCGACGCGAGCAGGGACTTCGGCGAAGATCTGGCGGGCGACCAGCCCGTGCTCCTCCATCTCGCGCAGCTGCTGGATCAGCACCTTCTGGGTGATGGCGGGCATCATCCGCTTCAACTCCGACAGACGCTTCGGACCGGAGAAGACGTAGTAAAGGATGACCGGCTTCCAGCGTCCTGAAATCACCTTCAGCGCGCGCTCGACCGGCAGCTCGGGGAGTCTTTTCATCGGCTCGGCCATGGTCACCTCCTGGTGGGTAGGGCACGAAAGAGTGTGTATTTTTGCCGGATATTCTATTGCTAAACCTGCCCCACGCCAATCAGACGTGAGGTTCATCTGCCGTGAAAGCCGTTCAGTTCACTCGCTTCGGTCCGCCCGACGTCCTTGAGCCCGTGGAACTGCCGGTCCCCGAACCTGGGCCGGGCGAGGTTCTCGTCCGCGTCCATGCAGCGGGTGTCAACTTCTTCGAGGTGTTGATGCGGGCCGACCGCTATGCCGTGACGCCTGATCTGCCGATGTTTCCCGGTGTCGAGGTCGCGGGTACAATCGAGCGAGCAGGGACTGGTGCCGACCCGTCGCTCCTTGGCAGGCGGGTTGGCGTTCCTCTCTTTGCGATCGGGCGCGGTTCGGGCGGTTATGCCGAATTCGTCGCGGTCGATGGCGGGGCGGTGGTGCTGCTGCCCGATGCGCTTTCCTTCGCGGCGGCGGCCGCGCTGATGGTGCAGGGGCTGTCGGCGCTGCATCTCCTGCGCCGCAGTCCGGCGAAAAACAAAAACGTTCTCGTGAGTGCGGCAGCGGGCGGTGTCGGATCGCTGCTTGTGCAGCTGGCGAGACGCGACGGGGCGAAGATGGTGATCGCGGCGGCGAGCAGCGACGAGAAGAGGGGGCTTGCCCTATCTCTCGGCGCCGATCATGCGGTCGATTATACGGCGCCCGGCTGGCAGGAGGACGTCAAAAGGCTGACCGGAGGGCTCGGTGCGGATATCATCCATGAAACCGTCGGCGGCGCGTTTTCAAAGGCGGCGCTCGATGCGCTGGCGCCTTGCGGCGAGCTGGTGCTGGCGGCGATGGGGCGATTCGGGCTTGGGGCGGCCGATGTTGAGGACATGCTTGATGACAATCAGTCGATCAAGGGATTTTCGCTGTTGCCGCTGCTGACGTCCCAGGGTGTGCGGGAGGATCTTGCCGAACTCTTCGAGCTTGCCGCGGCTGGCGCCCTGACGGTTATCGACGGCGGTCGTTTCCCACTGCATCAAGCGGCGGAAGCGCATCGCGCCATCGAAGGGCGGAGGGCGGTCGGCAAGGTGGTGCTGGTGCCTTAAATCAAAGAAGGCGAGCACGACGTGGTGCGAAAACCGCTCGACGTCATGCTCTATCAATCAGATCGCCGTGGCGATCTCCATGGCGAGCTGTCCGAGGGTTGCTTCGGCGGAGGGGCCGGCAAGCACATAGGAGGTGCCGGCATTGTGCCAGGTCACGAGGCCGATCTCGTCCTTGATCGTTTCCTTGAAGTCGTCGGTCTCGGGCGGCTGCGCGTCCTTGCGGAAACAGATGGAGATAACGTCGCCGTCGGCGTTGGAATAAACGAGCTGCCCGACAGGGCGGCTATCGCCGAGGATGACGCGCGCGCCCTGGAAGGTCCAGGCTTCGGCGCTGAGATCAGGCACGCGGAAGGGCACGCCGATCGCGGTCGTCAGCCAGCTGGAGATTTCCTCGGCCTGCGAGGCGGGCACTTCGACGAGATGGCGGGGCTGGCGGATCAGCAGGCGCTGATAGGCGGTGACGTCGCCCAGCCAGTCGTTGGTATTGGTCGGTGCCGTATTGGTGGTGGCCATGGTGGCGATCTCGTCGGCATCGGGGCCTGCGCCGACGAAATAGCCGATGCCGCAACCGACGACGAAGAGGATGAGGGCGGCGGCCAGCGCCTGCGGGCCGCTCGGCGCCAGTTTCACCTGCGGACGCGTGGCGCGCTGGGCGATCGGCGTTTTCGGCGGCTGTGTGCTCTTGATGGAGCGGACGAGGGCGAGCGGCACCGGCTCCTTCAGGATATCGTCGAGGCGGCGGCGGCCAAAATCGGCGCCATGACGTAGCTTCTCATGCAGCCGGCGCGCATTCTCGTCACTTGCCAGACGCTGTTCCAGTTCGTGCCGCTGTTCGGGCGAGACTTCGCCGTCGAGAAGGGCGGTGAGCTGGGCCTCGAGCGGCAATTTCCTAAAATCGAGCAAATTCAGTACCTGTGGATCGGGTGAGTGCCGGCAAGCCCGGCGAAATGCAGCCTCGCGGTGGCGAGCTGAGAGACGACGTTTGCCACCGGAATGCCCATGATGTCGGCCGCCTGCTGGTAGCTGTGGCCTTCGACGTCGACGAGCAGGAACATGCTGGAAACGCCATCCGGCATATCGGAAATCATGTGATGGATGGTGTCGGGATCGACCGCAGCCGAGGCGGCCTCGCGAATATCGGTGACGTTGCCGCGGACGGAAGCCTTCGGCTTGCGCTTGCGGTTGTCGTCGGCCCATTGCTGGCGGGCAAGCGTGTAGATCCAGCTTTCGAGCCGGCCTTCGCCGCTCCATTGATGACCTTTGGCAATGGCGCGCTGACAGACGGCCTGAACGAGTTCATCGGCCACGGCAACCTCACCCGCGAGCGTGATCGCGAAGCGGCGAAGGCGGGGCAGGAGGCCGACGAGATCACGCCGGAGATCGATGGTCGTTGCGGGCTGACGCATTGTCTATCCAAGAAGCATTCACAATGGTTTCGCGGACGAAGGGTTCGCCGTCGGGCGCGAAACCGACTTTATCGACGCCGTCGATGCATGTGCTTTATGAAACAAGTCTCCTGCACTTCGCAAGCATCCGATCGTCTTCATCCCTCTTTCCCAAGGGATTTTCGTATTGTGGCCCGCAAAGCTTGCGTCAATATGTCTTGTAGCCGTTCAAGCTTTGCAGCAGGGAGCGATAGGCCCAGGTGCCTTCGCCGCCGCGATCACGGATTTCGACAAGCTGGACGCGGGCGCCCTGGATGTCTCCCTGTTCCACCAGCGCCATGCCCATATAGGAGCGGGCGAGGATATAATTCTCATCCGCCTGCAGCGCCTTGCGGTAGTAGGACATGCCGAGCTCCATGCGGCCTGCCTTGCGGTTGGCGTAGCCGAGATAGTTCAGGACGCGCGGGTCGTTCTGGTTGCGAGCGAGATTGAGCACCGTGATGGCGTTGTCATACTGCCCGGCATAGGCAAACTCGCGGGCGAACTGATAGAGATCGTCGTCGTTGAAGCTGCTCTTCTTCGGGTTGACACATTCCTTCTTGGCTTTGTCCCAGACCTTGCCGCCGGTGCAGGTCTTGGTCGTCTGGGTCTTCGGCGGCGGATTGGTGTCATCGTTGCTGTCGCCGGCCGCGAAAGCGGTCGTGGCGATGCCGAAGGCAAAGCCGGCGGCGAGCGAAAGTCTGGACAGGTAACGGAAAGAAGAAGTCATCGGCGCGCTCCGTTCTCAGGCAATGCAGTTGCTCGGATTGTACGCTTACCACTAAAAATACCAAAGAGGGTAAGCAACCTCCATGGCAAATGTTGCGACGGTGGCCCGATGTCCTCGCAGATCGATTCAAGTGCTGCATAAAAAGCGTTCAGAGGTGACGCTAAGGCGCGAAAATATCCGCGCTTTCCGGCATCACCGCGTCGCCGGCCCTGTTGAGGCTGAAGCGTTCGCCACTGAGCTCCCAGGCGCCGGGAGAGCCGTCGATGGAGAAGAGGTTGTAGGCGGCGGGCGGCTTGACGCTGCCCGGTCCCTGCGAGGCTGAGGCGATGCCGACGACCGGCACCGGCTGCACCTGGCCGCGCAGCCAATGCAGCGTGTTCAGGTGCGTATGGCCGTGCAGCACGAGTTCGGCGCCGCCCGTCGAAATCACAGCGGCGAAACGGCGGATGCCGATCATCCGTTTGTAGAAGGCCGTGGCGCCGCGGATCGGCGGATGATGGATCATGACAACGCGGAAGAGCCCGGCTTCCCCAGCCGCGCGCAACATGTTGACAGTATCGCGGGCCTGTCGCGCGCCGAAAAAGCCGGAGGCGGCGAAGGGAGGAGTGGCGACCGCCGTCGAACAACCGACAATCGCGACTTTGCCGCGAACACGCAGATAGGGGAAGATATGGCGGTCGTCCTGCCATTGCGGCGGGGCGAGATCGCCGCGGACATAATCGTACCACGCGCGCATCGACTTCTCATAGGCGCCTGGTACATAGGCGTCATGATTGCCGGGAACGACTGACGTGTTCGCGGGGTCGCCGAACGCGCGCAGCCATGCAGCGGCGGCGCGAATCTCAATGCCGCTCGCCAGATTAACGAGGTCGCCGGTGACGGCCAGGTGATCGGCCTGGTGGGCGCGGATGTCGTCGAGCAGCAGATCCAACGTGCTGCCGAAAAGGTGCTTGCGTCGATTTCGATGCCAGTTCACAAAGCCTGTTATGCGTTTTGAAAACAGCTCTTGAATGGAAAGACTGGGCAGCGGCCCGAGGTGGACGTCGGAGATATGCGCGAGCTTGAACATGTTACGAGACATAGACCAGCTTATTGACAAATCAAACACATCGGGCGCGATGAAGAGCTGAAACGGAGTGATAGTGGATAAAGAGAACCGGCCCCTTCACATGAGGCTGGCATTGCGCCTGCTGCATGTCTATTTCAGTTTCGCCCGCAGCATGACCGTGGGCGTGCGGGCTGCCTGTTTCGATGCAGACGGACGCATCTTTCTCGTGCGCCACAGCTATATCGGCGGCTGGCACATGCCGGGCGGCGGGCTGGAGCGCAACGAGACGGTCGAGGAAGCGCTTGCCAAGGAATTGCGCGAGGAGGGCAACCTCAGGATCATCGGCAAGCCGCAGCTGATCCAGGTCTATTTCAATACCACCACCACAAGGCGCGACCATGTCGTCTTCTACCGGGCAATCGTCGAGCAGACGGCGCCGCGGCCGCCGGACTGGGAGATATCCGACAGCGGCTTCTTTTCCCTCGACAGCCTGCCCGAGGGCACGACCAAGGCGACGCATCGCCGTCTCGCCGAGCTTCGCGGCGAGCAGGAGCCCGCCCACCGCTGGTAATTCTCAGGCGGCGGCAAGCGACTGCATAATTTCTTAAATCGGAATCGATTTAGGGATAAAATTATGCAGCAATTCAAAGTGCTACAGCGTCCCTTGCGCGTCTAAAAGGACGCGCGGCGCTGTAGCACGACCGTGCGGACGGTCGAGATCGAGCGCCGGGCCGACGGGAACGATGCCGGTCGGATTGATCGTCTTGTGGCTGCGGTAATAGTGTTCCTTGATGTGCTTCAGGTTCACCGTCTCCGAAACGCCCGCCGTCTGGTAGAGATCGCGGAGATAGTCGGGCAGGTTGGGGTAGTCGGCGATGCGGCGGATGTTGCACTTGAAATGGCCGACATAGACGGCGTCGAAGCGCACCAACGTGGTGAACAGGCGCCAGTCGGCCTCGGTCTGCCTGCTACCGAAGAGGTAGCGGCCCTTGCCGAGGTGTTCATTGAGCATGTCGAGCGTTTCGAACAGCCTGCCGACGTTTTCTTCATAGGCTTGCTGGGTGGTGGCAAAGCCGGCCTTGTAGACGCCGTTGTTGACGGTGTCGTAGACGGTGGCGTTCAGCGCATCGATGTCGGAGCGAAGGTCCTCGGGATAGTAATCGGCCTTCGAGCCGGTCAGCCCGTCGAAGGCACTGTTAAACATGCGGATGATCTCGGCGGATTCGTTGCTGACGATCGTGCCGGTCTTCTTGTCCCAGAGCACGGGAACGGTGACGCGGCCGGAATAGTGCGGATCGGCCTTGACGTAGATCTGCCAAAGCGCGGACGCGCCGAAGAGGTGATCGCCGGTGGCACCGTCGCCGACCTTGAACTCCCAGCCGTTCTCGAGCATCAGCGGATCGACGACCGAAACCGAGATCAGCTCTTCGAGCTTCTTCAGCTTGCGGAAGATCAGCGTGCGATGCGCCCAGGGGCAGGCGAGCGAGACATAAAGATGGTAACGCCCGGCTTCGGCCTTAAAGCCGCCGCTGCCGGAAGGACCGGCCTCACCCTCTAATGTCACCCAGTTGCGGAACTGCGAGGGCTGCCGCTTGAAATGACCCTTGCTCTCCTTCGTGTCGTACCAGACGTCGTGCCAGACGCCATCCACCAGCATTCCCATGGTCTTCATTCCCTTGATTGCGTGTTGGAACGGAAGATATCGCAGATGGCAGGGCTTTGCAGGCGGTAAAGATTGAACAGTGCGTCACGTCGTGCATTTTGCGTTGGACGGCGGAAATTTTTCCTGCTATCGGCCTTTTCACGATTTTCGGACCCCTGCCTGATGTTCATTTCCAGAAACCCGCGACGACGCTGATGCTCCCGAACGCCCAAGGCGTGTTCGAGACCCATCAATCTGTCCATCCGGTTTCTGTCATCATGTACAAGCACGATCTCGTCTACCTCACTGAAGACGCGTCTCATGACGCCGCCATCGAACACATCAACGAAGAAGCCTTCGGTCCGGGCCGCTTCACGCGCGCTGCCGCGCGCATCCGTGAGCAGGGACCCCATGACCTGTCGCTCTCCTTCATCTGCACCGATAACGGTGAGACGATCGCCTCCGTGCGCATGACGCCGGTACTGGCCGGTACAGTGAAGGGCCATCTGCTCGGCCCGCTCGCCGTCCGCCCCTCCCACAAGAACAAGGGCATTGGCCGGGAACTGGTGCGGATCGCGGTGGAGGCAGCAAGACGCAAGGGCTCGGAAGCCGTCATCCTCGTCGGCGACCCGCCCTATTACGGCCCGCTCGGCTTCGAGAAGGTCGCCTACAACGCGCTGTCTTTTCCAGGCCCGGTCGATCCCGGCCGTGTACTCGTCGTTCCGATCGCCGAGGGCGTGCACGCGCTGCTGAAGGGTACGATCGCCTGGCGCGAATGATTTAGAGCGCCGTGCGTCCTTTCGGACGCACAAAGGAGATGCGCTAGAGATTTTTCCGGAGGAAGCTGCGCGTGCGGCCTTCCGGGAAATCCTTAAGCTCTCCGAAAACCTCATAACCCTGACGCAGATAGGCGCGCAGAGCCTGCGGGTTGAAGGTGTCGATCCAAGCGCCGCGGCACCCCCGGGCTTTCGCCTCTTCTTCCGCCTTTGCGAGGATATTGCCTGATATACCGGTGCCGCGCAGTGTATCGGGAATATAGAGCATCTGGGTGAAGAGCCAGCCCCAGGCGGTAAAGCCGGAAAGACCGCCGGTCACCTTGCCGTCGGTATCGCGGATGAGGACTGCAAGCGGCTGGCGATCCGAAGGGCCGACATCGCTGTTGTTGAAGGCCGAGAGCGCATCGGTGATCACTGCCAGTTCCTCTAGCGAGGGCGAAGCGGTGAGCTCGAATTCCGGCATGAGATTACCGCCCTTCGCGCCACCACATGGCGCCGAAGGCGAGCAGCAGGATGCCGACGCCGGCGAACCCGGCAAAGAGCGGCAGCGTGTTGATGCCCTTCAAGACCGTCTCGCTGGTCATGCGGATCATCATGCGATCGTTGTCGGAGACGCGCACCTGGCCGCGCACCGGCAGGATCGGCGGGACCGAGATCGCGCCATTTGCATTGGAGACGCGGGCGACGAGACCCTTGCTTCTGTCGGCGACCGGCTGCAGCACATTGGTCGTCGAGATCATTGCCTTGAATTCCGGCGCGTCAACGGCGCCGATATGAACAAGCGTCGACAGCTTGCCGTTGCGGACTTCGAAGAGACCGATTTCGTTCATCCTCTTCTCGGCCTTGTAGAGCCCCGGTTCGGACTGGGTGAGCGGCAGGGTTTCGGTCTTGCCGGAGGGATAACGCACGGTGGCGTTGCCGGGATTGTCGCCGATCGTCTGGCGCGTGACCTCAAGGGTCCGGCCGGAGGCGCGCGCCGTCAGCGCTTCTTCCTCGAGCGCCGGCTCCTTCATCAGCCAATGGGCGATACGGCGATAGAGCGAAACGTTCGGACCGCCGCCTTCGAAGCCGCGCGCCCAGAGCCAGCCCTGATCGGAAAGCAGCATGGCGACGCGGCCCTGGCCGGCGCGGTTCAGCACCAACAGCGGGTGGTTGTCGGCGCCGAGCATGATCGTCTCGCCCTGCGGCCGCTCGACATCGACGCTGCGGAACCAGCGTCCCCAATGCGGCGGGTCCTCGCCCGAGCCATCCAGGCCGCGCGTGACGGGATGTTTGCGGCCTTCCTCGGAGAGGCGGGGATAGAAGGCCTTTTCGATCATCTCTCCGGTGGGCGTTGCCGGCAGGACCGTGGAAAGCGGCGTCAGCGCAATGGAATCGGGGCCGGCATGCTCGGGACCGGCGGCGATCAGCAGCGCGCCGCCGTTGTCGACATATTGCGCGATGTAATCGTAATAGAGCAACGGCAGCACGCCGCGGTGCTGGTAGCGATCGAAGATGATCAGGTCGAAATCCTTGATCTTGTCGACGAAGAGCTCACGCGTCGGAAAGGCGATCAGCGACAGCTCGTTGATCGGCGTGCCGTCCTGTTTTTCCGGCGGACGCAAGATGGTGAAGTGGACGAGATCGACCGAGGCATCGGATTTCAGCAGGTTGCGCCAGGCGCGCTCGCCGGCATGCGGCTCGCCGGAGACAAGCAGGACGCGGAGATTCTGGCGGATGCCGTCGATGACGTGGACGGCGCGGTTGTTGGCGGTGGTGACTTCGCCGGGAAGTGCCGCGACCGAGAATTCGAGCACATTGCTGCCGCCACCCGGCACCTTGAAGGAGAAGGGCGTATCCTGCCCGGGTGTCGCCTGCAGGGTGGCGATCTCGTCGCCATTCAGCTTCACCGTGACATCGGCCGTGCCGCCCGGGCTAGGGCCGTCGTCGAAGACGCGCAGGATCACCTGCTGCTCTTCGTTGACGATGCCGAAGCGCGGCCCCTTGATGACTTCGATGCGGCGATCGAATTCGTTGGCTTTGCCGGTGATGAGGCCATGGATCGGCGCGTCGAAACCAAGCGCCTGATTGGCGGCCGGAGCATCATGGACTTCACCGTCGGTCAGCATGATGGCGCCGCCGATACGGGCGGGCGGGACATCGGCAATGTTGGCCGACAGCGCGTCGAACAAACGCGTGGACGGCACGTCGGAATTGACGTCGCCTTCGACATCGACGAAACGGGGCTCTATCTGGGGGAAGCGGGCGAGCTGTCCCTTCAGGGCCGCAAGCGCATCGTCGGTCATCTTGACGCGATCGGGCGTCTGCTGGCTCTGGCTTCGATCGACAAGAACCGGGACGATCGTCGACAACTGATCCCGATCCTCCTGCAGCAGGACAGGATTGGCAAGGGCGGTCAGCATGGCGAGTGCTGCCAGCGTTCTGATCCAGGCGCCGCGAATGCCGCGCCAGATCGCGAAAGCGGCGATAACAGCGCTGACGACCGCGAGTGCAGCCAGAACCGACCAGGGCAGGAAGGGCGAAAAGTCGAGGTTCATCTCATTGTCCTAACCGTTCGAGGAGGTCGGGAACATGGACCTGGTCGGTCTTGTAGTTGCCGGTCAGCATATACATCATGATGTTGACGCCGGAACGGTAGGCATATTCGCGCTGCGTTTCATCCGACGGCACGGTCGGCAGTATCGGTACGCCGTTGTCGTCGATCGCCCAGGCGCCGGCGAAATCATTGCCGGTGATCAGGATCGGCGAAACGCCGTCGGCCGTCGCCGCCGATTTTTCGCTCGGTCCCTGACCGCCCTGCCGGGACTCGATCCAGAGGGGGCTGCCCGTATAACGACCGGGAAAGCTCGACAGAAGATAGAAGGATTTCGTCAGCACGTGATCTGATGGTACCGGCTCGAGCGGCGGGATGTCGAGATTGGTGAGGATTGCCTGCAATCTCTCACCGTTGGCGCTGACATTGCCGCCATTGTCCAATGCGCTGATCTGATCACGCGTATCGAAAAGCACGGTGCCGCCATTGCGCATATAGGCATCGATACGGCTGATTGCCGCCGTCGACGGCATCGGCGCCGTCGCCGAAACCGGCCAGTAGATGATCGGATAGAAGGAGAGTTCGTCTTTGGTGAGGTCGATGCCGACGGGCGACGCCGGCTCCAGCGTCGTGCGAAAAGTCAGGAACTGGGTTAGTCCCTCAAGACCGCGCTCGGATATATTATCCACATCCTGTTCGCCGGTGACGACATAGGCGAGATGGGTGTTGTCAAGCCTCTGCAGGATGAGGTCGTCGCCGGGCTGGGAGTCGTCGGCGTGAAGCGTGCCGGGTTGCACGAGAAAGCCGGCGCCGACGGCGACCGCGATCATCGCGCCGGTTCGGACAGCCGGGCGCAATCGCGAGAATGCGCCATTCATGAAGAGGACGATCAGGCTATCGGCCAGGAGCAGCAGAAAGGCTGCGAGAAAGAGCGCGGGTTTTGCCGACCAGCTTTCGCCGCCGATCAGGCCTTCGCGCACGGCATTGGTCCCTGTTGTGTCGAGCGGCGTCAGTTCGGCGTTCTCGGGCAGCACGTTCAACGAGGCGAAACCATCCTCCGAACCGTAGAGCCCGGGAGGGTTGTCGAAATTTGTCGTCGGTTCGACCCCGGCCTGTGGAATGAGCGGCCGCGCCGATCCCGTCTCGGAGACGAGCGTGCCCTTGGCCGTCAGCATGCGGAATGGCGGCAGGGTTTCGGAGACACGCGCATTGCCGCGCGCTTCCGAAGTCACACCGCCCGAGCGCGATATCTGCAGGAGGTGACGCAACATGTCGACGAAGGTGCCTGAGATCGGCAGATCGGACCAGGTTGCTTCAGCGGTGACGTGAAACAGGACGATCTGGCCGGATGCGATCTGCTTCATCGTGACGAGCGGTGTGCCGTCAGCCAGGCTCGCCCAGGTGCGTTCGGCAAGATCGGGCGTCGGTTCGGCGAGCACCTGCCGCTTGACGACGACATCGGCGGGACGCGCTATGCCGGCGAAAGGCCCGAAACTCGGAAATTCGGCAAGCGACTGCGGCTCGCTCCAGGACAAGGTGCCGCCGAGCGCCCGTTCTCCCTGACGCAAGATGACAGGGATCAGCGGATCGTCCGCAGGGGCTGCCGCCATGCGCGGGCCGGCAAACCGCAGGAGCATGCCGCCATTCGATATCCAGCGCGTCAGAGGCTCGTAGGTCTCCTCCGGCAGCCGGCCGATATCGGCCATGATGATGATGGAGGGATTGTTGGCGAGAAGTTTTGGTATCGCGACCGAAAGATCGGAATCGCCAGGTTGGATCAGATCCGCATAGGGTTGCAGCGCCCGCTGGATATAATAGAGCGGCGAGAGCAGCGGCTGGAACTCATCCCCTCCTTCACCTGACAGCAACACGACGCGGCGGCGCTTGAATGCGTCGTCGAGAAGGTGGACGGCGCCTGCCGTCGCGCCGTTGTCGACGCTGATGCGCGCGAAATCGTTGCGCATCTCGAAGGGAGCGGTGATCGCACTCGTCGCGACGCTCTGGCCGGGGCGGAAATCCACCCTGCCATTGGCGATCGAGCGGCCCTGGGTATCGACGGCGTTCAGCGCCACCGATGCGGCCTGCGAGGTGTTGAGCCGCGTGACCTTGACGGTCATGGCATCCGCCGCATTGTTGGCGGCAGTGATCGCGACCGTCCGCGCGGCATCGCCCTCGATCAGACGCAGATCGGTGGGCTGGAGTTCGGCGAGCCTGCGCACCGTGGCGTCGTCGGCCTTGGCGGCGGCGCCGTCAGTCAGGAAGGCGAGGGTGCCGGGCTTGATGCCGTTCAGCGCGGCGCGCAGCGCCTGGAAGGCGCGTTCGCGGTCCGGTACCAGTGGTCGCGGCTCGGCGGCGCGCAGCTTGTCGCGGGCGGCAGCGGCGGTGCCGGGCACGGCGTCGTTGCTCGGATCGGCGGTGAAGGCGATCGACACAGGCGTGCCGGCGGATTCGGCGTCGTCTATCAACGCGTCGGCGGTCTGGATGCGGCGCTCCCAGTCGGGTGCCGCCGCCCAGCTGTTGTCGACGAGGAGGACGAGCGGGCCACCTGATGCCAGCGAACTGGTGCGTGGATTGAAAACCGGGTCGGCGATTGCAAGGATGATGGTGGCGGCGAGCAGCATGCGCAGCAGCGTCAGCCACCAGGGGCTCTGCGCCGGCGTCTCCTCGCGCTTCAGCACCGAGGCGAGGATCTTCAGCGGCGGGAAGACTTCGGTCTTCGGACGTGGCGGCGTCAGCCGTAGCAGCCACCAGATGACCGGCAAGGCGACGAGCGCGCCGAGAATGGCGGGATAGGCGAAAGCGAAGGGAAGGGCGTTCATAGCTGCCCTCCATGCGTTGCCTTGGCCGGCATGCCGGACAGATACATGTGCACCGCGACCAACGCTTCCGAAGCAAGATGATCGGTGCGATGAGACGCGAAGGTCCAGCCGAGATGGCGCAGCGACTGGCCGAGGCTGTCCCTGCGAGCGAGGTAGGCGTTGCGATAGGCCTCGCGGATATGTTCGGCGCGGCCGGAGATAAGCTTGGCGCCGCTCTCCGGATCGGTGAATTCGGTGCGGCCGCTATAGGGGAATATCTCTTCGGCGGGATCTGATATCTCGACCACGTGGCCGCGCAGGCCGCGGCGGGCAAGCGGGCCGAGGCGCTCCATGATTGCCGGCGCATCGTCGAGGAAATCGCCGATGAGGACGAGGTCGCTCCAGCCGCGGATCATCGCCGTTTCCGGCAGGCCGCCGGTCAGCGGCGTGTGCATGAGCGCGGCTGCGAGGCGTTCGGCGGCGTTGCGGGCGGAGGCGGGTTCCATGATGCCGGGGCAGCCGATGCGCTCGCCGGAGCGGGCGAGGATTTCGGCAAGCGCCAGCATGATGACCAGAGCGCGGCTTTCCTTGGACACGTTGCCGTAGCTCGACTTGTACATCATCGAGGGCGACATGTCGCACCAGAGCCAGATCGTGTGCGCCGCCTCCCATTCGCGCTCGCGCACATAGGTGTGGTCGTCGCGGGCGGAGCGGCGCCAATCGATGCGCGACAGGCTCTCGCCCTCGGCATAGGGACGGAACTGCCAGAAATTCTCGCCGATGCCGCGCTTGCGGCGACCATGCCAGCCGGCGATCACGGTGTTGGCGATGCGCTTGGCTTCCACCAGGCAGTCCGGCACCAGGGCGGCCCGCTGCCTGGCGCGGGAAAGGGCATCGCTGCCTGACGTCGGGTTGACGATCTGTCCGATAGATGCCACGCGTCCGGCTTCCTTATCCCTTTGCCTGCTTGACCAGTCCGGCGACGACATCACGCACCGACATGCCTTCGGCGCGGGCGGCGAAGGTCAGCGCCATGCGGTGCTGGAGAATGGGTTCGGCGAGCGCGAAGATATCGTCCAGAGACGGTGCGAGACGGCCTTCGTAGAGCGCGCGGGCGCGCGCGCAGAGCATCATTGCCTGGCCGGCGCGAGGGCCAGGACCCCAGGCGACGTTCTTGTCGGTCGAGGCATTGCCCTGTCCGGGGCGGGCGGAACGCACCAGCGCCAGGATGGCATCGACAACCGTGTCGCTCACCGGCATCTGGCGTACCAGGGTCTGGATCTCGATCAGCCGCTGCGCATCGATGACGGCTTCCGGTCGAGTTTCGCCCAAGCCCGTCGTCTCGAGCAGGATCTGACGCTCGGCGGCGAGTTCGGGGTAGTTGACGTCGACTTGCAGCAGGAAGCGGTCGAGCTGGGCTTCGGGCAGGGGGTAGGTGCCTTCCTGCTCGAGCGGGTTCTGGGTGGCGAGCACATGGAAGGGCGCCGGCAGGTCATAACGCTGGCCGGCGATCGTGATGTGATATTCCTGCATGGATTGCAGAAGGGCCGACTGGGTACGCGGCGAAGCGCGGTTGATCTCGTCGGCCATCAGGAGCTGGGCAAAGACCGGGCCCTTGACGAAACGGAAGGAGCGGCGTCCACTGTCGTCCTGGTCCATCACCTCGGAGCCGAGAATATCCGAGGGCATCAGATCCGGCGTGAACTGGATGCGGTTGGCGGCAAGGCCGAGCACCTCGCCGAGCGTGGTCACCAGTCTGGTCTTGGCAAGACCGGGAACGCCGACGAGCAGAGCATGACCGCCTGACAGCACGGCGAGAATGGTGTTCTCGACGACGCTTTCCTGACCGAAGATCACCTTCGAGACTTCCCCGCGGATGGCGGCGATATCGGAGAGCGCCTTTTCGGCGGCGGCGACGATCGCCTTTTCATCGAGGCTGGCTTCGGTCTTCATCATACCCATGCGTATCTCCAACGGCTGAAATCATTCGGCAGCGAATCGGCGGACTTATACATGTGCCTCATACCCGATAGAGTTATGGAGATGTGACGGGCTGACAAGTTCGTTGCGAATGACTATCTCGTGACTTTACTTCGTTAAGGACAAACCGGGACGGAAGAATGGCAGCCGAGGAAATCAGCGGACAGGCGGATGCGGCGGGACTTGCCGCACTGATTTCGCGCGCGTCTCAGGAAAATGCCGGACAAAAACGAGGATTGCCGCCGGTCGAGCGGTGGAATCCGCCTTTCTGCGGCGATATCGACATGGAAATCCGGGCGGACGGCACCTGGTTCTACATGGGTACGCCGATCGGCCGACCGGCGCTGGTGCGGCTGTTTTCGACGGTTTTAAGAAAAGACGACGACCAGAAGACCTATCTCGTAACTCCTGTGGAAAAGGTCGGTATAAGGGTCGTCGACGCGCCTTTCATCGCCGTGGAGATGAGCGTGACGGAGGGGCAAGGCCGACAGGTGCTGACTTTCCGCACCAATGTCGGCGATGTCGTGGAGGCGGGAGGAGAGCATCGGCTGCGCTTTGCGATTGCGGGCGAGAATGCCGAATTGAAACCCTATCTGCATGTGCGCGGGCGGCTGGAGGCGCTGGTGTCGCGTGCGGTGATGTATGAACTGGTGGCGCTCGGCGAGACGATCGAGGTCGAGGGACAGGCGATGTTCGCCGTCCGCTCGGCCGGAGAGGTTTTTGCGATGATGCCGGCCGATGAACTGGATGCGCTTTCCCGATGAATGATGCGATTACCCAACGTTATCCGCTGTTTTCCGCAGCCGAATTCCGCCGCCGCGCGCTCAACCAGAATGGTGGGCCGGTCGATCATGCCTGGCGCGATCACGGGGACCACATCCTCAATCCCGATATCGTCGCCGAGGTCGAGACCTTCAAGCTGCGCGACGCCGCCGTGCTCGTACCCGTCGTCGACGATGGCGAGGAAGCGCATGTGATCTTCACCAAGCGCACGGCGACGCTGCGCAAACATTCCGGGCAGATCGCCTTTCCCGGCGGCTCGATCGATCCCGCCGATATCTCGCCCGAAATGGCGGCGATCCGCGAGACGGAGGAGGAGATTGGCCTGGCCGGTTCCTTCGTCGAAACCGTGGGGCGGCTGCCGAATTACCTTGCCTCAACGGGCTTCCGCATTACGCCGGTGCTCGGCGTCGTCTCGCCGGGCTTTGCGCTGACGCTGAACCCGACCGAGGTGGACGACGTGTTCGAGGTGCCGCTTTCCTTCCTGATGGATCCTGCCAATCACACCCGCGACAGACGTGTCATCGACGGCATCGACCGGCATTTCTACCGCGTGCCCTATGAAACCAGAATGATCTGGGGCATTACCGCCGGCATCGTCCGCACGCTTTATGAAAGGCTTTATGCATGACCGGCATCGCCGACCAAGCATGGTTCCGCGACCCGGCCCTTGGCCGGATCTTAGCGCTTCTCAACGCCGATGGCGGCGAAGGGCGGGTGGTTGGCGGAGCGGTGCGCAACAGCCTGATGGGCCTGCCGGTCAATGATGTCGACATAGCCACGACACTCAGACCGGAGCCGGTGATGGAGCGGGCGGCGGCGGCCGGCATCAAGGCAGTCCCAACCGGCCTCGAGCACGGCACGGTGACGCTCGTCATCGACGGCAAGCCCTTCGAGGTGACGACCCTTCGCACCGACGTCGAGACCGACGGACGCCATGCCAAGGTTGCCTTCAGCACCGACTGGAAGGGAGACGCCGAACGGCGGGATCTGACGATCAACGCGCTTTATGCCGATGCAAAGGGCGAGGTGGTGGATCTCGTTGGCGGACTTGCCGACATTGAGACGCGCAACATCCGCTTCATCGGCGATGCCGCAAGGCGTATTGCCGAGGATCATTTGCGTATCCTGCGCTTCTTCCGTTTCTTTGCCTATTACGGTTCCGGGCGGCCGGATGCCGAGGGGCTGAAGGCGTGTTCCCTCGCGCGTTCGAAACTGACGACGCTTTCGGCAGAACGCGTCTGGTCTGAGTTGCGAAAGCTGCTTGGCGCCGACGATCCTGGTCGCGCGCTGCTCTGGATGCGGCAGGTGGCGGTGTTGACGGAAATCCTGCCGGAATCGGAACGATGGGGGATCGATGCGATCCCTTCGCTGATCGCCACCGAAAAGGCGCTCGGCTGGACACCCGATCCATTGCTGCGCCTTGCGGCGATCGTGCCGCCCGATGCCGCGCGCATGGAGGCGCTCGCAGCCCGGCTCAAGCTCTCGAATGCGGAAGCGGCCACCCTCAAGGCCTGGGCCATGGCAGCGCCAGTCAATGACGACATGTCATCGGCGGCTTTCGAACGGTTGCTTTATCGCAACAGCACCGACGGCATCACGACACGGCTGAAGCTGGCACTTGCGGTTGCGCGCGGCAAGGCTGAAAGCGATTTCGACGAAATGGCGCGGTCTGCGCGGCTCAACAAGCTGCTGGATAAGGCAACGCACTGGAAGAAACCACAGTTTCCGCTGAACGGCGGCGACGTGATTTCGGCAGGAATTGCGTCCGGCCCGCGCGTCGGCGAGCTGCTTGCCGGTCTGGAAAACCAGTGGGTGGAGGAAAACTTCGTTTCCGACCGGGCGGCGCTGCTCGCCCGGCTCCAGGAACGCGTGCAATAATCAGGCTGCGTTCACCTCGTCGCGGATGCGAGCCTTGATATTATCCACCATGTTCTCGCGGATCGTGGTTTCGCCGTGAGCGCTTTTCAGGTGCTCGACGGCCCGGCGGACCACCTCGGCGTCACTATCCGCCCTGGTATGCCAGGCGCAGCCGGGAACGAGTGTGCCACATTCGAAAAGTCGCATGGTCTTTTCCTCTATCCTGAACACAACGACAATCGCGCTTTCACGCGACTGATGAATGTGCGGGAGGAGAGAAGGTTCCGGCCGGCATCGACATGCCAGCCGGTGAAAGCAGTATCAGTCGGGCATCGCCCAGGCTTTGTAGGTATCCGAAAGGTGCTCGGGCATGTTGCTGTTTGCGGCCGCTGCCTCATTCTGCAGCTGTTCCGGCGACTTTCCGCCTGCCAGTTGCAGCTTGACCTGCTCGATGAAGCAGGACAACGGCAGATCGGAGCCGCTCTTCGTTCTGAGTTGCTCGGCGATGCGCGTTAGAAACTCCGGGGTGTCGATCGTGCGGGATGTTTCCTGAACATCCGCGGACGCAGGCGAGCCACTTTGTATCGTCATGACAATCCTCCTCCGATTGTTACGCACATACATATAAAGTTAGGACGCACTGAGTTTTCGTGAAGGTCTATCACCTCGAATTTATCGATGAGATATCACAGTTTCATGGCCAGCGGACGACGGGGGGCAACGACGAGAGAATGGATTCAACGTTGCCGCCGGTCTTCAGGCCGAAGATCGTGCCACGATCATACAGCAGATTGAATTCGACGTAGCGGCCCCGGCGGATCAATTGTTCGTCGCGATCGGCCTCTATCCACAATTTATTGAAGTTGGAGCGGACGATCTTCGGATAGACCATGGCGAAGGCTCGGCCGACATCGCGCGTGAAGGCGAAATCGGCGTCCCAGCCGCCGGCTTCCTCGCTCGAATGCAGCCAATCGTAGAAGATGCCGCCGATGCCGCGGGCCTCGTTGCGGTGTTTCAGGAAGAAATATTCGTCGCACCAGGCTTTGTAGGCATCGTAATCGGCGACGGCATGATTGCGGCAGGCGATCTCCATAGCCTTATGGAAGAGCTGGCTGTCCTCGTCCTCCTGCGTGCGGCGACGCGACAGCACTGGCGTCAGGTCGGCGCCGCCGCCGAACCAGCGGCTTGATGTGACGACCATGCGGGTGTTCATATGCACCGCCGGAACGTTTGGGTTGACGGGATGAGCGATCAGGGAAATGCCCGAGGCCCAGAAACGCGGATCGTCCTTGGCGCCGGGTATCTGGGCGCGGAAATCCGGAGAGAACTCGCCGTGGACGGTGGAGGTGTGGACGCCGACCTTCTCGAAGACGCGGCCTTCCATCATCGACATCCGGCCACCGCCGCCGGCGCCGTTTTCGCGTGACCAGTCCTTGGCGGCGAAGCGGCCGGGCTCCTGGTCGGAAAGCGGCCCTTCCAACTCATCCTCGAGGGCCTCGAAGGAGGCGCAGATCGTATCGCGCAATCCCTCGAACCAATTGCGGGCGGCAGCCTTCTTCTCTTCAATATCGTCAGGCAAGCCGATCGGCAGTTCCGGTCTTTCCATTTACGCCTCCGACGGTCGACATCTCCTTCGGAGGCGACTCGCTCATTCTTGATTGCAGGCCATGATTAGCAGTTGGTGCTGCATCTCGCCAAGCCGCGGCAGCACTGCCGAGCGCTTCCAAGATTCGACTCGCAAATCAAGAATTTCGATATTACCTTTTCCGAGGAGGTAGGTTTGATGAAAAAAGTTCCAGGGCCTCCGTCCTTCGACGGCCTGAAGCGCAGGATAGCGAGACATCGGGCGGAAAATCCCCCGAGCAAGAAAGACCATTTCGTGCGTGAGACTTATTGCCTCGGCCTCATGGACGCACGCGCCAAGGCGCGCGAATGGTTCGACGAATATCCGAAAGCCGCCTATTGGACCGAGGTGGAGAGTTGGCGTCAGCTCGAGGGCGACCAAATCGAATTCACCATGCGCCGCCTGCCTTCGGCCGACTGACCGTCACTTTGCAGTCGCCCGCACGCGGCTTTCGATCAGCAGACCGCTTTCATCCATGATTGGATGCGCCACCGAGACGATGTGGGCATTGAGGCGCTTCAGGTCGCGCAGCATGTCGAGATGCAGCGAACTCGTCTGCAAGCTGTCGGCGCGGCCATCACGCAGACGTTCGAGGTGGCGCTCGGCAGACTGTTTTTCCATCCGGCGCACCTCGACCTTTACCTCCATCATCTGACGCGCGAGATTGAAATCGCGGGTGACGAAGATCGTCTGGGCGACGCGCAAATTGTCGATTGTCAGATCGAACAGCTTTCGCAGTTCCTGATGACCGTCCTCGGAAAATTTCAGGCCGAGGGAGATCTTCTTCGCCACCTGCTCCAGCAAGCCCTTCTCGATAATGTCGCCCATGTGCTCAAGGTTGATCGCATAATCGATGACGACGATCGAACGGCGGGCGTTCTCGTCGCTGAGACCCTCGCGGCCAAGCTTCGAGAGATAGACTTTCACCGCCTGCTGCAGCCGGTCGACGCGCTCTTCGAGGGCCGGGATCTCGGCAAGTTTGGATGCACTGTTATGCTCGAAAGCTTCGGAGACCCGGATGAGCATGCGCTCGATCAAGTCGCCGACGCCGAGCACTTCACGGGTGGCGCTGGCGAGGGCAACGACCGGCGTCGAAAGCTCCTGTGCATCCAGATATTTCGGCGCGTTATCGGGTTCGGCCTGATCCGGCACCAGCCGGGCCATCAGGGTGGCGAGCGGCCGGGAGAAGGGCCAGGCCAGCGCCGCCAGCAGAAGGTTGAAGGCAAGATGCGCATCGACCGGCAGCTTGGCGGGACCGAAGGGCAGCATTTGGATGAACTCCGCGCCATATCCCGCCAGAGGCAGCGCGATGAGGCAGCCGAGCGTGCGGACGGCGAGGTTGCCGAGGGTGACGCGCCTCGCCGAAGCCGGGCCGGACAATGTCGCGATAACCGGCGGTATCGCACCGCCGAGATTGGCGCCGAGCACAAGCACGATGACGAGTTCGGCGGAGACCACGCCGGCCGAGGCGAGCGACAGGATGAGCACCACCACTGCGAGGCTCGACGAGGACGCGAAGGCGAGTGCTGCCGAGACGAGCATTGCTACGGGCAGAGCGCCGTCCAGCAGGCCGATGAAGGCGGCGAGAGCAGGCGAGGCGCGCATCGGTTCCGTCGCAAGGCCAAGGAGATGCAGCGACAGCAGCATCAGCCCGATGCCGATCAGCGCCGTGCCGCCGCCTTGGCTGGAGCTTGAACGGCCGCGGTAAAGCACAATGCCAACAAGAATCAGAAGAGGAGAGAGCCATTCGATGCCGGTGGCGACGATCCAGGCAGTGATTGCCGTGCCGACATTGGCGCCGAGCAGGACGATCTGCGCCATGCGCGGCTTGATCAGGTCGCGCTCGACGAAGGAGGCTGTCATCAGTGCTGTGGCCGTCGAGCTCTGCAGCGCGACGGTTGCAACGAGGCCTGACAGGAAAGAACGAAGACTGCCACGCGTGCCGGTCGCCAGGCCTGTTCTCAGGCGGGCGCCGAAGGCCCTCGTCACGCCATCCTTCACCTGCGCGAGGCCGAACAGCAGCAGAGCCACGGCGCCGAACAGGTTGATCATGATGATTGTGGAGTCCATTTTTTGTTTTTATTCTTCTTTCGTCGGTCTGAAGAGATGCTGTTTTCCTCTCTGGCCCCAAGTTATTGGAATCGTGGAGGCTATACGAAATTTTTGGTTGTTCGGCTAATAAATATACCCCAGTCTGACCGATTGACAACGCCGTTTTGCGACATATTCCGGAGCTGTTCGGCAAATCCATCGCATGTGCTCCGCCAGCGCTGCGAGTTGGTCAGGCCCAGACGGTTTGGCGCATTGCTTCGCCGACGATCATCGCAGCCGAAACCGCGACATTGATTGAGCGTTGGCCTTCGACCATCGGAATCAGGACGCGCGCATCGGCTGCCTCATGCACCTGATCCGGCACGCCGGCGCTTTCGCGACCGAAGAGCAGGATATCGTCCGGCCGGAAGGCAAGATTGGTGTAGCGCTCCGCAGCTTTGGTCGAGGCGAGGATCAGGCGGCGGCCGGTGGTCAGACGCCATGCCTCGAAGCGGTCCCAGCTGACATGGCGGGTGAGGGCGGCGGCGGCGATATAATCCATTCCCGCCCGTTTCAGGTTGCGGTCGGAGATGTCGAAGCCGGCGGGCTCGATCAGATCGACCGCAAAGCCAAGGCAGGCGGCAAGACGCAGGATCGTGCCGGTATTGCCTGGAATATCCGGCTGATAGAGTGCCAGTCTGAGTGAAGTCATGATCCGCCATCTTCCTGCTTTCACCGCAAAACGCCTAATGCAACTGTGATTTCGACGCAACAGGGCGCGTTTTGACCCGAAAAGATGAAATTTTTGGCAGAACAGGGCTGGAAAATTCCTCGTTTTCGCGTTATCGGTGCATATCTTTAATCGCCAGCAAGGAGCGCCAGAATGAATATTTTGCTGTATGTGCGCCTCCCGGCCGTGATGCCAAGCGGTGCGATTTTCCGCCGATAGTGCGGGTTTCTTCCCTGAATTTCCTTTTTTGATCCCTTGTGCGGCTGTCTCAGCCTCGCCCCTTGAACGTTCGGTTCCCATATGTGCTTGCATAGCGCTGGGATGGCGCGAAGCCGGGAGCCGGAATGATGACGTTTCGGAGCAATTTCATGTTTGGCTGGTTCGAACAGCGACTCAATCCCTTTCCGAGCGAGGAGCCCGTCGCCCCGCCGAAAGGCCTTTTTGCCTTCTGCTGGCACTACAGCAAACCGGCTGCGCCCTGGCTCGGCCTGATGGCCGTGCTCACCGCGCTGATTGCGATCGGCGAAGTGGCGCTCTTCCAGTTCCTCGGGGACATCGTCGACTGGCTGACCAATGCCGACCGCGCCACCTTCCTGGAGAGAGAAGGCCACAAGCTGTTCTGGATGGCGGCGCTGGTGCTGGTCGGCCTGCCGCTGACGGCCGGGCTCGATTCGCTCATCATGCATCAGATGATGCTCGGCAATTATCCGATGATCGCACGCTGGCAGATGCACCGCTTCCTGCTGCGCCACAGCATGTCGTTCTTTGCCAACGAGTTTGCCGGGCGTGTCGCGACCAAGGTGATGCAGACGTCGCTTGCCGTGCGCGAGACGGTGATGAAGATCCTCGACGTCTTCGTCTATGTCGTCACCTACTTCCTGACGATGATCATCGTCATCGCAGCGGCCGACTGGCGGCTGATGATCCCGATCCTCGTCTGGCTCGCAGTCTATATCAGCATCGTCGCCTATTTCGTGCCGCGGCTTCGCAAGATCGCGGCGGCGCAGGCGGATGCGCGCTCGATGATGACGGGGCGCGTGGTCGACAGCTATACGAATATCGCGACGGTCAAGCTGTTTTCGCATGCGGGCCGCGAGGAGGTCTATGCCAAGGAGGGCATGGACGAGTTCCTGCAGACCGTGCACAAGCAGATGCGCAAGGTGACGCTCTTCCACATCTGCGTCTATGTGAACAACTGCGTTGCGCTCTTCGTCATCTCGGGCCTGTCGATCTGGTTCTGGCTGAGCGGGGCGATCTCGGTCGGCGCCATCGCCATCGCCATCGGTCTTGCCATGCGTGTCAACGGCATGTCGCAATGGATCATGTGGGAAGTCTCGGCACTGTTCGAGAATATCGGCACGGTCTATGACGGCATGGAGATGATGAGCAAACAGCACGACATCGTCGACAAGCCGGGCGCACCCACCCTGACGGCGAAGAAGGGTGCGATCCACTACGACCGCATCCGCTTTCACTACGGCAAGAGCAAGGGCGTCATCGACAACCTTTCGCTCGACATCAAGGCGGGTGAGAAGGTCGGCCTGGTCGGCCGCTCCGGCGCCGGCAAGACGACGCTGATGAACCTGCTGCTGCGCTTCTATGATTTGGAGGCCGGCCGCATCACCATCGACGGGCAGGACATCGCAGGCGTCTCGCAGGAAAGCCTGCGTTCGCTGATCGGCGTGGTGACGCAGGACACCTCGCTGCTGCATCGCTCGATCCGCGACAACATCGCCTATGGTCGCCCCGATGCAACGGACGCCGAGGTGATCGAGGCCGCCAAACGCGCGAATGCCTGGGAGTTCATCGAAGGTCTCGTCGACTTGCAGGGCCGCGAAGGGCTGAATGCGCAGGTCGGCGAACGCGGCGTCAAGCTCTCCGGCGGCCAGCGGCAGCGCGTCGCGATCGCCCGCGTCTTCCTGAAGGACGCGCCGATCCTGGTGCTGGACGAGGCGACCTCGGCGCTCGATTCGGAAGTTGAGGCGGCGATCCAGGAAAACCTCTTCGCCCTGATGGAGGGCAAGACGGTGATCGCGATCGCCCACCGGCTTTCGACGCTGACGGAGATGGACCGGCTGATCGTGCTCGACAAGGGCCGGATCATCGAGGCCGGTTCGCACAGCGAACTGATCGCGGGAGGCGGCATCTATGCCGACCTCTGGAACCGCCAGTCCGGCGGCTTCCTCTCCGATCATGCCGAGGAAGCGGAAGTGGCGGCGGAATAAGATGAAATGAGGCCCTCCCCACGGAAGCGGGGAGGGCCTCTTGAATTCTTAGGATGGCTATGAGCTTGCCGGACGGTTGCTGAAACCTGACCGCGTTTGCCTCTTGGCCGTTCAAAGGCTGTCGGCCCAATCAATCGCGCGGTGATGTTCGATGAGGACGATGGTGTTGGCGGCGGCGATCGTGCGCAGCGCTGTGATGCGGCGGCGCTCCTCCTGGTCGATCCAGGCGGTGATGGCGTCGGTGACGATTTCATCGCGCGGCAGCGCCAGGTCGATGGCCAGGGCATCCAGCCTTTCTGCAAGCGGAAGCGGAATATGCGCATCGAGCATTTTCGTTTCCATGGACGGTTTCTCCGGTGAAGCGCGATCGTAACGTCAGATTGTGACCGGTTGAGGGGCAGTCAATGCCGATGCCGCCGATGTTATCGATAATTACCAAAATATAACATTCTGTCCGCTTTTCATTCCCTTTGCCGGGTCGGCTAATCCGCCTATATCGCTTCTATGTTGCTGAACCCCATCCTCCGCCGGTTCGAAACCTGGATCGACCCGTTCCGCCCACGCGCCAATCTCCAACCGCCGCGCTCGACGCTCGGATTCATCTGGTTCTATATCGGCCAGGCGAGGATGCCGTTTATCGCCATGCTCGTTCTCGGTGGGACATCGGCGGCAATCGAGGCTGCATTGTTCTGGTTCGTCGGCCGCTTGGTCGATATCCTCGGGAGTATCACGCCGGGTGCCGGCTGGAACGGTCTTCTCGCCGCCCATGGCGGCGAATTGTTCGGCATGCTCGCCCTTATCGGGCTCGTACGCTTCGTCGTCGCCTTCCTGATCGCGCTCGTCGACCAGCAGGTGATCACGCCGGGCTTCTACAATCTTGCTCGCTGGCAATCCTATCTCCACGTCTCCAGGCAATCATTGTCGTTCTTCCAGAGCGATTTTTCCGGGCGCATCGTCACCAAGGTCTGGTCGGCGGGGCAGGCAACCGGCGATCTCGTCACCTCGCTGATGGAAAGCGTCTGGTTCGTCGGCATCTATGCCGTAACGACGCTCGTGCTCGTCGCCCGGCTGGACTTTTCCCTTGCCGCCGTCGTGCTGTTCTGGCTTTGCGCCTTCAGCCTGCTTGCGCGCCACTTCGTTCCGCGGATCCGCCATCATTCCCGCGAAACGGCGGAAGCCGGATCGATGCTGAATGGCCGGATGGTCGACTCCTACAGCAACATGCAGACGCTGAAGCTGTTTGCACGCGATGAGGAGAGCGACCGCTACATGCGGCAGGGTTTCGATATCTATCAGGATACGGTGCTGCGCTTCACGCGGTTCATCACGGGCGTCAGGGCCTCGATGGCGCTGCTCTCCGGCCTGATGATCGTAACGATGGCGGGGCTGAGCGTCGATCTCTGGCTGCGCGGCCTGGTGAGTTCCGGCGCCGTGGCGTTTTCGCTGGCGCTGGTGCTCAGGCTGAATTTCCTGCTCGGACGGCTGATGACCCAGTTCAACGGCATCATGCGCAATCTCGGTACCATCCAGAATGCCGCCGAGCTGATCTCCCAGCCCCTGGGGCTCGTCGATCGGCCTGATGCCAAGACCCTGGTGATCCGGCAGCCCGGCATCCGCTTCGACAATGTTTCGTTCCGCTACGGCAAGGGTCATCAGCCGGTCGTCGAGAATTTTTCCCTGACCATCCGCCCGGGCGAAAAGGTCGGGATCGTCGGCCGTTCGGGCGCGGGGAAATCAACGCTGATGAACCTGCTGCTGCGTCTCTACGACATTCAGGATGGCCGCATTCTGATCGACGGCCAGGATCTTGCAGCCGTGACGCAGGAATCTCTCAGGATGCAGATCGGCGTCGTCAGCCAGGACACCTCGCTGCTGCATCGTTCCGTGCGGGACAATATCCTGTTCGGACGGCCGGATGCCGGCGAGGAGGGGCTGGTCGAGGCAGCCAGGCGCGCCGAAGCCATCGACTTCATCGAACGCCTGCAGGATCAGCAGGGCCGCAGAGGTTTCGATGCACATGTCGGCGAACGCGGCGTCAAACTGTCGGGCGGGCAGCGGCAGCGTATCGCGATTGCCCGCGTCATGCTGAAGGACGCGCCGATCCTCGTTCTCGACGAAGCGACGTCGGCGCTCGATTCGGAAGTGGAAGAAGCGATCCAGTCCAATCTCCACCGGATCATGGAAGGCAAGACGGTGCTTGCGATCGCCCATCGGCTGTCGACGATCGCCGCGCTCGACCGGCTGATCGTCGTCGATCTCGGCCGGATCATCGAGGAAGGCAGTCATGACGAACTGCTTCGCCGCGGCGGCCTCTATGCCGAACTTTGGGCGCGCCAGTCCGGCGGCTTCCTCGCTACGGATGAGGACACGGGCTCAAGGGTCGATGACAAATTCCGCCATCAGGCCAAAATGATTTGATCCGAAGCCGTTCTCGATACGGCGGACCGATTTCAGCCGCAGCGGCGCCCGGGTAAAGACGTGATCGATCGGAATACCGAAGGCGCCAGCCCGGATCGGCCATGTCGCGGGCTCCAGCGATACCGTGCCCAAGCCCTGGGTGCGCATGAGATACTGCACGTCTGGCGCCAGAATCGACGTATTGAAATCACCGGCAAGGACGAGTGGTCCCGAAATGGAAGGGATGATCTCTGCTAGATCCCAGATTTCGAGGCCGTGGAACTCATCGTAATAAGGTTTTGTCAGGTGCGCGGCGAGGAAATTGACCTTCTGGCCGTCGAAATCGATCGTCGAGATCGTCAGCCGATTGCGCCAGAGCAGGCCGAGATTGCTGATGCGGGGTTCGATGAGCGGACGTTTCGACAAGACCAGCGTATCGCATTGCTCCATGCCGACGCCGCATCCGATATAATAGGGATAGGCCTTCAACAACCGCGGCAGTTCAGACAGCAGCGGTTCGGCCTCCAGGATGTTGACGACATCGGCGCCCGAGGCGATGACCATGTCGGCGATGCCAGGGCCGTTTGCGAAATTATCGTTCTCGATATTGAAGGACATCAGCCTGAAGAGGGCGGGGCGGCTCTCCTCGACTGATGGTTCGATGAACTCGCGCATCATCACGACGCCGTGGACGGCAAGGACCACCGATACCGCGAGGGTCAGCAGCGCATACCAGTGCCGCTTGACGAGAAGGGCTGCGAGCGAGGCCATCACGCCGGCCACCGCCAGATGGACCTGGAAGCTGTAAAAGAACGACAGCAGATAGAAATCGGCAACGTACCGCAGGGAGACGATGGCGAGAACGAGGGTCGTGAGGACGCTGAATACGCAAAAAATCGTGTCTCTCATCCGCTCCGGTCCGGCTCGCTGGCGTGGCTGCGACTGCGCCTATCACGAGGCCGTTTTTGTTGCAACGCAACATAATGGCAAGCGCGTGTTTGCCTTAAAAAATTCATCCGAAATTTCCCGCGACATTGTGCCCTCATCCCCTTGCCAAGGCTGGACATAATTTGCGATCAAGCATAGAACGCGCCGGATTGCCGGGGAATCTATGGCCGAATTGTGTCCAGAGAGATTCGCCGGTAGAGGGGGCAGGGCGGAATTCCGCGAAAATTGCGCAGAGGATGTTAGCCGTGAGCGAACACGAAACGACAAGCGAGGGCATGGGCGAACCCACTCGCCGTGATTTCCTTTATCTCACCACTGGTATGGCAGGCGCCGTCGGCGCCGTTGCGGTCGCTTGGCCATTCATCGATCAGATGCGTCCTGACGCTTCGACGCTCGCTCTCGCCTCCATCGAAGTCGACGTTGCCAGCCTTGAGCCTGGCATGTCGCTGACGGTCAAATGGCGCGGCAAGCCGATCTTCATCCGCAATCGCACGCCTGAGGAAGTGGAAGCGGCAAACGCCGTCCAGCTTGGTGATCTGAAGGACCCGATCGCGCGCAATGCAAACCTTCCTGTCGACGCTCAGGCAACGGGTGTTGACCGTTCCGGCGGCAAGGGCAAGGAAAACTGGATCGTCATGATCGGCACCTGCACGCATCTCGGCTGCGTGCCGCTCGGCCAGGCCGGCGAATACAATGGTTGGTTCTGTCCCTGCCATGGCTCGGTCTACGACACGGCCGGCCGCATCCGCAAAGGTCCGGCGCCGCAGAACCTGGCGATTCCGACCTTTTCATTTTTGTCCGATACCAAGATCAAGATCGGTTGAGGGGAGACTGATTAATGAGTGGCCATTCCAGCTACGAGCCATCAACCGGCCTCGAGAAATGGGTCGATGCGCGCCTTCCACTGCCGCGCATGGTCTATGACAGCTTCATCGCCTATCCGGTTCCGCGTAACCTGAATTATGCCTACACTTTCGGCGCCATGCTCGCCGTCATGCTGGTGGTGCAGATCCTGACGGGCGTCACACTCGCCATGCATTACGCTGCCGAATCGTCGGTCGCCTTCAACTCCGTTGAAAAGATCATGCGCGACGTCAACCACGGCTGGCTGCTGCGCTATATGCATGCCAACGGCGCGTCCTTCTTCTTCGTCGCGGTGTACCTGCACATTGCCCGCGGCCTCTATTACGGCTCCTACAAGGCGCCGCGCGAAATCCTCTGGATCCTCGGCGTGGTCATCTACCTCCTGATGATGGCGACCGGCTTCATGGGCTACGTTCTGCCCTGGGGCCAGATGTCCTTCTGGGGCGCCACCGTCATCACCGGCTTCTTCTCGGCTTTCCCGCTGGTCGGCGAATGGGTGCAGCAGTTCCTACTCGGCGGTTTCGCGGTCGAAAACCCGACCCTGAACCGCTTCTTCTCGCTGCACTACCTGCTGCCGTTCATGATCGCCGGTGTCGTCATCCTGCACATCTGGGCGCTGCACGTCGTCGGCCAGACGAACCCGACGGGCGTCGAGGTCAAGACGAAGACGGATACGGTGCGCTTCACGCCTTATGCGACGATGAAGGATGCTCTCGGCGTCTCAATCTTCCTGCTGGTCTACGCCTATTTCGTCTTCTACCTGCCGAACTTCCTCGGCCACGCCGACAACTACATCCCGGCCGACCCGTTGAAGACGCCGGCCCACATAGTTCCGGAATGGTACTTCCTGCCGTTCTACGCGATGCTGCGTTCGATCACCTTCAACGTCGGTCCGATCGACTCCAAGCTTGGCGGCGTGCTCGTGATGTTCGGCGCGATCATCGTGCTGTTCTTCCTGCCCTGGCTCGATACGTCGAAGGTGCGCTCGGCCGTCTACCGCCCCTGGTACAAGCTGTTCTACTGGCTGTTCGTGATCAATGCGATCATCCTCGGCTGGCTCGGCTCGCAGCCGGCAGAAGGCTTGTACACCACGATCTCGCAGATCTGCACGCTCCTCTACTTCGCTTTCTTCCTGGTCGCGATGCCGGTTCTCGGCTTGGTGGAAACACCGCGCCGCATCCCGAACTCGATCACCGAAGCGGTGCTCGAAAAGCGCAACATGACCGCAGCGGTCAAGGCATAAGCGAGCGACGGAAGGGAATAGAAATATGAAAACGCTTGTTACAAGCATTCTCTCGTTCGCATTCGCCGCCGGTCTCGGCAGTGCGGTGCTGGCCCAGGAGGCGACGCCCGCCAACGGCGCGGCTGCGGCCCATCACGAGGAAAGTGCGACACCGCACTATCCGCTGAAGGAGCCGAAGGAGGAGGAATGGACTTTTGCCGGTCCGTTCGGCCATTACGACAAGAGTCAGCTTCAGCGTGGCCTCAAGGTCTATACCGAAGTCTGTTCCGCCTGCCACTCGATGAACCTCGTGCCCTTCCGCATGCTCGACGAACTCGGTTATTCCGAGGCGCAGGTGAAGGCTTTCGCTGCGAACTACGAGGTTCAGGACGGCCCGAACGCCGCCGGTGAAATGTTTACCCGCAAAGCGGTGCCATCCGATCACTTCCCGGCGCCTTTCGCCAATGCAGAGGCGGCGGCGGCTTCCAACAACGGCGCGGCTCCGCCCGACTTTTCGCTGATTGCGAAGGCTCGCGAAGTCGAGCGCGGCTTCCCGCAATTCGTCTTCGACATTTTCACGCAGTATCAGGAAGGTGGCCCGGATTACATCCATTCGCTGCTGACCGGTTATGAAGAGCCGCCGGCCGGTTTCCAGGTGCCGCAGGGCGGACATTATAACCCCTATTTCCACGCTGCGGCCGTCCTTGCCATGCCGAAGCCGCTCTCCGATGGCCAGGTGACCTATGACGATGGTGCGCCGGCGACGGTCGACCAGTATTCGAAGGACGTCTCCGCCTTCCTGATGTGGGCCGCCGAGCCGCATCTCGAGGAACGCAAGCGTACGGGCTTCATGGTCATGATCTTCCTCTTGATCTTCACGGTGCTGATCTACCTGACGAAGCGGTCGATCTACGCCAACAAGGAACACTGAGCGGTTCCCGATCGACATTCAAAAGGCGGCCTCGGGCCGCCTTTTTTGTTGGTTCCGCCCCTGGCAATTGATAGGGTGCGGCCAGTTTCATGCCCTCGCAGAATATGGACTTTCCATGGACAATACGACTTCGGAGCTCGCAGCCAGCATCCGCTCCATTCCCGACTATCCCAAGCCCGGCATCATTTTCCGTGATATCACCACGCTGCTCGGCAACCCACGCGCTTTCCGCAGGGCGGTTGACGAACTGGTGCAGCCCTATGCTGGCACCAAGATCGACAAGATCGCCGGCATGGAGGCGCGCGGCTTCATTCTGGGCGGTGCGGTGGCCCACCAGCTTTCCTCGGGCTTCGTGCCGATCCGCAAGAAGGGCAAACTGCCGCACGAGACCGTGCGCATCGCCTACAGCCTGGAATACGGCGTCGACGAGATGGAGATGCATCGCGATGCGGTGCAGCCCGGCGAGAAGGTGATCCTGGTCGACGACCTGATCGCCACCGGCGGCACGGCCGTCGGCGCAACGAAGCTGCTGCGCCAGATCGGCGCGGAAGTGGTCGGCGCCTGCTTCGTCATCGACCTGCCGGATCTCGGCGGCCGCAGGAAGCTGGAAGAACTCGGCGTTATCGTGCACACGCTGGTCGAATTTTCCGGGCATTAGATCAAAGAAATAGAGCATGATGTCGTCCGAAAACCGCTCACACTTTTCGGCATCATGCTCCGAACCACTTCCATTGCGGGCGGCGTCAGTCGAATTCGAGGACGCCGCTTTCGAAGCGGATAACGGGATCGCCGTTTTGATTGACGCCTTCGCAGAGGATCGTGTTGACGTGCCAGCCCGGCCGTGAGGCGAGCGCCCGGCTGGAGAGCAAGGCGACGGAATAGGTCACGTCATCGTCGACGAACACCGGCCGCAGCCATTGCAGCTTCTGAAAACCCGGTGAGGGGCCGAGCTTCGGTGCTGTCAGGCCCTTTTCCGCGAGTGCTGCGCTCTGCCTTTCCCAAAAGGCAATGAAAGTCTGCATCCAGGCGGCCGTCGTGTGCCAGCCGGAGGCGCAGAGATCGCCGAAGAGGCTTTCCTTTGCCGCCTGCCTGTCGATATGAAAACGCTGTGGATCGAAGCGCTTGGCGAAGCGGATGATGCTTTCCTCGGTGAAGGTGTAGCTGCCGATCTCGGCCTTCTCGCCGACGGTGTAGAGGTCGGACATTTTCATGCTGATGTCTCCGGGCGCATGCGGAGCATGACCGAATTTTCTGAGACCAAGACGAGTTGGCCTCGCTGGTTTTCCACCTCATGGCGGAACTTGACGATGCCCATGCCGGGCCGCGAGCGCATCGGCCGGGATTCGAGCACAGTCGAATGGCCCGACAGCGTGTCGCCGGCAAGGACAGGCTTGCGCCATTCCATCAAATCGATACCAGGCGCGCCCTCGGCGAGCGCGGTCAGGAGATAGCTGTCGGCCATCATGCGCATGAACATCGAAGAGGTGTGCCAGCCGGAGGCGGCAAGCCCGCCGAGAATGCTGGCGCGGCCGGCAGCCTCATCAAGATGCATCGGCTGCGGGTCGAATTCGCTTGCGAACTCAATGATTTCCTCGGTGGTTACCGGCTTCGGGCCGAGCACGAAGCGGCGGCCGGGCCGGAAATCCTCAAAGGAAAGCTTTTCTGCCGACATTCGCTCCTCCCGCCATATGCAGCGCACAATGCTTACAATAGCATCCGCGCGGGCTCAATGATTCCGGGGAGATAAACCGGTATGACGGAACTGAGATCGATACTCGACGAAGCTGCACGCCAGGGGCTGATTTCGCCGGAGGCGGGCGGGCGGCTTTTGCCGTTTCTGGCCGAGCGCGGCGTCACCGTCATAGAGGCGCGGCCGGCAATGGCAGCGCAGGAAGAGCAGGCCTGGTCGGATACCGAGACACCGCGTTTCGTGCGCGGCTTTCACGATGTGCTGATCACGATCGGTGTCGTCGTGGCGCTCGGCGGCCTCTGGGGGCTTGCCGCACTTTATGCCGTGCTGCCTGCGATCATTGTGCTTTCGGAGATCCTGGTGCGCCGGCAGCGGCTTGCCCTGCCGGCCGTCAGCCTGACGATCGCGCTGTTCTGCTGGACATTCCTGCTGATGTCCTTCTTCTTCAAGCCGATAACATCCGCTTTCAACGGGGCGGAGGCGACGCAGTTCGTTGCCGGCTTCCCTATCATTCTCGGCGCCTATTATGTCCGCTATCGGGTGCCGTTGGCGTTGGCGCTCTGCATCATGTCGGCCCTTGCTTTCGTCCTCACCCTACTTTTGCGGCTCATGCAATGGGCGAGCGGGGATCCGCAATTCTTCGCCAACCATCCCGTCTTGCTCGCGGTGGTCTGCCTCGTTTGCGCGCTCGGGCTCTTTGCAACGGCGCTGTATTTCGACCTTGGCGATCGGATGCGCCGGACGACACGCTCCGATATCGCCTTCTGGCTTCATCTGGGTGCTGCACCGGCGCTGCTCTTCAGCGTCCGCCTGCTGATTTCGTTCGACGGCAATTTGCTGGATGTTGCCCAGACGGTTTCGATCAAGACGCCGATCATCGTTATCAGCGTTGGGGTGCTGATGCTGATCGGCCTTGTCATCGACCGGCGCGCCTTCGTCACGTCTGGACTGCTGTCGCTCGGTTTTGCGATCTACGGCATTTTCCGACAGGGAAGTGCGACGGTTGATACCTATATCTTCACGACGCTGATCGTCGTCGGGGCGATCGTGCTCGTCATAGGAACGGGCTGGATGCCGCTGCGCCGCATCGTGCTGCGGGCGCTGCCGGACGCCATTTCGCAAAGACTGCCGCCGGCCATCTTAGGGGCAACTCCGTAAATCTTACGATTTCGCCCAAACCGCTGAGCGATTTGGGCGAAATGAATTGATCGGGATAGCGACAGTTTCCGTTCAGGTGTTGAAGCGGAAATGGATGACGTCGCCGTCCTGGACGACGTATTCCTTGCCTTCGTCGCGCGCCTTGCCGGCATCCTTGGCGCCGACTTCGCCGTTGTATTTGATATAGTCGTCATAGGCGATGGTGTTGGCGCGGATGAAGCCACGCTCGAAATCCGAATGGATGACGCCGGCGGCCTGCGGCGCCTTGGTGCCGCGCTCGATCGTCCAGGCGCGCGTTTCCTTCGGGCCGACGGTGAAATAGGTGATCAGGTGGAGCAGCTTGTAGCCGGCGCGGATCAGCCGGTCGAGGCCCGCCTCGTCAAGGTCGAGGGCGGAGAGGAATTCCTTGGCTTCCTCCTCGGGAAGCTGGGCGACCTCAGACTCGATCGCCGCCGAGATAGTGACGGTTTCAGCACCCTGCTCCTTCGCCATGACAGCGACGGCCTCGGTGAATTCGTTGCCGGTCGAGGCATCGCCTTCGGCGACGTTGCAGACGTAGAGCACCGGATGTGAAGTCAGAAGATTGAGGCTCTTGAGGATGACGATTTCTTCCGCGTCGAGCGTCGACAGCAGCGTGCGCACCGGCTTGCCTTCGTTGAGCAGCTTCAGCGAGGCTTCCATGATCGGCAGCATCGCCACCGAATCCTTGTCCTTGCCGGTGGCGCGCTTGCGGGTCTGCTCGGTGCGGCGCTCCAGGCTTTCGAGGTCGGCAAGCATCAGCTCGGTCTCGATCGTCTCGGCATCGGCAACGGGATTGATGCGGCCTTCGACATGCGTGATGTCGCTGTCTTCGAAGCAGCGCAGCACATGCACGATAGCATCGACCTCGCGGATATTGGCGAGGAACTGGTTGCCGAGGCCCTCACCCTTCGAGGCGCCGCGCACCAGGCCGGCGATGTCGACGAAGGAGATGCGGGTCGGGATCAGTTCCTTCGACTTGGCGATATCGGCAAGCTTGCGCATGCGCGGATCCGGCACGGCGACTTCGCCGGTGTTCGGCTCGATGGTGCAGAAGGGATAATTCGCCGCCTGTGCCGCCGCCGTCTTGGTGAGCGCGTTGAAGAGGGTCGATTTGCCGACATTCGGCAGGCCGACGATACCGCATTTGAAGCCCATGGCTTGATCCATATCTATTGGTAACTTTGCCCTGCCTATGCGGGAATGGCCGCCCTGGGTCAAGGGTTCGCAACATGAATTGAAAAAGCTGAGGCGCTCGGATTGAAGGTAAGGCGATTTAGCCTTACTTTTGGAGCAAAGGATACCATCAGCATGGCAACTCTGACTGTGACGGCAAAGGGGCAGGTCACCCTGAAAAAGGAGGTGCTTCAGCATCTCGGCGTCAGGCCCGGCGACAAGATCGATGTCGATCTCCTGCCTGGCGGCAAACTTGAGGTCATTGCTGTTAAGAGGCGGCCGGTCGCCGGCTCGGTGGAAAGCTTCTTCGGGAGTCTGGAGAACAAGGAGAATATTCATGCGACGCTCGAAGAGATCGATGAGGCCATAAAGGCGGGCTGGGCAGGCGAGGTCGGCGTCGACAATGATCGTTGATACGAATGTGCTCGTACGTTCGGCCGTGCACGACAATCCGAAGCAAACTGAGCGTGCAAGGACGTTCATGCGCGAGGCCGAACGCCTGTTCATTTCCAATCTGACGTTTTGCGAATTCGTCTGGGTCGCCAGCCGGGTCTATCGCAAGAGCGCTTCAGAGATCTCAGCGGCCATCCGGCTGCTGATATCGGACAGGAAGGTTGTCTACGACAGAGTTGCCGTCGAAGCCGGATTATCCTGTCTCGATGCTGGCGGGGATTTCGCCGACGGCATCATCGTCTTCGAAGGTCGCAGACTTGGCGGCGAAACATTCGTGACATTCGACAAGAAGGCTGCCGCAATCCTGGAAAAAGCCGGCCAGAATTGCCTCCTGCTCTCCGCGGAATAACACTCCGTCATTGAACTGCCGTGCTTACGGTGCAATATATTGGTGGCGGATGTATTCTCCGCCTTTTCCATGTCATCAACGGGTGGATTTTTCCGATGAGTGACAATGACATTGCCCTGAAACCGAAGGCCAAAGTGAAGCTCAAGCTGGACAAGCCGAAGCTCTACAAGGTCATTCTCGTCAATGACGATTATACGCCGCGCGAATTGGTGATCATGATCCTGAAGGCCGTCTTCCGCATGAGCGAGGAGACCGGCTACCGGGTGATGATGACGGCGCACAAGCTGGGTTCCTGCGTGGTCGTGGTCTGCGTCAGGGACATCGCCGAGACCAAGGCCAAGGAAGGCATCGACCTTGCCAAGGGCATGGGCTTTCCGCTGATGTTCACCACCGAACCGGAGGAATAGGCGCTTTCCGAGGGCCGCCGCGAATATGGAGTCAGGGCCGGCGGATCTGATAGCCGGTCTTTTCCTGCACGAAACCGCAATTCTCATAGAAGCGCAACGTTGCCGGATTCTTGGAGCCGGTAAGCAGCATCACCTTGTAGCATCCGGCGTTCCAGGCCTCGGCGACCGCGTGGCCGATGACGGTGCGGGCATAACCGCGCTTGCGATGATCGGCATGGGTGACGACGTTTTCGATGAGCGCATAGGGCGCGCCGTTCCGTGTCAGGTTCGGCACGACGACGCTTGTGACGGTGGCGACGGCGACCTCACCCGCAACACCGATGAAGACGGTCATGCCGGGCTGGGCCAGGATGGCGGAAAAGCGTTCCTCGGCACTGGCCTCGTCAAGAACCGGATCGGTGGGGTTCAGCTGGCGGTAGAGGGCCAGGAGACCGGGAAGATCGCCGCGGACTGCGGGCCGGATGATGACGTCTCCATCCGGCATCAAGCTCAATCGCCCTTGTTGCCGAATATCTTTTTCAGCATGTCGGCCATCGGGCCGGTCACCGGCAGCTTCGGCTGGTTGTGGCCGCGAGCCTGATGGATATGCGACTGGCCGGCCGGCTTCTTCTCGGCGTCCTTTTTTTCCTTCGCTGGCTTCTCCTCCTCGGCCTTGCCGCCGAGCGCCAGCGCGATCTTGTTCATCAACTGCGAATCCTCGTTTCGCACCAGCATATCGGCATTGTCGGCGAGCGTGTCCAGAAGCGGCTCCACCCAGGCCTTGTCGGCCTTGGCGAAATCGCCGAGCACGTGGTTCTGCACCATTTCCTTGACGCCGGGATGGCCGATGCCGAGGCGCAGCCGCCGATACTCCTTGCCGCAATGGGCGTCGAGCGACTTGATGCCGTTGTGGCCGTTGTGGCCGCCACCGGTCTTCAGCCGCGCCTTGCCCTGGGGAAGGTCGAGTTCGTCGTAGATCGCCACGAGATCGGCCGGCTGGAGCTTGTAGAAACGCATCGCTTCGCCGACAGACTCGCCGGAAAGATTCATGAAGGTCTGCGGCTTGATCAGCAGCACCTTCTCGCCGCCGAGCTCGCCCTCGGCGATCTCGGCCCTGAACTTCTTCGACCAGGGCGAAAAGCTGTGGCGCCGATGAATGGCATCGACGGCCATGAAGCCGATATTGTGGCGGTTGCCGGCGTATTTGCCGCCGGGATTGCCGAGACCCGCGATGATCAGCATGGTCTGTTTTTCCTTGCTAGAACTTCCCGCCGTTCACCACCGCGAAATGAAAGCAAAGTCAAGCGGAAAGGGCAGCGGTCTGTCGGCCAAAGTCGCTCAGACAGGGTCAGTCCGACAGGTTCATGCCGTATTTCAGGAAGATCTGCTTCTGGTCACCATCGGCGATCAGCTTGTCGAGGGCAGCCTGCATCCTGGCGAGCAGATCGGCCGGAAAGTTCTTCTCGCAGGCGATGCCCATCGGCTGGGAGGAGAGCACGGTCACCATCTCCACCGGCTGGTCGACCTGCAGCTTTTCGAAATAGAGTTCGGAGATCGGCATCATGTCGATGCGCCCGCCAAGCAGTTTGCGCAGCGTCGCGTTGAAGTCGCTGGCGACATCGAGCTTGGTGAAGCCCTTCTCCTTCAGGATCGTCTCGGTGTAATCCTCGCGCTGAGTGCCGACCGTATATTTCTTCGCCTCGTCCAGATTGCTGGCGGTGACATCAGAACCCTTGCGGGTGATCAGGATGTTGCGGTCGATGAGCAGCGGCTCGACCCATTTAAACAACGGGTCGCGCGCGCCGTTATGGGCGGTCGCAAAGACACAGGTCATCGGCGCCGTGCGGGCAAGGCTGAAAGCACGCGCCCAGGGCATGATCTCGATGGTGAAGTCGACGCCGATGGCGGCCATTATCTTTTCGACCTGCTCGACGGTCGCGCCCTTGATCTCCTTGCCTTCGCGGTAGTTGAAGGGGGCATAATCCTCGGTCGCGAAGGTCACCGTTTGCGCATGGGCGGTGCATGGCAGCACCAGGCATGCGAGAAGCAGGAGCTTTTTCATCGGTATCATCTCCTTCGTTCTTCGTTTACGAGGCGCGTGCGATGGCCGATTGCGAGGCCATCAGTTCCTCGATCAGCGTGGCTGCGTGCTGCGGACGGTGGAAGAGGTAGCCCTGGCCATAGTCAAGTCCCATCTGGTGGAGCGTGCGGCACTCCTCTTCGGTCTCGATGCCTTCGGCAATAACGGTGCAGTCCATCTTGTGGGAGAGCGTGGTGATGCCTTCGATCAGCATGCGGCTCTTCTGGCGCACGTCGTCATCGCCGTCGTTGATCGCGCGGGTGAACGACTGGTCGATCTTGATGATGTCGACAGGGAAGCGGTTAAGGTAGCTCAGCGACGAATAGCCGGTGCCGAAGTCGTCAAGCGCGATACGGCAGCCGAAGCGACGAAGCTCGGTGACGATCATGCGGATCTCAGGGTTGTCGTGCATCAGCACGGCCTCGGTGATCTCGACGACGATGCGCTCGGGGCGGATGCCGTGGCGACCGACGATGGCGGCAAGACGGGCCGGCAGCGCCGGCTCGAACTGCAGCGGCGAGAAGTTGATGGCGAGATAGGTATCCTGCATACCGGGGATGCGGGAAATCTTCGCGAGGTTGGCGACCGCCTTTTCCATGATGACGTTGCCGACGCGGACAATTTTTGCCGTCTCCTCGGCGACACTGATGATCTCGGCCGGCGGCATCAAGCCCTTCTGTGGATGGTTGAGACGCAATAGCGCCTCGAAACCTGATATGCCGCGACCGTTCAGGTTGACGATCGGCTGCAGGAAGGCCTCGAACCAGTTGTCGACGAGGCCGGCTTCGATATTGGCTTCGATCTCGGCGCGGCTGCGGGCACGGTCGAGCATGGCATTGTCGAAGAGCTGCGCGCCGTTTTTGCCGTCGCGTTTCTTGGCATACATCGCCATGTCGGATTTCTGCAGCAGTTCGGCCGCGGTTGCGGCATGATGCGGATAGATGGCGATGCCGACGGAAGCGCTCAGATGCATGTCCGGGGCGAATGGCGTTTCGAAGAGCGTGGCAATCTGCTCGCACATTGCCTTGGCGCGTTTTTCGGCATCCTTCGCCGGCAGCAAGATGGCAAATTCGTCGCCGCCGAGACGGGCTGCCTCGTCGGAGGGGGCAAGATGCGTTTTCAGGCGCTCGACGAGCTCGACCAGCGCCATGTCGCCGGCGGCATGGCCCATATTGTCGTTGATCCACTTGAAACGGTCGAGATCGACGAAGAGACAGGCGAGTTCCTGGCCGGCGGCGTCGGCGGCGGCGATCTTGTTGTCGAGGACGGCTTCGAAGCCCTGGCGATTAAGAAGCCCGGTCAGGTGATCGGTGATTGCCTGGCGGTGGTTGCGGTCCTCGGAGGCCTTGAGTTCGGTGACATCGGTCATGACCGATAGCGAGAGGCGGTCGTGAGCGCCGGCTCCCGCCTCTGATTCCATGATCAGGACGTCCATGGTGCGACCGTCCAAGCAGACAAACTTGACGGTGACGGTCATGCCGCTTTCGGCCCGGCGGCGCTTGACGAATTTGTCACGGGTGGCGGAAGTGACGAGATCGGCGAAGTTGCGGCCGATGACGGCGGCGCGGTTATACCCTGTGGCAAGCAGCCAATAATCACTGACGGCGGTGATGCGGTCTTCCTCGTCGAGCGAGAAGAGCATGGCGGGCGTCAGATTGTAGATGTCGGTGGCGCGGCGGTGGGCGAGTTTCAGCTCCTTTTCCTCGCTTTCGAGCTTGGTCTGCATCTCGTTAAAGCTATGGGCAAGCCGTCCCATCTCGTCGTTCGACTGCCAGTCGACATGATGGCGGGAGCCCAGCTGGCGGGTGGCCTCGATCGCCGCCGTCAGCCGCATCAGCGGCTGGATGACGAAGAAACGGTTGCCGATCAGCGCCGTGCCGAAAACGGTCAGCACCGCGAAGATGAAGATCGAAATGAAGACGACCTCTTCCTGCTTCAGGCCGGAAAACAGGCCGAGCGCGGGATAATAGACGCTGATGCTGCCGAGGTTCTTCGGACCGTCGACAGTGTTGTAGATGATGGCGCGCGACACCTGCACCAGCTTGCCGCCGAAGGAGCGCGGAATGGTAGACTGGCTGACATCGAGCTGGCCTGACTGGTCACGCACTTCGACCTTGACGATGGCGCCCTGGGAAACGACCGTCGCGCTGATCTGGGTAACGCTCTCCTCATCGAGGTCCCACAGCGGTTTGGCCAGCGCCTGGGCATTGGCGACGAGAAGAACGGAGATGTGATCGCGTATTTCCTTGTCGGCTCGTTCCGAGGAAAGGAAAAGGAAGAGAACAAAGAGGGGAGCAACAAAAACAAGCAGCGCTCCGCAAACTATCGCAAAAAATCTGTTCTCAACGGAATTGTTCATGTTTCCGTCTACTCCCCCGGGCCGCCATATTTGCCGTCGCGCATTAGGCGGGCTTCTTCGCAGCTGACGGAACATGCTTTCACGAATTTGTTAAATGTTGCTGAAACGGGGCGTTTGCGGACAATGAAAAGCCCGCTTTCCAGGGGAAAGCGGGCCATATGCTTTACAAATTGGTCGAAGCGATCAGGCTTCGGCTCCACCTTCCGCAGCGCTCTCGTCAATGCCGCCAGCCGGGGCAATGATGGTCGCGATCGTGAAGTCGCGGTCGATCACAGGAGTGACACCCTTCGGCAGAGTGACTTCCGAGATATGGATGCTGTCGCCGATCTTCTTGCCGCCGAGGTCAATGTTGAAGAACTCAGGGATCGCATCGGCCGGGCAATGAACTTCGACTTCATGGCGAACGATGTTCAGAACGCCGCCGACCTTGAGGCCCGGGGACTTCTCTTCGTTGATGAAGTGAACCGGGATTTCGACGGTCACCTGGGTGTTACCGGAGACGCGCAGGAAATCGACATGCAACGTGAAGTCACGGACCGGATCGAGCTGGTAGTCCTTCGGCAGAACCTTGTGCTTCTTGCCGTCGACTTCGATCGTCGCCACGGTGGTCATAAAACCACCGGCGTGAATGCGCTTCGTCACCTCATTGGTGTTGAGAGCGATGGCAATGGGGGCCTGCTTGTCACCGTAGATGACAGCGGGTATCAAACCGTTGCGGCGAAGTTCACGGGCGGACCCCTTACCAACCCGTTCGCGCGCCTCGGCCTTGAGCTCGTAAGTTTCCTGGCTCATGGCTATTCCTTTCGAGGTTATTTGGAGAGTTCGGCGGCGGGCAAAAGCCTTGTTCCGACGAACCGGAGGCGGTATGATCCGACCTCATCCGCGTTGCCTCCAAGGGTGTCTACACGGACCGGTGGCCTATATTATAAGTCGATCGGAAACGCAAGTTGCGGATTTGGGTTGTTTTTTGCCCATATACACGCTTTCGCCAAGGTTTAACCATCGAAAACGAAATCGGCGGCGATTAATAAATCCTGCGTTTACCCGCCAATATAAGCAGGGCCGTCTCAATTTGCCGGTTGCCTCTCATGTTGCGTGTCCTTTCCTGCATCACCGTCGAACACAGCCTTCCGCATCTGATCTTCGCCACCGTTATCTGTGTGCTCGGATCGATGCTGTCGATGCGCCTCTTCACCCGGGTGCGCCGATCGCAGGGGCTGCAGAAAACCAACTGGCTGTTTCTCTCCGGTTTCGTTGGCGGCTCGACCATCTGGACGACGCATTTCATCGCGATGCTCGGCTACCAGACGCCGGTGGCGAACGGCTATGAGCCGACGTTGACGCTGCTGTCGCTGTTCGCCGCCGTCGCGACGACGATGATCGGCTTTGCCATCGCGTCAATCGCGCAGAAGAGCGCGCTTATCGAGGCAGGCGGCGTGATCGTCGGCCTCGGCATCGCGGTCATGCACTATGTCGGGATCGCCGGTTACGAGGTCGAGGGTCGTCTCGAATGGCAGGCCTCCTATGTCGTCGCCTCGCTGGTCTTGGCCGGCTTGTTCGGCGCAGTCGCCACCAATCGCGTCGGCCGGCCGATCACGCGTTTCTGCCGCCACGGGGCTGCCCTTTCGCTGATCCTTGCGATCGTGCTCACACATTTCACCGGCATGGCGGGGCTGACGATCTTGCCGGATGCCACTGTTGCGGCACCCACCGAGATCATCTCGGACGGCATCATGACCGGTCTCGTCAGCGCCGTCATGATCATCATCCTGGCGCTGGGTGCCTCCACCTATATCATCGACATGCAGTCGACGCAGGCAGCCGTCGAGCGTTACCGCCATCTGTCGCTGCATGACCCGCTGACCAATCTTGCCAATCGCGCCGCCTTCAACGAGCATCTGTCGGCGCTGGTCAACAAGCCGAGGGACATGACGGCCAATATCGCCGTGCTCTCCTTCGACCTCGACCGTTTCAAGGAAATCAACGACGTTCACGGTCACGCCGCCGGCGATGCCGTGCTGCGCGCCGTCGCCGAGCGGCTGTTCAAGATCATGCAGAACGGCCAGTTCGTGGCGCGGGTCGGCGGCGACGAGTTCGTGGCCGTCATGTGCGATTATTTCGTCCGTTCGGACGCCAAGGGACTGGCACAACGCATGCTCGACGAGATCGCTCGGCCGATCGAATGGAACGGCCATGCGCTGACCGTCGGCTCCAGTATCGGTATCTCCACCTATCCCGGACAGGCGGACAATTTGGACGACCTGTTGTCGCAGGCCGATATCGCCATGTATCGGGCAAAATCGACAGCGACCAACAGCATATGCTTCTACGAGCCCTCGATGGACCAGGCAGCGCGCGAACGCAACGCGCTGGCGAGCGAGATGCGGGAGGGATTGGCGCGCGGCGAATTCGAGCTGTTCTACCAGCAGCAGAATGACACGGTGACGCGCGACATCGTTGGCCTGGAAGTGCTCCTGCGCTGGAGACATCCCGCGCGCGGCTACATCGCACCCGTCGAATTCATTCCGATCGCGGAAAAGACCGGCTTTATCATTGAGCTTGGTGAATGGGTGCTGCGGGCCGCTTGCGCGGAAGCGGCGACCTGGAAGAACCCGTTACGCATCGCCGTCAACGTCGCGCCGCAGCAGCTCGGCGACAACCGCCTACCGCAGATCGTGCATCAGATCCTGCTCGAGACCGGCCTGCCGGCGGCGCGACTCGAGATCGAGATCACCGAATCCGGCATCATCGCCGATCATCAACATGCGCTGCAGGCAATCCGCCGGCTGAAAGCGCTGGGCGTAAAGGTGGCGATGGACGATTACGGCACGGGTTATTCGTCACTGTCGACACTGCAGAGCTTCCCGTTCGACAAGATCAAGATCGACCGCGCCTTCGTCGACGGCGTCGTCACCAACAAGCAGTCTGCGGCGATCGTGCGTTCGACGCTCATTCTTGCGGCAAGCCTCGACATACCGGTGCTTGCTGAAGGCGTCGAAAACGAAGACCATATCGATTTCCTTCGACGGGAAGGCTGCCTGCAGGTGCAGGGCTTCCTCTTCGGTAAGCCGAGACCGCGCTCGGGCATCGAGGCGATCGTCACCGGCGAGGCGCCGGCCGTACAGCAGGAAACGGTTCTTGCGCCCGCCGTGAAGAAATCCGCGGCCGCGTGAGTGGCAAATTGCCATTCTCTGCCGCAGCTGAGGTTGACATCGGCGCGCTTCGCATCTTTGGATGGCCGCATTCAAAAAAGGGCTGAGGAGAATTCGGACTATGCGTCTCAAACTTGTCACGGCAACGAGCTTGCTGGCACTTTGCCTTGTCACCACGGCCCAGGGCGTCGAGATCAATCAGGATGGCGCCAATGCGGTCAAGGACAATCTGACGAAGCTGCTTCCCGAGGATCTTGCGAAGAGCGGCCTGCTCACCGTCAATCCGGCAGGCACTCGCTATGAGATCATTTACGATCTGGCGAAGCTGCTTGCCAAGGCCGATCCGGCGACATTCGCGATCAACGGGCTGACGCCGTTCTCGATGTTCGCTACGCCGCTCGACAGCGGGCTCTGGAATATTGAGGGTGACAACAAGCTCAACGTCTCCGGCCATTTCAAAGGCCCTGACCAGAAGCCGACGGATTTCTCCTACTCCATCGCTTCGCTTGTCTATACCGGCGTCTTCGACCCGGCGATCAGCTACCTGCGCTCCGGCACCTTCACCGCCAAGGACATCAAGGTCGCTAGCAAGTCCGACACCGAGGAAGTCCATGCCAGCTTTGCCGGGATGGACCAAAAGCTGACCTCGACGGACAGCGCAGGCGGCAACGGGCGTATCGATTTTGCGGGCGGCGGCTCGATGTCGACTTTCGTCGAGCAGGTTTCCGGCCTGCAAATGCCGCCCGTTGAAATCCGTGCCGACTCGATCGATTTCGATGCCAAAGTGAACGGCCTGCCGGCCAAGCAAATCCGCGAGATCGTCCTTTTCATTCTCGACCATCTCGAGGAGAAAGAATTAAGCCCAGAGAACAGCGACAAGATAAAGGGAATGCTCAAGCAAGCCTTTCCGATTCTTGCCTCGTTCAGCGAGACAATCGGGGTCAATAATCTGACCGTCAGCAGCCAGATGGGCAATGGCGGCGTCAAGGCATTCGGTTACAACCTGGTTATGGACGGGCCGAGCGACGCCATGCGTTTCGGCTTCGGCATCGATGCGCAGGACATCAGCCTCGACAGTCCGGCAATGCCGGCAAGTTATTCGCCCTTCGTGCCGACCAATTTCGATCTGCAGCTCGCCATTCCGAATCTGGATTTCGCCACCTTCGGCGACGCGCTCATGGCGATGGATTTCAACGCCAAGCCGCCAGAGCAAAGCGGCGACGAGATGGCGAAAAAGCTCTTCCGCGATGGCCGGCTCACCATCGAGTTTCCGAAGGTCAGCGCCAAGTCCGATGTCTACGACGTCGATATGACGGGCAAGATCGAGGGACGGGTCGATACCCAGAAGGACTATTCGATGGAGGCGATGATCCTTGCCCGCGATCTCGACAAGACGATTGCCGCGGTTCAGGAGCTTGCCAAGACGGATCCCGACCTCAACCAGGTCTCCTTCGGCATGATGATGGTGAAGGGCTTCGCCAAGACCGATGCAGATGGCCGCTCGCGCTGGGACATCAGCATCAGCCGCGACGGCGCTGTCGCCGTCAACGGCCAGGTGGTCAAGGAAGCGGACCAGGAAACGGTCCAGCCGCAATAGCGTATCCAGGGTCTTTCGACCGAAGATCAGATGCGCCGCCTAGGGTCTCATCCTTTGCGGCGCAGCAGCGCCGTTGCCATGTCGAGAAAGGCGCGCAACTTCAGCTGCGTCTGCGAGCGGGCGGGGAAATAGGCAAAGAGACCGGGCGTGGTCGGCAAGAAGGGATCGAGCACGCGTTCGAGCCGCCCTGATGCCACGGCCTCGCCGACGGAAATATCCGGCAAATAGGCAAGACCGAGCCCGGCCTCGGCGAGCTCGAGCAGCAGCAGGAAATCGTTGACCATCAGGTTGCCGGGCGCATCGACGGAGAAGTCGCGCCCGTCTCGCTCGAATTCCCAGCGATAGATGACGCCCGATGTCGGATAGCGGTAGCGGATCGCCTGATGGCGGGTGAGGTCCTCCGGCGTTAGCGGCCGGCCATATCGGGCGAAATAGCCGGGTGAGCCGACCACCGTCCAGGTGATATCAGATGTCAGCCGCATGACGATCATGTCCTTTTCGATCGCTTCGCCGATGCGGATGCCAGCGTCGAAACCACGTTCGGTGATATCGATTGCCGCATCATCGACCGAGATCTCGACAGAGATATCGGGATAGGCGTTGCGAAATTGCGGCAGCAGCGGCGTCACGATCAGAGGCACGGCCATGCGCGGCACGGTGAGGCGCAGGTGCCCGAGCGGGCGGTCGCGGAAGCCACCCAGCATGTCGAAGGCATCAGCAATGTCGGCGGCAGCCGGACGGACGCGCTGGAAGAGCGCGGCACCGGCTTCGGTGAGCGCGACGCGCCGCGTGGTGCGGACGAAGAGCGGCACGCCGAGCCTCGTCTCGAGCGCGCGGATCGTCTGGCTGACGGCAGTCGGCGTGACGCCGAGCGATGCGGCGGCAGCGGTGAAGCTCCTGGCGTCGGCGACGGCCAGGAATTCCGTCAAGCCGTTGAAGGGGTCGGGCGCCATCGGTCCATTATGAAGTTAAGCTTCATAAGCCTTATCGATCCGGCGGATTTTTCGCAATAATGTTTTGAGGCATTGTCTCTGCATCCGATCACGACAATCCAATGGATGGAGGATGACATGCAATATACGACCCTTGGCCGGACCGGACTTGCCGTTTCCAGGCTTGCCTTCGGCGCAATGACCTTCACATCGGGCGACCGCAGCTTAGGCGCGATCTACAAGACCGATGCCGATGTCGCTGATGCGCTTGTCGGACAGGCACTTGATGCCGGCATCAACTTCTTCGATACGGCAGACGCCTACGCATCCGGCCAGTCGGAAACGATCCTCGGACAGGTGCTGATGGCGCGGCGCAGCGAGGTGGTGATTGCCACCAAGGTCGGCTTCCGCACCGGCACGCCGCTCGGCCATGCCGGGCTTTCCCGCCGCCACATCCTCTGGTCGGTCGAGGAAAGCCTGAAACGGCTCAGAACGGACTGGATCGACGTCTATATCGTCCACAAGGAGGATCCGTTCACGCCGCTCGAAGAGACGCTGTCGGCGCTCGATGCGGTCGTGCGCTCCGGCAAGGTGCGTTATATCGGCTTTTCCAACTGGTCGGCCTGGAAGGTGGCGGCGGCGCTCGAAATCCAGAAGGCGAACGGGCTGGCGCCCTTCACGCATGGACAGATGCATTATTCGCTGCTTGGCCGCGACGTCGAGCGCGACATTCTTCCCATGATGCAGCGTTATGGCCTCGGGCTGACCGTCTGGAGCCCGCTCGCCTCCGGTTTTCTCTCCGGCAAATACACCCGCGAAACGCTCGGTGATCCCGACAACCGCTATTCCGGTTTCGATATCCTGCCCTTCGACAAGGAGCAGGGCTTCTCGCTGGTCGAGCGCATGCGGGTGATCGCCGCCTCGCACGGGGCGAGCGTCGCCCAGGTGGCGATCGCCTGGCTGCTTACGAAAAAGGCGGTCTCCAGCGTGTTGCTCGGCGCCTCGAAGCCGCATCAATTGGCCGACAATCTCGGTGCGGCGGAGCTGGTGCTTGATGAAGGCGACCTTGCAGCGCTCGATGCGGCGACTGAGCCGGCCCCGGTCTATCCGAACTGGTTCATCGACAATCTCGTCGATGAATCGCAGAAGGTGGCCCTCGGCCGCTGATCGCCGATAGAGGATTTTTGTCGCAAGGGGCCTGTCGCCACGCCATCGGGTCGAACTTACGTCGAGCCGGGGCTCCGGCAATCATCATCGCATTGACTAGTCGTAAATTAACTAGTAATACTATGACTATGATATCAATCAAACGCTCCCCGACCGCGCTCGCTGTTCTTGGAATGCTCATGGAGGAGCCGCTGCATCCTTACCGGATGCAGCGGCTCATCAAGGAGCGCGGCAAGGACGAGGTGATCAATGTCACGCAGAGGGCGAGCCTCTATCAAACAATCCAGCGGCTCGAACGCGAGGGGTTGATCACTGCGCAGAAAACAGTCCGGGATGACAAGCGTCCCGAGCGGACCGTGTACGAGATAACCGAGAAGGGCCGCGACATGGCGCTGGAATGGATGCGCGAGATGTTGTCGACCGTGACGCGGGAATATCCGGAATTCCCCGCGGCCATATCATTTCTTCCTCTGCTCACGCCGAACGATGTGTTGGGTCGGCTTGAGCAAAGGGCAAAGATCATCGAGTCGGAGCTCCGCCGGATCGACGGAGTCCTAAGGGAGGCGCAGGCGGTACCAAGGCTCTTCCTTCTGGAGATGGAATATCTCCGGGCGCTTCACGCAACCGAATTGTCTTGGGTCAACGGCGTTGTCGAGGACCTGCGCGCCGAGCGCATCACCTGGACAGACGAGTGGCTGAGGCAGATCGCCGCGAAGTTCTCCATCGACCCCAACCTTGACCCGGAATAGTACCATGAAGGTTTTGATTATCGGCGCCGGGACCGGCGGTTTGGCACTCGCCCATCTGCTTAAGCAGGCTGGGGTTTGCATAGCGGTGTATGAGCGCGACCTCGCGCCGAACGCCGACACCGGTGGCTATCGCGTCGGCATCAGCCCGGCTGGAAGCCGAGCGCTAAAAGCCTGTATCCCCGGCGAACTCTACGACCTCTATGTCGCCACCTGCGCCAGGTCGCCGCGCTATTTCAACATGCTCACGGAACAGCTCGGCGAAGTGCTGAGCTTCGACGTCGATGATGCAGACCCGAACGCTCTCGACGGTGAAAAGAACGTGGTTCGAAAGACGCTGAGGCCGGGTTCTGCTCAGGGGACTTGAAGACGACGTGTTCTTTGGGAAGGCGCTTCAAGGTTACACAAGTAACGCGGACGGGTCGGTCACCGCGTGCTTTCAGGATGGAAGCCTCGCGACGGGAGATGTCCTGGTGGGTGCTGACGGCACGAGTTCCACTGTATGCAAGCAACGCTTGCCGGACGCGCGTCTGGAAGACACTGGGATCGTATCGCTCGGGGGCAAAATTCCTATGTCGGCCGAGACGAAAGCTCTGCTGTCGGACAAAATGTTCAAAGGCATGTCGCTGATTATGGCGCCGATGGGCTTCGGAGCAATCATTCACTCGCTCGAGTTCGCCGACAGCCGAAGGGACCCAGGGTTTGCTGCGCGTTGGCCGGATTTTGTCGAAGCACTCGACGAGGACAGCATCGGCTGGGGTATCTGGGGCGCCCGGCAGAATTGCCCGCGGGATCCGTCCGGCCTGAACGGTGAACAATTGAGAGAGCTGGGCTTGGAGCTCGCTCGAGACTGGCATCCGCACTTACGTGCTCTCATCCTTATGACGGAGCCCTCGACGATCTACGATGTCAAGGTCAGGACCTCCGTCCCGCTGACGCCTTGGACAAGTTCGAATGTCACGCTGCTCGGTGACGCCGTCCATACGATGACACCCGGACGAGGCGCGGGCGCCAACACCGCACTTCGCGATGCAGCTCTGCTTGGACGTATGCTGGTCGAAGCGAACCAAGGGCGAAAGCCGCTCGTTGAAGCCATCCACGCCTACGAAATCGAGATGCTTCGCTACAGTACCGAAGCAGTCCAAGAATCGAAAAAGCAGATGGATGCTAACGATCTTGCTCATCGGCCGATTGTCGGCACAGTTCAGCTCGCTTTCATGCGCAGCATGATGCGCATCGTCAACGCAATACCTGCACTAAAGCGGCGCGCCTTTCGGCAGATGATGCGAGTTCGCGGCGAAAACTAAGGTAGTCGCTGACAATCAGCAAAATCCGGAGGTTCGTCGGATGCCTGATGTTTTCAGTCAAACAGACTGGAGACGGACTCTTCCTGGGCCGTTCGGCTGATGGCTTCGCCGATCAGCGGCGCCGTCGTTACGACGCGGATATTGTGGGCCGAAAGCACGGCCGTGGTCGGCTGGATCGAATCCGTGATGACGAGTTCGCGCAGCTTCGAGGAGGTGACGCGGGTGACCGCGCCGCCGGAGAGAACGCCGTGGGTGATATAGGCGGTGACGCTGGATGCGCCCTTGGCCAGCATCGCGTCGGCCGCGTTGCAGAGCGTGCCGCCGGAATCGACGATATCGTCGATCAGCAGGCAGTCCTTGCCGGCAATGTCGCCGATGATGTTCATGACTTCGGATTCACCCGGCCGATCGCGGCGCTTGTCGACGATGGCCAGAAGACAGTCCAGGCGCTTCGCGAGCGCGCGGGCGCGAACCACGCCGCCGACGTCGGGCGAGACGACCACGACGTTGCTGAGGTCATAGTGGCTCTTGATGTCGCGGGTCAGCACGGGCATGGCAAAGAGGTTGTCGGTCGGGATATCGAAGAAGCCCTGGATCTGCCCGGCGTGGAGATCGAGCGTCATGACGCGGTCAGCGCCGGCCTCGGTAATGAGGTTTGCGACCAGCTTGGCGGAGATTGGCGTGCGGCCGGAAGCCCGGCGGTCCTGACGGGCATAGCCGAAATAGGGTAGGACGGCGGTGATGCGGCGGGCTGACGAACGACGCATGGCGTCGATCATGATCAGCAGTTCCATCAGATGGTCGTTGGCAGGAAAGGCGGTCGGTTGCACGAGGAAAACATCCTCACCGCGCACATTTTCCTGGATCTCCACGAAGATTTCCTGATCGGCAAACCTTCGAACACTGGCTTTCCCCAAGGGAACATTGAGATAGTTGCAGATCGCTTCGGCGAGTTGCCGGTTCGAATTGCCTGCGAAAACCTTCATTTTGGTCCGCCTGTTATGCGCTGATAGCCGCGCTTTTTAGTCAGCTTCCCCGTGAATGCAAGGGCAAAGGCGCCACAGGCTTCCATATTTGCAAAAAGTTTGTGACTAACCACCCTGAGTCTGCCGCCAGGAGGAGAATTCCGCGATCGTTTTTGAGCCGATCTGCTGCATCACCGAGGCCGGAACGCCCGCCCATGGATCGGTCGCGGCCGTCGGCACGCTTTCTTGCCCCTGGATTCGGTGCAGGCGGCCCCCGCCGCTGTCGAGAATATCCCAGACATAGACCACGGTGACCTTGCCATCGTCGCTGAAGGCGGAGAGGTAGCCTTTGAGAATATAATCGCTGCTCGCATCGTTGGAACTCTTGATGGAAAGGCCATGCGCGCGCGCCTCGGCGCCGAGCTGGCGCGAGAGCGGGGTCACGGCCTGCACCGGCGCGCCGATGATCGGCAGGAAGCGCACGGTATTGCCGCGGGTGGAGGAGGGGGCCGGGCTGAGGGCGGCGGTCTGCTGTGGCTGTTGCGTCTCGGCCGGTTCAGCCGACTGTGCGGGAAGCCCACCACCGGCCGCCGGCGGTGGCAGCGATTGTTCCTCGATCGGGGCGGAGGCAGCCGGCGAGGAGCCGCTCCTCGATAGGGCGTTTGCCTGCTCCTGCATTGTCGTCGGTGGCGCGCCGGTGCCGGGTCGATAGGCCTGTTGCGACTGATCATAGGCCGGATGGTAGCCGCCCTGCTGCGAGCTTCCCGAGAAATTCGGCTGGCGGGTGCCCGCCAAACGCTCGGCTTCACTCTGCGTCACCGGGCTCGACGACGCGCCGCCCGAGGAATCGCCGATATCGACCTGCGGTGTCAGCGCATCGGTGGTATTGCAGGCGGTCAGCAGAGCCATGACGAGTAGGAGCGTGGGCACAATCGCAGCTCGCGTCATCCCTTGATCCGTCCTTCCCACAATCGCAATCAGCCCCACCCGAATTTATGCGGGTGGGGACCGTCGTCTGTCAATTCCGGATTCTCACCGGTCAGAGGCCGATGAAATCGAGCGGATGGCGGGACAGCGCGCGCGGCGCATCCGCTGTGGTCAGATAAGTCTGGCCGAGCGTCATCGCCGTGCCCGTATCGGAATCGGCGATGATCATGTGCACGAAGAGCGACATGTTCGGCTCGATTGGCTGCGGATTGCCGACATGGAACATCTGATGCTCCATCCAGGAGGGCGAGAAGCGGGCGCCGAGCGAATAACCGCAGGCATTCAGCCGGTGGCGGGCCAGGCCGCGCTCGTCGATTATCTTGGCATGCATGTCGAAGACATCACCAAAGGTCTGGCCGGGCTTCAGCACGGTCTCGATCGCCTCGATGGTTTCGCGGCAGGCGTTGTAGAGTTCGCGGTGGCGGTGCGTCGGCTCGCCGATGACGATCGTGCGCATCATGGCGGCATGGTAATGCGCATAGGCGCCGGCCCATTCGAGCGTCAGCTGGTCGTTGGCGTCGAGCTTGCGGCGGCCGGCCTTGTAGCGGCAGAGCAGCGCGTCGGCGCCGGAGCCGATGATGAACTCGTTGGCGGGGTAGTCGCCGCCGCCGGAAAAGACCGCGCCCTGCATGGCGGCAAGGATATCGGCCTCGTCGGCGCCGGGCTTTGTCAGCCGGATCGCGGCATCGAGCGCATCGTCGGCGAGAACGGCGGCGCGCTCGACATAGGCGACCTCCGTCGGGCTCTTGATCAGGCGCAGGCGGCTGACGAGGTAGGAAGCGTCGACGATCTGGCCGAAGGTGGTCAATTGCGCGTCGAGCAGACGGGCGACGCGGCCGGTCATGCCGTGCGTATCATATTCGACACCGATGCGGGCGCCGAGCAGATCCATCTCGACCAGCAGGTTCTTCAGGTCAAGCGTCGGATCGGCATTGACCCGATCGACCCAGATATGGATGTCCTCGAGGATCGAGGTATGCCTCGCCTGGCGAAGATCGGCCGAGCGGGTCATCAGCGCCATGGTGCCGTCGCTCTTGACGACCAGCGTCTGGAAGAAGCAGTAGCCGAAGGTGTCGTAGCCGGTCAGCCAGTACATGCTTTCCTGGGCGAAGAGCAGCAAGGCGTCGAGCTTTTCTTCCTTCATTTTCTCGGTGAGGCGCGCAAGCCGGCTTGCGAATTCGGCCTTTTCGAAATGCAGTGCCATTCTGCTCAAGTCTCCCTGATTGATATCGCGGAAATCTGGCGGCCGTAATCCGGCTCCTTGCGATGTGTCGTCCTGCGGTAGGAAAAGAAGCGCTCGCTATCCGGATAGGTGCAGAGGCCGAGGCTTTCGGCACGCACGCCGGCTTTCGTCAGCCGGTCGACGGTCAACGCCGGCAGGTTGAACATGGCATGGCCGGGCGTCTCGGAAGGCACAAAAAAGCGCACGTCCTCCGGGTTTTCGGCGACGAAACGCTCGACGAACTCGGGACCGACCTCATAACTTGCCTGGCTGATCGAGGGGCCGAGGCAGGCGACGATGCGAGCGCGATCCGCACCCAGCGCCTCCATGGCGGCGATGGTATTTTCGAGCACGCCCGTCAGCGCGCCCTTCCAGCCGGCATGGGCTGCGCCGATGACGCGGTTATCGGGATCGGCAAAGAGGATCGGCCCGCAATCGGCCGCGAGCACGCCAAGCGCGATACCAGGGGTGTGCGTTACCATCGCATCGGCGTCAGGGCGGGCGCCGTCATAATCGGCACCGACCACCACGACATCGGGAGAATGGACCTGATGCACGGTTGCCAGCCGCTCGACCGGCAAGCCAAACCAGGCGGCGACACGGCGCCGGTTTTCGAGGACCTTGTCACGTTCGTCGCTGGAGCCGAGGCCGACATTGAGGCCACGATACAGACCTTCGGAAACGCCGCCGGCCCGCGTGAAATAACCGTGCCGGATGGTGCTACCCGCCGCTTCGTTCAGCAGCGCGCTTTCGATCGGTGCGGGAGAGGCCGCGTCCTGCATCTGTGATTCCGGGGTTTTCGAGGGGTTTGTTACTATCCCAAGCGCATCGCATATGCGGCGCGCTTCAAGTTCTTGTTTCGGGCCGATGTTGAACCAGCCGCGTGCGCCCTGTCAATCCACCGGACGAAAGGGCATGAGATCGATGGCGGGATGGGAGACCGCCATCACCTTGAAGAGTTCGCCCATCCGGCCTTCACCGGCGCCGGCAAGCCTTTCGACCGCCGCCTGAATGACCTGCTGGGTTTGCGGCTCGCGATCGCGACCGAGGGCCGCCGCACGTTCGAGAATGCCGAGGCCACTTAGAAAATCACCTTGATGCAGGGCGCCGTTCAGATGGAGGCCGGCCGCAAGCGCCGTTTCGGCGAGCTGCTGGAAGTCGACATGGCTTGTCAGATCGGCTTCACCGGGATGGGCGAGCGGCGGGTCGAATTCATGCATGCGCACGGCCTGGAGCGTATCGCCGAAGCCGGTGACGAGATGGCCGTAGTCGATCGTAAGCGCCGTGCCGCCGAAGACGCGCAGCCGCTCGCAGATTGCGATCATCACCGCCTGGCGGGCCGGCGAGATTTCAAAGAGGGTGCCGACCGGCACGTTCTGCACCGGTTCGGGAAGAAGCGCGGGATCGAGGCCGGCGACGCCGGCGGCGAAGGTCAGCTCGCCATCGGCGTCGATGCCGACCATGCGCTCGCGGAAACCCGTCGGCATGCGGACGAACTGGCGGATCGGGATGGCGTCGAAGAGTTCGTTGGCGGCAATCAGCGTGAAGCCGGGCGGCACTTCGTCGAAGCCATTATGCCAGGCAATTTTCTCGCCGTAAGGCTCGAGTGTCTGGCTCTGGACGTCGCGCAGGCGCTCGCTGGTTTCGACGAGATGCACGCTCATCGCATCCAGGAGTGGCGGGGCGATGCGGGAGATGACGCGCAGCATGTCAGCCATCATCGTGCCGCGGCCGGGGCCGATCTCGACGAGGCGCACATCAGTCGGTGCGCCGTGGCGCTGCCAGGCATGGACGAGGAAGACGCCGATCATCTCGCCGAAGATCTGGCTGACCTCGGGCGCGGTGACGAAATCGCCGGAACGGCCGAAGGGCTCGCGCGTCCGGTAATAGCCGTGTTCGGGATCGGCGAGGCAGAGCGAGAAATAATCGGTGACGCTGATCGGGCCGTTGGCCTGGATGATCGCCTTGATCTTTTTGCCTAGAGTGGTGGTCATGTCGCGCGTCCTGCCGTTTTCAAAGCTGCAGCGCAGCCTGGCGGCAGGCCCGCAGCATCGCCCAGAGGCCGAGCAGGATCATCGGGGAGGAGAGCACCATGCCCATGGTCAGCCAGTTCGTGCCGAGGAGATAACCGAGCTGGGCGTCGGGCTCGCGGAAGAATTCGACGAAGATGCGCGACAGCGCATAGCCGCAGACGAAGACGCCTGTGATGAAGCCGGGGCTTTTCAGCGCGCGCATGCCGTAGACCAGGGCGGCCAGCACCACGAGCAGAACTATGCCTTCGAGGCCGGCTTCGTAAAGCTGGCTTGGGTGGCGGGCGAAGGGACCGCCGGTCGGGAAGACCACGGCCCAGGGCACGTCGGTCAACCGGCCCCACAGCTCGCCATTGATGAAATTGGCGATGCGGCCGAAAAACAGACCGAAGGGAACGACGGTGGCGACGATATCGAACAGGCTCCAGATCGGTATGGCGTTGCGGCGCGCAAAGAGGATCATGGCAATCGTCGTGCCGGTCAGGCCGCCATGGAAGGACATGCCACCGTTCCAGATCTCGAGCGCACGGACGGGACTGCGCAGGACGGCGGGGAGATCATAGAAGAAAATATAGCCGAGACGGCCGCCGAGGACGACGCCAAGTGCTGCCCAGACGATGAAATCGTCGAGCTGCGTCCTTGACATCGGCGAGACGTTGCCGGGCCAGAGACTTTCATTGGCGGCGAGGCGGCGCGCATAGGCCCAGCCGAGCAGGATGCCGGCGACGTAGGCGAGGCCGTACCAGTGAATCGCCAGCGGACCGATCGAAACGGCGATCGGATCGATATCCGGGAAAGGCATGATGGCAAGGAGATCGGCTGCTATCGGCAAGGTTTTCCACCTGTTGAGTTGGGCGGAACATGCCGCTGCGATCCCGGACGGTCAAGTCCATTGTTCGTGATGGCTCGTTCCCGGCCGGCGCCGGCAAGCTTATCCCGTGCAAAGCGCTTGCATCGTGGGTGGCGAAGCCCTACCTCAATCCTCGAGGCCCCGAAGGGCCGAATTCACCTCATGCGAAGGGAGAAAAACGCCATGACGACCGGAACGAACCGTATCATGGACGAATTCGCCAAGCTGATGACCGATGCGGCCGGTGCCGCCCAGGGCGTCCGCAAGGAGATCGAAACCGCCTTCAACGCCCAGGCCGAGCGTTGGCTGAACAGCATGGACATCGTCAAGCGCGAGGAGTTCGAGGCCGTGCGCGAGATGGCGATCAAAGCACGCGACGAGAACGAGGCGCTTGCCGCCCGCATCGCAGCGCTCGAGACGAAGCTTGCCGGCGAGGGCGCTTAAGTCCCGGTGTGACACAGATGCGGCGTTGCCTTCATGCCACACGCCGCATCTTCCGTAAAAAAACCAGGTGAGTTTTCCACCTGTGGACACTGCCAAAAAAGCCAATTCGCAGAGTCGCTTATTCTCCCTTCTGAATTGAATTTCGAAGAGCCTTTCCACAGTGGCCGGTCCTATTTTCCGTTCGGGGGGCTGGCAGGGGGCAAGGGGCGCTATACACTGATTTTAAATGATGATTCGAAGCGACTTGGTAAGCTCCGGGCAGGTTATCTGCGTTAAGTCTGGCAGCGGTTCAACGATCATCCGAGTGGTGTTTCCGGTATTTGCGTGTGTCTTTTCTTGTGTTCGTACACGAAGTTAGGCCGCATTCGTTCCGGTCAAGAAGGTGCTGCATGAACCTGATGGAATTGGAATTCGAGCGTCAGTCGAACCCGGTCGATATGATCGAGTACGTTGCCTCCAACAACGACTGGTCGTTCGAACGGTCCGGCGAGGACGAGATCGCGATGACGGTCGAGGGCCGCTGGACGGACTACCACGTCTCTTTCTCCTGGATGGAGGAATTCGAGGCGCTTCATCTTGGCTGCGCCTTCGATATCAAAGTTCCCGACATCAGGGTCAACGAGGTGGTCAAGCTGCTCTCGGCGATCAACGGGCAGGTGCTGATGGGTCATTTCGACCTCTGGCGTCAGGAAGATGTCGTCATTTTCCGCCAATCGCTGCTGCTTGCCGGCGGTGCGGAGCCTACCAATCGCCAGGTTGAGGTGCTGCTTTCCAGCGCGCTCGATACCTGCGAAGCCTATTTCCAGGCATTCCAGTTCGTCGTCTGGTCCGGCATGGAAGCGACGAAGGCGATGGAAGCCGTGCTGTTTGAAACGGTCGGCGAGGCATAAGATGCCGACGACCCCTTTCTCCTCGACACATCCCGTCGTTCTGATCGGTGCCGGAAACATGGGCGGGGCGATGCTCTCCGGCTGGCTGAAAAGCGGCGTTCCGGGCTCGGCGGTCATCATTGTCGATCCCGGCCCGTCGCCGGCGATGTTGGCGACGATCAGCGAGGCTGGTGCGACGCATCTGACCGCGCTTCCCATGGATTTGAAGGCAAGCGTGCTGTTCCTCGCGGTCAAGCCGCAGGTGATGGAGACGGTGCTGCCGGCGGTGAAAAGTGCGGTCGGGCCGGGCACGGTCGTCGTCTCGGTCGCAGCCGGCAAGACGCTCGATTTCCTTGAGAGGCATCTCGGCAAGGCCGCCATGGTGCGGGCCATGCCGAACACGCCGGCCATGGTCGGGCGCGGCGTCACCGGCGCCTTTGCCAATTCGGGGGTCAGCGATCAGCAGCGCGAACGCGTCCATTCCCTTCTGCGCGTCTCGGGCCCGGTCGAATGGGTGCCGGCGGAAGCCGATATCGATGCCGTGACGGCGCTTTCGGGCAGCGGTCCGGCCTACGTATTCTATCTCGTCGAATGTATGGCGGAGGCAGGCCGTAAACTCGGCCTGCAGGCGGACCTCGCCATGCGTCTTGCGCGGGAAACAGTCGCGGGGGCTGGTGAACTCATGCACCAGTCCCCCGACGACGCTTCGCGGCTGCGAGAGAATGTGACTTCTCCCGGCGGCACCACGGCGGCGGCGCTCGCCGTGCTGATGGCCGAGAACGGCATGCAGCCTCTGTTCGACGCCGCCCTTGCGGCGGCGCGCAAGCGGGCCGAGGAACTGGCCGGCTGACGGAGACCATATGGCAGAAGAGATCAACTACGCCGATTTCGAGCGTGTCGACATTCGTGTCGGCACGATCATCGAGGCCAGTCCCTTTCCGGAAGCGCGCAAGCCGGCAATCAAGCTGGTGATCGATTTCGGCCCTGAGATCGGCGTTAAAAAATCCTCGGCGCAGATCACCGTGCATTATACGCCGGAAAGCCTGCTGGGCCGGCAAGTGCTCGGCGTCGTCAATTTCCCGCCGCGCCAGATCGGGCCGTTCCGCTCGGAAGTGCTGACGCTGGGTTTCGAGGACGAGAACGGCGCGATCGTGCTTGCTGCAGTCGAACAGTCGGTGCCAAACGGCCGAAAGATGATGTGAGCGGGAGCTTACACTTAAAGCGCGTCGCGTCGAATCGGATTCATGCGACGCGCTTTAAGTCTTTATGCAAGTCGTTATCCCAAAACCGCTGCGCACTTTTGGGCGACATGCATTAGATCAAAGAAATAGAGCATGATGTCGTCCGAAAACCGCGCACACTTTTCGGCATCATGCTCTAGTTGTTCGGGGCTTCGCCTGATGCGCCGGCATCGGATCCTCGACGAGGTCTGATTTCCTGCAGAAATGGATTGCTTCGCCGCTCGTCGCCGATGCGGCTGCCCGGGCCGTGGCCGCAGATGAAGCCGACCTCGTCGCCGAGCGGCAATACCTTGTCGCGGATCGAATCGAGAAGCTGCTGATGATCGCCGCCCGGCAGGTCGGTGCGACCGATCGAGCCGTTGAAGAGGACATCGCCGAGATGGGCGAAATTCTGCGCACGGTTGAAATAGATGACGTGGCCGGGGGCATGGCCGGGCGTGTGATAGACCTCGAATTCTTGGGCGCCGAAAGAGATCTTGTCGCCGTCCTTCAGCCAGCGGTCGGGCACGACGTTACGCAATCCTGATATGCCGTATTTCGCGGCCTGGGTCTCGATCCGCTGCAGCAGCGGCAGGTCGTCCTGATGCGGGCCGACCACGTCGATGCCGAGAGCTTCCTTCAGCTCGCTGGCACCGCCGGCATGGTCGAGATGGCCGTGTGTCAGCCAGATTTCCTTGATGGTCAGGCCGTTCTGGGCAATCGCCTGCAGGATGAGCGGCACGTCGCCGCCGGGATCGACGACGACGCCTTCCTTCGTATCGGGATCGAAGAAGATCGTGCAGTTTTGCTGGAAGGGTGTCACCGGAATGATGCCGGCCTGGAGCATGCCCATAAGTGCCTCGCTTGGTGTCTCTGCTGCTTCGGGTATAGTCCGAAACCGCGGCAAGGACAGCCGGAATCTTGTGCCATTGGCGGTGTGGCTCACGGTAAAAAGACGGACTGCAACAAGAATTTATGCCCTCTTCGCCATCGTCGCAGTGCGAGAAAATCGAGTTTTTCTCAATTTTTCCAAATATTTGCATGAAATCTCCCGCAAGTAGTGTTTCGCTCGGCGGAGCACAGGGGAACATCGTGGAACCCCGTGCGTTGTCAGCCCATCGAAACCAAGGAGACGCTCACATGACCTTGAAGAGAAACATTCTGCTGGCAGGCGCGGTGCTGATGGCTAGCGCCGGTCTCGCGCAGGCTGAGATGATGGCGACGACGGTCAACGATCTTAACGTCCGCGCCGGTCCGGGCCCGCAATATCCGACGGTCGGCCTTGCCACCCGCGGCTCGACAGCGGTCCTCGACGGCTGCATCGAAGGCAGCCGCTGGTGCCGTGTCGACGTCAATGGCATGCGCGGCTGGGTCTATGCCGATTATCTGCAGGTCGATCAAGGCGGCAGCTCTGTCATCGTCGAGCAGCACCGTGCCGAGATCGGCGTTCCCAGCGTGACTTATGAGTCGACCGCGAGTGTCGTGCCGGCCGAGCCACAGCCGGCACCGGGCGACGAGTTGCTCGGCCCCGTTGGAGCGGTCGAGACCATTACCCCGCCAGAGACGGTCCGCACTTATATCGAGACCAATCCGGGCCAGACGGTGCAGCTCGGCGGCGATGTCGTCGTCGGCGCTGAGGTGCCTGACGCTGTCACCTTCCAGTCGATTCCCGACTACGAGTACCGTTATACGAGGATCAACGATCGGCCGGTACTGGTCGATCCCGGTACACGCCGGATCGTCTACGTCTATCAATGACGTGTTCGACAGAAACTGAGGCGAGGCGGACGTCGGACCGCCTCGTTCCGGGGCGCTTCTCCCTGCCTTAATCCCGCATCGGTTGATTTTTCTTAACGCTTTCCTCCAAAATATGATAAAATACTAATATGCCGAAGGTTCGGCATGGATCGGCGATCGGGGAGATCGCCAGAGGAGGAAATCATGGAAGCGCTACTTCCGCTCATCACACAATTGATTGCCGGCGCAATCGGCGGCAACGCCGCGAGCGCCGCTTTGAAGCAGCAGGCGATCAACGTCGTCGCCCGGACCATCGCAGGTGCGATCGGCGGTGTTGCCGGCGGTATGCTGCTCAGCATGGTCGGCGGGGAAGCGGCCATGACCGGCCTGATCGCCGACGGCATCGGCGGCCTGATCGGCGGCGGCATTCTCTCGACGCTCGCCGGACTGGTCATGGCACGGGCGCATAGGTAAAAAGGCCCGGCAGGCGGTTATCTACAGCGCCGCGTGTCTTTTGAGACGCGCAATGGACGCTGTTGCACTTTAAATTGCTGCATAATTTTATCCTTTTAGGAATTATGCAGTAGCCGGACCGATTGCGTGAGGGTCTTATTCGGCGGCGATCGCCGCCGGATAGACTTCCTTCATGTAGTCGTCATCAGCACTTCGGAGATCTTCGACGGCGTGAAGCGGTACGGGCCGATTTCGGAAACCGGGGTCACTTCCGCAGCCGAGCCGGTGAGGAAGCATTCGCTGAAGCCGGGAAGCTCTTCCGGCAGGATAGCGCGTTCGATCACCTCGATGCCGCGGCGTTTGGCGAGTTCGATGACGGTCTGGCGGTGATGCCGTTCAGGAAGCAATTCGGGGTCGGCGTGTGAATGACGCCATCCTTGATGAAGAAGATGTTGGCGCCGGTCGCTTCGGCGATCTGGCTGCGATAATCGAGCATCATGGCATCGGCGTAGCCTTTGGCCTCGGCGGCGTGCTTGGAAATGGTGCAGATCATGTAGAGACCGGCAGCCTTGGAGGCGCAGGGCGCCGTCTTCGGATCGGGACGGCGGCATTCGGCGATATCGAGGCGGATGCCCTTCAGCTTTTCGGTTGGGTTGAAATAGCTGCCCCATTGCCAGATGGCGATGGCGACGTTGATGCGGTTGGCCTGCGCCGAAACGCCCATCATCTCACTGCCGCGCCAGGCGATCGGACGCACATAGGCATCGGAAAAACCCTGGCGCGCCAGGAACTCGACCGTTGCGACATCCAGTTCCTCGACGAAGTAGGGCGCTTTGAAGCCGAGGATCTCAGCGCATTTGTGCAGGCGCTGGTTATGTTCGGTGAGTTTGAACATCTAAAGCGCGTCGCGATCTTTCAGATTCGCTCCTCGCGCTTTAGGTTCCTTGTTTTTAGGCATGTCGTTGTCGCAAAACCGCTGCACACTTTTGCGCGACATGCTCTAGCCGCCATAGGCGCGCTCGCCTTCGAAGACGGCGCTGGCATAATGCAGGCCGTGGGTCAGTACGTGGATCTTGGCGTCTTTCCAGGCGACGAACTCGCCGTTGAACCAGATTTCGCCGTCCAGCTGGTCGAAAGGAACTGAAGCCTTCCCTCAACTCCTCCGATGCTTGAGCGCCATGCCTGTTGATTGTTGTCCCCATTACGTTTTATCCACAGACGCAAGGGGAAATCGCCTATTGCGTCGGAGTGCCGAACGGGCCTTGGTTTCCAGGGAAATGAGAGACCGTGCGGGCCACCCGCAGAGTTCGGGAAAGCTAGCAGCGACGCAAATTTATCTCAGCAAAGCTGACATATCTTCGCGAAAGCTTCCTGCAGCGCGCGGAAAGAGAAAAGGAAATGCCGAGTGTCACGACAGACCGGTCCGAAAGCAAGCAAGCCAGAGCCGCTGGCCACGCCGATGGAAGATACAGGGATTATCGATTTCGAGATCATCGAGCTGTTCTTCTTCGCCTATCGTGACTTCGTTTCCGATCCTGACGCCATCCTCGAAAAGAGCGGCTTCGGCCGGGCGCACCATCGCGTCGTGCATTTCGTCAACCGCAACCCTGGCATGACGGTTGCCGATCTTCTCGATACCTTAAAGATCACCAAGCAGAGCCTCGCAAGGGTGCTGAAACAGCTGATCGATTCAGGCTATATTCGCCAGGTGGCCGGCCCCGAGGATCGGCGGCAGCGGAAGCTTTATCCGACGAAATCGGGACGAGAGCTGGCGCTTGCCCTTGCTGAGCCGCAATCGCGCCGCATTGAGCGGGCATTCGAAGGGGCTTCTGCGGAGGTGCGGGAGGGCGTAAAAGCTTTCCTCAGCGGAATGCGGGACAGACAGAGGGCGGATTGAATGGCGGTCAAGACAGGTATTTCCGACGATGCGGCGCACTTGCTGGTGGTCGATGACGACTCCCGCATCCGCGCGCTGCTCAATCGTTATCTCGCCGAGAACGGCTTCCGCGTTACCGTCGCCGCCGACGGCGCCGAGGCGCAGCGCAAGCTCACCGGTCTGGATTTCGACCTCATCATCATGGACGTGATGATGCCCGGTGAGTCCGGCATCGACGTCACCCGCGGACTTCGCGCCATCAAGAATGTGCCGATCATCATGCTGACGGCGCTGGCGGAATCGGGCAATCGCATCGAAGGCCTCGAGGCCGGCGCCGACGATTATCTCTCCAAGCCCTTCGACCCGCGCGAGCTGGTGCTGCGCATCAACAACATCCTGCGTCGCAATGCGGGCGGCGAGGGACCGAAGATCGAACAAGTGATGTTCGGGCCCTACACCTTCTCGCTGACCCGCAAGGAGCTGAAGAAAGCCAGCGAGGTCATCCGACTCACCGACCGCGAGCAGGAGATCATGCTGCTCTTTGCACGGCGTGCCGGTGACACGATCCCCCGCCATGAACTGATCGGCAACGATACCGAAGTCGGCGAGCGGACGATCGACGTGCAGATCAACCGGCTGCGGCGTAAGATCGAGGATGATCCCGCCAATCCCGTCTGGCTGCAGACCGTGCGCGGCATCGGATACAGGCTGAGCATCGACTAAACTCAAGGTTCGGGACCGGCGCTGATGGTGACGATCGACAGCTTGCGGCGGGAAGACCGCACTTCTGCGCCGGGCTGGCGCTGGGTCGTCCGCTGGCTGCGTCGCCGGCTGCCGACCGGACTTTACGCGCGCTCGCTGCTGATCATCATCATTCCGATGGTGCTCTTGCAATCCGTCGTCGCCGCCGTCTTCATGGAGCGCCATTGGCAAATGGTGACGGAGCGGCTGTCGCTTGCCGTCACCCGTGACATCGCCGCGATCATCGAGATCATCGACACCTATCCGCAAAATTCGGACTATAGCGAGATCGTCCGTATCGCCCGCGACCAGCTCAGCCTGCAGATCTCGATCGAGCCGGATGGCGACCTGCCGCCACCGCGCGTCAAACCGTTCTTCTCGATCCTCGACGGCATCCTCAGCGACGAGATCACCGACGAGATCCACCGGCCCTTCTGGATCGACACGGTCGGCAACTCGAACCTGGTCGAGATCCGCATCAAACTCGACAACAAGATCCTGCGGGTGCTGACCAAGCGCAGCCAGACCTATGCGTCGAACACTCATATCTTCATCGTCTGGATGGTCGGGACCTCGCTGGTGCTGATCGGCATCTCGATCCTTTTCCTGCGCGGGCAGATCCGGCCGATCCTGACTTTGGCGCGAGCGGCTGAAAGTTTCGGCAAGGGGCAGAAGCCCGATAATTTCTATCCGCGCGGCGCCGACGAGGTCAGGCGTGCCGGTCTTGCCTTCATCCTGATGCGCGAGCGAATCGAACGGCAGATCGAGCAGCGCACCGCGATGCTCTCCGGTGTCAGCCATGATCTGCGCACCATCCTCACCCGCTTCAAGCTGCAACTGGCGCTCGCCGGCGACAATCCCGACCTGCATGGTCTGAATGACGACGTCAACGACATGCAGACCATGCTGGAAGCCTATATGGCCTTTGCACGCGGCGAGGTCGAAGAGGATGTCGGCGAACTCAAACTCAGCGAGATCTTTGCGAAGCTGGAATCCGATTTCGCCCTGCATGGCAAAAAATTCAGCTATTCCATCGAAGGCGATGACGACATATCCGTCCGGCCGAACGCCTTCATGCGTCTCGTCACCAACCTTGCCTCGAACGCGCGTCGTTATGCCGATAGGCTCGACATCGAGGCCAAGCACAATGCCAAATGGCTGACCGTCATCTTCGACGATGACGGGCCGGGCATTCCGGAAAAGAATCGCGAGGACGTGTTCAAGCCATTCTTCCGGCTGGATACGGCGCGCAATCTCGATGCGTCGGGCACCGGGCTCGGCCTTGCGATCGCCCGCGACATCGCCCGCAGCCATGGCGGCAACGTCACGCTCGGCGACAGCCCGCTCGGCGGCCTGAGGGCAACGATCCGCATTCCGGCCTAAAGCATGTCGCGCAAAAGTGTGCAGCGGTTTTGCGCTAGCGACGTGCGTAAAAACAAAGACCTAGAGCATGCTGTGATTTAGCGGAATCTGGGATTCGCAAATCAGTTTGAATGTGATTCAACATTGCTGCTGGGGAAGGCAGGCCAGCGGCGATGACACAGCCTTATTCTGAAGATCTTCGAGAGCGTGCAATGGCGCGGCTAACGGCCGGCGAGACGATACGCTCTATTGCGGCCGCACTATCGATCAGCCCTTCGTGTGTTTCAAAATGGAAGCGGCGCCTGGCCGAGACAGGCGCTCTTACGCCAGGCCGGATTGGCGGGCACAAGAAACGGACTTTGTCGGATGAGAATCTGTGTTGGTTGTCAAGGCGGATTTGGTGTCCAGATGCGATCGTGAGCTAGGAGGCAGTTTGCCAAGACGAGCAGCTTGCGCATGATGGCGACCAGGATGACCTTGGCTGGTTTTCCTGCGGCTTTGAGCGTGTCTGCAAAACGAGCAAGGGCGGGATTGTAGCGACATGCCGACAAGGCGGCCATGTAGAGCGCGCGCCGGGGTGCGGGCCTGCCGGCGCGGATGGAACGACGTCCGGTTCGGGCACCGCTGTCGTTGGCGATTGGGGCAAGCCCTGCCAGCATGGCGGCCTGCTTGCCCGAACATGTACCTAACTCGCCCATACCGGCCATCAAGGCCAGGGCGGTGACGCGGCCGATGCCGGGAATGGAGGTGAGGATCTCGGCCTTGCGGTAGAGCTGCGGATCCTCGCCGACACGTCGCTCGATTTCTTTGTCGAGACGTTCGACATACTGCTCCAGCCTGCGCACAAGGCGGTTGAGTTCGCCGCGCAGGAAGGCGGTGGTGGCCGTCTTGCTGCGATTTTGCAGGGCGGTGATGTCACATTTGGCCACTGATCGTGCATTGACCAGCTCCTGCAAGGCTTCAATGTGAGGACTTGGCGGCGTGTCGGCCGGCGGGCGCAGGCTCTCGGCCAGGAGCGCC
>NZ_PQIG01000090.1 GCF_012349115.1 Rhizobium ruizarguesonis
CACTTTGAATCTACGCATCGTGCTTTCCGAAAATCGATTCCGATTTTCGGGCCGATGCCATGGCCGTCAACACGCCTCCAGCATCTCACCTGAACCGCCGCCCCAGGCTTCGAACCGACTGTTATCGATGAGGACATGATGATGATCAAACGTGCAATATCACTCACGGTAGGACTTGTTGTCGGTCTTTCCCTTTCGGAAGCCGCTTTTGCTCAGGAGGCGATTTCGGAGCAGGAGGCGCATAACATCGGCGTCGATGCCTACGTCTACTTCTACCCGCTGCTGTCGATGGACGTCACCCGGAAGCAGTTCACCAATGTCGAGCCCGGCAAGGAGTTTGGCAAAGGGCCGATGAATATGTTCGTGAATGTTCCGGAGTATCCCCCTGCCGATTTCAAAGGCGTCGTGCGTTCGAATTTCGATACGCTTTACTCCATTGCGTGGCTGGACCTTACCAAGGAGCCGCTGATCATTTCCGCGCCGGATACGGCCGGACGCTATTATCTCCTGCCGATGCTCGACATGTGGACGGATGTCTTCGCATCGCCGGGCTGGCGGACGACGGGAACGGCGGCAGGGCAGTTTCTCGTCACGCCGCCCGATTGGACGGGGACGGTGCCGGACGGCGTGACGCGGCTTGCCGCGCCGACCCCGTATGTCTGGATCATCGGACGCACCAAGACGGACGGACCTGCGGATTACGCTGCCGTGCATGCAATTCAAGCAGGCTACACGGTCACGCCGCTGTCTGACTGGGGCAAGGCGGCCCAGCCGGTTACGGCCAAGATCGACCCGAGCGTCGATATGAAAACGCCGCCGAAGATTCAGGTCGATACCATGGCGGCCGCGACATACTTCACCTACGCTGCCGAACTGCTGAAGCTGCACCCGCCCCACATGACCGACCAGCCGATCATCGCCCGGATGAAACGCATCGGAATCGAGCCCGGCAAGAGCTTCGACTTCGATAAGCTCGCCCCCGCCGTCAAGAAGGCGCTCGAAGATGCGCCCGAAGCAGCCCAGCAGCTGATGGCGTGGAAGGTGCCGACCCTTTCGCGCGTTGCGAATGGCTGGTCGATGAATACCGACACCATGGGCGTCTACGGAAATTACTACCTGAAGCGGGCGATCGTCACGCAATTCGGGCTCGGCGCCAATCTTCCTGAAGACGCCATCTACCCGCTGAACCTGTTCGACGAAACCGGCAAGCCGCTCGATGGCGCCAACAAGTACATGATTCACTTCGAGAAAGGAGCAACGCCGCCGGTGAACGCTTTCTGGTCGATCACCCTCTACGACGCGGAAGGTTTCCAGGTGGCAAGCGTGCTCAACCGGTTTGCGGCCAGCAGCTGGATGCCGTTCAAGATCAATGCCGACGGCTCTCTCGACCTCTATTTCCAGAACGAGAGCCCCGGCAAAGACAAGGAAGCCAACTGGCTGCCCGCACCCAAGGGGCCGTTCAACCTCACCATGCGTCTCTACAGCCCAAAGGCCGAAGCCCTCACCGGCAAATGGAATCCCCCTCCGATCACCAAGGTTCAGGGTTTGCCGAGCTTAGCCGCTCAGTGACGGGCCTCCCAATAGCTTTGCCAGAGGTCGAGCCTGAGTTTGAGCGGATCTTCTCCGAACGTCACGCTGTGATTGGTGAAGTCGATGACCCTGTGGACGAAGGGGTCGTGGTGAGGCCATTTTGGCCGTGAGCCTCCATTGGGGTCACCGCTCGTTGCAAATTCGACCCAGTAAGCACTCGCCAATGTGGCCATGGCCCAGTCGGCAGGCGTAACCTTGTCTTTCACCAGTGCGTCTGGAATGTCGAACGTAAACGGAATTTCGAAGCCGTGCGGAGTGCCTTTCCATGCCGGATCGTTGCGGAGAGCCTCGGCGACATAGGAGAAACGATACCACCACGTCGGCTGACCAGCGCGGATCATCTCGTCAGCGAGGTGGCGGGACGGTTCGACAAGCGTTTTGTCGGCCAGAACCTGCTGCTTCAGCTCATCGAGCGTCTGTTGGCCGGTCGGATCGTAGAGGGTGCGGGCTTCGGCTGCATGCTTCCCGAATAGTGCGAAGAGATCGTCTTTCGTCGCGGCCTGACCGAGACCCAGATCTCGATCGTTTGCCCCGACGATGACCGGAACCGGCGCTTGACGGCCTGCCGCAAAAGCCGCTTCCGGCGTTTCGAGCAAAAACCGTCCGTCAATAATCGCGCCTGAAACGCCGAGGACGGGCTCGCCTGTCGACATTCCCGCCAGGACGTCTTGTGCCGATGCACCTTCGGTCAGCTTTTCCGCAGGCAGCGCCCGAAGGGCGTTGAGAGCGCCGGCATCGCTGCCATTGATCCCCAGAGAAGCCGCATAGTCCAACGCGGTTTTCTCTGCTTCTTTCAGAGGTGACAAGGGCGTGCTCTCAGCACGCGCGGCAGGCAGACCCGGTGACTGTAGAATGGCGCCCCGGAAAAGCCCCCGTGACAACGGCGATATCATGTGCGCCATCACCGAGCCGCCACCGGCCGACTCTCCGAATATCGTCACTTTCTTCGGATCGCCGCCGAAGGCTTCGATATTTTGCTGGACCCATTTCAAGGCTGCAAGCTGGTCCATGTAACCATAGTTGCCGACGGGCTCGTCAGGGGATTCCTTTATCAGCGCCGGATGGGCAAAATAACCCAGTCGGCCCATGCGGTAGTTCATGCTGACGAACACAACTCTGCGGGCGGCCAGCTGGCCACCGGGATATTGAGGGGTGTTTCCATGGACAAGAACGCCGCCGTAGATCCAAACCATCACCGGCAGCGGCGTTCGGGAACGCTTGACGGGTGTCCAGACATTGAGGGTCAAACAATCCTCTGACTTCGGCAGGTCGTCGGTCTGCATGCAGGACGGGCCGAAATCGCGGGCATCCTTGATACCGCTCCATGTCTCCACTGGTCTCGGATTGCGCCATCTCAGATCACCAACCGGCGGTGCCGCATAGGGTATGCCTTTGAAGCTGACGACCGTGCCCGACCTCTCACCCTTCAGCATTCCGCTGTCGATTGTAACGGTGTCGTCTGCCGCACCCAATCGTGGCGCGAACGTCAGTTGATACGATGCGACGGCCAAAAAGAGCAGGAACTTGCGACTGCCGTCCACAAACACTGCACTCTCCAACGCCAAGTTGAGACAGTTTGAGAGCAAAATACTCCCATGGAGCGGCAACGAAAAGGGACCGTCCTACGTCGCTAAAGTGCGCTATCGCTCCACGGCAGGTTTCGGCTCGATCCGCTCAGAGTTTAGCGAAAACGCATCCCCAACCTCTGTGATACCAGGCCCTGAGCCTATGCGCACCGACACATCTTCCCCGAACGACCAGGGAAACATGCCAGCGGCTTCCCGCCGCTGGTCTCCCTGATCGGCCCCTTGTGAGATAGGGCAGTACCCAAAATCCGTATTCGGGATGTCGGCGTCAGCGTCGCTCGAGCGTCCTTGGGAACATCAAGACCGTCCGCCCGCGCTCTCCGCATGCCTGAACGAGCTTTTGCATCAATAGCCCATCCGCAGAGCGAATTCCCACCGCCCCAGTTTGGAAAAGACCAAAGGAGATAAAAGTGTCTGCATCAGTGCTCTTCATGTCCATGTCACTGGACGGGTATATCGCCGGGCCCAACGATGAAGTGGGCAATCCCGGCGGCGACGACTTTATGCGGTTGCACGAGTGGTACGGGGATTTTTCCCGACCGACCGGACCGGTCGGACAATTGTGGGACGAATGGAACGCGCCAGGTGCGATTCTGGCGGGTCGGCGAACCGTGGAGCAGGTCGATCACTGGGGCGGTGACAATCACGGTGTCGCGATCTTCGTACCCAGTCACAGGCCGCCCGGGCCATCCGTCGCGAATTATCCGTTGGTCAAATACGTGAGCGACGGGATCGAGAGCGCAATGGCGCAAGCGAAGGCCGCCGCCGGGGACCGGGACGTGTTGATGCTTGGCGCGTATACGGCGCAACGGGCGCTGGAAGCTGGCGTGCTCGACGAACTGCAAATACACCAGGTTCCAGTCTTGTTCGGATGTGGCCGCCGAATGTTCGAAGTCTTACCATCGCGCGTCGAGTTGGAGATCGTTCGGGTGATCGATACACCCGAGGCCACGCACATCCGCTACCGCGTCCGCCGCTGAGCCCGCCGACCCAGCCGTCACTCGTTTGTGGTCGCCAGCATCAAGGCACGGAGGGACCTATGGACTATCGGCTCCTAATCAAGCGGCCTACGGGATAGAGCCGGAGATCGGCATCCCGTTCGGGCAGCGTTGGCGATATCCTAGGAGCTGCCGTTCTTCATCGCTTCCGCGGATGACCAGATCGGGTGGAATTCCGACCGGCGGCAAGCGGGGATCGGTGGTGTCCTACTTTACGGCCGAAAAGGCGGTCGGTGACAACAGCTGGCTAGAGATATTGGAAAGGATTTGCCCGTCGCGCTCTGACTCGTCGCGGACCTTAAGCCATGCAGGATCAGTGGTGAAGGCTTTCCATTTCACCTCGCGATCGGCTAGCGATTCCCAGGCGATGAGATAGGTGAGACGCTGGCTGCTTTCGCCCACGATTGTGGTGAAGAAACCCGCCTGCTTGATGCCGTGCTTGTCCCATATTGCCAGCGTATGTTCGGCAAAGCGGTTGAGCAGCGCGGGCAATCGGCCGGGCAGGCAGTCGTAAATTCTGAGCTCGTAGATCACAGTCTTGCTTCCTTATGTCCCTTGAGAACGACATATGTTTGGCACTTGCTCCCTGCGCCCACAATGTCCTCAAAACTTGCAGCAACGGCAATTTCACGGTGGATCCGTCAATATCCCTATTAGGACGGGCCCTGCAGGTATGTGCGAACCGCTAATCTTCTGTCAATCCGATCGCCTGTGTTTAGGCGTGGCAATTATGACCCCCCTGGTGATGAAGATCAGTGCTTGGCCTGCCCGGCGCTGGCCGGGGTTGCAAAGGGTGGGCCCAGGATCTGCTCTAGCCTTACCGGGATCGAGCCACTGGTCTCTACCGTCGTGAGGCCGATGGGAACGGAGAGGCTGCCGCAAGTCCCTTCTCCCCTCGGGGAGAAGGTGCCGGCAGGCGGATGAGGGGGCCACACGGCACACCCTCCCGACACCCTGAACACTGTCGAGACAATGCCGTCGCGGCCGAAGCCCGCATGGACGTTGTTGGAAAGACCGGCTTCGCAGGCCCCCTCATCCGCCCTACGGGCACCTTCTCCCCGCTGGGGAGAAGAGGGAATCGAGAGGTTGCTGCCCGAAGGGCGTCGAATCTGCCGCACCCTATCCCGGCCCTTCGCTTTGGGCTCAGGGCGTTCGCAACTGCAATCGATTCGCCGGATCGATTGCTGGCGCTCTGCGCCACCGTTGCTCACCCACCCGCAATCCCTAAGAGTTCGGCATCCAGCGCCTTCAAATAATCCCCGGCGATCTCGGCGCTGAAGCCGAGGTCGTGTTGGCCGTAGCGGGAGGCGACGCGGATGTCGACGAAGGTGGTTTCGGCCTCTTCGCGGAGCCGAATGATGATATCGAAGCGCAGGCCGAGGATGAGCGTGCGGGTGGTGCCCTGCAGCGTCACGCCGTTGACGCCGCGGATCAGCTTGGCAACGTCGTCGTCATAGGGGCGCGGCGTCGGCACCGGGATGGTATCGGGCGCATCGGCCACCGCATCGTCGCCCGGCTGCGGCGGCTTGACCGGTCTGTCCTCGGGATCGCGGCCGGGCTCGGTATCGCCGCTGCTTTTCGTGATGGTCATGCCGCTCATCTTGGCGACCTTGCGCACCGCTTCGAGCACCCGGTCGAGCGCGCCTTCATAGCGCCGGCCGGTGAGTTCGGGATAGGCGGCGAGCTGCTTTTCACGATCCTCCGGCGTCACCTGCACGTTTCGCTTCAGCCAGATCTGGTCGGAGTGCGGCGGCGAAAGCCAGTCGGGTGCGGAGACCGGATCGGTGGAAACGTCGTAGATATCAGGCAGTGTCATGTAACGCTCGGTGGCATAGGCGCCGAGGCCGAGCGGAAAGGCGGCAAAGATCAGCGCCGCCAGCGCCGCCAGCCCGCCCTCGGCCCCCGTCATCCAGAGGCTGCGCAGCCCGACTGCGGCAAGCATGACGGAAAGCAGCGCGCCGCCGGCGGCGGCAATCAAGAGCAGCACCAGATAGGGTGTGGCGAGGCCGCCGAAGCGATGGGCGATCATCACCGCCAGCGCCAGCACCAGGGAAAACGCCGCGAGCAGCCGCGAAAAGCGGGCGGCGTTGGAAACGGGGCGGTCGAAGCGGATGGCCATCAAACTTACCGGTTGCTCGTCAGCGCCCGCGCGTTCGACCACGCAAATCGCCTCACCCCTGTTTAGAGCATGATGCCGAAAAGTGTGAAGCGGTTTTCGGACGACATCATGCTCTATTCTTTGATTTAGATCCGGATTCAGATTTTAGGCCGGCCCGGCCTAAAATCATCCGGATCTGGGGCAAGATTCGGCTAAATTGAAACTATTGTCTGAGGCATTGCGTTGGAATCCACGGCGAAGGCCATGGCGAAACGGCGGTTGCTTCATAAGCCCTTGCTGATATGTCAAAAAAAGGTCATTCTGCCGGGGTTTTATCTCCAGATGTAGAGGAGAGACGGGATGATTTCACCCGAGATTGCAGCAAGGCCGCAGGCGTCTGCGCTTGGCGGGATCGACCACCAGTCCGAGCCGATGCTGCCGATGGAGCTGCTTGAGCTCGAACTTTCGCTTGAAGGTTATGCCGGCGGCGATGCCGGCTTCTGCGAGGCGGTGCGCCAGGCGGCGGCACGTTCCGGCGGCGAATTGCTGTTCGACCTTCCAGCCGGGGGCCTGGTCCAGGATTGCCGGTGCATCGCCGTGCTGCGCATTCCTGATGACGGCCAGGAGATGCGCGTCGTGCTGGCGCTGCTCGACGATCACGGCACGGAGATCCGCATGCAGGCGCCCGATGAAGAGACCGCGCCGCTGGTGCGTTTCGCAGATGCCTTCATCGAATTGCTGGAACGGATCTGAGTTTCATTTTTTTACGCAATTCCGGACGGAAAACCGCTTCACACTTTTCCTGGAATTGCTCTACCGGCGCTCGGCCGCAGCTTCCGCAACGCTGCGGAAGGGAAACTTGCGCCCGCATTCGCACTTGATGACGAAATTTTCCTGGTGGTTGGACGGCCGCTGCACACCAAAGCCGCGCGGCAGCTGATCGACCTTGAAATCCGGGTGCTTGCGCTTGGGATCGTCAACTTCCGAGGCTTCGGCAAAGCCCTCATTGCCGCATTGCGGACAGTTCAGTTTTTTCGAAAATCGATCGCGAAGGGCCATGCTCGTTCCAGTTTTGCAAGCTTTCCTCATACATAGGAATGGCCCTCATGCATAGAAAGGTTGGCAAGCGAAAGTGGAACCAAGTGCCGAGGCTGCCGTTCCTTTTTCGAAAAGGAGGCACTCATGCCCAACAAAGACCCGATCCCGACACCCAATGCCGACACACCGCGCGGCCCGACGCCCACCCCCGGCATTCCCGACCCCATCCAGCAAAAACCGCCGCTGACACCGGCGCAGGATCCGGCCGATACGAAGAACCCGCAGGATCCGCCGCTCAATCCGGCGCTGCTGCCGATCGGGGATCCGGCTGGGGCGGCTTGAAAGGGGTGAGCGGCAAAGCCGCGAATGCACTGACCGCAAGCGAAGGGCAAACGAACGGCCTGCCGAGCGGCCCCCTCATCCGACCCTTCGGGCCACCTTCTCCCCGCTGTGGAGAAGGGAATATGCCGCCACGTCTCGATTCCCTCTTCTCCCCTCGGGGAGAAGGTGCCCGTAGGGCGGATGAGGGGGCTGCACGGTACACGGGCTCGCGTAGTCACCCAGCTCTCAGCGATCTCCTGGACCAAGAGCAGCTTGACGCCCTCGCCCGAATGGCCTTTCCTCTGAGAAAAGCATCCCAAGGATCAAACCAATGCGCATTCGTCTTCTCATCACCGTCCTGGCCACCATCGTCGCTGGGCTCTCGGCCTGCCAGACGATGACGCCGGAGGAGCGGCGGGCGGCGGATGAGCAGCGGTGCCTGAGCTATGGCTTCCGCCGCGGCACGGATGGTTTTGCCACCTGCCTGCAGCGCATCGATCTCGACCGGCGCGCCGAATCGCGGGCGCAGAGTGCCGAGATGATGAACAACATGGCCTGGGAGCTGAACGGGCCTTATATCTACCGCGATCGCTGGCGGCATCACCACTGAGTGCCGCGGGCGCCCTGCCCCCGGCTCCACCGATATCTTACACGGTTGCCCGCAGGTCTTTCGGACCGCGCCTGATCTCTTCCAGACTGCCTGCAATCACCGCCTGCGCCGCCGCAAGCCTGGCGATCGGCACGCGGAACGGCGAGCAGGAGACATAGTCGAGGCCGATCGTCTCGCAGAAGCGGATCGAGGCCGGGTCGCCGCCATGTTCGCCGCAGATGCCGAGCTTCATGTCGTTGCGGGTGCGCCTGCCGCGTTCGGCGGCGATGCTGATCAATTCGCCGACACCGTCGAAATCGAGCGAGATGAAGGGATCGTGCTCGATGATGCCCTTGCGCTGATAGGTGGGGATGAAGGCCGAGGCGTCGTCGCGTGAAATGCCGAAGGTGGTCTGCGTCAGGTCGTTGGTGCCGAAGGAGAAGAATTCGGCGGCTTCGGCAATCACATGGGCGCGAAGGGCTGCACGCGGCAGCTCGATCATCGTGCCGACGAGATAATCGATCTTCATGCCGGCCTCGTTCATGACGTCGCCGGCGACGTCATCGATGCGCGCCTTGACGTAATCGAGCTCGGAGCGGAGGCCGACGAGCGGCACCATGATCTCCGGCACGACGGCGGCCCCGGTCTCCTGGGCCGCGGCAATCGCCGCCTCGAAGATGGCACGGGCCTGCATCTCGACGATTTCGGGATAGGAGATCGCCAGCCGGCAGCCGCGGTGGCCGAGCATCGGGTTGAACTCGTGCAGCGCATCGACGCGCTGGCGAAGCACGGATGCTTCCATGCCCATGGCGAACGCCACTTCGGCCACCTCGTCATCGGTCTTCGGCAGGAATTCGTGCAGCGGCGGATCGAGCAGGCGGATCGTCACCGGCAGGCCGTGCATGACGGTGAAGAGGCCGGTGAAATCCAGCCGCTGCATCGGCAGCAGCTTGTCGAGCGCCAGCCGCCTGCCCTTTTCATCGACGGCAAGGATCATCTCGCGCATCACATGGATGCGCTCGCCCTCGAAGAACATGTGTTCGGTGCGGCAAAGTCCGATGCCTTCGGCGCCGAAGGAGCGGGCGGCCAGCGCATCGGCCGGCGTATCGGCATTGGTGCGCACCGTCATGCGCCGGGCGCGGTCGGCCCAGCCCATGATGCGGCCGAAATCGCCCGACAGCGCCGGCTGGATCATCGGCACCTCGCCCCTCAGCACCTGGCCGGCCGAGCCGTCGATGGTGATGATATCGCCCTTCTTCAGCGTGACGCCGACGCCGAGCAGCCGCTCGTTGCGTTGATCGATGCGCATGGTGCCGGCACCGACGACGCAGGGGATGCCCATGCCGCGGGCAACGACCGCCGCATGGCTGGTCATGCCACCGCGCGTCGTCAGGATGCCTTCGGCGGCATGCATGCCGTGAATATCCTCGGGGCTGGTCTCGACCCTGAGCAGGATGACCTTACGGCCTTCAGCTTCCGCCTCGACCGCCTCTTCGGCGGTAAAGACGATGGCGCCAGTGGCAGCGCCGGGCGAAGCCGGCAGCCCGGTGCCGATCACCTGGCGGGTGACGCGCGGATCGATTGTCGGATGCAGCAGCTGGTCGAGGCTGGAGGGCTCGATGCGCAGCACCGCCTCGTCCTCGGTGATCACCCCCTCGTCGACCATGTCGACGGCGATCTTCATTGCCGCTCGGGTCGAGCGCTTGCCTGAACGGGTCTGCAGCATCCACAGCCTGCCGCGCTCGATGGTGAATTCGATATCCTGCATGTCGCGGTAATGGATCTCGAGCTCGGTGCAGATGCCGCAGAGCTCGCGAAACGCCTCCGGCATCAGCTTTTCCATCGAGGGTTTTTCGGAGCCGGAGGAAATCCGTCCCTCCTCGGTGATGCTTTGCGGCGTGCGAATGCCGGCAACGACATCTTCGCCCTGGGCATTGACCAGGAATTCGCCGTAAAGCGCCCTCTCGCCGGTCGAGGGATTGCGGGTGAAGGCAACGCCGGTGGCGGACGCATTGCCGAGATTGCCGAAGACCATCGCCTGGATGTTGATCGCCGTGCCCCAGCCTTCCGGAATATTGTGGAGCTGGCGGTAGGTGACGGCGCGCGCGCTCATCCAGCTGGAAAAGACGGCGCCGACCGCGCCCCAGAGCTGGACTTCGGGATCCTGCGGGAATTCCTGCTCCAGCTCCTCCTCGATCAGCTTCTTGTAGAGCGAGACGATATGCTGCCATTCCGAGGCGCTGAGTTCGGTATCGAATTCATGGCCGAGCTTGGCCTTCTCGTCTTCCAGGATCTCCTCAAAGGCGTCGTTGCCGAGGCCCATGACGACATCGGCATACATCTGGATGAAACGGCGGTAGCTGTCCCAGGCAAAACGCGCGTCGCCGGCATCATGGCCGAGCGCCTGCACCGTCTCGTCGTTGAGGCCGAGATTGAGCACCGTATCCATCATGCCCGGCATCGAGACGCGGGCGCCGGAGCGCACCGACAAGAGCAGCGGCTGGCTGACGGAGCCGAAGTGACGGCCGGTGACCGCTTCGATCGCCGATATGCCGGCGCGCACCTCAGCCTTCACCGCATCCTCGATATGGCGGCCGTTCTTGTAATAGGTGTTGCAGGCGTCGCTGACGATCGTCAGCCCCGGCGGCACCGGCAGTCCGAGCGCGCACATTTCCGCCAGATTGGCGCCCTTGCCGCCCAAAATCTCGTGATCGCGCGCCCGGCCCTCAGCCTGCCCGTCGCCGAACCTATAGACCCACTTGGTCATCTTCCCCCCAACACCAAATCGGGATTAGCTTAATCCGTTGGTGTTGAAATGAAAATCGACAAATGCGGCGGAATGTTGCGCTGCACAATAAATCTTGGCTGCAGGAGGCGTCGAAACGGTTGAAAGGTGCCCAAACAGAAAACAAGGCACAAAAAAAGCTTTGCGGGACTGCAACAATGTCCCGCAAAGCCTTGTTTCCGTCCGGCCAGGAAAACCGGACGGGGGGTCCCTCAACCCAGGAACGATTCAGCTTTTTATAAAACAGAACCGCTCTGACCTCGTCTTACGCAATTCCTGGGAAAATGGATCGCTACTTCCCAAGATTTGCTCTCGGTTTCCGGTTCTTGCCCTCGCCCGGAAAACCGCACGCAAATTCGACAATGCGCAACCTTTGGTCGCTCGCTTTCCAGCAGAGTAATTAGGTTGCGTTGAAACAACTTCTAATGCAAGTCAGCGAAAAGAGCATCACCCAAATGGGGTACAGGCCGCAAGGAAGCCGACCTTTTTTGGTGTTTATTTCTTGTCAGTTGATTTTGCGCAATTTCTGGGCGCAAAACCGCGCCATACCTTTGCTGAAATTGCGTCTGCGCTCGCAGAGACCGCAAATGCTCTCCTCACAAAACCTCAGGCAATCTCGCGCAGGCGCTCGGCCATTTGCAGGTCGACGGAGACGAGTTGGGAGACGCCCTGCTCGGCCATGGTGACGCCGAAGAGGCGGTTCATGCGGGCCATGGTGATCGGATTGTGGGTGATGATGACGAAGCGGGTTTCGGTGGAGGCCGCCATTTCGTCCATCAGGTTGCAGTAGCGCTCGACATTGTGGTCGTCGAGCGGCGCGTCCACTTCGTCGAGCACGCAGATCGGCGCCGGATTGGTGAGGAAGACGGCGAAGATCAGCGCCATGGCCGTCAGCGCCTGTTCGCCGCCGGAGAGCAGCGTCATGGTCTGCGGCTTCTTGCCGGGCGGACGGGCGAGGATTTCGAGGCCGGCTTCCAGCGGATCGTCGGATTCGATCAGTTGCAGCTCGGCGGTGCCGCCGCCGAAAAGATGGGTGAACAGCCGCTGGAACTGGGCGTTGACGATGTCGAAGGCGGCGATCAGCCGCTCGCGGCCCTCGCGGTTGAGGCTCTGGATGGCGCCGCGCAGCTTGCGGATCGCATCGATGACGTCGTCGCGTTCCTTGATCAGCGCTTCGAGCTTCTCGCTCAGCTCCTTCTGTTCCTCGTCGGCGCGCAGGTTGACGGCGCCCAGCCGCTCGCGCTCGATCCTCAGGCGTTCCAGCTCGCGCTCGACCTCGCGCGGATCGGGAAGCGCCTGCATGGTCGGGCGGCCGGTCAGCTGCAGCGCCTCATGCGGGGCGACATTCAGGACCTCGCGGATACGGCCTTCGCTTTCCTGCCGCTTCTCGCGGGCCGAAACCAGGCGCTCCTCGGCGCGGCCGCGGCGTTCGCGGCATTCGGCAAGTTCCGAGAGTGCGGTCGTTGCCTTCTGGTCGGCTTCGCGCTGGATGCGTTCGGCCTCGGCCAGAAGATCGCTGGCCTGGCGGCGCGCCTCCTCGGCCTTCTGCAATTCGCTGAGCAGAGCGCGGCGTTTGTCGTCGAATTCATCCGGCGCCAGTTCGAGCTCGGCTGCCTCGTCCCGCGCCTCTTCCTCACGCTCGCGCAGTGTGGCGACATGATCTTCGGCGCTTGCCGCCCGCTGGCGCCAGGTGTCGCGCTCCTGGCCGATCGCCATGATGCGGCGCTGGCGGGCTTCGTTTTCGCGAGCGAGGCTCTCATGGCGGGCGCGGCTTTCGGCCAGCGCGCCGCGATCGGTGGCCACTTCCGCCTGCTGGAACCGCAGCCGCTCGTCGATCGCGGTCAGATCAGGCGCGTCTTCCAGCTCGATGCGGGCATTTTCTTCCTGGACGGCGATCTCTTCCAGCTGCGCGCGCAACTGGCTCGCAGCCTCGCTGACGACATCGCGGCGGCGAATGAGTTCGCCGGAGGCACGCTCGGCAGCAACAAGCGCGTCGCGCGCGTCGGCCAAATGACGTGCCGACAGACGGCTCATGTCACGCGCCTCGGCAAGCCGGCGCTCCTCCGCGCGGATCGCCTCGGCGGCGGCTGCCTGCCGCTCTTCGGCTTCTGCAAGCACGTCGCGGGCAAGGGCGGCTTCGCTTTCGAGTTCGGCCAGGCGGTTCTTCTGGGCAAGGCGCAGGGCCGCTGCACTCGGGGCATCGGCACCGGTGACGTGGCCGTCCCAGCGATAGACCGCACCCTCTTTCGTCACCAGCCGCTGGCCGGGCTTCAGCGCCGCCATCAGCGACTGCGCCTCCCCTTCAGCGACCAGGCCGATCTGGCGCAGGCGGCGGGTGAGTGCTGCCGGCGCACGGACATGGGCCAGCAGCGGCGCAACACCGGATGGAAGTGCCGGATCGCCAGCGCCATCGCCATTGTCGGACCAATGGGCCGGCGCCTCGGCATCGAGCGGCGATTCCAGATCGTCGCCGAGGGCGGCGCCCAGCGCCGTCTCAAAGCCGCGGTCGACCTTCAGCTCGTCGGCAACCGGCGGAAATTTGCCGGCCGCAGCACCGGCGGCGAGCATGCGGGAAATGGTGCGGGCCTCGGTTTCCAGCGCATTCAGCGCCGAACGGGCCTGCTCGACCGGCGCGCGCGACAGCGCCTCGGTCTGGCGGGCTGCGGCAAGCGCCTGTTCGACCACCTGAACGGCCGCTTCCGCGTCGGCGACGGCAATCTCGCCGGCCTCGACGATGGCGCGTTTTTCGTCGGGATCGGGCAGGCCGGCAATCTTCTCGCCGACGGCTGACAGTTCCTGGTTTGCCTCGTCCATCTGCCGTTCGAGGCGCATCCGGCGGTCGGTGAGATCGCGGATGGCGCGCTCCAGCTGGTTGCGGCCGGCGGCGGCCTCGGCGCGCTCGGCCGTCAGCTGGGTGAAGATGCGCTCGCTATCGGCAAGTTTTGCCGCCGCGCCCTCGAAGGCCTCGCGGGTTTCCTCGGCATAACGGCCGGAATCGGCAAGGATTTCTGAAATCTCCGCCTCTTCGGCATCGAGCCTCGCCAGGATGACGGCATTGTCGGCCACCAACCGCTGCTCGCGGCTTATATCCTCGGCAAGCTGGGCGAGACGGCGGGTCAGCTCGTCACGGCGGCGCAGAATGCGGCCGGCATCTTCTTCCAGCTGGCTTCTGGCGATCTGCAGGCGCTGCAGGGCGGCAGCGGCACGCGCCTCACCCTCGCGCAGTTCCGGCAGCTTCAGGCTGGCGATAGCCTGGTTCTTCGCCGCCTCCATCTGCATCTGCGCCTTTTCGGCGACGACGGAGGTCGCCTGGTTCAAGGCACTGTCGGCCTCGGCCTCGGCCTCCTTGGCCTGCACCCAGCGGATATGCAGCAGCATCGCCTCGCGGGCGCGGATATCGGCAGACAGCGTCTTGAAGCGGTTTGCCTGGCGGGCCTGCCGCTTCAGGCTCTCGATCTGGCTTTCGAGCTGCGAGGTGACGTCGTCGAGGCGCTCGAGATTGCCTTCGGCGGCGCGCAGCCGCAGTTCGGCCTCGTGGCGGCGGGAATGCAGGCCTGAAATGCCGGCTGCCTCTTCGAGCAGCTGGCGGCGGGCCTGCGGCTTTGCCTGGATCAGCTCGCCGATGCGCCCCTGCCCGACCATCGAGGGCGACCGCGCGCCGGTGGAGGCATCGGCAAACAGCAGCTGTACGTCCTTGGCGCGGCTTTCCTTGCCGTTGATGCGATAGAGCGAGCCCTGTTCACGCTCGATGCGGCGGGTGACCTGGATCTCGTCGCTGTCGTTGAAGGCCGCAGGCGCGGTGCGCTCACCATTGTCGAGATAGAGCGCCACTTCGGCGGTGTTGCGCGCCGGGCGGTTTCCCGAGCCCGAAAAGATCACGTCGTCCATGCCGGAGGCGCGCATGTTCTTGTAGGAATTTTCGCCCATCACCCAGCGCAGCGCCTCGACGAGGTTCGACTTGCCGCAGCCGTTCGGGCCGACAACGCCGGTCAGCCCGCGTTCGATGATGAATTCCGTCGGCTCGACGAAGGATTTGAAGCCGACCAGGCGCAGCTTGTTGAACTTCATGCGGAAATATCCACGGCAGGAAGCCCCCTCATCCGCCTGCCGGCACCTTCTCCCCGCTGGGGAGAAGAAACTCGCAGTCGATGCCGTGCCCACATCATCCCTCGAATAATGGGAAGGAAAGGCCGGCGGCCTACCCCTTCTCCCCTCGGGGAGAAGGTGCCGGCAGGCGGGTGAGGGGGCCACACCAGCAAACTGCGCTGAAAACGAAAAACGGGCGCACGGCTTCCGCCGTCGCCCGTTCTATCGAAACGATCCGGTTCAGAGCAGGCTGTCGATGAGCTTCGACATGGTGTCAACCGGCATGTCTCCAGAGTAGCGCTTGCCATTGATGATGAAAGTCGGTGTGGCGTTGACGCCGAAATCCTTGGAACCTCTTTCCCGCGTGGCGTTCACTTCATCCAGAAGCTTCTGGTTCGTCAAGCATTTCGTGAAGCTATCCTCAGTAAATCCGGCAAGCTTCGACATCTGCAGCAATGCGGCGCGGCCATCATCGGCGGCGGCCCAGATCTGCTGCTGCTTGAACAGCATGGAAACCATCGGGAAATACTGTTCCGGCGTGCTCAATTGTTCCGGATTGGAGGCGCTGCAGCGGGCGAGCATGAAGGCGGCGGCGGCACGCGGGTCGAAGGGGAATTCGCGGATGATGAACTGCACCTTGCCGGCGTCGACGTACTTCTGCTTGATCGCGTCGAAGGTGGTGTTGTGGAAATGGGCGCAATGCGGGCAGGTCATCGACATATATTCGACGATCTTGACCGGGGCGTCGGCCTTGCCGAGCGCCATTTCGGGCAGCGCGCCGGGCTTCAGCACCTCAGTCATGTCGACATCGCCATCGGACTGCGGCATTTCGGTCGCCGCCGTGGCCGCCGTCTGCATGGTGTCGACATTGGTGCCGTCAGCCATGGTCTTGCCGGAGGACGAAGCATCGGCAGCGTCCTTGCTGTCGTTGCAGGCGACAAGCGCTACGGCAGCTGCGGCGATGGCGATACCGCTGAGCAGGCGGCGTTTCGTCAGTTGCATTTCGGACATCTGCATGGATTCCCCATAACTAATGAGATTGACGGCATGACTGTGCGATATAACGGCTGGCCGCCGCTCACAAGGCACGGATCACCAACTTCCTTCAAAGAATTGTGACCGCGGGAAGACGACTAGACCAAAAATTGCGAGATTGGTCCGCCTGCGAATTTTGCCGGTAGATATCGCGACGGCTGACAGCCCGTATCGGCTGGTCGATGAAACTTAGTCGTCCAACCCGTAACGCGCCGTCAGCTCGGCCAGCGGCACGGTATCGCCCTCGTCCCGGCGAAGCTCTTCCAGGCGCCTTTCGCCAAGATAGACATCTTCCAGATCGTCGAGATGCGCGAGGATAGCTTGACGCACATAGAAGCTCTTGCTGCGGCCGGTACGCTTGGAAAGCTCAATCAGCCGCGCTTCGATATCAGGGGGCAACTGCAAGACCAGCATGACTTTTCTCCCGTCTGCTCTACAAGTATAACAGACGACCATTCAGAGGGATATTTTAATGCATTCTTTGACGAAGACTTTTCTCTATTACATACTTATTGCCTCTGTAACATTGGCCCTGAACGTCACGAGCGCGCACGCCTTTGAAGACCGCGACAATATTGTTTTCAATCAGATGCTTAAATGTCTAAAGCTGCCTGCGGACGCGCCGAGTGCTTATAACTTCATGGTTGTGGCGGTCATCAAAGACGGATCTGCGGACTTTTTATCCATCAACTTCCGCACACCACCATCCGAATGGGAAAAAACGGCAGCCCCGTTGATCGCTGATGCGATCACACAGTGCGAGCCTTATAGTTCGATCTCGGGCAGGACGGAATTCGCTGTCACCCGCGAGCTTGTCGAAGCAGGATCAAAAAACTAAGCGCGTTGCGGGTCAGGTTAGGCGTTTTGCTCATCAGCGTTGATTCCCCCGCTTCCCCATTACCGCCGTGCCCAAGCGCTGGATCGCCTGGCGCAGCTTATCGTTCTCGATGCCCTCCATCATGCCCTCGAGCTTGCGGGCGGCTTCGCCATTTAGCGGCGGCGGGGTGCGGGAGCGGCGGATGGCTTGTGAGACCGGCTTCTGGACGATGCGGATCTGGTGGACGGCGGCAAAGCCGAAGAAGCTGTTGATGCGTTGGATGAGTTCGCCCTGGGCATGGGTGAGGAAGAGCGCACGCGCGCCTTCGCAGGCAATCGTCAGCACACCGGGGCGGAAGCCGCCGGTCTCATTGCCGCCGCGGGCCCAGGCGATCTTTTCCGGCCGGGTGCAATCGGCGAAATCCTCGCCGGCGATTTCGCTCCACGAGCCGAGCAGCGCCGTGTTGATGCCGGCGCGCCTCGCAAGCACGGGATCGATCAGCCCGTTCGCCAGCTCGGAGATCTGTTTTGCACCTTTGCGTGGATAACTCATCGAAACCCTTCAGCGACGCCGCCAATTCGCATGCCAATTCGCTCGTCAATTCGTGCGGGCGACTTGATCGCGCGGCATTGTTCCGCCAAGTATAGGCACTTCCCCCCATCGCGGCAAATCATGACGATCACCACACTCGACACGCCCTTAGCAAAGCCCCTGCTCGACTGGTACGATCGCCATCACCGCGACCTGCCCTGGCGTGTGGCGCCGGGCATGGCGGCACGCGGCGTCAAGGCCGATCCCTATCGCGTCTGGCTGTCCGAGGTGATGCTGCAGCAGACGACGGTGCAGGCGGTCAAACCCTATTTCGAGCGGTTTCTCAAGCGCTGGCCCGAAGTGACCGATCTTGCCGCAGCTGAAAACGACGCGGTGATGGCTGCCTGGGCGGGCCTTGGCTATTACGCCCGGGCCCGCAACCTGAAGAAATGCGCCGAAGCAGTGGCGAACGAGCATGGCGGCGTCTTTCCCGATACCGAAGAGGGTCTCAGATCCCTGCCCGGCATTGGCGACTATACCGCCGCCGCCGTCGCGGCCATCGCCTTCAACCGGCGGGCGGCTGTCATGGACGGCAATGTCGAGCGGGTGATCTCCAGGCTCTATGCCATCGCCACGCCGCTTCCAGCCGCCAAGCCGGCGATGAAGCAGAAGGTGGCCCTGTTGACGCCTGCCGATCGGCCCGGCGATTTCGCCCAGGCGATGATGGATCTCGGGGCGACGATCTGCACGCCAAAGCGGCCGGCCTGTTCGCTCTGTCCGTTCCGGGGTGCCTGCGCGGCGCTCAAACTTTCCGATCCCGAGCTCTTTCCGGTCAAGGCGGCGAAGAAGGAGAAGCCGGTCAGATACGGCGCGGCCTTCATCGCGGTAACAGGTGATGGCGAGATCCTGTTGCGGCGGCGCATCGACAGCGGCCTGCTCGGCGGCATGACCGAGGTGCCGACGACCGCCTGGACGGCGCGCATCGACGGCGAGACCTCGGCTGCCGCCGCGCCCTTCGAGGCGGCATGGCAGGCCTCTGGCACCGTCATCCATGTCTTCACCCATTTCGAGCTCAGGCTTTCGATCTGGCGCGCCGCGATTGCAACCAAAGTCGCCATGGATGACGGCCCGAATGACGGATGGTGGGAGCCGGTTACAAATCTTGAAGCCCAGGCCTTGCCGACCATCATGAAAAAAGCGATCGCAGCGGCTATTCCTCTCGCGTTTAAAACATCCAAGGGATGACCATGACCACCGACATAAGACATATCGTTTTCGATATCGGCAAAGTCCTTATTCATTACGATCCGCATCTTCCCTTCAGCCGCCTCATCCCTGATGAAACGGAGCGCAACTGGTTCTTCGCCAATGTCTGCACCCATGACTGGAACATCGAGCAGGACCGCGGCCGCACATGGGCGGAAGCCGAAGCGCTGCTGATCGAACAGCACCCGGCGCGTGAAGAACAGATCCGCGCCTTCCGCAAATATTGGCACGAGATGGTGCCACACGCCTATGACGACAGCGTCGCGATCATGGAAGGGCTGATCGCCGAAGGGCGCGACGTGACGATGCTCACCAACTTCGCCTCCGACACATTCCGCGAGGCGCAGGCGCGCTTCCCCTTCCTGACCAAACCGCGCGGCGTCACGGTTTCCGGCGATGTCGGCCTGATCAAGCCCGATATCGCGATCTACGATACGCATACGAAAAGTTTCGGCCTCGACCCCGCTGCGACGATCTTCATCGACGACGCGCCGGTCAATGTCGAAGGCGCCAAGGCTTTCGGCTGGAATGCGGTGCTGTTTTCGGGGCCTGAGAAGCTGCGCAGCGATCTTGCCGCATACGGATTGAAGGTCTGAGACCCATGGCATTCGACCCCGCAGAAGAGATCGAACGTTTTCACGCCGCTATCAACGCCCTCGATTTTCCCGCAATCGAGGCCTATTTCGCCGAGGACGCGACCTATGTCTCGAACGGCGTCGGTAGCCTTGCCGGACGGGTTCAGATCATGGCCGCCTTCCGAAAATATTTCGACGACTATCCCGATCAGACGGCGGAAAATTCGCTGGTGGAAACGTTGACGCCGCTCTCCGGCCGATCGGTCTGGTCGGTGCGCGCCACCCACAGCAAATCAGGCAAGCCGCTGATCCGCGAGGGTGAGGAGACGATCACCTTCAATGCGGAAGGCCGCGTCACACGGGTCGAGGTCACCGATTACCAGGAGTTCTGATCAGATTTCTGAACTGGAGCAATTCCAGCAAAAGTGTTGAGCGGTTTTGCGTCCGGAATTGCGCAAAAACAAAAAGAGGACGCCCGGGTTTGACCCCGGGCGCCTTGGTCTTCTTCCGCAACTGGAGGGAAATCGGAAGAAGGTATCTCGATCTCGCGAAGGTGGTGCTCACTCCGCCTTTGCCAGATCACTGCGGATGACGGACCTGAGATCGTCGATCGGGCGCAGGGACTGCCCGTCTTCGAAATGCCAGAAGGTCCATCCGTTGCATGCATCGAGACCCTGCACCTTGGCGCCGAGACGATGAATGGAGCCGGCCTCGCCGCCTGAAGCGACCGTGCCGTCGGCGCGGACAATGGCGCTATAGCGGCGCTTGGCGTCGGTCAGCACCTGGCCGGGCTTGATCAGGCCGCTTTCAACCAGCACATTGAAGGCGACGCGGACTTCGGCCTTCTTGCCGGTCATGACGGTCAGTTCCGCCTTGCCGAGCGGCTCGACGGCGGCGATGCGGGCCGAGGCCGCATCGATATAATCCTGCTCACGCTCGATGCCCACGAAGTGACGGCCGAGTCGCTTGGCGACGGCGCCCGTCGTTCCCGAGCCGAAGAAGGGATCGAGCACGATATCGCCGGGCTTGGTCGAGGCCATGATGACACGGGCGAGCAGCGCCTCCGGCTTCTGCGTCGGATGCGCCTTCTTGCCGTCCTCGCCCTTCAGCCGCTCGCTGCCGTTGCAGATCGGGAAGAGCCAGTCGGAGCGCATCTGCACGTCGTCATTGGCGGCCTTCAGCGCATCGTAATTGAAGGTATAGCCCTTGGCCTTGGCGCTGGGGCTTGCCCAGATCATCGTCTCATGGGCGTTCTGGAAACGGCGGCCCTTGAAATTCGGCATCGGGTTGGTCTTGCGCCAGATGATGTCGTTGAGGATCCAGAAATTCAGATCCTGCAGCGTGGCGCCGACACGGAAGATATTGTGGTAGGAGCCGATCACCCAGATCGAGCCTGTCGGCTTCAGCACCCGCCGGCAGGCGAGCAGCCAGGCACGGGTGAAGGCGTCGTAGGCCTCGAAGGAGGCGAACTGATCCCATTCATCGTCGACCGCATCGACCAGCGACTGGTCGGGACGATGCAGCGTTCCGCCGAGTTGGAGATTATACGGCGGGTCGGCAAAGATGATGTCGACGGAGTGGCTGGGCAAAGCTTCAAGGGCGCTGACGCAATCGCCCTTGATGATCGTGTCGACCCAGGAATCCGAGCGGGATCCCGGCCGGGGATCCGACTTGACGGAAGCCTTGAGGTCGGCAAGCGGAAAAACTGATGCCATTCTGATACTCACTCATACGCTCTACGCTTAACTGTCCGTTATGGTTACGCAACTTAGTTACCAAAGCCTGAAGCGGTGGCCGATTTCGGGAATTTATTCGGGTGGCGGTCGAGTGAGCGAGTGGGAATGGCCGGCTCTCGGCAGCTGAACCGGTCTCCTTTGAGTCGACCGACCGCTGCTAAAGCCCAATCCACCTCACAAGCTATTCAGCGGTATCTCGGGCGGTCGAAATACTGGATTCCGCCTTCACAGGGAACGTCTCCGATCTTGCCGGATCGGACAGCGCCTTCCAGGAATTGCAGCATCTTTTCAGCTTTTGGTAACAAGCGGCGCGCTAATCGCTCAAGGCATGCGCTGGATTGCGAGAAGACACATTGGTCAGGGCGATTATGGCCTTCCCAATCCGGCACGCTCAATCCGAAAAACTGCGCTATCACAAAGCGCATGGAGCCTGCCCTGTTAGTCTTATCCATGGCCTCCAACGATATACTCGGCGAAGCTAGATCCAGCCCTTGCTTATTTTTAATTGCCAATGCCGCGAGGTACAGAGATACCTCCTCTGAGGAATGTCCTGGTATATTTGGATGAGCCCCGTATTTCGCGTAATAAGCCAAATCTACATATGACCATTTTTGCGGATCCGAGCGTGTATCCCACATCCTTAGCCAATATACCGAGCACTCTTTCTGCTTCGAAGTTGCAGCACTGGGTGAGATACTCAAAATGCAGAGCGCCGCAATCAAAGATTTGCTGAAATTTCTGCGCTGTCTGGTAGCATCGCACAATAGCAGAGTGGAAGAAATTGCTTGAACAATCGGCGTATTCGATAGCCGGCCCAGTTTTTCTCGTTCTAACTGGCTATCCTGGAGCACGATAAACACCTCCGATCGAACGGCTTCGGTGGCCTGACAAACGCAATCGTTAGATGAAATAAATTTGTTGTCACGCGCATAGTTCAGGGTTGCACCAGATGCAGCTTCACAAAGCCGGTCTGGCTATCAAGCGGGATCTAGGCCCTTACCTGTCACGCCGCGTCGTGAACCCTTCGGCTATCGGCCGGCGCTTCGTCGCGTTCGAACATGCCGTAATCGCGGGTGACACTGGCGATGCGCAGGCGATAATCGGCGAAGATGCCGCCGCGTCCGGCCTGCTGCGCTGCCCTATGAGCCTCGAGATTGCGCCACTCCTTGACCGCCGCTTCGTCGCGGAAGAAGGAGAGCGACAGCAGCTTGCCGCGGTTCGTCAGGCTCTCGAAACGCTCGATCGAGATGAAGCCGTCGATCTTTTCGAGTTCGCCGCGCAACTCGCCGGCGAGATCCAGATATTTGTGGCGTTCGCCCATATAGGGCACGACTTCGAAGATGACGGCGATCATGGCAGCACCAGCTTTGCGTGGGGAGCGGAGACATTTTTGAGGAAGATGCGATCCTCCTTCAGGATGAAGCCTTCGCGTCGGGCAAATTCATAATTCTCACGGCCGAGCGGATCGGCGGCCAGCCTGGCGCGATAGGCTTCGTAGGCGGCGAGGCTTTCGATATTGTAGACGCCGTAAGCGGTCGTTGCCGATCCCTCGTGTGGACCGAAATAGCCGATCAGGTCGGCGCCGTTTCGCGGGATCGCCTGGCCCCAGTTGCGGGCATATTCGGCAAACGCCTCCTTCTTGAAGGGGTCGATCTGATAGCGGATGAAGCAGGTGATCATCGGTTTCTCCTTTGGCTCTTCACCCGTTTTCGCACATTGCCCGATGGCGATGCTTCGGTTACGATCGAACTATGAAGGAAGGTCCAGACATTGCGCAGATCGGCGCGCTCATCGGCGATCCGGCGCGTGCCAACATGCTGGCAGCACTCACCGGCGGCCGGGCGCTGACCGCGACTGAGCTTGCCGGCGTCGGGGGCATCACCGTGCAGACGGCGAGCACGCATCTTGCCAAGCTCGAGGCCGGCGGGCTGCTAACCCAGCGCAAGCAGGGCCGCCACCGTTATTTCACCCTGGCTGACGAGGCCGTCGCCCGGCTGATCGAAAGCATGATGGGTTTTGCCGCCGGGCGCGGCCATCTGCGCCACCAGCCGGGACCGAAGGAGCCGGCGCTGCGCAAGGCGCGCATCTGCTACGATCACCTTGCTGGCGATTATGGCGTGCGCATGCTCGACAGCCTGATTGCCTCCGGCTCGATCGACGCGGTCGGAGACGGCCTGGCGCTGACGGAAAAGGGCGAAGGCGATCTCAAACGCATCGGCATTAATGTCGGCGACCTCAGATCGTCGCGCCGGCCGCTCTGCCGCTCCTGCCTCGACTGGAGCGAAAGACGCGCGCATCTGGCCGGCAGCCTCGGCAAGGCGCTGCTTTCAAGCTTCCTCGACAAAGGCTGGGCGCGGCGAACGGCCGAAAGCCGCTCGATCCTGTTTTCGCCGGAGGGCGACCGGCAGTTCCTGAGGCTTTTTCCGGTCGATCCGTAGGTTATTGCGGACCTGCAAGACGTTCCAGGGCAGTATCCAGCGCCGCCCTCATCCCCCTGCCCTCTTTTCATCTTCCTGCCGCACATGCGCCCGCAGCGCAGCGAGAGTGAGCGCCAGCGCCGCGTGATTGCTCTCGGCTTCACCCAGCACGCTTTCGCTGTCCTTGATCTCGCGCAGCTGCGCACCGTAGAGCGAATCATCCGGTGTCTGGCGGCCGCGGGCAAGGTGCCAAACCGCATCCGGCCGGACTTCCCGGCACAGATCGATGGCGTGATTGACGTCGTGTGTGAAGGGCCGCGCCATCAGGAAGCCGTGCTCCGACTTGATACTGCTCGGCAGGTAGTCGTTAGGACCGTCGAAATCGTTGGGCTCGGCCGGCCGGAGTTGCTTCAACAAGAAGGCACAGGTGATGAAGGCGTCGATCCGGCTGTCGGGCATGTCAGTCTTTTCCAGGGTTTCGATGATGTCCTCGATCGTCATGCAGTCTTCCTCTTCATCCATTCTATAGACATGCCGCTTGTTCTCCTCCCAAGAGCGGCGGTGACGTCCTCCTCGATCGCCATCTAGTGCATGAGAATGCCAAAGGTAGTCCTGGGGCTGCGGTTAGTCTGGCATGACGCGGAGTTGATGGATGTCGCGCCATCCTCAACGAAGGCGCATGTCTGCCGTCTCGGTAACAGGCTCGCCTGCTGCCTGGCCGTGCTCGCAAGCTATCGACGGCTTACCTCTAGCAGCCTTTCTTCCTCATCTTCCTTTCGATCTTGGCTCTCTTGTCGGTGCCATCCCCGGCATGTTTTCCGCCGGTCAGGGCATTATCCTTCATCGCCTGCAGCTGCGCACAGCTTCGGTGCTTGCCCTTGGCGATGACGTCGGTGGATGTGAAGGCAAACAGCAGCACTACGGCTGCTGCCGGTCGGACGAAAGCTGAAAGCCTCATGGTCCCTCTCCCATTGCGCATGCACCGTACGCCCCAGCCGGGGAAGCAGCAATCAACCTCGACGAGGCGCCTGCACTCGCTCAGGTCCGTCGTTCTATCGGCATCGGGCCTCCGCGCGACCCACAAAGAGTTCAACTTTTTGTCGAAATTGAAATATACACCACAACCTCTTGTTTTTGCGCCGCTAAGCGACATGGTGCTGAGAAAATAATTAAGCATGTTCGGCTACTCTCACGTTCTAAATTAACGAGAGAGCCCTGTCATGGCGTCGATCCAGCATAAGATCATCATTGCGAGCATCGCGATTTTCGGGTTGGCGGGCGGCGCCACAGGCGTCGGTATCTGGTCAGCCTCCATCCTTTCTGCAAACAGCGCCGATGTCAGCCAGTCAGCGCAAATTCTGCGCAATCACATGCAGGCCGACATGATGCATGACGCGCTGCGCGCCGACGTACTCGCATCGATGCTGGCATCCAACCCGGCAGCAGGCATCGCCGCTGACGCGGTGAAGGCAGATCTGGTGGAGCACGAGGCGTCGTTCCGGGAGATGATTGACGCAAACAAGGCGCTTGCCTCCGACGACAAGACCAAAACGATCCTTGCCGGCGTCGAACGTCCCCTCCTTGCCTATATGGAAAGCGCCACGAAGATGGTCGATCTCGCCGGCAAGGATCCCACCGCGGCATTGAAGGCATTGCCGGATTTCATGGCGCAGTTCTCGACGCTGGAAACGGCCATGGAACAGACCGGGGACCAGATCACGGCGGCGTCGGACGATATTTCCAAGCACAGCGCCGAGATAAAAGCTTCGGTCGATATTGTTCTGAAGGCACTTCTCGCTGCGGCCGCGCTGTTTGCGCTCGGCCTCTATTTCCTGACCCGCAAGACCGTCACCAAACCGATCCTTTCGCTTTCCAATGACATGCAAAAGCTTGCCGGCGGTGACACAGCCATTGCCTGCACCGGGATCGGCCGCACCGATGAAATCGGAACGATGGCATCGGCCGTCGAAATCTTCCGCCAGGCGGCGATTGCCAATAAGCAGCTTGAGCAAGACGCCGAGGCAGCCCGATTGCAGGGCGAAACCGAGCGGGTCACGGCGCGCAAGCAGGCTGACGAAGATGCCGCCGAACGGCTGCGGGCGGCGACATCGGGTCTCGCCGCAGGCTTGAAGCGGCTTGCATCCGGCGATCTCGCCTTCCAGATCGAAGAGCCTTTCGCCCCAGACTTTGAGGGCCTCCGGCATGATTTCAACATGTCGATCAGGCAGCTCGATCAGACGCTCGGCGCGATTGCGACCGCCATTGCCGCGATCGACGAAGGCACCAGGGAAATCGCCTCCGGGGCCGGCGATCTGTCAAAACGAACCGAACAGCAGGCAGCCTCTCTCGAAGAAACCGCCGCAGCGCTCGATCAGATCACCGCCAATGTCTCGAACTCGAGCAAGCGGACCGATGAGGCACGCACCGAAGCGACCGATGCAAACCGCAATGCCGCCAAGTCTTCGGAAGTCGTGTCGCATGCCGAAGAAGCCATGCGCCGCATCGAGGCTTCGTCCCAGCAGATTTCCAGCATTATCGGCGTGATCGACGAGATCGCCTTCCAGACCAATCTGCTGGCGCTGAACGCCGGCGTCGAAGCGGCACGCGCCGGAGACGCAGGCAAGGGTTTTGCGGTGGTCGCCCAGGAAGTCCGCGAACTCGCCCAGAGATCGGCTCAGGCGGCAAAGGAAATCAAAGGCCACATCCAGAAATCGTCGGTGGAAGTAGATAGCGGCGTCAAACTGGTTCTCGACACCAGCCAGGTTCTGAAGGCGATCAGCGAGCAGATTGCCCGCATCAATCAGCACATGGATGCAATCGCCGTATCGGCCAGAGAGCAGTCGACCGGCCTTGCCGAAGTCAACACCGCCGTCAATTCCATGGACCAGGTGACCCAGCAGAACGCGGCGATGGTGGAGCAATCCACCGCGGCATCCGGCCAGCTTGCACAGGAAGCTGCCAAGCTGCGCGAACTCGTTTCCCGGTTCAGGCTTCGCGCGACAGCTTCGACGCAACCTGCAGCGGGACGCCGGGGTGGGCAGCTGGCGGCCTGACGGCTGCTATCTGCTCGCCATTGTTCATTCCTGCGCCAACCCGACACGACCGATCCGGCAGCAATGCCGGAGCCGGTCGTCTGCCGCATCGCAGCCATGCTTGAGATCAGGTTGAGCTTTGGCCGGGCATCGTGTAAAGCCGCAGCATTCCCGGACAAGGCCCAGACTTTCAGCAAGGCGTGAACATATGGACGGCTTCGACCTCATCATCTTCGATTGCGACGGCGTTCTCGTCGATTCGGAAATCATCGCGGCGGAAGTCGAATCCGCGCTTCTGACAGAGGCCGGATATCCGATCGGCGTCGAAGAAATGGGCGAGCGCTTCGCCGGCATGACATGGCGCAACATCCTGCTGCAGATCGAGCGCGAGGCGAGCATCCCGCTTTCGGCGTCGCTGCTGGACAAGTCGGAGCATATGCTCGACCTCAGGCTGGCGCAGGATGTCCAGGCCATTCCGGGTGTCGAGTTCGCCGTCTCCAGGCTGCCGATGAAGCGCTGCATCTGCTCGAATTCGAGCACCAAGCGGCTCGACATGATGCTGACCAAGGTGGGGCTGAAGCCGCTGTTTGCGCCGACCATTTTCTCCGCCAAGGATCTTGGCCCCGACCGCGCCAAGCCGAAGCCCGACATCTTCCTGCACGGCGCAAGCCAAATGGGTGTTTCGCCTGACAAGGTTGTTGTGGTCGAAGATTCCGTGCACGGCGTGCATGCGGCGCGCGCCGCCGGCATGCGCGTCATCGGCTTCACCGGCGCCTCGCACACCTATCCCGCCCATGCCGACAAGTTGACGGATGCCGGCGCCGAAACGGCAATCTCCCGCATGAACGACCTGCCGGGCGTCGTTGCCGCACTGGCGGCCTGGGACAACGTTCTCTGACGAGCCTAAGCGCAGTTCGTTTGTCGAATTCGGACGAGCGCTTCTCGCCGTCACGACGGCTGGATTCAGCCGTCGTCACCCGAATCATCCGAGCCGTCGTCGCCGGAATCGTCCGAGCTGTCATCGCCTGAATCGTCCGAGTTGTCGTCACTGCTGTCGTCCGCATCGTCGCTGGAATCAGCGTCCGCCGACTCGTCCTGGGTCAGGTCCTCTTCAACCGTCGTCTCCTCGCTCTCCTCGGAAGTCTCAATTTCCGTCGATTCCACCGAAACATATTCCTCGTAGGACGACGAGCTTACCGTCGTGTCAGTCTCCCAACTAGAGATTTCGCTGACCGCAATCGTGTCGTTGTAGGATTCGAGTGTGATAATTGCGGCAACGGCGATCACTGCCCCACCACGCGCGACGCTGAAGGACATATCGGAATGTCCGGCCTTCAACTGGCGGCGCACGGCAACATCGACGTCGATCGGCTTATGAACCTTATGGCCCTGTACTTCAGCCAAAACGTCGCCCGGCTTGATCCCCTGCTTGTCGGCAACGCCGCCGGGCTTGACGGAAAGCACCAGAACACCGTGCGCGCCTTTGTCGAGTTTGAACTTCTTGATCACGCCCTTGTTGATCGGCAGCAGCAGCGCATCGAGCGCCTTGGATATCATCGGCCCAGATTTCGCATGGGCCGCCGGCGGGGTTGCCGCGAAGGCGGAGTGAACCCCGGCAAACGGAGAAGCAATATGTGCGACGACGATCAGTGCTCGGAAGGCACGATACGAATTCTTCAAGACCATCTCCTGGGTTGGCGCGAACAAGCTCCTGCTTCGTTCCGCACGGAGACGGTAGTCGACGGCTTCTAAGGATGTCTTAAATGAAGCAATGACCCAGAAAATAAAATATAGAAAACACTATATACTTCACTTGCTTGGCTCAATATTGGCCGCGTCTCGGTGCAACACCAGCAGTACCCACTCACGGATATCCGCTTTAAACGGATCCGAGTGCTGTCGCCGATCGGCAAGAAGAAGCGATACCACGGATTGGATCTTACCGCCGTTCACGCAGCAGAGCCCAGCCCACCTGCCGGTCGCAAACGCATCGAGTGGAAGCTGCTGATCGATATATCGTGGCCGGACCTGTCCTCGTCATGGCGATAACTTTCGTTGGACGCGGTCGCGGGCTATGTGGAGGCATCTCCTTTTTCTCGCCACTGCTGTCGCCCTGGCGGCGATGGCTGCCCCCTGACCCTAACCTGCCGGAGTCGAGACACTTGGCTCGACCCGGGTCGCGGCGGCGGCCGGATGAGGAGCCGCCGTTAGGTCGAAGCCCGAATTGCCCTAGCTGCTCTTCTTGGTCTTTGCCGGCTGGGTGTCGAAGCCGATATTGATGCGCACCAGGGCGCCGGAGCCGACCGGCATCGTGATGCCGTCCTTGCGGAAGATCACCTGCGTGCCCGGCGCACCCGCCGGGATCTCGGTCGGGAACTTGGTGACCTCGGAATAGAGCACGGTCTCGCCATCGACGACGGAGATACGGATCGGCAACGTCACCGGGCCCGGCGTGCCGGCCGGGCCGGTGATCAGGCGCAGCTGGGCGACGACCGTCATCGTCAGATTCGTGTCGTTCAGCGTGCACTGGCGGGTGTAATCGCCGAAGGAGGCCTGGAAGACGATCTGCTGCGGATCGTCCTTCTTGCCCTTGGCATAGGTGCGGAAGATCGCATCCTGGTCACGCATGAAGATCTGCGGGCAGGCGCCCTGGACGACGGGGGCGACCGTGCCCTGCGCCGTCGTGGCCGTGCCGATCGAGGGATTGTTCGAGGACGGGTTGGCGGGCGCCAGCGGCATGATCTGGGCGGTGCCGTTCGGCTGCGTCGCCGGCGCCGACGACTTGCTGTCGCCGCCTATGCCGAGCGAGTTGCAACCAGTGAGCAGGGCAAGAAAAGATGCGGAGACGATGAGACGCGAGACCTTGCCGAGCACCATATTCCATCCCTTGTGCAAGCGTTTCTTGGAGGCCCCATGTCTTTTTCGCAGGGCCTTTCATGACGGTTTGCGATGGTCTATATCAGCGGCGTAAACAAAAATCGATTGGGTAAGCGCCGTTTTGATGCACTTTTCGCCGCCGGATGCGGGCAACGTCAACAGCATACCCGCGATGCCATGCCTGCAGGGCGGCGCCTCTTCGATTTCCAGCGGACCGAGCCACGGCTGCGGCGAGCCGGATTTCCTTCAGCGATAGATCAAGGATGATGAACGTGGACTATATCTCGACCCGCGGCGAGGCCCCTTCCCTCGGCTTTTGCGACGCCCTGCTGACGGGGCTGGCGCGCGACGGCGGGCTCTACGTTCCGCGCAAATGGCCGAGCTTTTCGAAGAAGGAGATCCGCGCGCTGCGCGGCAAGACCTATCAGGAAATCGCCTTCACCATTCTGTCGCCCTTCACCAATGGCGAGATCCCCGACGACACCTTCCGGGCGATGATCGATGAGGCCTACGGCACCTTCCGCCATCCGGCGATCGCGCCGCTCGTCCAGACCGGGCCGAACAGCTTCGTCATGGAGCTGTTCCACGGCACGACGCTCGCCTTCAAGGATGTGGCGATGCAATTGCTCGCCCGGCTGATGGACTATGCGCTCGAGAAGCGCGGCGAGCGGGCGACGATCGTCGGCGCCACCTCGGGCGACACCGGCGGGGCTGCGATCGACGCCTTCGCGGGCCGAGAGCGCACCGACATCTTCATCCTTTTCCCGCATGGCAAGGTCTCGCCGGTGCAGCAGCGACAGATGACGACCTCGTCGTCACCAAACGTGCATGCGCTTGCCGTCGAGGGCAATTTCGACGATTGCCAGAACCTCGTGAAAGCGATGTTCAACGACGTGGCCTTCCGCGACAAGGTCCGACTATCAGGCGTCAACTCGATCAACTGGGCGCGCATCATGGCCCAGATCGTCTATTATTTCACGGCGGCCGTGGCGCTCGGCGGCCCCGACCGGAAGATCTCGTTCACGGTGCCCACCGGCAATTTCGGCGATATCTTCGCCGGCTACTGCGCCAAGCGCATGGGCCTGCCGATCGACCGGCTGGTGATCGCCACCAACGAAAACGACATCCTGGCGCGGACGCTGAAGACCGGGCGCTACGACATGAAGGCGGTCAAGGCGACGAGTTCGCCGTCGATGGACATCCAGATCTCCTCGAACTTCGAACGGCTGCTGTTCGAAGCCTATGATCGCGACGCCTCGAAGGTGCGCGCGGCGATGGAAAGCCTCAAGCAATCCAACGGCTTCGAGATCGGCGAGCAAGCGCTGAAGGCGATCCGCCGCAACTTCCGCGCCGGGCGCGCCAGCGAGAAGCAGGTGGCCGAGACGATCCGCAAGACCCATGCCGAGACCGGCTATCTGCTGGATCCGCATTCGGCGATCGGCGTCTTCGTCGCTGCCAAGAAAGAAAAGCCGAATACGCCGATGGTGACGCTTTCGACCGCGCATCCGGCGAAATTCCCGGTCGCCGTAAAATCCGCCTGCGGTATTGACCCGGCGCTTCCGACGTGGCTTGCTGATCTGATGCACAGGGAGGAGCGTTTCCAGATCATCAAACCGGAGCTGAAAGCCGTTGAGACTTTTATCGGCCAGCATGCCCGCGGCGAGACGACAGCAGGCGCAGAAAGATAGCCAATGACAGTTGAGTGCACCCGGCTGAAATCCGGGCTGACAGTAGTCACAGAGACCATGCCGCATCTTGAAAGCGTTGCGCTCGGAGTCTGGATCAAATCGGGATCGCGTAACGAGACGGACAACGAGCACGGCATCGCCCATCTGCTCGAACACATGGCCTTCAAGGGCACGGCGCGCCGCACGGCCCGCCAGATTGCCGAGGAGATCGAGGATGTCGGCGGCGAAGTCAATGCCGCGACCTCGACCGAGACGACCTCCTATTATGCCCGCGTGCTCAAGGATTACGTGCCGCTCGCCGTCGACATCCTCGCCGATATCCTGACCGAATCGGCCTTCGAGGAAGAGGAGCTGGAGCGCGAGAAGCAGGTGATCCTGCAGGAGATCAACGCCGCCAACGACACGCCCGACGACGTGGTGTTCGACCGGTTCTCCGAGGCCGCCTATCGCGATCAGACGCTCGGCCGGGCGATCCTCGGCACGCCGGAGACCGTCGTCTCCTTCACGCCGCAGCAGATCCGTGGCTATCTCGGCCGCAACTACACGACCGACCGCATGTTCGTGGTCGCCACCGGCGCCGTCGAGCATGAAGAATTCCTGCGCATGGTCGAGGATCGTTTCGCAAGCCTGCCGACGACCCCTTCCGCCCCGCCCGTCATGGAACCGGCGCGTTATATCGGCGGCAGCGTGCGCGAACCGCGCGACCTGATGGACGCGCAGATCCTGCTCGGCTTCGAAGGCAAGCCTTATCATGCCCGCGATTTCTACTGCTCGCAGATCCTCGCCAATATCCTTGGCGGCGGCATGTCCTCCAGGCTCTTCCAGGAAGTGCGCGAGTTCCGCGGCCTCTGTTATTCCGTCTATGCCTTCCACTGGGGCTTTTCCGACACCGGCATCTTCGGCATTCATGCCGCGACCGGCGGCGAAAACCTGCCGGAGCTGGTGCCCGTCATCATCGACGAGCTGCACAAATCAGCCGATGCGATCCACCAGAAGGAAATCGAGCGCGCCCGCGCCCAGATCCGTGCCCAGCTGTTGATGGGTGCGGAAAGCCCGGCCGCCCGCGCCGGCCAGATCGCCAGGCAGATGATGCTCTACGGCCGGCCGATCTCCAATCCGGAGATGATGGAACGGCTGGAAGGCATCACCATCGAGCGGCTGACCGACCTCGCCGGCCGGCTGTTCTATGACACGGTGCCGACGCTTTCGGCGATCGGGCCACTGGAACAGCTCGCGCCGATGGAAGACATCACTGCCTCGCTTTCGGTGCCGGCGTCGAAGACGCTTCAGGCAAGCCGCTGAGCCGACGTCCGTCCTGCCGGGAGTGATCGATGCCAAAATCGGTTTTTCGGTTCCTGTCTCGGCAGCCGGAAGCGGTGGAGCTGGAGAACGACAGATACCTGCTGCGCCTGCCGCGCTATCAGGATTTCAACCAGTGGCACCGGCTGCGTGCCGAAAGCCGCAAGTTCCTCGAGCCCTGGGAGCCGACCTGGCGGCGCGACGAATTGACGGAAGGCGCCTACCGCGCCCGCGTCGTCCGCGGCAAGCAGGAATATACCTCGGGTCAGGCGGTGCCGCTGTTCATTTTCCTGAAAGGCGACATGACGCTCGTCGGCGGCGTCACCATCGGTTACATCAGAAGGGGTGCGGCACAAAGCTGCATGATCGGCTACTGGATGGGCGAACGTCATGCCGGCCAAGGGCATATGTTCGCCGCTCTTCAAATGGTTATTCCTTACATCTTCACCGGGCTTGAGTTGCACCGTATCGAAGCAGCCTGTATTCCAGATAACGCGCGCAGCATCCGTCTGCTTGAAAAAGCCGGGTTTCAGAGGGAAGGCTATCTGCGCGGATATTTGAAGATCAACGGTCAGTGGCATGACCATGTGATGTTTTCACGTCTCGCCACCGATACGGATAAAGGCAGGAAAACCGACAGCCGATGACAAGAGACCGCATGCTGCCCAAGTCACCGTCCGGACGAGTGATCGCGGTGATCGCAGCCCTTTTCCTGGCGGCCTTCGCCTTCGTGGCGGGTGTTGCCCAGGCGGCCGAACCGGTAAAAATTTCCCGTGACGATACCGCGCTCGACCTGACGGCGACGACCGAGATCTACGCCAACCAGGGCGAGGCTTTCCAGGTTTCGACGGCAGCCGGCGCCGACGGTATCCGCCGCCGCATCGAGGTCAGGGCAAGCTCGGAGAACCATCAGGGCGACTGGGCGGTGTTTGCGCTTGCCAACGTTTCGGAAGAACAGCTCGAGCGCGTCATCGTCGCGCCGCATTTCCGTCTGGTCAATTCCAAGCTGTTCTGGCCGGATCTCGGTTCGCAGCGCATTAGCGCGATCACGCCGAGCGAAGGCTTCGCGCTCGACCGGCAGCCGAGCGACGAGGCGGACGTCTTCCGCATCACGCTGAACCCCGGCGCCGTCATCACCTTCGTCGCCGAACTGTCGACGCCGGAGCTGCCGCAGATCTATCTCTGGGAACCGGACGCCTACAAGGATACGATCAACGCCTTCACGCTCTACCGCGGCATCGTGCTTGGCATTGCCGGCCTGCTCGCTGTGTTCCTGACCATTCTCTTTGTCGTCAAGGGCACCTCGATGCTGCCGGCGACAGCCGCCCTTGCCTGGGCGGTGCTCGGTTACATCTGCGTCGACTTCGGTTTTCTCGGCAAGCTGATCAGCGTCGCCTCGGCGGACCAGCGAATATGGCGCGCCTGCGCCGAGGTGGCGCTGGCCTCGAGTTTCGTCATCTTCCTCTTCACCTATCTCAACCTCAACCGCTGGCATGCGCATCTCGGCTACGCCACACTTGCCTGGGTGCTCGGCCTTGCCCTGCTCTTTGGCGTGGCGATCTACGATCCGTCGATTGCCGCCGGCATTGCCAGGCTTTCCTTCGCGCTGACGGCGACGATGGGGCTGCTGCTGATCATCTATCTCGGCTTCAACCGCTATGACCGCGCCATCCTTTTGGTGCCGGCCTGGGCGCTGATCCTTGTCTGGCTGTTCGGGGCCTGGCTGACGGTCACCGGACGGCTCGACAACGACATCATCCAGCCAGCACTTGGCGGCGGCCTGGTGCTCATCGTGCTGTTGATCGGCTTCACCGTGATGCAGCACGCCTTTGCCGGCGGCGCCTTCCAGCAGGGGCTGTTTTCCGATCTCGAGCGGCAATCGCTGGCGCTGACCGGCTCCGGCGACATGGTGTGGGATTGGGACGTGGCGCGCGACCGCGTCGTCACCATTCCCGACGTCTCGATCAAGCTCGGCCTTTCCCAGGGCGCCATGCATGGCGCGGCTCGCAACTGGCTGCCGCGGCTGCACCCCGACGACCGCGACCGCTTCCGCGCCACGCTCGACGTGCTGCTCGAACATCGCCGCGGGCGGCTGAACCACGAATTCCGCATCCGCGCCGAGGACGGGCATTTCCACTGGCTGCTGATCCGCGCCCGGCCGGTGCTCGGCTCAAACGGCGAAATCATCCGCTGCGTCGGCACGATCGTCGACGTGACCGAGCAGAAGAACTCCGTCGAGCGGCTGCTGCATGATGCGCTGCACGACAATCTGACCGGCCTTCCGAACCGCCAGGTCTTCCTCGACCGGCTGCAGTCGGTGCTGGCACTGGCGCCGGGTGGCGATACGCTCAGACCGACGGTGATGGTGATCGACATCGACCGCTACAAGCTGGTCAATGATTCGCTCGGCGTTGCCGCCGGCGACAACATCCTCATCGCGCTGACGCGGCGGCTACGCCGGCTCTTGAAACCGCAGGACACGCTGGCGCGGCTTGCCGGCGACCAGTTCGGCCTCATCCTGGTTTCCGAGCACAATCCGGCCAAGGTCGCCGATTTTGCCGATGCGATCAGCAAGGCGATCATGGTGCCGATCAACTTCTCCAATCGCGAGATCATCCTGACGGCCTCGGTCGGCCTTGCCTCCTGGGTCGACCGGCAGGAGAGCGCCACCGGCCTGCTCAGCGACGCCGAGCTCGCGATGTACCGGGCAAAGCGGGCCGGCGGCAACCGTGTCGAGCCATTCCAGCCGGCCTTCCGCGACTTCGGCACCGACCGGCTGCAGCTCGAAACGGATCTGCGCCGCGCCATCGAACGCAAGGAATTGTCGATGGTCTACCAGCCGATCGCACGGCTGGAGGATGTCGAGGTCGCCGGTTTCGAGGCATTGATGCGCTGGGAACATCCCAAGCGCGGCAATATCCCGCCGTCCGAATTCATTCCGATCGCCGAGGCCTCCGATCTTATCGGCCCGCTCGGCATGTTCGCGCTGGAACAGGCGACCAACGATCTGATGAGCTGGCAGCACCAGACCGGCGAATTGCCGATCTTCGTCTCGATCAATCTGTCGAGCGTGCAGTTGCTCAACAACGAGCTCTATGACGACGTGCGTTCGGTTCTCGCCAAGACGCATTGCAACCCCTCACGTCTCAAGCTCGAACTGACGGAATCCATGGTGATGGAAAATCCGGAACAGGCCCGGCTGGTGCTACAGAAGCTGAAGGAAGCCGGCATCGGGCTGGCGCTCGACGATTTCGGCACCGGATATTCGTCGCTCGCCTATCTCACGCGCTTCCCCTTCGACATGATCAAGCTCGACAAGGCGCTGGTGCGCGACAGCAGCGATAAGAAGGCGACCGTGCTCAAATCGGTGATCGCTATGGCGCGCGAGCTTGAGATGAAGGTGGTGGCGGAGGGGATCGAATCCAACGAGGATGCGATCGAACTCGCCAAGATGGGCTGCAACTACGGCCAGAGCTATCTTTTCGGGCCGCCAATCCCTTCGGAATCGGTGCTGCGGCTGCTTCGCGACCGATTTCCGCTGACGAAACGGGCCTGAGCGGAACGGCTGGTCTCGCAAGTTCTATGTGCGTCACGCCCGACTCGCCCGAACGCTGAGCCACCGATCTTGGGGCTTTCCGACGCACCGACGTACCTCGCTGACGATCCAGCCGGCGTCTGTGAGTGCGGACCGCAGGGCAAACTCGCGCCAGTACGTCTCGACGTAGCGCCGGGGCGCTGCAGCACTGCCATGTGTGGACACATCCTCGCCTTCGCCCTCTCTTACCGAGGCGTGCAATCGGCCACCGGTCCGGGTCGCCTCGGCAAGCCGTCCAAGCACCGTGTCGAAATCCTCGCGCGCGACATGAATCAGGCAGGCACAGGCCCAGATCCCGTCGTACGGCGTGCCGGGACGCTGCGGGTCGGCCAAGTCTTCGGTCAGCGGGTCCAACAGGTCGGCCTCGAAGCCATTTTCGCGAAGCAGTTCGACGAAACCCTTTGCAATGTCGGTGCGCCGGACGCTAATTCCCCGCTTCTCAAGCTCAAGGGCATCTCGCCCGCCACCGCTTCCGATCTCTAGCACCCTGCCCGAGCCGCCCAGCTCGGTCACGAACGCATCGATCTCTGTCGCGACCCATTCGGGCATCGCCGCGGCCTCCGCAGCGTACTCCGCCGCGACCGTATCATAGGACCGCACGGTATCCAGGTCGGTGCTCATCCTAGCGTTCCTCCTTCAAGACAAGAGGCCTGATGAGCGAGAGGCCCATCAGTCCGTTGCGCCCTTCACACTTCGGCAGTTGGTGACATCGCGGGCGATTTGCTTCCGAGCTTTAGCAGAAATGCGGTCAGAGACACCACCGACCGAGCCAATGCTGCCGGGCGGCAATGCGCCCTCATGTCAGCCGTAGAGATGAACTTTGTCGCTGCCCGGAAGCAGACATCGCCGGCGACGGCACCAGAGGTCGCGGTTGCGCCTCCTGCTGACGTTTGCGCCGGACGCAGCCAATGTCACGAGTCGACTCCGAAGCGGTCTATAGATCGGGACGCAGGGGAACGACAACTTGGAAGCCAATTTCGTTATTGTTGCGTCTCAGGTCCACAAAGCATCAGGAGATGAAAGCGCGCGGGGCCTGCAACTTTCTGATACCTGGCGAACAAAGTTCCGTTCCATCCTTTGACCTCGACCGGCGATCGGCAAGAAGGTTCCGATCCGGTCGAGCAGGTGTCCTCTTCCGCTAGTCTGCTCCGTCCTTTCTCGCCCGCTCGATGAATTTCCCTGCGACTGCTTTGCCGAGGGTGACACCTGCACGGTTGTCCATTTCGTAGTGGATGCCAGCCCAGATGCGGGAATCTCCGGCCTCTTTGCCGACCGCGCGGATGAACTCCGCATGGCTGGGGAACAGGTACGCAAGGATCTCGCAACGCGCCGTCGAGAGAGTGGAGTGATTTGACGGATAACTCGGAAAGGGCGGCACCGCGAACAGGGGAGTGATGCTCGGGTCAAGCTGGTTGGGCCGGAGGTACCAATAAGCGAACTTCCCGTCGTTGCTTGCAATGAACGCGTCGTAATGGACCGTTGCGAGCATCGAGTAAGCCCGTGCAGCCCGCGGGGGGTTCGAATCCGTGTTGTCCTCGAACATCCACTTGCTGGCATAGTCATACCAGCTGGTAAACAGGCCGGATGGACTCTGCCAGTAGAAGGCTTTGTAGTTGTTTGGAAATTTTCGCTCAAACTGCCGAACTGCATCCGTCTCGGCCTTTACGGTCGCCGACTGACAGTCGGGCGGAGCCGGCGGCCTGAATTCATCGGCTGATGCCAGCACGATCGGTTTCCAGTTGGGCATGGTTACATTGCCGGGTTTGTCTCCGACCCACATGCACGGCCCGGTCGGGACCGTGCCGGTCCACACTGCGTCGGAGCCATCGGCTTTTGCTCGCGCAATCACCTGCTCCGCTACTCGTCGCCCCAACTCGAGGCCGGCGGAAGAGTCGCTCGGGAACTGGACACCGGCAAGGACACGCGACTGAGCCGCTTCCTCGGCCATTGCCTGGAACGACGACGCCTCGTCCGGAAAGAAATAAGAAAGAACCGTCGCGGCGGCTCCGGCGGCTGCCGCGTGTTCAGACGGATAGGAAGGACTCCGAGGTGTAGGCAGCGCAGTCGGGAGTGTCGCTTCCGCCTCGCTCGGGCGCGGGCGATTGTAGAAGTACTTCGACTCCCAGGCCGCGATGGTGGCGTCGTACATCGCCATCGTCAAATAAGTGTAGATGCGGTGCGCATTGGGGATCGGCTGGCCTGTGAGAACACGATTGTTGACCAGGTCGATCCATCGATAGCCGGGCGAGCCGGCGTCCCAGAACGTGATCTTGGCGGCGACCTGCGCGTCGTTCTTTGCGACAAGATCGTGGAGTTGCTCCAGCTCGGTTGCGGAAGTATCCGGTGGGGGCGGGACTCGGAAGTCCTTGCCCGACGTGATCACCCACGTCTTCCACGTTCCAGCATTTGGCTCTATCAGGTCCGATTGGGCGAAAGCGCAGTTCCCTGACAAAAGGATCACTGCGCAGGCCTTGCATAAGGCGCTGAGCATGTTGGGCCTCCCATGGTTGGTCCCCCGGCCCAAAGGCGGAGGCCTTTCTACTTTACGGCTGCTCCGTCATAATTTTAGCGATCGCTAATTGTAGCACCGGACACCGCCGGGCAAAAGGATCAAATGTGAGAATAGGCAGCGTTGCTAGTGTCACATCGGAAGACCGCTGTCTTCCTGACTTGTGGCCCGATTGCCGCTGTGACAGCGGCATGAAATTCCCCCGCAAAGTCGATGTTTGACAACCGGCTTCTGCGGCAGGGCAACGTCAGCTTCCCAGCCCGTCGAGACGTTCCGGTTCGATTGCGGGACTGCCCACGTTGGGTCAGATCGCGACAATGGTTGTGCGGAAATGAATGTCTGCTCTGCCACATCGGGAAATCAGAACCGGTCGGTCCGTTTCCGGCCCCACACCGGTCGTCTACCCAAGCCGAGCCGATGTCCGTTGTTGGTGCAATCCGGTCGAAGATGCGCGGCGCTGTAGAGATGCCGCCTTTGCACCGATCTACTTCGCGCCCGCGGAAGCTTACCCATTATCGGCCGCTTGTTGAGGACTTGAAGTCAGCTATCTCAAGCCGGAAAATATCTGGAACGTTGAGGAGCACGCGATGACGAAGCATCGCATCTATTCAGTCAGCGTTGCGAGCGTCTATCCCCACTATGTCGCCAAGGCAGAGAAGAAGGGGCGCACGAAGGCAGAGGTCGATGAAATCATCCGTTGGCTGACGGGGCATAGCCAGCAGAGCCTGGACGATCAATTGGCTGAGAAGACCAACTTCGAGGATTTCTTTGCGCAAGCGCCTCAGATGAATTCCTCCCGATCGTTGATTACAGGCGTGATCTGCGGCGTCCGCGTGGAAGAAATCCAGGAAAAGACGATGCGGGAAATCCGCTACCTGGACAAATTGATCGACGAACTCGCCAAGGGGAAAGCGATGGAGAAGATCCTGCGGAAATAGCCAGTCGGGCTTGCATGAGCTCACCCAAGGCACGGGCGCAGAATCCGGCACCGCCTCGTCCAGGAGTGACGAATGTTCATTGTCGCGGGGCAAGGCCATCGAGCAGGAAGTCGAGGCCCTTCCTGAAAGCGCCGTCCCAATCATTGTCCAGCAGCAGACGAGAGCGCTCGATCGTCGGGTAGTCTTGGCTGAGACCTGTCAGGCGCTGTTGCGCAGCGGTCCTGTCGTCGTCCGAGAGGTCGAAGTTCGCCCGGGTGGTGGTCGCGCCGATCACAAAATTCCAGAGCGACCAGATCGCGACGTTCAAATCCGCATCGGCGACACCGGCTCCGGACAAAGTCTTGCTCAGCAGTTCCAGGCGACTGAGGGTGTTCGGGCCGAGCGCCCGGCGCGGCAGCAGCGATGCCGACCAGGGATGGCGCAGCATACTGGCGCGCCAGTCTTCGAGCATATGAACGATTTCCCCGCGCCAGTCTTGAGACGCATCGATTTCAGGCGGGCCGCGATATTCGAGCACCGAATCCAGCGCCAGATCGAAGACCTCCTCCTTGTTGCCGACGTGCCAATAGAGGCTCATCGCGCCGGCGCCGAGGCGATCGGCCAGCCGACGCATCTTCAAGCCGTCGACGCCCTCGGCGTCCAGCAGTTCCACCGCGGTCGCCACGATCCGCTCCAGGGAGAGAGGCGGCTCATTGCGCGGCGGCTGCCCGGACCGAGGTGATACACCTCTCCGGGCAGACCCTTTGCTCTCAGCGCCGCTGCGTTTGGCTGCCATTCGTCTCCCTTTACTCATCAGACGTCGATCTAAGCCGACAATGCGGGGAATGTCGATCCTGACCGATTGACTCGTACGTCGTACGATGCAATTTAATCGTACGACGTACGAGTCAATCATATGGCGATAAAATTCCATCCTGCCGGCAGTGAGGATCCGCCGCTCGCAGCCTTCGGCGCCCGGGAGAAAGTCATGTCACGCGCAATCAAACATCTCATTATCGGAGGACTCATCATCATGACCATCAGCGTTCCCACCGCGGCGACAGCCAATGAGGACGATCTCAAACTTGATATCGTCAATCCAAAAAACCTCTACGACCCCTCGCCGAATGGCTACAGCACGGCAGTGATCGTGCCCCGCCAAGGCCGGCTGGCCTACATCTCCGGACAGGGCGGCCAGGACAGCAAGGGAGCCTTGTCGCCCGATTTCGCCGTCCAGGTGAAGCAGGCCTATGCGAATTTGCGCACCGCCCTCGATGCGCTCGGCGCAAGGCCGGATCAGGTCGCCAAGCTGACGGTCTTCGTGGTCGATCACGATATGTCCAAGCTTGAGGTGCTGACCAGCAACGTCAAGGACATGTTCGGCGCGTCGCTGCCGGCGCAGACGCTGATTCCCGTTCCCAAGCTGGCCATCGACCCCATGCTCTTCGAGGTCGAAGCTACCGTCGTTCTGGAATAGGCGGCGGCGCCGGATCGACATAATTTCGGATTTTCCGGTGGCGCGCCAACATCTGCTCGGCGCGCCACGTTCGCTTTTATCGATGGCCATTGACCAACCGCCTGCGATGTGCGCCACTCATTCCTTGTACAAGGAAAATCCCATGCTCAAGTTCCTGCTCGCCCTCTCGATGGGTGTTTTTTGCGTATCGCCGCTTCAGGCCGGCGACATCACTCCCGTCATGAAAAGCTGCGTCTCGGCGGCGAAACCGGCGCGCTGCGAGATGTGGACGAAGGACTTCAAGGCGGCCCTGGAGCAGGCACAAAAGGGCGATCATGGCGCGCAGGGGATCGTCGCCTTCTGCCTTTCCACAGGTTGCCATGGTTCCGTCACCATCGACAAGGTCGCTTCCTGCAGCTGGCATCTCGTCATTGCCAATTCGGGCGCTGCGACAGTGCTCGACGCTTCCAACCTCAGGAACACCTGCCGGCCAATGACGCCGGCTGAGAAAGATCAGGCCCGCGCCTCGTCCCGCGATCTCGTCCAGAAGATTTACAAGCGCCCGATGGTCGCGACCGACCAGATGTAATCGGTTGGGGTGCCGGCTCTGGGCGCAACGTCTGCGTGAGAATAAATCTCATTGCTCTCCTGGCTTTCGCCGCTATTCTCCAGCCAAAGAAAATCGGGCCAAAGAAAATCGGCCAAAGAAAATCGGGAGGACCACTGATGATCCTGCACTGCGTATTCCTGCGGCTGAAGACCGCGGTGACGACCGAAGACAAGCAGTCGCTGTTTGCGGCGATCGTCGCCCTGAAACAGGTCATTCCCGGCATATTGGATATCAAATACGGGCCGAATGTTTCGCCCGAGGGTTTGCATGGCGGCTTCGTCGACGGGTTTGCCGTGACCTTTGAAAGCGCCGAGGCCCGCGACGCCTATCTCATCCATCCCGAGCATGTGACGGTGGGCGAGCGTATCGTCTCGTCGACAGATGGAGGCCTTGCCGGCATCCTGGTCTTCGACCTCAATTTGTGAGGGCCGCAGGATAGGCCTGCAGCCCTTAATCCTCAGCTCGATTTCGCCATGGCGGCGGCGAGCTGATCGACATTGTACTTGAACATCTTCTCGTAGGTCGGCGCCGGTCCCTTGGCGTCGGACAGGGATTCGACATAGAGCTCGCCGCCGGGCTCGGCACCGGTTGCCTTGGCGACCTGCTTGACCAGGCGCGGGTCGTTGGAATTCTCGAAGAAATAGGCTTTCACATGCTCGCCCTTGATCTGCTCGATCAGCTTGGCGACGTCGGCGGCCGATGCCTCGCTTTCTGTGGACAGCCCAAGCGGTGCCAGGAAGCTGACATTATATTCACGGCCGAAATAGCCGAAGGCATCGTGGCTGGTCAGCACCTTGCGGCGATCGTCGGCCACCTTGTCGAATTTCGCGTGGGCGTAGGCGTTCAATTCATCCAGCGTCCTGGTGTACTTCTCGGCATTGGCCTTGAAGGCGGCGGCGTCCGTGGGATCGGCCGATGACAGCGCCTTTTCGATATTGGCGACCCAGACCTTGACGTTGACGGGGCTGTTCCAGACATGCGGATCGGTAATCTGTGCGCCGTCCTCTTCCATGGTGCGGGTGTTGATGCCTTCGGAAACGGTGACCGGTTTGCCCTTATAGCCCGAGGCGGTGATCAGCCGGTCCATCCAGCCTTCCAGTCCCTCGCCGCTGACGAAGGTAACCTGCGCTGCGTTCAAATTCTTCGCATCGGCCGGCGACGGCTCGAATTCATGGGGGTCGCCGTTCGGCACGACGAGGCTCGTCACCTTGACGTGCTCGCCGCCGACCTGCTTGACGACATCGGCAAGCACGGTGAAGGAGGCCACAACCTTCAGCGTTTCGGCGGAGGCGGGCATGGCCGACAGCGCCATCAAAGCGGGGATTGCTGCGGAGAGAAGCAGTCTGTGCGATGTCATCGAAGTCTCCTTGGGATCAGCCCTTCAAATGCGGGCGGGGGAAGAAGCGCCGGGCCAGGCCGGAAGGCGCGAAAAGAATAGAAAAGCCGTAGAGGATCGCCGCCGTCATGATGATCGTCGGGCCGGAGGCGAGCTCGAGATGGTAGGAGGCGATCAGGCCGAGATAACCGGAGGCGGCGGCACTGGCGGCTGATATCGCCATCATCACGGCTAAGCTGCGCGACCAGAGCTGGGCGACGGCTGCCGGCAGCATCATCAGGCCGACGGCCATCAGCGTGCCGAGCGCCTGGAAGCTGGCGACGAGGTTCAGCACCACCAGCAGCAGGAAGAGCACGTGATAGACCGGCCCGCGCCCGCCGACGGCGCGCAGAAAACCCGGATCGAAACATTCGGCCACCAGCGGCCGGTAGATGAAGGCGAGGACGACGAGGGTCAGCGAGGTGATCGCGCCGATCAGATAAAGGGCGGGCGCATCGATCGCCAGGATGGTGCCGAAGAGCACATGCAGCAGATCGATATTCGAGCCGCGCAGCGAGACGATCAGCACGCCGAGCGCCAGCGAGGCGAGATAGAAGCTGGCAAAGCTCGCATCCTCCTGCAGCGCGGTCATCCGGCTGACGGCGCCGGAAAGCAGCGCCACCGACAGGCCGGCGATGAGGCCGCCGAGGCCCATCGCCGTCAGCGACAGGGAGCCGGCGACGAGGTAACCGATGGCAGCCCCCGGCAGCACGGCATGGCTCATCGCGTCACCCATCAGGCTCATGCGCCGCAGCATCAGGAAGACGCCGATCGGGCCGGAGCCGAGCCCAAGGCAAAGGCAGGCGATGAGCGCCCGGCGCATGAAACCGTAATCGGCAAAGGGCGCCAGGAAGAGATCGTAAGCCGTCATGCCGCCGGCGCCTCTTCGGGTGCACAGGCATTCGCATCCTCATCCCAGCGCTCGGCCATGGCGCGCGCTTTCAGGAGATTGACGGAGGACATGACGTCTGCGGTCGCACCCCAGCCGACCAGCTCGCGGGCAAGCAGCAGGGTTTGCGGGAAATGGGCGCGGACGAGCTCGAAATCGTGCAGCACGGCGATCACCGTGCGGCCTTCGCCATGCCAGCGGGTGACGATATCGACGAGGTCCCTGGTGGTGCGGGCATCGATTGCCGTAAACGGCTCGTCGAGCAGGATGATGCCGGCATCCTGCAGCAGCAGGCGGGCAAAGAGCACGCGCTGGAACTGGCCGGCCGACAGCGAGCCGACATGGCGCCGGCCGAAGCCTTCGAGGCCGACGGCAGAGAGCGCCTCGCCTGCCCTCTTCACCTCGGCGGGCGCGATGCGGCCGAAGGCGCCCGTCTTCTTCCAGGCGCCGAGCATGACGGTGTCGATGACCGAGATCGGAAAACGCCGGTCGATCTCGGCCGCCTGCGGCAGGTAACCGAATTCCGCCCGCCCCAGCCTGTGCTCGACCCTGCCTTCCCCGGGGCGAAGCTCGCCCATGATCGCCTTCAGCAGCGTCGACTTGCCCGCCCCGTTCGGCCCGGCAATCGCCGTCAGGCTGCCCGAGGCGAAGGCGCCGGAGACATGATGGACGGCGGGGTGCCGGTTATAGGCGACGGTCAAATTCTCGAGACGGATCAGCGGCGTCATGGCAAGAGAACCGCCCAGTGGATCGCCAACCAGAGGAGCGCAATGACCAGTGCCATGCCGATCACCCTAGATAGAGCCGACTGTCCCAGCAGGCTGACGGAGGGGCGGTCGGGGCTCGGGGGCATGGCACATCCTACAATGTAATAACATTACGGTTATGTTATAACGATTGCGGCGAGATTGAGGCGGAAGCTAGTCCCAGATTCATTGCTAAGCTAAATACGGGCAGCATTCGACATGAGATGATCGCGTGCGCGCATCCATTTGACAGCCATATGCTGCTGAGCCAGATTTGACGCATGATCAGGCCATGGCCCCTACTTGTTGACCATATTCGCAGCGCGCGAGGACGTTCGGAGGACGAAAAATTCTCGTCGGCCTTGCAGGGTGTTGAGCAACTTGCCGATTTCATCTCTCGAAGTTCGCTTCGGGATGCGCTGTTCGGATGGACATCGATGGCTGATCTATGCGTCCAACAAACCGACCATGCCCCTCCCTCAGTGGCCTACCTTCGGATTTCAGCGCAATCATCGGGCCTGATCGAGTTTCGCTATATCGACACGAATGTGGAACGCCGGCAATGGACGCGGACGGAAACGCCTGAACGAGCTGCTCGCAGGCTTAGGACCTTCTTAGACCAACTTCATTGGGTTTCAGGTCCTGACAGCTTTGCTGCCATCCCGAACTAAGAGTTTGCGGCCTGGTCATCCAAACTCGCATTGGCCATCCCGCCTTCAATCAGCCAATCGGCGCTATGCAAAGCGCAAATCTGGTGATCTGGAATATCATCGATCAAAGAAAGCGCCCGACGCGCTTTAGGCCCATACCCTCAGAGCCCGTTCCATCCGGTCGGCGGCGTATGTGACGAGATAGGCGATCACCATGTAGATGACGACCGCGATCAGGAAGGCTTCGAGATAGTAGAAGTTCAGCGCCGCGGTCAGCTGCGACTGGGCGAAGATGTCGACGACCTCGATCGCAAATCCCAGCGACAGCGCCTTCATGATCACCATGATGGAGTTGGCGAGATCGGGGATGGCCGCGACGATGACCTGAGGCAGCATCACCCGGCGGAACAGCTGGCTGCGCTTGTAGCCTAGGGAGTAGGCCGCATCGGCCTGACCGTTGTCGAAGGAGTTGAGTGCCCCCTTCACGACTTCAGCCTGGAAGGCTGCGACGCAGGCGGTCAGGGCGACGATGAGCGTGATCCAGTTCGGCGTCGAGTGACCGTTATAGTCGATGCCGACGAGCGAGGTCAGGAACTGCAGCGTCGGCGGCAGGCCGTAATAGGCGAGGAAGATCACGATGACCATCGGAACGCCCTTGAAGACGACCTTGTAGGCGACGACCAGTTCCCGAAGCAGCGGGACCCGCCGATATTCCACCATCGCGAAAAGGCTGCCGACGATCGTAGAGAAGACGAAGATTCCAAGCGCCATGGCGAGCGTCACCGGGACCGCGCCGAGGATATCCCAGAGATCGGGAAGAAGGACTTCGGAATCGAACATGTGATGACCTCCTATTCGATCAGACGCTTGCCATCATGGTGGCCTTGGCCGGTGCGGTATTGGGCGCGAATTTTGCGTTTCGCGTTTCGAAAAAGCGCACGACGATCCATGCCACGAGGCATAGCAGCGAATAGATCACCGCCAGCACAAGGTAGGTCTCGAACTGGTACTGGTTGTAGTCGCGCTCCATGACCAGATGGGCGGTCGCCATGACATCCGCGGCGCCGATGTACATCACGAGTGCAACGTTGTGGATGAGGTAGATGATCGAGTTGCCGTAACCTGGCAGGGCGATGTGCACGGCCTGGGGTCCGACGACCCGAAGGATCTTCTGAAGGAAGGTGTATCCGAGACTGTCCGCAGCATCGTGCTGGCCGCGTTCGACGGCGAGGTAGGCTGGCCGCAGAACCTCGGAAAGATAGCCTCCATGGTAGAGGCTGAGGCCGACGATCGCCGCGACGTTCGGGGACACGAAATCCTCGACCTCGAACAGAGCGACGACCAGCGGCAGTCCGTAGAAGGCGACGAACAACTGGAGCACGACGGGGACGCTCCGGGCATAGGACACGTAGAGGTCAGCCAGTTGGCTGACAACCGGTATCCTGCGCACCCGGAACGTCGTCGTTATCAAGGCCAGCAGGAAGCCGGCGATCATGGCCGTGAACGTGATCGCAAGCGTCAGCGGCAGCGCCGAGAGCAGCTCAGGGATCATGATGGATAGGTCCACTTCGGAACACTCCTTGTTTCGGTCTTGGGCCTGATCGCCGGTATCGTTGGCCGGCGTTACTTCATGTAGGTGGTGATGTCCTCGCCGAACCATTTCTGCGAGAGCTTGGCCAGCGTGCCGTCGGCCTTGAGCTCCTTCAGAGCCTTGTCGATGTCTGCGGAGAGCGCCTTGTTCTCCTCGGAGCGATGGATCAGGACGAAGGTGTTATTGATCGCAACCGGCTCGCTCGCCTTGACCTCGAGCTTCTGCTGGTCGATGACCGTCTGCTCGCCGAGGTTCGACGGCAGAACCAGCGCGTCGTATTTGCCGTTCTCGACCTCTTTCAGGCGATCCGGATAGGGAATGCCGGCGCTGGACGCGGTGATCTCGATTTTGGAGTCGGGGTTCTTTTCCTGCCAGGCAGTGGCGAATTTGTAGATGCCGCCGCCGGCCGTCACCGGCACGATCTTCTTGCCGACGAGATCCTTCATCTCGTTGATGCCGCTGTCCTTGCGGCTGTAGATCTTGATCAGGCTGGCGCCGATCGGGCTCTCCGGAATGAGGAACTGCTTTTCGCGAGCGGGCGCCCGGTAGTAGCCGCCGGTCGCGATGTCGTACTTGCCGGTGGCAAGGCCGGTCTCCTGAGCGATGTCGGCAGCACCCTCCATCTCGAATTTGTACTGCGGCAGCTTGGCGTTGATCGCCTTCAGCACGTCGGGCTCGTAACCCTGCGGCTCGACGCCGATGGCACCCCAGGAGAGCGGCTTGGATTCGGCAGCCGTCGCGATCTTGACGGTGCGCACGTCCTCGGCATGCGATACGCCTGCGGTTGCGAGGGCAAAGGCAACGCCGGCGACAGCGAGGCCGAAGCTGCGGCGGGAAGTCGACTTGATGGAAGACATGTCAGGCATCCTTTCTTTACTGTATCGAGTGTTCGGAATTCAGGAACTGGGCAAGGCGCGGGTTGGAGGGCGTGTCGAAGATCTCGGCAGGGCTGCCTTGAGCGGCGACGACGCCCCGATCCATGAAGACGATGCGGTTCGAGATATTCTTTGCGAACTGCATCTCGTGGGTGACGAGGAGCGAGGTGATGCCTGACGACGTGACGTCCCTGATCACCTTCAAAACCTCGCCGACGAGTTCGGGGTCCAGCGACGACGTCGGTTCGTCGAAGAGCATCACATCCGGCTTGACGGCCAGCGCCCGCGCAATGCCGGTCCGCTGCAGCTGGCCGCCGGAAAGCTGGGACGGGTAGCTGTCGACCTTGTTCGAAAGGCCGACCCGCTCAAGCTCCTGCAAAGCGATCGAACGCGCCTCGTCCTTCGACTTGCGCTGCACGACCACGAGCGGATCCATCACATTCTGAATGACGGTCATGTTCTTGAAGACGTTGAACTGCTGGAAGACCATCGCCGTCCGCAGCCGGATCGCCTGGACCGCGGTGTTGTCCGGTTTCCGGTAATCCATCCTGACCTGATCGAAGGCGATCGTGCCGGAGGCGGGCTTCGCCAGATAGTTGATGCACTTCAGCAATGTCGTCTTGCCGGTGCCGCTCGGGCCGATGATCGACACCACGTCGCCGCGGTTCACCGAGAGATCGACGCCGTTGAGGACCTGGGTGTTTCCGTAGGACAGCTTTAGGTTTTTGATCTCAAGCATTTCGGGTCGGTGTCCTTTCGGCAGATAGGTCGGAAAACGTCGCGGTCTCGTCGTCGGCCCACTCGTCTCCGAGCAATTCGGGCGTGTCGAAGGCCTGGAGATCGGCGAAATGACGCTCGCGGTCGGCGATGAACAACGCCCTGACGATGCCGCGCGCAAGCCGGTCGGCGCCTTCGCTGATTGCGGGAATGTCGCCCGTGAGCTTGCCGTGGCTGAGCGTCGCCGGGAAGTTGAAGCAGTGGATGCGGGCCAGCGCCGGGCAGGCGCCGGGCTCGGCCTCGAGGAACTCGAACGCGTCGCCGAGGTCGGGTGAGGTTTCCAGCTCGTCGTTTCGCATGTCCGGGGGCACGGGGAAGCGGTCGCGCCAGAGGCGGATATGGGATGCGACGGCGGCGAGTTCCGGCCGGTTTGTCAGCTCGACCTTGAAGCCGGTGCCGAAGATCAGGAAATCGACGGGATAGCTGCCTTTCGGCGTGGTCACAACGATATGGTCGCCTTGCTGCTGCAATCGATCGATCGGGCTCTTCAGATGGAGATGGGCCTGCGGGAATGCGCTGACACGCAGGACGCTCGGGCGCGGAGGCGGCGTCTGCGAGCGCATGGCATAGTCGAGAAAGCGCCACTTCCAGTCATCCGGCAGACCGGCAAAGCCGTGCACCACGCCCTGGCTGCCGATGCCGGTGAATTTGTTGATCCGAGGCAGGTCGGTCCTGCGCACGAACAGGTCAAGCCGGGCGGCGCCTGCCTCGAGCGCGGTGGCGGCGTTGTCCATCGCCGAGGCGCCGGCTCCGACGACCCCGACCCGCTTGCCGCGCAATGCGGCGAAGTCGATTTCGTCGGCGGTATGAGCCCAGAACTTGCGCTCGATGCCGTGGGCGATCGACGGTACGAAGGGACCGCCGAGGCCGTCGCGGCCCGTTGCCAGCACCACATGGCGCGCGATCGTCGTTTCGGACCGGCCATCATGACGGCAGACGACTTCGAGCAGGCCGTCGGCGCGCGGACGAATGGCATCGACGGCGACCCCATTGCGCACCGGCAGGTCAAGCACGCGCCGGTACCAGACCAGGTAGTCCATCCATGTCTCACGCGGCGCCCGGTCGAGCGCGACCCAGGCATCGCGGCCATGACGCGCCTCGTAATAGGCGCGGAACGTCAGCGCCGGCAGGCCCATTGCCGGCCCGGTCAGTTGCTTGGGGGAGCGAAGGGTTCGCATCCTGGCGAAGGTGACCCACGGACCCTCGCTTCCGGCAGGCGCCTTGTCGAGAAGGATGTGGTTGGCCACGCCGAGCCGCTTCAGCATGGCAGAGGCCACGAGCCCGGCCATGCCGGCACCGATGATCACGACGTCGACGACCGCCTGGCCGTCGACGATGCGGGGCGGAACCCAGGACTTGGCCGGCAGCTCCAGCCAGGCAAGGTCCTGGCGCAGGCGTGCCTCGAGCGCTTCGAGATTGTTCGGAAACGTCGAGAGGTCGCTCATGACGGCACGTCCTCGGTCATCGGGCTACCGCCGTAGACAGTGTCGGCCAATGCTTCGACGCCGCCTGCGTCATGCAGCCGGCAACCGGGCATCGCGAGCGCCACGGCGCGGGCCGCATCGATCACGGCGGCGACCGTCGGGGTCAGCGGCATCGCGGCAGGCGAGATGGCACCGAACAGGAAGGGGATAGTGTGGTCGAGGACGCGCATCACGATCCCCTCGAGCGGAACCCCGCAGACCGTCGCCGGCTCGACGATGGCGACGCCCAGTCCGGCCCGGACCATCGTCAGGGCCGTCAGCGAGGCGTTGACGTCGATCATCCGTTGCGGCGCCACACCCGCCCGCTCCAGGGCCTCGTCGATGCGGTGGCGCAGGCGGTAGGGGTTGGCGAGCGTGATGATGCGGCGCTCGGCGAGATCGGAGAGACGCACCACGTCATCATTGGCGAGCGGATCGTTGGCGGCGAGAGCGACGACACACGACGCTTCGGCAATCCAGTGCACGTCGAGGCCGGGGTGCTCCAGCGGCAGGCTTGAGATCCCGAAATCCGCCGAGCGGGCGAGCACCGCCTGCACGACGTTCTCTGCCGCCAGCGCCTGCACATGGAGATGACGCGGTATCAGGTCCGGCGCGACGGCCGAAATCGCCTGCGGCAGAACGCCGGCCGCAAGCGACGGCGTGGCGGCAATTGTCAGCGACGGCGGCTCGTCGAGGCCGATGGCATTCGCCCGCTCGCGGATGTGGGCGAGGCTCGCAAGATGGCGCTCCACTTCGGCGTGAAAGAGCAGACCGCGCGCGGTCGGGCTGATCCGCGGGCCGCTTCGATGCAGCAGCGCATAACCGATATCGGCTTCCAGATCCTGGATCAGCCGCGTTACGGCCGGCTGCGACCGGCCGAGCAGTCGCGCCGCCCCCGTCACGCTGCCGGCGGACATCACCGCCGCGAAGGCTTCAAGCTGCCGGATATCGAAAGAGTTAGAATGCATAGTGGGCATCAAACACTCTCCTTCATGTCAGTAAAGCATGACAATTCTCATTTGACGACTGGCAGTAGATAAAAAATTCACATCAAATGCCGTTTAGCATTCCAGTTTGACATAATGACAGGTCGGGCCTACCTAAGACCTATGTCCGCGACGTATTGAGGAGCTTGTTTTGACACTCATCGAAACTCTTGCCTCTGTGAGGCCGGGTTCCGCGCTCGCGGAAGCCATGGGCAAACGCGCCGAGATCCTGCGCCTCAGTGAAGCGGCCCACGACGCAGTGCTTCTGCCACGCGATCCCGGCGGACTGTCGCACGGCCTGAGGGCGGCACTCGCCGCCCGCATGGCGCGCCACAACCGCAGCCCGGCGCTCGCAAGCCATTACGACGGGCTCGTTGCCCGCGCCGACGAACCGGCGACAGCCTTGCTCGCCGAGCCGGACACGAACGTGTCGGATCCGCGTACCGCCGAGATCGTTCGCCATGCCGACCGGCTCACGGTCGCGCCGCGCGATGCGACGCGCGCCCATGTGGAGGCATTGCGCCAGGTCGGCGTGACCGACGCCGACATCGTCCGGCTCGCGGAGCTTGCGGCTTTCGTCAATTACCAGGTGCGGGTTCTCGCCGGCCTGAAGCTGCTGGGAGAAATACGATGAGCGAGGTCGTCCACACCTTCACCACCACGGTGCCGCGCTGGCAGCCCTATGTCGTTCCGGTCGATTTCGCGACCGCCACCGACGAGCAGCATGCAGCAATGCAGACGACGCCGTCGAACAAGGGCATCTCGCCCTATGTGCTGACCCTGGCGCACGATCCCGAGACGCTCGCGGTCCGCTCGCCGCTGTTCAATCTGATCATGTACGGCAAGGACGGACTGGCGGCCAGCGAGCGCGAACTGGGTGCCGTCGCCGCCTCAGTCGTCAACCGCTGCGTCTACTGCGCCGCCGTCCATGCATCGCGGTTCAACAACCTGACAAAACGCACGGATGTCATCGAAGCCGTGTTCGCCGATGGTCTCGAGGCGACGCTCGACGAGCACCTCCAGGAAATCTTCAACTTTTCGGCCCGACTGTCGACCACGCCGCCCGAGGCGGTCGCGGCCGACGCGCAGGCGCTGGCGGACGTCGGGCTCGACGAGTTGGAGGCTCTCGATCTCGTCCTCTCGTCGGCGATCTTCGGCTGGGCGAACCGCCTGATGCATACGCTCGGCGAGCCGATGAAGGACTGAAGCGCATGACACGCTTTAGATCTTTGGTTTTCCGCATGTCGTTTTGCGCGAAATGCTTTGGCGCATTTTCTGTCGCTGGACGACAAATGGCATGATGTGTCAAAAGAAGCCCGCCGCATGTCAGCGTGGAGACAATCTTGGGACTTCGGGAAGATAAGAAGGATCGCACGCGAGCCCAACTGCTCGAGGCCGCGTTGGACCTGATCCACAAGCGCGGATTCGAGGAAACGACGGTCGCCGATATCGCGGCCGCCGTCAGCGTTTCGCCCCGCACCCTGCTTCGCTATTTCCCGACAAAGGAAGATGTGATCGTCAGCTGGGTGCAGGATGGCATGACGATCGTCCGTGCGGAACTGACGGAGCGGCTCGCGTCGGAACCGCCGGTTGTCGCACTTCTTGCTGCCGCGCGGGCGATGCTTTTGGCGTTCGATGAAAAGTCGCGTTTCTTTCTCGCCATCGAGACGGCAATCCGCTCCAACAGGAGCATTTCCGCGCGAAAAGAACAGATGATCGCCGAACTGATCGACGAAGTCGCCCATATTCTCGCCTCGCCGGACAGGCGGTCTCCGCTCCCGGATGTTGTCGCCTATACGGTGGCGGGAACGGTTTTCGCGCTCATTCGGGCATCGATAAACAGCTGGGTGGATGGCGGAGCGGCCATGTCACTTGCCGATCTCTTCGATCGCGCCGCCAGTATCATCCACTTCGAACAAAATGACACTTAGTGTCATTTGTCGTTGACAGACATAATTTCCCATGCAATTTCACGATGCGTTGCTGAGCAACGTCATTGCAAACAGCCTCGCCCTGCGAGCGCGCCTGCTTGGGAGATAGAATGTCCACACATCAAAAGATCGCGCTCGTCACCGGCGCGACCCGCGGCCTTGGTTTTGAAACGGCTCGCCAGCTCGGCCGGGAAGGCGTGTTCATCCTTCTCGGCGCACGCGATCTTGCCGCAGGCCAAGCAAAGGCCGAAACATTGCGTGCGGAGGGGTTGGCGGTCGAGGCGATCGAGATCGATCTCAATCGCCCTGAGACGATCGACGCTGCCGCATCATCGATCGACGAACGGTTTGGCAGACTCGACATCCTGATCAACAATGCGGGAATCCTGCTGCTCGACACCGACGATTTCCCCAGCGTGGCCTCCGTCGAAACCCTGCGTGAATCCTATGAGGTCAATTTCATCGGAATGGTGATCGTGACCCAGAAACTGTTGCCGCTGATCCGCAAGGCGGCCAGCGGGCGCATCGTCAACCTTTCCAGCAGCGTGGGTTCGCTTTGGTGGACGGGCGATGCAAACAATCCGTCCCCCGATGTCAAATGGCTTGGCTATGCGGCCTCCAAGGCGGCGGTCAACATGCTGACCGTGCAGCTTGCCCTTGAGCTGAAAGATACACCGATCAAGGTCAACGCTGTCTGCCCCGGCTATGTCATGACCGAGTTGAACAGAGGCGGCGGCTACATCACGATCGAAGACGGCGTTCGGGCCCCGGTCAAATATGCCTTGCTGGATGACGCCGGACCGACCGGCCAGTTTTTCAACACCAATGGCCCCATCAACTGGTGACGGCCCGCGGCCGGGCGCCTGACGACCCGGCCTGAGCAGGACCGTTCAGCAACACGGGGGATGTTGCGTCCTGACGACGCGGCATCCGCCTTTTCGCCGCGATAGTGAATTCGCCCGCCATCCCCTTTCAAGGACCATGAGACATGAAACCAACGACGGATGACATCGTAGAGATCAACCAAATCCTCTCGCTCTGGGCACACCTCGTCGACAATCATGCGTGGGACAGGTTCGGTGAAGTCTTTACCGAGGATGCACATTTCGACGCGGGCGTTTTCGGCTTTGCGCCGGTCACAGGCATTGCAGCGATCTGCCATATGGCCAGCCAGGACGGCCATGCGACGGCCCATCACACGACGAATGTGCACGTTCAAGAAGGCGCGGGCGACGAGCTCGTCGCCGTCTCGAAGGGGCTTGGTCTGTTGCCGAGCGGCGCAGTGGCGAGCGTGACCTATACCGACCGGCTACGGCGGACGCCGGAGGGCTGGCGTTTGGCGCGCCGCACTCTCGCGCTCCAAGCGCCGTCGCATTGAGGTTGCCCCCTATGTCTCTCGTCAACCTATCCCTGGCAAACGTCATTGCCTGGCTGCTTGCAGCCTTCTTCTTCGTCGGCGCCTATGGCAACACCTTCGTCAGCCCCGAAATTGCCGCGGACTACGCCCGCTGGGGCTATCCGGAAAGCTTTCACTATCTGACCGCCATCTGTGAATTCACGACCGCGGTCATGCTCATCTTCAAACCGCTCCGCCTCTACGGTTCACTGCTCGGAAGTGCGGTGATGCTGGCCGCCGCGGGCACGGTTCTGTTCCACGGCGAATATGCTCATGCAATTCCGCCCCTGGTGGTGCTGGGTTTTTGCGGGCTCGTCGCTGTTCTGACGATGAGGCGAGCAGGATGATGCCGGCATCCGGCAGCAGGGGCCGCCCGAGAGCGAGCCGATCACACAAGTGAAAAGGGCGACCAAACGGCCGCCCCTTCATCCATCAGGAATGAGCGCTCAGAGCTGTTCCAGCATCGCGGCCGCACCCGAGACGGTCGCCTGGCCGGGGCTTTCCTCGACGTTGAGGGCTTTGACCACGCCGTCTTCCACCAGCATCGAATAACGCTTGGAGCGAAGGCCGAGGCCGCCGGCGGAGAGGTCGGCGTCGAGGCCGACGGCCTTGGTGAAGCCGGCATCCCAATCGGCGAGGAAGTGGATCTTGCCCATGCCACCGGAGGATTGCGCCCAGGCGCCCATCACGTGCCAGTCGTTGACGGCGACGACGGCGATGTCGTCGACGCCCTTGCCAAGGATGGTGTCGCGGTTTTCGAGATAACCCGGCAGGTGGTTCAGCGAGCAGGTCGGCGTAAACGCGCCCGGCACGGCAAAGAGCACGACGCGCTTGCCGGCGAAGAGCTGATCGGTGGTGATTTCGACCGGGCCGTCAGCCGTCTTTTCCTTGAAGGTGGCGGCAGGAAGCTTGTCGCCGATCGCGATGGTCATGGTCTTCTCCTTGAGTTCTGGATTTGGCGGTTCTGCTTGGCGGCGGCGGGCGCCGCACGGGATCGGAGGCGACTATAGGAGCCCATCATTGAAAGGCAAGGCCGGCCATTGAAAGGCAAGGCCGGTCATTCGAAGGCAAGCGTCGTCTCCATCGCCTTCTCGCCGTCGATCACCAGCACGTTCCATTGCTTGCCCGATATGTCGTAATCCTTCGGCAGCTTGCCGATTGGCACATCGACCTTGAAGGCGGCGCCGTCGCGTTTGCCGCCGATCTGCTTGGTGAAGGCATAGCCGCTCGGACCGGTGACGATGATATCGGGCGCGGCCCTGCCCTCGCCCGGCCCCCCGCCCGGCAGAGCCAACGTCAGCGACAGCGTCTTCCTGTCAGGCGACATCGCATGCGCCGTCACGCCGAAATCCACCGATGGCGGCTTCGGCAGGCTCGCATCGGCCGCCTGGAGGATCGCCTCCTCCTCAGGATGCGACTGCATGGCGGGGCCAAGCTTCAGCTGAAAATTCGCCTGGAAGGGAATGCAGATATCCTTGCAGATGCCGATGAAGGCGGAAGCGTCGATCGCAACCGGGCCTTTGCCGGCCGCCGTCAGCGACAGCGGCAGCGTCACCGGCGCGTCATAGGCGATATCCTCGATGCCGCCGTTGAAAAAATGTTTCGGAACGGGATAGGCGATGGCATCGAGCGTGACCCCGCTCTCCGCCGTGATGGTGATTTGCGGCGGAATGCCGCTGTTGCCGGGCTCTTTCCAATAGGTGATCCAGCCGGGTTTCGGCTCGATCTGAAGGGCGGCGCGGATTTTGCCGGCGGCATCGGGCGCGAGCGCCACGAGGCGCATGCGGCCGCCGTCGTTGTCCGCCCAGGCGCTCATTTCCGCATGAATGGTAGAAAACGGCACAAGGGCTGCGGCCATTGAGACGGCCGCAATTAAAAACCGGCGCGGGGCCAAGGAAATAATCATCATGGAACAAAGGTTTACCGAAACTGCTGTTTGGCCGCCAGAAGTCGCAGCGATTTAAATCTTCATTTTCAGTTGATTGATGTGTGACATTGGCCCATGTTTCTCTTGTCGAGGCCTTGGTGCGGTCTGGCAGCAGGAGGAACGATGTCCTTATCAACGCTGAAGAACAGACGGGAACGTGGCTTCTTCGATGGCCAGTTCCTCATCGCCATGCCGGGCATGGAAGACCGCAATTTTGCGCGCACTGTCATCTACATCTGCGCGCATTCGGATGCCGGCGCCATGGGCTTCGTCATCAACCGTCCGCAGAGCCTTACCTTCACCGATGTGCTGCTGCATCTCGACATGATCAAGCAGGAAGATTCGATCGTGCTGCCGAAACGGGCCCGCGAATTCCCGATTCAGACCGGCGGCCCGGTGGAAAGCGGCCGCGGCTTCGTGCTGCATTCGGACGATTATGCCAGCGACTCCTCGATCCCCGTCAGCGACGACATCTGCCTGACGGCGACGCTCGACATCGTCCGCGCCATCTCCAAGGGCGACGGGCCGACGCGGGCAACGATGCTGCTCGGCTATTCCTCCTGGGCCGCCGGCCAGCTCGAAAACGAGGTCGTCAACAATGGCTGGCTCACCTGCCCGGCCAACGAGGAATTGATCTTCGACCGCAGCCTCGACGACAAATACGAGCGGGCGCTCGCCGGCATGGGCGTGACCGCTGCCATGCTGTCGGCCGAAGCGGGCCATGCTTGAGAGGCTGGCCTGACGGCAGCTGACCTGACGGCAGCGGGAACGAATAGCCAAGAGTGACGTTTCATTTCGGCAAGCATGGACAAAAGGCCCATGCCGACCAAGGAGACATCACAAGATGGGTAGCACCAGCGACAAGATTTCCGGTAAGGCAAACGAAATTGCCGGCAAGACCAAGCAGGCCGTCGGCAAGGCGACGGACGATCGCGAGATGCAGGCCAAGGGCGCCGTCCAGGAAGCCAAGGGCAAGGGACAAGTCGCAACCGGCAAGGTCAAGGACAAGCTCAAGGGCGCCGTCGACCGGCTCTGAGCGACAGCGTCTCTTCACACACGCAAAGACGCTGTGATTCCGAGTTAAGGAATGCGCAGTAGACGCTCATCCTTTATCACCATGCCTGCTGCGCCCCTCGCGCGGCAGGCATTTTTGATCCCCCACCCTCATGCTTTGCAGAGATAGACAAGATGAAGCTTTTTGCCTGCGACAATTGCGATCAGGTCGTCCACTTCGACAACCGTCGATGCGTGCGTTGCAACCATCGCCTCGGCTTCCTGCCAGGCGATCTGGCGATGCATGCGCTGGAGCCGCGCGACGAGACGCTCTGGCAGCTCGTTTCCGATCCCGATCGCGACGTCCGCTTCTGCGCCAATGCCGGCCTCGACATCTGCAACTGGCTGGTGGACGGCGACGGCGAGAGTGAATTCTGCGTTGCCTGCCGCCATAACCGGCTGGTTCCGAACACCGATACCCAGGACGGCATCGATCGCTGGCGGCGCATCAGCCAGGCGCAGCGTCATCTGTTTTATTCGCTGCTGCGCTGGAAGCTGCCGCATCCGGATCGGGCGCAAGATCCGCAAGGCGGCCTGGTCTTCGATTTCCTCGAGGATTCGATAGAGAGCAACGGCTATATCGTGCCGGCCATGACCGGCCATGAGGAAGGCCTGATCACCATCCGCGCCGCTGAGGCCGACGATGCGACGCGCGAACAGGCGCGCAGCTCGATGAACGAACCCTATCGCACGCTGCTCGGCCATTTCCGCCACGAGGCCGGCCATTTCATCTGGAATAAACTGGTGCGCGATCGGGGCGGCCTTGCCGATTTCCGCACGGTCTTCGGCGACGAACGGCAGGATTATGCGACAGCCCTGCAGAACCATTATGCCGGCGGCGCGCCCTTGGGATGGCAGGACAATTTCATCAGCGCCTATGCGGCGTCGCACCCCTGGGAGGATTTCGCCGAATGCTTCGCGCATTACCTCCATATCGTCGATACGCTCGAAACCGCGCGCGCCTTCGGCATCGCCATCGATCCGAGCGGCCATGAGGAAATATCAGGCGAGGTGGATTTCATCCCTTACCGGGCAAGAAGCGCCGAACAGCTGGTCAGCGCCTGGGTGCCGCTCAGCCTGGCGATCAACGCCATCCAGCGCAGCATGGGCCAGCCGGACTCCTACCCCTTCGTGCTGTCCTCGCCCGTCGTGGCCAAGCTCGAATATTTGCACCGGCTGATCCAGGGCGCCGCGACGGCGCCGCAGCAGCAGGCGGCTTGAAAGAGGTTCGGGCGCGCTGCTGGCTCCCTCTTCTCCCCCGCGGGGAGAAGGTGGCCCGAAGGGTCGGATGAGGGGGCCGCACAGCACACCATTCATTGCCCTTCGCTAACGCTCAGCGCATTCGCGGCTTTGCCGCTCACCCCCTCAACCGCCTGCCGGCACCGACCGGGGTCGAGCCGCGGGTCTCGACCCGTCCTTCGGACCCCCGCTGGGGAGAAGAGGTGTGTGGCAGCGCCGTATTCCTCTCTTCTCCGTCAAGAGCTCGAGGAAACGGCCGCTACTTAAAACGAAACCGCCTTGCCCTTCTTGAAAGGCTCCATGCCCCGGCGGGCGAGTTCGTCGGCGCGTTCGTTTTCCGGGTGGCCGGCGTGGCCCTTGACCCAGTGCAGCGTCAACTTGTGGCGGTCGCGGGCCGCCTCCAACGCCTGCCAGAGCTCGGCATTCTTCACCGGCTTCTTATCGGCGGTCTTCCAGCCGTTTTTCTTCCAGCCGAAAATCCACTTGGAAATGCCGTCCTTGACATAGGCGCTGTCGGTATAGAGATCGACCTCGCAAGGGCTTTTCAAGGCCGATAGCGCCGAGATCGCCGCCAGCAGTTCCATGCGATTGTTGGTCGTATCCGCCTCGCCGCCGCAAAGCTCCTTTTCGACGTCGCCATAACGCAGCACGGCGCCCCAGCCACCGGGGCCGGGATTGCCGGAGCATGCGCCGTCGGTAAAAATATCGACGTGTTTCATAGGCTCAATCCATATTCGGCCGGCGTTTTGATCTGGCGGTGGAACCGCAGCTTGCGGAGATATTCGAGCGGGTCCTTCTTGGTGACCATGGCTCCCTCAGGCGTCGTCAGCCAGTCATAGAGCCGGGTCAGGAAGAACCGCAGCGCCGACCCACGCGACAGCACCGGCAGGGCAGCGATTTCGGCGTCGCTCAACGGCCGGACGCTCTGGTAACCCTCGAGCATCGCCGTGCCCTTGGTGATGTTATAGGCGCCGTCCTTCTCGAAGCACCAGGCATTCAGGCAGATCGAGACGTCATAGGCGAGCAGGTCGTTGCAGGCGAAATAGAAATCGATCAGGCCGGAGAGCTGGTCGCCGAGGAAGAAGACGTTGTCGGGGAAGAGGTCGGCGTGGATGACGCCGGCCGGCAGGCCACTCGGCCAGGCGGCGGAGAGGAAATCGAGTTCGCTGCGGATCTCATTCTGCAGGCCAGGCTCGACCTCGCCGGCGCGCGCCTCGGATTTCTCCCACAGCCCCCGCCAGCCGTCGATCGACAGCGCATTCGCCCGCTTCAGCTCAAAACCGTCGCCCGCCACATGCATCTCGGCCAGCGCCCTGCCGACCTCGCGGCAGTGCTTCGCCTCCGGCTTTCTCAGCCACATGCCTTCGAGGAAGGAGATCAGCGCCGCCGGACGGCCGGACAGCGAGCCGAGCAGCGCGCCGTCGCGGCGCGGCAGCGGCAGCGGGCAGGACAGGCCACGAGCGGAAAGATGCTGCATCAGGCCGAGGAAGAAAGGCAGGTCGCTCTTTTCCACCCGCTTTTCATAGAGCGTCAGGATCAGCGGGTCCTTGGAGGTGTGAAGCAGGAAGTTGGAGTTTTCGACGCCTTCGGCAATGCCCTTGTAGGAAAGCAGCGTGCCTGCGTCATATTCCGTCAGGAACCATTTCAGATCGTCTTCGGCGATATCGGTATAGACTGCCAAGTGAGGTCTCGCCCTTCATGCCTTGTTGATATTGGATTTGCCGGAGTGGACGCCAGGCCGAAAGGCCGATCTAACCGTTGACGAAAGCCATGTCGGCCGCCGTCAGCTCGATGCTACGCAGTTCGCGGTTGACGAGGAAATTTTCGGTTTCCTGCACCGTTTCGGCCAGTTCGACGCGGGCGTCGAAGCGGGCGCGGAAAGCCTCGATGATCTCGTTGACGATGACCTCGGGGGCCGAGGCGCCGGCGGAGAGGCCGAGCGTCGAAATCGCGCCGATCTCGTCCCAGTCGAGCTCGGCGGCGCGCTGCACGAGAATGGATTTCTTCGCCCCTGCCCTGAGCGCCACTTCGACGAGGCGCTTGGAATTGGACGAATTCGGCGCGCCGACGATGATGAAGAGATCGCAGCCCGGGGCTGCCTGCTTCACCACTTCCTGGCGGTTGGTCGTCGCATAACAGATCGAGTCCGCTGCCGGCGCCGTCAGGTTCGGGAAGCGCTCGTGCAGGCGGGTGATGACGCCGGCGGTATCGTCGACCGACAGCGTCGTCTGGGTGACATAGCCGAGATTATCGGGATCAACAGGGACATAGGCATCGGCATCCTCAATCGTCTCGATCAGCGAGACGGACCCCTCCGGCAATTGCCCCATCGTGCCGATCACTTCGGGATGGCCGGCATGGCCGATGAGCACGACATGGCGGCCGAGGCGATTGTGGCGCATCGCCTGCTTGTGGACCTTGGAAACCAGCGGGCAGGTGGCGTCGAGATAGAAGAGGTTGCGGCTTGCCGCATCCTCCGGCACGGATTTCGGCACGCCATGGGCGGAGAAGACCACCGGCTGGGCGCGATGTTCGGCCGGGATCTCGTCCAGCTCCTCGACGAAGACGGCGCCCTTGGCCTCCAGCCCCTCGACGACATAGCGATTGTGAACGATCTCGTGGCGCACATAGACCGGCGCGCCATAGGATTTCAGCGCCAGCACGACGATCTGGATGGCGCGGTCGACGCCGGCGCAGAAGCCGCGCGGGCCGCAGAGCCTGATCGTCAAAGGAGGTTTCGCCGCAATATTCATGTCTGTTCCGGGTTGAGAGATTTAGCGACCTCTAGCCCAATATGGTCGAGAATTGAAGTGATACTATTGCTGAGGTGTCTTGGCGCCCTTGCGGAACCAGGAGATCGCCACCACGACGACCAGCACGGCGGCAAGCCCGTACCAGGTGAAAGCATATTGCAGATGGTCGTTCGGCAGATCCACCTGGGTGACGCCGCCGATCGGCAGGCCGGCCGGATTGGGGGTGGAATCGGCATCGACGAAAAAGGGAATGACGCTCGCTTTCTCCAGCCCGACGCTCGCGGCCATGACGTCGAGATCCTTCCAGTAGAAGATGTTCTTGGCGACGTCGTTGTCGGGCACCACCCAGGAGGGCTTGCCGGGAAGCTTTTCGCGCGCCAGGCCGGTGACGGTCTGCTGATCCGTCAACTGGCCCTGCATGCGCATTTCCGGCTCCTTGTTATCAAAGGGAACGAAGCCGCGGTTGACGAAGAGAATGCGCCCGTCGGCAAGCTCCAGCGGGGTATAGATGTAATAGCCGGTCTGGCCGCGCCAGGTGGCGAAGAAGTGCCGCTCCTTGTTGTTGATATAGCGGCCGCTGGCGGTGACCTTGCGGTATTCGATGTCGCCGCCTGTCGCCGCCATAGCCTCGATGTCGGCAAGCGGCACGGGGCTTGCTGCCTGCCGCGCGGCGATATCGGCGAGCAGGCCTTCCTTCCAGTGGAGGCGTTCCACCTGCCAGGTGCCGAGCGAAATCAGGATGGCAAGGGCGATCAGCACCAGGATGCCGGTGAGAACCGGCAGCCGGCGGCGCGGCGTTACATGCACTATTTCAGTCACTCAGGCGTCCTTCGCGGGCATTATGACGGTATTGCATGGCGATCAGGATGCCCTTGAACCAGCGCAGCGTCAGCAGCGACAGGACGATCGTCAGTGGAGCAAAAAGCAGGATATGCACCCAGATGGGCGGCCCGTAATTCACCTGCAGCCACAGCACCATGCCGATGACGATGAAGCCGACGATGAGAATGACGAAGACGGCGGGCCCGTCACCGGAATCGGCAAAGGAATAATCGAGGCCGCAGGCGGCGCAGCGCGGCTTTACGCCGAGCAGGCCATCGAACAGCTTGCCCTGGCCGCAGCGCGGGCAGCAGCCCTTGATGCCAGTTTTCACCGGATCGACGGGCGGAAAATGGGCGCTGTCCTCGTTCATGGCATTCCTTATAGCGATCCTGGCGGCCGCGGCTTCTTCAATGCTGCCTTAACTCTCCCATAAAGTATTCGCAGGACGAAGGGAAATGCCTGCGTGATTTCGTCCCGCTGATAGTTCCTCACATCGGAATCGATGTGAGGAACTATCAGCAATTCAAAGTGTTACAGCGTCCTTGCTGCGTCTGAAAAGTCGCGCGGCGCTGTAGTGATTCGCGCCAAACAGAAGAAGAAGAAGACTGATGACCGATGATAGCCATTCCGTGCAGATCATTATCCTGAACGGCGCGCCGCGGAGCGGCAAATCAAGCATCGCGCGCGCAGTACAGGAACACTTCGAGGGGCCGTGGATCAACCTCGGCGTCGACAGCTACAATGCCATGACACCGAAGCGCTACCTGCCGGGCATCGGACTGCGGCCGGGCGGCGAACGGCCGGACCTGGAGGAACTGGTGCCGTTCTTTTATGCGGCGCTCTACGAATCGATCGCCATCCATGCCAGCCTGGGCCTCAATGTCATCGCCGATCTCGGCCACCATGACAGCTATTCGCAGCCGCTCGGCATCCTCGGCGATTGCGCCCGGCGACTGGAAGACTTTCCCGTGCTGTTCGTCGGCGTGCGCTGTCCGATCGAGACGATCATGCAGCGACGCGACATTGTCCAAGAAGGGCGCGAGACGCTTTATCTCAGCGCCACCGAAGACGTACCCGTCCCGGAACCGGTGCAACGCTGGCAGGACGCGGTGCATCGGCCCGGCATCTACGACATGGAGGTCGATACCTCAGTGCTGACACCGCTCGAATGCGCCGAAGCGATCCGCCATCAGTTGGATCTCGGTATTCCCGAGCCCTCGGCTTTCGAAAGGATCGCCGGGGCGCGCTGAGGCGATAAAAGCGGGCACGGCGGCCTTACCTCGACCGAAGAGATTGCCGAAGGCAGCCCCTCATCCGCCTGCCGGCACCGTCCTTCGGACCCCCGTAAACGGGGCGAAGGGACATGCCGCGCCCTCTCCGTCCCCCTCTCGCGTCTCGTATGGCACGTCCCCTCTCCCCGTTTTTACGGGGAGAGGGTTAGGGTGAGGGGCAGCCGCGCGAACCGAACAGCCGTGGCACGAGGCCAAGCAAAACGAGATTTGCCAACAAAAAAGGCGGGCACGAGGCCCACCTTTTCTCAAGTTTCGTTCCGATCAGCCGGCTGCGACAGGTGCGCCCCAGCCGCCCCAGACGTAGATGCAGAAGAACAGGAACAGCCAGACGACGTCGACGAAGTGCCAGTACCAGGCGGCCGCCTCGAAGCCGAAATGCTGCTTCGGGGTGAAGTCGCCGCGCAGCGCGCGGATCAGGCAGACACCCAGGAAGATCGTGCCGACGAGGACGTGGAAACCGTGGAAGCCGGTCGCCATGAAGAAGGTCGCGCCGTAGATCGAATTCTTGAAGGCGAAGGGCGCGTGGGCATATTCATAGGCCTGGACGCTGGAGAACAACACGCCGAGCAGCACCGTCAGCGTCAGGCCCTGGATCAGGCCCTTGCGGTCGTTGTGCAGCAGCGCATGGTGCGCCCAGGTGACCGTCGTGCCCGACAAAAGCAGGATGACGGTGTTGTAGATCGGCAGGTGCCAGGGATCGAGAACTTCGATGCCCTTCGGCGGCCAGGTGCCGCCGGTATAGAGCAGGCGCGAGGCCTGGATCGCTTCGTTCGGATAGAGGCTGGCGTCGAAATAGGCCCAGAACCAGGCGACGAAGAACATCACTTCCGAAGCGATGAACATGATCATGCCGTAGCGCAGGTGCAGCGAGACGACGCGGGTGTGGGCGCCCTCATGGGCTTCCTTCACCGTATCGGCCCACCAGCCGTACATCACGTAGAGAACCAGCGCGAAGCCGATATAAAAGAGCCAGGGATTGGCGAGTTCCGCACCGGCGACCTTGAACGAACCGCCGTTCAGGTAGCGCATGTAGCAGACGCCGCCGATCGCCATGATGAAGGCGCCGAGCGAAGCGATAATCGGCCACGGGCTCGGATCGATGATGTGATAGTCGTGATTCTTCTGGTGAGCATCGGCCATGTAGCTATCCCCGGATGTCTTCCTTCACTCCGCTCCCGGCATAGCCGGAAACGAGCCTTGATCAAAGTTTCTTTTCAATCTTCTCCGCTCCACCCTCATTCGAAGCCACCGGCTTCGGACCCTCTTTCGGGTAGAACGTATATGACAGCGTAACCGTATGGATATCCTTGGATTCCACGGCCTTGACGATTTCAGGATCGATGTAGAACACGACAGGCATGTCGAGCTTTTCGCCCGGCTTCAGGTCCGTTTCCGTAAAGCAGAAACATTGCACCTTGTTGAAATAGACGCCCGCTTCGCCCGGCGTGACGTTGAAAACCGCCTGGCCGCGCTGGGTCTCGTTCGAACGATTCTCGGCGGTGAAATTGACCTGGATCGTTTCGCCGATCTTCGGATTGACCTCGCGCTGGACCGCCTTGAATTCCCATTGCAGGCCGGGCGCGACATTGGCGTCGAAGGTGACGCGCATCGTGCGGTCGAGCACGACGCTCGACACCTGGTCGACGCGCTGCGTCGTGCCGTTATAGCCGGTCACCTGGCAGAAGATGCGGTAGAGCGGCACGGCGGCATAGCTCATCGCGCCCATGCCGAAGACGAAGCTCAGGCACATCATCACGACGGCGCCGTTGTTGCGGCCCTGCTTCTTCGGTGTACCGGCGTTGTCGCTCATCCAGCCATTCCCCCGCCGATCTTCACGATGGTGATCGCGTAGAACAGGATGACGAGGCCGGCAAGCACCAGCCCGAGGGCGACGTTGCGGTTGCGGCGCGACTTGCGCTGTGCTTCGGTGAGCTTGATCAATTCCATCAGAACCAACCTCCCGCATGCGAGACCAGCAGCGGGGCCAGCCGGTCGATCATCAAGGCGGAGAACACGGCGAAGAGATAGAAGATCGAAAAGCCGAAGAGCTTCTTCGCAGGGATCATCTTCGGATCGCCGTCGGGCATGCGCCAGACGGCGATGGAACAGTATATGAAGATCGCGCCGAGGGTGGCGGCAACGAGGCCATAACCGAAGCTCGCAAAGCCGAGGAAGGACGGCAAGACCGCGCAGACGGCGGTCAGCACCGCATAGGCGACGATCTGATGCTTGGTCACCCGCTCGCCGGCGACGTTCGGCAGCATTGGCACGCCGACGGCCTCGTAATCGCGCATCTTGAAGAGGGCAAGCGCCCAGAAATGCGCCGGCGTCCACAGGAAGATGATGAGGAAGAGAACGGTGCTCTCGATCGTCACGCTGTTGGTCACGCAAGCCCAGCCGATCATCGGCGGGAAGGCGCCGGCGGCACCGCCGATAACGATGTTCTGCGGCGTCGAGCGCTTCAGCCACATGGTGTAGACCACGGCATAGAAGAAGATGGTGAAGGCGAGGATGCCGGCCGAGAGCCAGTTGACGGCCAGGCCGAGAATCACCACCGAGAAGCCTGACAGCACCAGGCCGAAGGCGAGAGCCTCGGACGGCGCGATACGGCCGGCCGGGATCGGACGGTTGGCGGTGCGGCTCATGATGGCGTCGATATCGGCGTCATACCACATGTTCAGCGCGCCGGAGGCTCCGGCGCCGACGGCGATACAGAGAATGGCGATCAGGCCGAGAACGGGATGGATGTGGCCCGGCGCCAGCACGAGACCGGCAAAGGCAGTGAAGACCACGAGCGACATGACCCGTGGCTTCAACAATTCGAAATAATCGCGCGCACTCGCTTCCGACAATTCGCCGTCCTTTGCAAGCACCTCGTGATTGTCGATGACCGTCATCATTCCGTCCTGAATGTCTTACCATCAGGACGCCGTATCAATGCGGCGTCCTGACGTCCGCGCAAATTACTTGATGCGCGGAAGCTGTTCCCACTGGTGATAGGGCGGCGGCGAAGGCAGCTGCCATTCGAGCGTCGTTGCACCCTCACCCCACGGATTGTCGCCGGCCACACGCTTTTTGGCGAAGGCTTCGAAGACACCGTAGAGGAAGATCAGCACACCGAAGGCCGAGATGTAGGAGCCGATCGAGGAAACATAGTTCCAGCCGGCAAAGGCATCCGGATAATCGATGTAGCGGCGCGGCATGCCGGCGAGGCCGAGGAAGTGCTGCGGGAAGAACACCAGGTTGACGCCGATGAACATGATCCAGAAATGCAGCTTGCCGACCAGCTCGTTGTACATGTAGCCGGTCATCTTCGGGAACCAGTAGTACCAGCCGGCGAAGATCGCGAAGACGGCGCCGAGCGACAGAACGTAGTGGAAGTGGGCCACGACGTAATAGGTGTCATGCAGCGACCGGTCGAGACCGGCATTGGCAAGCTGGACGCCGGTGACGCCGCCGACCGTGAACAGGAAGATGAAGCCGATCGCCCAGAGCATCGGCGTGCGGAACGAGATCGAGCCGCCCCACATCGTCGCGATCCAGGAGAAGATCTTCACACCCGTCGGAACGGCGATGACCATCGTCGCGAAGACGAAGTAGCGCTGCGCGTCGAGCGACAGGCCGACCGTGTACATGTGGTGGGCCCAGACGACGAAGCCGACGGCGCCGATCGCGACCATGGCGTAGGCCATGCCGAGGTAGCCGAAGATCGGCTTCTTCGAGAAGGTCGAGATGATGTGGCTGACCATGCCGAAGCCCGGCAGGATGAGGATGTAGACCTCGGGGTGACCGAAGAACCAGAACAGGTGCTGGTAAAGGATCGGGTCGCCGCCGCCTTCCGGAGAGAAGAAGGAGGTGCCGAAGTTACGGTCGGTCAGCAGCATGGTGATGCCGCCTGCCAGAACCGGGAGCGACAGCAGCAGCAGGAAGGCGGTGATCAGCACGGACCAGGCAAACAGCGGCATCTTGTGCAGCGTCATGCCGGGAGCGCGCATGTTGAGGATCGTGGTGATGAAGTTGATCGCACCGAGGATCGACGAGGCGCCGGCAATGTGCAGCGCAAAGATCGCAAGATCGACCGCCGGTCCCGGCGTGCCGGTTGTGGCCAGCGGCGGATACATCGTCCAGCCGCCGCCCGTGCCATAAGCGCCTGCCGGGCCTTCGACGAACATCGACAGCAGCAGCAGCGCGAAGGCGGGAACGATCAGCCAGAAGGAAATGTTGTTGAGGCGCGGGAAGGCCATGTCGGGGGCGCCGATCATGATCGGCACCATCCAGTTGGCGAAACCGCCGATCATCGCCGGCATGACCATGAAGAAGATCATGATCAGCGCGTGCGCTGTCGTGAACATGTTGAACATCTGCTTGGCGCCGTCGATCGCGGCATCGCCTTCATAACCGTAGACCATCGAGGCCAGGCCGTGGAAGATCTGGATGCCCGGTTCCTGCAGCTCCATGCGCATGGCGACGGACAGCGCGCCGCCGATGATGCCGGCAATGATCGCGAAGATCAGGTAGAGCGTGCCGATGTCCTTGTGGTTGGTCGAGAACAGCCAGCGATTGGCAAAGCTCGGCTTGTGCCCGTGATCGTGGTGATCGTCATGCGCGTGGTCATGATGGGCGTGATCATGAGAATGATCGTCGTGAGCGGAAGGTCCAGCCATTGTCCCGATCCCCTTAATTACTGTGCTTCGGCGACGTCGAGGGTCTTTGCGGGACCATCGGTTGCGGCCATGAGTGTCTTGTAGGCGCCGGGCAGGTCGCTGGCGGCTGCGGTCAGCCACTGCTTGTACTTGTCCTCGGAGACGACGCGGATGGCGATCGGCATGAACGCATGGTCCTTGCCGCAGAGCTCGGAACACTGGCCGTAGAACAGGCCTTCGCGCTCGGCCCTGAACCAGGTCTCGTTCAGGCGGCCCGGCACGGCATCGATCTTGACGCCGAAGGAAGGCATGGCGAAGGCGTGGATGACGTCGGTCGGCGCAGAGGTCACGAGAACGCGGACCGTCTTGTTGACCGGCAGGACCAGTTCGTTGTCGACGGCGAGAAGTCTGGGATAGATCGACTTGTCTTCCTTGCCGGCGGCCGCGCGGTCCTGATCCTTCAGCAGGTAGGAATCGAAAGCGAGCGGGCTTTCGCCCGAACCTTCATATTCGTAGTTCCACTGCCACTGGGTGGCGGTCGCCTTGATCGTCACGTCGGGATTTTCCGGCAGCGTCAGCTGCGCGGTCAGCAGGTTGAACGAAGGAATGGCGAGCAGAAGAAGCACCAGGACCGGCCCCACGGTCCAGGCAATCTCGATCATCGTGTTGTGGCTCGTCTTCGAGGGAACCGGGTTCGCGCTGGCGCGGAACTTGAAACAGACGACGATGAGCAGGACCAGAACGAAGAGCGTGATCGGAACGATAAACCACAGGGTATATTGTTCGAACCAGTGGATTTCCCGCATGATCGGCGTTGCCGCCGGCTGCAGCGTCGCCTGCCACGGCATGGGCTGGTCGGCATATGTGCCGGAAGCAAAAAGCAGACAGACCAGCGTGGTCAGGGCTGCATAAGCCTTCTTCATCACCTTATAATCTCCCTCGAGCGCTTGACCTGCAAAATAGAACGCAGAATCCTTGCCATCTTCAGCGCTTCAAACCACAGTTTGGCATTCGCCGCAACAGGTCAGAGCAATTGTCTATGCGGCATTTTTGCTCAAAGCATAGGCAGGCCAGAACGGCAAAACATCCCAAGTTTTTCATCAGCATATGAAAAATCGGCTTTCCGGCCAATCCGCGCGCGACACATTATTTCGCAAAGGTCCAATTTCCGCCGCAGTCCCCCGGTTTTCACGGGGTGGGGCTTTTCATTTTTGGTGGGCAGCTTCAACAATAGCCGCAATGATTCGATATCCAGAGGTTTCCATGGGTTTCCGTTCCCTCGCGCAGTCACTTCTCCTGACTGCCAGCATCGCGGCCGCAGCGACGACGCCCGTTTTCGCACAGCAGCAGCCCACCCCGTCGCAGGCCAAGCCGCCCGCTTCGGCGACGGCGCCGACCCCTGCTCCTGCGCCGCAGCAGCCGAGCGCCGCCAAACCGAATGTCGAACAGGTGATGCCCGGCCAGACGCAGCCGCCGGCGCCCGGCACGGTAAAGTCCAATCATGGCGCATGGTCTGTCGTCTGCGACAAGCCGGCAGGCGCTGCGACCGAACAATGCGCGCTGATGCAAAACGTCATCGCCGAGGATCGGCCGGAGGTCGGGCTTTCCGTCGTCGTCCTGAAGACGGCCGACCGCAAGTCGAAGATTCTCAGGGTGCTGGCGCCGCTCGGCGTGCTGCTGCCGAACGGCCTGGGGCTCAATGTCGACGGCAAGGATATCGGCCGCGCCTATTTCGTCCGCTGCTTCGCCGACGGCTGCTATGCAGAAGTCGTGCTCGAGGACGAGTTGCTCAAGACCTTCCGCAGCGGCGCCCAGGCCACCTTCATCGTCTTCCAGACCCCGGAAGAAGGCATCGGCATCCCCGTCGACCTCAAGGGCTTCGCCGAAGGTTTCGACGCCCTGCCGTGAGGTCAATTGGCAGCTTCCGTGGGTCCGCCCCTCATCCGCCTGCCGGCACCTTTGTAACTTCCCTTTACCCGCTCCTGGCGCTGTAATGCCTGTTGCGGTGGCGGATGGAAGACCGATGCACCT
>NZ_PQIG01000091.1 GCF_012349115.1 Rhizobium ruizarguesonis
CCTCGACAAGATCGACCAGAACCTGCAGAAGGCCATGGCGTAAGCCGGCCTTTCCGAGATAACATCGAAGCGGCGGGGATTTCCCCGCCGTTTTCATTTTGGGAGAATGAACCGATGACGGCCATCCTGCGACCGCTCGAATCCTCGGACCGTGCCGCTTGGGAACCCTTGTGGGAGGCCTATCAGCGCTTCTACGAAGTGGTCATCCCGCCCGAAATCACCGATCTCACCTGGGCTCGCTTCCACGATCCTGACGAACCGATGCATGCGCTCGGCGCGTTCGATGAAGACGGCCATCTTGTCGGCATCGTGCATGCCATCTTTCACCGCTCCTGCTGGCTGCCGCAATGGACCTGCTACCTGCAGGATCTCTATGTCGACAACAGCCAGCGCGGGCTCGGCACCGGTGCCGCATTGATCGAGGCCGTCGCCGACCTCGCCCGCGCCAACGGCGCAGGCAGGCTCTATTGGATGACGCACGAAACCAATGCAACGGCGCGGCGGCTCTACGACAGGATCGCCGAGCGCTCGGGTTTCATCCAGTACCGCAAGGCGCTTTAAAGGCCTGGGGTTGCACAAAGGCCCCGCCGCACTATTGATTCCGGGGAACGGCAAGGCCGCAAAATAACGGGAACACGAGGAGGATCTCATGACTGAAGAACTGGTATTCTATACGAACCCCATGTCGCGCGGCCGCATCGCGCGCTGGATGCTGGAGGAGATCGGCCAGCCCTATCGCACCGAACTCCTTACCTTCGGCGAAACCATGAAGGCGCCGGAATATCTCGCGGTCAATCCGATGGGCAAGGTGCCGGCAATCCGCCACGGCGATACCATCGTCACCGAATGCGCGGCGATCTGCGCCTATCTCGCTGAGACCTTCCCCGAAAAGGCCCTGGCGCCGAGGCCGGAGGAGCGCGCCCGCTATTACCGCTGGATGTTCTTTGCCGCCGGTCCTCTCGAATCGGCGGTAACGATGAAGGGTCTCGGCTTCGAAATTCCGAAAGACCGCCTGCGCATGGCCGGCTGCGGCGGTTTCGGCGATGTCATGAACACGCTCGAAATGGCGGTCTCCGGCTCCACCTACGTCACCGGCGAGCGCTTCACCGCCGCCGACGTTTATGTCGGCTCCCATATCGGCTGGGGCCTTGGTTTCGGCAGCATCGAAAAGCGCCAGGCCTTCGTCGACTATTTCGGCCGCATCAGCGAGCGTGAAGCCTACAAGCGCGCCAATGCGCTGGACGACGAGGCCGGCAAGACGATGCAGGCCGCCTGACCGCCAATCCCGGCGCGGCCAGACCGGCGCGCCGGGAATATCAGCCGTCAGACAAGCGGCATGTGAATGTCCGTCAGAAGCTCGGTCGGCGGAACCTCGCGCGGATTGTTGAGATATTCCTCGAACATGACCCTGTCCTTCAGCTGCCGGCCGGATTTCGGCAGCCATTCGGCAAAGAGCCACTGATAAGACTTCGGCATATTGGCATAGGGCCCCTTGTGGCGCAGCACCGCATAATCGCCGCCCTCGATCTTGCGCCGCTCGAACGGCGCATCGGCCGGCACGTCGGCAGCGCCGGTGACGCAGGCGATCGAGCGCAGCTTTTCCTCCGGCACGATATCGGGATCGTCGAGATAGACGCCGATCATCCGCATGTCGGGCTTGGCGAGGCCGCGGGCGTAAAGCGTGCCGAACAGCGTCTCGAAGGCCTTGTCGATCTGCATGTAGGAACCGGTATGGGCAACGCCGATCAGCTCGATCGGCGCGACCTCACGTATGGTAACGTCTAACATGACTTTGGTCTTTCCGTTGGGTGAGGGCTCATAGGCTGTGTGGCTTCCCTCTCTCCGATAGCGGGCCGGCGGCATGCCGTAGACCGACTTGAAGATACGATTGAAGGATTGGAGATTGGGATAACCTGATCGCTTCGCAATTTCACTGACGGCAAGTTCCGTGCCGACGATCTCGCCCGCCGCGTGATGCAGCCTGAGCCGCTTGACGGTGGCCGCCAGCGTCTCGCCGTAAATCGCCCGGTAGATCCTGTGCCAATGATAGCTCGACATGCAGGCGATTTCGGCAAGGCGCTCCATATCCAGCTCCTCATCCAAGTGGTCGTGAATATAGGCCGAAACCCGTCTCAGACGGTTTTCATAAAGTGCCCATGCCGTTTCGCCATTCATGTCGAACCTCGTGCAAATCGATCGGCTTGAGAGAACCATAACCCGATTTGACAAATCCTGCGGACTTGAACCTTCGGCGAATCCTGCGTAGACCGGAATTCCGGCTCGAACTCAAAAGGAATGATAGATGCCGGATTTTTCAACATTAATGCTCTTTGCCGCCGCAGCGCTGGTGCTGACCGCCACGCCCGGTCCCGACATGCTGCTGATCGCCTCTCGCAGCATCAGCCAGGGACGCGCTGCCGGTTTCCTGACCTATGCCGGCATCGCGCTCGGCACCTATTGCCACGCCCTTGCCGCAGCCTTTGGGCTGTCGCAGCTCTTCATGACCGTCCCGGCCGCCTATGAGACGGTGCGCTGGGCCGGCTGTTGTTATCTTCTCTATCTCGCCTACAAGACGGTCCGCTCGGAAGGCGCCGCCTTTCAGCCGGCATCGACGCTGAAGCGGTTGTCGGGCCGGCGTATCTTCTTTGCGGGCCTTGCCACCAATCTGCTCAATCCGAAGATGGCGCTCTTCGTCATGGCGCTCTTTCCGCAATTCGTGAATGCGTCAGCCGGATCGCTGACGGTGCAGATGCTGATACTTGCAAGCATCCTGAACGGCATCGGCCTCGTCGTGAATGGCGCCGTGATTTTCCTCGGAAGCACGATCCGTTCGAGACTCCAATCGGCGAGCCGTTTCCCGAAGTTGCCGCAATATATCCTGGCAACGGTCTTCACCGGACTCGCCTGCCGCCTTGCATTGCAGCCGCGAAGCTGAACATCGAGCGACCACGGCCGTTGAAAACAAAACCGGCTGCGAAATCCATGATCTCGCAGCCGGTTTGAATTTTCAAACTGTTGTCAGGCGGCAGTTCAGCCGGCAAGTGCCACGGCAACCGCCTCGATCGCTTCATCGGCCTTCGAGCCGTCGGGGCCGCCGGCCTGCGCCATGTCGGGGCGCCCGCCGCCGCCCTTGCCGCCGAGGGCGGCAGATGCGATGCGGACGAGATCGACGGCGCTGTAGCGCTGCACGAGATCCGGTGTCACCGCCACGACAGCACTTGCCTTGCCGTCGTCGGACACGCCGACGAGGGCAACGACGCCGGACCCGATGCTGGTCTTGCCGTCATCGGCAAGTCCCTTCAAATCCTTGGGATCGACGCCCGAAATCGCCTTGCCGAGGAACTTGACGCCGGCGACTTCGCGCACGGCATCGGCCGAACCGCCCTGCCCGCCGCCCATGGCGAGCTTGCGCTTGGCGTCAGCCAGTTCCTTTTCAAGCTTGCGGCGCTCATCCATCAGCGCTTCAACACGCGACAGCACTTCGCCCGGCTGCACCTTCAGCGAGGCGGCAAGCGTCTTCACGCGTTCATCCTGTTCGGCCAGATATTCGCGCGCCGATTCACCGGTGACGGCCTCGATACGGCGAACGCCGGCGCCGACGGCGCTTTCGCCGAGAACGCGGATCAGCCCGATCTGGCCGGTGGCCCCGACATGCGTGCCGCCGCAGAGTTCGATCGAATAGGGCTTGCCGGCCTTGGCACCACGCACACCCTCTCCCATAGCCACGACCCGGACTTCATCGCCATATTTCTCACCGAACAGCGCCATCGCGCCTTCGGCGATCGCATCGTCGACGCTCATCAGCCGCGTTGTAACCGGCGAATTCTGCAGCACGATCTCGTTTGCCATATCCTCGACGATCTTCAGTTCCTCGGCCGACATCGGCTTCGGATGCGAAACGTCGAAGCGCAGGCGCTCGGGCGCGACCAGCGAACCCTTCTGGGCAACATGGGTGCCGAGCACTTCGCGCAGCGCCTCGTGCAGCAGGTGGGTCGCAGAATGGTTGGCGCGCAGCCGCGAACGGCGGGCGTGATCGACCGTCAGCACGACCGCATCGCCGTCCTTGAACACGCCGTCGACGACAGTACCCTGATGCACGAACAGGCCTTCGCCCCTCTTCTGCGTATCTGAAATCTCGATCTTGCCGTGGTCGGACGAGATCACGCCGGTATCGCCCATCTGGCCGCCGGATTCGCCGTAGAACGGCGTCTGGCTGACGACGAGCTGCACCTTGTCGCCGGCCTTGGCCTCGGTCGAAACCGCGCCCTCTTTGACGATCGCCTGCACGACGCCTTCAGCCGTTTCGGTGTCGTAACCCAGGAATTCGGTGGCACCGTGTTTTTCCCTAAGCTCGAACCAGACGGTTTCCGTCGCCTTCTCGCCGGAACCGGCCCAATGCGAGCGGGCTTCGGCCTTCTGGCGCTGCATCGCATCGGTGAAGCCGGAAATGTCGACGCCGATCTCGCGGGCACGCAGTGCATCCTGCGTCAGATCGAGCGGGAAGCCGTAGGTGTCGTAGAGCTTGAAGGCGGTCTCACCATCCAGCATGTCGCCCTTGGAAAGATCCGTCGTCGCGTCCGACAGAAGCGACAGGCCGCGCTCCAGCGTCTTGCGGAAGCGGTTTTCCTCCAGCTTCAGCGTTTCCGAGATCAGCGCCTCGGCGCGCACCAGTTCCGGATAGGCCCGGCCCATCTGCTGCACCAGCGTCGGCAGCAGCTTGTAGACCAGCGGCTCCTTGGCGCCGAGCAGCTGTGCATGGCGCATGGCGCGGCGCATGATGCGGCGCAGCACATAACCCCGGCCCTCATTCGACGGAAGCACGCCGTCGGCGATCAGGAAGGCCGAGGAACGCAGATGGTCGGCGATGACGCGGTGGCTGGCGCTGCCTTCCGCCTTGACGCCCATCGTGTCCTCGATGGTGCCGATCAGCGTGCGGAAGAGATCGGTGTCGAACACGCTCTGAACGCCCTGCAGAATGCAGGCCATGCGCTCCAGCCCCATGCCGGTATCGATCGACGGGCGGGGCAGCGGGTTGCGAACGCCAGGTTCGGTCTGCTCGAACTGCATGAAGACGAGGTTCCAGAATTCCAGGAACCGGTCGCCATCTTCCTCCGGTGAGCCCGGAGGGCCGCCCCAAACATTCTCACCCTGGTCGATGAAGATTTCCGAGCACGGGCCGCAGGGGCCGGTATCGCCCATCTGCCAGAAATTGTCGGAGGTCGGGATGCGGATGATCTTGTCGTCGGAAAAGCCGGCGATCTTCTTCCACAGCGTCGCAGCTTCCTCGTCCTCGGAATAGACGGTCACCAGCAGGCGGTTTTTCGGAAGGTCGAAGCCTTCGGTGACGAGCTTCCATGCAAGCTCGATCGCATTCTCCTTGAAATAGTCGCCGAAGGAGAAGTTGCCGAGCATCTCGAAGAAGGTCAGGTGGCGTGCAGTATAGCCGACATTGTCGAGGTCGTTGTGCTTGCCGCCGGCTCGCACGCATTTCTGCGAAGACGTCGCCGTCGAATAGGGGCGCTTTTCGAGGCCGGTAAAGACGTTCTTGAACTGCACCATGCCGGCATTGGTGAACATCAGCGTCGGGTCGTTGCGCGGCACGAGCGGGCTCGACGGAACGATCTCGTGGCCGTTCTTCTTGAAATAGTCGAGGAAGGTCGACCGGATATCGTTCACACCGCTCATGCTATGCCCTTCAATGCTGCCGGAGGCAGGTAAATTTAAATTCATCGGCTTTTAACGTTCACCCCCGCCACTGTCCAGCAGACAAACAAAACCGGCCGCATTCTCATCAGGAATGCGGCCGGTTGGAACTGTCCGATGAGTTTAGGCGCGAAAATTACATTTCCGCAGTGGCATCGCCATCGCCGTCATCGGGGTCCGGTCCGCCGTTCTGCAGGAAGCGGTCGGCGATCAGGCCGGCATTCTGGCGCAGCGACAGTTCGATCTCGCGGGCGAGATCCGGATTGTCGCGCAGGAAGGTCTTGGCGTTTTCGCGGCCCTGGCCGAGGCGCTGGCTGTTATAGGAGAACCAGGCGCCCGACTTTTCGACGATGCCGGCCTTGACGCCGAGATCGACCAGTTCGCCGGTCTTGGAAACACCCTCGCCATACATGATGTCGAACTCGACTTGCTTGAAGGGCGGCGCCATCTTGTTCTTGACGACCTTGACGCGGGTCTGGTTGCCGATCACCTCTTCGCGCTCCTTGACCGCGCCGATGCGGCGGATGTCGAGGCGCACGGAGGCGTAGAATTTCAGCGCATTGCCGCCCGTCGTCGTTTCCGGCGAGCCGAACATGACGCCGATCTTCATGCGGATCTGGTTGATGAAGATCACCATGGTGTTCGACTTCGAGATCGAAGCGGTGAGCTTGCGAAGCGCCTGGCTCATCAGTCGCGCCTGCAGGCCGGGAAGGCTGTCGCCCATCTCGCCTTCGATTTCGGCGCGCGGCGTCAGTGCCGCGACCGAGTCGACGACCAGAACGTCGACGGCGCCGGAGCGCACCAGCGTATCGGTGATTTCGAGCGCCTGCTCGCCGGTATCGGGCTGCGAGATCAGAAGGTTCTGCAGGTCGACGCCAAGCTTGCGGGCATAGACGGGATCGAGCGCATGTTCGGCATCGACGAAGGCGCAGATGCCACCCTTCTTCTGCGCTTCGGCAATCGTCTGCAGTGCAAGCGTCGTCTTACCGGAGCTTTCCGGCCCGTAGATTTCGATGATGCGGCCCCTCGGCAGGCCACCGACGCCGAGTGCAATATCGAGGCCAAGCGAGCCGGTCGAGATCGTCTCGATCTCGACAACATTCTCGTTGGAGCCGAGTTTCATGATCGAGCCCTTGCCGAACGACCGCTCTATCTGTGAGAGTGCCGCTTCAAGCGCCTTGCTTTTGTCCACCGATTTGTCCTCTACCAGCCGCAATGAATTCTGAGACATCCGATCCACCTTTAGGTTATTGAAGCCGCTCAAGCAATGTCGAGTTTGTACCCTATTTGTTCCATTCTCGCAATAGGCGACCAAACAGTTGAAAGAAAAAGGTAAAACGGCACGTGTTCTGTATTTGTTTTATCGATGAAAAGCAACGGCTTAAGCCAAAAGTGCCGACTCAACCGCCGCTAGGCGCACCGTATCGATTCGTCCTTCGGGCATCGGGAGAGCGGATCGGATGAAGAAAAAGATTCTTGTTCTCGGCGGCGCCCATATCGACCGGCGCGGCCGCATCTCCGGCGAGACGGCGCCCGGCGCCAGCAATCCCGGCACCTGGTTCGAGGAGCCGGGCGGTGGTGGCTTCAATGCGGCGCGCAACCTGGCAAGACTCGGTTTTCAGGTGACGATGATCTCACCGCGCGGCGGCGATCCGATGGGCGAGACGGTCGGAGAAGCTGCCGATTTCGCCGGCATCGACGACCGGCCCTTCGTCTTCCTCGACCGCAAGACGCCGAGCTACACGGCGATCATCGAAAAGGACGGCAATCTGGTGATCGCCCTTGCAGACATGGATCTTTACCGCTTCTTCGTGCCGCGACGTCTCTCCATCCGCTGGGTGCGGGAGGCCTTCGCCGCCCATGATTTCATCCTCTTCGACGCCAACCTGCCGGAAGAGACGATCGCGGCGATCGTCGCAAAGGCGCATTCTCTAGGCAAGCCCGTTGCGGCAATCGCCATCTCGCCTGCCAAGGTCGTCAGGCTGAAACCGTGCATCGGCGATATCGACTATCTGTTCCTGAATGAGGCTGAAGCGGCCGCCCTTGCCGGTGAGCGGCCGGAAGACGCCGCCGGCTGGCCGCCTTTGCTGAACGAGATCGGTATCAGGAACGCCGTCATCACCCGCGGCCGGCGCGAGCTCGTCGCGCTGTGCGAGGGTCGCCGCGCCGTGACGCTGCAGCCGCCGATCGCCGAGACCGTCGCCGATGTCACCGGTGCCGGCGATTCACTTGCGGCCGGCACGCTCGCCGCCTTGATATCAGGCCTGCCGCTCGAAGAAGCCGTTCGCCACGGCACCGCGGCTGCCACGCTGACGGTGCAGTCGCGGCATGCCGTCAACGAAAATCTGACACCCGATCTGCTGAATGAAGCGCTTGCCCTTGTTCCCAAGGTCAGAATTCTGCATTGAAGCGGCTAATTAAATAGTTGAGCATGATGTCGTTCGAGAACCGCTCGCACTTTTCGACATCATGCTCTGTCGATCACAGGACAAGACCATGACCAAGCCCATCTCCCCTCTTCTGCCGATCGCCTATTCGAAGGAAGTCGCCAGCGCCAAGCAGCGCGGCGCGCCGGTGGTGGCACTGGAATCGACGATCATCACCCACGGCATGCCCTATCCCGGCAATATCGAGATGGCCCGCAGCGTCGAGGCGATCATTCGCGAACAGGGTGCGGTGCCGGCAACGATCGCCGTCATTCACGGCACGCTGCATATCGGCCTTGAAGCCGCGGAGCTGGAGCAACTCGCCAAGGCGACCGAAGTGATGAAGGTGTCGCGCGCCGATCTCGCCTTCGCCATCGCCGAGCGCCGCACCGGCGCCACCACGGTTGCGGCGACGATGATTGCGGCGGCGCGCGCCGGCATCCGCGTCTTTGCCACAGGCGGCATCGGCGGCGTGCATCGCGGCGCCGAGGAAAGCTTCGATATATCAGCCGATCTCGAGGAACTCGCTCGCACCGGCGTCATCGTCGTCTGCGCCGGCGCCAAGGCGATCCTCGACATTCCGAAGACGCTGGAAGTGCTGGAAACCCGCGGCGTGCCTGTCGTCACCTATGAGAGCGAGGAATTCCCCGCCTTCTGGTCGCGCTCCTCGGGCATTCGCAGCCCGCTGTCGCTGAACAGTCCGGCCGCCATCGCCAATTTCCAGACGGTGCGCGAGCAGCTCGGCGTCGACGGCGGCATGCTCGTCGCCAACCCCGTGCCCGAGGCCGACGAGATCGCGCGCGAGGAGATGGAAATCTATATCGAGCGGGCGCTCGACAGCGCCGAGCGCGACGAAGTCACCGGCAAGGCGGTCACACCCTATCTTCTGTCGACCATTTTCGACCTGACGGATGGCCAAAGCCTCAAGACCAATATCGCGCTCGTCGAAAACAACGCGCGGCTCGCCGCTGAAATCGCGGTGGCGCTGGGTGAATGAAAGCCACGGGCTGCCGGTTATGCCGAGCAAGCCCCCTCTGCCCTGCCGGGCATCTCCCCCACGGGTGGGGAGATCGGCTGGAAGCACCGGCTTTCTGAACAAATGTCCCTTTCAACTCGGTGAAGCGTTGATGTGATGGGAAGCGTTCGCCCCTTGTGATCTCCCCACCTGTGGGGGAGATGCCCGGCAGGGCAGAGGGGGGGCCTACACGGCACGACCTCTCCGTCAAACCTCCCTCACCCGTCCAACGTCTCCTTGACGACGACCGCGAGCTGCTTCAGCGAAAAAGGCTTCGGCAGGAAGCCGAATTTCGCCTCCGGCGGCAGATTGCGGGCAAAGGCATCTTCGGCATAACCTGAGACGAAGATGAATTTCATATCTGGATAGGTCTTGCGCAGTTCGCGCAGCAGCGTCGGGCCGTCCATTTCGGGCATGACGACGTCGGAAACGACAATATCGACCTTGCCGTCGAGCTCTTCCAAGATGCTCAGCGCCTCGACGCCCGAGCCCGCCTCATGCACGGTATAGCCGCGCGTTTCCAGCATGCGCTTGCCGCCGCGGCGTACCGCCTCCTCGTCTTCGACGAGAAGGATGACGGCCGATCCCGTCAGGTCTTCCGGCTGCTGCGGCGAAACTGGCAGCGGCACCACTTCGGCCCCGGCGATGGCGCCGTCGATCGACCCCGCTTCTGCCGCCACTGCCGGCTCCGGGATGTGGCGCGGCAGGAAGACGCGGAAGGTCGTGCCCTTGCCGACTTCGGATTCCGGCTGGATATATCCGCCCGACTGTTTGACGATGCCATAGACCATGGCGAGGCCAAGACCGGTGCCCTTGCCGACATCCTTGGTGGTGAAGAACGGCTCGAAGATCTTGTCCATGATCTCCGGTGCGATACCGGTGCCATTATCGGCGACTTCGACAAGCACCATGTCCTCGGCCGGCATATAGGAATAGTTGAAGGCCGAGACCTCGGCGGCGGTCAGATTGCGAGTGCGCAATGTCAGCTTGCCGCCTTCGGGCATTGCGTCGCGCGCATTGACGCAGAGATTGATCAGCACCTGCTCGAATTGCGAAAGGTCTGTTTTGACAGGCCAGAGGTCGCGGCCATATTGCACGTCGAGCTTGACATTGGTGCCGGAAAGCAGCCGGTCGACCAGCATGCGCAGGTCGCCGACGACATCGGTGAGGTTCAGCACCGAGGGCCGCATCGTCTGCTTGCGCGAGAAGGCGAGCAGCTGGCGCACCAGCACGGCGGCGCGGTTGGCGTTGCGCTTGATCTCTATCAGGTCGGCAAAGCTGGCATCGGCCGGCCGCGCCTGCAGCAGCAGATGGTCGGCGGAAAGCAGGATCGCCGTCAGCACGTTGTTGAAATCATGCGCGATGCCGCCGGCGAGCGTGCCCACAGCATTCATCTTCTGCGTCTGCGCCATCTGCGCTTCCAGTGCCTTCTGCTCGGTCACCTCGACGGCATAGACGATCGCCGCTTCCTCGGGCGCCTCGTCGCTCTGGTCGATAACGGCATTGACATAGAAGCGGAAATAGCGCGCCTCGTCGGTCGGCGTGCGGGTGTCGAGGGGCGCGATGTCGCCCTGCCGGTCCTTGGCCGCCGCCAGCGCCGCGGCCAGTTGTGGCCGGTCGCTCTCCTGCACGATGGTTTCGAGATGCGGCGCCTTTTCGAGATCGTCGCGCGAAACGACGCCGGAAAACATCTTCAGGAACGGCGCATTGGTCCGCAAGATTCGCCCGTTGCCGTCGACCGAGGCGATCGCCATCGGCGTATTGTTGAAGAAGCGCGTGAAGCGCATGGCGGCGGCCGAAGCGGACTGGCCGCCGGCATCGCTCTTTTCACGCGCCAATACGATCGTCCGGCTTTCGCCGGGTGCGCCGTCGCGCATCGAGGTGACGCTATGGATGATCTGCACCGGCAGGCTCTGGCCGTTGCTCTTGCGCAGGTCGAGATCGAGCGTCACGGTCTTCTTCAGACCCGGTTCGGCCTGCACCGACTGGATCAGCGCCAGTCCCTCGCCCGCCACGACGTCGCCGATCGTCATCGAGCCCGGCACGAACTTGGTGAGGTCGAGGCCAAGCCATTCGGCAAGCGTCGCATTCAGGTAGAAGATCTCACCCTTCCTGCCGGCGGAAAAGAAGCCGGCCGGCGCGTGGTCGAGATAATCGATTGCGTTCTGCAATTCCTTGAAGAAGCGCTCCTGGTCGTCGCGCTCGGTGGTGATGTCGGTGATCTGCCAGATCTGCAGTGGCTTGCCGCCGTTCTCCTCCGGCTGCAGCAGCCGCGCCTTCAGCCGGTACCAATGCGCGCCGGAGCTGTTGCTGCCAGGCCCGACGGCGCGCAGCAGGCGAAATTCCTCCCGGCCTTCCTTGCCCTCGCGCAGGCCGTTGACCAGCCTGTAGAGCGCCTCGTTGGATTCGCGGTGGCGCGACAGCAGCGTTTCCAGCGTCTGCACCTCGGTCGCCTTGCGCGCGCCGGTCAGCGCGCCATAGGCGGCATTGGCATAGATGATCCGGCCTTTTTCATCGGTGATCAGCGTACCGTCTGGATGGCTGTTGAGGAAGGCGCGCGCCAGGCTGTCGGACTGGCGCTGCGGCATCACCTCGATGAAGCCGATAACCGAGGATACCAGGAAGAAAATGCCGACCATGGCAAGCACGCCGAGACCGCCAAGCACGACCTCGTTGTCGAGCGACTTTTTGAAGAAGACGAAGGCGCCCGCCGCCGCGATCAGCACGAGCGCCAGCAGAAGAATGCGCAAGACCGTGCCAGAACGCCCCCCACGATCCACAAGCGGTGCGTTATAGTCGTCGGCCTGACGCGGTTTCGTCATATATTCCTCACATAAGCCCTCCCGCTTCGTAGCACGAACACGAAGCAGGAATCAGGCACTCTTTCCTTCTTAGCAATTTGCCGCGTCGGCAAAAACACCGCTGGCCGGCAAGACTGCTTGAATTCACAGGCAACAGCGCCATCTGCCCCAGAAGCCCACCGCTGCCACCCGCGCGCAAGGTCGCCGGGTGCCAAGCAGCGGAACACGAAATCGCGTTCTCCCGTGACTGGACAGCACTAGCGGCCCTTGCCTAAGGAACGGAAAAGTCGTCAATATGTGCCGAATGCGAAATGGAGTAAGTGATTATGTTGGATGATGTTGTCGGAGCTTATGGCAGCCGTTTCCTGCTTGCAGCCGGTGGCGTCGGCCTGGCGCTTCTCCTGCTCATCATCGTGCTCTGGGTGATCCGCAGCCGGGCGCCCTCGCCCTTCGTGCGCGGCGGCCGCAACCGCCAGCCCCGCCTGCAGGTGCTGGATGCCGCAGCCGTCGATGCCCGTCGCCGGCTGGTGCTGGTGCGCCGCGACGACGTCGAGCACCTGATCATGATCGGCGGCCCGAGCGATATCGTCATCGAAAGCCGCATCCTGCCCGCGGCGGCCGAACAGCCGGACAGCGCCATCCACCCGCAGCCCGTCGAGCAGCGTCCGATATCCGTCGCGCGGCCTGAAACGCCGCCGGTCTCGCCACCGCGCCCGCCGGTCGCAGCCCGTGAGCCGGCCGCCGAGCCCTCTTTCTCCGCGCCGGTTTCGCCGGAGCCGCGCCCGCGCCCAGAACCGCCGGCCCAACCGCCAGCTCAGCCTGCCGTGGCACCCCCGGTGGTCACGAGCCCTCTTCCAGCAGAGCCGGTGACTGCTCCGCTGTCGGCCGAACGGGACAATCCTCTGCGCGCAGTCCCGCCCCAACCGCCCCAGCCGCGCCCGCTGGAGCGTCCCGTCGTTCCCCCTGCCGCGCAGCCCGCACCGTTCCACGATACCTCAAGTGCCGCCGAGATCCTCGATGCCGCCCGCCAGCGCGTGCTGCCGCAGCAGCGCATCGAACCCGAAGTCTCCGCCCCGCCTGTCCAGGAGATGCCGGCGGCCGCACGCGCCGCACCAGGTAGCGCCGAAGACGATTCGGCTGCGCAGTCGGCAGCAGCGAGCCGTCTTGATTTCCAGCGGGTGCTGGAACAGGAAATGTCGAACAATCTGACGGCCGAACGCATCGTGCCGGCGCCGGCAAACCAGGCGCCTCGGCCCGGAGCGCAGCAACCCGGAAACCTGCCGCGCCGCGATCCGGAAATGGCCCCGATCACCGGCGCCGATACCGATCTGCAAAAGGAAGTCGCCCGCATCTTCGGCGAGATGAGCGTCAACCGCGACAAGTGATCGGGCGCGACAAGTGAGCGGAAACGCACGTCCGACCTTCCTTCATCACCAAGTTGCATAAAAGCCGCAATGCGGCGACTTTCAGTTCCCGATGCGCCAGGGGACTCCATCTTGTGCTGATAATTTGTTATCGCTCCGGTTGAAGAGCGTTGGCGCATCGAGGTCATACTTTGCCTAAGTAAATACCGGTCTCACTCCAGTTTCACCCGTACTGCCGGGCAGCTACACGCTGACGGCGTATGAACATGTTCATCGGGTGGTGGCGAGAGACCGGTTTGGCATTGTTACAATGTGCCATGTGCAGCTCCGCTGTCTCAGCTCTTCAGCCGCCCACAACATCGCCACACCGCGCCCGCAGGGGTTTTCTCAAGCACCATCTTGGTGGACTTCCGAACGGAAGACCAAGACGGTATGTGCAATACGCTTCGGGTCCGATGGACCATTATTCCCAAGACAGCTCCCCAGCCTTGGATTGCATGCGGCGGATGCGGAGGCCTGAGAGCTTTCCAATCCAGCGGCAAGATCCGGCTCAACGCCAACGGTCGCAAGCTTGACGCTTGGCTTATCTACAAATGCCTGACCTGTGAAAGGACATGGAATCGGCCAATCCTCGAGCGCCGGAATGTTCGCGACATCGATCCTGCCGTCCTTGCTGCGCTGCAGTCCAACGATCCGGATTGGATCAGGGCAGAAACCTTCAACCTCGATGCTCTCCGACGCAGATCGCAGCGTGTGGACGAATTTGTCGAATTTGAAATCGCAAAGGAGATGCAGCGCGAAACTGCACATTGGACGAGATTGACAATCGAACTGTTGGTCCCGTTTCCAACGAGCATACGCCTTGACCGCCTGCTGGCGTCCGAGCTGAAAGTTTCACGCTCGCGGCTGCAGGCTCTTTACGATGAAGGCATGGTTCGGACAGATCCTGATCGAGCAGACGTCATGCGGCGGCGGATCAGGAATGGCACCTTGGTGTTGATTGACCTCGCCATGGAAGCTGACCGAGAGCAATCGTGGAAGCCTCTGGCGTCGGGAGATCCGCTGTAGTCGTCAAAACCCGCCGCCACAAAGACTCGAATCTCGGGGCCTTTGCGGCTTGTTCTCCAACACGCGGGACAATGGATAAACAAAAAAGCGCCGCGATCAGATCGCGGCGCCTATTCTGCTCTCATGCCTGCATGAAAACTCTCATTCGTCGCGATAGACTTTTTCGCGGCGTTCGTGACGCTCCTGCGCCTCGATCGACAGCGTCGCGATCGGGCGGGCGTCGAGGCGCTTGAGGCCGATCGGTTCGCCGGTTTCCTCGCAATAGCCGTAGGTGCCGTCTTCGATGCGCTGCAGTGCCGCGTCGATCTTCGAAATCAGCTTTCGCTGTCTGTCACGGGCGCGAAGTTCGATCGCCCGGTCTGTTTCCGACGACGCCCGGTCGGCGAGGTCGGGATGGTTTGCGCTTTCCTCGGCCAGATGGTCGAGCGTCTCACGCGCTTCTCTAAGGATATCATTTCTCCATGCAACCAGCTTGGCCCTGAAATAGGCACGCTGGTTTACGTTCATGAACTCTTCCTCTTCCGAGGGAACGTAATTGCTAAGATCGATCTTCTCACTCAACGCGATTCTCCTGAAGAACATCTCATCTGGCGGGGTGTATATCCCAAGCGCTAGCCGCGATTCAAGCCAAATACGACAGGTAAACAGATTTTTAAATCTGTCACAGTTTTCGGCTAACAGACTATTTTCTCATCATTATTCCGGCCTGCGTTTTTTGCTTCGCCTTCAAAACGCCATGTTATCAGCCGCGTTTTGGGCAGCTGGAGCAGCGCTGACGGTTGACGCCGGCCGATTGCAACCGCTACTGAAAAGGCCCGCTGGATCCTGGATTTGCCCATGACCGTACCCCTGCCTCCGCCCAACCGCATCTATCTCCTGCGCCACGCCAAGGCCGCCCAGGCCGAACCCGGACAGCGCGATTTCGACCGGCCGCTCAACGAAAATGGCTTCGGCGATGCCGAAATCATCGCCGACAAGGCCGCCGACAAAGGCTACCGTCCCGATCTTCTGATCAGTTCGACCGCGCTGCGCTGCCGCGGTACCGCCGATGCGGTGTACCGGGCGATGGGCCTTACGCTCGAGGTTCGTTATGTCGACGCGCTCTATAACGCCACGGTCGACAACTATCTCGAGATCATCGATGCGCAGGACGAGGCTGCTGTCATGCTGGTCGGCCACAATCCAACCATGGAGCAGGCGCTGGAGGCGCTGATCGGCCATGAGGCGATGGCAGGCGCTCTTCCCGGCGGCTTCCCGACGGCTGGCCTTGCCGTGCTCGATTTCGATGCTTCGGCCACCGCCTGGCGCCTCACCGATTTCGTGGTCGTCTGAAGACTTCAGAGCAATTCCAGCAAAACTGTGCCGCGGTTTTGCCAGGCAAAGCGCGAAGCGCTTTTGCCGGGAATTGCGTGAAAACAAGGAAATAGAGCATTTCCGTGATTCGAAGAAAAACGGAAATGCTCTAGCCTCGCGTCTTTTGCGGGCGGCGCGCCCTCCCTATATTGCGGGGCAGTCACCAACCGGATTAGCGCCTTGCCGCCACGCCTGACATCCCTCGCCGACGATGCCCGCATCGCGTTCGATAATCTCGCCGACCGGGCGAGCGGCCTCGTCAATCCGACCGTGCGGCTCGGTGTCACCGGCCTTTCCCGCTCCGGCAAGACGGTGTTCATCTCCTCGCTCGTCCACAATCTCCTGCATGGCGGCCGCCTGCCGCTGTTCGAACCGGTCCAATCAGGCCGCGTCTCGGCGGTACGGCTGGAGCCGCAGCCCGACGATGCCGTGCCGCGCTTCCAGTACGAGGACCATATCCGTGCGCTGGTGAAGGACCGCATCTGGCCGGATTCGACTCGCGCCATCTCGGAGCTGCGCATCACGCTGGATTATCAGAGCGCCAGCGGCTGGAACCGGTTGTTTTCGCCCGGCCGCCTTTCGATCGATATCGTCGATTATCCCGGCGAATGGCTGCTCGACCTGCCGCTGCTCGGCAAGGATTACCGCACGTTCAGCGAGGAAACGTTGGCACTTGCCGAAACCGGCGTCCGCTCCGAGCTGTCGAGCCCATGGCTGGCGCTGACGCGCGCCACTGACATCCATGCCGGCGCCGACGAGATGATCGCCCGCGACCTCGCCACCGCTTTTGCCGATTATCTCAAAGCCTGCAAAGCCGACGAACGCTCGCTTTCCACCCTGCCGCCTGGCCGCCTGCTCCTGCCCGGCGATCTCGATGGCTCGCCAGCATTGACCTTTGCGCCGCTGGCTCTGCCGCCGGACGGGCGTCCCGGCCGCAGCTCGCTCTGGACGATGATGGAGCGGCGCTACGAGGCCTATAAATCCGTCGTCGTCAAACCCTTCTTCCGCGAGCATTTCGCCCGTCTCGACCGCCAGATCGTCCTGGTCGATGCGCTGCAGGCGATGAACCGCGGCCCCGAAGCCGTGCAGGATTTGGAGCGCGCGCTGACCGATGTGCTTGCCTGCTTCCGCCCCGGCACCAATTCGCTGCTCTCCTCCCTGCTCGGGCGGCGCATCGACCGCGTACTGGTTGCCGCTACCAAGGCCGATCATCTCCACCATGAAAGCCACGACCGGCTCGACGCGCTGACCCGCCGCCTGGTGGACCGCGCCATCGACCGCATCGGCATGGCCGGTGCCGGCATCGACGTCATGGCGCTTGCCTCCGTGCGGGCCACCCGCGAGGCGACCGTCAAGCGTGACGGCCATGAACTGCCGGTCATTGTCGGCACGCCGATGGAAGGCGAAACCATTGCCGGCGAGCGCTTTGACGGCCAGAGAAAGACCGCCATCTTCCCCGGCGACCTGCCGGAGGATCCGGAAAGCCTGTTCGACCGCATCGCCTCGGGCGAGACCGGTGTGCAACTGCCCGATGTCAATGTCGTCAGGTTCCGCCCGCCGCACCTTGAGGAAACCGGCGGCGGTATCAAGCTGTCGGTGCCGCATATCCGCCTCGACCGCGCCATGCAGTTCCTGTTCGGAGACCGTCTCGCATGAGCAAGCCACCGTCCGATCCGCCGCGCCGCGCACCCGCCGCCTTCAGCTATGAGGACGAGGCTGCTGAGCTGCGCGACAACGGCCGGCAGGGAGAGCAGCGGCGCAAGCCAGAAAGCTTCTCCGAAAATATCGTCGTGACATCTGACGAGGACGATCCCTTCCTCAATCCCGACAAGGATCTGAGCGCGGTCCCCGTTGCAACGCCGGCGAGACGTCGGACCTCCTTCGGCAAGATCGCCGCCGGCGCCTTCGGCATCCTGCTGTCGCTCGCCATCGGACTCTGGACCGATAGCCTGATCCGCGATCTATTCACCCGTGCCGACTGGCTGGGTTATGCGGCCCTTGCCGTGCTGGCGGTCGGCATTCTCGCCATACTCGCCCTCGTCATCCGTGAAACCATCGGCATGATGCGTCTTGCCGCCGTCCAGAAGATCAAGGCCGAAGCCGAGGCGGCGATCCTCGAGACTCGGCCGGCCAAGGCGCGCGCTGTCGTCGCCCAGCTGACTGCGCTGCTCTCGGCAAATCCCGAGACATCGAAGGGCCGTGCGACGCTGAAGGCGACCGAGGGCGAGGTCATCGATCCCCCGCATCTGATCGCGCTGGCCGAGCGCGAACTGCTTGCTCCGCTCGACCGCAAGGCCCGCGCCCTGATCGTCAATGCCTCCAAGCGCGTCTCGATCGTCACGGCCGTCAGCCCGCGCGCCGTGGTCGACCTGCTCTACGTGCTCTATGAAGCCGTGCGCCTCATTCGCGCCATGGCCGAGCTTTACGGCGGCCGTCCCGGCACGCTCGGCATGTTCCGCCTGCTGCGCGACGTGCTGGCGCATCTGGCCGTCACCGGCTCGATCGCCGTCGGCGACAGCCTGGTGCAGCAGGTGCTCGGCCATGGACTGGCCTCCAAGCTCTCAGCCCGACTGGGCGAAGGCGTCATCAACGGCCTGATGACCGCCCGCATTGGAATCGCCGCGATGGATCTCTGCCGTCCGCTCGCCTTCCGCGCCCTGAAGCGACCGGGAATCGGTGATTTCATCGGCGATCTCACCCCGTCCATGTCGCCGCGCGGCAACAATCCTTGAACGAAACAGCGATTCCGCAGCTTTCGCCTCCCCTTGCGTAATGCCAGAGAAATTTCAGCAGATTCAAGGATCTAGTGACGGGAGTTTAAAATCGCCGTCGCACGAAAGCCGTGCGCCGCCTCGCATTTCGGCACAATTGAAAGGAAGGATTAACCATTCTTCGGCAAAACTTGCAGCCAGTTCGTGAGTGGTGTTTGCCAAGGAAAATCCATGTATTCGCGCAAGTTTCTCATCGTATGCGGGTTGGCCGCCGCGGCATTGTCTCCCGTCGCCGATGTCGCTCCGGCAGCCACTGCTGCAACCCGTGACAAGGCGTTCTTCGATTCCGTCGCCGGCTCATGGAAGGGGCCTGGCGAAATCGTCGCCGGCAAGTACAAGGGCACGAAATTCACCTGCAACCTGATCGGTGAGCCCACCGGCGACAGCAGCGCCGGCATCAAGCTCGACGGCACCTGCCGCGTCGGCGTCTTCAAGCAGCCGATGACCGCCGTCATCTCGCAGTCGGGCTCGACCTACAAGGGCAAGTTCCTCGACGGCGCCGCCGGCAAGGGCCTTGACGTCGTCTCCGGCGCCGTCTCCGAGGATACTGTCGTTGTCGGCATCAACCGCGCCAAGCTGAATGGCGCGATGATCGCCCGCGTGCGCGACGACAAGACGATGAACGTCACCGTTTCGGTCAAGGTCGAAAGCCAGATGGTGCCGGTCATCGGCCTGACGCTGACCCGCCAGGTCGACGAGATGGCCGTCGGTTCCATCGAGTAGACAAACCCTACAGTGGATTTTCCTGAAGCGGCGGGTTTCCCGCCGTTTTGCGTTTCAGGTCCCCTTGCTTCGGGCGCTCAGCCACCAGTCGCGACTACCGTCGGCGACCTCGATTCCGGTCACCTCGGCATCCGACAGCCACTCACTCACCGCCCTGCCCCTGACGAGCAGACCCGGCGCGATATCGGCAAGCGGCATCAGCACGAAACCGCGATCGGTCATGCGCGGATGCGGCAGTTCCAGCCGCGGCGCGTCCTGGATCACATCGCGATAGGTCAGCACGTCGATATCGAGCGTGCGCGGCCCCCAGCGCTCGATGCGCTCACGTTTCATTTCCCGTTCGATCGACAGGCAGACATCGAGCAAAGCCTCAGGCTCCAGCCTGGTCTCGACGGCAGCGCAGGCGTTGAAGAAGAAGGATTGGTCCGTCTTGCCCCAGGGCGGCGTGCGATAGAGCCGCGAGACCGCCGTAACCCGACAGTCGTCCCGTCCGTCCAGCCTCTGCAGCGCGGCCGCCATCGCCTTTACGGGGTCGCCGATATTGCCGCCGAGACCGAGTGTGGCGGATTGCCATGCGGCCTCAGGCAAAATGTTCAACGCTCACCTGCACGAAATCGAGCACGCCAGGCACCGGCGCGTTCGGCTTGCGCACCGTGATCTTCGCCCGCCGCACTTGCGGGAATGTCTCGCAGAGCCCCTTGGCGATATCGAGCGCCAGTGCCTCGATCAGGTAGCGCCGTTTGCCCGTAACGATCTGCTCGATCACGGTGAAGGCGACACCGTAGTTGACGGTATCGTTGATCGAATCGCTTTCCAGCGCCTCGCCGGCGACGACATCGAGCTCGGCATCGACGAAGAAACGCTGACCGAGGAATTCCTCCTCGTCATGCACGCCGTGGCGCGCGAAGAAGGCGCAGTTCTGCAGCGTAATCGTGTAGGTGGTCATGTCGGCCGCTTCCTCTCGAATTCCTGGCGCGCATTGAGCATAGCATCGGCGATATCGAGCGCATCCCTGTTGATTGCGACATTGTGCACGCGGAAAACCGCAGCCCCTTGAAGTCTGAGCAGCGCGCTGGTCGCAGCCGTCGCCGCATCCCTGTCCTGCGCCTCACGCCCCGTTACCGCGCCGAGGAAGCGTTTGCGCGACGTACCGGCGAGCAGCGGCAGACCGAAGCGGGAAAGTTCGGAAAACCGCGCCATCAGCTCCAGGTTTTCTTCCGCCGTCTCCTTGGCGAAGCCGAAGCCCGGATCGAGCACGATGCGATCGCTGTTGACGCCTGACGCAGCGGCGATCGCAAGCGATCGCTCGAGGAAATGCACCTGGTCGGCAATCACATCGACAAGTTTTACCCTGTCGCGACCGGTATGCATGATACAGAGTCCGGCTCCTGTCACTGCGGCGATATCAGCGATATCGGGCTCCTTCTGCAGCCCGAAGACGTCATTGACGATATGGGCGCCGGCACTGATTGCAAGCCGCGCCGTTTCGGCGCGATAGGTGTCGATGGAAATCAGCGCCTGGGTGCGGCCGCGTAGCGCCTCGATGACGGGCAGCACGCGCGCCTGCTCCTCGGAAGGGCTGACGGTTGCTGCGTTCGGCCGGGTCGATTCACCGCCGATATCGACAATTCCGGCACCCTCGCTCACCGCCCGCAGCGCCTGCTCGACCGCCGCATCGACGGTTTCAAAGCGTCCGCCGTCGGAGAAGGAGTCCGGCGTCACGTTGATGATCGCCATGATCGTCGAACGACGGCCGAGTTCGATCTCCCGGCCATGGCCGACACGCCACAATCTGCCTTCGAGCCCTGTCACCAGACTTATCCCATTGGAGACGAAAAAAGCACCATCCGATATTGCGCTTGTGGTGGCTATGCCCCAAGCTCCCGTCGATTTCAACACGGGTTGCGTTCAGAATGCCGCTTGCAGTGCGTTATATGGTCCTTCCTATCGCCTTTTCCATTGCTCTTTCCCTCTGCAGCCCCGTGGCAGCCGAAGTGATCGCATCGAAAAGCTATTCTTATTTCGACATTCGCGGCACAACCGCGGATGAGCTCGACCGCGAACTCAGCCGGCGCGGGCCGACGGCGAGCGGCTCTTCGGCGCGTCATCCCGGCGCCACGAAGATCCGCTTCGGCGGCGAAGCAACCTATATTCAGGATAACGGGCGCTGCCGCGTCGGCAACGTCAAGGTCACGGTCCACACCCAGATCATCCTGCCGCGCTGGAGCAGCCGCAGGGGCGCCAGCAAGGAGCTGTCGATGATCTGGGACGCTCTGTCGAGCGATATCAAGCGCCACGAGGAGCGCCACGCCGAGATCGCCCGCGATCAGGCCCGCGCCATGGAGCGCGCCATCCGGGCGCTGCCGCAGCAGCGCGGCTGCGAAGCCATGCAGGAACTCGTCTCCGACGAATCAGCTCGCGGTATAGAGGAGCACGACCGGCAGCAGGCGCGATTCGACCGGGTCGAGGCGGTCAATTTTCAGAAGCGCATGTTGCGGTTGCTGAACAATCGAATCAATGGTCGAGCCGGCGCAAAATAAGGCTTTTTCAGTTTGGTTGCGAGCGGAAAACCTTAGCTGCACAACGAAACTTGTGCGAAACTTGCACCCTCCCCAGCGATTGAATGGTCATTTTTCATCCTGGCAGACTCAACCGGAACGCGTTAATATGAACACATTCGAAAGTTCAGGTACGGCATCTGCACTTTCATCGCTGGGTTCTCCTGGCGCGTTCCGAAGCCGCGGATGTTCCTCCCTCATCCGTAGGTAATGCGCCCGCCTCGCCTCGCTCGCTCTAGCGCGCGAGGCGTCTTTTTTGATATCGGATTTTTCGGCGACGTTTGAAGCGCAGCGCGCTTCAGGCCTGGCGTTCCGGCACGTGCACCACGAGCCCGTCATAGACAGCCTTCATCCGGATCTGACAGGACAGCCGCGAGGTCGGGCGTACATCGAAGGCGAAGTCGAGCATGTCCTCTTCCATCGCTTCCGGCTGGCCGACCTTCTCCGTCCACTCCTCGTCGACATAGATATGACAGGTCGCGCAGGCGCAGGCGCCGCCGCATTCGGCCTCGATGCCGGGCACCGAATTGCGCACGGCATTCTCCATCACGGTGGAGCCTTGGTCGACGTCGAGGTCGAAGCGCGTGCCGTCGAACGCGACGATGGTAAGTTTGGGCATCAGAACTATTTCCGGTCTTCAGGTGGATGGGCGGATTTTCTTCCGACAATTCGACGCGTCAGTCAACATTGGGAAATCCGCGACAACCTCGCAGATCGGGCCTTCGCCCGCCGTCTTCAAAGCGTCATACCGGACGTCGCAAAAAGACCCGCGGTTCCGCAATGGAACAACGGGCCTCGTTCGAACGGTACCTCAATGCATCTCGCCCAAAATTGTGCAGCGGTTTTGGGACAACGACATGCGTCAGACAAAGACTTGGAGATCAGCCGCGGCAGAGCTTCAGGATGAAATTCTCGGCATCGATAACGGCAGCACCGAGCGCTGCTGTCGCGCCGGCATCACCGCCGGTTTCCTCGACGGCTTCCGCCGTCTGCGACACGCGGAACGCGCCGACCGAGCTTGCCGCACCCTTCAGCCGGTGCGCGGCTGCGCCAATACGGATGGTTTCGCCACTCGCGATATCCTGGAGGCAGGCACGCGCCTGGCGCGCAAACATCTGAAGGACTTCGATTTCCAGCGTCTTGTCGCCCATCGTCTGCTTTGCGAGATGGACCAGATCGATCGGCCGGACCTTCGAAGGACACGGTCCCTTTGCATTATCCGGCGCCTCGAATACGATGTTCAATGCTGCCATCTGGGCTGCCATTGCCAATTCTCCCGTCTCTATCGTCCGCAGTTGCAACAGTTCTGCGTCAGGAGGGTGGCCATCACGTTAAATTCCGGCACATTCATGGCGGAAATCTCGCCATATGGTTAACGTCCGTTAAATATCCCTAAATTATTGGTTTTTAAGCGATGCCTCGGATTCAAAGATGTTAACAACGGGTTAACGAGCCGTGAATCTCAAGCCTTCATTAATTGTGTGAAGAGCCCAGATGTGTCACTACGATACTGGTGGAGCGGGTTTATGGTACGCGCCTTTGCCGAGCGAGTGGATAATGGTAGTGTTTTGATACCTTCCGTTTGAAAAAGCGGCTATCTACTCTGAAATGACATGCTTATCCGTCCTTCGTTGGGATGGAAGGCTGGAACGGCAAAGTTGTTCCCGGGTGAGGCGGAAGCCAGGGATGCGCGGTTGGGCCGGCTGACAGTAACGAGGCATACCCGAATGGCGAACAACAAATACAATGAGTCAATTGAGGACAAGGCGTTCAAGGCATTGGACGAGGCGCTCCAGATCGACTTTAGCAAGGATAATGTACCGTCTCGCCGCGGCGACGCGCCCCAGGCCCCGGAGGCTAATGTGTCTGATCCATCGAATGCGCGTAATCAGCAGGAAGAAGCGCAGCGCCGCAGCCGCCGCGGTGCCGCCGGCGAGCAGGCTTCCAGGGGTCCGGCCTTCACGCCCGCCAACGACGCCAGCCGCAATACGCCCGCTTCGATCCTGAAATCCTTTGACGGCGCCTCCAGCCGCTCGGCGGTGCGCACCGCCACGCTGTTTTCCGTGCTTTGGGTCATGGCCGGCCTCGGCCTGATGTCGCTGCTTTATGCTCCGCAGATCTGGCAGATCCGTTCGCTCGCCGATCTCGTCGCCCTGCCCGGCGTCATCGCCGGCCTCGTCGGCATCATCGTTCCCGTGATGATGTTCTATGCCTTCGCCATCATGATCTCTCGCGCTCAGGACATGCGCAACGCCGCCCGCTCCATGGCAGAGGTGGCATTGCGCCTGGCAGAGCCGGAAACCATCGCCTCCGAGCGCATCATGACCGTCGGCCAGGCCGTGCGCCGTGAGGTCTCGGCCATGAACGAGGGCATCGAGCGCACCATCGCGCGTGCCTCCGAGCTGGAAACGCTCGTCCATTCCGAAGTCAATGCGCTTGAACGTTCCTATGCCGACAACGAGTTGCGCGTTCGCGGCCTCGTCCACGAACTCGGCTCCGAGCGTGAGGCGATCGTCAACCATGCCGACCGTATCCGCACCTCGATCGGCAGCGTCCACGACCAGCTGAAGGAAGAGCTGTCGCTTGCGACCGAAGAGATCGCGGTGCGGCTTGCCACATCGGGCGAAGCCTTCGCCTCGCTGATCGATACGCGCGCCGCGACGATCCTGGAAAAGTCGGACAACGCTCTGCAGTCGATGGGCAGCCTGCTCGCAGCCAAGACCGATACCCTGTTGCAGACACTCAACGCATCGGGTTTTGCGCTCGCCACAGAATTCGACAACCGCCTCGAAGCGCTCTCCGTCAATCTCAACGACCACGGCGAAAGGCTGCTCAGCCAGTTCGAAACGCGCGCCTCGACCATGGACAGCAGCACCGAGAAGCTGAATGCGGCGCTGAACGAGCGCACGCACCAGCTCAACGAGATCCTGATCGCCCGCACCCGCGAGATCAACGAGAGCCTGACGTCAGGCGAACGCACGATCGGCGGCACGCTTGACGACGTGCTGTCGAAGCTGAACAGCGCGCTCGACGAAAAGGGCGCAAGTTTCCGCCAGAGCCTGCAGACCACGGCCGACGACGCCGTCATGGATCTCGACGTGCGCTCCGGCTTCTTCGAAGAGCGGCTGCAGACGACCGTCGCCCAACTGTCGACCGCCTTCGACGAACGCGTCGCCGAATTCACCAGCGCCTTCGACAAGCGAACCGGCTCGCTCGATACCAAGCTGATCGAGAGCCTCGCTCGTATCAACGAGACGCTGACCGGCGGCTCGGATTCGATCGACGGCATCCTGAATTCCGGCATCGACCGGCTTGGTTCGTCGATGACCGACCAGTCGCTGGCGCTCGCCACCGCGCTCGCCACCAGCCACGAAGTGCTGGAAAGCACGCTTGGCAACCGCGCAGACGAAATTACCACAGCACTCACCAGCCGCACCGGTGAACTGACCTCTGCGCTGCAGAGCGCGACTTCTGAAATCGCGCTGACGCTTGCATCAGGCACCTCCGAACTGCAGGACAACCTTCAGACACGCTCGGCCGAACTCCGCGACACGCTACGCACCACCACCACCGATCTGACGACTGCCGTTGCCGCTGGCACAGAGCAGGTGACCGCTGCCTTCGGCGGTCGCGCCGAGGAGCTGAGCGGCGTGCTTGCTGCGCGTACGGCCGAAATCAGCGAGGCGCTCGGCACCGCCCACGGCCGCATCGACAGCGTCATGGCAGAGCGCGGCGGCGCGCTGGTCGAGGCGCTGACCACGCATCATGGGCGCTTCGAGGAAGCGCTGGCAACCCGCTCCGACGCCATCATCAATGCCGTCTCCGGCACCCATGACCGTCTTGCCGAGACGCTCGACGAAAAGGCGATGGCGCTCGCCATTTCCTTGAACGAGAGCCAGGCTCGCATCGAGGACACGCTCGAGACCCGCTCCGAGGCCTTCCTCAACGCCGTGTCTGGCACGCATGATCGCCTGTCGGAAACGCTGGACAGCAAGGCGGCGGCCCTTACGACCTCGCTCGACGAGCGCCATGCCCGCATCGAGGATGCGCTTGGAACGCGCGCCGAGGCACTGCTGAACACTGTATCCGGCACGCGCGACCGTCTTGCCGAAACACTCGACGAAAAGGCGATGGCGCTCGCCATTTCCTTGAACGAGGGCCAGGCCCGCATCGAGGATACGCTGGAAACCCGCTCCGCGGCGCTGCTGAACGCCGTCTCCGGCACCCATGATCGTCTCTCGGAGACTCTGGACGGCAAGGCGGCAGCTTTTGCCACCTCGCTGAGCGAAGGCCATGCCCGTATCGAGAATACGCTCGAAACCCGCTCCGCAGCGCTGCTGAACGCCGTTTCCGGCACCCATGATCGCCTCTCCGAGACGCTGGACGAAAAGGCGATGGCCCTCGCCATCTCCCTCAACGAAACCCAGACGCGTATCGAAGACACGCTGGAAACCCGCTCGGCAGCCCTGCTGAATGCGGTCTCCGGCACCCATGACCGCCTGTCCGAGACGCTGGACGAGAAGGCGATGACGCTCGCCATCTCGCTCAATGAGAGCCAGTCGCGGATCGAAGACACGCTGGAAGCACGCTCTGAAGCCTTCCTCAAGGCCGTGTCCGGCACGCACGACCGACTCTCGGAAACGCTCGACGAAAAGGCGACGGCGATCGCCGCCTCCCTGAACGAGGGCCAGAGCCGCCTGCAGGACACCCTGGAGAGCCGCTCGGAATCCTTACTCAATGCGGTCTCTGCCACCCACGACCGCCTGTCCGAGACACTCGACGATCGGGCGATGGCGCTTGCCATCTCGCTGAATGAGAGCCAGAGCCGTCTCGAGGAGACGCTGACAACAGGCGCCGAGGCGATCACCAATGCGGTTTCCGGCACGCATGTCGGCCTGAACGGAGTGCTCGACCAGAAGGCCGCCGCCCTCGCCGCCTCGCTAACCGAAGGCCAGGCTCGCCTCGAGGAGGCCTTGGGCCACCGCACCGCCGCGATCATCGGCGCCGTAACGGCAACCCACGATCGGCTCACCGATACGCTCGATGAAAAGACCATGGCGCTCGCCATTTCGCTCGACGATAACCAGAGCCGCTTCGACAGTGTGCTCGAAGCCCGCAGCAACGCCATCATGGAGGCCGTCTCCGGTGCCGAAGCCCGAGTCGCCGGCGCCTTCTCCGACAAGACCGATGCAATCCGCACCGCTTATACTGACAATCAGCAGCGGCTCGAAAATGCGCTTTCCGAACATAGCGCCGCCCTCTCAGGCGTTCTCGATACCGGCGGCGCCCGCTTCGAGGATCTCGTCGGCGGCTTGACCGGCCGCATCGAAGGCCGTCTGACCGATGCACATACACGGCTCGGAGGCCTCGCCGACGAGGCCGCAGCGCGCATCGAGGGCGGGCTCGCCTCTGCCCATGAGCGCATCCGCACGACGCTCGAAGACCGCGCCAACGCCATCGATCTATCGCTGAACCAGGCCCATGCGCTGATCAGCGATACGCTGGCCGAACAGGCGACCAGCATCGGCACCTCGGTGGCGACAAGCGTCGGCATGCTCGAATTGTCGCTGGAGCACCGTGAAGCGGCGATCCGCCAGGCGATCGATGCCGGCGCCCAGACATTGGAAGATCGCATGCATGCCGGCGCCGGCCAGATCGCCGGCCGCTTCCAGGAGGCGGCAAATGCGATTTCAAGCTCCACCCAGAATTTCTCCGCCCATCTCGATCGGTCGGTCGAAAGCCTGACGGGCCGTTTTGAAGAAACCGGATCGCGTGTGGAATCTGGTCTTGCAGCGATCGAGACCCGCATCCGCGATGGCGTCGGCGGCGTTGCCGAAAAGGTCGAAGCAGCCAGCGGCCAGCTGTCCGGCGTGCTTGCCGACGGCGTCTCCCGTATCGGCGCGCTCAGCGACCATGCCACGCAGCGCATCTCGGCGACGCTCGAAGGCAGTGCTGCAAACCTCACTCAGGCGATCGACAGCCGCACCGCCAATCTGGCCGAGACGCTGGACAGCCGCACCACCAGCCTGACGGGCGCCATCGAGGGTCGCACCGCGAGCCTCGGCGAAACCCTCGACCGCGGCAACGAACGCATAGAGGAACGCCTCTCCACAATGGACCGTGCGTTGACCGTCGGCCTCGATGCCGTCAACCGCACCATCGAAGGCAAGGCCGCCGGTCTCGCCTCGACGCTGCGCAGTGCGGTTGCCGACGCGGCTCAGGGAATGGAAGGCGAAGCGACGAGAACCACCGAACTGCTTGGCAAGACCGGCCAGCAATTCGCCGAGGATCTCAATGCGAAAAGCGACGAATTCACCCGCACCATGGATGAGCGCTCGTCACAGATCGTCACCCGCGTCGCCGAAGCTCAGAACCGGCTGGCAAGCCAGGCCGCTGCCGTTGCCCAGACCTTCTCGGAAGCCGGCAACGCCATCGTCAACAAGGTCGCAGAGGCCGAGACCATCGTCGGCACGCAGGTCAATGCCATCTCCAAGGTACTGTCGGATGCCGGCCAGTCCCTGGAGACACGCGGCAATGCCATCCGCTCGACCCTGTCGGGCGCCGGCACCGAGATTTCCGCCACCATGGCGGATGTCGACCGGGCGCTCGAAGCACGCAGCAGCGCCATTCGCACCAACCTCGAAGAGCGTGCCCGCGAGATCGATACGACGTTCTCCGAAATCGACCGGGCGCTCGAAGCGCGCGGCAACTCGATCCGCTCGACGCTCGAAGAGCGCACCCGCGACCTCAACTCGATGCTATCAGGCCGTTCGGTCGAATTGACACGCATCCTCGACGAAACGGCCCGCCCGATCATCGACCGCTACACCGATGCCGGCGAGCAGGCCGCCGCCCGCATCACCGCCGCGGCCAACCTCAGCGCCGACCGTCTGCGCGCCGAAAACGAAGCGCTCGCCAGCGCCGTTGCCGCCCGCACCGAGAATGTCGCCAATGCCGTCAGCGCCATCGAGAACAGCCTTGTCGGCAACGTCAACGGCCTCGTCGAGCGCATGTCGGAAAGCAGTGCGGCGATGGCGATGATGATGAACCGCGCCGCCGAGCAGTTGACCAGCGTCGACGGTCGTCTCGGCGATACCACCACGCGCTTTGCCGACTCCGCCACCAGGGCCGCTGAAATGGTCTCCGCCTCGACCAGGCTTCTCGAAGGCAAGGTCGACCGCCTCTCCGACATCTCGGGCCAGACGCTGTCACAGGTCGGCGGCATCATCGGCCGCTTCGACGAACACTCCAAGGTCCTGACCCAGGCCTCGCAGCTTCTCGGCGCCGCCCAGTCCAACCTCGCCTCGACGCTCGAAGAGCGCGAGAGCGCGCTGCAGACGCTCTCGGTCGGCCTCGTCCAGCGCTCCGCCGAGATCGAAAAGACCATGCAAGGCCTCGGCAGCATGATCGAGACCGTGTTCGAGCGGGCAGAGCAGCGCTCCAGCCAGGTTACCGGCAATTTGCGCCAGGGCGTGCAGTCCTCCTTCGCCGATATCGGCCGCATTCTCACCGAAACCGAGAAGCGCGCCCAGGAAGCGGCAGAGACGATGCGCGAGGCGATCACCCGCGCCGGCGATGAGGCCAATACGACGATCGACGGCACCTTTGCCAATGTCGAGCGCCGTTCCGGCGATCTCTCCAATCGCATTCGCGGCGGCCTCACCGCCTCGCTGTCGGAAGTCGAGCGCATGCTCGGCGAAGCCGGCCGCGCCTCCGACGGCGCCGCCCAGAACATGCGGGAAGCGCTGCGCGAGGCGATCGATGATGCCGTCGGCCGCTTCTCCGGCGCCACCGAGGATATCCGCCGCTCCGCGGCCGACATCCGTAACGAGCTTGATGCCACCCGCGCCGAGCTGAAGCGCGGCGCTTTCGATCTTCCCGAGGAAGCCAAGGAAAGCGCATCGGCCATGCGCCGGGCCGTCGCCGAGCAGATCAAGGCGCTGCAGGATATCTCCCAACTCGTCGGCCGCTCCAGCCAGCAGCTCGAGATCTCCGAGCCTGTCGCCCGCACACTCGCTCAGGCGCAGCCGGCTCCGCGTCCCGCCCAGCCGGTCGCAGCCCAACCGCCGCAGCCGGCAGCACCGCCGCCGATCGAAGCGACAGGTCTGCGCGGAACGATCGCACCGTCTGCGCCGGCTGCCGCCCCCCAGCGCGCCGCCCCGCAGCCTGCCCCCACTCGCCAGGAAACAGGCCGCCCGGAAACAGGTCGCCAAGAGCCGGCTCGTCCAGAAAGCGGCGGTTGGATCAGCGATCTCCTGCGTGGCGCATCGCGCGAGGAAGCCGCCGACGAGGCCGCGGCCGCCCGTGTTACCGCCCGCCCGGCGGAAACTGCCGCGCCGGCCGCGCGCAGCAACGACAGCCGCAATCCGCGTCACGTCGTCGAATCGCTGAACTCGCTCTCGGTCGATATCGCCCGCGCCATCGACCATGACGCCTCGGTCGATCTCTGGCGCCGCTACCAGCGCGGCGAACGTGACGTCTTCACCCGTCGCCTCTACACGCTGAAGGGCCAACAGACCTTCGACGAGATCAAGCGCAAATACGACCGCGAACCGGAGTTCCGCACCGCCGTCGACCGCTACATCGGTGATTTCGAAAAGCTGCTCGCCGACGTCGCCCGCACCGACCCGAACCGGACGGTGACGCAGTCCTACCTCACCTCGGATACGGGCAAGGTCTACACGATGCTCGCTCATGCCGCAGGCAGGCTCGGCTGAACTAGCTGATCTGAACTGGAATTATCCGGGAAGCCGCTTGAACATGTGTCAGGCGGCTTTCGCCATCCAGCCACGGAAACCTTCCCGACATGACCAAGGCCCTTGTGATCATCGACGTCCAGAATGCCATCCTCTCCGGCAAAGCCTCGCCAGAGCGGCAACCTCAAGTCGATGCCGCGCTCGACGAGACCGTCGCACGGCTGGCCGCGCTACAGGAAAAAGCTCGGCGGGCAGGCGCGCCGATCGTACTCGTTCAGCATGACGGCGACAGCAGCCATCGATTGGCTGTCGGCACGCCGGGTTGGGCGCTCCGCGACGAGATCGCGCCGAGGCAGGCCGAGGTCGTTGTACGCAAGAAAAGCGCCGACTCCTTCTTCGAGACCGATCTTGGAGAACGCTTGGGCGAACGATCGGTCACTCACCTCGTCGTCGGTGGATGCATGTCCCAATTCTGCGTCGACACGACAGTCAGGCGAGCCGTGTCGCTCGGATATGATGTGACGTTGATTGCCGATGGTCACATGACCGGCGACACGGCGACCTTCACCTCCTCCGAGATCATCGCTCATCACAATGAAACGCTCGATGGTTTCGATGCGGGCAAGGCGACGGTAGAAATCCGCCCCGCCGCCGAGATCGACTTTTCATAGATTTTCGGGCCACACGGGAACCGGGACCGCTTGGTGATCCCGGTTCCCGATATTTCACCGATCTGCGGCTATGCACCAGTTATAAATGCACCGATCGAGGCCGATGGCGATCTCAAGCACGAGAACGTCGTGGTCGACAGCCGCTCCCTTCTTCGGCTGCGACCGGTAGCGCTGCGGAAAATCCGTACGTCGCGAGATCGAGCAGACCTCCATCCACTTGTCGCCATTGTCGACCTCGATATCGACAGTCACCTCGGAATAGGCCGGCAGCCGGTCGGAGGGTACGATCCGCGTCGGCAGATGGATCAGCGATGCGATCATGCGGCGGACCGGCTCGAGGCAGGCGGCATGATAGTCGTTGCCGCTATCGGCCGTGAAGGCGCACTGGAATTCGAGCTGCCAGAATTCCTTCAGCCGCATGTGCTTGGTCGGCTGCTCCTGCTCACGACGATAGGATTTGCCGGCCTGCCAGACGCAGAGCGGCAGCCGTGTCTTCGAGTGATTTCCGAGAATATGCTGCATGTAGATGTAGGTCGACGGCGTGGTCTCCGGTCTCAGCACCAGCATAGCATCGCTGGCGGAGAGCTGTTCCTGAACCCAGATACCGGCGTTCGAATAGGCGCTTGAAACCAGCGACCGCGGCATCAGCGCCGGCGCCTCGACCCTCCTGACGTCCCAGGCCGGATTGACGGATCTGAGAAAACTGCGGACCTCTTGCGAGAAGAAGCCGATCATATGATCGCGCAGATGGATCTCGCGCTCCTCCCAATGGACGAGCGAATTGACATGATAAATATTGAGCACGGTGCCTGTCTCCCTGGCAACCTTGATTGACGTGGTGAGGGGCTTTACGTCCAGCAGTGCGCCGGACGCCTAGCGCCCTGACGTCACAGCAGGACGCGAAGACCTCGTCCGCCAAGAGCGCGCACGATCGCGACCTGCGGGCAGGTGCTGATATGACGGGACATGGGCGCGCTCTTCGTGCTCATGGCGAATTCTCTACGTGCCGTGCTGCGCATTGTCAAACGGGCGCGGCGAGGTCAAAACCGAGACGGTGAGACAAAAGGGATCATCTGTGGATAGCCCTTTTTTGTTGCCCCCTGTCCTTCATTCCGTCACAAACATTTCCGATCCGCAGCATTTAGTGAACGGCTCACTCGACCGTCCAAACGATAGAGACAGCAACATTGATGACCAAGACGACCTCCAGGCTCCTTGCCACCGCGCTCTCTTCCGCTTTCCTGATGGGCACTTTCACACTGGCTGAGGCTGGCCAGGCAAGCTTCGTCGTGGATGCACAGTCCGGTCAGGTCCTCGAAGCCTCCAATCAGGACGAGCTGAACTATCCGGCGTCGCTGACCAAGATGATGACGCTCTATCTCGCCTTCGAGGCCCTGCATGACGGGCGCCTCGCCTGGGATCAGAAGCTCACCATGTCGGAAAATGCCGAGAGCAAGGAGCCCTTCAAGCTTGCCATCGGCGCAGGCCGAAAGGTGACGCTGCGTGAAGCGGTCGAAAGCATTGTCGTGCTGTCTGCCAATGATGCGGCCGTGGCGATTGCCGAGCAGCTTGGCGGCTCCGAACAGGCTTTCGCCACTGTCATGACCGACAAGGCACACCAGCTCGGCATGAAGGATACGGTCTTCCGGAATCCCTCGGGCCTTCCGGATCCTGCTCAGGTCACGACGGCGCGAGATATGGCGACACTCGGCGTTTCGCTGATGCGCGACTTTCCCGAGGAGTTCAAGCTCTTCTCCATGCGCGGCTTCCAGTTTCGCGGCATGAAGTTCCGCGGCCACAACAACCTCATGTATCGTTATGACGGCGTCGACGGCATCAAGACCGGCTACACCGACGCATCAGGCTACAATGTCGTGACGTCGGCCCTGAAGGATGGCCGCCGCGTGGTCGGCGTCGTCATGGGCGAAAAGACCGCGAGCATACGCGACGACAAGATGGCAAGCCTCCTGGACAGCACCCTGTCGCCGTCATCGACCGCCACAGCTTCCACGACACCAGGCAGCCAGCCGGGAGCGACGATGACGGATTCGCAACCGACCAAGTAGCCCCCGATGAGCAGAGACCTGCCGGCAGGTTTTTGCTAGCGCATCGGCCGGAAAATCAGAAGCGATTATGCGTCCGAAAGGACGCACGGCGCTCTAACGGCTTATCTGAAAGCCACTTCCAGATGCTGCCGGTCTTGCGCGATCACCCTGCAATTCGTTTCGAATCCTTCGCCTTTGATGGCAAGAACGAATTCCGAAGGGATGCCTGATGTATTGGAGACCGAAATGCCGGCGCTCTCCGAGCCGATGGATTTGACGGTGCAGTCGATGGTCGAGCGTCGATCGTTGAACAGGATCGAACCCGCCTTCAGCACCCGCCGTCGAGCGCCAATGGCGTGATCGGCGTGGATGGAAATCCACGACACGCAACGATTCCGTCCGCCATGCTTGGCCTGATACATCGCCGCATCCGCCTGAGCCAGCAGGGTCTCGATCTCCTTGCTGACGATCGAGAGTGCCGACGTTCCGAAGCTGGCTGTAACGGTCAGGGCGCCATGATCGCCGCGAATGATCTCAGAGGCGATGGCGGCTCTGAGTTTCTCGGCGACTGCGGCAGCACCTTCCCGATCGACATGCGGCAGGATGACGGCAAATTCCTCGCCGCCAAGACGACCAAACAGATCACCGGCTCGAAGGGTCGTCTTACAGGTCGATGCGACCGCCTTGAGGACCTCGTCTCCGGCCGCGTGCCCATGCGTATCGTTCACCTTCTTGAAATGGTCGATATCGAAAACGATGCATGAAAGATCGTGCTTGTGCCGCAGAGCGAGCGAAATGAGCTGATCGGCCTCCTGCTTGAAGGCACGCCGCGTCATCGCCTCGGTGAGGCTGTCGATGGCGGCCGACTGCATGAGCTCGATGCGGTCCATCGCGGCGCCTGCCAGCTCCTCGAGAATGCCGAGATCTCTGTTGCCGAACGATCGTGGCCTGCGGTCGATCGCGCATACCGTTCCGATCATGTGCCCGGCTTTTGTTCTCAACGGCACACCGGCATAAAAACGAATATTGTCCTCGCCCGTCACCGAAGGATGCTGCGAAAACCGCGAGTCCTTGGTAGCGTCCTGCACGACAACAGGGCTTTCACAGTCCACGACGTAGCGGCAGAACGTGTCTTCGCGCGACACCTCGTCGGCCGAAAGGCCGGAGCAAGCCGTGTACCATTGCCGATGCGCATCGATCAGTGAGACGATGCCGATGTCGATGGAAAAGATCTCCTTTATCAGGCGTACGATCCGTTCGAAGCCCTCGTCCCTCGGAGTGTCGAGGAGATCGAGCTGCTGCAGCGCAGCCAGGCGATCATTTTCGCGTTGGATCGCCTCCAATGACGATTTCCCGAAGACCCGTGCAGCCACCATGCAGCATTCCTCCTGAAAGGGATGCATGATGCGTTCCATAAATTCATGAAGAAATTGAATACGATGGCGGCCCCTAAGCCATGGGGTCAAATATTTTTCAGAATCGACAACCCTCGATATTCACGGGGCGACCTCGGAATTCCAGTTCAGATTGAGCGCAGCGTCCAACTGACGATCTCGGAGGCAACCGTGGAGAAGGCGCGGTCGAGGCCTTTGACGAAGCCGTCATTGTCGCCGCCGGACGGCGCCATGGCGCGGAACACCTTCTGGGCGCGCACCGAGCCGTTGCGGTCGTTGAGGATCTTGGCGGAGATCTCGACCACCGCCTGGTTGCCGTTCGAAGCATCGATCTCGAAGGAGCGGATATCGGTGACGATCTGGTAGTCGATCGCCAGCCCCTGCCCCGGCATGCCGACGCCGCCGAGCTTGCCCGAGTTCTCGAAGGCTTCCACCAGCTTCGACTGCACTATGCGCGGCAGCTTGTCGCCCCACTGCGCCTTGGAGAGATACTGGATTTCCGAAGGCGAAACACGGATGACGATCTGCTCGCTGTCGAGCGACCTTAGCGCCGTCGGGCTGGCGATCAGGACCTGGCGGGATTTGGCCGCGGGTCCGCTGCCGTCGACGGCGGCGGGCAGATCATAGGTGTCGTTCTTGGCCGCGGTGCCGCACCCGGAAAGGATCAGCGCCGTCAGCGGCAGCGCGATCACCGTTCCCCTGATCCAAGAACGGCGCGACAACAGATGCGATGCGACCATATTAGGCTACCCCTGATTTCCCAGTTAACGCCGCGTCCGGCCGTCATATTGCTTGACCGTGTCCCCGCCGAAGATCAGGCGTTGCGGATTGCGGTCGAAGTTGGTGATCGTATCGTTCAGATTGCTCACGGTTCCGCGCATGTCGTTGACGAGAGTCTGCACGTCGCGCAAGCCGCCACTCGAAAATTTCTGCAGATTGTCGGCGATCGGCCCGATGCGCGAATTCAGGTTGTCGGCCACCTTCTTGAAGGATTCCAGCGTATCGCGCGCTTCAGTGAACAGCGATTGCGTATTGTCGGTGCCGAGCAGCGCATCGACCTTGATGAGAATGCCGTCGATGCGGGTCGAGGCCGAATTCAGCTTGTTGGAAAGCTGCGACACGTCCTGGATCGTCTGGTCGATATCTTTCTGGCGCGCCGAAACCGTGTTGGCGACATCGCGGATCGAGGCTACGGCGGCGCGCGCGTCCTTGGTCGCCTGCGAGATATCGTCGACTGAGCCCTTCACCTTCGCCGGATCGATCTGGGCAACGAGCGTATCGACGCGGTCGAGTGTGGCCTGCGCCTGCTTGCCGAAATCATTGAAGGTGGTGGCCGTCTGGTCGAACTTCTGGATCGCGCCCTTGAGGTCGCCCGAGGCATCGGCGACATTGGCGGTAATCTTCTCGGCATTGGAGACGATGTTGTCGATCTTCTGCGCATCGACCGCCTTGACCAGCGATTCGACGGCTTGAAGCGTCGAGTCGACGCGGCCGGAAACCGCCTTCACTGTCTCCGAAAGCTGGCCGACGCTCTGCAGGAAGGAGTCGATATTGCCGGAATTCTTGGCCAGTGCATCCGAGAACGTTTCGGCATTCTTGAACGTCTCGGTCAGCGGCCCGCGCGAATCTTCGATAAAACCCTGAAGTTCGCCGACCGCGTCGTTAGCGCGATCGAGGATCTTGTCGGCCGTCGCCAGCAGATTGGTGACGCTCGACTGGTCGGCGACGATGACGGCGCGTTTGCCGTTGTCGATCGCATGCTGGAGGATGCTTTCCTCGCCCTTGCGGCCGCCTGACAGCTCGATATAGGCAGCGCCGGTCAAGCCCTGAATTTCAAGGGCGGCCTTGGTCGAGGGGTAGATCGGCGCATCGGTGCGCACCTGGGTGAAGGCCAGCGAATATTGCGGATCGTCGGCATCGATCGACAGCGTCTGCACCGAGCCGATCTGGATGCCGTTGAAGCGCACCGGCGAGCCGACGCTGAGGCCGTTGGCCGAGCCCGGAATACGAACGATCAGTTCCGTCATCGGGCCGCCGCGGCCGTATTCGGCCATCCAGTAGACGAAGCCGAAGGCAGCCGCGATCACCAGCACCGTGAAAAAACCGACAATCGTGTAATTGGCTTTGGTTTCCATCTTATCCGGTCACTTTCCGCTGCTGTCGTGCCGCGCGGCAGCAGCGTTCTGCGGCACGATCGACCGCGCGCGTTTGCCCTTGAAGTAGGCCTGCACCCACGGATCGTCATAGGCCAGCATGTCGTCGATCGTGCCTTCCACCATTACTCGCTTCTTTCCGAGCACGGCAATACGGTCGCAGACCGAAAACAGGCTGTCGAGGTCGTGCGTGACCATATACACGGTCAATCCCAGACTATCGCGCAGGTTGGCGATCAGTTCGTCGAATTCGGCCGCGCCGATCGGGTCGAGGCCGGAGGTCGGCTCGTCCAGGAAGACGAGTTCCGGATCGAGTGACAGCGCGCGCGCAAGGGCTGCGCGCTTGATCATGCCGCCGGACAGTTCGGACGGATATTTGTCGGCGGCATCGGCTGCAAGCCCGACCATACGGATCTTCAGATGCGCCAGTTCGTCCATCAGCGAGGTCGGCAGGTCGAGATATTCGCGCATCGGCACCTGGATATTTTCCTTGACCGTCAGCGACGAAAACAGTGCCCCCTGCTGGAACAGCACGCCAAGCCGCATGTCGAGCGCGTTGCGCTGCGGCTCGTCGAGTTCGTCGAAATCCTGGCCGAGGATCTTGATCGTGCCGGAGCGGCGCGGCAGCAGCCGGAGCACGGTGCGCATCAGCACCGATTTGCCGGTGCCGGACGCGCCGACGAAGCCGAGGATCTCGCCGCGGTAGATATTGAGGTTCAGATTGTCGAGCACGACCTTGGAGCCGAAGCCGACGGTGACGTCGCGCGCCGACAGCACGATGTCCCTTTCGTCCTTGTCTTCCGTATCGATCGGTTTCTCGTCCACGCGGTCCGCCATCCTAGAAATCGATCGCTGCATAGAACATCGCAAAAAGCCCGTCCATCAGGATGACGACGAAAATCGCCTTCACCACCGCGGCCGTCACGTGCTGGCCGAGGGATTCCGCGCTGCCACCGACCTTCAGCCCCTCGACGGCGGCGACGATGCCGATGACCAGCGCCATGAACGGCGCCTTGATCATGCCCGACAGAACCGTCGACAACGTCACCGCCTCGTGCAGGCGCGACAGGAAGTTGGCGAAGGTGATGCCGGAATAGCCCCAGGCGACGGCGGCAGCACCCCCGAGCGAGGCGAAATTTGCCAGCACCGTCAAAAGCGGCAGCGCGATGGTCAGCGCCACCAGCCGCGGGAAGATCAGCACGCCGATCGGGTTCAGGCCCATCACTTTCAGCGCGTCGATCTCCTCGCGCATCTTCATCGAGCCGATTTCGGCGGTGATCGCGCTGCCCGAGCGGCCGGCGATCATGATCGAGGTTAGAAGCACGCCGATTTCGCGTAATTGCAGGATGCCGACGAGATCGACGACGAAAACCTCAGCGCCGAAGTAGCGCAGCTGAAAGGCGCCCTGCTGGGCGATGATCGCCCCGATCAGAAACGACATCAAAAGAATGATCGGAACGGCGCGAACGCCCATATGGTCGATCTGGTTGACGATCGAGGCCGGCGAAACGCCGCTGCCGCGGCCGAACTTCATCTGCGCGCCGCGCACCGCCGAGCCGAGGATATACATGGCGGCAGCGAAATTGTCCCAGACCTCATAGGTCATTTTGCCGATCGGCGCGAAGATGCGCGCAACAAGCGAGACTTTCTCCGTCTGCTCCGGCTCGGGCTTGGCCGGCTCCTCGGAAAACATCTCCAGCATTTCGTCGATATGCGGGTTGGTGCCTTCGAAGCGAACCGCTCGCCCGCCCGCCTCTTCTTGCTTCTTCAGCCGGCACAGCAGCCAGATGCCGGCGGTGTCGATCTCCGATATATTAGAGAGGTCTACCGTGAGGTCGCCGGTCTTCTTCTGCAGCAGCTTTTCGAAATCGCGCAACACTAGATGGATGTAGGCGCTACGCCAATTTCCCTGAAGACGCACACGCTGTCCCGAGCCATCAGCCTGGTCGTCCACATCAAGGGAGGCGGCGTTGCGATTCTCGGCGTTCAAGATACTTGTGTCTTTCAAGGCTTACAGCGACATTGCCGAATCGCGAAGCAGATCGTTCGTCGCCCGGCGCGTCAATATACAGAAGCACCGTGCAATTTCCATGCTCGCAGGAGAGCAATAATGCCGCGCACCCTCGATATCCAGATGAATTCCTTTCCGATTGCCGGGACCTTCACCATCTCGCGCGGGGCAAAGACCGAAGCCGAGGTCATCACCTGCACGCTTGTCGAAGAGGGTGCGCATGGGCTCGGCGAATGCGTGCCTTACCGCCGCTACGGCGAGACCATGCAGAGCGTTTTCGCCCAGATCGAAGCGGCGCGACCGCTGATCGAGGCCGGCATTTCGCGCCATGACCTGCTGTCGGCCATGCCGCCGGGTGCGGCCCGCAACGCCGTCGACTGCGCCCTCTGGGACCTCGAGGCAAAGCAGACAGGAGACAGCGTCGCCACCCGCCTCGGCCTTGCCGCTCTGAAGCCGCTCACCACCGCCTACACCATCTCGCTCGGTGAGCCGGAGGTGATGGCCGCCCAGGCGCGTGAGCATGCCGGCCGCGCCCTGCTCAAGGTCAAGGTCGGCACCGGCGACGATGAAAGCCGCATCCGCGCCGTCCGCGCAGCAGCACCCGATGCCGAAATCATCCTTGATGCCAATGAGGGCTGGCCGGAAGCGGTGTTGGAGCGTCATCTCCATATCGCCGCGGAAGCAGGCATAGCCCTCGTCGAGCAACCACTGCCGGCCGGCCGCGATGGGCTGCTCGCCGAAATCCGCCGCCCGCTCCTCGTCTGCGCCGATGAGAGTGTCCACCACACCGGCGATCTCGCAAGCCTTGCCGACCGCTACGACGCGATCAACATCAAGCTCGACAAGACCGGCGGCCTGACGGAGGCGCTGTCGATGAAGGCCGAGGCCGAACGACTCGGATTCAGTATCATGATCGGCTGCATGGTCGGCACCTCGCTTGCCATGGCGCCCGCCGTTCTGCTCGCCCAGAATGCCGATTTCGTCGATCTCGACGGCCCGCTGCTCCTTGCCCGCGACCGCGAACCCGGCCTGCGTTACGCCGCTTCCCTGGTCTTTCCGCCCGAAAGCACCCTCTGGGGCTGAAGATAATAGGCGAAGATGACGATGCCGAGGCCGGAGAACGCGACCACGGCCATGACGTAGTAGCTGACGACGCCGAGCCAGGCATAGAGATAACCCGACGCCAGGGTCATCAGCGCCATCGCCATGCCGACATAGAAGAAATACGCGCCCTGCGCCGATGATTCCTGCGTTTCCTGCACGGTCGCCACGATCCGCCGCTGCACGCCGGTATGCACGAAGGCGTAGGTGAAGCCATGGAAACATTGCAGCAGGAAGAAACCGGCAAAGCCTGTATTCATCGGAAACAGGATCCAGCGGCAGACACTGATGGCGCAGCCGAAGCGGATCAGCGTCCAGGCGTCGAAGCGACGGTTGAGACGCTTCGACAGGAAGAACACCGTCACTTCCGAAGCGACGCCGGCGCTCCAGAGCAGGCCGACTTGCGTACCGGAGAAGCCAAGCTGATGCCAGTAGATCGAGGAAAAAGCGTTCAGCACCGCATGGCTCGACTGCTGGATGGCGACGCCGATCAGAAGCAGCAGAAGATGCGGCTCGCGCAGGCCGCTGCCGGTGGCTGCCGGAATGTTGATCGGCTGGCCGCGCCGTCGCGTCGGTCCGATACGCGGACAGAAGATCGCCATGACCACGGTCATGATAAAGCCGAAGACCATGACCGGCAGCACCATTTCGCCGCCCCACCGACTGATCAGCTGGCCGCCGACCAGCGTCGAGACGATGAAGGCGATCGAGCCCCATACGCGCATCGATCCGTAATCGAGCCCCCAGCGGCGCACACCCGAGATGACGATTGATTCGACGACGGGCACATAGGGCGCGAAGGTGGCGCCCTGCAACGCATAGACGATCGTGACGGGCCAGAAGGTCGTCGTCCAGAAGAGCGCGATCGCCGTCAGTAGCGACAGGCCGCCCGACCAGAGCAGCACGTCGGCACGCTCCTTCAATCGATCGGCGATCATGGCGACGACAGGCGCTACCAGCACGCGAACCACCATCGGTATGGCAAGGATGATGCCGATCTCGTGGTCGCTGAAGCTGTGGGTTGCGAGCCACACGGGAAAGAAAGGCAGGACGATGCCGTTGACGAGCAGCGGCGCGCAGTAGGAAAGCGCGCTGAGCAGCCGAAAGCGCGGCGGCGCTCCCTCACCCGTCGGGGAATTTTGAGCGGGAATCATTGGTGGACCTGAAGGAAACTGGACGTTGTCCTAACACACCACCCTGGAGGCGACTATTGCGAGAAATAGCCGTTCTGAAACGTTTTAGAAAATAAATAGGGCCTGTCGCCAAACGGTAACGGCCAAATACCTACTGTATTATTTTAAGTGTTTACGGCGTCCTTTGTGCGTCTGAAAAGACGCGCGGCGCTGTAAAGCGCGGGCGCGGATGCGCCGCCGCCAGAATCAAGCGGCCTGCGGGGCCAGTTCGCCCTCATCATGCATTTCGATGGCGGCAAGCGCCGGCACGCTACTGGCAAGCGCCCGCCAGGTGATCAGTTCGAACGTGCCATCCTCGTGCTCGGCGACCGCCGTGCAGCTTTCCACCCAATCGCCGGTATTGATGTAGCGGATGCCGTCCATGTCCTGGATGATGGCATGGTGGATATGTCCGCAGATCACCCCGTCGGCACCGTTTTTGCGGGCTTCCTCGGCCACGACACGCTCAAATTCGCCAATGAAATTGACGGCATGTTTGACCTGCAGCTTCGCCCAGGCCGAGAACGACCAGTAGGGCATGCCGAGCCGGCGGCGCACCGCCGCCAGGATGATGTTGATGCGGATCGCCGTGTCATAGGCCCAGTCGCCGAGATAGGCCAGCAGTCGGGCGTTGCGCACCACGACGTCGAACTCGTCGCCGTGCAGGATCAGGTATTTCTTGCCGTCGGCGCCGTCATGCATCATGCGCTCGACGACTTCGATGCCGCCGAAATGCATGCCCGGGAAGGCACGCAGGAATTCGTCGTGATTGCCGGGAATATAGACGACGCGCGTGCCCTTACGCGCCTTGCGCAACAACTTCTGGACGACGTCGTTGCAGACCTGTGGCCAATACCAGCTGCGCTTCAGCCGCCAGCCGTCGACGATGTCGCCGACGAGCACGATCGTATCGGCCTCGTGGTGGCGGAGGAAATCCAGCAGGAAGTCGGCCTTCGCGGCCTTCGAGCCGAGATGGACATCGGAAATGAAGAGCGTGCGGAAATGTCTGGGTTCCATCATGTCTTTCACGAGCTGCCGCTCATGTCCCATCTTTCATCTAGCCTTCCAAAACCAGACTCGTGTTTCAGGAAGATGACAAGCTGGGGAAAAGCCCTGCAAACCTGTTCATTCCGCGCGGGTAGTAGTCCCGTCGCCGCGCGGACAGCATGCCCGTCGCCGCCAGGCCCGCCGATAAGGTTGCCCTGCGCATTCAGGGCGTTCATGATGGCGCCGATTCCATATCCGACAATGCGGGATGGCTGATGCGTCTCTTTCTCGTTCGCCACGGCGAATCCCTCGGCAACATCAACGAGCAGGCCTACCGCCAATTCGGCGATCACAATGTGCCGCTGACGCAGTGGGGCCATCGGCAGGCTCTCGAAGCAGGCGGCGTGATCGCCTCCTATCTGCAAGCATTGCCGAGCGCGGGTTTCGGCAAGCTGCAGATCTGGTATTCGCCCTTTCTGAGGACTCGGCAGAGCAAGGATGCGCTGCTCGAAGCCCTGCCGGAAAGTTTCATCGGCGATATCAGGGAAGATTATCTTCTGCGCGAGCAGGATTTCGGTCTCTTCACCGAAATCTACGACCACGCCGAACAGAAGCAGAAGTTTCCCGAGGAGTTCGAAAAATGGGCGAGGCTGCGCAGCAACAGCGGCAAGTTCTACGCACGGCCACCGGATGGCGAAAGCCGGGCGGATGTGGCCCAGCGGGTGCGCCTGTTCCTGCAAACCGTCATGCACGATGCCGAAAATAGCGACCACAACGTCGTGATCGTCGGCCATGGCGTCACCAACCGGGCGGTCGAAATGAATTTCCTGCACCGCCCCGTCGAGTGGTTCGAGCGCTCCGACAACCCCGGAAACGCCGATATCACCCTGATCGAGGGGACGCGCTCGCAAGGATACGATTCGATCCTGCTGCATCAGGCCGCCGACCGGCAGCCGGGACAGGAAAGCGAACTGCGCGATGCCTATGGCGCTGACGTGACGATCACGCCGAAGCCCGGCGGATAGCGACGCCTTGCAGAGCGCCGCTACAAAACCTGTGGCGGGTCACGCTCACCGAATTGTCAGCGCCGCGTTCGGTCCAATCCTCGAGCGCAACGAACATCAATGCGGCATGCGGCCATTGCTCCCCAAACTAAAGCCCCTTGATCGCCAGGACGTTGGCAACAAACCGACTCCTTAATGAGGATGGCCTCAATGCATTGAAGCGACGTCACCGCGCGGTTGCGGCTCGCCTCGGGCAGATCCGCCGCGCGTTAAGCGAACGCGCGGCGCAGGCTCCAACGCCTTGATTTCACGCCATTCCCATCAGGCAGCGCGCACCGCCGCCATGGGTTTGACGTTCTGGTTCATCCGGAACAGATTGTTCGGATCGTACCGCCGCTTGATTTCCGCAAGGCGGCCGTAATTGGCGCCATAAGCGCTTTCGACCCGATCGACCTCATCCTCCGGCATGAAGTTGATGTAGGCAGTGCCGACCGAATGCGGCTTGGTTGCCTCGAAGAGCTCCCGCGCCCAGCCGATGCAGCTTCCGTCCATCCCGGCCTCACGCCAGCGCGCATGCACATTCATGACGAAATGCGAGCTGCGTTGCGGAAATGCGGTGGCCTCGGTGGCCACGCGGCCAGCCGCACCACCGACATGGCCAATGAAGATCTCGCATTCCGGGCCGGGCAGCTTGCGGACGGCATTGAGCAGAACCTCGATCGCCGCATCGGAGAGAGAGGCGAAATCCTGGCTCTTCCAGTAATTGCGCGCCCCGGGCGTCAACAGCGGATCGAATGCCTGCTGCCAGCCGGTGAACGGCACCGGGCCGACGACGTCGGCGATAGGCTTTCCGATCGCGCGCAATCTGGCCGTCGCCTTTTCTCCCGCCGCGATATCCCCGCAATAACACATGGCCAGCACGACAATCTCCTTGCCGTGCGATTCAGTGGGAAGGAACGGCAACGGCGGCGCCTGGCGCATCACCACCCAGCAGGTCAGTTCATCGGGTGCCGCTTCCAGCGCCTGCCGGTACTCCTTGAGCACCGTTTCCGCATCAGCAAAGGGATGCACGACCAGCCCAGCAAGAACCTCCGTGTTGAGAGGGTTGAGCATGAATTCGAAGGAAGTGACGACGCCGAAATTGCCGCCTCCGCCGCGCAACGCCCAGAAGAGATCAGGCTTTTCCGTCTCGCTCGCCTTGACCAACTCGCCGTCGGCCGTCACCACATCAACCGATAGCAGATTGTCGATGGTCAGCCCGAATTTGCGGGTCAGCCAGCCGAAGCCGCCGCCGAGCGTCAGCCCGGCGATGCCGGTGGTGGAATTGATGCCGGTCGGCAGCGCCAGCCCGAAGGCCAGCGTTTCCTGGTCGACATCGGCAAGTGTTGCGCCCGGCTCGATCCTGGCGCGCCGCGTTTGCGGATCGACCCGCACCGATTTCATCGCCGACAGGTCGATGACGATGCCGCCCTCGCAGACCGCATTGCCGGCAATGCCGTGGCCGCCGCCACGCACCGAAACGAGCAAATTATTGTCGCGTGCAAACCGCACCGCCCGCATAACATCGGCAGCACCGGCGCAGCGCGCGATAAGCCCGGGCCGGCGGTCGATCATCGCATTCCAGATCGTCCGCGCCTCGTTGTAATCCATGTCTTTACTGGTCAGGAGACTGCCGCGAAATCCGGCGGCAAAAGCATCGATGGCCACGTCATTGACCATCGTCTGCCCCCTTTGCAGGGTCGTCAGGTTCAAATTGTCCATGATTTCCTCCATGCGACCGGCGCCCCGCACCGTCGCGGCCGGCATTTTGCGCTTGCTGCGGTCCTCAAACAAGTTTCGAAAAGGATTAGCCCTCGGCGGCAGCAAAGAAATGAAGCGACTTCCTATTGAATTTTCATGGGAAATCGATGACTGCGGCGGCAATCCCGCACGCGGCGGAACAATCCCTAATCCCGCAGCCCCCGAGCAATGGCATCAATGATCGCGCCAATCCTGCCGGGCACGAACCGGCGTGATGGATAAATGGCGTGGATCGGCAGCACCAGTTTCCGCCAGCCGGCGAGAACTTCCACGAGCCTGCCATCCGCTATGTCTTCCGCCACGAGATCCACCGGGACGTAGATGATGCCTGCCCCGACAAGTGCTGCCGTCCGCAACGCCTCTCCATTGTCGATCTCGATGTTGCCGCGAACACCCACCGTGAAACTCTCCCCGGCCTCTGTCTCGAACGGCCATTCGTCGCGGGGAACGAGATTGAGGTTGAGGATGCAACGGCCAAGGCGAAGATCCTCGGGATTCTCCGGCACGGAAAACCTATCGAGATATGCCGGAGACGCGCAGCAGACAAAATGATAACTGCCGACGCGCCGCGCGATGAGCGACGAGGGCTTCAATTCGCCGATCCGGATCGCCAGATCATACCCCTCGGCCACCAAGTCGACATTGCGGTCGCTGAGATTGAGCTCGACCGAAAGTGCCGGATGCCGCTCCGCGAGTTCGGCCATCACGGGCGCAAGCCGCTTGATTCCCAATGTCGTCGGAGCGCTTAGACGCAGGCGTCCCGACATGGCCTCGGCGTCGGGGCAAGCGATCTCGTTGAGTTCCTCCAGCTCGTCGATGATTCTGTTTGCCTTGACGAGGAAGCGGGATCCGACCTCGGTCAGCCGCTGCGTGCGCGTCGTGCGTTCGATCAGCTTGACCCCATACTCCTGCTCCAGCGCCTGAATACGTCTGCCGACCATAGCGGGCGAAATGCCGAGCCGCTTCGCCGCTCCGGCAAAGCTTCCCGATGTCGCGGCGGCAATGAGGGTCTGCAAGTTCAGGAGATCAGGCATTCGATACTTTTATGCAACTCGGTTATCGGAATCAACGCAATTAACGACGGAATGTTTTGGATGTATCCCTGTGACCATCGCATCGCAAACAGGAGACAGAACGATGAAGACTGCAATTATCGGCATCGGAAACATGGGCAAGGGCCTGGCCGCACGCCTTGCCGGGAAGACTGATCTGATCGTCGCGGGACGCAACGATCAGGCCGCGCGCAGCCTTGCCGAAAGCCTCGGTGTTGAAAGTGCCACCATTGCAGAGGCGATCGCCGCCGCGGAGATCGTCATCCTCGCCGTTCCCTATGCCAGCGCCCTCGAGATTGCCGCCTCGCCGTCGCTCTCGGGCAAGATCGTCGTCGACATCAGCAATCCCCTGAAGCCTGATTTCTCCGGTCTGCTCTTCGGCCACGAGACCTCCGCCGCCGACAAAATCCAGAATGCCGCGGCCGGCGCCAAGGTGGTCAAGGCCTTCAACACCATCTTCGCCGAACTCTTCAACGCGTCCCGCGATGCCACGGCCAGGGTGCCGGTATTTGTCGCCGGAAATGACGAAGACGCGGTGGAAAAGGTTTCCAGGCTGGTCGTCGACGCAGGATTTGCCGTCGAAAAGACCGGAGGCCTCGACGCCGCCAAACTCCTGGAGCCGCTGGGCATGCTCAATATCCGTCTCGGCTACGGCCTCGGCCGCGGAACCGCCATTGCCCCGGCATGGACGAACATCGCCGCCTGAGGTCTCCCATCGACCGGCAGGACCGACATCCCGTCCGCAAGGGCGGGATGTTTTATTGCCCGGACAAAAACTCGCCAACTCCGCCATTTCCATACTGTCGCCCGTATCCGATTGATGTATGGAGGGAGCTCAAAAGACGTGCACGGAGGCGGCGATGGATCACCCGGAAAAATCGAAGACGGAAAAGAACCTGACGAGCGGCGATCTCGACGAGCAGGCGCTTTTCTTCCACCGCTATCCCCGCCCCGGCAAGCTGGAGATCCAGGCGACCAAGCCGCTCGGCAACCAGCGCGACCTGGCGCTCGCCTATTCGCCCGGCGTTGCCGCGCCTTGCCTTGCCATTCGCGACAATCCCGAAATGGCGGCCGAATATACCTCGCGCGCCAATCTCGTCGCCGTCATCTCCAATGGCACCGCCGTTCTCGGCCTCGGCAATATCGGCCCGCTCGCCTCCAAGCCGGTCATGGAGGGCAAGGCCGTGCTCTTCAAGAAATTCGCCGGCATCGACGTCTTCGACATCGAGATCGATGCCCCAGGCGTCGACCAGATGGTTTCGACCATCGCCTCGCTGGAGCCGACTTTCGGCGGCATCAACCTCGAAGACATCAAGGCGCCGGAATGTTTCGAGGTCGAGCGGCGCCTGCGCGAGAAGATGAAGATCCCCGTCTTCCACGACGACCAGCACGGCACGGCGATCATCGTTGCCGCCGCGATCCTGAACGGGCTGGAACTCGCCGGCAAGGCCATCGAGAACGTCAAGATCGTCGCCTCAGGCGCGGGCGCCGCCGCGCTTGCCTGCCTCAACCTGCTGGTCATTCTCGGGGCGAAGCGTGAAAACATCTGGGTCCACGATCTCGAAGGCCTCGTCTATGAGGGCCGGCTCGAGCTGATGGACGAATGGAAATCCATCTATGCCCAAAAGAGCGAGACGCGCACGCTGGCCGAAAATATCGGCGGCGCCGACGTCTTCCTGGGCCTGTCCGCCGCCGGCGTGCTGAAGCCGGAACTGCTGGCGCAGATGGCCGACAAACCGCTGATCATGGCGCTCGCCAATCCGACGCCGGAGATCATGCCCGATCTCGCCCGTGCCGCCCGCCCCGACGCAATGATCTGTACCGGCCGCTCGGATTTCGCCAACCAGGTCAACAACGTCCTCTGCTTCCCTTATATCTTCCGCGGCGCGCTCGATTGCGGCGCCGAGACGATCAATGAGGAAATGAAGATGGCGGCCGTGCGCGCCATCGCAGCCCTTGCCCGCGAAGAGCCGTCCGATGTTGCCGCGCGTGCCTATTCCGGCGAGACCCCGGTCTTCGGCCCCGATTACCTGATCCCCTCGCCCTTCGATCCGCGTCTGATCCTGCGCATCGCGCCCGCCGTTGCCAAGGCCGCCGAACAGAGCGGCGTCGCGCGCCGCCCGATCCAGGATTTCGACGCCTATCTCGACCAGTTGAACCGCTTCGTCTTCCGCTCAGGCTTCGTCATGAAGCCGATCTTCACCGCGGCCAAGGCCGCCGAGCGCAAGCGCGTCATCTTTTCCGAAGGCGAGGACGAGCGCGTGCTGCGCGCCGCCCAGGTGCTGCTCGAGGAAGGCCTTGCCGAACCGATCCTGATCGGCCGCCCGCAAGTCATCGAGACACGCCTGAAGCGCTACGGCCTGCGCATTCGGCCGCTGCAGGATTTCGAGGTCATCAACCCGGAAGACGATCCGCGCTTCCGCGAATATGTCGATCTCTATTTCTCCCTCGTCGGCCGCCGCGGCGTCATCCCGGAAGCCGCCCGCACGATCGTGCGCACCAACACCACCGTCATCGGCGCGCTGGCGCTGAGGCGCGGCGAGGCCGATGCGCTGATCTGCGGCCTCGAAGGCCGTTACGAGAAGCATCTGCGCGACGTCCGCCTGATCATCGGCAAGCGCAAGGATGTCCGCGATTTCTCGGCCCTCAGCCTGATGATCTCGCAGCGCGGCGCTACCTTCTTCACCGACACCTATGTCACCTTCAATCCGACCGCCGAGGAGGTCGCCGAGGCGACGGTGCTGGCGGCCGAGGAAATCCGCCGTTTCGGCCTCACGCCGCGCGCCGCTCTGGTCTCGCATTCCAATTTCGGCTCGCGTGAATCCGAAAGCGCCACGAAGATGCGCAACGCCTTGCAGCTCGTACGCGAAGCCGCGCCCGACCTTGAGGTCGACGGTGAGATGCACGGCGAAAGCGCCATCACCGAGGCACTGCGCAAGCGCGTCATGCCGGACACGACCCTGCACGACGAGGCGAACCTCCTGGTCTTCCCGAACCTCGATGCCGCCAACATCACGCTTGGCGTGGTAAAGTCGATGACGGACGGCCTGCATGTTGGCCCGATCTTGCTCGGCACCGCCTTGCCCGCCCACATTCTCGCCCCCTCGGTCACCTCCCGCGGCGTCGTCAATATGGCGGCACTCGCCGTCGTCGAGGCATCGCAACCGGCCTGAGCCGGCTTAGACTGCTGACAAGTCGGCCAACTCCTCTTTCGTCATGCTCGGGCTTGTCCCGAGCATCTGCAGCCGGTTGATATCAAGCAGATATCACGCTGCGGGGCCTAGGATAAAATCTTTAGTACGAGCGGCCATCGAAGCCGCTCCGACATATGTCCTGATGCCATATCAGGCACCCCGCAACGACAGGCGTCCTCTATCCGCAAGCGCATCCGCGCGTTCGTTACCGGCAATGCCGGCATGGCCCTTGCACCAGGCAATGGTCACCAGAGCGTTCTGGGATAGTCGAAGATCGACTGCTTTCCAGAGTTCCACATTGCCGATCGTTCGGTTTCGGGCATTCCCATTGGGGTTGCCTTTCCTCCAGCCGTTGTTCCTCCATATATGCCGCCGGCTGTTGCAGCCTTTGACGGCATAGACGGAATCGGACCAGATGGTCGCGGGCTCGCCGCTTGTATCGCTGTTGATCCAGATTGCCGCCTTGAGGACGGCGGTCAATTCCATCGAATTATTGGCGGAGTCTTCGACGCCACCGAAGCCAGAGGCAATTTCCGCGGCATCACGATAAGCGACGAATGCCCAGCCCCCGTGCCCGGAACCGGGTTCATAGCAACCGTCCACGAAGACGTGGAGGCCGTGTTGGGCTTCGGGTATCCCGACTGTCGCTGCAGGGGAGCGGAGCTCGTTGGAAATGTCTGTCATTTTCGCCGTCCTTCTCGCCTTGGCCGCGCCCGCCGAAGTGGCTGGCCGATACCGTGCACGCGGTCGCCTGTAAACCCAACCGGCGCCGCAAGCGCGGCATTGGCCAGTCGTGCCGGATCCTGATGTCGCGCAACAGCTTGCCGATATGCTGGCGAACGAGAAGAAGAATCAAGCGCCGGAAAATTGAAAGAAGGAGGTCCCGCTTTTGGCGGCACAGCAGATTCCCCGACAGAGGGACCACCCGCATTTGCTGGATAAAATCGCGAAAATGCGCTAGGAATATCTCCAAGCTTATTAAGAGAAACACGCTAAGAGACAACGCGCGGCTATCGAGGCCGCAATCGACCGATCGATTCTTTGCTCATTCCGGGACGACGCCGTGAAACGCCGAAACCTGTCTCTTGCCCTCCTCCTTGCCTTCGCAGCGCCCGCCGCGGCGCAGACAACTACTATCTGTGAGGATCTGCGCGGTCGCTTGGCCGACCTGCCGCGGTCGATCGGCAATAACAACGGCCCGGAAGTGCGCCAATATGCCAGCGCCATGGCCGAGCAGAACCTCGAGCTGCGCAAGGTCCGCAACGAGCTGCGCGGCAACGGCTGCACCTCGGGCAGCATGGTCGTCATCGGCGGCGAGAATGCCGATTATTGCGCCGAGCTCTCGCAGTCCGAAGCCCGCATGATCGACAACATCCGCTATCTCCAGGACCGCCGCGACGAGCTGGCCGGCCAGAACGGCGCCGATGACGGCGCGCGGCGCGAACTGATTGCCGCTCTCGACCGCAATGGCTGCAACAGCGAAAACTTCTATGCCCCGAGCGATCGCAGCGCCAACGAACCGGCTCCGAGCGTCGAGGAACAGGCGATGCGCACCGATACCTTCATTCCGCTCGGCGGCGGTGACGAGGTCGATCCGCGTTACGGCGTGCCGCGGGCCGAGATGCTATCTCCGGTCAGCACCATGTGCGTGCGCAGCTGCGACGGCGGCTTCTTCCCGATCAGCTCGAACGCCACGTCGGTCGATTTCGGCCGCGACGCCCAGACCTGCGCCAAGATGTGCCCGGGCATCGAGACCGAACTATTCTATCGTGACGTGACGAGCACCGAAGCCTCGAACATGATCTCGGTCGCAACGGGCACGCCCTACAGCGCCATGAAAAATGCCTTTGCCTACAAGAACCGCACGCCCGGGGAAAAATCCTCCTGCGCCTGCAATCTCACCGCCTATTATGAGGAGATGCGCTCCAAGCAGGCGGTGAGCGAACCGCCGCAGCAGGGCTCCATCACCACCATCCGCACCAATCCCCCGGCGAAGGATGCCGCCGCGCCGCAACCATCCGTTCCCGAGCGCCCCTACGATCCCACGCAGAACCGCGTCCGTCAGGTCGGCCCGCAGTTTCTGGCCGGCGATCAGGGCTCGATCGACCTCGCCAATCCGGCAACGCCTGGCCCGCAGCCACAACAGCAGTGATATCAAATCATGCCACCCAAAACTGCGCAGCGGTTTTGGGACTACGACATGCATCTTCGATGCGACGCGCTTGATTTAGGGCTCGCTCTGTCCCCATCCATCATGAAAGACGAGTTCATCGAGCGGCAGCCGCTGCCGCCAGCCTTTGACGGAGAGTTCCGGCTCGTCATAGAGCCGATCGACGAAACCGGCACAGAGCCAGGCGACCACCTCGATATGCTCGGGTATGCCGAGAATGCTCTTCAGGTCGCCTTCATGAAAGATGCTGACCCAGCCGATGCCGACCCCTTCCGCCCGCGCCGCAAGCCAGAGGTTCTGGATGGCGCAGACTGTGGAATAGCTATCCATCCTCGGATTGTGCGTGCGCCCCAACACTACGCTGCCACTGCGCGTGGGATCGCAGGTCACGCATATGCCGAGCGGCGCCTCGACAATGCCTTCGAGCTTGAGCGAGCGGTAGGCCTGCCGCCGTTCGCCTTCGAACATCAGCGCCGCCTCCTCATTGGCCCTCGCAAAAGCATCCCGGACGCGCGCCTGCACGGTTGCGCTTTTCACCAGAATGAAATTCCACGGCTGCATGAAGCCGACTGAGGGCGCGTGGTGGGCGGCCGTCAGCAGCCGCTGCACAAGTTCGTCCGGCAAGGGATCGGGCAGGAACTGGCTGCGGACGTCCCGCCGCGTCATGATCGCATGATAGACGGCCTCGCGTTCGGCCAAAGAAAAACCGGACGCCACCGAAAGGGCATCCTCATCAAAGGGTCGCATCGTCAAATCCCCAACAACGCAACCGCCCCGCCGTCCGCGCGGATCGGTCTATCTTGCCAGGCCGGTCTTCTGACTGAGCGTCATCCGTCTGCCGCAGCCTTCCCGGCAAGAAGCCAGTGGCGTGATGAAGCGGCAAACGTCGGCCTTACAGCGTTGGGCACGTTCCGGCTTTGCACCGGATTCCCGATTCTCCCGCCTTACCGGCGGGCACCTGACGGCGCATCTATTTCAGGAAAGCGCGGCTGCGGCAAGGCGGCCCGCATGACGCCGCCGATACGCTGCATGCGACATCGATTTCATGGACAGAGGCGCATTGCTGCCTTAGAAACAAACCGATCCTGACCGACGCCCATGGCGCCGCACTTTTTCTCTTTGCATTTCGGTTGCCCGTGCCCCGCCTCACGCCCATGATCCTTGCGGTCGCCCTGTTCATGGAACAGATGGATTCCACCGTGATCGCCACCAGCCTGCCGGCAATCGCCGCCGATATCGGTACCTCGCCGATCGCGCTGAAGCTTGCCGTCACGAGTTATCTCGTGGCGCTGGCGATCTTCATCCCGATCAGCGGCTGGATGTCCGATCGTTTCGGCGCGCGCAACATTTTCCGCATGGCGATCTTCGTTTTCATGATCGGCTCGATCGCCTGCGCCTTTTCCAACTCGATCACAGCCTTCGTCGTCTCGCGCCTGATTCAGGGCGCCGGCGGCTCGATGATGACGCCGGTCAGCCGCTTGCTGCTGGTCCGGGGAACACCGCGCCACGAACTCGTCGATGCCATGGCCTGGCTCACCATCCCCGCCCTGATCGGCCCGATCATGGGTCCGCCGATCGGCGGTTTCCTCACCACCTACCTCACCTGGCACTGGATCTTCTGGATCAACGTCCCGATCGGCGTGCTCGGCATCATCCTCGTCACCCGTTTCCTGCCGGCGGTCGAGCCGCGCAGTCCGCGGCCGATGGACTTCCCCGGCTTCTGCCTTTGCGGCATAGGCTTCTCCGGCTTCGTCTTCGGCCTGTCGGTGATCAGCCTGCCGGCCGTGCCCGTCATCTACGGTTATGCCACGGTTGCAATCGGCATCCTTGCCGGCCTCCTCTATCTCCTGCATGCCCGCCGCGCACCCAATCCGCTTCTCGACCCGAAGATGTTCCGTTACCCGATGTTCCGGGCGGCGATCCTCGGCGCCTCGAATTTCCGCATGGGGCTCGGCGCCCTGCCCTTCCTGATGCCATTGATGCTGCAGCTCGGCTTCGGCCTGACGCCGCTGCAATCGGGCTCGGTCACCTTCGTCAGCGCGCTCGGCTCCATGGGCTCGAAATTCGCCGCCTCGCGCACCTTCAAGGCGTTCGGCTTCCGCACCGTCATATCAATCACCACTTTGCTGGCGGCGATCTTCCTCGGCATCAACGGCCTTTTCACCGCCGAGACGCCGCTGTTCCTGATCATGGCCTGCCTGCTGATCGGCGGCCTGTTCCGCTCCATGGCTTTCTCGGGCGTCAACGCCATGGCCTTCGGCGATGTCGACGACGCCGACAGCAGCCAGGCAACCGCGATCAATGCCGTTGCCCAGCGTATCTCCATGGCGATGGGTGTGGCGATCGCCGGCGGCATCCTCGAAATTTCGAGCAGCTTTCACGACGGCAGGCTGCTGGTCTCGGATTTCCACGTCGCCTTCTTCAGCGTCTCGGCGATTTCGGCGCTGGCCTGTATCACCTTCCTGCGCCTGCCGCGCGATGCCGGGGCGGAACTGACGGCGCGTGGCCGCAAGCGCCGGCACGCCGAGCCCGAAGAGGCCGTGGCGGAAAATAGCTGATCGAGACAGATCTGCCTGGCGCGATGGAAGCATTCCTCACCCGCCGGTTCGCAAGACTCGGCGCCGGCAGACGCCAGGGTGAAATGACCCGCGTGTACCCCAGCACCCCATTCTACTTTATGATTTATTCACACATCAAATACACACTGCGTTTGCGCGTTTTGGGTCGCAATTCGGACATGGGCATGAGGGCTCGTGATGTGATCGTCAGCGTCGATGCCCGTATTGATACGCCAGTCGGAACATGTCCGACTGAGCCGCAATTCTAGGCCGCCGCGGAATGTTCCAATTTTTGAAGACGATGCCTCTGACCGCCAAGCTGGCGGCGATTATCGTTGCCGTGAACCTCTGCGGCATTTCCGCTTTCGCCACCTATACCTGGATGTACGAAACCCGGGCGTTGATCGATGGCGCCAAGGCGAACTGGTCCAAGGATGCCGAGCAATTTGCATCTCTGGCAGCGGGCGGCGTGAAATGGGGGAAGGCGAACGCCGTTCGAGAGGCTTATTCGCTCTATCGCGACGACCCCTCGCTCGATCTCGTGCAGTTTGCCGCATTCAACGCTGAACCTGCCGCCGTCGATACCTGGGCGCGCGATGGCGTTAGTGGGTTGCCCGCACCAGCCGATCTGGCGAAGAGCCTCAGCGCGAAACCGGAAAAGACGACCATCGATGACGGTAGAATATCTGCCGGCGTCGTGACGATCATCGCGCCGCTCCCGCTGGATAAGTCGGGCAAGGCCACCGGTTACATCGTCACGAACTGGTCCGTCGAAAAAATCGCTTCCGAAGTCAGGCAGAAAGTTCTCATTTCGCTGCTCACGCAGTCCGCGATCACCGCCATGGCCGTCGTTGCCTTCCTTCTCGCCATGCGCAGCCTGGTCGGCCGACCCATCAGGGTGATCAGCGAACGAATCAGCGCGTTGCAGAAAGGCGATCTGGTCTCTCCCGTTACCTACAGGGAAAATGGCGACGAGATCGGCTTTCTGGCGCGTGCATTGGAAGTTTTCCGTCACGAGGCGATTGCGAAGGTCGAAAGAGAGCAGGCCGCTGCCGAGCAGAGTGCTTCGCTCGACGCAGAACGGGCGCGCAACGCATTGTTGACCGAAGAGGCCAGCAACACACAACGGCTGGTCATGAACGCTCTCGCAAATGCATTGGAAGGGCTCGCCGCCGGCGACTTCTCGATACACCTGGCCGATGTCGGTCCAGAATTCGATAAATTGCGTCAGGATTTCAACAACATGGTCGATGCGGTCGCGGCCGCTCTAACAGAGATCAAGACCGCCTCCGTGGCGGTTGAAACCGGCTCCAGCGAGCTGGCGACCTCCGCGGATCAACTCGCCAGGCGCACCGAGCAACAGGCAGCAGCATTGGAGCAGACCGCTGCGGCACTGGATGAGGTGACCACCACGGTCAGAACATCGTCGCAACGGGCTGAAAATGCCGGGCAGTTGGTCGAGGAGACAAAGCGGAGCGCCCATGTCTCGGCGACGGTGGTGCGCGATGCGATCGGCGCGATGGACCGGATTCAAACCTCGTCGAGCCAGATCGGCCGCATTATCGGCGTCATCGACGAAATCGCCTTCCAGACCAACCTGCTGGCGCTGAACGCCGGTGTCGAGGCGGCGCGCGCCGGCGAGGCCGGCAAGGGTTTTGCGGTCGTTGCGCAGGAAGTGCGTGAACTCGCCCAGCGGTCGGCAAATGCCGCAAAGGAAATCAAGAACCTGATCAACGTATCCGGCCAGGAAGTTGCCGCGGGCGTCGGGCTGGTGAACGAAACCGGTGACGCCCTCCTGAAGATCGAGGAGCAGATCAACCGCATCAGCGATAGCATCGCTTCCATCGTCCAATCCTATCGCGAACAGGCGACGGGCCTGCAGGAAATCAACAGCGCGATCAACCAGATGGATCAGACGACACAGCAGAACGCGGCAATGGTCGAGGAAACGAACGCCGCCTGCCACGAACTGCTGTCGCAGGGACGCCTTCTGCAGGACTCGGCCGGCAGGTTCGTCGTCGGCGCGTCTACCGCCAGCCAGCCCAAACCCGTTCAAGCCGCCCGCCAAGCTCGTCCCGAGCCCAGAGCCTTCGCGCAGCGTCATGCAGGAAACGCCGCCGTTGCCGCTGCTCCTGGTGCCTGGGAGGAGTTCTGACGTCGTCTGCATCCGATAAGCCTTAGTTCTCAGCAACCTATAATCAGGAAGGAAACGCTTATGAAGAAAATCGTGCCCGCATTTCTTTTGGCCTGCACCGCATTTGCCATGCCCATGGGCGTATCCATGGCGCAAGATGCCAAGCTTGCCCCGATCTCCGACTACGTGACGAGCGACGTCAAGCCCTGGCTCAACGACCCAGCCATCATCGAAGCTGTCAAGGCGCAGAACACTGCCAACGCCAATCTCAGCGCGGCTGATGTTGACGCCCTCGACAAGAAGTGGCGTGCCGAAGTCGATGGCTCCGACCACTCGATGATCGACGGCGTGCTCAACAATGCCCTGTCGAAATTCCTTCAGGGAAAGAAGGAGGCTTCCGGCGGCAAGATCACGGAAATCTTCGTCATGGATGCAAAGGGGCTGAATGTCGGTCAAAGCGACACCACATCCGACTACTGGCAGGGCGACGAGGGCAAGTTCCAGAAGTCCTTCGGCGCCGGCAAGGACGCCGTCTTCGTCGATGAGATCGAAAAGGATGAATCGACCCAGACGCTGCAGTCGCAGGCAAGCGTCACGATTTCAGACGACAAGGGCACGCCGATCGGCGCCATCACCGTCGGTGTCAACGTCGACGCCCTCTGATATCAGGAACCGCGCTTAGTTCGTAAAGCAGTGCAAATGCATGGCGCCCAAAAGCATAGGCGATATGCATAAACAACGACTTGGAGCACGTCGCATAAGAGAGATCGAATGCGACGTGCTTTGTGGGTCCCCGGGTGTATCTTCCACAAGAGCGCCCGATTTTCAGACAGAAAATTCTACGTGACAACGCCTCGGCGTGACGCTACATACGCGCCATGTCGATCACATCAATCAACGCCTCGCGATTTTATTGGTACCGCTGCTCACAGCGGATGCGGGTCCATGCGTAACTGAATTCGACGCGACGACAACCCGAACAGCCGCTAGTCTACCTGGCGGCTTTTTTGTTCCGCCGGTATGACCAAACAGGAGCCATACCGTGTCTGATACCATTGACGATCTGCGTATCGTCGAAATCACCCCGCTGACCAAACCTGCCGATATCATCGCGGAAATTCACCGCAATGTTGCTGTCACCGACACCGTGACCAGCAACCGTGATGCGATCCATAAGATTCTCCAGGGCGAGGACGATCGCCTGATCGTCGTCATCGGCCCCTGCTCCATCCATGACCCCGTTGCCGCCAGGGAATATGCCGAACGGCTGGCGGAACAGCGCCGCCGCTTCGCCGGTGATCTCGAGATCGTCATGCGCGTCTACTTCGAAAAGCCCCGCACGACCGTCGGCTGGAAGGGCCTCATCAACGATCCGCATCTCGACGGCAGCTACCGCATCGAGGAAGGGTTGAGGATTGCGAGACGCCTGCTGCTCGATATCAATGCCATGGGTCTTCCGGCCGGCGTCGAATTCCTCGACACGATCACGCCGCAGTACATCGCCGACCTCGTCAGCTGGGGCGCGATCGGCGCGCGCACCACCGAAAGCCAGATCCATCGCCAGCTCGCCTCCGGCCTCTCCTGCCCGATCGGCTTCAAGAACGGCACCGATGGCGGCGTTCGCGTCGCGCTCGACGCCATCCTCGCCGCCTCGCAGCCGCATCACTTCCCGGCCGTGACCAAGGATGGACAGGCGGCAATTGCCTCGACGACAGGCAATGAGGATTGCCACATCATCCTGCGCGGCGGCAAACGGCCCAACTATGAAGCGGCCGACGTCGAAGCGGTCACCGGTGAAGCCGTCAAGCTCGGCGTCGCCCCGCGCATCCTCATCGATGCCAGCCACGCCAACAGCGGCAAGGATCCGATGAACCAGCCGCTCGTCGTCAAATCCGTGGCCGCGCAGATCGCCGCCGGCAACAGCGACATCAAGGGCATGATGATCGAAAGCAACCTCGTCGCCGGCCGCCAGGACCTCGTTCCCGGCAAGCCGCTGGTCTACGGCCAGTCCATCACCGATGGCTGCATCGACTGGGATATGTCGGTCGCCGTGCTGGAAGACCTGGCGACATCCGCCCGCGAGCGGCGCCGGACCCGCGTTTAGTCGGCCGGAAAATAGCGGACATAGGCGAATTCTTTGCCATCAGGAGACCAGCAGGGCACGTTGATCGTGCCCTGCCCTCCAAAGAGCTCGAACAGCGTCTTCAGATTGCCACCGTCCATGTCCATCAGCCGCAGCCGCACGTCGAGATCGCGCGGATGGTCGAACACCGAAGGGTCATAGGACAGGATCAGCACCTTGTCATTCGTAGGCGACGGATGGGCGAACCAATTGCCCTGATTGTCCGAGGTCACCTGCTCGAGCCCGGTGCCATCGGGATGGATGCGCCAGATCTGCATCAGCCCGGTGCGGCTGGAATTGAAATAGATCCATTGGCCGTCGGCGGAATAATCCGGTCCGTCATTGCGTCCCTCGCCATGCGTCAGCCGCGTTTCGGCGCCGCCATCGACGGAGATGGTGTAGATATCGAAGAGGTCGTCGCGGATGCCACAATAGGCAAGCTGGCGCCCGTCCGGCGACCAGCCATGCCAGTAGGATGGCAGGTTCTGGGTGATAAGCCGCGGCGTGCCGCCTTCGATCGGCAGGATATAGATCGCGGACTTGCCGAATTCGGTCTTGTCGGAGATGACAATCTCAGTCCCATCAGGCGAAATGCCGTGATCATTGTTGCAGTTGACGGCAAAGCCTGTATCGACCTTGACCACTTCGCCGCCATCGAGCGGCAGGCGATAGAGCAGCCCGTCGCCGTTCAACAGAAGGTAGGAACCATCCGGCGAAAAGTTCGGGGCCTCCACCAGCCTGTCCGTCTGCCAGACCTCGCCGGCCCTGCCCGTCCCGACATTGTAGATCTCAACCGAGCTGCGCATGTTTCCTCCCGAAAATCCTACTGCACCGCGCGTCTTTCAGACGCGTAAAGGACGCTGGAACACTTTGAATTGCCGCCGTCAGCGATCTCGATTGCGTCAGCGATCCCTGAAGCGGTTGGTGATCGGATAACGCCGGTCGCGGCCAAAGTTCTTCTTGGTGATCTTAACACCCGGCGCCGATTGCCGGCGCTTGTATTCGGCGAGATAGAGCAGATGCTCGACCCGGTGGACGGTCGCCACGTCATGGCCGCGCGCGACGATCTCTTCGACCGCCATCTCCTTCTCGACAAGGCATTCGAGAATATCGTCGAGCACGGGATAGGGCGGCAGCGAATCCTGGTCCTTCTGGTCGGGACGCAGCTCGGCCGAGGGCGCCTTGTCGATGATATTCTGCGGGATCACCTCGCCGGAAGGTCCCAGCGCATCCGGCGGCACGTTTTCGTTACGCCAGCGGGAAATCGCATAGACCTGCATCTTGTACAGGTCCTTGATCGGATTGAATCCGCCGTTCATGTCGCCGTAGAGCGTGGCGTAGCCGACCGACATTTCCGACTTGTTGCCCGTCGTCACCACCATCGAGCCAAACTTGTTGGAGATCGCCATCAGAATGACGCCGCGCGCCCGGCTCTGCAGGTTCTCCTCGGTGATGCCGCTATCCGTACCTTCGAAAAGGCTGGCGAGCGCGCTGCTGAAGCCCGTCACCGGCTGCTCGATCGGCACGATGTCGTAGCGGCAGCCGAGCGCCTTCGCACAGTCGGCCGCATCCTTCAGCGAATCCTCGGAGGTGTATCGATAGGGCAGCATGACGGTGCGCACCCGCTCCTCGCCGAGCGCATCGACCGCGATTGCTGCGCAGATCGCAGAATCGATGCCGCCGGAAAGGCCGAGCACCACTGTTTTGAAGCCGTTCTTGTTGACGTAGTCGCGGAAGCCGAGCAGGCAGGCGCGGTAATCGGCCTCCTCGCTTTCAGGGATATGCGCCATGGGCCCTTCGGCGCAGTGCCAGCCGCCTTCGCCGCGCTTCCATGTCGTCACCGCCAGCGCGGTTTCGAACTGGCTCATCTGGAACGCGAGCGACTTGTCGGCATTGAAGGCGAAGCTCGCCCCGTCGAAGACCAGTTCGTCCTGGCCGCCGAGCTGGGCGGCATAGATCAGCGGCAGGCCGGTCTCGATCACCTGCTTTAGCACCACCTGGTGGCGGATATCGACCTTGTCGCGATAATAGGGCGAACCGTTCGGCGATAGCAGGATTTCAGCCCCGCTTTCGGCCAGCGTCTCGCAGACGCCGAGATCGCCCCAGATATCCTCGCAGATCGGAATGCCGATGCGCACGCCGCGGAAATTCACCGGCCCCGGCATGGCGCCCTGGTCGAAGACGCGCTTCTCGTCGAACTCGCCGTAATTCGGCAGGTCAATCTTGTCGCGCACCGCAATCACCTTGCCGCCGTCGAGCACGGCGACGGAATTGTAGCGACCGGTCTCGTCCTGCCGGGGAAAGCCGATGATGACGCCCGGCCCGCCATCGGCGGTGTCGGCCGCCAAGCTCTCGACCGCCTTCCAGCAGGTACGGATGAAGGCGGGCTTCAGCACCAGATCTTCAGGCGGATAGCCGGAGATGAAAAGCTCGGTCAGGACGAACAGATGCGCGCCCTCCCGTCCCGCGTCAATACGCGCCTCGCGCGCCTTGGCGAGATTGCCGGCGACATCGCCGACCGTCGGGTTGAGCTGGCCGATGGCGATGCGGAAAATATCAGAAAGGGCGTTTTCCTGTGTCATGTCATTTATTTAGCCTGCACCTTTCGCGACCGCAACATGTTGGCGCCAAAAGCGACGCTTGGCGGTGACGAAATATTTATGAACGGATTGCGCATCGCGCCGCGCGGCACCGATACGCATTGCAATTTACCGGCGGAGCGGAATACTGGCGCCGAAGTGATAACCGGCATCGGAAACAGGCCATGTATAATCTTTCGAATTTCGTGCATCTTCATTTCGACAAGCCGGCCGATGAACTCGGCGACATCGAAAAGCGCGTGCTGGCGAAAACGCACGCGCGCAAGATCATCTCGACCGACGTCAATGCCGCCTTCTCGGCCGAGGCCTCCTTCGGCGAACGTGTCGCCGACAGCATCGCCCGCATCGGCGGCTCTTGGTCCTTCATCATCGCCTTCTTCGTTTTCCTCATCGCCTGGACTGTCATCAACACCATCATTCTGATGACCGGCGCCTTCGACCCCTATCCCTTCGTCTTCCTGAACCTGATCCTGTCGATGCTCGCCGCCATCCAGGCGCCGATCATCATGATGTCGCAGAACCGCCAGGCCGAACGCGACCGCTTTGAGGCCGCCAAGGATTACGAGGTCAATCTCAAGGCCGAGCTCGAAGTACTCTCCCTGCACCAGAAGATCGACATGCACGTACTGACCGAGTTGACGGGGCTGCGCGAGGACGTGGCCCGCCTCAGCGCCGAACTTTCCGCCAGAAGCTGAGGCAGCGCTTATTGCGCGACGATCAGCCGCCCGGACCGGCAAACAGGATGAGATTTCCGTCCGGATCTAGCACGATGAAGTTTCTGGCGCCCCACGGCTCCTTCCTGAGGGGCTGATGGAAGGATACGCCTGCGGCCTGGAAATCCAGGAACAGGCGCTTGATCTCGTCTGATGTATCGACGGTGATCGAGGCTGAAAGCAGATGCTCCCGTTGCCTGATATCGCCGACGAACACGGGCTCGCATACCAGCCTCAGAGCGAGTTGAGCATTGTCGCGGATGACCTGTCCGTAAAACGGCGGGTCGCCATAGACGAAGTCGACCCTGAAGCCGAGCTTGCCGGTGAAGAATTCGCACGACGCCTTGATATCGGTGACGAACAACTGCGCGGATAGCGAACTCAGGATGGCTTGTGGTGCGGGCTGTTTTTTCGGATCTGTCATGGCTGCGGCTCCTGTCTTGAGCGCCTGCCATCCCTCGAAACCCATTTGACGTGCGATCAGGTCCTGCGCGTCGCTAAGCTTGAAGCGCGCCTCCAGCACCTGGCTGTCATCGAGATGACGGAAACGCGGCAACGCAGCTCTGATCTCGGCTGCAACCGGATAGTATCTTTCGCGGTGCCATCGCAAATACTGCTTGGCCTGCTTTTTGAGGTTTTCGAGATTCGGCATGGGCGCAACTGTTGATACATTGTAGGCGGGCATTGCCCTTTCGACATTCGACGAAGCGCCCTACGCAGCACGGTAAACCTAGCCTCGGCGATCAACCCTTGTCAATCACGGGGCCAGCGAGGATGACGGGGGGGGATTCCCGTCATATTGCGGTAGGCCATCTGATATTTCGTAGAAATCGCCCTTGTCGGCGCAGTAGATATGATGGCCGAAGGCAAGGCCGCTCGGCGTGTCAAAGGCGCCGGCCATGACCGAAATCTCCGCCGATCCGTCCGCCTGCCAGAACAGCGCGGAGCCGCAATTCGAGCAGAAGCCGCGCTGCGCCTCTTCGCTCGACCGGTACCAGCGGACCGCCTCGGTGCCATCAACCGAAAGAGCCGCGCGGGCCACGTTGACCGCGGCGTAATAAAACCCGGTCTGCCGGCGGCACTGCGAGCAATGGCAGCCGACGACAGGCCCTGGCTTCGCCGTCGTTGAAAATCGCACGGCGCCGCAAAGGCAGCCACCTGTATGCCGTTCGGTCATGGTCGCCCTCCCGTTTATGACGGGACGTTGCCGCCGATCGCCCGCGGCGTCAATTCCATTCCGTTCAACGAAATCATCAGAAATCTTGAAAATTGCCGGCCTTATGCATGCTTGGCACCTGTTGCTCGACAACAACAGCCGCCAACCTCATCTCATCCCGGCATTGAATCGCCGGCTGTTGTCGGCGATACTGCAGGTCAAATTTATTCAACCCCCGGGAGACTGACATGAGAGCGACCCTGTCCGAACAGAAAGGAAACATCCCCCACAAGGACATTCAGCTTCATGAACATTCGGTTCTCCCGCGCGAGGAAAAACTCGCGACGCCATAACCCCTTCCTGAAATTCTTCCGCGACGATGCGAATGCCGCCGACCGCGAGCGGCGCTGGTCGCGTATGCGCAAATTCCTCTCCTACTATCGTCCGCACCTGCCTTTGCTGCTGGCGGATCTGCTTTGCGCCATCCTGGTGGCCGGCACGGCGGTCGCCCTGCCGCTCTGCGCCAACATCGTCACGAGCCGCCTTCTGGCTCTGCCCGACGCGCCGCAGGCCTTCGCACACATCCTTGCCATGGGCGGCGTCATGCTGGCCGTTCTGGCGGTCCAGATCGTCGCCATCTTCTTCGTCGATTATCGCGGCCATGTGATGGGTGCGCGCATCGAAGCGACGGTGCGGCAGGAACTCTTCGAGCACTGCCAGAAGCTCTCGTTCAGCTTCTACGACCGCCAGCGCACCGGCCAGCTGATGAGCCGCATCACCAATGACAGTCTGTGGCTGGGCGAGCTCTTTCATCATGGCCCCGAGGATCTTTCCATCGCCGTACTCAAATACGGCGGCGCCATGCTGGTACTGTTCTTCATCGATCCGCCATTGGCGGCTCTCATCCTGCTGCTCACACCGGCGGCGGTCGCCTATGCGCTCTATTTCAACCGGCGCATGAACCGCGCGCTCGAAGCCAGCAAGCGGCAGATCGCCGCCGTCAACGAGCGGGTGGAGGACGCTCTTGCGGGCATCCGCGTCGTCCAGTCCTTTGCCAACGAGGCGCTGGAGAAGGAACGCTTCGCCGAGCAGAACCGGCGCTTCCTGCAAAGCCGCGCCGAGGGCTATCGGAGCGAAGCCTGGTTTTCGGTCGGCACCGAAACCTTCGCCCAGCTCGTCACCATATTGGTGATTATCGTCGGCGGCCTGCGCATCCTGGCGGCGGAACTGACCGTGCCTGATATGCTGACCTTCCTGCTCTGCATCGCCGTGCTGGTCGATCCCGTGCAGCGGCTGGCGAATTTCGTGCGCCTCTGGCAGGAGGGTTATACCGGCTTCGTCAGGGCCATGGAGATCCTGGAGATCGCTCCCGATATCACCGATCGGCCGGCGGCGCGGCCGATGCCGGCACCAAGGGGCGAGATCAGCTTTTCCAACGTCGTCTTCGGTTACGAGGCCGATGGCCCGCGGGTGCTCGAGCAGCTGTCGCTCACCATCGCTCCCGGGGAGTTCGTCGCCCTGGTCGGCCCGTCAGGGGTCGGCAAGAGCACGCTTTGCGCGCTGATACCGCGCTTCTACGATGTCGAGGCCGGGGCGATCCGGATCGATGGCATCGACATCCGCGATGTGACGCTGGCCTCGCTCCGGCGCCATGTCGGGGTGGTGCAGCAGGATGTCTACCTGTTTGCCGGTACGGTGGCGGAAAACCTGCGCTACGGCCGGCCCGACGCCAGCGATGCCGAGCTGGAAGTGGCCGCGCGCGCCGCCAATGCGCACGACTTCATCATCGCCCTGCCACATGGCTATGACACCGATATCGGCCAACGCGGCGTCAAGCTCTCGGGCGGCCAACGCCAACGCATCACCATCGCCCGCGCCTTCCTCAAGAATCCGGAGATCCTGATCTTCGACGAAGCGACCAGCGCGCTCGACAACGAGAGCGAACGGGCGGTGCAGCAGGCGCTGCTCAGCCTGGCGAACGGCCGAACAACCCTGGTCATCGCCCACCGTCTGTCCACCGTCCGCCATGCCGACCGCATCCTGGTCCTGACGGCCGATGGTATTGTCGAACAGCGCACACATGACGAGCTCATGGCGCAAGACGGCGTCTACGCCAATCTGCACAGCGTTCAGGCCAGCATCTGAGCGGCTGGTGCGGGTGCACGATAACAAAAGCCCGGCGGTCCGCCGGGCTGCTAACAAGTCGACCAACTCCTCTTTCGTCATGCTCGGGCTTGTCCCGAGCATCTGCAGCCGGCACAGCAGATCTTCGGCACAAGGCCGAGAATGACGTCGAGAAAAGAGCGAGGCCTGTCAATAAAAAGCCCGGCGAACCGGGCTTTTCTTCATTCATTTTAGGCTGATCTCAGCCGTTCGCGACCATGCGCTTTTCGTCGCGGCCGCCCTTCATGCGCTCGGCAAGCAGGAAGGCCAGCTCGAGCGCCTGGTCGGCGTTGAGGCGCGGATCGCAATGGGTGTGGTAGCGGTCCTGCAGGTCTTCTGCAGAGACCGCGCGGGCGCCGCCGGTGCACTCGGTCACGTCCTTGCCGGTCATCTCGATATGGATGCCGCCGGGATGAGAGCCTTCGGCGCGGTGGATCTGGAAGAAGCTTTCGACTTCCGACAGGATCCGCTCGAAGGGACGGGTCTTGTAGTTGTTGAGCGTGATCGTGTTGCCGTGCATCGGATCGCAGGACCAAACGACCTTGCGGCCCTCGCGCTCGACGGCGCGAATGAGCTTCGGCAGGCTGTCGGCGACCTTTTCGTGGCCGAAGCGGCAGATCAGCGTCAGGCGCCCGGCCTCGTTGGCAGGATCCAGGATGTCGATCAGTTGCAGCAGGTCGTCAGCCTGCAGCGACGGGCCGCATTTCAGGCCGATCGGGTTCTTGATGCCGCGGCAATATTCGACATGCGCATGGTCGGCCTGGCGCGTACGGTCGCCGATCCAGATCATGTGGCCCGACGTTGCATACCAGTCGCCCGACGTGGAATCGACGCGGGTCAGCGCCTCCTCATAGCCGAGCAGCAGCGCCTCGTGGCTGGTGAAGAAATCGGTCTCGCGCAGCGCCGGCTGGTTTTCCGAGGTGATCCCGATCGCCTTCATGAAATCCATGGTTTCGCTGATGCGATCGGCAAGCTTGCGGTAGCGCTCGCCCTGCGGGCTGTCCTTGACGAAGCCGAGCATCCACTGATGCACGTTTTCGAGATTGGCGTAGCCGCCCATCGCAAAGGCGCGCAGAAGGTTCAGCGTCGCGGCCGACTGGCGGTAGGCCATGGCCTGGCGTTCCGGGTTCGGAATGCGCGACTCCTCGGTGAATTCGATGCCGTTGATGATGTCGCCGCGATAGGCCGGCAGCGTCACGTCGCCCTGCTTCTCGACATTCGACGAACGCGGCTTGGCGAACTGGCCGGCAATGCGACCAACCTTCACGACCGGCAGCTGCGCGCCAAAAGTCAGCACGACGGCCATCTGCAGGAAGGCGCGGAAGAAGTCGCGGATATTGTCGGCGCCGTGCTCGGCGAAGCTCTCGGCGCAGTCGCCGCCCTGCAGCAGGAAGCCGTTGCCTTCGGCGACATTGGCGAGATGTTTCTTCAGGCGGCGCGCCTCACCTGCAAAGACAAGCGGCGGATAGCTGGCAAGCGTGGCTTCCGTTGCCGCCAAAGCGGCTGCGTCGGGATATTCGGGAACCTGCAGGATCGGTTTTTGCCGCCAGCTGCTCGGGGTCCAATTCTCTGCCATCTCACTCACCTGTTCTCACATCCATACCTCAGGATGCCCTCAATATGCGGCGGCTTATAGACCTTTAGGTCAGGCTTGCAAAGACCAATCGCCGACAGTTGTCGCCTCACTACCGCCGCCCGCCGTTGTCTGGTTAAACCCGCATATACCATGTCGATTTCCCCATATTTTAGACTTTCAATGTAGAACCGCAAAGAGTTTCAACATCGGGGACATGGCATGGCGATCCTTCCGCCCGGTTTCATATCGGACCGCTCGGGCAATTTTGGCATCATGACGGCGCTGCTGGTCGTACCGCTCTTCGGTGCGGCCGGCATGGCGGTGGATTTCGCCCATGCGCTCAGCCTGAGGACACAGCTTTACGCCGCCGCCGATGCTGCCGCCGTCGGTTCGATCGCCGAGAAATCCGGCGCGGTCGCAGCCGCCATGACCATGAGCGGCAACGGCACGATCTCGCTCGGCAAAGACGACGCCCGCAGCATTTTCATGTCTCAAATGTCCGGGGAGCTGACCGACGTTCATGTCGATCTCGGCATCGACGTCATCAAGACCGCCAACAAGCTGAATTCACAGGTTTCCTTCAGCGCGACCGTGCCCACCACCTTCATGCGCATCCTCGGCCGGGACTCGATCACGATCTCAGGCTCGGCGACGGCCGAGTATCAAACCGCCGCCTTCATGGATTTCTACATCCTGCTCGACAACACGCCTTCCATGGGCGTCGGCGCAACCGCGACCGATGTTTCCAAGCTGCAGGCCAAAACAGGCTGCGCCTTTGCCTGCCATCAGATGGACCAGAGCACCAACAACTACACCATCGCCAAGAGCCTCGGCGTCGCCATGCGCATCGACGTCGTGCGCCAGGCAACCCAGGCGTTGACCGATACGGCCAAGACCGAACGCGTCAGCAGCGACCAGTTCCGCATGGGCGTCTATACTTTCGGCACCAAAGCCGAAGACGCCAAGCTGACGACGATCTCCAGCCCCACCTCCGACCTGACGAAGGTGAAGAATTACACCGACGCCGTCGACCTGATGACCATTCCCTACCAGAACTACAACCAGGACCAGCTCACGAGCTTCGATAGCGCGCTGACGCAGATGAATACCATCATCGATCCGGCCGGTGACGGCACGTCGAATATCAGCCCCGAAAAGATCCTGTTCTTCGTTTCCGACGGCGTCGGCGACAGCTACAAGCCGTCGGGATGCACTAAGAAGACGACTGGCGGCCGCTGTCAGGAACCGATCGACACCTCTTTCTGCAAACCGCTGAAGGACCGCGGCGTCAAGATCGCCGTGCTCTACACCACCTACCTGCCGTTGCCGAGCAACGATTGGTACAATACATGGATCAAGCCCTTCCAGAGCGAGATCCCGACGAAGATGCAGGCATGCGCCTCGCCCGGCTTCTATTTCGAAGTAACGCCGACCGAAGGTATCACCGATGCGATGAAGGCGCTTTTCCTCAAGGTCATCCGGGCGCCGCGCATCACCAGCTAGCGCATCGGCCCGAAAATCGGAATCGATTTTCGGAAAGCACGATGCGCAGATTCAAAAAGTTAGAGCGTCCCTTGTGCATCCGAAGGGACGCACGGCGCTTTAGGCTCCAGACTCAATCATGCCCACCAAATGACGAGAGCAGCGATGTAGCAAGT
>NZ_PQIG01000092.1 GCF_012349115.1 Rhizobium ruizarguesonis
GCTTGGCGTCAAGCTGGTGCAGTTGCGCATCAAGGATCGTCCGGAGACTGAACTACGCGCCGAGATCCGTCGCGCAGTAGCAGTCTGCGCTAAACATCAATCTCAGCTGGTCGTCAACGACCACTGGCGGCTTGCGATCGAGGAAGGTTGCGGCTTCGTACACCTCGGCCAGGAGGATCTTGCGACAGCGGACCTCGACGCGATCCGAGCGAGTGGCCTGAAACTCGGCCTCTCAACGCACGACGAACGCGAGCTGGAAACCGCACTGGCAGCGAGGCCTGATTATATCGCACTCGGTCCGGTCTACACGACGATCCTCAAGCAGATGAAATGGGCGCCGCAAGGGCTGACGCGGCTGAGCGAATGGAAATCGCGCATCGGCGACCTGCCTCTGGTCGCCATCGGCGGGTTGAATGTCGAACGGATCGAAGACGCCCTTGCTCACGGGGCGGATAGCGTCGCGGTCGTGACCGACATCATGCGGCATGAAAATCCGGAACTGAGAACAAAGCAATGGATCGTCGCGACAGCGCAGGCGAGAATCCACAATCTTCAATAGGTCCTCAGGAAGCCATTGGCAATGGATTGTAAATCAGCAGATCGCCACGGAAATGGCACCATCAAAAAATCGGAGTTTGAACAATATGGACACCGAAAGCTCACCGGTCTTCAAAGGATATGAACTTCTGACCCATCAACCGCTGGCAAAGCTTACCTCTAGCCCATTCGCGATCGTGCCATGAAACAGTGACGACAAAGAATTTAGGCAATCGGCCTTCCAAGCCTTGCTCGTAAAAGCACATGGATCTAATGAGGCGCGTCAGTGATCCTAGGGAGTTTAGAATGCAAGTTTTGGTACGTGATAATAACGTTGAGCAAGCGCTCCGTTTTTTGAAAAAGAAGTTGCAGCGCGAGGGCGTTTTCCGGGAGGCTCGACTTCGGGAGCGTTTTGAAAAGCCGTCCGAAAAACGTGCTCGTGAGAAGGCCGAGGGTATCAGGCGCGTCCGTAAACTCGCTCGCAAAAAGCTTGAGCGGGAAAGCGGTATTTCGGCCCCAAAGAAGGCGAGAGCTTCTGGTCGCTAGTGGGGATCGAGTGACGGATGTTTCGTCTGTCGAGGGTATGACGGCCGAGGGCGTACGTTATCGACCGTGATCCGGCCTCCACCCAATTCCCGCTCGCTTGGCGGCTCCGCGCCAATACGGCTATCTGCGCACAGCGTTAAGTTTACGGTGCCCGCCGATCGCATTCCACTACCGCCCCTCCCCTCGGCAGATCAGACATGCTGTCCGCCGTTGATGTGGATTTCGGCGCCATTGATGTACGAGGAGGCGTCACTGCATAAAAAGTATATTGTTTCTGCCACTTCGCGGGGCGTTCCAAGCCGAGCCATCGGGACTTCTTGCTCGACCAATGCGTTGGTGCCCGGCGACAGGATTGAGGTTTCGATTTCGCCTGGAGCGATCGCGTTTGCACGCACACCACGCGGGCCGAACTCATGGGCGAGTTCGCGGGTCAAGGAAGCGAGGCCCGCTTTTGACGCCGCATACGCAACGCCCGCAAAAGGATGAACGCGCGAGCCCGCGATCGAGGTCACATTGACAATGAGACCCTTGGCCGCCTCAAGCTCCGGCAGGAGTGCCCGCGCGAGCAGCGCCGTCGAGATCAGATTGACGTTCAGCACTTTCGTCCAGGTTTCAGCATCGGTTCCGCGAACGCCCAGCCTTGATCCGCCCGGGCCTTTGGGCGAAATGCCGGCATTGTTGACCAGTGCGTGAAGCTTCCCATCAGGAAGACGCTCCCTAACCGCTGCGACTAGCGGGCCGACCTGAGAGAGATCTGCAAGATCAGCCTGTATGTGACTCTCCTTTGCTGTCGGCCAGGCGCATTCCTCTGAAAATGGCTGTCGCGACACTGTGAGGATGCGCCAGCCTTTCTCCTGAAATAACTTTACAGTTGCGTGGCCAATCCCGCGGCTTGCGCCTGTCAACAGCATGTATCCGGTTGCCATAAGACCCTCATACATCTAGATGTATCATGCCTCATAAATGAGAAAGCGTTTGGCGCAAGATGTACGTTTGCCTACGCTCAAATATTATCGCATCGACGTCCACACAGACGTCATTCAGCAGCAGCTACACTCACATGCGCAAGGATGACTCGTCCACCCTGATCGATGTCGTCCATGATTGCCCGCGCCGCCCCCTCCCCCGATATCCAGTCTCATTACTTGCGTACGAGCGCTGGGTGATCAACCGGCACCCAGCGGCCATCTTGGTCGTGTGAGATGCTCGCGTAGCTTTGTTCTGGTGTCCATTCCGGCGTCTCGGCAAACTGGAAAAAAGAGCTCAGATCCGAGTGACCACCCAAGCCGATCGACGGGGTATATTGAGCTGCAAGCATAATCACACATGCGGCGACGGCGTTGAACGTGTGTTCGAGCCGCGCGTCACTGAATTGTGTTTCTCTATCGTGTTTGACCCGGTTATAAGCGTCGTACCAGGGGAGAGTCTTGGTGGGATCTTGAGAATTCCACCCGGCGAAGGGGCGAATAGGCGTTAGCCACGGATAGGGACGAAAGCCGACCGCATACTGATCGAGGCGCATGACCGGTAGCAACCGCACATAGTCGTTCGTGTTGAGTTTCTGGCCCGACCTACCGTTCGCGACCAGGACCCCCCGCCAATGCGCTTCGACCTCGGTCGCTGCAAGGATCAGCAGGTTGCGGATTTCGTGACCGTAAACACCCAGCGTTTCGGTATGGGGATGGACGGTTTGGCAGATGCGATCGAGATGATGCGTCAGAGCGCGCGCTTGACCAGCACCTACGGCAATCGTGTCGCGCTCTTCGCCGGCGCCGGGGTTTTTAGGATGGGCGAAGCTGCCATTTAGCGGCCTGGCGATGCGACGATAGTAGTGAGCTGGCGGGAGATCGAGGCGATGAAACGGCCCGGTCTCGGGTCCGCCAGGAGTAAACCAAGGAGTGTCTTCTCGAAATGCCGCCCAAATCGAGGCCCGTTTGCCCCTTTTAATATAGGTCCCCGCGCCCTGCTCGGGATTGGAAACACCCAGCCTCACTGCCTCAGAGTCTTGGATACGCCACACCTGCGTCCCGGACCCATCATTGTCCTGGCGAAGATAGTGCGTCGGCGGCTCCTCTTCTCTCGTTCCGTCGCTCATCCCAGGCCACCCTCGACGTCATCGTTCCAATTCATATCTCTACACCACGCCGAAGCGCTTGCGCATTTCAGCGGTGCGTAACCACGTGTCACCGGGCAAGCGTTCGATGAATGCCGCAAAAACGCTAGTAAATGACTGGAGGGTCGTTTGGTCGGTCAGCGCTTCGGCCTGCTGTGTCGGAAGCAATGGCTGCATGTCGGTCAGAAAGCGCGGCCGGGCAAGCTTCGCGAACATCCGTTGCTCAGCTTGTGCCCGCGTGATGACCTGGCCCGAAAGTGCGACGTAGCGGCCAAAAAAGTCAGCCACTTTCTCCACATTCAGGCCCTCAAACGTCTCTAGGCCATGCGCCAGGTCATAGAGATCGCGACCCTTCTCCCGCTGCAGCAGCGCGCGCAGCTTGGTGGCCAACATTTCCTCACGGGAGAATGTCGGGACGGACGCATTCCCGGTGAACCATGGATTGGTCACGCCGAACGGCAAGTCGATCGGCGGATCATACGCTTCGATCTCGCTGATGTTGGTTTCGACCTTGAGGCGGATGGGGACGCCGCCGCCGTCCTCGGCCTCAATCCGGAATTTCAACTTGGGTGCGACCGGACTTGACTCGTACTGACCGTGTCCAAGCCACGGCTCGAGGACGACACGCAAGGCGTCCAGGACCGGGCCGATCGGCCCGGCCTCTGTGCGCACGAGATCAATGTCTTCCGAGTAGCGCAGCGGAGCCGGGAAGTGCAGTTTGTTGAGGGCTGTGCCGCCGCGAAACCTCAAGGCTTCGCGCAAGAAGGGGTCGGTGAATATCGCGACCACCGCCCGGCTGATAATCAGATCCTGTTCGATCTGACGTTGATCGGCCCAAGGCGCGACATTGCCCCACGCGACAATATTCTGAGCTGGTATCATTCATCGGCCTCCGGATAGCGGCGGACGATGACCCGCCAACGCGGGTCGCGCTCGAGCACTTCAGTAGAAAAGTCGGGATCGCCGGCTTCTTTGCGGTCCAGCTCCGTCCAGGGCAGGTTGCCGCGGTCTTCCAAGGCGATACGCATCGACGCCAGGCGTGGGCCGTGACCCAGCCTGTCGAGAAGGTAGCCGAGGCGCTGCACGACCGGCCGTTCGGTGACGCGCGACAGGTTGGTCAGGCTTTCGAAATCAAGCTGCGGCGCGATATCCCTGAGGACAGTGAAGATGTTATCAAGACCGCCGGCGCCACGAGAATACCGCAGAATGTCGAGCGCTGTGAGAGCTGGTGACGACACTCTCATCGAACCTGTCTCGGTTTTCTTGTCGACAACGCCCGCGGCGACGGTCTCCATATCCTTTCGGTAGTAGAAGACGACGCGGTTGCGACCGGCCCTGATCTTGGGGAGCCGTTTGGCCGACACGACTTGAAACTCCATCACGGCCTGATGCGTGGCACCGTGCAGTTCGGCTGCCTTAAGCAGACCGACATAATAGGAATTCCCCTCATGGCGCATCAGCGCGTCAATGTACCAGGTTGGTGGCGGAGCGCCCAATGACATGAATTGTGGAGGGACCACGATATAGAAGTCGTGGCGCGGGTTGAGGAGTAGTTTTCGACGCTGCAAACGCTCGGCTGAGTCCAGGAACGCGCCACGATTGATGCCCAGCGCTTCGATCGCCTCTCGGCCATCAAAAACCACCCGCCCCTGGGAGAGCAAGTTTGATGTATAGGCGGAAAGCGCGGCCCGTTTATCGTGAATCATGTCCAATTATCCGCTCTATGTGCAGACATTGCAACACGTTTTGTTTGCATGGGTAATTCATGTTCAAATATCCGCGCTACATGCGGATTTTCCAACATGATTTCTCTCCATAGCTTGCAAATCCAGCCGTTGCGCGGACCTTCGCTTTGCGCGCCGGAAGGGACTCCTCGCCAAAGCGAAGGGCGACGCTGCGCATGCCGAATTTCAATTCCGTGACGCGGGCTATTTCCTGAGCCGTCAGACGCTCGTTCCCTCAAAAGGCCAGGCATGGCCCTATGGCGTGAAAAGCTCTTCGCCGGGCGTTGTCACGTTGTTTGAATGTGGCCACGTAGGCCGAGCCTGCGCTTTTCAGGCAGGCCGTGCACTCACGGCTTCCCACGCGGCCATTGCCTGGCGTCGATGGGTTCGAATTTGTGCTGCGGAGCGGTTGGTCTGGGATGGGATGGGACGAAGAGGTTTCGGACGGCGGAGAAGATCGACACGAAATGTTGCAATGAGCCAACCGACCGGAAACCCTGTCGCGTTCGCTCCCGTTTTCTCAACGGCAGGTGAGAATTCTCCGCCCGGTTGTTCAAGCCTTTATGCGAGCGGTGTTCCACGTTCGGCATGACCTGGCGTTTGGCCGCCCCGTAGGAGCGCAATTTGTCGGTGATCATACGCTTTGGCGGCATGCCCTGTTTCTTCAGAAGTCGCGTCAGCAGGCGCTTGGCCGCCTTGTCGGTGCACTCACGGTCATGGGTGCGCTGCTACCTCAATTTCCTTACCGCTCAATCAATGTGACAGTACCCTCTCATCAACCCGTCCGACGGCGGGAGAGGATCATGAAGCGCTTCAAGTCAGCGCGACACCTTCAGCGTTTCGTTTCCGTACACGACCCGATCGCCAACCTCTTTAACGTTCCCCGCCACGGTATTCCATCCACCCACCATCGAGAATTGCGAGCAACTGCCATGCAAGCATGGCGCCAAATCGCGCCACGCCGAATGAACCAAAGCCTCACTCCCAGATCTTGTCTTCGCAGCGTTAAGTTTACAGTGCCCGCCGAGCCGTTCGGGCAGGTCACGCCAACGACCGCCGGAACGGGCCACCCACAACAGCGCGTCCAGGAACAGCCGGTTGTTCGTGCGCGGGCCGCGTTTGCCCTTCGTGCCGCCCGGCACACAATCCTTGATCCGTTCCCACTGGTCATCCCGAAGCGCATCACAATCCACGGCCATATCCAAAAGTCAGCCTTGAATCTGATTTGCGCCTCCGGCGGAATCCCAAACCGTTAAATCGTCACCACGACCTAATTCGGTCGAAGCCTTTTGGTCGCAATCAGCATGACGAGATCTTCGGAGGCATCTGCGAGCGCCAGTGCCAATTCCGCAGCCGACCATCCACGTTTCTGCAAACTGACGAGCATTTCTACCATCGCGACTTCGACTTCTCGTCTGCAGCTCGAAATCGGCTTCAATTCGATATATTTCTCATCACATGCCGTGGTCATCTTAGCCTCCGCTCTGCCATATGAAAGGCAGCGTAAACAATTTCGACAATGGGTGGATATGGTAGGGGTTGCATGCAAGCCTCAAGCCATTACGCATCGACACAGATTGCCTCGGCTGCGCGCAACCCCTCGCGCGCCACTATTTGCCGATGTCCGGCATCAGGAGCGTCTCGCATGAATCTGCACAATAGGCGGTGGAATTCTTCCCGGCGCCTGAGCGGGTGCACGCAGAATGATTCCTGTTGCAAGCCAACGCTTGCGCAAAGCGCGCAAGAACAATTCTCCGATAGTTCACGACCTATCCTCCTATTTTTGCATGTTTTGTTTTGAACAAATATCGTTTTATGTTGCCGGCGCCCCGAAACTACATTGCACCGGCAGCTGCGTATTTTGGAATTTCCGAACTTCCTTCGGAATTAACCACTACTCATTTAGATATATGAACAGGACGTAATTGTCGTTATCGCCGCATCCTGAAAATTATCGGTCCGTCCATTTCTGCTCACCAGGGAATATGATAAGTAGCTTATGCACGTAAAGCTTTAGCCAATTCGGCTTTTGTACGATGGCTGCGCGGTTCAGCCGCGAAAACGATTGTTTGCTTCAGTTTCAGCAGCCCGGATCGGCTTATGCACTGGAGGAATTGGATGGTTACGGAGTCTGGAGATGACCCCGCTGCGGGACAGGAATGACCGGCGCACCTGGAGCGGCGGCGCTGGTGCCCTTGCGATTTTCGACGCATAACCTGCCACCGAAAGAACAGTTCCAGTCCTGGCGATCACATATGGCGCCGCTTGTGGATGTTCATCTGCCGGATGGAAAATCAGAGGGCGACGGTTTTCTTGCGGAACAGACCGGATGGCATCTCGGCGATATCCTCATCGTTCAGCAGCGCGCGCAGGCATGCAGCTATATTCGCGATCAGGCCATGCTGCGATCGAGCCCAATCGATCACTGGAACGTCGGCGTAATGCGCAGCGGCAGGGCGTGGACCGAGGCCAAACGGCATGTAACGGCGACCCCAGGTGAGGTATTTTTCAGGTCTCTTGGTTATCCTTACCGCGGGCGGATGACCGATTCAGTCGCTGTGCTCGTCTTCTTGCCGTAGCTGCTTGATTGTGACCCGATGCACTCGGACGTGAAGTGCGTCGGCTTAGACTTCGGCGACAGAATCGTCCCGCCGCCGAACACCCTCCAGCTTATAGAAGCCGCGGCCATCGCCAATTTCGTAGCAGAGAAATTCAATGCCACAGACGCAAACTCAAACCGCTCGCGCTCCTCGCCCGCTGACCGCGCCCGGATGGGAGGTAGCTAACGCTATCTCCATCGCGAGAGCCCTCCGCGGGTGCCCTTTAGCATCGCCAATAGGCATGGTTTGCGATGGCTTCGACGATGTCTGGAAACGGCTCCTGTAGTCATTCGGACTTACGCCGATGGTTTTGGCGAAGACCCGGCGCATAGCATTCACGTCCGCGAAGCCGCAAGTGGTAGCGATCCTCAAGAGCGGCTGCGTGGTGTCCTGCAGCAGTCGTCTCGCAGCGTCCGTGCGGGCGGCTGCAACGAATTCCGCTGGCGTGAAGCCGAGCTCCTTACGGAAGACCCGAGCGAAGTTCCGGGTGCTCATGCCGACCTCGTGGGCAAGACTCTCCACGTCGAGGTCGCGGTTCAAATTCGACAAGACGTACTCCTGGGCCTTCTGGATCAGGGTCGTTTCCGACATCTGGCCGACGAGATACGCACTGAACTGCGACTGTCCGCCAGGTCTCTTCATGAACATGACCATGTAGCGCGCAACGATCATTGCGGTGTCCTTGCCATGGTCTTCCTCGACGAGCGACAATGCGAGATCGATACCTGCCGTGACACCGGCAGCCGTTATCAGAGAACCGTCGCGCACGTAGATGGCGTCGGCATCCAGATCGATATCGGGATATTCGTCGCTGAACTTCGCGGCACATTCCCAATGCGTGGTGACCCTTTTTCCGTCGAGAAGACCGGCGGCGGCGAGCAGGAACACTCCAGTGCAGATCGATCCGAACCGTCTGGCCGTCGGTACTCGACGCTGGAGCCACGCGATGACGGCTGGGTCGATTTCGAAGAAGGCCGGGTCGCCTGCTACGAGTAGGGTGTCGATATCCTCGTCCTCATCGAAGATTGTCCGATCGGCCATGAACCGCAACTGGCCCGTTCCCGCCACGGAAGGGGCGCCAGTCGACATGATTTGGATATCGTAAGCGTCCATGTCGCCCAATCGTCTTGCCGCCTCCCAGAAGACCTCGGCGGGACCAACGATGTCGAGTGACTGCACGCCGGGTGGCGCGAGGATGACGATTCGCATGGACTTTAGTCTCCTGGTTTGTCATTCGCCAAATTGGTCATGCAAGATCGCTGCCAGTCCCCGCGCGTCAGGATGTTTCGGATCTGCCTGCTGTTGAGGTGGAAGTTACATCCCTCATGCACATCTCCATTGTCGATCTTCGCCTTGGCTGCCGCCTCAAACGCGACGCTGTTCTGTTCGTAGAACTCGATGCAGTCGTGCCGCTTTGGGGGTTTGAGCAACATTGCGCGGAATGCTCGGCGATGCACGATGCAATTGCCACCATTTCCGGCGGCAAACTGCAGCGCATCGAGGTCGTGCCTCCAGATCATATCGTTTCGTTGCTCACGTCGTGCGTTCGAAGCGGTTGAAGAGTGTCCCGCTCAACGAGCCCAGGAGCGCCCAGAACAAGAGGCTGGTCATGACCGCCGCGGCAACGAATTGATGCTCGAGAGCTTCCGGTGCCAGCGCGTGCATTCCTTGCGGGGCCGCAGGCGCGCCGATCAGATGAGGCGCGGCGATCAGCGCGATGGCAACCAGGGCCGCCCATGGCTTACGCTTGAATGAAATCAGTCCGATACCTGCAGCAGTTGCAAGGGCGGTTCCGATCCACCAGAGTTGCCGGTCACCAAGCGGAGCGGAGGGTGTCCCTGGCAGCTCCGGCGGCAGACCCAGCATGGGAGCGATCATGACACATGCGAACCCTGCCAATCCCCAAAGCAGGCCTTCGCGCCACGTCACCGGTTTTCCGCGCATCGCGATAAGGCCACAAAGCGCCAGCGCATATCCAATCGCGGTCAGCATGTTGGCGGCCACCGTGAACGCCATTCGTTCAAACCCGTCTGCGGGTTCCCAGGCGCCTTCTTCGTGATCGTGACCAGCGTCATGGACGTGGGCATCCACCATGGGGGACGTGGTGATCGCCTGGGGCTCCACTTCGCCCGCTTTTTCGTAGACCTCCGCCTTGGCGATCAACTGGCTTGTGCCGGCAAACTGAACCGCGCTTACCGACACACCAACGATGACGCCGGTAAGGGCAGCGGTAAAAACGATGGAGCGAAACAAAGACATTTTAGAGGCCCTCAGTGGCAAGGAAACGCATTGGCATGACGGGTGTCATGCGCTGCGTTGTGAACGATCTCGATATGGGAAAACCCTACAAAGCCGACGATGATCGCGCCAAAGCACAAGGCCATAGCCGCCTGAAGAATTCTGGCTGCGGAGTTCGCTATGATGGGCGTCGAGATGGTTGATGTTGCGGATACTGACATTTTTCGTACCTTTCGAGACGGGCGGCGTGCCCTTTGCGACGTATCTGTTGATGTTTTTGATCAGGCCGCGAGCACGGCCCCGATCTCTTCGGGGTCGATGATGCCAGCCTTGACGACTGCCTTCTCAAGCGCCGCCAGGAACTGGTCGTAGTAGTTCCATGTCGAGCGATCGACAGGATGGGCATCCTCCCAGGCCTTGATCGTCGAGATGAGTTCGTCGCGAAAATCATCCCATTCAAAAATGCCGTTCTTGGCGAGCGCCATGGCCATTCCGAACGAGGACCGCTCCCATTGCGAACCGAAGCAGAGAGACCCGTTGGCGCGAGGCGGATTGTCGGTCTTCCCCATCATCTCGGTGATTGCGAAGTGCTCGAACTGAGTCAGCATCGTCGACGGCCTCACGCGGCCTTGGCGATGGCGACGCCCATCATAGCCTCGGGAGTAACGAGCGCCTCAAGCTCCGCTTCCGTCATTCCTTCTGTGCCAACGGGACGTTCAGGAACGACGAACCAGCGGATCTGCGCACTGGAATCCCACACCTTGATTTCGATGGCCTCGGGGACCGGGAGTCCGAACTCGCCCAGAACAGCGCGTGGTTCGCGGGCGGCGCGGCTGCGAAAGGTGGGATCCTTGTACCAGTAGGGAGGCAGCCCCAGGACCGGCCAGGGATAGCAGGAGCAAAGTGTGCATATGATAAGGTTGTGCACATCCGGCGAGTTCGCGACGGCACGCATATGCTCACCCTCGGCGCCTGCCATGCCCTCGGGCAGATTGAGTTCGGCGATCGCCGCAGGTGTGTCTGTCACGAGCCGATCTTTGAAGGACGGGTCAACCCAGGCTCGGGCGACGATCTTTGCACCGTTGAAAGGTCCCATCTTCGTTTCGAAGAAGTCGAGGACCGTGTCGACGGTCTTGTCCGTTATAATACCCTTTTTGATCAGCAGGGCTTCGAGAGCCTTGACCCGCGCGGCGCTGTAGGCTTCGCGATCCTCGCGATATTGAAAGCGGTCGATCATGTGATGTGTGCTCCTATTGGATGGCGGGTCAAGCAGCCTGTTTGGCAGATGCTGCCGCAGGCGCTTCGACGTAGTGCGAATACAGATCGGCGTAGAGACTGAAGTTTTTCTCAGTGTTGCCGGGCCAGAGGTCTTCCGGTTCGAACCGAATGCAGTAGACGGGCATTGCAGCGCCGATTCCGTCTGTCCCCGTATCGCAAAGGTAGACGTAGGCTCCGTCATAAACCGTCTCGACGGTACCGCTCTTGTTGCGAAGAAAGCCTGGAAGTCTGGTGTGCTCGATGGAGGGAACGTTCTTGATTGAAACCAAGTCGCCGACCGCGAAATCAAAAGACACATTGGTGTCGCGCTTCGGGCTGTCGCCTTCGACGAGATATTGCACCACCCGGTTGTCGATGGCCGCGTCGCCGGCGGCCGGAACCGACTTCGACGGATCGCTATAATATTCTTCCGTCAACGCGTCGAGTTCGTCCGCGGTGATATATTCGTTGTCGATGAAGTAGCCGGAGATGCCGCCGAGCCATTTTTCGTAATAGCGGAATTTGAAATAATCGAACGGGTTCAGGGATTCGGCACCCTTTCGAAGGTCCGCCCATGTCCAAACAGTCGTGAATTTGGACGGTGTCGGGGGAAGTGGCAGTTGCGAGGAAAGCGCCATCATCGCCGTATGGATGCCGAAGATGCGGGTTTCCCAGGTTTCGACGAAAACGCGCGTCTCGGTACTCACAGGGCCTAGACCCTCAAGTCCGCCCAGATAGTGTTGCAGTTTCATGACGTTGTCCTTTCTGCGTTACGGAATTAGGCGGTGACCGGCTTCTTGGCCGCCAGGAGATTGGTGCCCATTTCGGAGAGCAAGCCGAAGACGCCTCCAAGCAGCATGGCGGCCATCGCGACGAGTGTTGGATGATTGATGCCCGAGGTCACAACGGTGGTGTTGGTGGCGGCCGTCGTGCCCACGAAAGAGGCGAAACCAAAGACGATCGCTGGTGTGAAGCTCAGGATCGGAATGGAGGAAGCGAGCACCATTGCCGACGTGCCGAGACCAACCAGGATGGCAGCGAAGATTGGATGGGCTGGTGCAAACTGGATGATCAGGAGCGTGATCGTGGCGATGATGATGCCCGTCCAGTTCGAAACAATGCTTTTGATTAGTCCGCGCTGGCCACCGCCACAAGCGAAGAAGGAAGCCCAGGCGATGAACGTCACCCAGACGGGAACGGGAAATACGGTCGCGGTAATGTAGGTATCGATCGCGCCCAGGACGCCAAGGCTGATCATTGCGGCAACGAGAGGGGGCATGTTCTGTCTCCTTGATGGACAAGTGGCATTTCCGGAATGAAGGGGTCAGGAAGCGAGTGCATGAGGCTTGGCAAGGCAGCTTCTGAAGCCCTCGCGCAAGCCACCTTCGTCGAGATTGCGACCGATAAAGACCATGTCGCTAACGCGAGCCTCGAAGGGCTGCCACATCTTGCCTGGGCGTCCTTCCAGGGTCATATGGACGCCATGGAAGACGTATCGCCGCGCCTCGCCTGCGAAGTTCAATACGCCCTTCATGCGGAAAAGATCGGTACCGATCTCCTGGACAAGTCGGGTGAGCCAACCGTTGAGAGCTACCGGGTCGAGAGCCCCGTAGTCGCGGATGGCGACGCAGCCGATGGTCTGGTCATGCTCGTGGGCATGTTCGTCCAGGATGTTCGGATCGATCGCCAGAATGTTCTTGAGGTCGAAGGCACCGATCCCCAGGACGTCCGCCAGTTCCACGTCGCAGGAACTTGTGCGGATGATCCGGGCCAGCGGGTTGCGCCTCGTCAGGTCCCGTTCGATTTCGATCAAACGATATTCATCTTCAAGATCGATCTTGTTGAGCAAGAGGACGTCGGCGAAACTGATCTGCTCGACCGCCTCCTCCTGCGAGAGTTGGCGCGATATGTGACGCGCGTCGACGACTGTCACGATCGCATCGAGCTCAAGCCTTGCCGATAGAACCTCGTCGAGAATGAACGACTGTATGACCGGGGCGGGGTCGGCGAGCCCCGACGTCTCGATTATGAAATGGTCGATTGGTCGTCCAGATGCGAGCAGGCTGCGGATGGCGGCGATAAGATCGTCACGGACCGTGCAGCAAATGCACCCATCGTTAAGTTCTACAATTTCATCCTTGGTCTGAACGACGAGCTGTCCATCTATCCCGACCTCCCCATACTCGTTGACGATGACGGCGACACGCTCAGTGCTTCCCAAAGTCAAGATCCGGTTCAGCAGGGTTGTCTTTCCCGCGCCCAAAAACCCCGTCAGGATTGTCGTTTTCAACTTCGACATTGCCGCTTGCTCCGTGTTTGCATAGCTTCGCCGTCCCGCTTAACGCGAGTTCGATCTCAGCCAATTCTCGATTTTAGAGGTACTATTACTGGCGAGCCGCTAGGCTTGCTTAAGCCGCATTACAGGTAAAACCGGCCAATTGCGCAATAGGGCCAAGGCATGCATTTCCGGCCAAAATAACAGCAGAAACCGCCAAAATTTCGTACTTTACCGCGGCTGCTGCTTAAATAAACCGCATGCTTAAAACGTGGGCAGAGTATGATTTTATTGTAGTCAATTTCAATGAGCTCCCGTTTTTATCCTGGAATGGTCCCCAGATTCGCAAAATTCCATTTACCCGCTTTAGCTGACCGTTGGCGCAACAGGCCGGGGTCCTGGTGTGGCGCGTGTGGCCAAGCCTAAACGTGTCGCCCGATCATCGGCCCGGAGATCTCGGGCGCACTTGCGATGCACGGTGTCGATCTCAGCGGTTCAGCTTGTCCTGATGATGATAATCTGCAAGCTACGATTTCTTCGGACTGTCATGCCCGTCCAGTGACAGAAAAGTCCGGACAAGTGCCCGGACTTTCGATGCGCTTTTCAAGGCAGTGGGGCGGGAGCCATATTCACCGAAGTCCCCTGCGCGGGGCGCCCCTAGGTGTAAAGATTATGTGTTCAGATCGCGCCCCCGCGTTTCCGGAAGGAGAAGTGCGCCAATCACTGCCGTCAAACCGGCAAAGGCTACCGTGTACCAGAGACCGCCGAAGATATTTCCTGTCGTGAGCACAACTGCCGTTGCCACGAAAGGCGCAAATCCACCGATCCATCCATTGCCGAGTTGCAGGGCAACCGAAACACCGCTGTACCGTATCCGAACGGGAAAGAGTTCGACCAGAAGCGCCCCGAGCGGTCCGTAGACCATTGTCGCCAGGAAGACCAAGGCAAAGAGCACGAGGACGACCATGGGACCATTCGGCTGGACCGGGGCATTTGCCGCCGGCATCCCCACTCCCGTCAGGGTGGCAACGAGTTCGCCCTCATTCAGGGTTTTAGCCTCGCCACCGTTGATCTGGATTCGGAGAGGTTCTGCGTCGACCTTCACGGTGTAAGGAACGGCACGCCCAGTCAGCAGCGCCTTCACCTTCTGGCATTCCGTCGTTGCCTGCGGCCGGAACAATTGTCCGATAAAGGACTGGTCGTGGTTGCAGTCATTGCCCACCAGTACCACTGACGTTTTGGCGCGGAACTCTGTCAGCACAGGATTGCCATAGGTCGCCAGTGCTTGGAAAAGCGGCATGATCAGCAGGGCCGACAAGGCGCATCCCGTCACGACGATCCACTTGCGTCCGATCCTGTCGGAAAGCCAACCGAAGAACAGAAAGAACGGGGTGCCGAGCGTAAGGGCAACGAGCATGTAGAAGTTTGCCTGATCCTGGGTCAGCTTTAGTATGGTCGTCATGAAATACAGGCTGTAGAAATGGCCCGTGTACCAGATGACCGCCTGCCCCGCGACGACGCCGAAGATTGCCACCAGCACAAGGCGCAGGTTCTTGCGGTCACCCAAGGTCTCGGCGATCGGGTTCTTCGAACCTTTCCCCCGCGCCTTCATTTCCTGGAAGACCGGCGACTCGTGCAGCTTCAGGCGGATATAGAGCGACAGGATCAAAAGCAGGATTGAACCAATGAAGGGTATCCGCCATCCCCAACTCGCAAAATCCTCCGCCGACAACGAGGACCGGCAAAGAACGATCACGATCAGCGACAAGAATAAACCAAGCGTTGCTGTGATCTGAATCCAGCTTGTCGTGAGCCCCCGCCGATCGCGGTCGGAATGCTCCGCAACGTAGGTCACCGCGCCCCCAAACTCGCCGCCAACCGCCAAACCCTGCAGCAGGCGCAGCCCGACCAGCAAAGCCGGTGCCGCCCAGCCGATGGAATCGTATGTCGGCAGCAGACCGATGGCCGCCGTGGCAAGACCCATGACCAGCATGGTTACAAGGAAGGTTTTCTTCCGGCCAACAAGGTCACCGAGCCTGCCAAAGACGATTGCACCAAAAGGCCGAAGGACGAAGCCCGCGCCGAAGGTCGCCAGCGCTGCGAGCAAGGCGGCCGTCTCGTTGCCCTTCGGGAAGAACAGCGTACTGAAGAAGGCGGCAAGGGAGCCGTAGATGAAGAAGTCGTACCATTCGAAAACGGTTCCGAGCGCGGCCGCAAAAACGGTCCGTTTCGTGTTGCGGTCCAGATCGTGCGCTTTTGGCTTGATCTGTGAAGTCATCTCTTGAACAGACATGTGAAGCCTCCCACTCAAACGGTTTGACGCGAGAGGCCTGTGCCGCTCGACCGAGAAAAATGACTATCGCAGTCCTTGAGAAAGCTCTCGAGGACATGGTTGAAGACCTGCGGCTGCTCGAGCATCGGGAAATGACCCGCGTCCGCTATAACCTCAAGCCGGCTTTCCGGAATACCCTCTGCGAGAACAACGGATTCTCCGGGTGGCGTGATGATGTCCTCAGTGCCGACCACGACCAGCGTGGGGACGCCGATATCGTGAAGATTGGCCCGGCTGTCCGACGCATTGAGTGAGGCGATCGCCTCCCGTGCAACAAAAGCCGGCGTTTGGGTAACCTCTTGTCTTGCAAATTCGACAAGGTCTCTGCCGGCTGTACGGCCGAACGAGCGCTCGATGACATTCTGGCTCGCCTTGACAACGCCGAGGTCATCGATGGCCTTGAGAACATTGTCGACATTGACATCCGCGCCAAGTCCGTGGGGCGTTGCCCCGACAAGCACAAGCGCGAGGACACGCTCGGGGTGGGACAGGGTAAAGGTCTGCGCCACCGTTCCTCCCATTGAGAGGCCGACGAGAATGGCTTCGTCGATTTCGAGTGCACGATAGACCGCCAGGATATCATTTGCGAAGGCCGCGATTGTGTAGCTGCGCCCCTCCGGTCGTGGCGATACACCGTGTCCTGGAAGATCGATGCGGATGACCCTGTAACGGGACGAGAACGCCTCAATTTGCTCCCGCCAGAATTGGGCTGTGGTCGTGAACCCGTGCACGAACACAAGCGGCAAACCGGCGCCCGACACGTGCACAACCGTATCGCCGATTGTCTTGGTTTCGATATGCATTATTTCTGCTCCCCTTTAGGTTTTTACACCGTAAGCATCGCAAGGGGCGGGCCAGTTGGCGGTTTTGGAGGGTCGCCATTGCTCAACGAGCTGGAAACATGAGCAAATTTCGAAGGTTCCTCGCCGCTCGACAAAAACTTGCCCGTCAGTCTCTCGCATATATCGTCACCTAATAGAGACACATATTGTCTCGCTTTAGAGACGACTAGTCGGTAGAGTGATCGTGACGTAATTTCATCGGGGTTCCAACCAGGTCAGGCTGAGATGACGCTTCCGGAATGGTTCGCAGGTTCATCGGAAGAAGCCGGGTTTCTCCGTCTCGTGCTCGATCATGTCTCAGACTGCCTCGTCGCGGTCGATACAGCCGGGACAATCGTCCTGATCAATGAGCCCTACTGCCGGCTGCTCGGCGGTGAGGCCGACGAATTCCTGGGGCGCCACATAACCGATGTGGTTGGGCCACAGACCAAGCTTCATTTCGTTGCACGCGGGATCGGCACCCATGTCGGTCATCCGCTCGAGGTTCGCGGCCATAAACTGGTAACGAAGCAAGTTCCCGTGCACCGGGACGGCAAGATCATCGGTGCGGTAGGCCTTGCCCTCTTCTCTGACTATGATGCCCTGAAGAAGACCTACAGCCGCATATCGAAAGCGGAACTCGCCATTCCGCAACGTCCCAGAGCGTGGCAATCGAAGTTCAGCCTGAATGACATCATCGGCACGGGTGAGTTGATGGATTCCTATCGTGACGCCATCAAGGTGGCCGCTGCGTATGATTTGCCTGTGATGATTTGTGGCGAGACCGGCGCGGGCAAGGAACTGGCCGCGCATGCCCTTCATGCACTGTCGGACAGGCGTAGTGGGCCCTTTGTGTGGGTCAACTGCGCGTCCATTCCCAGCGAGCTGATTGAAGCCGAGCTCTTTGGATACGAAGGCGGTGCTTTCACGGGCGCTCGCAGCCAGGGCAAACCGGGCAAGTTTGAGCTTGCCACAGGCGGCGTGCTTTTCCTGGACGAGATCGGCGACATGCCGCTCGCCCTTCAGGGCAGTTTGCTGCGCGTTCTGCAGATGAACGAAATCGTACGTGTCGGCGGTACCAATCCGGTCAGTATCGACTTGGGTATCGTCTGCGCGACCAATAAAGCTCTTCTTGACCTGGTGAAGGTGGGCCGCTTTCGTGAGGACCTGTATCACCGGCTGAATGTTTTGCCGATCACCGTCCCTCCCCTGCGGCATAGGGGCGATATCCCACACCTTGCCGAGTGCTTGCTTGCGCGCATCGCAGGTCGGCTGGGTAAGTCCACACCAAACCTGACCGATCACGATCGCAATCTGTTGATCGGATACGCGTGGCCGGGAAACGTGCGCGAGCTCGAAAACGCGCTGACGCGAATGATCATTACCGGGACACTCGCCATTTCTGTCCAGGAGGTTTCCTCAACCCCGGCTGAGCCAGACGCGACGCAGCCACTCAAAGACAGGATACGATCCCAAACGGACGCGGAGATTCGTGCCGCTCTGAAACAAACGCGCGGTAACAGGAGCCGTGCGGCTGAATTGCTCGGCATCAGCCGGGCCCACCTCTATCGCCTTCTCAAGGAGCCGGACGTAAAATAGCTTGCCTTCAAGGAAGTCGCCCCGTTTTCAGCTGCAAACAATTCCCCCCGCTTTGGCTCGCGTGGTCGGGCAGGACAAACGCTCAGCCGAAATCCAGAGCCTCCAGGATGTCTTCGATAAGATCCTCGGCATCCTCCAGGCCGACGGAGCAGCGGATGACGTCATCTCCAAGCGCGTCGCAAAGGCCGCCTCCTGAAAGGGACAGGTGGCGGGTGCTGGTGAGGCGGGCCGAATGGCATATGAGGCTGCCGACCTCTGCCAGATTGACGCCCGACTGTATAAGCAACAGTCTGCTGATCATCGCAGTGGCACCATCCCTGCCTGCACGAAGGCCGAAAGCCAAGATTCCCGAGCCACCTGACATCTGCCTGCGAGCGATGGAATGGTTCGGATGAGATGGAAGAAAGGGATATCTCACCCACGCCACCGCCGGATGGGTTTCCAATGTCAGCGCGATCGCATGGGCGGCGGAACTGTGCCGGTCCATCCTGAGAGCAAGTGTTTTCACGCCACGAAGGATGAGGAACGAAGCCTGCGGTGAGATCACGGTCGCCTCAGGAAAACGAAGGTTGGTTTCCCGCAGTTTGTGAATGATTGCGGTGTCTCCCAGCAGGGCACCGCCGAGTGTGTCGCCATGACCGTTGATGTATTTGGTAAGCGATTGCAGGACAATATCGGCGCCGTGCTCAATCGGGCGCTGCAAGGCTGGCGAAGCGAATGTGCTGTCAACGACGATCTTGAGGCCGCAGGAACGACCGCATTCTGCGATTGCAGCAATGTCGAGAATGTCGCCAAGAGGATTTGTCGGCGTATCAAAATAAATGAGACGCGTTCGAGGCGTCACCGCACGGCAGATGTTTGCAGGAAGCGACAGGTAACGCTCCGTCGCTACTCTCCGGGCGAAAGCCGGGGCCAATTACGACAGAACATGTCGGCGACCCTACAAAACCCTCCGTACAGCGACAACGAAACACGTTCAATCTCTAGAGGTTACCGGCGCAACCTGATTGGCACGAGTAGTGCTCAGAGTTAGCCGGGTCCCTAAAGCCCGAATCTGATTGGGAGCTTAAACGACTATGCACATCGTGGTCTGTATCAAACAGGTGCCGGACTCTGCGCAGATACGCGTCCACCCGGTGACAAATACGATCATAAGCCACTGCCGTCGAAGGTATTCTCAGCCGACGATTCTTCTATGCATTGGCCTTGCAACTTCGCATCGACCCGCTGCGGAGTTTAAGGTCCCTCTCTCTTCGGAATCAGTCAATTGGCACGACGATCAGAAAGACCGTTGTGACCAGCAATCGAAAATGAGGAGTGATTATAACGCAATACCTCAGCGCCGCGCTGATCCCAGCCAAAGCTTCGTCGTCAATCGCAAGGGCGATCCGGTACCTAAGATTCCAGCACGGTGGCTCTGCAAGTCGCCGCTCGGAGAGGTGCACAGGAGGCTTCCGCGAAATTCCGGACAACCCGAAAGCCACATACAAACGTCAGGAGTAGGGCTATGAACGAAGTTGTTGGCCATTACGTAGATTACGAAATGACTTCACCCCTTCAAATGGCACGGCACTCTGCGCAGATAAAGCCATTGGGTGTCGATCTCGCAAGACGTGGACTTCTTTTGCTGACGACTTGTTTACGAGTTGAAGTTTATGGCGAAAAGTTCGACGTCGAAAGCACGGACATCGAAGTATTCCGTGGTTTTCCACACAAGGTTGTTGAAGGACCAAACGCTGTCGCCCAGCGATTAGCAGAGATCTCCTCAGGTGCCAAATCCCAGATCCTTGGGGAGCCCTACATTCAAGAGCAACTTTCGAAAGCTGTGGGACTGCTTGATCCGGACCTTCGGATTTGCCGCATCGCGCGATTAGCAATTGACGTGAGTTGCGGGTCACGCGAGCGGCAGCGCTTCACGGCACCATTCAACTACGATCGAATTGTCTACGACATGATTGCGGAGCAGCTTGCGGGTTCAGTTGTACCTGATCGCCTTTACGTGATCGGCGCCGGTATGCTCGGCCGCGAACTTGTCAGTACAGGCCCGGGAAAAATGTTTCGCTCAACTGTCGTCGTTACGCGGAATCCTAAAAATCTTCGCAAACGTCTCGGTTCCAGGTCAAAAATAGGAGTCGACATGATGCGTCCAGGAGAGATCGGGTGCAAACCGGAACCGCATTCCGCCGTTGTCATCGCAACCGCTGACGTAAACGCAGAATACCAAGCTGTTCTTCAAGACGCTCTTCTACGGCTGGCACCGCGGATTGTAATAGACCTTTCGTCAATCCCGGTGTTGCAGGAAGCCGCAGTTGCGAGGCTCAACTATGTGACCATGTACGATCAAAAGTTTCTCCAGCGTATAGCGGAGAACAACAAATATCTTATGTCCAAGCTGCCGCAGCTTCAATCCGATATCCAGACCAGACTTCTGGCGGGGGGCATACCATGACTGAGACTTGCAAATCATGCCACTCAATGATCGGAGAAACTCGATCGGTACACGTGAACCTCTGCATCCGGAGAAATGGCTGCAGAAACCGGTTTTCTTTGGAAACCGTCGCGGACGCCCAGATAAAGCTCGCACGTCAAAGGTCACCACGATGAAAAGAAAAGCACTCATCCTCGTTGAAGGTTCGAGGAATAATGGTCAACTGTATGTTCACGCGGCACAACGCCAGGGACTTCATCCAATTACGCTGGCCACTGATCCAACCGACTATCACTACATTATTGCGGAAAGCAGTGAGGCGATAGCGGTTGATACCGAGGATTTCCATGCGATGTTGCATGAATGCCTCAAGCTAACTGCAACCTATGATATCGCCGGAATTACGGGTTTTACCACTCGCGGCGAATCAATCTATGTGACCGTCGGAAAACTATGCCAACACTTCAATCTGCCGGGCCCCGATCCTGAATGTGTCGAACGGTGCTCTGACAAACTCGCTCAACGTCAACTCCTCATGCAATCCGGTTTACCGGTTCCAGGTTTCCGGCGGGCAACTAGTGCAACAAGCGTGAATATGGCAGCCACCGACATAGGGCTGCCGGTTATTGTTAAGCCAGCAATGGGCAACGGCAGCAGCGGTGTCCGGTTATGCCGCGATGCGGGCGAGCTCGCCGAACATACGGCCCACCTGCTAGGAGAGACGATCCCACGGCGTTCTTCGCAAACGATTCTTGTCGAGGAATTCGCAGAAGGCCCTTTCTACGACGTCGTAACAATGGGAAATGAGGTTGTTGCAGTCGGTTCCGGCTACTTCGGTCCCCCACCGCATTTTGTCCCCTACCAGAGTATTTTCCCGGCCCAGCTGACCGAGGAACAGTATGATCATATTTCGGATATCTCATTACGATGCCTGCAAGCACTAGGTCTTGGCTGGGGCCATCGAATTGCTTTGGACGAAAAGCGGCCCCGTCATAATGGAAGTCAATCCACGTCTTCCAGGGTGGACCACTCCACGGCTGATTCAGCTTGCCCACCGTGTGGACATCATTGAGCAGCATATCAAGTGCGTGATTGGAGAAGAGTGTGATCACCCCATAAGACAATCCCGCGCTTCGGTAGCCCAATTTTTAGCGCCCGATTGCGACGGCACGCTAGCCCACATCCGCGGTATCGACCTTGCCGCCGCTGTACCAGGAATCGCTGAGGTCGCCTTCTATGTTGAGCCCGGTGTTTCCCTTGTCCGGAGAGGCGATTGCTCGGATATAATCGGACATATTATCGCCAGCTCGGCCGACCTCACTAGGGCTGAAGCGATCCTTCGGCGTTCTATCGACTTAATAGATTGGGAGGTCACACCGGTGGGTAAGGGGAAACAGCTTGGGACTTGACCTGCATACACAGCCCCTTCTGTGATGTCTGATATGCAATAGACCGTAGTTGCTCTTTTAGGCACCGATAGCACCAATGAGCCACGCGCCAGCTTTGCCTGGGGATATTGGCTCCCGGTTCATGGCTGGCGCGGCGCTCGGCGTAACGGCAACCGCCTAAATCATGCGGCGAGCGAAAGCGTTGCAATTGGCAGACAATGCAGAGGTCGGGAACGACCGCGTCTTTGGGATGACGAAAAAAGCTAGACATTGTCATATCTCTCGGTCGGGGAGGTGCATGTCCTTCACACTCATGGGCCGCGGTTTTCCGTCGGCCCTTTTTTCTTTACCAAAATACGTCGCACGGTGTTGAAGGCATTAGAGAAAAGCGGGGTCGAAGCCCCGCGGCTCGGCTACTCAAGGCTGACATCTGGGCAGTCGCGGCTTGTCTATCGAGTTGGCGGGCTGCCCGAGATCGTGCTTGAGAACCGCGATGACGACCCAGTCATTGAGATGGCGACATTCGAATTCCTGCCTGTCGCGCACATGAGACTGACGGCCGTTCAGTGTGATGCCCGTGACGCGCTCGTAGGCAGTAGGGGAATAGTCGCGAGTGTGCGATCGGCCAGCCGCCGCTCATAGCCGTTGAACAGCCGCGGGAAGGCATGGGCAACCTTCGCCCATCCACTATCCTTCCAATAAAACCCGTCGTCATCTGCCCCGTGGAGCACAGTACTGACTTCGTAGATGGCCCGCCAAAGGAATTGGTGGGCCCGATGTCCTCGATCGCCTATGCCGGCGGTTGAGCCTAAACGTCTTTGACGTGAGATTTGGAAGGACTTCTTCGTCACGCTGAACCGCCTGTTGACATGGGCGGAATGGATGGTGACACCACAGTTTTATTCCGGGATAGCTTATCCGCTTCTCGATCTCATGCCGTTCGAGAGCATCACTCCTAGCCACCCTCCTGATTGAGTTCCAGCGCCTACCTATAACCACCGGCTCTCCAACGTCACTCCTGATGATCTGCGCGATCATCAAGCGACCTCAGGTGCTGCACAGTAAGCTTTTTGGTCTCCCCGCCCGGCTTGGTGGCTTTTCTGTCCACACAGCCGGCCGCTACAAAATTCCAATTCGAGCACAATATTACCCCGCAGTCCATCAAGCGCTCTGTCTTCACTGAGGGCCGCGACTTTCCGACCTCATTTTTATCGCTTGAAGAAACGCGTTGTTACATCTCGACGAAGGAAAAAGCCGCGCCCAAGGCGCGGCAAAGTAGGCCCGCCGTTAGTGTGCGGGCCAGGGAAGTGATAAAGGTTGTTCTCAGATGGTCGCCAGAGCACGTCGTTTCTCGTCGGTGGCCCTCGCATCAACTTTGGAACCATCCCGGACGGGATAGCTGTCGAAGATAACCCCATAGACGTCAGCGGCCCTCTCCTCGGTCTCGTATCGTTCGAGGACATCGTCTAGCACGCGCTCGGGATCACGTTCCAACGGCGAACCGTACCCGCCGCCGGAGCAATCGATTCCGCGAACGGCATCACCTGGGGCCAGCTCGATGCGAGCTGCGTTAGTCAGCTTGGTGCTCTCACCGTTCTTACGGATGACGAAGCGTTCTGCACGGGCACCATCGAGACCACCCCGCACGCCCTTTGGTGGTTCTTCCTGACCATCGCCAGGGTACATTACGGTCATCGCGTCTGATTTAATCCCGAATTCGATTTCAGCGCTCGGCGCTCCACGGAAGCGCCCTGCCCCGCCCGTGCCTGGGATAAGAGCCAGACGCCGAACTTCCAGCGGATGTTTCAGTTCATCGATCTCGATAGAATCTCGATACATTAGACCCGCAACGACCGGGATGCCGTAGGTTATCCAACCATCGGCCTTTGGCGACGCCGGACCTCCGTTAATATTGAGATGGATTTGGTTGATGAACGGAGCACCATTAAAGCGCGGGTCTCGACCGGATACGACGGCCATACCGACGCCTGGGCCAACCGCCCCTTCGGCCAACCCCTGCCCATCCCCAAGCTGAGCGAATGCCGCCCCCGTGAGATTGATCATACGGTCCGACACGTTGGTTGTCGCGACCGAGCAGGAATGCGGGAACTTCGGGATGCCAGCCACCGCACCTTCGCGGAGATGGACGCGAACGCGGCGGAATGAACCCGCATTTTGCGGAACGTCGCTGTTCAAGCTGTTGAACAGACCGGCCAAGACGGCGGAGGTCGCTGTGGCTTCGCTCTGGTTGAGACCGCAATCGACGTTGTCTATATTGTCGCGAAGATCAATGTCGATGTAGGCCGAGTCCGGATCGACCATGACCTTCACCTGGAGCGGGATACCTTCAGGAAGGAATGGCATGCTGTCGTGTCGGCCATGATTTTCAAGTTTAGCCGCTGGAAGAGAACGGACGGCGTTGACCATGCGCTGCTCCGAATAATTAAGCCAGGATGTGATAAAAGTCTTGATCGTTTCCTTGCCGTACTTTGCACACATCTCTTTCAGACGACGCTCAGCGATGCGAGCAGAACTGATCCCGGCCATGAAGTCACCGTACCACTGCGATGGAACCCGGATGCGCTTTTGCATCATATTCACGACGTCGCCCACCATCTTGTAATCGCGCTGGATGCGTACGGCCGGGAAAATCAACGCCCCTTCTTCGTAAACGTCCTTAGCCATCGACATGTAGGTCGTCGGTAGGCTGTTGCCGCAATCGGCCTGGTGAGCCTTTGCAACTGCTGTAAAATGGTGCTCGCCCTCGAAGAACACAGGCACCATGAAAGCGTGGTCGGCAGCGTGAGTATTGCCGGAATATGGGTCGTTATGCAGATAGCAGTCGCCCTCGGCGATGTCCGGGTGATTGTCGCACATTACTTTGGTCTGCAAGTCTGTTCCGAAAATGTGGATCGGGAGGCCCTCAGCGCAGGCGAATAACTCGTTCGTGCCGGTGACGATAGCGCACGAGAAGTCACGGGCGGAGTTGATGACGGCGGATCGTGCCGTCTTCAGCATCGTATTGGTCATTTCTCGGACGATGCCATCGACCCGGTTGGCTAGAACTGCCGTTAGGACGGTATCGAGCTTAGAGTTATTAGTGTCGGTCATATCAGGCCTCGATCAAAACGTGAGAAGATAATGGCCATTGGCCGTTACGCGGGCGGTCATGTCAGGGAACACAACGACGGTCGTCGTGGGCTCTTCGATAATGCATGGGCCATGGAAGATCATGCCGGGCTTAATGTTGTCGCCCTGATGAATCCTGGTCCTGGCTGGATTACTGGAACCGAAAAAGCAGTTGCGGTACATTTCCGGACCGGAGAAATTCTCCGAGTATCCGACCGGCTCTTTGGCTGTCTGCGAGATGCCCGTTTCGACGCTCAAGCGGGCCTTCCAGCTGATGAATTCGATGGCGCTTCCTTCGTCACGCATTTCAAAGAGACGCTCGTGTGTGCGGTGGAAGCTCTCGATGAGTGCGTTCCTCGCCTCGTTCGACGACAAGTCGGGATCGAGCACCGGTGTCGAGATTTCCCAAACCTGGCTCGCGTAACGAGCTTCGACGAAATACTCAATGCGGTGCTTGGTGCCTGGCGGTAGGTTCTTCAGACCGGCGTAGAAGGCGTCAAGCTTGTCGGTCAGACCCTGCAATGTGTTAGCCAGACCGGCGCTGTCGAAGTTGGCGCTTGTCGTGAAGTGGGTAACAGACTCCTCCGTCAGAATGTTCGCGAAGTGCATACCGGACGCTGACAAGGCAGATGCCTGCTTCGGGAGCAGCACGTTGTTGCAGCCCAACTCCTTCGCAATCAGCATGATGTTGACGCCAGCGGCCCCGCCCCCGGCAAGAATGACACTTTCGCGCGGATTGATACCCTGCCCGATGGTGATGTCGTGGATCGCCTTGATCATTACTTCCGAAGCCAGGTTCAGGATGCCGTATGCGGCTTCTTCAATGGACCGACCAATGCTTGTCGCAACCGTTTCCACAGCTTTGCGGGCGGCTTCGTTGTCAAGCGTCATCCGACCACCCAGAAAGTAATCAGGATTGAAATATCCCAACACACAGGCGGCGTCCGATACCGTAGGCTTCTGACCCCCGCGTCCGTAGCAAGCCGGCCCCGGAACCGAGCCAGCCGAGTGAGGACCGACGCGCAGAAGGCCACCGTCATCGATCCAGGCAATGGAACCACCGCCAGCGCCTACGGAGCGGATATCGACGGAGGAGATTCCGAGGAGATGACCGGTCCATTCTCCACCCAGCCAGGTGTCACGCGAGTAGACGAGCTGATTCTCTCGGACGAGACCGACGTCGAAGGTCGTTCCGCCTGTATCGCAGACGATGATGTCGCCGCCGCAGTTCTCGATGGTGCTGAACGCACGGGAGGCTACCGGTGCCATCGAAGGACCGGACTTCGCGAGCTGGATTGGCTTGCTGATGACGTCGGAAATCTGGTTGCAGCCGCCAATTGAGGTCGAGACTAGGACGTCTCCTTCGTAACCCGCTTCGCGCAAATCGCTGTTCAGGCGACGGAGATGCTGTTGCATCAGGGGCTTCAGCGACGCGTCGATTGAAGTGGCGGAAGCGCGACGATACTCACGAACAATAGGGATCAACTGGTGCGACAATGTATATGGCAAACCCGGAAGGTGTTGCTCAATCAATTCGCCAATGCGCCGTTCGTGCGCAGAGTTCGCCACGGACCAGATCAGGCTCACAGCAATGGCCTCGTAGCCCTCCTCCTTCAACTGCAGCAACACCTTGACGGCGTGAGCTTCGTTGAGGGGACGGCTTACGGTACCTTCCGAACTCATCCGCTCGTCGATTTCAAAGGTCCGGCGACGAGGAATGTACGGTTCCGGAAAATCGACACTGAAGTCGTGGGGATTGCGCTTTCCACCTTCCTTGAACACCAAGACATCCGGGAAACCATCCGTCGTCAGGAACGCGGTCTTTGCACCCTGGCGGGTAACAATCGCGTTCGTGGCGCGCGTGGTGCCGTAGATGAACAGCGAAGTTTCCGCAAGCAGCTGGATCAGCGTCTTGCCGAGCTGCTCTGCTGCGTTGGTGATTGAGTTGCTGACGCCTTCGAACGCTCGATCCGGCGTGGTCAGCGATTTACCGATGGTCAGATTGCCTTCGGGGTCGGATACGACCACGTCAGTGAAGGTGCCGCCGGTATCGACCGAAATACGATATGTCATTGGGTTCTCCGTCAAATTCACGTGCGGCAGCGCCGCCAACAAAGGCCTTCACGAAATATCGCCCTAGAGCGATTGCCGCGTACGATAAATCCGAACTGTCAGTGTGTGGCAGTCGCCGTTTGACTGGCATCCGCTAGTAATTTTTCCGAGTGGCGCTTTCTGCCGGTCAGGGCGAAAAGTTCGCGTCCACCAGCGATGCCACCGGGTCTGAAGATCAGAATCAAGGCCATGATGATGCCAAGACCGATCTCCTGGCTGCCGGGCGGCAAAGCAATTGAAGTGCTGCCGAGCGTAAAACCCCGTTCCAGAAACCGGAGAACCTCGACGATCACCGTCACGACGACTACTCCGGATACCGCCCCGGTCAGGCTGCCTACTCCACCGACGACGAGCATCGCCAAGGCGATAAATGTCAGGTTGAGGTAAAAGGCATCGATAGCCAGAATTCCGAGGAACTGGGCATAGAGACCGCCAGAGACACCGGCTACGGCAGCGCTGAGTACGAAAGCAATTAGTCGAACCCGGACCACGCGAACGCCGGAAGCTTTGGCAGCAACCTCATCGTCCCGGCAGGCTCGCAGCATGATGCCAAATCGCGAGGTCTGAAACAGGTTGGCGACCAGAACTGCGAAAATTGCCCCACCAGTTGCTACCCAAGGACCCACGACCGTCGGAATGCCGATGATTGAGCTGACACCGGCGGTGACGCTATCCCAATTGGCAAAAACGCTGTTCACGATGATGAGGAAGGCGAAGGTCGCAATCGATGCCGCGATCCCGTTCAATCTCATAATCGCCAGGCCAAACAGTAGAGCAACGACAGCGGGGAGTAGCGCCGAACCGATCATGGCCATCCAGAATGGATACTGGTTTTCCTGCAGGAACGTCGGAAGCCCCGACAGCATAATCTGCTTGAACGTCGGTTCTGCAGTCGCCCAGCCGACCGCGTATGCGCCTAAGCAGGAGAACGCGACGTGACCGAATGAAGTGATCCCTGAGTTACCAATGAAGATGTAAAGGCCGACCACCAGCGTCATTCTAATCAGCATTTCTGTGACGGAGGTTGCAATGGCCTCATCGCCAACGAGCGTGGTGACAAGCGCGATTGCTGCGACGACCAACGACAGCACGACTGCTGAAGAATGCTGGCCGAAATGCGAAAGATTTGTGTGTCCCTTCATGGCTCAAACTCGCTCAATGATGTTTTTAGCTGGGAAGAGACCCGAGGGACGACCGAGCAGGACCAGGACAAGGATTCCGAAGGCAAAGGCATCTCGGAAGCCACGAAGATCGGCAGGTAGGTAAGCTTGCAGCATCACCAGGAGAATGCCGACCAAGAAGCCGCCCACAACTGCTCCAACCAAGCTTCCCATCCCTCCGATGACGACGGCCACAAATCCGAAGAGTGCCAACGGAACGCCCATTGTATGGCTTAGAGAGCCAGTCTGGGTGACGTAAAGAAGAGAGACTGCCGTGGCCAGGATGCCAGTTACCGCGAATGCCATGCCGATTACGAAGTTACCATTCACTCCAAGATACTGGGCCATGCGGAAATCTTCTGCGGCGGCACGCATCTGGACGCCGTATCGAGTGCCGCGCAGGAAAGCGATCAGGGCAACCATCAATACCAATGTCGTCCCGATGGTGGTAAGCTGAAGGACCGGCAGGCGAACAGCGCCCAGTTCGATCTGAGTGTTCAACGACGGCCAGAGATCGACGGCCTTGGCACGTGAGCTGTAGACCAGAAGGAGACCATTCTGGATAATGTAGCTCAAGGCGAATGATCCGATCATCAGAGTTGTCGCGTTCGCGCGCCGAAGGGGTCGGAATACCAGTGCGTCTGTGAGCAGGGCGACGATCACAACGATCAGGCAGACCGACGGAAGCAGCGTCCACCAGCTCCAGTTTCCGATGAGCATCTGGGAGGTAACATCTGCGGATGGCACGATCAGGCTATAGCCACCGATAGTGATCAGATCGCCATGTGCGAAGTTGATGAGCCGAAGAATGCCGAACAGAAGACCGATACCCAGCGCCACAAGAGCGTAGATGCTGCCCAGGCTTAGGGCATCGACCATGTTCTGAATGAAATTGATCATTGTTGTGTCTCCCGGGCGTCGGAGTGCTGGAAGCCGAAGTAGGCTTCACGGATAGCTTCGCCGTCCGCGAGATCAGCCGCCCTGCCCTCAAGTTGGATTACTCCGCCACGCAACACGTAGATGCGGTCGGCATGCTTGAGAATGCGGTTGGAACTTTGCTCGTTGATCAGGAGGGTGAGACCCTCCGTGCGGCGGATATCCAGCAGGATTTGATAGATTTGGTCGATGATTTTCGGGGCCAGACCCAGCGAAGGCTCATCGACCGTGATCAGTTTTGCGCGGGTCATGAGTGCCCGTCCGATTGCCAACATCTGCTGCTCACCACCAGAAAGGCGGCCAGCCGGAAACTTCAGGCGCTCTCGAAGACGGGGGAAATATGTCAGCACCCGTTCGACGTCCTGCTTGGCCTGACCGCTGTCCTTCTGGATGTATCCAGCGATCTGAAGGTTCTCTTCCACAGTCAACGAGCCGAAGACATGTCGTCCCTCAGGCACCAGGGAAATTCCAAGGCGAGCAATCTTTTCCGGAGCCACTCCGGTGATCGCTTTGTCATTGAACTGAATGTTGCCAGAGACAACCGGTGCGCCGCCAGCGGCGGCTGCGAGCATAGTGGACTTACCCGCTCCATTGGGGCCGATTATGCACACGACCTCGCCCTTATCGACATGGATCGAAGCATCTCGCAACGCGGTCATCTGTCCATATCGGACTGTAATGTGGGATAGCGATAGGATGGTGTTTGACATCGGGTCAGGCCTCCATGCCGAGGTAGGCGGCGAGAACGCCCTCATGTCGTTTGATCTCATCCGGCGTACCGACCGCCAGGGTTTTGCCCCCGTCGAGGACGTGCACGCGGTGACAAATGCTCATCACGACGTGCATGTTATGTTCGATCAACAGGACCCCGCATCCGAAGCGATCAGGGATTTCGGCAATGTGATGTACGAGTTCGTCAGCTTCCGCGTCAGACATGCCAGCTGCTGGTTCGTCGAGGAGAATGAATTTGGGGGCGACGGCGAGGGCGCGCACGATGCTCAATCGGCGCTGATCGGTGTAGGCTAAAGCTCCGGCTGCGATGGAGGCCTTATCTGCGATGCCAATCCATTCGAGCAGCTCATAACTTGCCGCACGCGCTGGATTTCGTGCCAGGCCAAGCCCAAGGCCAGTGACCTCTACATTTTCGAGAACGCTCAAGTCGTTGAACAACCGCCCCGCCTGGAAAGTACGCGCGATACCCTCAAGGCGAAACCGGTCGGCTCGCCAACCAGCTGTGTCCGAACCATGAAGAAAAATCGCTCCTTCTGTCGGGGTCTGAAACCCCGTGAGACAATTTACCAGCGTGGTCTTTCCGGCACCGTTCGGTCCAATCAGGCCAAAGATTTCCCGGTTACCCACGTGAAGTGAAACATCTGAAATTGCCGCAAGACCCTGGAAACGAACGGTCAGATTCCTTGCAACCAGGCCGCTAGCGGTGGGCGTAGCAGCGTCATTGCCTGAGTGAAGCGACAAAATGTCAGCCATGATATTCCCCTTTTTTTGTAGGGGCACGCCAGTTAACCGGCGTGCCCAGTTCTACGCCTTTACTTCTTCAGGCGGTAGAGAACGTCGTTTGGAATATCTTGGCTTATCTTCACTTCCTCAATGACGTTCTGTTTGCCGTCCTTGATCTCGGTAACGAACATCGGGATTTGCGTCTGGATGTGAACGAGGTCAGAGAAGGAGCGCGTACCAAGAACCGTCGGAACCTCCTTGTAGGTATTCATCTCGGCAACTACCTTTTCGGCATCAGTCGAACCGACCTTCGTTACTGCCTGCGCGTAAAGGTCCAGCCACGCATAGATCGGGTAAGCATACTGCGTCGCGGGGCGGCCACCGTATTTTGCTTCATACGCCTTCGTCAGCGCTTCGACCTCGGGGCGCGGATCGCCGGAGAATACTGCCTGTACAGGCACGTAGAAGTCCTTGAGGTCCGGAACTGCACTGTTCCAATAGAGACCATCCATGCCCGTGTTGCTGAGGATAGGGATGTTAATCCCGGCTGCACGGATCTGCTTGATGGCACTGGCACCGCCAGGCGTAACCGAGCAAAGCATTACGTTGTCGACGCCTTCGTCGCGAACCGCATTGGCGAGGCGGGTGACCTGCGAACTGATCGAAGCGTCAGCGTTCTTGAACTCGTCCTTGGCGACAATGGTGCCGCCATGAAGCGGGAACGCCCACTCGTAACCGGCGCAGGACGACTTGTTGTACTCGAGCAGGTTGTCCACAAGGACATAGCCCTTCTTGAAGCCACGCTTGTTGATGCCCCATTCGGCCATCGTTGCGCCTTCAACCTGACCGGCATTGTTGGCAGTGAACGAAAGCTTGCCGACGCCTGCTACACCTGCCTTAGGATCAGACGCGCCGAGAAAGACCGAAATGAGCCCCGCCTTCTGTGCCTGCAGAGCCGCCGGAGCGCCGTAGTCATAGTCGGCCGTCACCAGAACAACATCCGCGCCGCCCTGAACCATCGCCTGGCCCGCTTTGGCACCTTCGACGCGGTCGGACTTCGTATCTTGCTGGATTTGTTTGATCGGATGGCCGAGAAGCCCGCCCTTTGCATTTTGCTGCTCGATCCACAGCTGAGCCATCTTGGTGGCTTCACCATCGTAAGCTGCTTCCCAACCCGTGAACGCCACAGCGAAACCGAGCGTGACGCCATCTTTTGCTGCATTTGCCGGCATCGCAGAACTAGCTACAGACGACGCTACCAGCGCCGAAGCAATAAGTCTCTTAAACATTGCTATTCCCCTTTTCATCGATTGGCCCAGTACGGGCTCTCAACACCAAACTTTCCAACGGCGTTGGAGAGTACTGCTGGCCTTTGGCCGTCTTTTTGAGCTTTCCGGAGAGAAAAGACGCTCCGCCGGAAAACTATGTTCTGCTAGGCTCGCTTGGTATTCATTAGAGCCCGCGATGAGCATCGTTCCCACGATAAAAGGAAACCCTGCAGCCGCGTTCGCGGGACCGATATTTTCTCGAGTTGTCGAGAACTTTTGGCGCGCCAATGTTCTTTGGCTTGGCCCCGCAAAGAACAAGGTCAGCACGGGTCTCGTCGTCCATCGAAGTGGCGAAGGGGAAAACTGCACGAGCCGGCTCGAAGAAGATCTTGCGCCGTGCCTTTTGGAAGTTCCCGCCCCGGGATACACTTGTCAGATCACGCGGCTATGGAAACCGCTAGCCGCGAGAACAGTTGACGCGATGAAAGTAGCTTTGCAAAAAACCATAGGACGCTCCCCTTTTTGTTATCGACCTAGAAAAGCAGGTTTTCCGACTTAGGGAAGCAGGGATAACGTCCCCGGTGACTATACTCACCAGCAATAGATGACAGCCACGTTAGTATGTCGGAGGGGTAATGGCACTCAAGATTTCACTCTGTCCATCATGTAGGTTTCGAAAGCGATGTGGAAGGCGACTATCGAAGTAGTAGCCGTCACCCGGCTTCAGAACCTTTTTTTGGTTACCGACGGTGATTTCGACCACTCCGGAAAGGACCATGCCTGCCTCTTGTGCCGCATGCGTAAACTCTTCGCCGGTGTCAGCCCCGGGTGCATAGCGCTCGTGTAACATTAGTAATTGTCGATTGGGATGATCGAGGCCGATGACACGATATGAAATTGTTTCAACCTTTCCAATCTCCACCAAGTTCTCAGACGAATAGAATGGAGAATATGGCAGGCTGGATTGGAGATCGGAAAAAAATCCCGGAAGGGTCGTTCCTAGAGCGTCCAATACCGCGCCGAGCGTATCTATTGAAGGGCTCATCTTGTCTCGCTCGATAAGCGAAATCGTCGAATGTGAAATTCCTGAGCGCGCCGCCAACTCCCTCACACCGAGATCGCGGCGGCGGCGCAGTTCCCGGAGCTTACTACCAATCTTTGGCAATTATCGGTTCCCTTTATTGCACCGCCTGAGAATGCCACCTTCGCCACAATCGAGATACCTGCGTGGAGCTAGCGACTACTGAAGTGGTGATTATAATGAACACGTGGTTTGTGGGCAATTGCGAGGGTGCCAAAGTTTCACGATGCTCATCAGGATCATCCCACATAGGAGGTTTTGATGACGTCGCGTCTCGATGCGCTGAAAGGTAAGTTTATACGGGTCAAGGAACCGACCCGAGATGCTGTCTCGGATACGGCTCCTGTCGAAAAGACCGTAAAGGATATAATTGCGAATGTCCGTAAGCATGGCGACGCCGCCGTTCGCGAATACTCTGTCGCGTTCGATAAGGCCAACGTGACCAACTTCGAAGTTACTCACGAAGAGAAGCTCAAGGCTATCGCCGATCTCGACCCGCAAACTCGCGAAGACACCGAGTTTGCCATTGCAAACGTCCGTCGCTTCGCCGAAGCGCAGCTGGGCACGATACTCCCGCTGGAAATTGAGGCGCTTCCGGGGTTGCACCTTGGCCATCGCGTCATCCCGATAGAAATCGTTGGCTGCTATGTCCCGGGTGGTCGCTATCCGCTCCTCTCGGCACCCGTCATGACGGTTGTCCCTGCAAAAGTCGCCGGGTGTGACCAGGTCATCGCGTGCCTTCCACCGAATGCCCATCCGGCTATGATTGCCGGCTGCCATCTCGCCGGTGCAGACCGAATCTTCCGCGTCGGCGGAGCCCAGGCGATTGCTGCAATGGCCTACGGTACTGAAACGATTCCTGCCGTCGACAAGATCGTCGGTCCGGGCAATGCGTTTGTAAACGAAGCAAAGCGGCAGGTCTTTGGTCAGGTCGGTATCGACCAGCTTGCAGGCCCAAGCGAAATCTTCATCGTCGCTGACGAGACCGCCAACCCCGCAACCCTCGCGACCGATATGCTGGCTCAGGCTGAGCATGACGTGCGCACCCGTGTAGGGCTGGTTACGACGGACCGTAAGCTTGCTGAAGAGACGATCAAGGAAGTCGAAAAGCAGCTCGAAACCTTGACGACCGCTCAGGTTGCCAGCGTTGCGTGGAAGGACTACGGCGAAGTGACCGTCGTCGAAGACGAAGAGACGATGATCGCCTACTCCGATTACATCGCCACTGAACATCTTCAGGTTCACACCCGTGACCCTCAGGCGACCGCAAAGAAGCTCCGCAACTACGGTTCGATCTTTATCGGCGAACTGGCCAGCGTTGTGTACTCTGACAAGTGCTGCGGTACGAACCACACCCTGCCAACGATGGCAGCCGGTCGCTATACGGGTGGCCTTTGGGTTGGCTCATACGTCAAGATTGCCACGCACCAGTGGCTCGACGAGCGTGGAGTCGCTGCCGTAGCTCCGGCAGCTATTCGCCAAAGTGCCACCGAGCAACTGGAAGGCCACCGTCGCGCAGCTGCGCTGCGTCTTAGCCCTCAACAGTTCGCCGCAGAGTAATTTGACTCCCAAGCCTCTGCGATCAAAAGGGCCGCTAGAAATTCTAGCGGCTTTTCAGCTTGTCTTCCTGATCGGACCGATGTGCTGGGATGTTTCCAAAACGTAAAGCTACTCGGACTCGACGTGTTCGGCACGGTCGTCGATTGAGGCAGCGTCGCCCGCCAGTACTCGGCGGCAGAGTACAAGAGTATTCGATAGGGGACCATCTTCCGCTTTTTGCACCCTCATAATTTCAGCGGCTATCGACGGCTATGGATGGCGATCGGCGGAAATTTGAATGGCAGGCGAGTCAAGGCCCGTGCGGACAGTTTCAGACGAGCTGGCCGCTGACGGCTTTCCACTGGGCCATGGCTTGCAGTCGGTGACTGCGAATTTGGTTGGCAGAAGGTTTTGTGCGATCTGGAACGAAGAGATTGCGAACAGCGGAGAACAGCGAAACAAAATGTTGCAGGCTCCCGATTGATCGGAATCCCTGGCGCATTCGTTCCCGTTTTCGAAACGGCAGATGCGAGTTCTCCGCCCGGTTGTTCAAGCTCTTGTGTGAGCGATGCTCAACACCCGGCATAACCTGACGCGTCCAAAGAAAATATTGTGACACTTGGAGAAATGACCATGCTTTTTCGAAAATTGATTCTCGCTGCCGTCATGGCAGCGGCAATTCCTGCTATGGCTCTTGCTGCCACGGCTGAGGTGACAATCAAAAACAACAGCACATCCGGTACTGCGAATGTCGGCAGTATCAGTTGCGTCGGCTGCACGCCCAACTTCCCCTCCAGCATCTCTAATGGAGCGTCAGTTGTCTTTACGGTGCAAGGCAACACCATCGACGGCTTCATGACGTTTCGTTTCGATGTGACCAGAGGTGTCGTTCCGGCTCGGACGTGCAGAGCCTCGTTGAGCGTCAACTATGATCCTGCGACCGGCCAAGCGCTCTCACTTGCCGGAACGCCGGCTTGGGTCGCCATTTCAGGTGGAACTCGGGCCCCCACCTGCACGCAGACCTCCGCTCCGACAATCTCCCGCGGTAAAGTCCTGTGGAACCTCTCTTTCGTCGCCAACTGAGGATACCTTCCTCTGGCAGGTCCGTTTTAAACGAACCTGCTCTTCCTTTCGTTGTACTTACTATGGTCGCCCAACCATGCGTTGAGCTTGTTTCAAATGTCTGTTCTCAGAAATGGTTTGGCGCAAATGCGAGGCGCAAGGCAAGCCGCACTCGCCTGGTTCGGGATTCGGACGCCATCGATCGCCACAGCGTTGTTTGCTCGTTACCATCCATATCCTGGCTTTGGCAGAGCTATCCGCCGATGCCGCGGACCGGATGAAGCCTAGTGTTCAATGCCGCATCCTTCACATTGCATCCTATCGCGCTGATCGACCAGCAGCTCCCAACCGAGCGCGGCGACTGCGAGGGCAATGTGCTGTGGGTCCCAGCCGGCGGAGCGTGCCTTTTCGAAAAGCCTGGTAAGTGAGGGCTCGAGTGCGAATTTGCATTCGATTTGATAGGCGCTGTCATTTTTTCGGATCGGAGAAGACGGTATATTGATGTCAGCCACGAGTAGGCGCCTTTGCTCTTGTTTAATCGGCGGTGAATCTTCGAAGGACGTCCTGCTAGTAACTCACCGGTTCGTGGCACGATCATGCTCTGAACATTTCCGTCTTTTACGAATTGTTTCCGAACTAAACGCACCGGCTACGCTGGGTGCCCGCGCCGGATGATCGAAACTTCCCAATAGAAATCACAAGCCCAGGTCGACCGAGCTAGATTGTCGTTTGATATTTGTGGCTTGATGCGAGGCCGTCTGAGGATCGCCGCTCGAAAGGCAGCCGCAGTCTTGCAAGCCTGGACCGACCACTCTGCGTGGATGCTTGCCGGCCCGATGGAGACCGCCATATAACGCGCGATGACATTTGATTCGAAAATTTCGTCGGCCTGAGGCCAACGAGCAAAAAATCAGCTCCGCTACGGGAGCCTTGCCAGTCGAAATGCCAGTGGGACGGCTGCGAAAGAGACGGCACCAATCGTGCGCCCGTTGGGCGAGATGGGGATGGTTTGTATCTTATGTTCTGCCCGCAACATACGAGGGAATACAACAAGGGATATAATTTCGCGAGCAATCTGTCCGATCCGGTGACCGCCCGCTATCAGAAGGAAGCAGCAAGCGGCAGCCGTAAGACGTGGGGGACCCGCGTTGATCACGTGACAGAGATGCCGCTTCCTTCGACCGTCCGCTCCGGTACGGCAAAAACCCTTAACGCACGCAAGATTGCTGCACAACATCAAGCAACGAAAGCCGATCTCCAGCGACGCAAGCTCAAGGTATTGGAAGCAAAAGCCTTCGAAACGCTCGGCCTTTCGCAGGACGCGGCGCCTGAGGAGATTAGACGCCGCTATAAGCAGATGCTCAAATTGCACCATCCCGACGCCAACCGAGGAGATCGAAACTCAGAAGATGAGCTCCAGGCGGCAATCGACGCCCATAAGATCCTCAAGTTGAACGGGTTCTGCTAGATCTGAGAAACGGCGACTTCCCACTAGGATACCGCAATTTAGCAGGCGTCCGCCGGCGAATTCCAGCCAATTAAGTCCGGAGTGTGAGGTCAGGAACGTCTGGGCTTGCCCTCCAGTGATCGGGGGCCCTTTAGAATCCCCGCGCAACCGCAGTCGACGGATGCCTCTCCGCAACATTATTGTGACCACCAAACCGGCATCAAGGTCACAACGAACATGAGCAACACGAGAGCCATGTACACTGTCCATCCAATTGCCAGACGAAACAGTCTCGGCGGGCGGGCGATACGAACTCGCAGGCGATTTATTAAGCCTGCCTCCGGGGGAACGTGCCCCTTCCCACGATGATAGCCTCCGCTAGCCATTCGAGCGCTCTCAATCAAACTACTAAACGCTAGGGACGAGTGGCCGCCCAGCGCACAGGAGTGGTGGTTGCCTGGGTAAACAACAATCGCCGGGCGACCAAAATAAAACACCAGAAACGCTCAAAGGTTCCACTTGTATACCTCATGTCACGGAAGTGTATTCGAGGTTGCTTTTTAATTTTACTTGAATAACAGTTGTAATTTTAAATGAAATCCTATGGTCTACGCTTTTATGCAGTCATTCAAAACGAATTGATTTCCCTCCAGCACTACTCAGCGACGCTCAGCGTCTTGTTTCGACGGTGTGGACTTTGCAGCGAGGATTTTTTGCACTGCTTGCGGATCCTGCGAGGACAAGCCAGCCCCTTAGTGGAAATTTCGCGCTTTCACCTTCAGGGTGTCGATGTGCAGATCCGGAATGAAGATGTCTCTGGGCTTTGCGGCCGCCACCCTGTCCCGCGAATCCGGACTTCCGGGCGACCCATGCGCGAACTCATCTCCCCTGCCCGTCGGGAGCCGGAACTCGGCGTCACGGTCGGCCAGCCCGGAAAGATCGCCGGACAGATCGAAGACTTGCTGGGCAACCAGATGGACGACGTCGCCTTCGCGCTGAATTCTCCCATTGATCGCGATCATCGATGCCCCGAGGACGACGCGACGCCGCTGCTCGAAGAGCTTGGGCCAGACGACGACGTTGGCCGGACCGGTCTCGTCCTCGATCGTCATGAAGATGACGCCCTTGGCGCTGCCGGGTCTCTGCCGGACAAGGACAAGGCCAGCCGTCATCAACCAACGACCATCCCTTGCGTTCATAGCTTCCGCGCAGATGACGATCCGGCGTTCCGTCAAGGCTTTTCGAAGGAATGCGACCGGATGTTCGCGCAGCGTCAGCCCGATGTGACTGTAATCCTGGACAACGTTGTGGCCCTCCGTCATCTGGCGGAGAGCGACTTCGGGTTCCTGCTGCTCGGCGATCGCCCTCGCCTCTCGTTCCGAGGCGGCTGCAAAGAGCGCAAGGGGTTCGTCACGCAGGGCCTTGATCGCCCACAAGGCGCCGCGCCGCTGCAGTCCCAGCGACGGCAGGAAGGCGTCGGCCTCGGCGAGCTCGACCAGAGAAGCCGCCGGGACGCCAGACCGTCGCCACATATCGTCAACGCTTTCGAACGGGTGATCCATGCGGGCAGCCACGATGCGCGCGGCATCGGCGGCAGCGAGGCCGCGCGCCATGCGCATCCCGAGGCGGACCGCGTGACGGTCGGTATCGCCGATACGCTCAAGCGTGCAGTCCCAGCGCGAACGGTTGACACAGATGGGCCGAATCTCGACCCCGTGGTTCCGGGCACAGCCGACGATTTGGGCCGGCGCGTAAAATCCCATAGGCTGCGAGTTCAGCAGCGCCGCGCAAAAGACGTCAGGGTGGTGGCATTTCACATAGTTCGAGGCATAGGCGATCAAGGCAAACGATGCCGCATGGGATTCCGGGAATCCATAGCTACCAAATCCTTCGAGCTGGCTGAAGGTCTTCTCGGCAAACTCGGCCGTGTACCCGTTCCTGATCATGCCGGACACGAGCTTGTCCTTGAAGCGCGAGACGCCGCCGGTGAACTTAAAGGTGGCCATGCTCTTGCGAAGCTGGTCGGCCTCGCCGCCGGTAAATCCGGCGCAAACCATCGCCACCTTCATGGCAGACTCCTGGAAGAGCGGGACGCCGAGCGTCTTGCCGAGAACGGCTTCCAGTTCCGGCGTCGGATAGACGACTGGCTCCTTGCCCTCCCGGCGTCGGAGATAGGGATGCACCATGTCACCTTGTATCGGGCCAGGCCGGACGATCGCAACCTGGATCACGAGGTCATAGAAGGTCCGCGGCTTCAGGCGCGGCAACATTGCCATCTGCGCCCTCGACTCGATCTGGAAAGTGCCGAGGGTGTCGGCTTTTCGGATCATCGCATATGTCGCCTGGTCCTCCTGAGGGATCTTCGCCAGATCAAGGTGCTCGTCCTTGTGTTCTTCGATGAGCGCGAAGGCCTTCGCCATGCAGGTCAGCATGCCGAGCGCCAGGACGTCGACCTTCATGAATTTGAGCGCCTCGACGTCGTCCTTGTCCCACTCGATCACTTGCCGGTCGGCCATTGCGGCGGGTTCGATCGGGACGAGATCGTCGAGGCGGTCGTGCGTCAGAACGAAGCCGCCAGGATGCTGTCCCAGATGCCGAGGGGCGCCCATGAGCTGCTGCGCAAGCTTAAGCGTTAGCGCAAGGCGGCGGTCTTCAGGGTTCAGGCCCTGATCACGAAGACTGCGATCGCTGACCAGCTCTTCCGACCACGCCCACATGCCCGAGGACAGGGCTTTGATGACGTCCTCAGGCAAGCCGAGCGTCTTGCCGACGTCGCGGATGGCACCCTTCGCCCGGTAGCGTGTGACTGTTGAGCAGAGTGCGGCCTTGTCCTTTCCGTAGGTCTTGTAGATCCATTGAATGACCTCCTCACGCCTCTCATGTTCGAAATCGACGTCGATGTCCGGCGGCTCGTCGCGCTCCTGGGAGACGAAGCGCTCGAACAGGAGATCATTGGTCGAGGGGTCGATGCTGGTGATGCCGAGGATGTAACAGACAGCCGAGTTCGCCGCCGAGCCCCGCCCCTGGCAAAGGATGTCTTGCGACCGGGCGAAGCGGACGATCGAGAACACGGTCAGGAAGTATGGGGCGTATTTCATCGTCCGGATGAGATCGAGTTCGTGACGGACGATTCTGAGAACCTCCGGCGGCAGTCCTTCCGGATAGCGGCTGGGCACGCACTCCCAGACATAGTGCTCGAGGGATTCCTGCGGGCTCTTGTCAGGGAGGATTGCCTCCTCGGGATATTGGTAGGTCAGCTCCTCCAGCGAAAACCTGCATCGCTCGACGATCTCCGTCGTCCGCGCCAACGCTTCGGGGTAGCGTGGAAACAGTCTCTCCATTTCTTCCGGAGGCTTGAGGTATCGGTCGGCATGGCGCTCACGCTCGAAGCCAACGTCGTCGATGGTGTTTTTGTTGCGAATGCAGGTGACGACGTCCTGGAGCTGCCGTCGGCCCGGCTCGTGAAAGAGGACGTCGTTCGTGACGACTGTTCGGACGCGGTGCCTCATTGCCATGTTCGACAATTCGTGCAGCCTCAACTGGTCGTTCGGACGACGCCGGAGGCAAAGCGAGACATAGGCTCGGTCCCCGAATATCTCAGCCATCTTGCGAAGTTGGACGGCGCAGTTCTCGTCAGCAAGGTCAGGCACCAGGATTCCAAGCAGCCCCTCGGAATAGAGAGCGACGTCGTCGAGGCTCAGGACGCAGTTCGCCTTGCCGCCCCTTCCCTTGCCAAGCGTGAGGAGCCGGGTGAGCCGCGAATAGGCGCCGCGATCTGTGGGATAAACGAGGATCGACATGCCATCCTGCAGATCCAGCCGACAACCAACGACGAGGCTGACGCCTGTCGCGCGCGACGCCTCGAGCGCCCGAACAATTCCGGCCAGGCTGTTGCGATCGACAACGCCGAGAGCGTCGATGCCGAGCTCCCTGGCGGTAACGAAGAGCTCGTCGGCGGAGGATGCGCCGCGAAGGAAGCTGAAATGCGTCGTGACCTGGAGCTCGGCATATCTCATCCGAATATCCCGTGCATGAACCACCTATGGGGGCCTGTTTCGGGATCGATGCCGTCGCCGGAGCGAAAGATCCAGTATCGCTCGCCGCTTTCGTTTTCGATAACGAAATAGTCGCGCACCGCCTCGAGTTCGCTGTCGCGTTTCCACCATTCGCCGAAGACGCGTTCCGGTCCGTCCGCGTGTTTCACGCGATGACGCTTGCCGCGCCAGGTGATGCTGGCCGGCGGATGATCCGGCAGCAGGGCTATTGCCTCGATCGGATCGGGACGGGCAAACAGCCTCACCGGCCGCCGCCAATGGTGGACCCAATCTTCCGTCACGTCCTTGCCGACCGCGGCGATACGCTGGACGCTACGCTCCGGAACATCGGACGCGACTGGCGCGACCCGGTAGACGCGCTGGCCTCGATTGCCGAGGACGTCGATCAGAGGCGTGATGTCGGCGTCCTCGTCGTCGACAAGCGAGGAAGCCTTCTGCTGCTCTACGAGCGGTTCCGACAACACGGCGACGAGGGTCAGCTTTTCGATCCCGAAACCTGGCTCGATCGTCTGCGTCCGGTCGCGGAACAGTTTCGCCAGCCAGGCGACGTCTCGCGCCGGCTTGGCGGTGCCCGCCCGGATCGCCTGTCTGGTCCCATCGACCTTCTCGACGATGAGATCGGTCCGGCGGACGCCAAGACCCTTCCGTTGAAGTTCGGCGACGAGCTGAACAATCAGCCGGCCGACATACTTGTCGATGGTTTCCGCTGCACCGATTGGTTCAGCGAACGATCGAACGACCTCGACGAACTCCGGGCTACGGATTGGATCTATCGGTTCGGAGACGCGACCAAACATCTGGTCGAGACGCCGTCCGATCTCCGGGCCGAAGCGAAGCGCCAAGGGAGCGCGCGGCGTCGCCGACAGCTCGCCGATCGTCCGGAAGCCGAGCATGCGCAGATCAACCACGATCTTCTCGGGTAGCCGCAGTAGCGAGATCGGAAGGCGTTCGACGGCCCGGATGGTCTCGCCACTCGGTATGATGACGGTTTCGCGGCCAATGGCACGGGCACATGCATGAGCCGCGCCCCATGTGTCCGCGATGGCGACCCGTGCTGTCAGGCCCTTGGCGTGGAACCGATTGGCGATGCTCGTCAACATGGGCTCCTCGCCGCCCTGAAGATGGTCAGCACCCTCCGTGTCCATGACGATGCCGTCCGGCGCGTCGACGGCGACGATCGGCGAATACTGCGTCAGCGCCCACATGGTGATGCGCTCAAGCGCCGCCGCATCGGCGGCCGGATCGGCGTCGATCATCCGCAGGCCCTGGAAGAGTGCCTGCGCCTTGGCGGCCGGCATGCCGACGTGGATTCCGGCCTTTCTGGCCGCGGCGTCGGCGGCCGAGACCCAGCGCTTGGAGCCGCTCTTCGAAATGACGGCAATCGGCTCAACGGGAATAGTGGGATCGGCCCGCCTGATCCTGTCCGTCGGCAGAACGGGAAAATATATCGACACGACCCTTGGCATCGCAGGCTCCTACTTCGAATTCGGCGCACTCACCCGCTTTCACCCTCATCAGTTCCAGAAGCCACCTCGCCCGGCCGACGCCTGGAACCGGCAGTTCCTCGCTTGGAATGACGCTCACCCTCCAGCGTGTGGTCGCGGCCGTCGGCTGCCCGAAGTCGCTGGCCTCGGTCTGCCGTCGCCACCGCCGCACCGCGAGCGCCATCGTGCCGGTCTTCTCGGCAGCAAGCTGCAGCCGCCGGGACGCCGCCATCGGCAACCGGACGATCTCGCCGATCACCGCACCGAGACCGCCATACGAGAGGCCCTCCTCCATGTTGGCAAGGACGTCCTCCTCCTTGTCGGACTCGACGAAGACGACCCGGTTCGGATGCAGGCCCGCCTGCGCCAGGGCCGGGAAGAACAGGTCGGGACGTGTCAGGCACCAGACGACCTTGCCTTTGGTACGCGCGGCAATGCCAGCCACGAACAGGGCGGCCGCCGCGCCATCGACGGTGCCGGCCCCGCCGCCGGCGCATTCGTGCAGCGCCCCGTAGGCCAATCCACCGCCCGGAAGCCGCTCATCGATCTGTGCCACGCCGAACGGCAAAACGCCTCGCTTGCGCTGGCTGGCGCTTTCCAGATGCGCTATCTGCTCGCGCAGGCCGTCGAGGACAGCGTTTGGGCCGACGGCTGAGTTCATGATTTCCCTTCGACGGCAACCCGTTTTCAGCTTGAGTAACAGCAATATGTTCTGTATCTGTTCTCAAGGCGTAAATGAGTCAATGCGCATATGACCCGCTGAAGTTGAGCACGGGTGCAGGGCAGAAAAATCGCCAGCGGATTCAATCGGATGGCGAAGAAGGATTATTTTCGAATGCGCCGAACGCGGCCTGTGGACGATGCGGTGCCGAGACTGAAGGATCACAAGGTCCAGGTAGTCGAACTCATCTGTCGTGTCTGCGATCGCCATTCAGCCCACGAGCGCAATCTCTTGGTGAAAGCGTTTGGAGCAAGCGTCAGCTTCGCGGAAATCCGCCGACGCATGGCCATGGGCTGCGAACGGATGCAGACGCCCCAAGGTGACAAGTGCGGAGCACACTTTCCATGTTTGGGGAATGGTCTCGCTGATGGAAACTAGAGGATGACAGGCGAAGAAAGCAGCAGGCGGCCGCGCAAGATCGTGCATGTCGACATGGATGCCTTCTACGCCTCGGTCGAGCAGCGTGACAATCCGGAGCTGCGTGGCTTGCCGGTTGCCGTCGGCAGTCCTGCTGCCCGCGGCGTGGTGGCGGCCGCCAGCTATGAAGCCAGAAGGTTCGGCGTTCATTCCGCCATGCCGTCGGTGACTGCGCAGCGCAAATGCCCCGACCTGATCTTCGTCAAGCCGCGCTTCGATGTCTACAAGGCCGTGTCGTTGCAGATCCGGGCGATCTTTGCCGAGTACACCCCGATGATCGAACCGTTGTCGCTTGACGAAGCCTATCTCGACGTCACCGAAAATCTCAAAGGCATGGAGATCGCTACCGAGATCGCCGCGGAAATCCGCGCCCGGATCAAAGCGACCACTGGGCTCACCGCCTCGGCCGGCATTTCCTACAACAAGTTCCTCGCCAAGATGGCATCCGACCAGAACAAGCCGGACGGCCAGTTCGTCATCACGCCGAAGAACGGTCCGGCCTTCGTCGAACGCCTGCCCATCAAGAAGTTTCATGGTGTCGGACCGGCGACGGCCGAGAAGATGCATCGGCTCGGGATCGAGACTGGAGCTGACCTCAAGGAGAGAACGCTCGACTTCCTCGTCGAACATTTCGGGAAGTCAGGACCGTATTTTTATGGGATCGCCCGCGGGATCGACAATCGTCTGGTCAAACCGGACCGCGTGCGGAAATCCGTCGGTGCTGAAGACACGTTTTCGCAGGACATCCATTCCTTTGAGCCCGCCCGCGAAGGCCTTCAGCCACTGATCGAGAAGGTCTGGGGATACTGCGAGGCCAATGAGATCGGTGCCAAGACGGTGACCCTCAAGGTCAAATATGCCGATTTCAGCCAGATCACCCGCAGCAAGACCGTTCCCGCACCTCTGCCGACGATCACTGATCTGGAGGAGGTGGTCGACCTTCTCCTTGCGCCAATCTTCCCGCCGCGAAAAGGGATACGCCTGCTCGGCGTCACGCTGTCCTCACTGGAAGAACGGCGGGCCTCTCGTACAGCACCGCAGTTGCGGCTTGCGCTTTAGGCCGCCAGCATCGACTGGGCCAGAGCGTTTGAATGGCGCCCGACCCGGGCTGTCCCTTATGGCAGCAACTATGGGAAACCGACCCCGCAGACCTATCAATCCGATGGACCCAGCCGAAGCATCGTTCAAGCCGGCGAAGTAGACTGCGGAACCGGCTGTCGGGCCACCGGCGCTGCCAAATATGAAGGAACTCGTTTCGATCAAAATAGACCGGCTATGACGAGGCAGGATTTCAAGCGCTCGCCCCGAAGCCCTTGTCATCGCGGGGAATGATATTTGGATTGTCCCCTTCGATCTTCGGATAGAACTGAGATTCATGTGCCCAATCAGCCTCAGCCTCTTCCAGTTCCTCAGGAGAAAGGTAGCGGATTACGAGCTTGTCGAGAACGTCTTCCACGTCCTGGGCCATTCTGAGCAGGTCCGTGGACTTGCCGAGATGTCCGCGCTCGCCGAAATAGTCGAAGCACATGCCCCAGACTGTATTGCGAAGGTCGAGAACCTTTTTCGTCGTCTCCGGTGAAAGGTATGGGTTGTCTCCAAACTCAAGTGAATCAGACACGTCCTGCGCCCGACGGGACAGGCTTTCTGACCGAGACCTCGAACCATCCGTTTCGAAAACGTCATAGCACTGTCTGCCGACATGCTCGGCGTAGACCGCGATCTTCATGACGTCCTGGGGCGAGATGTCCGGATCATTTCTATATAAGATCGTAGGCATGCAGCATCCTCCATTCTCGGGACGGGGTATCGGGTCGCTGTAAGGATGTTCTTATTTTGTTCTTTTTCTAGGGAGAGTCAAGGGCGCATTTTCCAGTGCCATAGGGGGAGCTTCAACTTCATGGCGCGGGCGGAGCCACCGGAGCAGGGGCGCTTTGCACTCACAACTGTGCCAAATTAACCCATTAATTAGCATTCGCTTGCATGCACGGACGGCAATGTTACCGTTGCTCACCGTGGGGGATCGCGCATGACAATTGAAGAGCTGATCGATTTACAGGAAGCAGGCTCGAGGGCGCGGGTACTCGGACTAAAGGCCCACGAGAATCCATACCTCGCGGCCCATAGGGTGCCGACTGGTGATACCAGTGCTCTCGGAGACTGGCTTGCGCGTCACGACGCGTGGAAGTTCGGTTGGGAAGCGGAGGATGCTTGTCGCGAAGGTAGGATTGTTGCTCACTTCAAGGAACCGATCTCGATTGCCACACAACGCCCGCTCGATGCGTAGCGATGAGCGGACGGTTGTTCCGGAGCAATTTCGGGATGCTCTTTTGCGCGTGGCCGACAAGGCGGGTATCGCTTCTCCAACTGTCGTTCACCGACGACAAACAAGGAGGCGGCTGGCAGCGATCAGCAGGCCCAATTCGCATACGCCGTGACGACGGCCGGCTCCGCTTTGCAGCCCCCGACTTACGCCGTGTTGGCCAGGTAAAATCTGAGCCTCCGGCGCAGATCATGATAGGACTGCATCTTGCCTCCGATGCTATGGCTAATTCGAATTGGCTGGTTAATGAGCCCGTTGCGTAGGCGATGCCCCAGTCAGCGACGTCAGTGCGCATCCGACATTTCGCAGCGCTCGACTTTGGGCAGAACAGCCTTCAGTTCCGCGAACAAACTGCCCAAGATCATTTCGATTTGGAGTAGAGTCCAAGGTTGTTGCTCAACGCGAATCCGCAACGCCGATAAAATTCTGACAACTCACCATCTCTCTTCGAGATCAACCAAACGCTGTTACACCCTTCTCCGCTTGCGGTTTCAAAAACCGCCGAAAGGAGTGCGGTCCCTATTCCCGCACGCTGTGCTTCGGGCAGCACCGAAAGCTCGTCGAGGTAAATGACCGGGCCGGCATGGCGCCGCTGTCGTATGCCCAATGCGATCCCGAGCACCTTGCCTCTATCAATTGCCGCAAGCGCAATCGATTTGGGTGTGTCGAGCACATAGGTTATAGCTTCAACCGCCGCTTCAAGCGACCAATTCTCGTTCCATGGAGGGCGAGCGTAGGCAATACATCGGCCGCGCCTTTGAGATGTTCTGAAACAAGCCGTTCAATCTGAAATGACATAAACCAGCCTCACGTCGCGTGAGGTGACATTTGCCCCAGCGCGACGGAAATTTCAAAGGAAAGGGTTCCCAGTGCGCGTCCACACCTCATGCTGACCAATAATTTGATACAAATTTTGGTTAGTAATCGAGCCAGCTCTTGTTACTGACCAAAATTTGTATATATTTTTCGGTCAGAGGTGGCGCTGTAATGCCTGATCCCACATCCGATACACTGGAGCGAATTCACGACCGTATCGCCAAGGCCGCACCTGCCGGCGTCTGGTCGCGTGCCGATTTTCTGGATATCGGAACCCCCAACGCCGTCGAAAAGGCAGTGCAGCGGCTTGCCAACCGAGGCGCCATTCGTCGCCCTCACCGAGGCCTATACGACAAGCCAGCCACAAGCCAGTTGACCGGCAAGATGGTCTTTCCGCCGCGGGCCTCATTCATCGATGCGATTGCCCGGCGCGACAAGCTGCGAGTCCTTGTGGAGGGCATGACCGCCGCCAACGACCTCGGTCTGACGACAGCCGTCCCGGCACGCTCGACGATCTACGCCGATACCTATCCAAGGACGATCGAGATCGAAGCCAACGCCGGCGATCCGAACGCGACGAAACCGGTTATCTACACGCTGGATTTCAAGCGCATCTCGGCAAAGACCGCCTTCTGGGCGGGACGGCCGGCCATGCGTGTAGTCCAGGCGCTCAATTGGTTCCGGGACGAACGATCCAACTTGGACGTCGTCGTCGAGGGCATCGCGCGCCACCTAGCGCAAAACCCGCACCGGGAGGCGATCATCGAGGATCTGCGCGAAAACATCCACGCCATCCCCGCCTGGATGTATTCGGCCGTGGACGCGATGATCCGTGCTCCCCGCCCCTCAACCCACGAAACACTGGAAAAGCATGAAACAGGCGTTCATTGAAATCCTCCGTTCGACTGTCGATGAGCGCAGGGCGCTCTTTTCCGCCGTAGCTTCCGATCTGGAAACACGGGCTGAGAATATTGAAAAGGACCTCTATGTCTGCTGGGTGCTCGACTTTCTGTTCAATCGGCGCCCGGCTGATCCCGTACGTCTTTACTTCAAGGGCGGCACCAGCCTCAGCAAGGCGTACGGTCTGATCCGACGCTTTTCCGAGGATATCGACATCGGCATCTACAAGGCGGATCTGAACCCCGGCCTGATGAAGCCGAGATTGATCCGGCCGCTTTCCAGCCCGCCGCTCTGGTGATCTCGGCCCGAAGATCGATCTCGCCTAAGATCCCGACGCAGCACTCGTAGAAGGTCTCCCCTGCCCTCACCATTTCCACTGTCTCGTCGGGCCGATGAGCGGCGGACAGCCCGAGCTCCCGCCGCAGCGCCTGCACATCGTTGGAAAGCGCCAGCTGGCGACGCGCACCTTGGCTGCTCCGCGTAGATTTATCATCAAATGGTGCTATTTTGTGCTTAATCACGGACGCGGATGATGCGATCAACGATCAATCTCGACGACACACTCTTGGATAAAGCAAGGTCCTTGACCGGCACCAAGGAAACCGCAGCGCTTGTCCGCCAGGCGTTGGAGACGCTTGTTCGCGTGGAATCGGGAAAACGCCTCATTGCGCTTGGAGGAACCATGCCCGATGCGGAGGCAGCTCCGCGCCGCCGGAGCACTGCGTCTAAGTGATACTCGCAGACACCTCGATTTGGAGTGATCATTTCCGCCATATGAATGCCGAGCTGCGTTGGGTCATCGAAGGTGATCGGCTACTTTGTCACCCGAGCGTCATCGGCGAACTGGCTCTTGGCAGTCTGCGGGATCGCCGCAGCGTCCTGCTTTCCTTACGGCTCAGCGCAAAGCGATCGTCGATCGATCGACATGGCATTTTCAGCATGGGCATTGGCTACACGGATGCCCACTTGTTGGCGTCGGTCCTCCTCGAGCGGCGAGCAGCTTTGTGGACGAGAGACAAGCGCTTGCGAGCAGCGGCCGAAAAGGCAGGAGCTGCCCTGCACATACCGGTCGACAGATCCCATTGAGTGTTCGAGCCGACCCTCTCTCCTCGAAACGAGGCGTTTCAGCCATGGCGGCGATGGACATGCGCTGGCCGGTCGCATTCTTGCGATACCGTCGCGACTTCCACGGCAAGGGCGTCCCTCCAAACAATGAGCATACCAGGCGAAGGCGCTTCCGCGCCGGCGCCAGTTCGCGCACGGCTTGACCGGTTAAAGGGGTAGCCGCAGGAGGGTTAGCATCGCGCCGCTCGCAACGAGCGGAACCCGGGACCGACTGCCCCCGGCAAGCCGTTCCGCTTTGGGTGTACCCGTGGGCGCCCCTCGCCTCACTTGCCCGGCCGTCCCAATGACCGCGCGATATCGACGATGTCATCGCGCGAGGCGGTTGGATCCTCCTTGTTCCAGGCGACACCGAGCCCGATCCGGAAGTCGATGCCTCTCACCGCCTTCAGCTCGAAGGCCCGGTTCGGCAGGCCCTCGGTCCATTCCGGCGCAAAGCCGATGCCAAGGCCGGCCGAGACCAGCGACACCAGCGAATAGGTGTCGTCGCAGCTATAAGCGATGTTGCGGGTCAGGTCGTATTCTTCGAACTTCTCGTTGAAGTACCGCTCTGTGTAGGAGAGGTTCTTGCGATTGAAGGCGATGATCCTTTCCGAGCGTAGATCGTCGATGGCAATCTCCGCCTGCTCCGCCAGCCGGTTGCTGCGGGCCACCGCCAGGAGATATCGCTCATGAGCGATCGAGGCGAAGCGCAGCGAGCCGATGTTTTCCACCGGTCTGATGAAGCCGAGATTGATCTGGCCGTTTTCCAGGCCGCGGATGATGTCGCCGGTATTGCCGCTTGATATATGGATGCGGATATCCGGGTACTTGCGGGCGATCTTTGCCAGAAACGCCGGCAGCACGCCGGTGGTGGCCGGATAGACGGTGCCGATCCTGATCTGCCGGATCGTCTTGCCGGCCACCGCCCTGGTGATCTCGGCGGAAAGATCGACCTCGCTCAGGATCCCGACGCAGCGTTCGTGGAAGATCTCCCCTGCCCTGGTCAGTTCCACCCGCCTGGTCGAGCGGATGAACAGCGGACAACCGAGCTCCCGCTCCAGCGCCTGCACATGATGGCCGGCCGAAGAGAACCCGACCTAGCGATACTGGTAAGAATAGCGTCCTCGCTGGGCACAACACCAAATTGGCTGCTGGGCGTCGCAGGACACGCAGACGCCGTTGCTGAAACGACAGATCTCCTGGAACGCTTTGCAAATGCCGCGAACGGCATGACGCTCGAAGAACTACAGCTATGTATCATACTTGCGGGAGCGATCGTCGCAGCAAAAACACGGCGTTAATATCTCAGATGAACATGCCCTTGGTCGTCGGCGAAACCCAACCTAGCCGCCTTGAAGGGGATCTGAACCGCCGCCCCTGTTGGAAAATGCGCACTCATATAAATTCGCAACCCGCACAACAGCTTGAGGATGAATGACCTATTAGGGGCCGATTCCGGAACGTCCGGTTCGGGAACTGCATTTGGTGAAGCTGCCATTGACAACCGTTGACCGCTGCCGGCGACCATACAGCGTGCGGCAGTCGCGCGTAACCCCGATCGCTAGAGCACCCCGATACAGCGGAGCAGGGCCTGCAGTTCGGCCTCGACACCTGCCGCCCGCAGGACGGCATCCCGATCAATCCGGCGCGCCAGATTGGCGCGCGTCATGGGTTTTTTGTATTCCGGCCATTCCTTTTCGAGCGCTTTAATCGCCCCCGGTGTATCGGGCGGGCGGTTGGCCGCCTTGCCCTCCAGATGGCGCAGCAATACCGCCTCGAAACAGGGCCGTTGCCAGAGGATCGTGATCCCGTTGTCGGCCGCGAGCTTGCGCGTTCGGTCGGCGCGCCGCGGATCGCGCTCGGCCTGGTCAAAATCTAAAAGCGCGAAACGTTCCGCGGGCGCACTGCGTTTCCTCTGGAGCAGCTTCAGGCGATGCACCGCCATTTCGATACGCGACAGCGGATCGCCGGTCCCTGGTCCCAATTCATCAACGTGCAGGTGCACTGGCAAATTGGCATCGCGGATCAGGTCTTGCAGAAAACCGGCATAACCAACTTCTGATGCGCCCTCGCAGCCGATATATACCGGACGACGAAGCTCGATATGTGGCGGGCGACGACGGCTCATCCGAGGTGTGGAACCCCGCCGTAGGCACCGCTCAGATACTTGCGGTAGTGGTTCTCGTCGCGGCGCACCTTCACGTCCATGAGGCTGTAAAGATGGCTGCGGCCCTGCCGGTCCTTCTCGCAGATCACGATTTCCTCCTTGTTGAGGTCATCGAGCAGCGAGGCCGAATGGCTGGAAAGCCAGAGCTGTGCGTTGAACTTATTGCGCCCCGAAGCCGCATAGAACCAGCGCACCAGTTCAGGCAGCATGTTCGGGTGAATGGCCGCGTCCATTTCGTCGATCGCGGCGATACCACCCATATCAAGCGCGCTCATGATGAACGGGAACATCTTGATAAAGGCCCGCGTTCCGTGACTTTCCATCAGCCAAGGCATCTCGACCGCAAGCCCCGCGTGCTTGAACAGCAGCAGCGGCCCGTTGTCTGTGTGCTGAAAGCGCATGCCTTCCACGCCCACGTCGATACGGCTTAGCTCATCCCTCAGTCGCGAGACGACGTTGGGCTGGTTCTTGAGATAGTCGATCACGTCGCGATCGACGAAGGAGTGCACAGGCTCAATCTGGAAGAAGGCCTTGCGCGCCGTATCCACGAGAAGCTGCGCGGTCGGGTGCTGGAATTTCGCGAACGACGATAGCACCGTATGATTGCCGGCGAGCGTCTTCACGAGGTGCTGGAAGCCCGAGAGGCTGAAGGTCTTAGAGTCCTTCACCTTGCCTTCGGCATTGCGCTCATAGACGCGCTGCCATTTCCCTTGGCCGTTCGGCTTCTGGCGCAGCGCCTCGGAGCCGATCCGCACCGCGAGCCCTTCCTTGAGTTCGATTTCCAGTTCGTAGCGGTAAGTGCCTTGCTCGACCTTTTCGCCGCTCATGGCGCGCTGAAAGACTTCCGGCGTCAGGTTCATGATGCCGCCCAGCTCGATCGCGAAGCGGATCGGCCGATAGGCGGATTCCACGTCGTTGAAACGCTCGATGCCAGCGAAGCCTGGCACCGTCCGCGCTACGCTGTCGCGGATCATCGTCGCGACGAATTCGAGCGCGCGCAGCACCGTGGTTTTGCCGGAGGCGTTCGCGCCATAGAGCGCAACGACCTTCGGCGCGCGCACGTCCGCGCCCTCGAAGATAGGGGCATAACGGCCTTCCGGATCAGGCACTTTTCCATCCACGGTGAGGTCGAGCACCTGTGGATCGCGAATGGAGAAGAAGTTTTCGACCTCTAGCTTATAGAGCATGGCGTACCTCGCTTAGGTCTGAAATAGCATATTTAACGAGATTCCGTCAATAACTCGATTACAGGATGCCCCGTGATCGCCGAGGGATTCGCATCGGCTGGCCACGTAAAAATCGGAGGTTGGTTCTCGAAATGACCAAAAGGAACCGCGAAGCCGCCTTTGAGCGCAAACGGCATTTGGCATGGTCCTATGTGCCGGAACGCTTCCTATGTGGTACCGCTGAAAGCCGACCTTTGTATCAGCGTAGTGGGCCGACTGAAGGGACGACGAACGCAGCGACGGCCCTTACTTCACCGTGATGGCAATGCCGCTGAGATCGGCGTTGACTTGCAGGCCTACCTGCTTGCCTGAGAGCTCGAGTTGAGCGCCCTTATCATTGGTCATGACGATCACCTGGGCCCCTTTGCCGACCGCGCCGCCACCGCCCGCCGCACCGTAGACCCCCGTCACATCTCGGGCGCGGCGAATGTGGCGAACGGCACCATGGAAATAGGTCTTAGAAGCCCCGAAAGCGAGGCCGCCCGAGATGCCGCCGACAGAGATGGGATAGTGGCGACCATGGAAGGTCAGCGTGCCCTCGCCTCCAGAACCACCTACAAAGAAAGCGGCCTTGTAGACTGAGAAGCTGATCGTACCGCTGTCGGCATGCGCGGAGCCGGCGAAGCTGATTCCTGCTGCAGCGACAACCGCAACCGCGACTGAACGAAATCCCGATGAAATCTTCATGAAGCGAGTCTCCTCAAAATCGAGGCTTACCCAGCCAGGAGGGAACATAAGCGTCATGCCAAAGTCACTGCTGAAACAGTCTCGCCCGTCATTAGTTCCAAACACGCGGCCAGAATCCGGCTGCGAGAAGGCCGTCACAAAACGAGGCGGATGAGCAGGGCCGGTGGCAGCCAACGCCCGGCTGACTCGGGATTGCCGCACGAAATTTAGAGCCACGAAAGTGAGGGATGCGCAAAGGTACAAACATTTGACAACCGACAACCTTTGACGGTACGCGTCGAGTCGGGAAAACGCCTCCTTGCGCTAGGAGGAACCATGCCCGATGCGGAGGCAGCTCCGCGCCGCCGGAGCACTGATGGTTATCGCGGAGAAAACGATCAATGTGTACATCATTCCTCGGCAGGAAGGCGCCCTCAATTAAATAGTAATACGGCCGGAGCCGGGATTGACAAGATGTTGCAGAGGTAATCACGAGGCTCAATAAAGTTGAGGAGTTGGTTTCGGAACGGCCGCCGTCGCTGCAAACGCAAAACGAGGAGTCGTTTTCGACCACTATTGCCCGCCTTTGATGATATTCGAACCATCAATCCGTTCTTGAAAGTTCAGGGCCGGCCAAGATGCCAAGGCTGTGATCTTGCCCCTCCCCTGCGGTGAAATCACTGAGCCGGTGAGATCAGCACGACAGTTGGGAAGTATGACCGGTATCGACCAACGTCTCGCGTTAACAGCGGAAGTTGCTGAACCGCGGCATGCGCGCCGATGAAGAAATCCGGCAAGACACCCGTTCGAGACCCACCGGCCCGGCGGTACCGCGTGAAGGCCTTTCCGGCAAGAAACAGCGCCGCCCGCGGAAACGGCGCGACGACCAGTCCCGCCTCGTCGATGAACGCGTCCAGTTCCTCGATGCGCTCATAGCGGACCGCAAGTTCGGCATAAACGACATCGTTAATCAGCAGCGGGCCGGCCAGATTGGCCGCTTCGGGTTGCTCAATCGACCAGTCAGCCCAAGTTCCGTCATTGGTCACGAGATCGAGCAGGACATTCGTCTCGATGAGCGTCACACGTCACCACGGGTGAGCGCCATGATCGCGTCGGTGTTGAGACCCTGTCCGGCGTGTCCCCGAAGCTTTTGAAAGCGGCTGGCGGGCTGCTTCCTGTCGGCTCTTGTCAGTATCACACTACCATCTGCAGTCCGATGAAAATCGACCTCGCTTCCGGGAACGATCCCGAGCAATTCTCGAACCGCTTTAGGGATGGTGACCTGCCCTTTCGCTGTGACTGTCGTGGTCATGCCAAAACCTCGTAATACCGCTTTGATATTAGGTATTACTACCGGGGCTTGATCTCACGAAAGATCGACGAGCGATGCCGCCCGAGTTTCTCGGCGATAATTTCGACGCTGATGCCGGCCGGCCGCCAGCGAGGGATATTGCAGCGGTCATCCGGGTCGATATGAGAGTAGGTGTGTCTCGTTGCGCTTTCCTTGCGAGCAATAACCCATTGGCATCTTTCGCAAGTCCACTTCAAACCCGAACCCATCCGGCTACATGATTGTGTGGCATATATCTTATGTTCCCCCGTGCGAGGATACCGAAAGCTCTCGGACACGCACCATGTCATGATGTCAGCGTGAAGCGATCCGTCGTCAAGCTAGACGGAACTGTATCTGGCGGAGAAGGGAAGCTCGCGTTCCAATCGCGGTGGCGAGCTTGCAAGCTTGATCAAACGGCACGCGCACGTCACCGCGGCTAGGCCAATCGCGCCGGCCCCCAAGATCACCTTCTTCGACGCATTACCTCAGAAACAAGTTTCGATCTTTGGCCTCGTGAGATAGACATTACAGGTCCATACGCGCGTGCTTCGACGCGTCAATCCCCGGAGTTGCCTCATGAAAATCGCGCCGCAGCAGCGGATCTATGTCTGCTTCTTCCTCTTCGCTGTGTCGCTCGGGGCGCTGCTGTCGAGGATGCCGGATTTGCAGGTTGCGCTTGGCGTCAACAAGTCCGAGCTTGGGTTGACACTGATAGGGGCTGCGATCGGCGCCTTGATTTCATTGACTTTATCTTCGCCCTTAATCGCCCGGCTCGGCGCGCGTACGACGGCATTCATTACTGTTCTCGGCACGTCTGCGCTGCTGTCGCTGGTGCCGTGGATCGGTGCGGCGCCGGTCGTGTTCTGTGTGCTCTTCGTCGAGGGGCTGCTCGCCGGGGCGCTGGAGATCAATCTCAATGTTGAGATCGACCGCATCGAAGCGCAGCTAGGACGCGGCGTGATGAATAGGGCACATGGTTTCTGGAGCCTCGGCTTCTTCGCCACAGCACTTGTCTCATCGGTTGTCCGCCAAGCGGGCATTTCGATGCAACTCCATCTCGCCGTGACCTTTGTCGCGGTTCTTGTCATCGGCATCTGGGCGATTTCCGGCATGCGGAATGCTCCGGCGCGGATCGCGTTGCATGAAGGCAAGGCACCGCTGGTAGCGCTTCCCACCTGGGGCCTAATGCCGCTCTGCGTGATCGGCATCGCGGCCTTTCTGGTCGAAGGTGCCGGGATCGACTGGTCGGCGATCTATATGCGCGATGTGTTTTCGGTCGAGCCCTTCCTTGGCGGAATGGGATTGACGCTCTTTACCTTCTGCATGGCGCTGGCGCGCCTGTTCGTCGATCCGCTGGTCGATCGGTTTGGCGCGCGGGCCGTCGCCACGATGTTGCTTGTTCTTTCGGCGATCGGCATCTGCGCCGTGTCGGGGGCGCCGCATCCCTTTGTCGCGCTGGCAGGCTTTGCCTTGATGGGCGCCGGCTGCAGCGCGGTCTATCCTCTCGCTGTCTCGGCGGCGGCCCAACGCACAGATCGCGCGGCGTATCTCAACGTCGCTGCCCTCGGTCAGATGAGCTTTGTCGTCTTTTTCCTGGCGCCGCCCCTGCTCGGTTTCATTGCCGAACATGCTGGCATCCGGACATCCTATCTCGTCTGTCTTCCGCTGATCATTTACGCGCTCTTTTCGACCAAGGCGCTTGCTACGCGCCGGGCTGCCGGCGGAAGTTGCGCTGCGACTGCTCGGAGCGTCAACGGCTAACGGATTGCGCAGCCAGTTTCCGGGCGCGCGATTGGTTCAGCGAAAAGCCCGAACGAGCACTTGGTAGCGGCGTGCTCTCTCTCCCTAAGCAACACGGCTGGCGGGCTTGCAGCCCGATTTCCCGGCCTCGGAGATCTGCTGCGAAATGCCTGTGCCCGCTCCGGAAAAGATCATCTGCGTCGGCGTGAACTTCCCCGACCGCAACGAAGAATACAAGGATGGGCAGGCAGCCCCTTCCAATTCCTCCCTGTTCATCCGCTTCCCGCACTCGTTTACCGGTCACGGACGCGCTTCTGTCCCTCAGATATCCGCACAGGACGATGGCTGACGCCTATGCCGTGCAGTCGGCTGGAGGCTATCTGCTACCCGTCTTTCGCTTGGAAAACCCATCGATGGCGTCGAGCACAAGACGTTCACCGGCTCCCAGATCGACGTTCCATGTCCTTTGACCGAAACGAAGCTTCGCGATTGCAGCCCGAACTGCCGACAGCGTGACCATCGTCGGCATGCCGTTGCGCCAGTCAATATCCAGCAGCAGTCCACCGCGAACACGCAGACCGCGCAAAGACCCCGCCTGCCACGCGTCGGGTAACGCCGGCAGGAGATGAATTTCCCTCGGAGACGACTGAACCAGCATCTCCAGTATGCCGGCCGCGCCACCGAAATTCCCATCGATCTGGAACGGGGGATGGGCGTCGAACATGTTGCTATAGGTCCGCTCGGGGGTAAGAAGAAGCTTCAGCACGTCAAAAGCATGATTGCCGTCTCGAAGCCGTGCCCACAGGTTAATGCGCCAGCCGATCCCCCATCCCGTCGCGTCGTCGCCGCGGATTTCGAGGGAGCGGCGAGCGGCGGCGGCAAGCTCCGGCGTGTCCTCCATATTGATCTGCCAGCTCGGATAGAGACCGTAGAGATGCGAGACGTGGCGGTGATGGATTTCGGGCGCCTGCATATCCCAATCTTCCAGCCATTCTTGCAACTGGCCAGCAGAGCCGATCCTGTCTGGCGGAATTCGAAGCAGGACGCGATCGACGTCCGCGACGAGATCGTCTTCGCCGGCCATGGAGGCTGCAAGGGGACGAAGCAGCCCCAGAAAGTCCCGGATGAGCTGGCGGTCCATTGCCGGACCGGCGCAGATCGACGCGTCGTGCGGATGGACGTTTTCGGGAGACAGAGAAGGGTTCGTCACCAGATAGTCCGTACCTGGAAGCGGAACCAGGACATCGAAGAGGAATTGCGCGGCCCCTTTCGCAACAGGAAACAGCCTACGCCGCATCGCCTCCGGGTCATCGAGGTAGTTGCACAGATCAAGCAGTTGCGCCGTCAGCCAGACGCCGCCTGTCGGCCAGAGGCCCCATTTGGCGCCGTCGATCGGTCCCGCGGCTCGCCAAAGGTCGGTGTTATGGTGCATCACCCAACCACGAGCGCGATAATGCCTGTGGGCGACCACGCTGCCCGGCTCGGCTAGCTCCTCCACCATCGCGACAAGCGGCTGAATACACTCGGCCAGATTGGCGGGCGCCGGCAACCAGTAGTTCATTTGGAGATTGATGTTGGCGGTATATTTGCTGCCCCAGGGCGGATCGGTTTCTGCATTCCAGATGCCCTGGAGATTGGCGGGCTGGGTACCGGGACGCGACGAGGCAATCATCAGATAGCGGGCGAACTGCACATAAAGCGCAGCCAATGCGGGATCCTTGCCGCTGGCGAAGTCAGCGATGCGGCGATCGGTCGGCAGGGATGCCGCCGCAGTCGAGCCGAGATCGATGGCGAAGGCACGGAATAGTCTTTGATGTTCTTTGATATGATCGCGACGCATCGGCGCGAAACCACGGTGATGGGCCTGCCCAAGCCTCGCGGCGATGTCAGCATCGGGAGTTCCCGACACGTCGTCATACCGCTTGAGGCTTGTTGCGGCATCGAGGAGGAGCAGCACCTCGTCGGCTGCTTCGACCAACAGTGCTTCGGCCGACCTGCCGACCACTCCGCCGATGTTGATGAGCCTAATGCCGAAGGCGAAGTGCAGCGCAGCGGCAATGCCGGACTCCGGTTTTCCGGTCCCGGAAAAAATCAGTGAACCCTCGCTGCCACTCACCTCCCCGCGCTGAGGGCTGTTCAGCCATATTCGGCAATTGATCGCAGCCTTCCGGTTGGCCGAGAGCCGCAAAACCAGCACGCCGTCGACCGGTGATATGAAGGCTTCGCGCAGAAAGGCGACGCCGTCCGCAACATAGGACACGGTCGCCGTTGCGGTTTCGAGATCGAGCGCGCGGCGATAGTGCGAGACGCCTTTGGCGTGAGCAAATTCAATGTGGAGATCGCCGACCGGCTGGTAGGACATCTGCTTGATCGGCTGGGCCATCAGGTATCTTTCGGCCATCGCCTCGGCTTCCGCGTAACGGCCGTCGAAGACCAGCTGCCGGACCGTTTCCAGATGTCTGAAAGCATCCGGATTGACCGGCTGATAAGGGCCGCCGGCCCAGAAGGTGGATTCATTGATCTGCAGCCGCTCGCAAAGCGGGTCGCCGAAAACCATCGCCCCGAGCCGACCATTGCCGAGCGGCAATGCATCCGTCCACAGCCGGGCCGGAGCATCGTACCAGAGAAGATTGTCTGCCATGGTCACGCCGCCGAAATGCCGTTTGCCCGCCGGGCTTCGCGAATTCGCTGGCCGTCTGCGCCGAAGAGCAGCGCTCTGCTTGCAGGAAAACCGGCTGTGACGGTGTCTCCAGGGCGACGGGCCGTCTCGGAGCGATCCTCGACGATCACCGGTTGCCCCGAATTCGCCGTGCCGTAAATGAAGCGAGTTCCGCCGAGGTTCTCAACCACATCAACCTTAAGATCGATCGCGCCACCGGCGTCGTCACGTCCGACGAAATGTTCCGGCCGAATACCGAGTTTGATCGGAATGTCGCCCGCCGCATGCACGGGACCAAGCCAGAAGACCGCACCGCATTCGAGCCTGACCAGGCCATCAGCTCCGAGCGTTCCATCCAGGAAATTCATCCGCGGCGAGCCGATGAAACCGGCAACGAAGAGATTGTCCGGATCTGCATAAAGCGTGTCTGGAGTGCCTATCTGCTCGATCTTGCCCGCTCGCATCACGACAATCTTGTCGGCAAGCGTCATCGCTTCCGTCTGATCGTGGGTGACATAGATCATCGTTGCGCCGATGCGGCGATGCAGCTTGGCAATCTCCACGCGCATAGAGACCCTGAGCTCTGCGTCAAGGTTCGACAACGGCTCATCGAACAGGAAGACGGCCGGGTTGCGCACGATCGCGCGGCCAATGGCGACACGCTGGCGCTGGCCGCCCGAAAGTTGCGCGGGCTTGCGCTTCATCAGCGGCTCAATCTGCAGCGTCGTCGCGGCGGCAGCGACATTGCGCTCGATCTCGGCCTTGCCCATGCCAGCCATACGCAGCGAGAAGCCGATATTCTGCTCGACGGTCATGTGCGGATAGAGGGCGTAGTTCTGGAAGACCATCGCAACGCCGCGCTCGATCGGGTCAGCGTCGTTCATGCGCCGGCCGTCGATCTGCAGTTCTCCAGCGGTGATCTTTTCGAGACCGGCGATCATCCGCAGCAAGGTGGATTTCCCGCAGCCGGAGGGACCGACGAAGACCGTGAAGGAGCCGTCCTCGATGCTCAGATTGAGGTTGCCGATCGCCTGGAAGCTTCCGTAGGACTTGTCTATATGCTGCAATTCTACGCTGGCCAAAGCTTCCTCCCTTTAATCCTTTGGCGGACAGACGCGTCAGTTGATCCGCCGCGTCGAGCCTCGCAGGATGATATCGCATTCGAGAATGACGCTGCGCGTCGCGTCGCCAGACGGTTCTGTCAGGCGTTCCACGAGAATGTCAGTGATCGTTTCGGCAATGCTTGCCACCGGCTGGGCAACGGCGGTGATGCCGGCTTCATAGAGGCGGAAGATGGCCACGTCGTCGAAGCTTGCAAGCGAGATATCCTCGGGCACATGCCGGCCGTTTTCCTTCAGCCAGCTGAGCGCCCCGACTGCCATGCCGTAATTGGCGGAAAAGATTGCAGTCGGCGGGGTTTCGAGTGACATCAGCCGCTTGGTGGCCTCGTAACCTCCGTCCATGCGCCAGTTGCCGCGGGCAGCAAGGGCCGGATCGATTGTTATATCTCTGTCACGTAGCGCCTGCTCGTAGCCAGCAAGCCGCTCTATACCCGAAGAGTTGCGCGGGTCGCCGGTCAGGATGCCGATGCGGCTATGGCCGAGGTCGATCAGGTGGCTGACGATGCGATGGCTTGCGCGCTGGTTCTCGACCATCACCCGGTCGGCGGCCAGGCCGCGGACGTCATTGTTGTAGAAGATGATCGGAATGTCGTGCTTGATCAGGTCGTCGACGCGATCATAAACCTCCGCGGTACCATCCATGACCAGCGCATCGACACGCTGCGCCGCGAAGAAATCCAGCGCCTCGGCAACCACGCGAGGATCTCCGCCGTGGCAGTAGGTCAAAAGTGCGCGTCCGGTCTGGCGCACCGAATGGGCAAGGTGCTCGAGCATACGCGCGTGGAATTCGTCGAAAGTCGGTACCAGGAAGCCGATCATATGTGTGAGGTCGGTGCGGATCGAGGCGGCAGCGGCATTGCGCCGATAGCCGAGATCCTGGATCGCCCGCTCGATCTGCTCACGATTTGACCGCCGAATGGTCTGGCCGTTGATATATCGGGACACGGTGCCAACAGCGACGTTTGCCATCCTGGCAACATCGATAATCGTGGCTCCCCGCCTCCTTCCGGCCGTTTGGTCCGTCTGTCGCATGTCGAGTGGGCTCCTGCACGCATTTAGGGGGAATGGTGCCTGGTCAGGCACTTTTCCGTCGTATAGCCCAGCGCCCCGCTGCCCACCAGTAGCGCCGGCAGCAAGAGCAACGTCCAACGGTCCCATCACTTGCACCTGCATCAGGCGCCTTCGAAGACGACGGCGCTGTGGATGCGCAGGCGCGGTAGCGTGATGCTGATCGCTCCGTCGTCGCCGGCATTCCACGCCACATCCTCACCGGTCATCGCGTCAAAGACACGCTTCGGCTTTGCGGGAAGCCGGACGGTGGCCTTGACGGGGCCGATCGCCGGTATGTCCTCGATCATCTCCATGATACGGGTCGAGCCGTCATCACCGCGCACGTCCTTGCCCCGGATTTGCGGTGGGCCGTAAAGCAGGTGCAGGATATGGCGGTCGTGCTCGATCTGGCGCGTCAGCGTTGCCCGGCCGGAAGAGGGCAGGTCCGTGACCATGGCCGGATTGGGAACGAGACGGTCGAGGAGCCCGCGAACGACGTATTTGTAGAGCGGTTGACCCATCGCCCGGTAGAGCCGGAAGATGGGATAGGCAATATACGCTGCACCCTTGTTCACGGTCACGGCCGCGCCGAGCATATCGGCATCCGGATCGTCGGGCGCGTGCTGGTGCGAGCAGAAATGCTTGTAGGATCGGTTGAAGTAGGAGGGGAAAATCCCTGCCAATACCGTTGCACCGACGGAGCGAACCGTTTCGGCCTGCTCATAAAAGACAAAGGCCGTTTCCGGCATGGAGGGATCGAGATCCTTGCCGGCCTTCACATAGCTCGGCCTGAAAGCGACGGGGCCAGGACCCCTTTCGATACCGAAGTCGATTGCAAATCTGCCGTCTTCGTCGCGGCCCGAATGCCAGGAGGCGATGATCCTGCCGCCGCCGGTGAGGTAAGACTTCAGACGCGCGGCGAGCGCCGCGTCAACGGGGATCTCGTCCGGCAGGATCAGCAACCGATATTGCTCGAAGCGGCCGGATAGATCGAGCACGTCGAACGGACGTTTCAGCTCCTGCAGCACCTGGGCCGCGCCATCATCGCTCGGATGGTTGCGTGCACCTGTCGGGTTCATGTGTTCGGCCGAGAGGATGGCGATTTCGGAGACCTGCTTTGCGCCCTCGAGGAAGGGTTCGAGCTTCTCGACGCGATGATAGGCCGGAGCAATCGAGGCATAGGTATCGGGATTGATCGCCCCGTTCGGATGAAGCTGATCGCCGACCAGGCATTTGGAACCGAGCGCAATCATCTGGGCGCATTCATATTCCAACGCATCCGGATGCTTGAAACCGCCGAACTCGCCCCAGGAGGTGTGGAACTTGCCGGTATGGGCAAGGAAATCCATGCCGAGCGTTGCCGCATAACGGGCGCTGGATGGGAAGTGATCGTAGCCCCAGCCGCCGGTCGGCAGACTTTCGAGTTCGAGGTGAGAATAGGTCGCGAAGCGCTCCGGCCCGTGCTTGTGGATATGCCCGCAATTGTAGAACACCCTGAGGTTGGGGAATTCTTCGAACAGCGCCTCGCTGGTTTCGCGGCGAAACTGCTCGTTGACGGCTTCGTCGTTTTTCAGGCGGTCTGCCGGATTTTCCGGGTCGAGTCCATTGCACTGCATGCGCTCGATGCAGGCCGGGCAGACGCAATCAGGCGTCAGAATGATATCGAAGAACAGCCCCTGTGTCGGATAGCTTTCTGCGACTTCCCGTGCCTGATCGAGAATATAGTGCCGCAGGCCCGCATGGTTGAGGCAAAGCGTATGCCAGGCGGGGCTGAGCTGCTTGCCTGCCGAGGGATCGGCAGGACGGTCATGATGGTAGCGGTTCGAGGCGCTCATGGCGCGCCATTCCGGGTGCTCTCGCGCGGTCAGTTCGTCCCACTGCACGGAAATATAGATCGGGCTGTCGATATCGGCGGCAGCAAGCGCTTTCACCATGTCCCCGAGAAGATCCGGGCGGGCAAGCTGCGGATGCGGCTTGCCGACCTTGGTCGGATAGTAGGACCAGCCATGATGGCACTTGGCGAAGATGGTGATGGAATCGACATGCGCCGCCTTCAGCGTCGAGACGAAGGCGTCCGGATCGAAGTCTGCGCCAATGCCGGGGATATGTTCGGAGGTATGGAAATCGAGATGGATCTGGCGATAACGCAGCGGCTTATTGGTGATCTTGGGCATGGTCCTATTCCTTTGCGCCGGCGCGTGTCTGCGATCCGGCGGCGAACTGACGTTGGAAGACAAGGAAAACGAGCAGGGGAACGATAGTGGTGATGATGGCCGCCACCGATCTCAGATCCCAGTTGATTTCGTAACTGCCGGAAATACGGGCGAGCAACACGGGAAGAGGTACGTTGTTGCGCAGGAAAAGCATCGGCAGCAGCAGGGCATTCCATGTCCAAAGGAACTGCAGGATGCCAACGGCGAAGATTGGTGACAGGCTGTTCGGCAGCACCACGTGGCGGAAGGTCGCAAGCGGTCCGCAGCCATCGATCTTGGCGGCTTCGATGAGTTCACGCGGAAAATCCTCGAAGAAGTTTTTGACGAGGAAGATCGACCAGGCGAAGGACATCCCAACATAGGGAATGAGCACGGAAAGAATGTTGTCGATCAGCCCGAGATCGCGCCAAAGCGTGAAAAGCGGGATGATGACGACCTGCTGCGGCAGCACGAAGGCATTGATGATGATGATCAGCAGCACGCGGCGCAGGGGGAACGTCAGGAAGTGGAAAGCATAGGCCGCAGCCGGCGTCAGCAGCATCGTCAAAGCGGTTGCAATGCCCGCCAGCTTCATCGTCGCCCACATGGACTCTGCAAGGGGATATTTGTCCCAGACGCGGCGCCAGGCACTTAACGTCAAGTCAAAATGATCGAAGCGCCACCAGCCGAGCGAAACGCCTTCCGGTGGACGCAGCGATGTAACGACAATACCGATGATCGGGACGATCCAGATGAAGGCGACGATGCCGACGACGACGATAATCCAGCGGGGAGCCTTGCCGATCATTTTGCACCGGCCGTTCGCTGGACGATCGCGGGAATCGAGACAATGAGCACGGCAAGCAGCAAGATAACGGTTGCGGCCGCACCGTAGCCCAGTTTGAACTGAGTCATTGATTCCCGGTACATGAAATAACCGACGGTTTCGGTGGCGCGCACTGGCCCGCCACCGGTGAGGATGTAGATGATGTCGAAGGCGCGCAGCGCACCCAAAAGATTGATGAAGACCGCGACACGCACGCCCGGCATCGACAGCGGCATCATGATGTGGCGCATCGTCGAGAACGGCTTGGCGCCATCCATATAGGCTGCTTCGAGCACGGATTTCGGGATTGCCTGGATGGCGGCGAAGATCAGCATCAGCGGCAGGCCGACGCCGCTCCAGGACGCGGCAATGATCAGCGCCCAGAGCGCCGTACTGGCATCACCGAGCCATGCATGCGCAAAGCCGGAAAACCCGACAAGCTGGATCACCGAATTGAGCAGACCGCCGGCATCGGGTCTATAAATGCCAATCCACATGTAACCGGAAACGGCTTCCGAAATGCCGAAGGCGGCAAAGATCATCACCCGGAATGGCAGTGTCTGTTGCGGCGCGAACGCGCACAGCATTGCCAAAACCCAGCCGATCGCCACCGAAATCACCGTCGTGCCGATGGTAAAGATCAGCGTCGTCAGCAGCGTGTTGCGAAAGGCAGCGTCCGAAAACAGCCGCGCATAATTGCCGAAGCCGATAAAGGCCGGCTTTCTGAGCCCCTGGATATCCCAGAAGCTCAGCCGGATCGTCTCGGCCAGCGGATAGACCACGGCGATCGCAAACAGCAAGATGACCGGTGCAATCAGGATAAGCGCGGCGGGCGTGTCCCTGAGCAGACGCCGGCGACCTTCGATGCCAGCCGCCAGCGCAGAACCCTGCATCACGCCCGCCGCTTCCCGCACCGAGGAGGCGGAGGTACCAGCCATCAGTAGGAACCCTGGGCCTTGGTTTCGATGGAGCCAAGAACCGTGTCGATATTGGCCTCGGACGGATCCTGCAGGAATTTCTGCAACTGAACGCGATATTCGTCGACGAGATCGCCAGGCAACAGGTCGCCCAGCACGAATTGCAACTTCGAACTGGCGACCGCGGCCGTTGCCGTTTTCTGCGCCTCTCCATAAAGAGCGCTGTCGACCTGGCTGCTCGGCGATGCATAGCCGTTCTTGGCAAGCAGGTTGGCAGCCTCCGCACTGGTCCAGTAGTCGAGGAAAGCGTCCGCCGCCTTGGGATTGGCGCCGTTGCTCGTCACCAGGAACTCTTTGGCATCGACGCTCGAGGTGTCGTCGTGGCCCATGCCAAGCGATGGGAATTGGAAGAGATCGTAATCGGTGCCCTCGACGAGCTTGTAGTCATTCTTGGCCCGGTTGTTCATCCACATGCCGATCAGAAGATAGTTCTTCGCATTGGCCTGGAAAATCTGATCGGCCTCGCCGTCCCAGTCATTGGCGAGCATTGTATTCGTCGCGCCGCAGCAGCCGGCCGACAGCATCTCGGCATATTTGCTGAGCGCCGTCTTCACCGCCGGATCCGTCCATGGAATTTCGTGAGCCGCGAGCTTGGTAGCCGTCTCGACACCTGCGGTTCTCAGAAGCAGGTTTTCAAACCACTCTGCATGCGCCCAGTATTTTCCGGGAATTGCAACCGGCGCCGCGTAGCCTGCCTCGGTCAGCTTGCTAAACGTCGACAGGAACTCATCCCACGTCTTCGGCGGCGCCGTGATCCCCGCCTTGGCCAGATGCTCCTTCTTGTACCAGATGCCGGAACGGTCGCCGAATGTGTAGGTCAGCCCGTAGGCCGCGCCATTAATCGAACCCAGATCCTTCCATGACTGGCTGATGAGCTTGTCCCAGCCGAAGCTCTTCCACTGATCGTCGATCGGCCGCAGCATGCCGGCATCCGACAGTTCCTTGCGAAAGGCGGGCCAGGTGTTGATCAGAACGTCGACCACTTCACCTCCCAGCAGCGCGGTTCGGATGCCGCCACGCATATCGCCCTGCCCGGTGATGTTGACCTCGCGGATCCTCACACTGGGATATTTCTTCACAAACCCGTTCTGAATCGTCTTCATCATCTCAGCCTCGGAACCACCGATCCAGTTGAGAACGACAAGTTCGCCGCTCACGGCATCCTGCGCCCGGGCGCGGCCGGCCAACGCCGCCAATGCGGCACTTCCTGCCCCGGCGAGCAGAGTGCGGCGATGGATTTGAGGCATAAATCTGCTGCTGCTGGTCATCTCACGTCCTCCCAAACGATGACTGCTGCCCTCCGGCATGCAATTTAATTGAAACGTTATCATCTAATTTGCATGAGGCAAGTGCTTTCTGCCTTGCGTCGAAATGGGGATCGGCCCCTCCTCCCCCATGAGGACTTCGCTGCGATATCATCCCTGACAGGAAATCCCATATCCGCGCGGGAATGCACCCCGTTGCCACACCGGTCCCGGCGAACGCATAATTGATCAAAAAGTGGTGCCAACATCGCAGCTCTGCGGTCGGCACTTCGCCGGCAGTGGACGCCAAGTCGCAAAAGCTGCTCGATAAAGGTCAGAATTTCGTTCAGCTCGCCGCACGTTTTTTCAGCCTCGTCGTCACTGAGTGCGACGCGGGGCTACGCGCGCAATACGTCTAACGGTCGCGATATCTATCGACATAGTCTGCGTCCGATTTGATGGTTCCTTCGATTGCGCAACGATTTGCCGATCCATGCCTTCTGCCGCTGACGCTGACTGTCGCGGCCCCGTGTCCGGATTACCTGTTGACCAATAGAAGCGGGCCTCGTCACGGAGCAACTCAAGGGCGGCCATGGCTGCCCTATCGCTGATGGCTTGGCGCAACTCGGCGACAGAAGCGGCCGGGGCCTATGCATTCTCGCGGCTATCGTTCAGGGGCCGTGACCGACTGATGCTCAGCTACCTCCTGGTACGGATGTTCCCGGCCGTCATGGTAATCATTCCGCTCTTTGTGATGATGCGGACGTTGGCCCGATCTCAATGACACAAGGAGATGGGCCCGCCTGGTCAAGTCGGGGGCGCTTGCTGCCGCTGTTGGCGGCGATCTTGCCGAGAACGAACGCAGGGAGAAATTCCCGGGCCATTCGCTACGCGCCGGCCTTGCCCTCCTCGGCCGAGGTCGATGAGCGCTACGTCCAGAAGCGGCTTGGCCACGCCAGCGCGGAAATGCCCCACAAATAACAACGCCGGCGCGACTGCTTCCGGCAATCTCACTAAGCATCGGGTTTCGAAGAGGCTCCTCCCCTGCCCCGCGTGAAGGCGCAGGTCAAAAGTGGAGGCGGAGATTTCAGCTTAGGGCTTCAATTGAAATCGGGATGTGAAGCCACACAGTCAGCGATTGCCGTCCCAGACCGCATAAGCCTGAACATCGCCGCCCTCGACCATGAAAGGCTTGGGCTTTCGGCCCTTGCCG
>NZ_PQIG01000093.1 GCF_012349115.1 Rhizobium ruizarguesonis
TTTCAATCCTCGCATCGTCCTTTCCGAAAATCGATTCCGATTTTCGAGTCTTTGTTTTTACGCATGCCGTTGCCGCAAAACCGCTGCACACTTTTGCGCGACGTGCTTTAGGTGCGCGGCTTCAGATTTTCTGGGTCATAGATCGGCTTGTACCCGACGCCGACAACCTCCACCGGATAGCTTTCGGCAAAATACTCGACATTCAGCCTGCGTCCGACCTGGCAATGCGACCAGGGTAAATAGGCCAAAGCAATGTTCTTTCCGACCGTCGGGCCGTAGGCGACCGAGGTCGTGTAGGACCGGCGGCCAAGCTCGTCGACCAGAACCTCTCCCGTGGCGGGATCGACAACCGGCATGTTGCCGACGGGATAACGTTTCACGCCCGATTTGTCGGTATTCTCGGTCATCACAAGGGTGCAGAGCATCGCCGGCTGGTGCTCACGCGCCTTGTATTCCAGATGTTTTGTCTTGCCGCGGAAATCGGCTTCCTTGACCTTCGGACGGGCGAGATCGGCTTCGATCAGGTTGTACTGGGTCAGGAGGTCGGCGTTCTGAAGGCGCAGGCTCTTTTCCATCCGGCGCGAGTTTGCATAGGTCTCGACGCCGAAAGCCATCACGCCGGTCGAGCGCAGCGCATCCCAGACAGCGAGGCCGTCTTCGTACTTCATGTGCAGTTCCCAGCCCTGCTCGCCGACATAGGAGATGCGGAAGGCGGTGACGGGCTTGCCTGCGATTTCGATCGGCTTGATCGCCGCAAAGGCGAAGTTTTCCTGATCGAGCCCGGCCGGATCGGCCACAGCCTTCTTCAGCGTGTCGCGCGCGTTCGGACCCCAGATGCCGATCGTCACGAATTTTTCCGAGACGTCTGAGATGATCACGTCAAGGCCGCGGTCTTCGGCGACGCGCTTCATATAGTGCAGGTCGCGCGGGCCGGCATCGGCGCCGTTGACGAGACGGCACCGGTCGGCCATGCGGAAGACGGTGAAGTCAGCGCGCACCATGCCTTCGTCGTCGAGGAAGTGGGTGTAAACGCCCTTGCCGATGTTTGCATCGCCGCCGATCTTGGCGGCGCAAAGCCATTCCATCAGTTCGACATGGTCAGGTCCCTCGATATCGACCATGTGGAAGTGGCTGAGGTTGACGATGCCGCAATCCTCGCTCATCGCCAGATGCTCGGCATTCGATACGCGCCAGAAATGGCGACTGTCCCATTCGTTCTCGCGAACCGGGACGCGGTCGGCGTATTTCTCCAGAAGGTGCTCGTTGGCGGCGTAGCCGTGCGCACGCTCCCAGCCGCCAAGTTCCATGAAGTAGCCGCCAAGCTCCTTTTCGCGCTCGTAGAAGGGCGAGCGCTTGGCGTTGCGGCCGGATGCATAGGGTTCGCGGGTGTGAACAGCCGGGAAATAGATCTTCTGGGCGGCTTCGTAGCAGCGGCCCTCGATGAACTCCTCCGTCAACTGATGCGGGTAGAAGCGGGCGTAGTCGATGCTGTTGTGATCGATTTCAGTACGGCCATCGGTCATCCAGTCGGCGATCAGCTTGCCGTAGCCCGGGCCGTCCTTGACCCAGATGGCAACGCAATACCAGAGACCGCGCACCTTCTGGCTCTCGCCGCAGGAGGCGCCGCCGCCGGCCGATACTTGCAGCAGACCGTTGAAGGAGTGACCTTCGTTATAGCCGAGTTCGCCGAGGATCGGCGTCAGTTCCATGGCGCGCTCGAGCGGCTCGATGATCTGTTCCATCTCGAGATCACGCTGCGAGGGCGAAAGGCGCGCTTCGTGTTTTTCGAGAATATCGCGCGGATGGCACATGCGCGGATTGGTGGCTTCGTAGTAGCCCCACTCGATCTGACCGCCCTCCGTCGTCGCCGGGTCGCCGGTATCGCGCATATAGGCGGAGTTGCCCTGGTCGCGCAGCAGCGGGAAGCCAATTTCCTTGCCGGTGCCTTCAAACTCGTTATACGGACCGAAGAAGGTGAGCGGGTGGTCGACCGGCATGACCGGCAGGTCTTCGCCGACCATCTCCGCGATCAGGCGCCCCCAGAGGCCGGCACAGACGATGACGTGGTCGGCCATGATCGTGCCGCGATGGGTGACGACGCCCTTGATGCGACCGCCTTCGACGATCAGCGACTTCGCCGGTGTGTTGCCGAACACCTGCAGCTTGCCGGCCTTTTCGGCGGCATCGACCAGCTTGCCGGCAACGGTCTGCGAGCGCGGAATGACGAGGCCGGCATCCGGATCGTAAAGGCCGCCCATCACCTGATCTTCCTCGATCAGCGGGAACTTCTCCTTGATCTCGGAAGGGCTGACAAAGTGAGCGCGGGTGCCGAAAGCGCGGGCCGAGGATAGCTTGCGCTTGATTTCCTCCATCCAGGCATCGTCGCCGGTGCGCGCCACTTCGAGGCCGCCGATGCGGGCGTAATGGCCCATCTTCTCGTAGAAATCGATCGAATATTGCGTGGTCCAGACCGACAGATAGTCATGGCTCGTGGTGTAACAGAAGTCCGAGGCATGGGCTGTCGAGCCGATATCGGTCGGTATGCCCGACTTATCGATGCCGACAATATCGTCCCATCCCCGCTCGACGAGATGATGCGCGATGGAGGCGCCGACGATACCGCCGAGCCCGATGATGACGACCTTTGCCTTTTCCGGAAATGCTGCCACGTGCTGTTCCTTCTACTTATCGCACGAATTAAAATACCCTAGCCGCGCTTGACGTACGCTTCGCGCGTGAGATGCAGGAGCCACGCCAGCCTCGTAAGGAGTGTCACATTTGCCGAAGCTGCGGAACCCCCAGACCGCTCCGCATGGCAGCTGCGATGAGGGTATTATGCATAAGGCTCATGATCGTCATTGGTCCTACGCCGTCTCGTAACGGCGTAATTGCGCCAGTCCGGATCGAGGCCGCGAGGCAACCGCAAAACAGCGCCGGCACTGCTGCGATCCGTCCCGCATCGAACGGTCTGGCAATGACCGGCGACGATCGGATATGGCGAGCCCTTGCGGCTAGCTTGTCCGGGGCTCAGGGCGCTGATATCGCCTTGAGCCGGTCGATGTCCGCGAGCACGATGTCTTCGGAAACAGGCTCGCGATTGTGCAAGCGGAACCATTCTGCCGCTTCGCGCACGCGCTCTCCATGCGGCGATGGATAGGCGCCGAGTCCGAGAACCCATTCCCGTACGGTCTCGCGCTCCATCCGCCCGGCCCGGTATCGATCGCAGACGGTTTTCGCTGATGCGACGAGATCATTGATGCTTTTCACGGGATACCCTCAATGCACGGATGGCTCTTCATCTTCGAGAAACGATCGAATGCCGTCGCGGGCGACGACCGCCAGGAATTCGTCGAAGGCATCCCGGTCAGTCGCAAATGGCTCGTCCCAGCGGATCAGATCCTCCGCTTGCGTGACCACTTCCATCGTCCAGTCTTCATTGCTGCCCGATGTGCGGAAGATATCGACGAGCACGGTGATCCCGTCGTCGGTGAATTCTCCCGCCAGTTCGGAGTGTTCGAGCTTTTCTTTCTTTGCCATCATTCAGCCACCTGCACCGGGCGGTGCGTCGTTTTTGAGATATTCTTCATATTGAACCGTCTCGGTTTCATTCGTGTCGATCGAGGCATCTGCGCGTTTTGCCAGGCGAACGCCCGCACCGCCACCATTTTCCGGGATGAAAACAACGCCCGCGCCTTCCAGGGCGTGCTTCATATCCTGAAGGGTTCGTTCATAGGGAGAGCGTTTTCCAGCCTCGAAATTAGCAATCGTCGCTTTGGCGACTTTCGAGGCAGATGAGAGATCGTCCTGAGACCATGCCAAAAGGGCGCGAGCAGCGCGGCATTGAGCGGAAGATAGACACAAAACAATAACCTTGCATCAAAAGTGTGATTCTGCCTCCGATAGATTATATAAAAAATGTAATCTCCAGACAAGACACGACGAGAAAGCGCATGGCGGAATAAGGCATTTTGAGCCGTTTGACATTCGCCAATCCGAGAATTGCGATCTCCCTGGAGTGGTCTGCCTATTCCATTCTTTAGACTATTAATACTCCACGCTCATCTGGCGAAAGGGAAGATTGATTGACTGAATATTATTAATTGCTAATTTAGATCATACTTATCACGCGCGGGGAGGCAATAATGCGCGAACCAGATATGCAAAAACTCGATGCGCTTGTCGGTCGTCTCGTCGGAGACGTCGGCGCCGCCATGTCAGGTGCCTTGGTCGTGCTTGGCGACAAGGTCGGAATCTTCAAGGCGATGGCCGACGGAACGCCGATGAGGGTCCAGGATCTTGCCAAGAAGACAGGGATCAAGGAGCGTTATCTCAGGGAATGGCTGAGCGCCCAGGCGGCCGCGGACTATGTCGCCTACGATGAAAAGACGGATCGTTTCAGCCTGACGCCGGAACAGGCGATGGTGTTTGCCGAGGAAAACAGCCCCGCCTTTTTCGTCGGCGCCTTCGAGGTCGTCCAATCCATGTGGATGGACGAGCCCAAGGTCGCCGACGCCTTCCGCACCGGCAAGGGTCTCGGCTGGCATGAGCACAGCACCTGCCTTTTCCGAGGCACCGAACGGTTCTTTCGCCCAGGCTACAACAGCCATCTCGTCGCCGAATGGATACCGGCTCTTGCCGGGGTCGAAGAAAAGCTCAAGGCCGGCGCCAGTGTCGCCGATGTCGGCTGCGGTCATGGGGCCTCGACCATCCTGATGGCGCAGGCCTATCCGGCTTCCCGCTTTACCGGCTTCGACTATCACGGCGCCTCGATCGAAAGAGCAAAGGCCGCCGCAAAAGATGCGGGCGTCGCCGACCGTGTGACGTTCCAGCAAGGTTCGGCGGCGGAATTTCCGGGGCGCGGCTACGACATGGTCGCCATGTTCGACTGCCTTCACGACATGGGCGATCCGGTCGGCGCCGGCCGGCATGTCAAGGAGACGCTTGGGCCGAACGGGACGTGGCTGATCGTCGAGCCTTTCGCTCATGACCATCTCAAGGACAATCTCAACCCGGTCGGCCGCGTCTATTACGGCGCGTCGACAATGATCTGCACGCCGGCATCGCTCTCCCAGGAGGTGGGGCTCGGGCTTGGCGCGCAGGCGGGAGAAATGAAGCTTCGAAAGGTCGCGCTCGACGCGGGATTCACGCATTTCCGTCGTGCGACGGAAACGCCGTTCAACATGGTGTTCGAGGTGCGGGCCTGACGCAGCTGGCCGGCTATCTCAGTTTTCCGATGCCGGCAAACAGACCATCCCCCGGCATTTGACGATGATGAAAGACGGGCAGTTCTCCGGCCCCATCCGGACGAAGTTCTGCCAAAGGGTCGACCAGACCGATTCCATCTCCCGCATTGGCTTTCCAAGCCAGGTTTCGGAGCGATCATGAAGGAGGACAGGATCATGGTCATGGGGCCTGATCCTGAGACGCTACTCGTCCGACTTTTGAAGGCCCACGGAAACCGCACCTTGCGAAGCTCGCTCCCGCTCATGGTAGCCGTCCAAGGGGAGGGCGTCTTCATAGTGATCGGGTTGGGAGGCCTCCTGGAACTGTTGGCGGAACCGGGTCGACATTGAGGCAGGTGATGACGAAACGACGGAGAATTTCGCTCTGCTGGCCCGCGAGAAACACGTGCAAATCCACGGCTTCACCAACCGTCAGTTGAGGCTGGCTTCGTCGATATTATCCTAGTGCAGCCGTCAAAGGCGGGGCCAGGTCTGCGACTCACAGACTACCTTGAGGACGCAGCCCTTCATCTTCAGCGCATTGCCGGAGACCGTCAGGGAGCCGTCGTAGGTCTTTTTCGCATCTGGATCGGTGATCTTGCCCTCGTAGCTCCCGTCCTTGCCATTGAAGTTCCCGATCTGCTCGCCGGCATGTTTACCGGACTTCAACGTGATGCAGTAGCCACTGCCACAGGGAGCGATCGCGGCGGTATCGCCAAGTTCGGTCTTCCAGTTCCCGACGATCGGGTCTTGTGCATAGGCGATGGCGGCGGAGGCTGCGAGGGCGGCGGCAGCGAATATTACGCGGTTCATGATGTCCTCCTCGGTTGAATTGCCCGGAGACTACCTGCTTACGCCATCGGAGGCTCGTAGCTTCTGGTATGCTCTGTCCGGTTGGGACCTGCAATTTTGCGAAACTTCTGATCGTGGAAACGAACGCCCAAAGCCAATCCGGAGAAGCATTGCCGGTAACAGCATTGAGCATCGTCTGACGAAGGCGAAGCACCCCTGGACCAACGGACAGGTCGAGCGTATGAACCGGACCATCAAGGAAGCCACTGTCAAGCGCTTCCACTACGACGATCCGCGCAACTGAAAAAGTGTCTTGCCGACTTCATCGACGCCTACAACTTCGGGCGAAGATTGAGGACCCTCAAAGGGCTCACGCCCTACGAGTTCATCTGCAAGCAGTGGATATCCGAGCCGAAACGATTCAGATTAAATCCAATCCATAAAATGCCGGGACTGAACGGCTAGGCCAGAACCTCGAATATTAGCGTGTGCAGTTCGGCGTCGGTCGTCCTTCCGCGCAGTGCTTCACCGCTGCTGCGGCCGGCTGCGTCCTACTCGTGCCCGCCAGGGTTCCGACATGGGTGGCGTAGTTGTCGCGAGTGTCCTGATCGATTACGGCAACGGGTGCTGCCAGAACCAGGCCGGCAACGTTCCCAGCAGCCGTCGCCGCTCCGGTGGTCGCCACCAAAATCTGGTCGCCAATTCCGACGTGGCTGTCGGTCAGCGTCTGCCCCTCGGATATACGCTGGCCAATGAGCTGCACGATTTGTGGCGATTCCGCGAACTTGCCGTGGTTCATGCTGTCGCCGGATTTGATCTTGGTAAGGTCGATCACCATGATCTTGTTGTCCTCGAGCTCCTTCTTATACGGGGCCTGCTCCGGGTCGATGGCGCCGAGCCGGGAGACGTCGCCCCAGACCCGGCGCGAAAACGCAAGCGCCTTGTCGTCACGGGAGACAAACAGCGTGAACTGTGGGTGCTTCTTTCCCATATCCGCGATCTGCTGCCGGAACACGTCCACGTCGACGTCGGGAGCCGCCAGCATGACGTTCTTGAACTTCTCCGGCAGCCGGCCATTGCGGATAGCCATCTGGCGCAAGGATTCCAGAGCCAGCCAATTGCCCATCGAGTGCGCGAGGATCGAGACTTCCTTCACCTCGGGATCCTTTGCCAGATACTGAAAAAGCGTCTCCAGGGCGTTGCGGGTATAGTTGGTGCTCTCACGGTCATAGCCGTAGGCGAGCAGGCTGCCGCGCGACGGCCATGTCACCAGGATGGGCGCACTATGGACGCCGGAGTCGTGAACGATCTGCGCGAAACGGTAGACCGCATCCTCGAACCGGTTGTTGAAACCGTGGATGAAGACAAGGACACTACCGTCGGGCGTCTTCCTGACGCTCGCGCTCAGCCACTTCTTGGCCTCGTCGACGTTGAGATCGTCGGCCTTCACGGTCGCGAAGTCCGTCGCCGGATTGGACGGTAATCTCTTCGGCCAGGCGACCTGTCCTTCCTTGCGAACCTTGCTGGGCGGAATCGAGATCGTCATGTCGGCGAAGGCCGGGGCCAGCGCACGTTCTCCGTTGAACATCTCCCCTGGAACGGTCGACCGAGTGCGGGTCGTCGCGATCAGCATGTCGACCTTCGGCGACTGCGGCGACGTGTCGGCCACGGGTGTCAGCACGTCCTTTGGATGGCCGCCACATCCCGCAAGTGCCATGGCGGCCGCACATACAAGAACCCAACGAAACCAGCCCGCAGGAGCCGACGCCCGCGCAACGCTACTATTTCTGCCCACGCATCGCCCTCATCCAACAATCTCTTGACAGCCCCTCGACTGCCTCGTCCTAACAGTAGTAGACCCCGACGGTGCAGCGCCAAACCTTCGTGATTGCCTGGCCAACGACACGTGCCCCTCTAGATCGATCATTGCAATGCGGGCAACGCTACAGTCGCACGACGGCAAAAGCCCGTAACATCTGGTAGCATCTGTGCCGTAACGGCTTGGTTCACTGGCCCCGCGGCGCTACCGCGGGACAAGCACAGCCGATCCTTGAGGCCGCCAGAGCATAGAAGCCTCCACCTCGTCAGACGCGGCAAGGCCAGCCTTTCTGATGTCCGCGATCAGTCTTGCCCTGTCGGCGGGTCGGAAGTTTCTCGCCTTGAGTTCGGCCACCACGTTGGGAATGAAATCCGGCCGCATCGCGTTGAAACTGGAAGCCTCGCGGCGGGCGTCATCCATCATCCCCGCATTCGCGTAGATGACCGCGGCGACGGCATGGTAGAGCGGAAACTTCTGTAGATTTGCCTGCTTGATCTCGATGACCGCAGTCTCGTCGTCATGCAGCATGTAGGCGGCGAGCGCGCGGGTGCCATGGTAGTAGCCGCCGCCACCTGGGTTGAGGGCAAGAGCGCGGTCGAGCAGTTCAGCACCACGTTGCCAATCCCCACTCATCGCGACACGCGTACCAAACTCTCCGAGCAGTTCGGTATCGTTTGGATTGGTCGCCAATGCCTGTTCGCCAACGTGGAGGGCTTCGGAAACCTCCTGATGGAAGAACAACGCCGTCATCAGCGCCTGATGGGCGCGCGTGTTGTCCGGATCCAGCTGCACGGCGCGACGGGCCGCCTGCAGGCTGCGATCAATCGGAGGCGACCCGTTGGTGTTCGGATTGAACCGGAACCGGTCCTCATCGAGATAGATGATGGAGAGCATCGCCCATGCGGTGGCAAAGGATGGATAACGGGCGACGGCGCTTTCGAGGCACTGCCGCACGTCCAAGTGCCGCTTGGCGCTCAATTCCGCTCGGTATCCATAGAAGCTCAGCGTGCAGGCGTAGGCGCCAAGATCGTCGGGGGGCGGATTGGAGACGTCCGCCTGAGCCATGATGCCATAGGGCTGGGCCACTGCGCTCGCCACCTTGTTCGCTACATCAGACTGAATGTTGAACAGATCGCCACTCTTGATGTCGTCGTCGTAGGTCTGCGACCACAGGATTTCGTCGTTATCGGTATCAAGCAGGCGCGCCGTCACGCGAATGCGGTCACCCGAAACACGAACGCCGCCCGCAAGGAGGAAGCGGGCGCCCAGCTCGCCACGCACCTGGGACGCCTCGACGCCGGAGGGCAAGGACTTCGATGTCTCGCGACCGAAAACCCTGATTTCCTTGAAGCGAGGAAGGGCGGTCAGAAGCTCCTCGGTCAGGCCCGCCGTATAAAGGGCAGCCTGCGGCCCGTCTCCGAGATTGGCGAACGGGGCGACGACGAGCGTCGGACCCTCCTCGATGGATTCGTGGGATGTAGAGCCCAACCCTATCGGTAGCAAGTAGGCAGAAGCGGCCACCGCCGCCATGACCACGCCGAGCATGATGCCAGCTCCTAGACCGAATGGCGTCAATTTCTGAAATCGTCGGCGCAGTATCGAAAGCCGATCGTCAGAAGACGCCGGGGCCTCTTCGTTCCAGACGAAAGACGGCGCGTAACCGCCTTTGGGGATGTCGATTCTGATCGGATCATGTTGTCCGGCGATCAAATAGTAGCGCTCCAGCGTGCGCCGCAGCCGTCCAGCCTCTATTCGGACTACGGGATCGTCCTGCCTGAACCCTTCGCCCCGCTTGAACACTTCGATGGCAATCGAGTAGCCCTTTATGCGGTTGGCCCGACCGGCAAGCGCCTCCTCCGTGACATAGGTCAGGAAGGCAGCGCTTCGACCTACCTTCGGAAATTCATGACTGCAAAGGATATGTTCGAGCTGCGCGCGAATCTCGTCCTGGTTCGGTGGAGCACGCGACAAACCCAGCGCTGCATCGCGCGCCGGTGGCGATTGGTTCTGCATGGCCTTCTCCTCACCCGCTCTTGAGGCCGCGTATGCACGAAGTAGCTTTATTTCCCCAACGGACTGTAACCTACACTAGAAATTGAATGTCGTCCACAAAGGTAAGATCTTCGGGTGTAATCGCTCCACGTCGAACCGATCTATCCAGGTAGGTATTGTGTAGTGCTGCCCTGATCACCCGCACCATGTGTCCGCGGCGCCGGGCGCCATACTCGTATGTTACAGTTACATACTTGCGCTTTTACAGTGCTCGGCCACCATCGCGGTCGCAAGCAACCCCGTGTCTCCCGGTTGGATGGGCCGGAAGTGCTGCCGCAGGGGATTCGATAACTCATCGAATAAGACAGGAGTACGGCAAATGTTGACGAAGCGGGATCTATTTCGCTCCGCCGCGGCGATCGCTGCCGGCGCCGCGATTGCAAGGCCAAGCAGGCTGATGGCGCAAAGCTATCCCGGCATCATCGAGGCCAAGGACATCGCCGAGGAAGGCTTCATCTACGGTCTGCCGCTGGTGATGAACTATGCGGTCATGCACGAGTTCGCCGTCGACCCGAAGTCCAGCCAGTTCAAGGCGCCGTTCAATAAGATCGACAACCTCAACCACGTGGCGACCTACGAAGACACGGCGGTCGTCACGCCCAACAGCGACACGCCGTACTCCATTCTGTGGCTGGATCTGCGCGCCGAGCCGATGGTGATCTCCGTGTCGGCGGTGGAAAAGGAGCGCTATTATTCGGTGCAGTTGATTGACGGCAACACCTATAACTTTGGCTATATCGGCAGCCGCGCTACGGGAAACGTTCCGGGTTCCTATCTGGTTGTCGGACCCGACTGGAAAGGCGAGAAACCGGCCGGCATCAGCCAAGTCTTTTCCTCGACCACCCCGTTCGTGTTCGCCAATTTTCGGACTCAGCTTATCAACGTCGAAGATATGCCGAACGTGGAAAAGGTACAGGCCGGCTACAAGGCGCAGCCGCTTTCCGCTTTCCTGAAGCAACCCGCCCCGCCGGCCGCGCCGAAGATCGATTTCCTGCCGGCCACCACTTCCGGAATCAAGGACAACTTCTTCCAATATCTCGACGCGGCACTGCAATACGTCCCCGAGACGCCACGGGACAAGGAAATCCGTGCGAAACTGACGAAGATCGGCATCGGTCCGGGCAAGACCTTCGAGTTGAAGGATCTATCGCTCGAACATAAAGCCGAAATCCTGGTGGGCATGAAGCAAGGCGACGATAAAATCGACAAATGGCTGGCCAGCGGAAACAAACCCATCAACGGCTGGAACGTCAGCTCGCTTCTTGGCGACGAAGCCTTCTACAACGGCGATTGGTTGCTGCGGGCCGGAGCCGCAAAGGCAGGCCTCTATGGCAACGATGCAGCAGAGGCCATGTATCCTTTCACCAGAACGGATGCGACGGGGGAAGCGCTCGACGGCAGCAAGCACAACTACACTCTCACCTTTCCGGCCGGGCAACTCCCGCCGGTGAACTCCTTCTGGTCGGTGACGATTTATGACGGCAAGAGCCAGCTCCTGATCAAGAACCCGATCAACCGCTACCTCATCAACTCTCCGATGCTGCACGGCATGAAGAAGAACAAGGATGGTTCGCTCACCCTCTACATCCAGAAGGACAGCCCCGGCGTGGAAAAGGCGGCAAATTGGCTGCCTGCGCCAAATGACACGATCTACCTGGTAATGCGTCTGTACTGGCCGAAGACGGAAGCGCCTTCGATCCTGCCTGCTGGCAAAGGCACCTGGCAGCCGCCCGGCATCCATGTAGCGAAATAATTGTCCGACGATAAATCATCCCGACCATCCTGATGCCTGGCTTTGGAGGTCAATAGGAGAAAGCAATGATACGTTCGACGAGACTGCTCTGCGCCACCGCTGTGTCGGCACTCATGAGTCTGGGTATCGCTTCCGCCGATACACCGACCTACAAGATGACGACGCCTTTCGCATCGGGCGTGGCCATGCCAGACAAAATCGAGTCTTCGATCGGAACATTGAATCTCAATTACGGCTACCCGACGGTCGATACCGTCGACAAAATCTACGACAACCTAGACCGCTCGCGGGCACTGCAGGCTTATCTGCTGGCGATCCCGATCGTCAATCAGGCCGGCATGCGCGATTCGCTGCGCAAGTTCGGACCAGATAACCAGACTGACGTGATCTGGGAAAATCTGGTCGATCCGAGGTCCGTAGAGCTGACGGCCAACGACAACACGATCTACAACTACGTTTGGGTCGACACGAGCAAGGGACCGCTGGTCGCCGAGATTCCACCCAAAGTGCTGGGGATGGTCGACGACTTCTGGTACAAGTGGGTGGGCGACATCGGCATTACCGGGGCCGACAAGGGCGCGGGTGGCAAGTACCTCCTATTGCCGCCTGGATTCAAGGGCGACATACCACCGGGATATCACGTTTTGCGGCCGAGCACCTTCGGCAATTACCTCGTTTTTCGCGCTTTCGTTGTGGACGGATCCACGCAACCCGGTGTTGACTCAGTCAAGAAGAACCTGCGGATCTATCCCCTTGACGAGGCCGATAATCCGCCGCCGATGAAATTCGTCAATGCCTCGGGAACTCCGTCGAACTTCATCGCGCCGGGTGACTACTCGTTCTGGAACCTGTTGAACCAGGTCATCCAGGAGGAGCCGGCGGACGGTTCCGATCCCACCACCTTGGGCCTGTTCGCCTCGATCGGCATCGTCAAGGGTCGGCCCTTCAATCCCGACGAGCGGATGAAGAAAATTCTCGCCGACGCCGCCAACATCGGCGCCGTGACGGCGAGGACGATCGCCTTCAAGGTTCGCGCGAAGGATGCGTATTTCTATCCGGACAGCACCTGGCGCCTGCCGTTTTTCGGCGGCTACAAGTTCGAGGCGGCGCCCGGTGTCAGCAACTTGGATGGCGCTGTCTTCTACTATTACTTCGCCATCGGCGTCACGCCGGCGATGGAAGAGAAGATGGTGGGCCAGGGCTCGCAATATCCCTGGTCGGTACAGGATTCGAAGGGCGATCCTTTCGATGGCGGCAAGACTTACAAGCTGCGCCTTCCGCCAAATATCCCGGTCAAGGATTTTTGGTCGGTCATCGTCTACGACAACCAGACCCGCTCGATGGTCCAAACCGACCAGCAAGCCCCAAGCGTCAGTAGCCAAAACAAAGGGGTCAAGGTCAATGCGGATGGTTCGACTGACGTCTTCTTCGGAGCCAAGGCGCCGGCGGGAATGGAGAACAACTGGGTGCAGACGATTCCGGGCAAGGGCTGGTTCATGATCCTTCGCCTCTACGGTCCGCTGGAACCGTGGTTCGACAAGACCTGGAAGCCGGACGAGATCGAACTGGTGCAGTGATCGGATCCCTCCTGCCATTGAGGCCATCGAGTAAGAGCAAGGGGAGATTCTAGGCGCCACTGACGGCGTCAACTTCCGGGGGGCGGCCAAGTATCGATTCAGACGACGAGTTGCGTGTATCGGCCGGCGCCCATCTCGTCGATCCGGAGATAGGCAGGCCGTATCTCGTGGGGGCGGCGTTCGAAGCGAACGCCAACAGAGCAGGGACGGCGACAAGGAAAGAGCGGCAGGGCGAGGGGGCGCAATCATGGCCGGTCGCTCCGATAGGAGAGATTTGTACCATCATGTCCTGAGATCGCCTGCTGTCAGGCGATGCACGCGAATGGATGAAACCGGATGGCAAACGGTGTTGGTTTCGTAAAGAGCTGCCTCAAGGACCGTGCTGATGCGATCGAGGAGTTCGCATTGCGCAGCGAGGGGTTTCGCGACCTTTGCGACGACTTCGAGATCGCGAACAACGAAAAAGTGCGATGGGAACGGTCAACCGCTCCCGAGCGTGACGAGCGCCTCGCCGAATATAGGGAACTGATCGACAGCATGCGGGCCGAGATCGAGCAGACCCTGGACAGAGCCGCGGTCGTCCCTTTCAAACCGCCACGACGATAACACCAGGCATTCGACGCACACCAGATCAGATCAATCGCTCCAGGAGGGACAATGATGATAGACAGACTTGGCATCTTCGCAGGCGCGGCGCTCGCCGGCTTCCTCGCTCTAACCGCCGTCGGGCGCGCCGACACCATGAGCTACGCCGATGCGGTCACGACGCTTGCCAAAGAGTGCGGCTCCGACATCAAGAAGCTCTGCAACGGCGAAAACCTCGGGAACGGCCGCATCCAGGCTTGCCTCGAGAAGAACGCGTCTAAGGTCTCCCCGACCTGCACGGCGACCCTTGGCAGCGTCATGTCATCGATTGCCCAGCGCCAGGAGGCGCAGGCGTCGGTGTTCAAGGTCTGCCAGCATGACATCTCCCAATACTGCAACAGCGTGAAGGGCGACGGGAACATCCTCTCCTGCCTCGTCGAGACGAAGCGCGTGGACAACAAGGGTTGCAACCAGGCAATCACCGACGCTGGATGGCGGTGAACCATGACCGGAAAAAGGAAGAACACGATGAACGTTCATTGCCATCGCATTTCGCTGGTACTCGGCCTGCTAATGGCTCCATGCATCGGCTTTGCCCAGCAACTCGACAACACGCAAATCATGACCACTCTCGGACAGGTCAAGGCGGCGGCTCCCGCCGTCGACGTCGCTCTGCTTGTGGAGGAAGCCAACGCCAATGTCGGGAAGGGCGTCGCCACCCTGCCCAACTGGAACAAGTTGTCAGAGCTCTCGCAGTTGATCGTCGAGATCGACTTCGAAAACAACTCGACTGCCATCGAGCCAAAATCCTACCGCACCGTCGGGCTCATCGCCGACGCCCTGCACCATCCGGACCTGTTCCGGTACAAGTTCCTGATCGTCGGACACTCGAGCGCGACGGGAACCGCCAAGCGCAATCTCGAACTCAGCCAGAAGCGCGCCGACGCGATCAACGAAGCGCTCTCGACCACCTTTGCGGTTTCGCCAGATCGCCTTTTTTCAGTGGGAGCCGGCGAGGAATGGCCGATCGATCCAGGTCACCCGGAGTCGGCAGACAATCGACGGGTTCAACTGATCAACTTGGGACTGTTGAAATAACGCCACTCAGTGGAAAAAACGGGAGGAAGCAGATGCTTAAAATTTCCGATATGTGCCTGATTGCAATCGCAGCAGGTCTTCTGTCGTCAACGCCGGTTCTCGCGCAGGACGCCATCTCGGCGCCCGCGCAGAAGACCATCGGCGCACCTAAGTCAAAAATGGTGCCGTCGCTGGCCGTCCTCAATTCCGGAGGGGCGAGGCTCGAGAACGGCAAACTGACGATGAGCGGCATCTCGGCCGTGTCTATCGTGTTTGCCGATCGCCCGGTGCGCTCTGCAGGTCACGTACTGACCTCCGAGTTCATCAGGCAGTGGGGCGAGGGGGCAGATAGCTTTGCCAAGGATCCTCCCAATGCGACGATATCGGTCCTGAGCGGAAAGGGAGATTCGGTCGCCGATGCGGTGGTCGTCCTGAAGACGCCAAAGCTCGAGGGAGCAAACCTCACCTTCGACGTGGCCGTGCTCGAAGGTGATCTCGCCGGAGCCGACGGCCCCGCATCGCTGTTCATCGACTGGTTTGCGGCACGTGGTCCTTACGGGGGCGTCGCCGTCGGAGGCGCTGGTTTTCGCGCCCCCGTCTGGCGTGGCGGATGGTATGCCCATCCGGGCGCCTATTACGGAGCGGGCGTTGTTGCGGGGGCGGCAATCGGTGCCGCAGTCGCAGAGGATCGTCGCTATTATCCGCCTCCGGCTTGCGGATATTACCCCTATCCACCCTGCTACTAGCGCCAGGCTATATAGCAACATGCCAGTGCTGGTTTCGGCGCGTTGGAAGGCTAACTGCCCTTCCAGCGGGCGTTGCAAGACCGAGGACATAGCGATTGGACCATCTATCGAATCCTGATCCAGTTCTGGAAATACTCGTCGGCACTGTGTTTCTCGTTGTGGTCATCTTCGTACACGGCGCGGGTATCCGGAGCATCAGCCTTCAGTTCAGCAAGTCATGGGCAGGCGTCACGAAGGCCACGCCGCACTGGCGTCTGAACTTGATGCTGGCCGCAACGATCGCCGCGCTGGCGATTCTGCATTTTGCAGAAACGCTGATCTGGGCGATGCCTCTCTATGTCAGGGCCGTCATACCCTCGATGCGTGACAGCTACTACTACGTGCTTGAGAGCTATACGACGCTGGGCGAGGGAACCGTCACTCTCCCGGATCGGTGGCGTCTGCTCGGCCCGATCATTGGCATGTCGGGCCTCTTCACCTTCGGTTGGACGGGTAGCGTCCTGGTCAGCGTCATGACCGACTTCGGCAAGTTCGACCGCCTGCGGGCGAGGCAGGAGCGCGTGATAGAGGCAAAAGCGGAGTATCAGGATGCTCGCCCTCTCGACCACGAAGTCGCGAGATTTCCAGAAGGCGGGTAAATCTACCGCGACGGAAACCCCGTTCAACATGGTGTTCGAGGTGCCGGCCTGACGCAACTGGTTTAGCAGCTGGCCGGCTATCTCAGTTTTCCGATGCTGGCATACATGCCCGTCGTGCGGAATTCGGTGGGGTTGGTGCCGTAGACGCGGCGGAAGACCTTGGAGAAATAGTTGGGGTCTTCGAAGCCGCACATGATGGCGACTTCCTTGACCGGCAGGAAGTCTGCCTTGGTCAGAAGCTTGACGGCGCGCTGCAGGCGCTGCTGCAGCACGAATTCGGCTGGCGGCATGCCCTCGCTCTCGGCAAAGCTGCGCGAGAAATGCGCGCGGCTGAGACCGACGATGCCGGCAAGCTCGCTGACCGGCAGCGGCTTTTCGAGATTGGCATTGATATGGTCGATCACCGGCTGCATGAGGCTGAGCTCGGCGGCAAAGGCCGGCGAGCCGAAGACGTCGTCGTAGAGCGCCATCGCCGCTTCATAGGCAATCGCCGAGGCGGCACCCGGCGATGTCGCGCCCTTGACCAGGCGCAGGCTGCAATCGGCAAGATGATCGATGGTCGAGGGCTGCAGCTTCAGCACCGGGCCGGCGGTCGACAGCACCATCTGGTGGATGCGCAGCGTTTCCTCGCCATTCATCGAAATCCAGAAATATTCCCAGCGGTCGCCCTTCTCCAGCCAGTAGCGATGATTGTGCGGCACCAGGACGAGCAGCGTGTCGCCGCCCTGAAGCCGATAGTTGCGGTTCTGGTAACGCAGCTTGCCGCTGCCGCTGATCGTGTGCTGCAGCACGGTGAAGGGGGTCTGGCCGCGCCGGCGGCCGTCCCAGTCATAGGTCTCGTTCTCGCGCACTTCATAGCCGGCGCTGGTCGGCATCGCGTGCAGCCGCTGGCGGCCGCGGGGCAGCGAAACCGTCCTCATCGACTGTCCGTTGGCGATCAAATCCTGCAGCACAAAATTACCCCTGAAAGCATAATCCTTCTCTGGTCGCCCTGCCGATTTCGGGCATAATCCCGCTCGACAAGAGGAAGAGACCACGGTCGACAGAGCGGCCGGGAGGAAAAAGGCAGATTTTACGGCGTTTTCAGCCACATGCGTCAGCATGCGGCCCGATCCTCCATAACTTCTTTTCCTTAGCATTCGAATGGGTCGAGGTGAAGATCATGAGTTTCAAAATCGCTATCATCGGTGCGGGCAGCGTCGGTTTCACCAAGAAGCTGTTCACCGACATATTGTGCGTTCCCGAGTTTCGCGACATCGAATTCGCGCTGACCGATGTCAGCGAACATAATCTCGAGATGATCAAGGCGATCCTCGACCGCGTCGTTAAGGCGAACGGGCTGCCGACGAAAGTGACGGCGACGACCAACCGGCGCCAGGCGCTGGAAGGCGCACGCTACATCATCAGCTGCGTCCGGGTCGGTGGGCTCGAGGCCTATGCCGACGATATCAGAATCCCGCTGAAATACGGCATTGATCAGTGCGTCGGCGATACCATCTGCGCTGGCGGCATCCTCTATGGCCAGCGCAACATCCCCGTCATTCTCGACTTCTGCAAGGATATCCGCGAAGTGGCGGCGCCCGGCGCGAAATTCCTGAACTATGCCAACCCGATGGCGATGAACACCTGGGCGGCGATCGAATATGGCAAGGTCGATACCGTCGGCCTCTGCCACGGCGTCCAGCATGGCGCCGAACAGATCGCCGAGGTGCTTGGCGCGAAGTCGGTAAGCGAGCTCGACTATATCTGCTCCGGCATCAACCACCAGACCTGGTTCATCGACCTTCGCCTCAACGGCCGCAGGATCGGCAAGGACGAGCTGATTGCCGCCTTCGAGGCGCATCCGGTCTATTCGCAGCAGGAGAAACTGCGCATCGACGTGCTGAAGCGTTTCGGCGTCTATTCCACCGAAAGCAACGGCCATCTCTCGGAATACCTGCCCTGGTATCGCAAGCGGCCGGACGAGATCACCCGCTGGATCGACATGTCCGACTGGATCCACGGCGAGACCGGCGGCTACCTCCGTCATTCGACGGAAACGCGCAACTGGTTCGAGACGGAATATCCGCAATTCCTGGAATCCGCCTCGCAGCCGATCGATCCTGCCAAGCGCTCGAACGAACATGCAAGCCATATCCTGGAGGCGCTGGAGACGAACCGGGTCTATCGCGGCCATTTCAACGTCAAGAACAATGGTGTCATCACCAACCTGCCTTCGGATGCGATCATCGAATCGCCGGGCTTCGTCGATCGCTTCGGCATCAATATGGTCTCCGGCGTCACCCTGCCGGAAGCCTGTGCCGCCACCTGCATTTCATCGATCAACGTCCAGCGCATGTCGGTGCACGCGGCCATATCAGGCGATATCGACCTTCTGAAGCTTGCCGTCCTGCACGACCCGCTGGTCGGCGCCGTCTCGACGCCTGAGGAAGTCTGGCAGATGGTCGACGAGATGGTCGTTGCCCAGGCCGCCTGGCTGCCGCAATATGCCCATGCCGTGCCGGCCGCCAAGGAGCGGCTGTCGAAATCGAAGGTGCAGACCCGCGACTGGGCGGGGGCCGCACGCCGCAACGTTCGCTCGATCGAGGAGCTGCGCGCGGAAAAGGCGGCACTGAAAAAGGCCGTCTGATTTTTGTGAAGGATGGGTCGTCATGGGTTTCCGGGAGGGAAATCCATGACATCAGACCCGCTTTCATGTCGTTCGAGGAAAAGGAGCCGCTTGATCGCGCTCCGGAACAAGAGGGAGAAACGATGATGAATTTCCGTAACGCAGGCATTCTGGCCGGACTGGCGCTCAGCGTCTCAGCCGCGGCGCTGAATGCCTATGCCTCCGAGGCAACCGTTCCGCCGGCACCGGCGGACTTCCCCGCCGAAGGCAAGATCAACTATGTCGCGCGCGACTCCATTCTGGAGTTCAAGGCGCTGCCCGAATATCACGAGCCCGACTGGGTCACGAAGAATTTCGTCGCCACCGGCAAGCTGCCGCCGGTCAAGGACCGCCTGCCGAAGGAGCCTTTGGTCTTCAAGACCGGCAATATGCCCGACGGCATCGGCGTCTACGGCGATACCATGCGCCACGTCATCGGCGGCCGGCCGGAAGGCTGGAACTACGGCGCCGGCCAGACGCAGGGCTGGGGCGGCATCGATATCGGCCTTTCCGAATGCCTGACGCGCACTGCGCCGCTGTTCCAGGTGCAGGCCTCAGACACCGAGCCGCTACCGAACCTCGCCAAGAGCTGGGATTGGTCCGAAGACGGCCACAAGCTGACCATGCACCTGATCGAAGGCGCCAAATGGTCTGACGGCGCGCCGTTCAACGCCGACGACATCATGTTCTACTGGGACGACGAAGTCATCGACCCGAACGTCTCGCCGCTCGGTGGCGGCGCATCGCCGGAAGCCTTCGGCGCCGGGACGACGCTGAAGAAGGTCGACGATTACACCGTCGAATGGACCTTCAAGGAGGCCTTCCCGAAGCAATATCTCTACACCATGTCCTACCCGAATTTCTGCCCGGGTCCGTCGCACATCCTGAAGTCGAAGCATCCGAAATATTCGAAGAACACCTACGACCAGTTCAAGAACGCCTTCCCGCCCGAGTTCATGAACATGCCGGTCATGGGCGCCTGGGTACCGGTCGAATATCGCCCGGACGACATCATCGTCATGCGGCGCAACCCCTATTACTGGAAGGTCGACGAGAAGGGCGATCAGCTGCCTTATCTGAACGAGCTGCACTACAAGCTCTCGACCTGGGCCGACCGTGACGTTCAGGCCGTGGCAGGCTCCGCCGATTTCTCCAACCTCGAGCAGCCGGAAAACTTCGTCGCGTCGCTGAAGCGCGCCGCCGAGAAGACCGCGCCCGCCCGGCTTGCCTTCGGCCCGCGCCTGATCGGCTATAACTTGCGCATGAATTTCTCCGCCAATGGCTGGGGCAACCCGGACGAGCGCGGCGAGGCGATCCGCGAATTGAACCGCAACGAGGACTTCCGCAAGGCCGTCACCATGGCGCTCGACCGCAAGGCGATCGGCGACTCGCTGGTCAAGGGGCCGTTCACGGCGATCTATCCAGGCGGGCTGTCCTCCGGCACCAGCTTCTACGACCGCAACTCCACCGTCTACTATCCCTTTGATTTGAAGGGCGCCAAGGCGGAGCTCGCCAAGGCCGGTCTGAAGGACACGGATGGCGATGGCGTCGTCAACTTCCCGGCCGGCACGGCGGGTGGCAAGGATGTCGAAATCGTTATGCTGATCAACAATCAGTACACGACCGACAAGAGCCTTGCCGAAGGTGTCGTCGGCCAGATGGAGAAGCTCGGGCTGAAGATCGTCATCAATGCGCTCGACGGCGCCAAGCGTGACGACGCCCATTATGCCGGCCGCTTCGACTGGCTGATCCAGCGCAACACGACGGAGCTGTCGTCGGTGGTGCAGAACACCGAGCAGCTCGCCCCTGTCGGTCCGCGCACCAGTTGGCACCATCGCGCCGGCAAGGATGACCAGCTTGATCTGATGCCCTTCGAAAAGGAGCTTGTCGATGTCGTCAACAAGTTCAGGACGAGCCAGAACAACGACGAGCGCGTCGATCTGATGAAGCAGTATCAGAAGATCTCGACGGAGCACGTCAATACCGTCGGCCTGACGGAATATCCCGGCGCCCTGATCGTCAACAAGCGGTTCTCCAACGTGCCCCAGGGTACGCCGATCATGATGTTCAACTGGGCTGAAGATTCGGTGATCCGCGAACGCCTGTGGGTGGCTGCGGACAAGCAGGGCAAATACGAGCTGTTCTCCGAACAACTGCCCGGCAAGCCCGGCGAAAAGGGCCCGATAAACTAAGCTCCCTCCCAGCTGAAGTGAGCTCCAGGCCGCGCGTGCCGCGCGCGGCCTGACATGACCAACAAGCCGGCCGCGCTGGCAAGGAGCGACTGGCGGCAAGGAGAAGCGAACCGTTCGATGTTACGATTCCTGCTCGTGCGCATAGCCTCCGCGATTCCCATTCTCTTCATCCTGAGCGTGGTGACCTTCGCGATCATCCAGGCACCACCCGGCGACTACGCCGATTACATAAGATCCCAGCTGATCAACCAGGGCGGCGCGTCCTATGCCCAGGCTGAAGCGCAGGCGCAGCTCTACCGGGTCGAGCACGGCCTCGATAAGCCGATGGTCGTCCAATACGTCAACTGGATCGGCGGGATCGTGACCCGCGGTGATTTCGGCTACAGCATGTTTTACAACAAGCCGGTCGCCGATGTCGTCGGTGAACGCCTGCCGCGGACATTGCTTCTGGCGCTCGTCTGCCATCTCTTTGCCTCGGTGCTCGGCATCGGCTTCGGCATCTGGGCGGCGACGCGACAATATAGCTGGATCGACAGCCTGCTTTCGGGAATTTCCTTCCTCGGCATGACGGTGCCGCGTTTCCTGATGGCGCTGATCATCGTCTATCTCCTGGTCTTCCAGCTTAACGTCTCCGAAATCGGCAGCTTCTTCTCGCCGCAATATGGCGGGGCGCCCTGGTCGTGGGCGAAGTTCGCCGATCTCGTCCACCATGTCTGGCCTGTCGTGGCGATCGCCACCTTCGGCGGGCTCGCCTACAATATGCGCGTCATGCGCGGCAATCTGCTCGATACGCTGAATGCCCAATATGTCGAAACGGCCAAGGCCAAAGGGCTTTCCGGCGCAGCCGTGGTGATGCGCCATGCGGTGCCGAACGCGCTGCACCCGCTGGTGATGTACCAGGGTGTCGTATTGCCCTACATGCTGACCGGCGAGATCGAAACCGCGATCATTTTCGCATTGCCGACCGTCGGCCCGGCGATCGTCGGCTCGATGGCGGTCGGCGACGTCTATGTCACCGCCACCTTCATGATGGTGCTGTCGGCGACGCTGATCGTCGGCAACATCATCGCCGACATGCTGCTCGCCCTGCTCGATCCCCGTGTCCGCCAATATGGAGGAGCCTGAGATGCTGGCTTTCGACTCCGCGCCACCTCCGCCGACGACAGAACTTTCCATCAACAAGCCATCGCGTGGGCATGAAAGCTATATCGCCCTTGTCTGGCGCCGGCTAAGGCGCTCCTGGACCGGCATGGCTGGGCTGGTGCTCGTCGTGCTCTTGATCGTCATGGCGATCTTTGCCGATTTCTTTGCGCCGATGGACCCGAAAGCGACCGATGTCGGCTTCGCGCCACCGCAGGTGATGAGTTTCCACGACAAGGACGGCAATTTCGTCTTCCAGCCGCGCGTCTATGCGCTGTCGGATTCCGAAGAGCTCGACCCCGTCACCTTCCAGCCGATCGTCGGCATCGACTACGACAACCCGCGGTTGCTCGGCTTCTTCGTCAAGGGCGCTGAATACCAACTCTTCGGGCTGATCCCGGCCAGCCGGCACTTCTTCGGCTCGACCGACGGCCAGCCGGTGCATTTCCTCGGCACCGACAAGTTCGGCCGCGACGTGCTGTCGCGCGCCGTCATCGGCTCGCGCATTTCGCTGACCATTGCGCTGACGGTGGTCTTCATCGTCACCATCATCGGCACGACCGTCGGCATGGTGTCGGGCTATTTCGGCGGCACATTCGATATCTGGTTGCAGCGTTTCGTCGAACTGGTGCTCGCCTTCCCGCAGCTGCCGCTCTATCTGGCGCTGACCTCGCTGATCCCGGTGACGGCGCCGACCAACGTCTTCCTGGCCTTCGTCATTGCCGTGATGTCGGCGCTCGGCTGGGCGCAGATGTCGCGCGAGGTGCGCGGCAAGACCTTAGCACTTGCCCGCATCGATTATGTCAGGGCGGCAATGGCCGTCGGCGCCACCGACACGCGCATCATCATGCAGCACATCTTCCCGAACGTGATGAGCCACGTCATCGTCGCGGTGACGCTGCATATACCGAGCGTCGTGCTCTTGGAATCCTTCCTCGGTTTCCTCGGCTTTGCGGTCAAGCCGCCGCTGATCTCCTGGGGGCTGATGCTGCAGGATACGGCGACCTATTCGGTGATCGGCTCCTATCCCTGGATTCTCTCCCCCGTCGGCTTCGTGCTCGTCACCGTCTTCGCATTCAATGCGCTCGGCGACGGATTGCGCGACGCGGTCGATCCTTATTGAGGTGATGAAGATGGCTCTTGCACTGGTCAATTCCTTCGCCCCGCCCGTCCGCCACGACCATGATGGCCGTTCGGACACGCCAATCATCGACGCCCGCAATGTGGCGGTAAATTTCAAGGTCGAGGACGGCATGGTCGAAGCCGTCAAGGACGTCTCCTTTCAGCTCTATCGCGGCGAGACCATCGCGATCGTCGGCGAATCCGGTTCGGGCAAATCGGTAACGGCGCGAACGGTGATGGGACTGTTGTCGAAACGCGCCGTCGTCTCCGAGAAATCGACGGTCGCCTATGACGGCAGCAATATCCTGAAATTTTCCGAGCGGGCGCGCCGCAAGCTGCGCGGCGACCGCATCTCGATGATCTTCCAGGAGCCGATGAGCTCGCTGAACCCGATCTATACGATCGGCAGCCAGATCGTCGAAGCGATCCGCGTCCATCGCCGGATCAGCAGGAGGGATGCGCAAAAGCGCGCGCTTGAACTGCTCGAACATGTGCAGATCCCCGATCCTGCCGCGCGGCTCATGCAATATCCGCATCAGCTTTCCGGCGGCCAGCGCCAGCGCGTGATGATCGCCATGGCGCTTGCCAACGATCCGGACGTGCTGATCGCCGACGAGCCGACGACGGCGCTCGACGTCACCGTGCAGGCGCAGATCCTGAACCTGATCCGCAACCTGCAGAAGGAACTGGGGATGGCCGTCATCCTCATCACCCACGATCTGACCGTGGTGCGGCAGTTCTCCGATTACGTCTATGTGATGCAGCTTGGCGAAGTGCGCGAGCACAACACCACCGAAGCGCTGTTTGCCAATCCGCAGGACGCCTATACCAGGCATCTGCTTGCCTCCGAGCCGCGTGGCCAGGCCAATCCGCTGCCCGAAGGGTCGGATGTCATCCTCGATGCCAAGGGTGTGCGCGTCTCCTTCATGATGCGTCACGGCACCTTTCTCAGGCCGGCAATGCGTGAACTTGTCGCCGTCGACAGCCTCGACCTGACGCTGCGCCGTCACGAGACGCTCGGTCTCGTCGGCGAATCCGGCTCCGGCAAGACGACGTTCGGCCAGGCGATCCTGCGGCTGAACACGCCGGACAGCGGCGAGATCCATTTCGACCATCAACCGATCCACGGCCTTTCCAGAGCCGAGATGCGGCCTTTGCGCGCCCGCATGCAGGTGGTGTTCCAGGATCCTTTCTCATCGCTCAATCCGCGCATGACGATCGGCCAGATCATCGAGGAGGGGCTCGTCGTCAACAGGCTGGGCGCGACCAAGGGCGAACGCCAGGACCGGGTGCGCGAGGCGCTTGTCGCCGCCGGCATGCCGGGAAATATCCTGTCGCGTTTCCCGCACGAATTTTCCGGCGGCCAGCGCCAGCGTATCGCGATTGCCCGCGCCATCGCGCTGGAGCCGGAATTTATCCTGCTCGACGAGCCGACATCGGCGCTCGACCTTTCCGTCCAGGCGCAGATCATCGAACTCCTGCGCAAGCTGCAGGACGAGCGCGGCTTAAGTTACCTATTCATCTCCCACGATCTCAAGGTCGTCAGGGCGCTCTGCCATCGCGTCATCGTCATGCAGCATGGCAAGATCGTCGAAGAGGGCCCTGTCAACGAAGTTCTCACCCATCCCAAGACCGCCTACACCGAACGGCTCGTCAAGGCCGCTTTCGAGGTAGCATGATTGCCGAATGCCGGAGGTTATAATGGCAAGAAATCCCAAAATCACTTTCATCGGAGCTGGCTCCACCGTGTTCATGAAGAACATCGTCGGCGACGTGCTGCAGCGTCCGGCCCTGTCAGGCGCGACGATCGCCTTGATGGATCTCAACCCGCAGCGGCTGGAAGAAAGCGCCATCGTCGTCAACAAGCTGATCTCGACGCTCGGCGTGAAGGCGAAGGCGGAAACCTATTCCGACCAGCGCAAGGCGCTTTCGGGCGCCGATTTCGTCGTCGTCGCCTTCCAGATCGGCGGCTATGAGCCCTGCACGGTGACCGATTTCGAAGTGCCGAAGAAATATGGGCTGCGCCAGACGATCGCCGATACGCTCGGCGTCGGCGGCATCATGCGCGGGCTTCGCACCGTGCCGCATCTCTGGAAAGTCTGCGAGGACATGCTCGCCGTCTGCCCCGAGGCGATCATGCTGCAATATGTCAACCCGATGGCGATCAACACCTGGGCGATATCGGAGAAATATCCGACCATCCGCCAGGTCGGCCTCTGCCATTCGGTGCAGGGCACGGCGATGGAATTGGCCCATGACCTCGACATTCCCTACGAGGAAATCCGTTACCGCGCGGCCGGCATCAACCACATGGCCTTCTATCTCAAATTCGAGCATCGCCAACCGGACGGTTCCTACCGCAACCTCTATCCCGACCTCTTGCGCGCCTATCGCGAGGGCAGGGCGCCGAAGCCCGGCTGGAACCCGCGCTGCCCGAACAAGGTGCGCTACGAGATGCTGACGCGGCTTGGCTATTTCGTCACCGAAAGCTCGGAGCATTTCGCCGAATACACGCCCTATTTCATCAAGGAAGGCCGTGAGGACCTGATCGAGAAATTCGGCATTCCGCTCGATGAATATCCGAAGCGTTGCATCGAGCAGATCGAGCGCTGGAAAGGGCAGGCGGAGGCCTTTCGTTCGGCCGACAAGATCGAGGTTCAGCCGTCGAAGGAATATGCATCCTCGATCATCAACTCGGTCTGGACGGGCGAACCCTCGGTGATCTACGGCAATGTCCGCAATAATGGCTGCATCACCTCGCTGCCGACCAATTGCGCCGCCGAGGTGCCCTGCCTCGTCGATGCCTCCGGCATCCAGCCGACCTTCATCGGTGACCTGCCGCCGCAGCTGACGGCGCTGATCCGCACCAATATCAACGTGCAGGAGCTGACGGTGCAGGCGCTGATGACGGAAAATCGCGAGCACATCTACCACGCCGCGATGATGGACCCGCATACGGCAGCCGAACTCGACCTCGACCAGATCTGGTCGCTGGTCGACGATCTGCTCGCCACCCACGGTGACTGGCTGCCCGAATGGGCGCGCACGACCCGCAAGGTACAGGCCGCCTGACCCCCTCTCCCGGGTAAGGCGTCAAGGAGCCCCGCGGTCGCAACAACCGCGGGGCTCTTTGCGTGAGGATGGGGCGTTTTGCGATTTGGGGACGTGACTCGCATGGCCGGATCGGCATCCTGTCACCACTTTCTTGAATGCGCCTGCAGAGCCGAATCGAAGGCGCTTAACCGAAAATAAGGCGAAGCTTTCGAAGCACGGCGGTAGGACGCAGCGCAACAGCGACGGCTATCGCGAGCGGTTGTTGGGTTAAAACGAAAGAGCCTCATGCTGCTGCCAAAATTCCGACCGGATCGTCCCCTTGGAACAGATCTTCCTAATATACGTTTGTGGGAAGCCTGCCCCACGGAGGACGCCATGATCAGCATCTGGGATGCGAACGTCGAATTGAAGATAGATGATCGTCATCACGTCATCAGGAGCGCTCGAGAGGCGGTCGCATTTTTGAAGAAATCCTGGCCCGATAACAGGAGCGCAAGCTACGCGACAGCGCGGAAGGTATGTCTGGACGCGGCGAATGGCGTTGTTCCCGGTGCGGAAGCGCGAGCTGCATTTGAGGCTGCGGCGAAGGAGGCCGGCATCCTGCGACAAACGTAACGTCGCTTCGTTCCAAGTGAGAAATTGGATCATGCCTCCCGCCCTCGACGTCCCGTGAGCAACGCGCTCGCCGGCCTCAACTGAAATCGGGAGCTTCATCGGAACTGTGGGAGGCCTTTAGGGATTACCTTGTTCGTTACCTGCCATCGAATAGGAGGCGCTGGCGCAGTGCCATGAGGAGCGACATGACAGAGAGTGATGCACTCCGCCAGGAAATCTATCGGCTTGCCGCGGCGGCCGATGCTGACCCAGAAACAACGTCGAATTTGAAGGCGCTGGCCGTGCAGCTCTGGGCAAACTTCGACGAATTCACGGTCGAGGAACTGGAAGATATACTGAGGGACGAATGGAGAACTCGCGGACTGCCGTTCAACGACAACGCGGAAGTGTAGGCGCTTCTATAATTGGAGGCGTCTGTGCTAGCTCAGAGGCCTCTGGGCGGCGTTCGCAATCGGGCCCCTAGCTAACCTTTGTTCGATCTATGACGCATGCTACTCGTGAGCAGTGGCGCCGATATTTTCCGCGCGGCGAATTCCTCAAATTTGGGTACTTGAAAGTACCCAAAATGTCCCTATAGTTGAGTCCCTTGGAGAAAAATCGGCCAATGGACTTCGCACTCCTTTTCAACCTGTTCCGCAAGCCCAAGCAGGCCAAGGTCGCTGACGTCACACTCTGGCACAAATACGAGACACTCTTGCCGGTGCCACTCGTCGACGGCGGCGCCCGAAACCCGTCGGGACAAATCTGGCGCCGGCTGAACGGTGTGAAATGGGAATATCAGCAGGACCCCGAAACGATTGAAGAGTTCGATGCTCGACAATATTGAGGCTTAAAGCCCGACCGTCGCAGGGAAATTGTCATAAACTCCCCACCCTTTTGCGAGTGATTATCGTCGTCAGCTATACCCGCGCACATAGGTGCCATTCTTACGATAATAGCCACCCGCATAGACACTCCCGCCATAACTCGGCGCTGGCTTCGCCCATGACGAGCGGATTCGGTTGAATGGGATCGATGCTCCGGAACGCTGGCGGGCCTGTCGCGACGTTCAGGGAGGCCGTACCGTTGCGGCAAGGATGCCGCTTGCACTCGACGAGTTCCTTTCGAAATCGCCCGATCCGCTGCGTAGGCCACGGCAAAGCCAGATAAGGCGATTCACATCGAATTTCGCCCGGCGGAGCAGGACGGTATAGAGGCTGAAACAGGACGCGCCCGCGACGATTCACAGGCATGTCCCGGTTATGCCGCAGGTCCCGTGCGCTGCAGATGAAGGCGCGGCACTTCGTCTATTGAGGACGACCTCCAGCCCCGGGGGGACCCGCGACGATGAAAACGCAGCATTCTCGATGACCAGCCGCTTGCTGCTTGGGACCGATCGCCGACGAGCCTCGGCAGCTTTTGCGCCAGTATGCGCCCTGCAGCGTCAACGACTACCCCAGGACAGAACGCATCATCTGATTATGCTCAGTCGCGGTGCTCGGGCGTCTGCTTGAGCTCGTCCTTGGTCCAGCTCGTGACGGCATGAACTTCGCCGTCTTCATCGCGCATGAACTCAAGATCCGAGATCGGAACGGCAACAGGCTTCGCGCCGATACCCAGAAAGCCTCCGACGTCGATGACTGCGGAGCCGCCCGCGCCCGCGCCGTGGATATGATCGACCTTGCCGATCTTGTGATCGTCGGCTCCATAGATGGTGGCGCCCTCGAGGACGGCAGGGGTAAGTTCCGAAGTCGTCAAGCGTACGTGGTTGGTATGATCCATGATCGTTTCCTCCTTTGTGGAGGAGGGGTAATCGGAACGCAAACCGAATGTTCCGGCAGTAGGCGAATAATCAGGATCCGCACATCTTTCTCACCAGATTGATCAATGCCGATGCCCTGGCCGGGGATGCAAGATGCTTTGACTGTGGGGCAAATATCAAACAAGAAGGCGGGGTAGTTTTGCTACAAGCCGCCCCACTCAATCAACAAACGGTCCTTGAAAGCGATACCGTTCGATCTCACTTTATATGCTGACTTCATTTTGAACTGACAGCTCCTTGCCAAAGAAGCTGCCGCCGGTGTTCAGCAAAGACGCCTGGTGACGTCAGGGAAACCAGCATGGCTATCATTGACCAAATTTTTGTCTCCTCCGGTCGCTCAATAGTGGGCGGATGGGCGAGGAAACAGTGTTCCTTATCTTCTCAGTTCGCGGCACATTGGAACGGAAAGTTCTGATTCCGTCTGCGCGTGCTTTTGACGCGGCCCGCATCTCCAATCGAATGAGGTGACTTTTGACGCAGTTCTTCGAAACCACTCAAGGGATAATGGCAATGGGAGCGCTGATTGCTGCCGGTGGCTTTACTGTTGGCGCCTGCTTCCCCACCGTGATTCAGCTTGCAAGAAAGCAGATCAATCGGCGCCCACGAAGCGAGGCGAGAAATCTGGCAATGATGACGGTGTTGGCGCTCGACGACTTCGTCGGAGCGAGCTATGCGGCAGTCCGGGACACCCCCGAATTCAATCCGATGGACGAAGGCGAATTCGCGTTTCACGTTCCGGATCCTGTCCTTTCGCTTCCGAAGGACGCCGATTGGAAGCTTTTCACCACCGAGTTGTCAGACGAAATCTTGTGGCTGTCGAACCGGGTCAAGAACCTCAACTATGCGTTGGATAGCCTCGATCTGTCTCGGGCCGGGTTCGATGGATTCTTTGAGAAGCGTCAGGAAGGTTATGCGGGTCTTGCAGCCGAGGCCATGGACCTGATTGAGCGTATGCTCGAAGAGTTCGGTCTGACGCTGCCTACCAAGCCTGACTACTATCGCCAGCGTGAGGGCCTCGTATCGGCGATCCAGAGCGTGGGAGAACGAAGCTCCGGCCGTCGAGCGACTGGGACTGTCACGCAATCGAACGGATCGAATGTCCTGCAACTATTTCCAAAGACAGGTGATGAAGCCGACTGATCTAACGCAATGAATCGCTCTGCTGACGGCAGGAAATTTCGATTGAGATCTGCAATAGGGAGTTGAAATGCAAGAGCAAGCGCTGAACCCGATTTAACTTGCCACGTTGCTAGTGCAAGCCCGGTGAGCCGTTTATCTTCCAAGACCCATCTGCCGGACAAGCGACACCATTGAACCGTGTCACGCCCTCAAGACTTTGCTTGCTTGTGACGAAGTCGCGGCATCCGTTTGGATTGTCTGTGCCCGGCCGGACCTGCTCGATAACCCCGGCGCTGCCAGTTGACGGATTGGCCCAGGCAAGCGGATCAGAACCGACCGTGGCCCGTCCCACCGTCTCGGCAATCACCGCTTGGTCAGTGATCGGAACTGCCGTCGCAGCGCCCGGAGCGACCGTGGACGTCTGCAGGGGCTCGGGATGTGAGCAAGCGGTCAGCACCAGCGCAGGGGACAAGATGGCAATCACGATCAGTTTTGAAAGCATAGAGTGCAAACCAGCCTTTCGGACGCTGCGTATGACATCGCATTGTGACCAGATGCGGGCGCGATTGACTGGCTCATTTCGCCGGACAACAACAAAACTGTCGAAAAGTACGGCTCGAATTCTCAAGGACCCATTAGGCTGGGCTCGCAAATTGCGCATCTTCAGGAAATCGGTCGCGGTGCGCCAATGACTACCGCCATTTCTCGGTGAGAAATCCCGACGATCCTTGGACGGGGTCGGTGTGGGGCAGGGGGACTGACGAGATTTTCGCCAGCATTTCGCTTGAAGGAGCGCACGTCTGAATGTCGGCATGCTGTCCCTTAGGATAAGCGCCTATCACTTGGAAGTCCGACGTGCACCCGAGATTTCGGTGCCCTGTCCCGGCTGGAAGTACCAGGCAGTCTCCCGCTATCACATCCAACTGTTGACCGCCCGGACCGCCGATCAACAGCGTGGCGCTACCAAGCGCAATTCCCAGCACTTCATGGGCGCCGGAATGGTAATGCTGATAATCGAAGACACCGTTTGTCCAGATGCCTGTCCAACCATTTGCAGCGAAACGACGGTCGAAATCGGTAGCTCCACCGTCAGCAAAAAGGCCTCTGTAAATCAATACAGGAAAATGCGGATTGTTCGGGACCCAGTCGCTCGGCTTGAAAAATATTGTCTCGGTGTTCATGCTGAATTCCCAAGGTCGTTGTCGATTGCCGCGACGCGACGGCCATCGATCCGTCGACGTTGTTCGCCCAAATCTTACGCCGCGTTTCCATTGAGCTCATCTGCGACGATGTTCTCAAAGCTAAACTTTGGGGGTCACCAGCGGTTCCCTGACATGCCCTAGTTTCGGAAAGGCGCACTCCGACGAGATGGACGTCATCGGCGGAATGGCGGTAGTTGTCGGAACCTCATCGACGGGCGGGAATACGTGTGAGGAATCGCCTTTCGTCGTCTCCTTCCCGAGGGGACAAAATCCACGGATTGATGCTCCGCTCGGTAGTTGCTTCCCGGTTGCCGTCAAAGCGCCGGAGGGCGAACTCACGCTCTCAACGCCTGCGACGCCGAACCAACCTGGTCAGAAATGGCAGTGGACGGCCAGCATTGGTGTCAAAGAAGTCCAGGGCGATACCTTCGTTGCTGATACGTCAAAGGGCCGGGTCCAACTGAGAGAGCCTTCGGTTACGCATCCCGTAGGCCGCTGGATTATGCGGAGGTGGCCCCTGAGATCGACCGCCTAGCAGGTGTGCCGACAAAGCGTTGGCCCCGGCAAATGTCCACGGATCAGGAAGTCGTTGTCGTTGCAGACCGAGCTTCGAGAACTGTCATCTCGCTTGGAAGCCGTCCGGGGAGAAGATCAAGGTGAATCCCGACGTGAAATATGGCGTAAAAAGGCGAAGGCGGAACTTCGTCAGTGGCGGCTAAATGGACTAGGACGACAGCAGGTCCGACCAGATGACTTCCCGGGATCGCTGAAGCCCGAGCTGGAGACCGTTTGACGAACAGTCACCGTTGGACGACGACCTGCGTTCCCGGCTGAACCATCTCGTAAAGCTCCTCCACGTCCTGACGGTACATCCGAAAGCAGCCGCTCGATGCATTGGTGCCGATGGAGGAGGGATCGTTGGTGCCGTGGATGCGGAGCAGTCCGTCGGCAAGATAGATCGCGCGGGTTCCAAGCGGATTGGCGGGACCGGGTTTCACGACTGCCGGAAGCCTTGGATTCTTCTGCCGCATGCTGGCCGTCGGCCGCCATTCAGGATGCAATCGTTTCGATACGACCCGAGTTTTTCCGTACCACTGCTTGCCCTCACGGCCGACGGCAATGGGGTAAGCGAACTGCTCACCCCATGGTGTTGTGTAGATAAGGCTATGCTCACTCGTGGCGATGACGATGGTTCCCCTCCCAATTCGCGTTGATGGCTCCTGACGTTCTTGCAAAGGTTCCCGATAGCTGGGCTCTGGCTCGTAGTAGGGAGGAGGGGGATAGGGGCTGTAAGGGTCATCATAGCCATAGCCGTCGTATTCATCGTATCCATCATACGGTGCGTAAACTTGGGCTTGGGCATGCATCGCTGTCGCAAAGAGGGCCGCAGCAAGGAAAATCAGCAATCTCATTCTTCGCCATCCGCTTGTTATACAGGCATGATTGGGCGGAATTCTGTGGCGGCACTATGGCGGGGTCGGTCTGGATTTCACCGTGATCTTCGTCGCTACCGTCACTTCGATGAAGCTCATGTCCTACGCCCCCGTTTTATGCCCTCCTGATCGCCGCCGTCCGCGCCCTCCCGTTGGGCAGCCCATGTGAGCAGCGCGTCTAAGCGGGACACAGGGCCTGGCCCCAGTCCGTCAGGTCGCCGGGCGGGATCGAGACCGACGCCGCCGTAGCCCTGGCACAACGGCTCGCGAGGGAGGTCGGCACCGATTATGAAGGCGGCAAGAAGATCATCATGAACTCTCTCGGCGGAATTCCGCTCGGGCGACCGGCGAAACCCGGCGAGGTGGCCGATCTGATAACCTTCCTGGCGTCCCCACGCGCCGCGGCCATAACCGGTACCGAATATGTCATCGACGGCGGGACCGTTCCCACCGCTTGAGAATTCCGAGCGCAGTGGTGGCGATCTCCTCCGCCAGTTTTCGCACAGCCTGGGGTGGTGCGCCCCAAGCGGAACAGCTTGCCGGGGGCAGTCGTCCCGGGTTCCGCTCGTTCCGAGCGGCGCGATGCTAACCCTCCTGCGGCTGCCCTTTTAACCGGTCAAGCCGTGCGCGAACTGGCGCCGGCGCGGGAGCGCCTTTGCCTGGTATGCTCATTGTTTGGAGGGGCGCCCTTGCCATGGGCGCACGGCGGCGTTCCTCGGCGCCATTTTTCCGCCATTCCTGCTGTGACCATTCTCATCCCTCGTCCTATGAGACTCGCATGGACAGTCCGATAGCTGCCCCTTGCTCTTTTTCCTTACTGTGGATCGTCCGTCTTCTCTTTGCCGATTTGCTGGTTGCCCAGCCGCAGGATCTGCGAGAGCATCCGCTGGCCGTCCTTCGAAAGCATGTCCTTGCCCTCCTGCAGGGCCTCACGCCATGCAGGGCCGCGCTCCTCAGCCTCGTCATAGGCGAGGGCGAAGTCAGACGATCTCCGTGTCTCGTAGAGCGCCTCGAACAGGAGTTCCGCTTGCCGGAGATCTTTGTCGCGCTTCAGGACGAAGTGCCCGTCTGTACGCCGTTTGGTAGCAATGATCAGCTTGTGGACAGCGTACCGGGACGGCTCCGGGACGTTAACCGGCACACCGCTCTTGTGAAGCAGCACGGTCCTCATTGGCTCTCGAATGAGGAAATCCAAGAACCGGAGCGGATCTGAGCTGGCGCCGCCGGGAGCAGGCATCTTGGCGGGTTGGTCGATGTAATCGTCCGAGGCACGGTGCGATGTTAGGAACTGGACCCGGTAGCCGCCCTTGGTTTGGAAAGCGGTCGAAGCTGCGGCGCCCGATCGATGAGGAACCGGACGGAATGTCGGATCCACCGCCTGCAGCAGATCGAGGATCGGGGGCAAGGTGTCTTCAACTTCACGGGAGATCGTATAGTCCTGGGCGATGTCCGCATCCCCCGTGAGGATCGCAGCCAGAGGCAGGCGGACGCCGAGGAGTCCGGCGTAGGTCTGGAAGGCGACCGTGCCGATTAGGACGGCGCGGAGCCGGAACAGGCCAGCGACCGAAAGCGCCTCGACGATGTCGCCTGACATTGGGTCGGGCGCGACCATGCCTCCCTGTCGCGTCAAGCTCGCGACCATGCGCCTGCGGTCGCGCAGACTCTCCTTGTCGCGCTTAAAGTCCTCGACGCGCTGCGCGATCTCCGGATCGTCTGCAGGGCCGACGTAGCGACGCTTCTTGCCGCCTGATCCATCCGGCAGGTCGAAATACCAATACCGTTTGCCCTTGACCTCCATTGTGATGAAGCGGCCTTCCGAGGGGAAGTCTGCTGTCCATGCAGCGTCCATGGTCCGCTGCGCCAGCTCGGCCAGCATGGTCTGGTACATCAGATCGACAGTCTTCATGGCAGCTCTCGCTTATTATGACCATTTCAACAAGAATGGTAATAACCGACGTAGCACCGGAGAGGAACAGGGTTGTCTCATGGACTATTGTACGGACTGCGGCTGCGGCGTTCTTGTCCACCGTCTCCTTCAAGGCGTTGATCGCTTCGCGGATCCGCACACAGCAAATGTTAGGTCTCTCCGCCGGTCACCAATGGGATCGAGCGGCTGGGTGGGGTCTCTCGCCGCTAAATGGATGTCTGCAGCCCGAGTTCGACCACTCGCCCGGACGGCAGCCCGAAATAGTCTGTCGCATTGCTGGCATTTTGCGCAAGAGAGATGAACAGCCGGTCCTGCCAGAACGGCAGGCCACCTTTCTTTGACGGCAGGATCGTTCGGCGGGACAGGAAGAAGGAGGTCGACATTATGTCGAACTTCAGGCCGAGCTTGCGAGCGAGGACGAGCGCACGAGGGATGTTGGGCGTCTCCATGTAGCCGAACGTAATTACCAGCCGGCTGAATTGGGGATTGAAGCTTTCAAGGAAGATTTTCTCATCGTCGGGGACGAACGGCGTGGTCGAGGTGACGACGCTGAGAATGACGTTCCTCTCATGGAGGACCTTGTAGTGCTTCAAGCTATGGAGAAGTGCGGTTGGCGCGCCTTCGATGTCGCTTGTCAGGAACATCGCAGTCCCAGGCACCGTCAGCGGCTTCTTCCGGGCCAGGTTGTCGATGATCGCCGCGAGTGGGATTTCGTCGGCCTTGGTGCGAGCGGCAAGCACGCGGCGGCCGGCCGTCCATGTTTGCATCATCAGCGCCATCGTCGACGCCACCGCAACGGGAACCCATCCGCCATCTGCGAACTTCGCGATGTTGGCGGCTAAAAACCCGGCGTCGATCAGTGACATCGGCACAATAACAGCAAGGGCCGTCGCCAGCTTCCAACTCCAGATCCGCCGCATCACGATGAACAGGAGGATCGAAGTGATGAACATTTCGCCTGTCACAGCGATACCATAGGCGGCGGATAGGCCGCTTGAGCTTCGAAAGAAGAGCACCAGAGCAGCCACGAATATGAACAGCAGGTTGTTCACCTGCGGCATGAAGATCTGCCCGGATTGCGTTTCGGAGGTGTGAAGGATGCGCAGGCGCGGAAGCAGGTTGAGGTGCATCGCCTGACGGACGAGCGAGTAGGCGCCGGAGATGACGGCCTGGCTGGCGATGACCGTTGCCGCGGTCGCCAGACAGACCATGGGGAATCTCGCCCATTCTGGATGCATGCTAAAAAAGGGATGCTCGGCCATCTCGGGATTGGCGAGCACGAATGCTCCCTGTCCGAAGTAGTTCAGAAGCAGGCTCGGGAAGACGAGCGAAAACCACGCCGTGACGATCGGCCGCCGGCCGAAATGTCCAAGGTCGACATAGAGAGCCTCGGCGCCGGTCACAGCAAGGAAGACCGCCCCAAGCACCGCGATGGCCGAGCCGATGTTGTTTGCAATATACCGGACCGCATGGATCGGGTTGACTGCGCCTAGCACCGACGGGTCGTCAAAGATGTGGATCGCTCCGCTGACGCCCAGGACAACGAACCACAGAGCTGTTACGGGACCGAATACCGAGGCGACACCACTCGTGCCGAACCGCTGGACGAAAAACAGCACGGCGATGATCGTCAGAGTGATGGGCACGACCCAGGTGGAGAGAGCCGGCGCCACCACCTCGATACCCTCGACGGCAGACAGGACGGAGATCGCCGGCGTGATGATTGCATCGCCGAGAAACAGCGAGGCGCCGATTACACCCAGGACAAGCACCCACCTGGGGCGCCCGGTCAGGCCTTCGCGAGCGAGAGTCATGAGAGACAGCGTGCCGCCTTCGCCGCGGTTGTCCGCCTTCAGCACGAAGGTCACGTACTTCAACGTGACCACGATCGTCAGCGCCCAGACGATCAGCGAAAGGATGCCGAGCACGTTGGCATAATCCGCTCCCGATCCTCCGGTGGCGTGGAGGGCTTCCCTAAACGCGTAGAGAGGACTTGTCCCGATGTCGCCATAGACGACGCCCAGAGCGGCGAGAACGAGCGATGGCCATCCTTGCCGGGTCAGGTGTTCCAGTTCCGGATCTGCCGATCGCAGCTTGGTCTCGGTCAAATGGCATGTCCTGTTGGGCAAGCGGTGCACGCTGGAAGTTGCCACCGGCTTAACGTCTTTGCAACGCCAGGCGAACGTGAAAAGACCTACACGGCTGTGTCGCGAACATCGCCGTGGGAGGCCATGGCTTCTCTTGAAACCTGTCGCTTTTCAAGTTGACAAGGCGAAACGTGCATCTGGCGAAGACGAAATTTTACGAGAAGTTCTTGTAGTCCCGCGCGTGGAGATTACCCCATTTGTATGCACAAACACATATTGCCTAAACGCCGGCCGCGAGGAACACGGGATCGCGGGTAAGGAGGAGCGCTAGCATCGACGCCAAGTATCGAAAACATCGAAAGCGGAGTGAGGTCAAAGATCAACCTTCCGAAACTCGATGGGGTGCCAACGCGTCAAGTCGTTGAGAGCAGCCTTTCCCCGTTAAGATTGAACGCATCAAGACCATGACCGACTTGGTGACTTGGAGGCGTGAAATGGTACCGCACTGCGACTGAATTTCACGCCGCCCGACACATGTGCCAGGCGCCCGCCCATCTTCTCGACATGACGGTTACCGTCAGCTGCAACGTCGATGGTCACATCGACGAGGAGACCCTCGAGAAGATACATCGTGCGGTCGCATCACTCTCGAGGAGTGGAAAAAATGCAGACCCTCCGCGGCTAATCAGGGTTAATTGCCTTCGCCCGTCTCCCATTGGCGGCATCATTGCCCATGCCAGCGACGGGGCCGTGGCCGCGCTGCGACATTGGCTCCAGATCAACTGATTGGCGCTTTGCGCGCCGTGGACCAAAAAAGGAGGCCTCGCCGAAACGGGGCAAATTGGGAACGGACGGATCGCACAGGAAGGAAAGGTTGGCGTACGGCCCCGTCACAAGAGGGGGTACCTGTGCGATCCTTGTGGCCAAACGATACATGGTCGGAAAAGTTCCTGTGCGGTTCCGCACCGATCGCTGGATTGAACGCTAGTCGCAGCAGTCGTTTCCGCCGCGTCGCTCGCAAGCCGTGGAATGCGCTGCGCGCCTGAAGGATTGCTGTCGGCACCTTGTTTCCTTCGAATAAGTGCACATCTCGATGGAGTAAGCGCCGTCAGGAAATGGCCTACGAGCCGGATATGGCTGTCGTCTTCGATAGCGTGACAAAGGCGGTGATCGTAAGTTTCCGCGGAATCACGGTCTATCTGCCAGGTCCCTATGTTGACCGAAAGGCGGCCGTCCTGACCGCCGAATTGCATTGCCGCCGACGTGGCTGACGAGATTGATTGCGACTGATCTCAGCGGTACACAAAAGGCAGGTATTTCCACTGTGTGAATCGCTCGTCCTTTCGCAATGAGCGCGCATGCAGAGGCAAAATGTGTTAAGGTCTTCGGCAGGTATCGAAAGGCCGCTACCGATTTTTCGTCGCTGATCGTCAACAATTTCAGCGGCTTATGTGTGGTTTTGTCATAAACGCACACTTCCTGGGGACCTATGGTCAAACCAACGGCCGTCCCGTAGTTTTCACCAACTCACAGGCGTTTGGTTTGACATCCAAGCTCCCATGCGGAGCCGCTATGACTTGCATTGACCAATCGACTGTCGAAAATGCCCTGCTGAAAATGTTGAGCGCGGACCGCTTCGCACGCCTCTCAGAGGGAATGGAGCGCGTCGACCTGCCACTACGGTACGCTCTTGTCGATAACGACGTACCAACCACGCATGTCTGCTTCTTGGAAAGAGGCCTGGCATCCATGGTTGTCAGCAGCATCGACGAAGAAGTGGTGGAGATTGGCCACATCGGGCACGAAGGCGCATCCGGCATGCACGTCGTCCTGGCGGTAGAGACCACCCCCACACGCACCTTCATGCAAGTCGCTGGGGCGGGAATTATGGTGCCGATGGAGACGTTTCAGCGCGCGCTCACCGATGATCCCGAGATGAAGGATTTCTTCCTTCGCTATGTTCACACAACCGTGCTGCAGCTCGCCCATTCGGCGCTCGCAAACGCCCGCTACAATATGCATGAACGGCTGGCTCGGTGGATCCTGATGTGTCACGACCGCCTTGAAGGCAACAACCTGGCAATTACCCATGAATTTCTGGCATTGATGCTCGGTGTCCGGCGTTCGGGCGTCACCAACGAACTACACGTCCTTGAGGGCGTCCATGCGATCCGATCGACCCGCGGAAACGTGCGAATATTGGACAGGGAAAAATTGATCGAAATTGCCGGTGGCTGCTATGGAGTGCCAGAGCGCGAATATGAAAAGTTGCTGGGTCTTCCGCTCCGCCCAAGGTAGATCAGCCCACTCGCTTCACCGCGTCCGAAAAGGGCAACACGAGCAGGATATCACCTGTTTCGTTTCTGATCTCGACGCTTCTTGACGCAATGTCATATCCAAGCAGCACGGCACTGCTCATCAATGCGCGAGCATCACGCACCGCTTCAATGCGAGCGGCAGCCAAATCAGCAAGCTCGGTTCCTTCCCAGTCGTCGAGCGATCCTGCTTCAGACAGAATGTTGAAGTGGAAGCGTGGCATTCGAAATCCTTCAAAGCCCGGCCGGATAAGTCGTTTATTTTGCCATTCCGCAGCGTTCAGATCAACAGCATTGGGCATGCTTTCGTCATCGGTTCCCATGCCCCTACGGCCACTGTGCGCAATCGCACTGATAGTTGGCATCGAGAAATCAATGGATTAAATTTTGCGTGAACGCCAACTCAAGACGGATCCGGAGTGGCGCGCGTAGGAGGATGATATGATGGAGTTCAGTCCTTCGCTCCAGATAGAAGACGTGAGCGTGCTTTCGGAGGCTGTTCGGACCTGGTATCGGCATAATCACGCAACGCCAACGGAACAATCAACACAGTTGCTTTGCAGCGCGGCGGTCGACCTCTATAATCAAGGACACAGGACGCGCGAGGAACTGGTCACGCTGCTGATCATAAAGTTCGATAGCCCTGACTCGCTGGAGGTTAAAGCGCCGTCGTCTACGTCTCATCATTAGCGATGTCGGTCTTCTCTCTTGGCGTGACTCCAGCGGGTGAAAAGGCGCACTTATGGGATCTTGGAGGCATCGAAATGCTTCAATCCCTTATTACATCGTCCGATCAAGACATCGAACTTGTCAGCACTGCGGTTCGGCAGTGGTGACAAAGAACCACTGTGAGATCGATAGCAACAAAGGCCGCCACGCCCTGACCCTTGCCATCGGTCTCGTTCGAAACTCCCCCCGAGACACGCTCCTCCAGAGCCTGACAGAGCGCCTTGGTCCGCGTCACGGCCAATCCCTATAACCGATATATGCTACACGCTTCCCCGCTGGAGCGTCGGCATGCCGCCCTCGATCGACAAGCAGCGCAATCATCTCGGTGCATGAGCGTCGGCTAAAAGAAAGCGCGCCCATCGTTTCGGTTGTTTCGATTGCGCGACGCATTTTGCCTGCGCGGCGTCTCGTTTACCCGCCGCGCCCGGATTCTCGCAAGCTTGGGCCATAGTCGATGGCTTGAAAGTCGTTACTAACGAAAGAACTATTAACCCTGTCCCTTCCCTCAGGTTTAACGAAAATGGTTTAGCGTCTGCCTAATTGGAAGGCAGATGTCGCATGATCAGGCAGTCGCAGTGGTTTTTGAAGTGGGGTGTTCCGGCAAGCGTTTCGGCGTTGGTGGGAGGGGTGCTCTTGGGCACCCTGTATTGGGCCGCGGCCAGAACCGATGAGGTCGCTGCAGTACGGCAGAAGGGTCTCGTCTCTCTCATCGTCTCGAAAATGCAATCCGCGGTCGCTCATGATCAAGAAAGCGCTACGGTATGGGACGATGCCGTCGTCAAGACAAAGGAACGCGATCTCGATTGGCTTGATGCCAATCTTGGTCGGTGGATGAATACTTACTTCGGCCATGACGCCGCAATCGTGCTCTCGGCAGACGGCCAGACGATCTATCAATTCGTCGCGGATTCAGCCAAGGGGTTGTCGCCAGAGGACCTTCGCAGCGCTTATAGTCCTTTGGCGAACCGTCTTCATGAGCGGCTTATCGCGGGAGACGAAGACGGTATATCGGACAGGGTCCTGTCGATTGGCGAAAGCGATCTCCTATACGTCGGAAGCCGACCGGCGGTCGTCAGCGTCAAACCTATAACTTCCGACACGGGCAGAATCGAGCAGTCGGCGGGTGGCGAAAACCTGCATGTCGCGGTGCGATTTCTTGACGGCGACTTTCCCAGCGATATCGGCACCGAGTACCAGTTCGCCGAGATGCAGTTCACGACCACGATGCCTCACGACAAACGGCACTCGCAGATCGCTCTCACGTCAAGGTCGGGGCAGGTGATCGGATATTTCAGTTGGCATCCTTTCGAGCCGGGGACGAGCGTCCTGCACGCGACCCTACCGGTCGTCGGCCTCTCCGTCATTGCTATATTCATTGTCGCTAGCCTGGCAGGTCATGCGATCTGGCGACGTTCGGTCAAGCTCAAGTCCAATCACCAGGAACTTCAGCATCTGGCGCTGCATGATACGCTGACTGGTCTGGCCAACAGGGCTCATTTTAAGAGCGAACTTGCGGCACGGCTGCAGCAAGCAATGCCTGAGGACGTCTGTAGCGTGCTCTTCATTGATCTCGACCGATTCAAAGCGGTGAACGATACCTATGGTCATCCGACCGGTGACAGGCTGATTTCTCTTGTTGCGAAGCGAGTGAGGGAGATACTTCCGAACGCCCTGATCGGGCGGATCGGGGGCGACGAGTTTACAGTCTTCCTGGAGAGGATCGGAGTCGAAGAAGTTGCGGTCATCGCGGACAGGATCGTGGCGTGCCTGCATGAGCCTTTTGAAATCGAAGGGGTTTATGTTTCGATTGGTGCGAGCGTCGGCGTTGCAATTGCGAAGGGTGCAAAGGCCGATGCCATCGAGCTGACAAGGCAGGCTGATATTGCTCTCTATCACGCGAAGGCCGCCGGGCGGAATGCATATGCCCTGTTCGGCGAGCATATGGACGAACTTCTTCGTACGCGTCGAAAGCTTGAGCATGATCTTCGTGAAGCACTGTCAACCGGCACGCAAATCGAGATCGCTTACCAGCCGGTCTACTCCTCTGACAGCTCAGTTCCCTGTTCATTGGAGGCGCTGTGCCGGTGGAGGCACCCCGAGCTGGGCTCGATTGCTCCAGACGTGTTCATTCCCCTCGCCGAGGAAATCGGCGTGATCCAAAAGATCGGCGCCTTCGTGCTGGAAGACGCGTGCAGCCTGATCGCGCTTTTGCCGTCAATCAGCATTGCTGTGAATGCCTCCGCCGCTGAACTAAGCTCTCCAGGATACCCTCTGCGCGTTCTTTCTGTCCTGGCCAAGTGGGGGATCGAGCCGACCCGGCTCGAAATCGAGATCACGGAGAGTTTGGCCATTAATGGCGAGGAGAACGCTGAGCGTAATATCATGATGCTCAGGGCCGCAGGCGTCAGGTTTGCGATCGACGACTTTGGCACTGGATACTCCTCATTCTCCAGGGTGCAGAATGTGACCGTGGACCGGCTCAAGATCGATAAGTCGTTCATTGGAGGGATTCGCGAAGGTCGGAACAGCGCGATCGTCGAGGCGATAATCAACATGGCGCGAGCACAAGGCCTGCGGACCACGGCCGAAGGGGTCGAGACCAACGAACAAAGAGACGCACTGAAGTCGCTTGGATGCGACAACATCCAAGGCTTCCTGATGTCGCGGCCAATCGGCCGAGGCGAGGTCATGGCGCTCTTGGGCGCAGGGGAAGCCAAGAAAGACCGAGGTTAACGCGCAAACGGTCGATAACTTGACGAGCCATCCGGGAGGTTCTGACTGGAAATCAGCAACTTCGCTAAAACCTCCCTGATGCTCCTTTCGACAAGGATCAGGAGAATCTAAGCCCGATCGTGCCGAGGGAAAGCCGGACTTAACTCCGACAGGCCACGCCAGGACACGCTGCTCATATCTCATGCGAGGTAATGTGAAGCTCCGTGGGAGGGGCGGAACAGGAGGAGAATATGAAGTTCGGCCCCAAACGACATTTACGAAGACCGCTGCTCGCAAGGCCACAGTTCGGCGTCCATGATTGCAACAATCCAAGCAGCCCTTTCTGCCGATCCGGATCTCGACAGCAGTGCCATCGAGATCAGGATGCTCGGCCTCGTCATCCTGCTCGAAGGTTATATTCACGGACCGGCAGAAAGCCATCTCGCTTGCTGCGACTGGCGTTCGCGGAGCGCATTCTCTTTGGAGATAAGCTGTCGGCACCTACTAAACAGCGAGCCCAGGAATATGCCGCTCGACTAATCGCGAGAATCGGCTGTTGCGAGCCCCGACTGGGCAACCGATGCAGCCGGCCGCAATATGTAACTGTCGCGTAGTTGAAATACGCGATAGTTACATGGGTGTTGCAGCGGCCCAGTGCTGCAAGGTCGCGCGGAACGTTGTCAATTTGCTGGTGGGTGCGACGGAACTTAACTCGACATGAATGGCCAGGTTTTGAAGGCATGCATCCACGAACCTCGCAGGTAAAGCGAGGCAGCGGAGGGCAAGGTGGGTTTCGCGCGCCAAGTCTAAGGTGTCGCGAGTCCTTCGGGGACAGAGTTACACTGCGGAGCGGCGCAGCCGCGACGCCATGGCGCGCGCGATCTCCCCAGGGGCTTCGCCAGGAATGGCGAAGACGGAACTGACGTTGATCTCGCAGAGAACCTAGGTGCCGTTGCCTGAAGCGTCTGGTGGCCCGTAGAGAAAATCGGCGTCCCAGATGATCGGCACCGACATTGCTTCGATCCCCAGCGTCGACATTCGGCATCGTTCGAGTCGATCTGCACGGCATCTGCATCCGCTCGAGGACCCTATCGGATTTCGCGTCGGCCGGGACGAGTGCCTTGATGACAGGAAAAGGAAGCGCATGCCTGTCGAATGGCGCCTCGGGAGCCTTTCACTGTCGTATGTAGACAGCCCGACCGCCGGAAGATCACCGGTATCACAAGCCTCTACCGCTGCTGATATGGGCAGCGGGAAACCCTATCAATTCGGCATTTATGGCCAGACGCAAGACTCTCGGAACCATGGGCGCCTTTTGCGGTAGAACACACTGTATCGCCCGGCTATAAGGTCAGGCTGCGTTTGTATTTTAGCGGTAACCGATGCCCAATTCTGACGAATCCTCAGGCAAAAGCGTTGGCAGCTCAAGCACGGGCGGCAATCAGACGGTGGATTCGGCAGCGCAAGTGGCCACCTCGGATTCGCCAGGAATCACCCAAGTCGACGACCCGCAACCGCCCCGCGGACCCTTCGGCCAAACTCGACTGGCCGCCAGGACGTTTTTGCGTGCGCTGCGCCAAGATTTGCAGGCAAGCTCTGCTTCGGCAAAGATCAAGACGGCCGCTTTGTTTTCCAAGACGAAGCTGAGGTCGACGCGATTGGGGATAACGTTATCTCCGCACATATGGATGACCACTGCCCTGGTCAGAGGCGGGCGCGGTATTCGCGATCAGCGTTCAAAGCCCCGTGAAAGTCGCCGGAGCGCATCGCTCATTGCGCGCTGGTGGAAATTTGCTGTGGGTTTGGCCGTTCTTGTCTGCCTCCTCGCAGGAAGCGTGCTGGTGTGGGCGCTAAAAGACGTGCCCTGGAGCGAAATCCGCGATGGAACGTTAAAGCCGGTCGTCGTGCTGGAAACCGCTGACGGTGCGCCCTTGGTAAGACAGGGACCTTATCAAGGGCCCTATGCTCGATACGACCAGTTTCCGCCCAATCTGATCGATGCGGTCCTTTCAATTGAGGATCGCCGGTTCATGGATCATTTCGGCATCGATCCCAAGGGCATCGGGAGGGCGTTTCTGCGGAACCTGGAGGCTGGATCGGTGGTGGAGGGTGGCAGCACGATCACCCAGCAACTCATCAAGCTGCAATACCTCGACAGTGACCGAACAATAAAACGAAAGATTCAGGAAGTTGTCATTGCAGTCTGGCTGGAGTGGAAACTCGGCAAGCGGGAAATCCTGACGCGCTATTTCAATAGCGTCTATCTTGGCGCGGGCGCTACCGGCATGCCTGCCGCCGCGCGCATCTATTTCAATAAGGACATCGGCGCCCTTAACCTGCCGGAGTCGGCTATGCTGGCGGGGTTGCTGCGGGCACCGAGCCAATGGAATCCGATCGACAATTTCGAAGGCGCCCGGCAGCGCACGATGGTCGTTCTCGACGCGATGGCGGCCAATGGCAAGATCACCGAGCCACAAGCGGCGGAGGCCAAGACGAGCTTTGCCAGGCTGCAACCAACGACGCCCACGCCGCGCTCCGGAAGCTGGTTTGCCGACTGGATTTCGCCGCAAGCGAGTGAAATCGCCGGCTCCTCGCCAGGTTCGACTTCGGTGCGCACCACACTGGTGCCACAGTTGCAGCGGATCGCCGAAAAGGTCGTGAAAAGTGCCCTGGACAGCGAAGGAAAGACGGTCGGAGCATCGCAGGCCGCGTTGGTTGCTATGACGCCCGACGGCGCGGTCGTTGCAATGGTTGGCGGCCACGACTACAAGGCAAGCCAGTTCAACCGCGCCGTCACTGCGATGCGTCAGCCGGGTTCCACCTTCAAGCTATTCGTCTATTACGCAGCATTGAAGGCTGGGCTCACCTTGTCTGATCGGGTTCTGGACGCGCCCATTGACATAAACGGCTGGGCGCCAGAAAATTCCGGTGGCGACTATCGCGGTTGGGTAACGCTTGCCGAGGCGTTCGCGCGATCGCTCAATGCCGCGTCTGTGGCGCTTGCCGTGGAGGTAGGTCTAGACAATGTGATTGCCGCAGCGCGCGAACTGGGCATCGATGCACCGCTGGCCAACACGCCGTCTTTGGCGCTTGGCACATCCGAAGTAAACCTGCTCAACCTCACCAGCGCCTATGCGTCCGTCCAGCTCGGCAGGGCACCTGTTAGGCCCTGGGGCATTATCGACTTTCAAGCGGCAGGGCAGCCCAAGACGTTTCGAGTTGGCTCACAATCAAAGCCGAATGTCGATCTTTCGCCCTACCAGTCGGACCTCCTCGCCCTCCTGCAGTTGGTGGTCGAGCGCGGCACTGGACGTGGAGCAGATCCTGGCACGTACGCGGCAGGTAAGACCGGCACGAGCCAGAACAATCGCGATGCCTGGTTCGTCGGTTTCACGGAAGCGCTCGTCGTCGGTGTTTGGGTTGGCAATGATGATGACGCGCCGATGAAGGGGGTGACGGGCGGCGCCCTGCCAGCGCATATCTGGCGGGATTTCATGCGCGCGGCGGCGACCGAACCGACGCTGAACGGAGTGCGATCGACAGAAGACGCAACTGATGATCAAGGCGCACCGCAATCGTGCAATATCACCGCCTGCTCGCGCAGTTACCGCTCCTTTCGACCGTCCGATTGCACCTATCAGCCATATTCCGGCAGCCGACGGCTTTGTGAAAAGTGATGTGGTTCGGCAGAGATCGAGCACCGACTGTCCTCGCGCCACGACCCGGTTTTCCGATCGGCCGCGAACCCAACCGCCTTTTACCCTTACCTTGCCGGTTCATTGTTCTCTCCGTGTTCGAGACGAGCGCTCGCCACATCACCGGAGAAGGTTTCAACGCCTGGGTCTGTCTTTAGACGAGGCGAAAGTAAACAACCATGCTGGTTGTGGCTTTAAAGCGGTCGAAACGCCCTCGATGGGCTAGTAACCGCCCATAGTGCCGCGAACTGGGCCAATCCCCTGCGGTTGTGCGTAGGTTGTGTTGTACGATCCACTGGTTGCGCATCCTGATAGTGTCAGGAACATGATTGCTGCTGCGGCCAAAATGTTTCTGAGAGGCACGGCGTTCTCCGATCATGGCAGGCTGCTTAGACCACAAGGGCCACGTCGAGGACTTTCCGCCAAATCGTCTACGTTGGCAAGCGCCTGATCAACTGGCGGTAAGCAGTGACACAGCCTCTTCAAGCGTCTCCCTGACGGGGTAGTAGCTCGGCGAGGCATCTTTACGCCCGGAGGGCGGCCGAAATTATCGAGGGTTGATCATCGACGCCCATCCGGGACCCGGTCGCCGCCGTCGTGGAAGAGACGACAGAATGGCGGCGCGGGATGAAGACGAGCAGGGCGAGGGGTCACGTCAGAGCGTGTCGATCAGTCCTCCGTCCACACGCATCGAAGCGCCGGTCGTTGCGGATGCCAAAGGTGAGGCCAGATAGGTGACGAGATTGGCGACTTCCTCGACGCTCGCAGCTCGTTGGATGATCGAACCGCTGCGGTGCTTCTTGACGAAGTCCGCCGCGACCTCCTCGATCGGCTTTCCCGTCTTCGCCCGCTCATCGGCGAGCATCGCCTCGACACCTTCGGACAGCGTGGGGCCGGGGAGGACGGAGTTCACCGTGACGCCCGTGCCAGCCATGCGCTTGGCAAGGCCGCGGGCAACCGCGATGTCTGCCGTCTTGCTGACGCCGTAGTGGATCATCTCGACCGGAATGTTGAAGCCGGATTCCGACGCGATGAAGATAACGCGGCCCCAGTCGAGTTTCTGCATGCCGGGAAGATATGCGCGCGACAGCCTGACGGCGGACATGACGTTCACCTGCCAGTGGCGGTCCCACACTTCGTCGTCCGCCTCGAAGAAGTCGAGGGGCTGAAAGATGCCCGCGTTGTTGATGAGGATGTCTACATGAGGAACTTTGGCGACGAGAGCGTCACATCCTTCAGCGGTTGCGAGATCGGCTGCCACGGCGGCTACGCTTCCCTTGGCACCTTCGCCTTTCAGGCGATCGGCCGCCTTCGCGGTCTTTTCTTCGGACCGGCCGTTGACCACCACGTTCGCGCCCGCCCTCGCGAGCTGGCGGACGATCGCGTAGCCAATGCCTTCGGTGGATCCGGTAACTAGAGCGGTCTTGCCTGTGAGGTCGATCTGCATCTGCTGCTCCTGTTGAGGCTCGATCACGGAACCTATGGATTGGCGACCGGTCTCGCAACAGGCAAATATCCGAGGCGGTTTGCATCGTCACACCCCGGCGGGTGCCCGCGGCCCTTGAATCGGCCTGCAAGCACCAAGACGCCGACCAAGTGGGGATCTAAGCAAGGATTTTGTTTGTGACTTAGCGGACCGAACAGGGCGCAAGCTGGATTGTTCTGCCTTCTGCTCTGGCCGGATAGCTGTAATCCCCGGGCCGACGGGTCGGTTTCAAATGGACTACACGTTACGCCGCCAATTGCCAGGCGTTGCGCCAACGACACTTGCGAAAACCCTTGTGAAATGACTTTGATCGGCGAAGCCGCAGGCGATGGCGACTTCGGCGAGCGGAGCATTTGAGGTGCGCAGCAGTGCACGGGCGCGGTCTATTCGTTGGCTGAGAAGCCATTGATAAGGCGTCATGCCCGTCGTCTCGCGAAAGGCGCGAATGAAGTAGCCGCGAGACAGATTGCAGGCCTGCGCCACTTGCTCGATCGAGATGTCGCCTTCAAGGTTTTCGAGAAGCAGACCTTTCGCCAGATGCTCGTGCGACCGCGACAGGCTTCGTGATCTGTTGGGGGTTGCAACGGATCGGCCGCCATAGCGTTGAACCAGGTAAGTCCCGATGGCTGTGGTCATCTGGTCGATGAACAGCGCGCTTGCCTCCTCCGGTTTTTCGAGCGCCGGGATCAGCGCCCGAGCGAGGTTGGCAAGCACGATGTCTTTCGAGGCGGTTTCGGCTGCAAGCGAGGTGATGCCCGAAAGTTCCGCACCATCGGCAATCCTGGTGAGAGCCGCAGGCGAGATTTCGAACAGGAGAAAATCGAAAGAACCGCTGAGATCTGCTTTGTAGGCCTCGGACAGATCGCGAATGTAGATCGAGTTCTCCGCAAAGTCGTGGGTCGTCACATGATGTTGGTGATGGATGCGCCGCGTGTGACCGCCGATCGAAGAGACACCGACAACGAACCCTCGGTCGCTAGCCGATGTCATGACCTGATCAAGCCGCACGACGCTCGTTCCCTTGCGAAAGACCGCAATATCAAAACCTGCCAGTGCCTGGTTGATCGACAACTGTTTTAGAGGACATCCGAAGGTGTCGGTTGCCGTTGCGCCGAGTGATTTCACGTGACTGTCGGACATAGGAACCAAGACGCCCAGCTTTCGTTTTTGGAAGACCAATCTCGCGGCTCAGCCCTTCAGCCCAGCCTTCTGGAAATTCGCCGAATCTCGTCGACGAGGATGCTTTTGTGCAAGATAGATGCTTTGAAGATGTATAGGAACTCTCAAATCGTGGCATCGCAACGGTCGGGCTATACCGTTCCCAGCCCGGAGGATCGAGACACATTTGAGTGAAGCGTTGGCGGTCAGCGACAGGATTGCAACATGTTTTGGCATCGGTGCAGCGAGGGCCTTGGTCATCAGGCCTCTTCGCGAGGCGAAGCTCTCTGTCGTTCATCTTGACCACGTTTATGGAGATGCGGAGCATCCGGTCTTCCTCCCGGCCGATGATGCCTTCCTGCTCATGCTCTATCTCGTCGATGTCGATCATCGCGACATCCGTCCGGACCAGACCGTCGCACCCTTGAAGACCTATCCCAAAGGTTCTGTCTGTCTCATCAGTCTGAGGCACGGCGCCGCAATCTCGATTGGCGGTCATTTCGAAGCACTTGCCTTTCATATCCCGAGCTCGCACTTTGCCGAACTCGCCGAGGAGGCAGGCGAACCGCGCGTCGATGACCTTGCGACCTGCCGAGGAATTGACGATCAGGTGATCCGCAATATTGGTGGAGCACTGATGCCGATGTTCGACATGCCGGACGAAGTCAGGGATCAGCTGCTTCCCCATATAGGGCTGGCGTTAAACGCCCATCTCGCGCATCGTTACGGACGCTCACCCGCACAGCGACTGTCGGCCAGCGGTCGGCTGTCTCCCATGCAGGAAAAGCGCATAAAGACGTACATGGCCGCAAACCTGTCGGCCAACATGACCGTCGATCAGATTGCCGAGGCCACCGGTTTTTCAGTGGATGAGCTGCGTTCAGGCTTCTTGAATACAACCGGGCAGTCTGTCGCCGAATGGATGTCGGCGTACCGGATGACCAGGGCCCAAGCACAGCTGAGCAGAACCGGTGATCCTATCGCGCAGGTGGCTGCGACGTGCGGTTTTGCTGATGAGGACACGTTCATCGACGCCTTCTCGAAGACTGTGGGAGTGGCTCCGGCGGAGTGGCGCTCACGCAATCGGCACTAGGAGAGTTGAAGCTGGAGCCGCGCTGCACCGCGATCTTTCCCCTGATCTCGGTTTCAAGGAAAGGCGCCGAGAACGTCTTGGTGAAAACAGCTTCAGACGCGTTGTGCGCGGTCCGGATGCGGCACTAAAGCCCCACCCGGACGGACCAATCAGGCTTCGACGAACGCCAGGAGATCGGCGTTCAGGACATCGGCATGGGTGGTCAGCATGCCGTGCGGATAGCCCTTGTAGACTTTCAAAGTGCCATTCTGCACCAGCGTTGCGGACAACCGGCCGGCATTGTCGATCGGCACGACCTGATCGTCGTCGCCGTGCATGACGAGGGTCGGAACGGTGATCGCCTTCAGGTCTTGGGTCTGGTCGGTCTCGGAGAAGGCCTTGATCCCATCGTAATGGGCCTTGGCGCTGCCCATCATTCCCTGTCGCCACCAATTCTGGATGACGCCTGGATAGACCTTCGCGTCGGAGCGGTTGAAGCCATAGAACGGACCGGTGGGGAAGTCGATGAACAGCTGCGCGCGGTTATCGGCGACGCCCTTGCGGATGCCGTCGAAGACTTCCATCGGCAAGCCGCCCGGATTTGTCTCGGTCTTCAGCATCAACGGCGGAACGGCGGAAACCAGAACGGCCTTGGCAACGCGCCCGGCCGGCTGGCCGTATTTTGCGACGTAGCGGGCGACTTCTCCCCCGCCGGTCGAATGGCCGATATGAACGGCATTCTTCAGATCGAGCGCTTCGACGACAGCGAAGGCGTCGGCGGCATAGTGGTCCATGTCGTGTCCGTCGGAAACCTGTGCCGAGCGGCCGTGACCACGACGGTCGTGGGCGACCACGCGATAACCCTTCGACAGGAAGAACAGCATCTGTGCGTCCCAATCGTCCGACGAGAGCGGCCAGCCATGGTGGAAGACGATCGGCTGGGCATCCTTGCGCCCCCAATCCTTATAAAAGATCTCGACGCCGTCCTTGGTGGTGATGTAGCCCATTCTCTTGTCTCCTTGATTGAAGTGGGGGGTGAAAATGTTAACCGCAGATCGCGGTTGAGCAGTTATTTTGCGTCGCCTTCCGGTGTCTCGACCTCGGCCATCAGGGCCAGGAGACCGAGCAGCGGCGGGATCGCGAGGCACCAGATGCCAAGCCAAATGAAGGCCGTGGCGGCTGCACCGCAGCCGATGGCGAATGCGCAGACACTGGTCAGCATCTTGATCATCCGCTTCTTGGCGGCATTTTTCGCTTCCAGGCTTTCGCCGCGAATGACATCAGCCAGATCGATCATGATCTGAGTGGTGTTGCCGGTCATCATCGTCGTCGGTGGTGCCTTCGCGAGATGGATCTTGTGTGCGGCATTCTGGATCGCCATCGCGGCCACGAGCACCATGCCGGTCAAAATTGCCGGCCATCCGTCCCCCTTCGGGAAAGGACCATAGGAAACCGCAAGGGTTGCCGCTACGATCAGCAACAGGAGCTTCACCCTCATCATCGTGCTCAAAACCGGGTATTTGCGCCCGGCGAGCCAGAAGCTCGCCAGTCTGGTTACGAGAATAACGGCGCAGAAGACCGGGAGAGCGAGAAGCTTGGCGATGATCCCGGACGTGCCGAGCACAACGGCTGCGCCGAATGTCACGAAATTTCCTGTCACATGCGCCGTAAACAGTCCCTGAAGCGCCAGAAAGCCTGCTGTGTCGACGTATCCGGCATCGAAGCTCAAAACTGTTGCGAGAGAGATTTTTTTCATGTGTGCTTTTCCTTGCCGTCGCGTTACCAGGAGAATTTCAGCTCGGCGCCGAGATCGTTGCTATTGTGGCCGCCGGCCCGGCGGATTCGTTTCGCCAACGTGGTAGTGAACGGCCGCTAGGGCGCCCCCCGTCATGTTTGCATTGAAGGCGTAGTCCGCGCGCCTCAACAGGCGCAATCGGCCCAGACGGTGAAGGACTGCCTGACATTCGGTCCGTCGCGCGATGAAACGAAGCGCTGCAAGTCGAAGGCAAAGTCCTGGCGTCCGCAAGACGCCTTGCGGCGAGGGGTGTGAGATGTTCTGCGTCATCATGGCAGGCTCTCCAAGCGGTGGTCACTCTGAGACAAGTGGTGCGTGGATCTCGGCGATGTATCCGCCGGGGAACTGAACGATGGCTGCCTGACGCTTCTCCGACTTGTAGGGCTGAACCAGCACTGTCGCGCCGGAAGCGGTGGCCTTTGCGACGGTTGCATTGAGATCCTTCACCGCATAACCGGTGGTCTCATAGCCATAAGGGTAAGGAAGGTGGCCATCGGTCACGAGGACCGACATGTTGCCGAAGTCGGACGTGATACGGACGCGCCGGTAGGTGTCGCTCGGGCGACCGATCTCGACGCCGGGCGCCCTTCTGTCGTCGGAGACGATCTTGCCCTTTGAGAAGGTCAGAAAATCATGAATGAAGGCGCCGACGGAATCCTTTGAGACATATATCCTGTTTTCAGGGACCGTATCGAACTTCGGATAGTCCGGCGCCTTGGTGTGCCAGTAGAGCTGCATGTTGACGCCGCCTGGCCATTGGATGACGGCGTCGCGCCCGATCGGATCAGCGAAGGCATCGACGATGACTGAGGCTCCGGCATTTCGAGCATCGCGGATCGCCCGGTCCATGTCCGTCACGAGATATCCTGTCCGTTCCCTGCCGAAGGGATAGGGGATCGGCGTCTTGAAGCCGAAGAGCGAGACCGTGCCTGCGGGCGTTTGGATCAGTTGCGAGGTCGTGCTGCTCGGTGTCGGCGTCACCGTGGCGACGATCTGCTTGGTCGATGCACCGCCGAATGTGGCGACGAAACTCGCCGAAAAGGCATCGACGTCGGTCACCGGAACATAGACATGAGTGGTGTCGTATTGCGCGCCAACCGCCATGTTATTGCCGGCAGCCCCGGCGGCTGTAGCAGAAGAGGCCATGATCATAGCGACGGCAATGGCGACGGCGAATTTCAATCCAGCGGATGGAAAGGTCATGGATACAATCCTCATGGTTACGTCGGGACCGGCAGGCATCTGTCTATGAAGGGATAGTGGCTCAGGCGTCAGAGGTGAACAATTGCAATAATACTGCCGATTGAATTGCCGGTTTTGCAATAATTGGGACACGGAAGTTTGGTCGGATACATGGCTGGTGCCGGCGATTTTGGGCCGCCATTTCCTGGAGGTCGGGTTCACGCTCGGTCTGTCGCATGACGGTCCTGTGGATCTCGCCAGCGCTGATTTCTAGATCTCAGCCCGACCGGCTTTGTTGGCCGCAAGGACGGCTCCGAAATGTCGGGATTTGATGTCATGATCCCAGGCGCCGGACGACGCGCTCTATTTTCCGCTCGCGCGTTTGCGCAGGTCGACAAGCGCGACGAAGACGAAGGCACCGCTAAGACCGATGTGCTCGAAGAAGCCGTTCATGGCGGCCGAATGCTCGGGTCCGGCGGGGATCTCCCAGAACCGCAGGGCAAGGTATGTCGCCATCAAGGTGAATATCGCCAATGCAAGAGCCCCCAGCCAGCGCAAGCGCCCCGAAAGGATGAGGGCAGACATGGCGAGTTCAAAGATCGGTACCCCGACTGCAAAGAGTGGCGCCGGAGCCAGCCCGAAATGGTTCATCTCGGCGACGGCCCCCTGAAAGTCGAAAACCTTCGTCAGCGGACCCTGAATGTAGGCGGAGCAGAGCGCGAGCAATGCCAGGAAGTCGGCGCCGAAAGCCTTGCCGGCGGAGCTGCCGGTATCTTGAGTATGTATGGACGTCATTATGAGTATCCTCAAAAGACCTGTGATCAGAGCGGGTGGATCATGTCGCGGGCGTAGGAAAGACCAATGCCGTAACCGCCGGCATGCGCTTCGACGATCGCTCGCGCGTCAATGTAGGTTTCTTTTCTCGTCCAATCGCGCTGAAGCTCGAGCAGGACCTGCAGCCAGGACGTCATCGTCGCACCCGCTGCCTCCATTCTGCGCAACGCAAGGTTATGGCTATCGGATGTCACGCCACCGCATGCGTCGGCGATGACGGAGACCGCATAACCTTCGGCGAGTGCCGAAAGCACGGGGAACGAGACGCAGGCTTCGGTCAGAAGACCCGAAACAAGCAGTGTCTTGCGGCCAGTGCGTGCGACCGCTGCCTTTGCTGCATCGTCTTCCCACAGGTTCATGTTGCGGCGCTCGATGGATGCCACCTCGGGCATGACGCTTTGAATTGCCGGCATCATGGGCCCGCTATAGACCTTCGAGGCCGACGTCGAAGCGATCACCGGGAGCTTGAATGCTTTCGCTGTCTTTGCCAGCGCGACCATGTTGCTGAGAAGGACCTGACGATCCGTCGACCCGACGCCAAAGGCGAGACCGGCTTGCTGATCGATCATCAGCACGGCTGGCTGAGCCGGTTCAAGGAGTGGAATAGCGGACATGGTTTCTCCGGGCTGCGGCCATTTTCAACTGGCCTCATCGTTCGTCGGGAAGCCCCTCTACAGGTTGTGCCGAAGAGGGAGTTCGTATTGATAGACCGCGTTCTCAGACGGCCCAGCAGGAGCAGCCAAGGGCGCCAAAGAAGCCCTTCAGGTCGGCGATAGGCAGCTTCGATGTCCACGCACCGGCATGATCGTGGCCATGGACACTGCAATCGCTGGCGCAGCCGCAGGAGGCGATCGCCGTACGGCGCAGCGAGTGTCTGCCTGCACCGTCGGGCTCGCCCCAGGCGGCATAACCGCCGAACTTGCGAACCGGTGACCAGTCCGGCATGGCGGGCGGAATATCGCTCTGATCCAGAGTGGCAAAATTGTCGGCAGCGTAGACGATCTTGCCGCCCACCATGGTGAGTTCCGACGTCAGGAACGAGATCTCGTCCTCGGCGCAGGCGAAGAAGTCCTTGTCCGGGACAATCAAATCGGCAAACTGGCCCTTTTCGATGCGTCCCTTCTTGCCCTCCTCGTTGGAGAACCACGTGACCTTTTCGGTCCACATCCGCAGCGCCGTCTCACGGTCGAGACAATTGGCACGCGGGTAGAGCTGCATGCCGCCGACAGTCTTGCCGGTAACCATCCATGACAGCGAGACCCAGGGATTATAGGAGGCAACGCGGGTCGCATCCGTGCCGGCCGAGACGTTGACACCCTTGTCGAGCATGCGCCGGATCGGCGGGGTGGCTTCGGCGACACCATGGCCATAGCGCTCGACGAAATATTCGCCCTGATAGGCCATGCGATGCTGCGTGGCGATGCCGCCGCCGAGTGCTGCGATGCGATCGATCGACCGATCGGAAATCGTCTCGGCATGATCGAAGAACCAGTTCAGGCCCTCGAGCGGGATATCCTTGTTGACCTTCTCGAAAACGTCGAGAGAGCGGCTGATCGTTTCGTCATAGGTGGCGTGAAGACGCCACGGCCAGCGGTTTTCGGCCAGCACCCGAACGACGTCTTCCAGTTCGCCTTCCATTTCCGGCGGCATGTCCGGGCGGGGCTGGCGAAAATCCTCGAAGTCGGCGGCGGAAAACACCAGCATCTCGCCGGCGCCGTTGTGACGGAAATAATCGTTGCCCTGTTTGTACTTCACAGACTGCGTCCAGTTGAGGAAGTCTTCCTTCTCGCCCTTCGGCTTCTGGGTGAAGAGATTGTAGGCAAGCCGGACGGTCAGCTGATGTTCGTCCGATAATTTTTGGATCACAGCATAGTCGTCCGGGTAATTCTGAAATCCGCCGCCGGCATCGATGACTCCGGTGATGCCGAGCCGATTGAGCTCGCGCATGAAGTGACGGGTCGAATTGACCTGATAGTCGAAAGGAAGTTTCGGACCCTTGGCAAGCGTCGAATAGAGGATACCCGCATTCGGCTTCGCCAGCAGCAGGCCCGTCGGATTGCCGTTGGCGTCGTGCGTGATCTCGCCGCCGGGCGGGTTCGGCGTATCCTTGGTATAGCCGACGGCACGAAGGGCAGCACCGTTCAGCAAGGCCCGGTCGTAGAGATGCAGCAGGAAGACTGGCGTGTCGGGCGCGACGGCATTGATCTCCTCGATCGTCGGCAGGCGCTTTTCGGCGAACTGGTGCTCGGTGAAGCCACCGACGACGCGCACCCATTGCGGGGCGGGTGTGATGGCCACCTGCCGCTTGAGCATGTCCATCGCATCGGCGAGCGACCGGACGCCGTCCCAGCGGAGCTCCATGTTGAAGTTGAGACCGCCCCGCACAACGTGAGTATGGTTGTCGATCAGACCAGGCAGTACACGTTTGCCCTTGAGATCAATGATCTTTGTATCCGGTCCGGCGAGTGCCATGACGTCGCGGTCGGTACCCACGTCGGTGAATAGGCCGTCCTTGATGGCCACTGCGGTGGCGTTCGGATTTGCGCGATCAAGCGTCGTGATCAATCCATTGTGAAGAACGATGTCTGCGTGCATGGAAGCGGCTCCGGTCTTGTTGGGATCGGCGGCATTGGCCGGTGAAAACAAGTTTGAAAAGGCGAGGCTCGATGCTGCCCCCAGGAATGTGCGGCGCGTCGTCATCAGCTTTTCCCCGATGTTGAAGCTTCATGGGGTGGGTTCACCGCCACCACGTTTTTCCCGCCCTTCGGGAGGTGACCGAACATGTGTGGCTTGATCTGATGAAGCCAGGAGACGGCGGCTGGCTCGCGAGCCCAAATGCTCTTTGCCAGTGGCACAAGCTGCTCGCCGACAAGAATGCCGAGCAGCCCGATGAGCGCGACGACAGGCGGGGCAGGCGAGCGGACATTGAGCAGGCTGTAGATCACGCCCACCAGCAGGCCGGCAGCGAGTGAAAGAAGATAGAGTTTCATGGGGGAACCTCGCGTGGTGAAGGAAAATCACTCCGGCAGGACGCAGCCGGCCGGAGTGATTGACGGTTTACTTGGCAGGATTCGGGCCGATCCGCTTGCCGTGCTCGACGCGTTCGGCGCCGCCGTGGACATGCGTAACAGCATAATCGATGCCCATGCCGTAAGCGCCGGAATGCTCCTTCACCAGCGACGTGACCGCGTCGTAGGTTTCCTTGCGGGCCCAGTCGCGCTGCCATTCGAGCAGGACCTGCTGCCAGGTGACAGGAACGACGCCGGCCTGCACCATGCGGTCCATCGCATATTTGTGCGCATCGACGGACGTGCCGCCGGAAGCATCCGCAACCATGTAGATTTCGTAGTCGGTATCGTTCATGCAGGAGAGCGCGAAGGTCGTGTTGCATACCTCCGTCCAGAGGCCGGCGACGACAATCTTCTTGCGGCCATCGGCAGCGTGCTTGGCAAGCGCGTCGCGGACGTTCTGGTCGTCCCAGGAATTCATCGACGTGCGCTCAAGGATATCGTTGTCCGGGACGACAGCGAGCAGTTCCGGGAAAGTGTTGCCCGAAAAGCTGTCGGTCTCGACGGTGGTGATGGTGGTCGGGATGTTGAAGATCCTCGCCGCCTTGGCAAGACCGACGACGTTGTTCTTCAAGACCTGGCGGTCGATCGACTGAACACCGAAGGCCATCTGCGGCTGCTGGTCGATGAAGATGATCTGACTGTTCTGCGGGGTGAGGACCTGAAGCTTGCTGGACATCTCGTGTCTTCCTTTGACTAGGTTGAAGGTAGGTAATGAGGCAGGGAAGGCGGCACGTCTTGAAAGTTATGCCGCCTTATTGTTGGAAAGCGACGTCAGGCGGCGAGCGGTGTCAGCCCGGCTTCGATCTGGTCACGATAGGGCTCGTAGCGTGCCGGCAGCTTCAAAACCTCGCCGAGATGTGCCGTATCTTCGTCGCGGTCGAAACCGGGCTCGTTCGTGGCGATTTCGAACAGGACGCCGCCGGGTGTCCGGAAGTAGATGGCCCAGAAGTAGTCACGGTCGATGACAGGTGTTACCTGGTAGCCCGTATCCATCAGCGCCTTGCGGACTTCGAGCTGCTTTGCGCGGTTCTCGACGGCGAAAGCGATGTGATGCACCGAACCTGCGCCCTGCCTTGCGAAAGGCGTTTTCGGAAGGACCTCGAGGTCGATCGTGTCCGCGCCATTGCCGCCGGGGATGATGAAGCGGGTGACGTCACCATCCGTCTCAGTACGTTGGTAGCCCATGAAACCGAGCAGTTCGGACGTGGCAGCGGCGTCATGCAGGCGGAACTTGGCACCGGTGAAGCCGCGGATGCCGACGCTTTCGTCGATGCCGGCGCCATTCCAGGCCTTGCGGCCATCGGTTTCCGCTTCGACAAGCGCAAACCCTTCGCCGTCCGGCCCTTTGAACAGGAGGCGCTCAGCACCGAAGGCAGTGTCGGTATGCAGGTTGCCGGCTCCCTTTGCCGACAGGCGATCCTGCCAGAAGGAGAGCGAGCCCTTAGGCACCGCGAATTGTGTTTCGCTGACTTCGCCGACGCCTGGGCGGCCGCGCATCACGTCGGGAAACGGGAAGTAGGTCATGACGGAGCCGGGGGTGCCGGCCTCATCACCGTAGTAGAGGTGGTAGACGTTGGGGTCGTCGAAATTCACGGTCTTCTTCACGCGGCGCAGGCCAAGCGCATCCGTGAAGAACGCGTTGTTCTGGCGGGCATCCGATGCCATCGACGTGATGTGATGCAGTCCCTTGATATCCTTGATCACGATGGTGTCCTTCCGTGGCTGCGTTGGTTTGTCTGGTCTGATTGAAAAGCTACGCCCGTTGATCAGTGGCCGGAATTGCAATAATAATTGTCAGTGAATTGCCATGGATGAAATAATCGATGAACGACTACAAGCTGCTTCGAACCTTTCTGCTGGCCGCCGAGAAGCGGAACTTCGCGCAGGTCGCGCGCGAGCTCGACATGACCCCGGCAGCCGTCACGCGGGCGATCGCGGCGCTGGAAGAAGACCTTGGCGTGCAGCTCTTCGTACGGACGACGCGCCAGGTGTCGCTGACAACCGACGGCGCGATCTTCGCTGCCCAGATCCAGCCGGCGGTGCAGGCGCTCGACAACGCGCGCAAGGATGTGATGAATACCCACAAGGCGGATCACGGCCGTCTGCGGATCAGCGCGCCGACCTGGTTCGGCCAGCAGGCTCTGCCGCCAATCCTGTCTGCATTCAAGGAACGCTATCCGAAGATCAGCTTCGAGATATCGCTCGCGGATGGGCTCGTGAATATTATCGACGATGACTATGATCTGGCGATCCGCATTTCCGCGGCACCGTCGGACAAGTTCACGATCTGGCGCAAGATCAGCGTCGTTCGCCGGATCCTCGTCGCAGCGCCCGGCAGCCGGTTTTGCGACATGGAGCATCCGAATGAACTCATTCCCGACGATTGCCTTGCCTATAGCGGCGAGAGCAAGCGGGAGGCCTGGACCCTGTCGGACGGCAGCGGCAGTACCACGATTTCTGCGGGCCGCGCATTCAGCGCCAATAGCGGGGAGGTCCTGGCAAGCATGGCTGCCGATGGAAGCGGAGTCGCCATGCTGCCCAAGTTCCATGTGGCCGAGTATCTGCGCACCGGACGGCTGGTCCACGTCCTCAAAGACTGGTCGCCGCCGGACTTGTGGCTGACCCTGTACTACCCCCCGTACCAGGCACTTCCGCCGCGCATCGCCTCATTCTCGAAGTTCTTCGAACAACAGATTCCGGCGTTTATATCGGCGATCGAATGAACGTCGAAGGAGTGTGGTGCCGCTGCTCTTTAAGAATTTCCGAAAAGGATATGACAGCACCACGGGTGCCAACTTTTCGACAGCAAACACATTTTCCTATTATCGCGGAAAACGCTATCTGCCGTTGGTTCTGCAGGTATTCTGGAACTGGGAGGACGTCGATCCCGCGAACGAAGTAAGCCACCACTTGTCGCTCGGCCAGCGCGTGACCTGTAGTGCGGCGCCCGCGGGTCGTCCGTTTGGTCGTCCACCGCGCCAAGTCCCTAGGGGGTGGTCGGCCAGCGCGGAAAGCCTGGACCCGGCAGTTGACCAGCAGGAACCAACGGCTTCAGAAATCTGCCCCCTCAAAATGTCTGCGATAGGCGAAAGGGCAGGAGCAACGACCCGACCGGTCGGCCTCGGTCGTCGCGCGTACAGCCCGTGACGGGGATCGACGCATCCCCGACCACCACCTCAGATGGTGACCTGAGCTTCAATCAGCCAAAGAACGCACGAAGCTGAGCGAAAAACCCGTCTGGTTTGCAACCTGCCATCTTTCGCAAACGGCGAGCGACTGTTGCCGCGCTGACGCGTTCACCAAAATGGCAGAAGCAGACAAGACCATGCAATTCCTCGTCGCTGAGGTCGAAGAACCGTATGGCTTCTCCGTAGCTATCGCTTTCCATTCCTGCCGCCCGCAGCATGGGATCAGCGAATGCAACAGAGATCGGTGTGCCGTCATCCCTAAGAGCAAGCCGATCTGCAATCGGCCGATATTCGGTTTCGTGAAGCGTCTTGAGATGCGGTCTGGGGCTGCGCTCAAGACATTCGGCCCACCGTTCAAGCCGTTCGCGCCGCGTCATTTCAAGGCGCTTGCAGGTCGTGCTGACGTTGGCGATGGTTTTCAACTGGTCGAGTGCGTACTGTTCCATTTCGGCCTCCTATCTCCGGAAAAATAGATGGTCCGCTCCCAAAAACAGCGTCTCTCAGGTCGCAGCCGATGTCCAATCACGATTGGAAACGGCATCTCGTTGACGTTTCCGTAATCACTGGAGGCGCCTTTGCTTGCTGACGAGCTCTTTTCCCATAGGGTTTCTGCGCCATGTCATACCAAGGCAACCAGACAGGGTTCGGTATGGACGAGATATTCGAACATCTTCTGAACCTTTCGGCACGCACCCAAACGCTGATTGCGGTCTACGATAGTCATGACCGGCTGCAATACGCCAACAGCGCCTTTCGTTCGGTCTATTTCATCGAACCGGATGAGTCTCCCCTCTGGCCGGATCTCATGCGGCGCAATTTCGAGCTGCGGCGAGGCACGGTTATTCAAACGAGCAATTTCGACGAATGGCTGCGGTCGACACAGTCGCGCCGTGGCAAGATTGGCTATCGTGCTTTCGAGACGGACCTGCACGATGGCCGATGGTTTTGGATGACCGAGGCGGTCCAGACAAACGGTTGGATGTTGTGCATTGCGAGCGAGATCACCAGTTTGCGAGCGCGTGGCAGGATCGTCCGGCAAGATCGCGATCAGGCAATCAAGGCGTCTTACACCGACGAGCTCACGGGTGTCGCCAACCGCCGCTTTGTGATGGCACGGGTCGACGACATGCTGGCGGCCGCCCAGCATGGAAGCAATGGCTGCCTTGTCGTGTTCGACATCGACAATTTCAAACACATCAACGATCGGCTCGGTCATCAGGCCGGAGATGTCGTCCTGCGCGATTTTGCGCATCGCATTCATCAGAATGTTCGCCGCAACGATTGTTTTGGGCGGGTCGGCGGAGAAGAGTTCGTTCTGGTGATGCCGTCAACTGGGCCGGAAGACGCCATTGCCATGGTCGAGTGCATGCTGACGGTGATCCGCTTCTCCCGGCCCCTGCCTGAATCACCCGACTTCAGCTACACCTGTTCTGCCGGCATCGCCGCTTGTGCCCCGTCAGACAGCGCCTCGGACCTTTATCGACGCGCCGATCAAGCACTCTATGCTGCCAAGTTAAGCGGCCGGGACAGGGTGCGCGCAGCCTAGTCGCGCAACAGTCGTGGCGGACGGAAATCTGGACCTGTTCGCTGTGGCAGGAACCAATGTTATTGGGCCAAATTCTTAAATCCCTGACCCGTACAGCTCCTGGTCATCGTCGCCTTCCCAAGGGGAGGGCATCGAGGCGCGATTGAGGTTGGCTGAGGGCATGGGCATCCAACACTTCAATTCTGGCTCGGCATATTCGATGATGTGCCCGGGCGAGGAATCAGAGGCACGCCAGCTTTCTGCACCAAACTGATCGCCATTCGACCAATATGCTAGGTCGACTTCTGCTGGCCCCTGTTCGGATGGGCGTATCGTGACGAGGATCCGGCTACCGTCTCTCGGTGCACTTGCCATGTCGCGCCACCGGTCTGTGTCGTCCATCGTTTTTCCTCCTGCCTCGCTGCAGGTTGCGAGTGTCGCCTCGCCATCGGAAGCGGTCAACTCAAACTTCGCAGAACCACAAAAGAGAGGAAGGACGTGAGGCAATCCTTATCCGGGGAAATCGTCGTTCTCGTCTGGATGGGACTTGCGCGGCAGGCGCGCCTCGGTCTTACGCGACGGACCATCCACCGTCCACCAGCAGGTTCGCGCCAGTGATCAGGCTCGCGGCCGGCGATGCAAGGAAGACTACGGCACCCACCACATCATCGGTTTCACCGATCCGGCCGAGTGGAATGTGACCGAGCGTCGCTTTACGATTGTCGGCATCGGATAGAAACGGTGCTGTACCATCGGTGTGGATGAACGTCGGCGATACGGTGTTTACAGTGACATTATAGCGTGCCCATTCGGCCGCAAGGCAGCGCGTGAGGTGATTAATTGCCGCCTTGCTCATGCAATAGATTGCCTCGCCGCGCAGTGCCACGGTGCCGGCCTGCGAGCTGATGTTGATGATCCGGCCCCCATTGCGCTTGATCATGTGCCGCCCGACTGCCTGCGTCATCAGAAAGGTGCCCTTGATGTTGACATCGAGTATCTCGTCAAGGTCCTTCTCCTCGACGAGTTCCGCGAGATTGCCCGGAGCCACGCCGACGTTGTTGACGAGGACGTCGATCCGACCGAATTTAGTAAGCGCTGCGTCGACGGCTTGTGCGATATGGGCCTTATTGGGAATGTCCAGTTCGACAGGCAGAACTTTTCGTCCCGTGCCCTCGAGTTCGGCAACCAGACCTGCCGACGCCGCGACATTGCGGACCCCCAAAACAATATCGGAGCCTGCTCTGGCACAGGCAAGTGCGCAAGCTCGACCGATGCCACGGCTCGCTCCCGTCACCAAAGTCACCTTGCCCTCAAGGCTGAAGTCCGGCGCATTCTTCTGCATCATGATACCTCCCTCGATGAAGCTCATTTATGGCAGCGTCGGCGTGCGGATGCCAGATGTTCTGCCCAAGCTGAGGAGCGTCCCCTTGATCAATGGCCGATCCCCAACGTGGGACGCTCTTACCGGAGCAGCCCATCGCGGCGAAACTCTTCCCACCCGGAGAGGTCGACGGAGGCATCGTTGGGGCCTGACGATGATGCAATCTTGCTGCCGCCACTCTTCAGCGACCGCGTTAGCTTCGCCTTGTAGGCGGCCCGTCGCCGATTCTCCGCAGCCGCTGCAGCATCCTCTTCACGCCAGTCTTCGACAACGCCCCGATCGAGCAGGTGTTCGACCATGCGCGGGTCGAAGACGTGGAAGGTAATCTTTCGCGCGCGACCGCGCAGTTTCACTGTGCGCGTCCCTGCACTTGGCAGGCGGCCGTCCTTGAGCCAGCGATGACGCTCGGTCGTCGTGATCGAAAGTATGTCCTGGATTTCGCGCGGGATCACCGGGAGGGTTTGGATGTTCTCCAGCGCCTCGGCGACAACGGCCGACGCGGCATGGAATTCGGCTTTCGAACCGGCCGGCATCGCCAAAGCAAGTTCACCTGCATCGATGTCGAGCGACTTCTTCGTCGCCGATGGAAGCCGCGTGCGAATTTCGAGGAGTATGCCTTTAGCGCGGACTGTCGATCCCAGCGTAGCCGCTGTTGGCAGCGCCCACGTCTTCAGCAGCTCGACATCGTTCTTTTCTTCCTTCGGCATCATTGAGTTAGATGGGCAGGCGATCCTGCCTCTTCAACAGGAACGAGTCGGGACAAGCGTCGGGGGATGAAGACTGCGTGGCGCCGAACGCTTCATCCGAAGTCATGGCAATAAAAAAGGCCGGGGCGAAATCGCACCGACCTTTCAAACATCGCTCTTCACACCAGTGCCAGTACATCCGTGGTCAAAAGTAGCCGAGCAATTTCGGCAGTCGCGAACACTCCCTTGGAGCGCTCACCAGCAACGCCGATGACCGTGATATAGTGGACCACTACGTTCCTTTCAAGGCTTCGGGCGACGGATGCTCTTCGCGATTTGGTGACTTGCGATGACGGTCGGCTTGAGGAAGCGGGAGAGTTCGAGCCGGCTGTGGCCATCCGGTGCGCGCATCAAAAATATAGCTCTGGTTCAGGCATCTTCGCGATTGGGAATCCGCAACGTCCTGATCTGATCCGCGAGAACGAGGAACGCCCCGCCACCGTCTGATCGGACATCGACTCCGCGCATCTCGCCATGTCGTCGATACTAGCTCGGCCGATTGAACCAGCGGGGCTTGCGCCATCGATAATCTGGTCGATAAGCGGCGTCGTCTGGCGCGGCCGGGCAGGTAAGCCATCTTCTCTGCGGTTCATCGGCGATGCGAGCGGCGTGACGCCGCCTCGCGGATCAGCCACGTCTGCCCCCATCCAAACCTACCTCCCCTGCGATTGCGGCCATCGCGTCCTGCCCCGGCTTTGGGTCCTGCCAGGCTCGCGCCGCCGGCAACGGCTTTGCCGTCCTCCACTGCGTTTCGGCCCTGCGGGTGCAGGCGCCGCTTGCCGCCCGGCTTTCGGACCGCCGTAGCAGGTCGCGATGGCCGCGACCTCGAAACGGAGGTTCCAACATGAGCAGGCAGCAATCCAATCAACGATCCGATATCTATAGCCGCATCACCAACACGATCATCGCCGATCTCGAAGGCGGCGTGCGGCCATGGACCAAACCCTGGACGACGGGACATGCGGCAAGTGAGGTCAGCCGGCCACTGCGCCACAATGGCCAACCCTATTCCGGCATCAACGTCCTGCTGCTGTGGTCGGAAGCCATCGCCCGCGGCTTTGCCGCATCACGCTGGATGACGTTTCGCCAGGCAATCGAGCTCGGCGGCGCCGTGCGCAAGGGCGAAACCGGCACGACCGTGGTCTTTGCCAGTTCGTTCAGCCGCACCGAGACGACCGAGACGGGCACCGAGATCGAACAGGATATTCCATTCCTCAAGACCTACACGGTGTTCAACACCGATCAGATCGCCGGTCTTAACGGCCGCTTTGACGACGTCGCACCTGGCGAGGATCCGATGAGGCGGATCGGCGATGCCGGCCGCTTCTTTGCCAATACCGGCGCACTGATCCGGCACGGAGGTACGGCTGCCTATTATGCCGCTCAGCGTGATTACATCCAGATGCCATGCCTGGATGCCTTCCGGGACGATGCCGCTTACGTCGCGATCCTCAGCCACGAGATGACGCATTGGACTTCTGCACCGCGACGGCTGGATCGCGATCTCAGCCGCTACGCAAAAGACCGCAGCGACCGCGCCCGCGAAGAGCTGATTGCCGAACTCGGCAGCGCGTTTCTCTGCGCCGATCTTGGCATCGTCCCAGAGCTCGAACCGCTCCCCGATCATGCAAGCTATCTCGATGGCTGGCTCAAGGTTTTGGGTAACGACAAGCGCGCCATCTTCTCGGCGGCAGCCCATGCGCAGCGCGCCGTCGACTACCTGCATTCCTTGCAGCCGGAGCGCAACGAGGAGGAGGCGGCGTAAGCCGTCTCTTCCTTCACTCAACCGTCTCTTCCTTTACTCAGGCATGAGAGACGCGGATGCCGATCACTGCAGCGGAAGGTAGCCTCGCGACCGCTTCCTGCGCAAAAGGCTGAGCAGCAGATCGACGGCTTTTGCCTCGCTATCGAAGACATGGATCTTCTGCTGCCCGCGACTGCCGATGCGTCCCCAGCTGCGCACCAGCGAGGTCTCGCCGAAGAGGTTCGGCTCGATCGACAGCGCATAAAAGCGGGCCATGTTCTTCGATGGATCGATGCGTTCGATGTAGAGACGATAGGGCTGAACTGTCATGCCGGCAGGATCGCAAGGACCAGGCGGCGGCGTCCAACGACATTTGTGAATCGGTCAGGCCCGATCGATTCATCGGGGTGATGTGAACCGCCTGGCTCATCTCACTGCGATCTTCGCATTCTCGCCTTTCGGGTCAAATGCAGATGATCGAGCGATCGGCGGTCAGAAGGTTCGGGTGAATGGTGCCGACACCGTTGCCGCACCCATGACGAATGACTTTGCGTACCGAACCGGAAACGTGACGAGGGCGACGATTGCCCAGGCCGGATCGCAGGCGCCCTGCGCATCATGTTGATCAGGGCGCCTTTGACGAGACCAAACCAGATCCTCGGTCGACCTCGTGGTGAACGATAAATCCGCCTGGCGGCTGTGTTGCCAGCAAGTCGATGAACAATTGCTTGTCGGCGTCGCGGATCAGGAATTTTGGCAGTTCCCGTCTCAGCCACTCGGCAATCCCGCCTGCAAACTGCACATCGCGGTCATGCTCGAGCCGATGCAGCACCAGTGCGCCGATCAGCACCTTGCGGCGCGTGTCGATGGCGCGCTCCTGCTTGCTGAGCCGGATCTGCAATGTCTTGCGCTGGGCTTCGAGCTGGGCGAGCCTTTCCCCAATAGATTTACGTGCCACGATGATCTTCTCCCTTGTTCCCATTGAGCCAATGGCCGCGGCAATGAACGGAGGGTCTCCGCTGCCGGCGTGCCTGGTTCGAAGTTGTCTCGACGAGCGGCACTTCGAAACCCGCAAATCTGCGCGTGGAAGCAACCGGGTGAACGGCTTACGAGGTCATCGGGAGATTGCTGCGTGCTCCCACCAGTGCCCGAAGGCGCGAAGCGGCGAAGGCACAAGGGCGCACTTACGAGTTGCTGGCGCAACTCCAGTGCGGGCCGCGGCCCGCTGACCAAGGACAAGCGATGGCGATTTATCACTTCAGCATGAAGCCGATCGCCCGCAGCGGCGGGCGCAGTGCTGTTGCGTCCGCCGCCTATCGCGCCGCCGAGCGCCTCACCAACGAGCGCGATGGGCTGACGCATGATTTTAGCAACAGAACAGGTGTCGAGCATGCCGAGATCGTCTTGCCGGCTGGGTCTTCTGCCTATTGGGCGATGAAGCGATCGGCCTTGTGGAATGCCGCCGAGCGTGCCGAGAAGCGCAGTGACGCCCGGATTGCCCGGGAATTCGAAATCGCGCTGCCGCACGAATTGACGTCGGAACAGCGCCTGGCGCTGACACGTGCCTTTGCCGCCGATCTCGCCAACCGCTATGGCGCTGCCGTCGACTTTGCGATCCATCGGCCAGGTGAGGCAAGCGATATCCGCAACAGCCATGCGCATCTGATGATGACGACGCGTGAGGTGAGGGAAACCGGTCTTGGCGACAAGACGCTGCTTGAGCGGGAGAACAGATGGCTTCTCGCCAATCACCTGCCGCCATCGCAACTGCAGCTGAAGGACCTGCGCCAGGCCTGGGAGCATCTTGCCAATACGCACCTTGAGAGGGCCGGTCACGATATCCGCATCGACAACCGATCACATCTGGAAGCCGGGATCACGATCGAGCCGACCGAACATGTCGGTGTGCATGCGACCCAGATCGAACGACACGGTGGGGCAGTCTCGCGCGCGCGCATCTCACCGCAATCGGCCGACCGAAATGCCGAGACCATCCGGAGGCGCCCGG
>NZ_PQIG01000094.1 GCF_012349115.1 Rhizobium ruizarguesonis
TTCTCAATGGAAATTATGCGCCTAACCGGCTCAGTTCTGCGTGGAAACCAACACCTGGAGATTCTGCCCCTCGGAAATGCAGTCCGTCGCGATCAGCAGGTCGATTTCGCCCTTCGTCTCAGCGCCCCGCATCGACGCCCGACGCTTGGCCCGAGGCGCGAAATTAACCAGCACATCTTGAAAGCGCGTTTGACCAAAAGTCGCCTTGCAGCCGTCGCCCGTCACCAGCGCTGCCTCCAGTCCGCATTCCCGGGCTAGAGGAAGCAGCTCCTCATAGAGATAGCGCGCGGTGTCGGTGAAGGCCGTAAACAGGATGACTTTGCGGTTGGGCTCGCCATCGCGGTTGACGGTGGGATTGGTGGCCTTGGCCCGAATAACGCCTTTGAGTCGCTCCAGCTTGGCGTCGCGATGAGGCGTGATATTGTGAGCTTCAGCGGCAAGCGCAGCAATCCGCTCGCGGTCCCGCATCAGCGCTGCTTTCCACGCTGCCCGATCAATGTGAGCGAGGTTGTATTTAAGTGCACCCCCGACCTCAAAGGCTTCTTCCAATTCGTCGTCCAGCTCGAGATCGTCCGGTGCAGGCGCGTCGATCGACGCCGTCGCGTCAAAGGTGTCAAGATCACGAATCCGCTGGTCAATACGAGCCATCATGCGATCCATTGTCTGACGAAACGAGCTGACGGAGCTTTCCAACCGCTTTAGGAAGCCGATTTTCATCATCGCGATGAGATATTTCTCGCGATTAGCCTGATCGAAATTGCCACCCCTGTCATAGAGGGTCCGATACTCGTGAAGCACGAAAGTGAGCGGGCCATAGAGCGCGAGTTCCAGCCTGCTAATCGCGGAGTCTACCGCCTCGAATGTAGGGAAGCCACCCTGGCTATCGATGTTGGCGAAAACGGATTCGGGAGCACCGCGCTTCGGAAACCCACCGATCCGCTCCATTGAGGCAGCATAGTGGCGCTCAATGTGCTTGCGGGAGCGCGCGATAGTAACGCCGTCTAGCAAGCCAAACAACGCGGGCGGCAACTTGTTGAGCAGTTGGCTGACGTCGCGACTGCCGCTCTTTGCCCAGTCGGAAAAGTGCCTCCGCGATCCACCGATCAGAGCGCCAAGATTTGGCACTCCCAAATCTGTAAATCCATCGATCCTGTCCGCTGAGATCAGATCAAGTTGGGCCTTGAGATCACTCAGATCATTGTTCACCGGCGTGGCTGAGAGCAACAAAACCTTCGTCTTTAGCCCGGCCTTGATGATGTCGTCCATCAGCCGTTCGTAGCGGCTGCGGCGTCCTCCTGCGGTCTTGTTGCGGGATGCACTTCGAAAATTATGGGACTCGTCAATGACAACTAGATCATAATTACCCCATTCAATCCTTGCGAGATCAATGTCCCCAACTCTGCCCTTCTCGCGCGAAAGATCAGTATGAGACAACACGGTGTAACCAAACTTGTCCTCGCGCAGCGGATTCATATCGCTGTTGTTGGCGGCGAGATAGTCGGTCCAGTTCTCGCGCAGTTTCTTCGGGCAAAGCACAAGCACGTTCCTGTTGCGCTTCTCGAACCACTTAATAACCGCGAGTGCGGTGAAGGTTTTGCCTAAGCCGACGCTGTCGGCGACGATACAGCCTCCATGCTTTTCGATCTTGGTGAGCACGGCGCGGAGGCCATCGCGCTGAAAATCGAACAACGCACGCCAGATTACAGTCTGCTCGAAAGCCGTCTGCTGGATCAGCACGTCTTCTCTCGCCTGGTCAGTTAGGAAGTCGCCGAACAGGTGAAGCAGCGTCTTGAAATAAACGAACTCGGGAGCGGCATGAGCGTAGCTGGCTTCGAGCGCGCGTAGCACTTCTTCGCGCACGTCTTCAGTTAGCTCCTTGTCGCCCCATAGCTCGTCGAACCAGGCTAGCAGGTCCTCCCGGTCCCGATCGCTATCGACGATCAGATTAAGTTCGATATTCGGCGCATCGCCCAGCCCCAGCCCATTGATAGTGAAGTTGGAACTGCCGAGTAGCGCGTGTGGGCGGCGTCCGTCATCGATATGGATTAGCTTTCCGTGCAATAAGCCCGAACGCTTGACTGACCGTATCTCGACCCGGTCTCTGATCCATTGGGCGCAGCGCAACGCCGCAGTTCGCTGCCGGATTTGTTCGGTGAGACGCAGCCCAGCCTCGTCGAACGAAAAGGCGGGCGGCACGAGGCCTGCATTGTCCGCGTCCTTTAAGAATCGGGGCTCGCCAAAGAGGAAACGCATCTGTTCAACGCTGTCCAACGTTGTGCGCAGGCGATCATAAGCAAAGGTCGTGAAATAAGCAGAGACAACGGACAGGCGACTGTCCGGAACCGCACGTTCGGTCATGAACTCGTGGACCGCCCCCCTGCTACGGTTATCCCTAATACCCGATCGTCCTGCTCTCACGCCTACTCCTCTTTCAACGCCGCTAACCAGAGACGACGACACTTTCAAAGACCAAGTACGGGCTTAGTCGAATACCGAATCCCTCGCACCGCCGCAAATTCCAATGCCGCGCATCCTTCGACTGCCCAGGGAACCTTGGCATCCATTCGATCAGCTTCGCAACGGCGATGTCCGCGCGGTTGTATCCGCTTCTCACTTTGCCCACAGGAGAATTAGGAATCGATCGGTGTTATCAGCTCATCACTGCATACGCGTTCGCAATGTGCGTCCAGGACTGGGACCGATCGCGGAGAATATTGCCGCTTCGGATGAGGATAGCCGCCTTCGTCTGGAAATAACAAGGGCTAATTACGCACTGAGCCGATTTCGGCAACGCGGAGGATGTCTGACGCCGTGGACGGCGCCCAAGAGGGTCCGGGCGCGGATAGCGCGGTCTTCTGGGAGCTGTCGGGTTGCAGCTCGGCCAGCGGTTCGGCGATCGCGTCCATCGCGAAGAGGTGCTCGTCGAGATGCCATTGCTGCGTCGGGCCGGTTTCGGGCAGGTGGTGGTCGAACAGCGCCTTCCCGGTCTTGCAGCTCACCCTCGCTCCGCGAACAGTCGAACACCTGTGAGTCCGGCAAGCTTCTCCACCAGCGTATCCTGAAACCCAGGATCGCCAACCTCCGCCGCCGCCTCCCGCCGCTGGCGATGATACCAATACCGCCCGCTGACCTTCGCAGCTTCGGCATCGCTTGCCGCAAGCCATGTCTGGGTGAGGTGCCCCATTTCGAGGTCATCGGGCGCGCCGGCGCCGCCCATCTTTGTCGGCACCCAGCCGGGATCCACCGCGTTGCTGAGAACATCCGGCCAATGGCGGGCGATGGCGGCGGCGAGGGTGGCGATGTAGAGCTTGCTTTCCGAGTAGGCCTGGCTTGCGTTCCACGGCCGTTTCTTCCAGTCGATATCGTCAAGGGTGCTGCTGCCGCTGCGGTGCATGCCGCTGGTGAGATAGACCAGGCGATCAGGGCGGGTGATCCAGGCGGTGAGCAGATAGGGGGCAAGCACATTCACCGCCAGCGTCTTTGCGTGACCATCCGGCGTTTCGCCGCGGCTCCGCTCGAGATAGATGCCGGCATTGTGGATGACGGCGTCCATGCGGCCGATGGCGTTCACCTGCTCGGCAATCGATCGCGTTTCCGTGGCGCTGGCGAGATCGCCGATGACGAGGCCGAGGGCGGTGGCCGAAATCTCTGCGATGGCGGAGGCGCGCTCGCGGGAGCGGGCGTGCAGCACGACGTCGTGGCCCTCCTTCATCAGGGTGCGGGCGGCGGCAAGGCCGAGGCCATCGGAGGAACCGGTGATGAAGATGCGGCTCATGGGGTTTCCCTTCGCGGCGGTGGCGGCAGTCAATCAGCTTTCGGTGGTTTGCTCAATGCGGGAGTTGGGGTGTGGGTTCCCGCGCTCCGTTATCACTGTGATCACGGCTATCTCGTTTGTGCGGATGCCTGCCCCTCACCCTAACCCTCTCCCCGTAAAAACGGGGCGAGGGGACGTGCCATGCGGGAGGTTGGCGAGGTACGGAGAGGTCGCGGCATATCCCCTTCGCCCCGCAAGCGGGGAGAAGGTGGCGGCAGCCGGATGAGGGGAATTTGGGTCGCGATTTCAGAGGCTTGACGCGAGGGTCCACGCCGCATCCATCAGCAGCGGGCATGGATCCTCGGCTCAAGGCCGAGGATGACGGAGGGTGGTTGGCGTCCCACCACTAAACCAACAAAATCACCCCCATCACCCCCGCCGCCGCTCCGCCCCAGCCGCGATCGTCTGCACCAGCTCATCCACCTCCCTTGCCAACCTCTCCAGCGGCAGGCCGACGAAGCGGCCTTCGAGGCTGATGCTGACGACGCCGTGGACGGCACCGAACAGGGTGCGGGCGCGGATGGCGCGATCTTCGGGGGGCATGTCGGGTTGCAGTTCGGCCAGCGGTTCGGCGATCACGTCCATCAGGAAGAGGTGTTCGTTAAGATGCCATTGCGGCGTCGGGCTCGATTCCGGCGGAAAGTGCTCGAACAGCGCCTTCCAGAGGTTCCGGTGTTCGACAGCGAAGCTTAAGTAACCCTGCGCCAGGTTGCGCAGCCGGTCGGTCGGCGGCCGGTCCTTGGTCTCGGGCAGCGTGAGCCTCGCCTCCAGCGCCTTCAGCGTGGCGGAATTGACGTGGATGACGAGCTCGGCAAGGTCTGAAAAGACCGTGTAGAGGCCGCCGAGCGCGCAGCCGGCATCCTGGGTGATGTCGCGGGCTCTGAGATTTGCCAGCCCGTCTTTGGCGATGCGCTCGCGCGCCGCCTCGATCAGCCGGGCCTTCAGGTCTTCGCGTTTTTCTTGTCGTCTGCCGGCCATTCACCATTCCACTTCGATTTTTTTGAACGTCGTTCAAAATTTATCTTGAACGACGTTCATGATTCTGGCATAACACCTCTCGTGAACAACGTTCATAAACCGGAGGAAGGAAATGTTCAAACTGATTTCCATTTTGTTGCGGGGCAGGGCGCATGATGCCGAACAGGCTTTCGCCGACTGCCACGCCGTGCCGCTGCTTTCCCAGCAGATCCGCGATGCCGCCCAGTCGATCCAGTCGGCCCGCCGCAGTGTCGCGGTCGCCATCGCCCAGAACGAGCAGGAGAAGGGGCAGCATGCAACGATCGTTGCCCGCATCGCCGATCTCGAGAGCCGCGCTTCCGCCGCCCTGACCAAGGGCAATGAGGGCCTGGCCCGCGAGGCGGCCGAGGCGATCGCCTATCTCGAAGCCGAGCGCGATGCATCGGAAAAGGCGCAAGCCCAGTTCACCGGGGCGATCGACAAGCTGAAGGGGATCGTCCGTGCCTCCGAGGCGCGGCTGCAGGAACTGCAGCGTGGCGAGCGGCTGGCGCGTGCCACGCAGGAGGCGCAGAAGCTCGATGTCGCAGTCGCCGGCCCAGGCTTTGCCACGCTCGACGATGCCGAGGAGACCCTGGCGCGTCTTCGCCTGCGCCAGAGCCAGAATGAGCTGACGGCCGCCGCCCTGAAGGACATGGAAGGCGCCATCCGCCCGGCCGGCATCATCGAAAAGCTTGCCAATGCCGGCTTCGGCGCGCCGCTGCGCTCATCCGCCGATGATGTGCTGGCGCGGCTGAAGAGCCGCATCACGCCTGCCGCTTGAAATTGCATCCATCCAACCATTCATCCATCGAACCATAGGGACCACTGATATGAACGACAGTTTCCAGAAACATTCCGCAAGCTGGGTCAGCTTCTCCTACATCTCCTTCGGCTCGGCCGCCTTCATGCTGGCGCTTGGCCTCTACATGATGCCGCTCGATCTCTGGGGCAAAGGCTATCTCGCCATGGGCATTCTGATGCTGGTGCAGACCACGGTGAACATCACCAAGACGCTGCGCGACAATGCCGAATCCGAGAAGCTGATCCGCAAGGTCGAGGATGCCCGCACCGAGAAACTCCTGGTCAAGTTCAATCGTAACGATGAAGATTGATCTTGGTTAACCACAGCGCAGAGTTGTTATCGCATTCAACTTTTGCGTAACAACTCTGTGGCCTTCTCTGCCAGTCGAAAGAGGGACCCGCCGTGCAACACAATCTGATGACCTCCAGGAAATTCGCGCCGCTGTTCTGGACCCAGTTCCTGACGGCCTTCAACGACAATTTCCTCAAGAACACCCTGGTGTTCCTCATTCTCTTCAAGATGTCGGCGAGCGAAGGTGCCGCCCTGGTGACGCTTGCCGGCGTTATCCTGATCGTACCCTTCCTGCTGCTCTCGGCGCTCGGCGGTGAACTCGCCGACAAGCATGACAAGGCGAAAATCGCCGAGCTGCTGAAACGCTGCGAGATCGCGGTCGCAGCCCTTGCCGTTATCGGTCTGGCATTCTCCTCGATCTTCGTGCTGATGGCGGCGCTGTTCGGCTTCGGCGTCGTCTCAGCACTGTTCGGACCGATCAAATACGGCATCCTGCCCGATCATCTCGAACGCCGCGACCTGCCGAAGGCCAATGCCTGGATCGAGGGCGGCACCTTCATCGCCATCCTCGCCGGCACGATCATCGCCGCCTTCGCCTTTTCCGGCGGTGACAATGTGCTGATCTTCGGCACGATGATGATGGGGCTTTCGGTGCTTTGCTGGCTCGCCAGCCGGATGATCCCGCCCACCGGCTCCAAGGCGCCGGATCTGGAAATCGACCGCAATGTCATCCGCTCGAGCTACACCCTTGTCATGGAAATCCGTGCGGACAAACGCCTGTGGCGTTCGGCGCTGATGAATTGCTGGTTCTGGCTGGTCGGCGCCTTCGTTCTCTCCATCCTGCCGACCATGGTCACCGAGCTGCTCGGCGGCTCCGAGATCGTCGTGCCGGCCTATCTCACCGTCTTTGCCATCGCCGTCGCCGTCGGCTCCGCCATTGCCGCCTGGATGTCCTCCGGCCGCATCGTGCTGCTGCCGGCGCCTGTCGGCACGGCGCTGCTTGGCCTCTTCAGCCTCGATCTCGCCTGGAACCTCTGGGGCCTGGCTTCCGTGAGCCATGCGACGACGATTGCCGGTTTTTTCGCTGGCCAGAATACCATCCGCGTCGCCATCGATCTCGCCGGCATGGCGATAGCAGGCGCCTTCATCGCCGTGCCCACCTTCGCCGCCCTGCAGACCTGGGCGCATGAGGACCGCCGCGCCCGCGTCATCGGCGCCGCCAATGTGCTCTCTGCCCTGTTCATCACCGTCGGCCTCGGCCTCGTTGCCGCCGTCCAGGTGCTCGGCGCCTCCATTCCTCAGATCCTGATCGGCCTCGGCATCATCAATTTTGCTGTCGCCTGGCTGATGCTGAAGACGCTGCCGACCAATCCCTTCCGCGATTTCATCTCGATCATGTTCCGCGCCTTCATGCGCCTCGAGGTCGAGGGGCTGGAGAATATCAAGAAGGCCGGCCGCGCGCCGATCATCGCGCTCAACCATGTCAGCCTGCTCGACGGCGCCCTGGCACTTGCCATCACCGAGGAAGAGCCGACCTTTGCCGTCGATTACAAGATCGCCCAGGCCTGGTGGGTGCGCCCCTTCCTGAAGATGTGCAAATTCCTGCCGCTCGACCCGACAAAGCCGATGGCGACACGTTCGCTGATCAAGGTGGTGCAGGACGGCAACCCGATCGGCATCTTCCCCGAGGGCCGCCTGACGGTGACCGGCACGCTGATGAAGGTCTATGATGGTGCCGCCATGGTCGCCGACAAGACCGGCTCGATGGTGGTGCCTGTCAAGATCGACGGGCTGGAGAAGAGCTATCTCTCCTATCTCGACAATGGCAAGATCCGCCGCCGGCTGTTTCCCAAGGTCAAGGTCACCATTCTCGAGCCGGTGAAACTGGAAGTGCCGCCAGAGCTGAAAGGCCGCAAACGCCGCACGGCGGCGGGTGCAGCGCTTTATCAGGTGATGTCGAACCTGCTCTTCCAGACCGCCGATACCTCGTCGACCGTGCTTGATCGCGTCATTCAGGCCGGCCACGAATTCGGCATGAAGAAACTTGCCGTCGAAGATCCGGTCACCGGCCGGCTCACCTATGGCAAGCTCCTGACCGGGGCTGCCGTGCTCGGCGCCAAATTCCGCACGATGTTCCCGGAACAAAATCTCGGCGTCATGCTGCCGAATGCCAACGGTGCCGCCGCCACGCTTCTCGGCGTGATGAGCGCGGGCAAGGTGCCGGCGATGCTGAACTTCACCGCTGGTGCCGCCAATATCCTCTCCGCCTGCAAGGCCGCCGAAGTCAGGCATGTGCTGACCTCGCGCGCCTTCGTCACCCAGGCGAAGCTCGGGCCTGTGATCGCCGAGATGGAAAAGCAGGTGACGATCGTCTGGCTCGATGATCTCAGGGCCGAAATCTCACTCAAGGACAAGATCGTCGGGTTACTGCGCAAGGCTCGGCCGCTGGTCAAACGCCAACCGGATGATCCGGCCGTGATCCTCTTCACCTCGGGCTCCGAAGGCACGCCGAAAGGCGTGGTGCTCACCCATCGCAACATCCTGTCGAACGCCGCCCAGGCCGCTGCCCGCATCGATTTTCACAGCGGCGACAAGGTGTTCAACATCTTGCCGGTGTTCCATTCCTTCGGGCTGACGGCCGGCACCGTGCTGCCGCTGATCTCGGGCGTGCCGGTTTATTTCTATCCGTCGCCGCTGCATTACCGCATCGTGCCGGAGCTGATCTATGCCTCCAACGCCACGATCATCTTCGGCACCGATACCTTCCTCAACGGCTATTCGAGGACGGCGCATCCTTACGATTTCCGCTCGATCCGCTATATCTTCTCCGGCGCCGAGCCGGTGAAGGCCGCAACCCGCCAGACCTATATGGAAAAGTTCGGCCTGCGCATCCTGGAAGGTTATGGCGTCACCGAGACCGCGCCTGTGATTTCGATCAACACGCCGATGTACAACAAGTCGGGCACGGTCGGCAAAATCCTGCCGGGCATGGAATGGAAGCTCGAACCGGTGCCCGGCATCGAAGAGGGCGGCCGGCTGCATGTGCGCGGCGCCAATGTCATGGCCGGCTACCTGCGTGCCGAAAAGCCCGGCGTGCTCGAGCCGCTGATCGACGGCTGGCACGACACCGGCGACATCGTCACCATCGACGAGGACGGCTTCGTCAAGATCCGCGGCCGGGCCAAACGCTTCGCCAAGATCGGCGGCGAAATGATCTCGCTCGCCGCCGTCGAGACGCTCGCCGCCGAGCTCTGGCCGGGCGCCCTCTCGGTCGTCTCCTCGCTGCCCGACGCCAAGAAGGGCGAGCGCCTGGTGCTCCTGACCGACGCCCCCACCGCCACCCGCGCCGAATTCCTCGCCTTCGCCAAATCCAGGGGCGCCATGGACATGATGGTGCCGGCCGAAGTCACTATCGGCAAGGTGCCGGTGCTGGGTTCGGGCAAGGTCGATTTCGTCGCGGCGCGCAAGCTGGCGGAAACGGCGGCGCAGGGGGAGCAGGCGGCGTGATCGTCGGCGCCTATGAGATCGCGAACTGCCCCTCATCCGGCTGCCGCCACCTTCTCCCCGCAGGCGGGGAGAAGGGACATGCCGCGCCGGCTTTCCCCAACCTCGACGCCGCGTTTGGCACGTCCCCTCGCCCCGTTTACGGGGAGAGGGCTAGGGTGAGGGGCAGCGCCCGGCACAAACCGGACAGCATCGGCCCCCGCATCTCAAACAAACCGTCCGTTACTTCTGTTCGGGCGCCAAAAACTCTGCGCAATAGGACGGACCGTCCACGCCCGGGATATCGGCGACGGTGCGGATGTCGCGGATGGTGTAGTCGGAGCTGGTGGTGATTTCGGCCTGGCAGCGCAGATAGGCGGTGCGGGCGGAGGAAATCTGCTTGCCGCGCTTGCCGTCGGCGCCTTCGGCATATTTCGCCGGAATGCGCACGGTCTTGTAGCCGCCGCGCCAGGTATAGACGGTGGTCGAGCCTTGCTCGCTGTCGCTGATCGGCGGCCCGTAGGCGGCAAAGAAGATGCCGGCCGATTTGCCGACCCAGCGGGCCTCGATCGGGTTGCCGGCGGAAGGAATGGTCGTGCATCCGGCAAGCGCAATTGCAAGCCCGGCCGCGGTCATGGTGCGGAAATTCATCGTGTCGTCCCTGATCTCAAGCGCATTGGCTGCGAAGCCGCCGTCGCAGCGGTTTCGCCTGTCCCGTCTGCCCTTTAGCGCGGAACCTGGCAAAAGAAAATTGCTCCTTTGAGACTTCCGTTCGATTTGCGGGAGGTGTGGCTTTTTGCTGCAGCCGCGGTCGCCCGAACCTGTCACAACCCCGTCAAAAATTCCGCCGGCTTTTTGGAATTTGGTGCTTGTGCAACCAGATAGGCTGTTCTATAGAAGCGCCGCTGGTCACGGAGTGTAGCGCAGTCTGGTAGCGCACCACGTTCGGGACGTGGGGGTCGAGTGTTCGAATCACTCCACTCCGACCAGCCGAAACCCTTTTATTTCAAGGGTTTACAGCCGATCCCGAGCGGCGAGATTTGTTCTCACAGAAAAATACGACAGATATTCCGACAGTTATTATTTCGTGAGATGCTCATCCTGCCGAGCTGAGACCCGAAAACCCTAGCGGACAAATCAAATCGATGCCGCGCCACTAAGTGCGCCCGCGAGAGCGGCGAGCAGCAGCGGTCCCCAGAGTGGAGCCAGCACCCAGCCCCACGACCAGGTGATCTTGTTCAATAACTTGAGTGCGATGGAGAGAAGCGCCAGCGCGCCTAAGAAGAATTCCATGTCGGTCTCCGAAAGCACCAGGTCCGGTGCCTGAGGATATTTTGGCTTGGAAACGACGGGCGCAAATTCGCCGGCAGGGACTGGATATCGTTATTGTCGTGTCTCGACACACCGTGATAGCGATTGAAAATGACGCAACCCAGGGCCTCGTTCGAATCCGATCTCTTGAAGAGCATTAAAGCGTGCATCGCGAACTGCGACCGTCTCCTCGAGGAGACCTACGACATCGAGTTTCGCAGGCCCTCATCCACCCGCATGTACATCTCCATGATCGCTCAGGAGGAGGCCGCCAAGGGGTTCATCCTGTTTCTCGTGAGAGAGGATATAATGCCTTTCACATCGGCGATCCGGCGCGCCATCAAGGATCATACAGCCAAGCAGCTCGTCGGAGTTCTGATGGACTATATGATCATGCACTGGGAAGACCTCGCTGAACTTGATGCGGCACTCCAGGTTGATATCGCGAGCGGGGAAAACCTCCCCGTAGATATAAGTTCGGCGGTCGAGCTACTTTGCTATGAGAAAATCGGCAAGTGGATGGGGCATAGCTGGAACTGGGTAGAGGACCCGGAGTACGACAAGCTCGTCGAGAAAATCGCTCAAGGTCACATCGACCGCCGAAAACAGGACGCTCTCTACGTTCGAATCGGGCGCACAGGCCAAGTCGCATCGACTCCAGCTGTCATATCACACGAGGAGACCATGGCCGAATTCTCGCGCGCCAATCGGTATTCCAACTTCGTAGAGCGCTTGATCGAAGAAGGTCCTGCGAAGGTCGCGGCACGCGCTCGGTTCGACAAAGTGATTGAAGCGCTGCGCCTCCATTTCGGAACCAAATGGGTACGCGAAGGGAAGGGCGACTAAATGGCAACCGGGGAATAGCCGGCCGCGAATATTGACATGACAACCATCGCGACATCAGATGCTACAAACGACCGGGGGTGAGGGGATGGTTCGATATGCAATGGTGGTGACAGCTACCATGGCGCTCCTGGCAACGGAGGCATCTGCTCACAAAGCAAAGTGCTCCGTTCCCCAGGCCCACGAACGCAGTCAGCGGTTGATGTCGTTCGAAATCGACGACACGACTTATCCGTACATTTTCAACATCAACGGGATGGACGAAGGCGCAACGCCGGAGAAGCTGGCGGACATCTCCTTATTTGACGAGAAAACTGGCGAGCCTGAAAAGTGGTATCTCGGCGACGTCACTATGGAAGTGGACCGTCAGAGATCGAAGTTCCGCATGGTATTCGGCGAAATGCTCGCGGCTACTCGCAAGATACATCCGCGAAGCCGATACACCATCTTCGTGGACTGGGAGCATGGCACGGCGGGCTGGCTTTCCGAAGACATGATGTTTAACCTCTACGACGTCCTCGACGAGAAGCCGACCATCGTCGCCTACCCGGCATCCTGCAGGCGCATGGATTAGGTATCCAGTTCGAACACTGATGGTTCATCATCCGGATCGTGCAACCCTTTGAACGAGGCATGCCGCAACTTTCCATCAGACGTCCACGCGCGGAACTCGATCTCGGCGACAAGGAGGGGCTTCACATAGACGGCGTCGCGTTTCTTGCGGCCGAGGTTCACAACCGGCTTCAGAACGATGAGACGGTCGAGCTGCCGTCTAAGGTCAATTGCCGACCGTTCGTTAAGTCCTGTTCCCACGCCACCTACATATACCAACTGCCCTCTCGTGCGCGCCGCGAGCATGAGGCGTCCGATGCCACCGAAGGCCGCCGAGGATCGCTCGTACTCGATGATGAGAAATCCCTCACTGGCGATGCACTTCACCTTGACCGATTCGCCTCCCCGGCCAGACCGATAGGGCACGTTCCTGCGTTTGGCGATGATCCCTTCGAGACCGTGTTCACGGGCGGCCTTGAAGATCGCATGTCCCTCGCCCTGAATTTCCTGCGATGGCGACCTTTCCCCGGGATAACGCGCGCGTCCCTACACGGGCTCCATTAACCTGTCGATCGCTATAATTCACCAGGTGGCTTGCCGGAGGGAAACGAGCCCGGCATATCTGCGTGCGAAGAAACGGAGGCCGACACATGCCGCACTACGGAAATCCCGCACATACTGCGATGATGGGCAATGCGGCCGGTATGGCTGTAATCGCGGCGGCTGGTGTCGGTTTTGCCAATGCGCTCGGCGACGCCATCGCTGCATCGGCACGCGCTCGATATGAGCGCCGATACGACGACGCCCTATCTGCCGCGACCCGTCATGCCGACGACATGGAGGAGCTGGCGCACCTGGCGATGACCATGCTCGCCGAACTTGAGGCCGATAATGCACGGCTGCGTGCCGCATGCACCCAACGTCAGCAAGCGCTCAATGCACTTAAAGGTCGCCGCTCATGAACCGACCTGAGCTCACCGATGAGGAGTGGGAGCGGCTTGCCGAGGTGTTCGGTTCTGAACTGCTCAACGAAAGACCGGACATGACTCCGGCCCTGCTTCGATATCTTGAAGAAAACGAATGAAGGAGAGCCCGCCGTTTGGCGGGCTTTCAATTAGGCTAGCCTGAATTCCTTGGAATTATCAGGTTTTCCAAGGTGGGCCTGAACTCGCCACACCATCTGCTGCTGATGCGTCGTGCCGGCGGGCGTCTGTACCGGAGCGGAAACTGGTTTGGTCAACCCTGTCGTGGTCACGGCGGGGACGCCGAAGATACCGTGATCCTTTCCTTCAAGCCAAGTCCGCACCTTGGAAGGACCCGCGGCTGCAAGAGCTTTGAGCTCGTGATCATCCATAGTCAGCAATGTCAGCCGGGCGTCCGATCGGACGGCTGACAGGTCAATCGTGGCGCGAGCCGCTGCGCTGCCGGTAGCATACTTCATGATGGTCTCGATGCCGTCGCGGTCAGAGCGTTGAAGCGACGCCTGGGCTTGACGATTTGCCTCATATTCATCGAGCAGCTCGGTGCTGGTCATGTTCGGCGTGAACTCCGGACTGGGCATCGCTCCACCGCCGCCAAAAATCGCGCGAAACGGCGAGAATACGAGATTTTCGGTCCACCTCAGCGCGCCTACGCTGACCTTGAAGAATTTCGCTATCGTGTTTGCAATTGCCTTCAGCATAGATCGTCCCCTGCTGCCGTTGTGGAAGTAGTGTCAGATCACTGGCCGCAACCGACAAATGCGCAAATAGGCGTTGGTGAGAAATTTAGAGCTCACTGCGCGTTGACGGCTATAGCCGGTTTATCCGTATTGAGGTCGCGCCATCGAGCCAACGGAACCCAACGTCGTCGGGGTAAGGAAGACGCGTGGCGAGCTCGGCTATGAATCCCCGATAGGTCGCGACGGCCGAACGAAACTCTGAGGCGTTGCCAATCTCCCTGTTGTTAAAGGCATGGATCGCGTTGCGGCGAGCCTGGACTAAACCGATGAAGGCTAGATCATCCGCTGGGAATATTTTTCTCCGCCCCAAAAGCTGCCTGATCTTCTCGAATTGGATGCTGCTCGGAGGATACGGTTGGCCCTGATTGGCTCCCCTCTGCTCAATCGCGTTGATGGCTTCAAGGTCCTCTCTCGAGTTCTGATAGTCCGTGATGTAAACGCCGAGGAACAACCGAAGAGAGCTTTCGAGAATGCTGCCGAGGTTAGCCCAAGCCAAGATCAGGTCGCCGTCTGCCAACGCTGGCGGCTCCGCCCATCGATGGAGAGAGCGAGCGAGGGAAGGTGTCCAGTCGAGGCGTGCCGACGCGAGGAGTGCAGCGCCATCGGCGGGTGCCCACCCCTGCGCATTACTCCAGAAGGAGGCTAGTCCAGCTTGAACGGTAATGATGTCATCGACGTCGGTTTGATATGTCATCCTCGGGGTCAGCCAATCCATCGGAAGTGTGGAAACCACTCTCCCTAGCCAATTTCACCAGGTGCTCCGCATCGTCAAATTCATGATGCGACGTACTCGGCCATCAAGTTCCCATTCTGATCAACTGATATGATTTAATCGAGGTAGAAGGCGATGACGATGTGTTCCCTGTCAATGTAGTCGTTACGAAATCTTCTCGGGCTTGATGTCCAATGCTGCACTAACAGATGAATCATCCCATACGAAATGACCCCGGAAGTCGCCTTCCGGGGTCTTTTATCGGAACCTCGATCCTAACGGTTGGCGATGTACGCCATAGCCTTCAGCGACATAGGAAACAGAAACTTGCGTTCTGCCTCCTGCACCAGCTTGAACGCGGCCGGTTCAGAGTCGGGCATCATCGCCTGCGCCTCACGCAGCACCACGACAGTCAAACCCATCGACTTCTGCATTTCTTCAGCGAAAGGTTCGCCGAAGAAGATGTCGAGCAGATCGTGCTTGTTGAGGCCGTCGTCGGGATCGATCTCCATATACGTGTGGGGATTTTTCGCGAAAAACTTCGCGAGTTCCGCACGCGGACCAGCTACGATTTCATCGACCGTGAAAACGACGACGGGGTCATCGATGTTTACGGCAGGCGACGTCATGCAGGTCAGGAGTGCATCCTTAAACTTGGCAATCGCGGTATAGGCCGCCGCGATGTCACGTTCAGGGATACGGTAGGTAGTCGGCTTGGCCATGCCAAGTCCTCCAGCCCGGATCGGTGCGAAAACCGGGACATAAGATTACAGGGTCGCACCTATAATCTTGGAGGGATGTTGATCAGCCATACGTGACTCCTCAGTTCGTTTCGACCTACGCGTCATATCCGGCGACATGGTAATGCGACGTAAAAACATGCAGTTAATTGCCAGCAAACGATTTTGACGGCTATTTACGAACAGAAGTACAGGCCGGCATTTCCCGGCAGTCCACTACCAAGTGGTAGATCATCGACCCCAAAAAAATCAGAGAAATCATGTCGTGTAAGAACGCGCGATGTCGCCCAACACTCGAACCGCTCACCTGGTGAACTCCCGCTGGCAAGTACGTGGTGGCACTCGGGATAGCTGAACTCTAGGTGCCGATAATGAATGTTATCGGCACCAGAGGCTAAAATCCGCATATGTTGGATCGGAAGCAGAGCGCAGTTAGCTTCCACAAGGCAACAGGAAAGCCTATAGAACGTGACTTTCGAGCGCGATCATCGGCCGACCATCTTTAGCGTCGACAGCGTCGACAAATTGGCTGAGATGATCGGCTCTGACGCAGATTTGGTGCAATTCTCTGATGTCGCGCCGATCAGGCCGGTTTGAAGAAGATCAAGCTTTCCGCGACGGTACATTGGGCGCTTCATCAGCTTGAGCTTGGTGATCTGGAGGACGCCCGGCGGCGCGTTTTGCACAGCGGCTCATGCTTCCCGTCAGCAACGACACCTTACTCCGCGTCATCCGCAGGCAAGGATTGCCATCAATCCCGCCCTCGGTGATTGGCATCCACGGCTGGGCCTGGCGGCGCAATCATCGCTATGGCACGATCGTGTGTGGCCTGGAACGTCGGCGGCCGATCCGTTTGCTGCCCGATCGTGAGCTGGGCAGGGGCCTGGTTACGCGGAAATCCCCAAATCCAGATCATTGCTCGCGACCGCGGCAGGCTCTTACGGGCTGGCGGCGACAAAGGCGTTGCCCGATGCAGTGCAGGTCGCTGATCGATGGCATCTGATGGAGAATGCCAGCCCTGCATTCCTGGGTTCCGTTCGCAAATCGATGCGGCAAATTCGCAAGACCCTCGGTGCTACGCGCGTCCATCCCAAACTTCTGACCGCGGTTGAACGCCTTCAATACGACGGTTACCTCAGGCGCGAACAGACCAACGCGGCGATCACGGCGCTCGCAAAGGACGGTGTCACGATTAAGGAAGTCGTGCCGTACTGGTCATAGCCGCGGTCTGGTCCGCCAGGTGCTCAAGCTGATGGGTTTAAAGTCGACGGTCTCGCTAACCAAACAGCCGGACTACTCGGATGGTTCATTTGTGAAGAGCGATGGGCATCTCGGCTTGGTTTCTGGTGTCCTCGAGGAATTGGCATTCAGCCAGCAAAGGACAGCCGTTGAGGTCGCGGCATCACAGGATCTTCGCGAACTGCTGGAGCGCCGCAGCTAGACAGCATAGATGAAGTGAATTTTAAACGTAGATATCTCCACGATGTGCGCGGCAACTAGAAATGCCGGTTGAAGCGTCGCATGTGCTGGTAGCTGATGTTGCCCTCTGCATCGGAAAATATGTTGATGCAGCGCTGTTGGCCACTTGTTTGGCCACATTCATAGTCGGTATTTCCCGACTTTTTCAACCACGTATTGGCGATCGAGGAAAGACTTGGCCGGTTTTTTGGCCGCTTTGTTTAGGAGATTTCGGTTGACGGGACCGACAACGCAATGCGAGCAGAATACGATCTCAGACTTGTTCTTTCAGTCGTCGACGATTTCTTCACGATCGCCGGCTATTGCGTGAGCTGACTTTCACCTTAAAACTAATCTGATCAAATCAGCCGCTACACAGAGACATCGAAATGGCACGTCCAAAAACCAAGAAAATGGGCATCTTCAAGTTTACTAACTGGCCGGGTGAGGCAGCCCAACCGACGCTGAGCGAGCACTCGGCATTTGTCGTTGATCACTTCGTGCGGTTGTTGGAGCCCGCGAGCAACGCGCGAGTTGTCGGCCTGGAAGTAGCGGCTGACGTCATCACACTGGTGAGGAGGAAGCGTAAGCCGCTTGTGGACGAAAGGTTTGTTGTAGCTTTCGATCTTCACGGATCGCGTACCACAGAGAAATCGGTCGCGTTGGTTTGCTCTGACCCCACCTACCGTGACTACTTGAGAGAAATGGTCGAGGCTGCATCAGGACACACGGGGTTCGATACGTCTGTGAGGAGCCTGATCGCAGGGAAAGTTTTCACGACGAGCATAGGGATTTCCTTGTAGGCCGCAGATCATTGTCAGCGACAAGCGATCCGAATCCGATACAGCCACGCATTTTAGCTAGCGCTGCTGCGCTTCCGTAATTACTTGCGGTCGACGAAATCGGGGGACACCTGCATGCGAGGCAGGCCCCAAGATGAATGAGAAAGTCGATTCCAACAGCTCGGAGGAGCAAGGACATCCTCAATATCACCAACGCGTTTGTTACCCGTAGTGCGAAGAAAGCATCCCATAAAAAAGCGGACGCGACAAGCTTTTCAGCACGCTACGCAGATCACTCTTCGTAAAGGTATTCCGACTTCGCCTTCATGAGGTGTAGGAAAGAGAGAGTTACTGTGGCGCGGCGGATCAGTTGGCCAGGCCCTGTGGCTGCGCCATCATTCCAAAATATGTTGAACGCTTGCGGTGATAAGACTCCGCGTCGAACTGGTTGGCTCCCGAGGCATCCAAGGCTTGTCCTTGCCGCGTCCTAAACTTCTTCAAGCCGACGGCCGAGTAGACGAACGGCGGCAGGTTGCTCCCGGGAACCGGGCACCAAAGTACGCCAGCGGGGTGTCCATTCTGCCAAACATAGTCTGGCAAGTTATCGAAACCAATCATCTGTTCCGCGATCGCTTTCAGGCCGTCGATCACGCTGGCGGCCCCATCCATTTCCGAAATGGTCACCTGCTGCTTCTCACCGCTGCAATGGTGATCGAAGTGGAAGATCATATAGCGATAAAGGCTCGTTGAAATATTTCCGGCGGAGTCCTTCTTTTGAACGAGATACGGTTCGAAAGACTTTCTGTTCGGACCGTTGTCATGCCAGACACCGATGATATTGATCTGTTGAGCGCCGGCGTCGAGATCCGGCTTGGTTTCGGTGCGGATACGAGCGAGGTAATTGTCGATAAATCTCGGCGCTCGCCCGATTTTCACTGCGCGGCCATCCACGAAGGTGGTCACTCGGTTTGCGGTCACGACAATCGTTAGATCGTTGCCTGGCAACAGGAGTTTGCCGATGTAGTTGGCCGTGTCCACATCAACAGGAAGGCGCTCTACAAATTTGAGTTCTGAAGCTGCTGACGACAAGCTGAAGTCCATGTTTTCTGCCCTTTGATAGAGTTCCTGACGGAAATGGTTGTCCGGATCTGAAGCGGTTGCAAGACGCAAGACGGTGACGTTCTCGTGAAATCGTCTCGGGCTACGTTGCGCGTTTCCATTGAAGACAATGGCATAGCCGCGCACTGGCCTCCGCGCGCCAATGCGTGCGCTCGTTGATTTGCCCCTCTACCAGCTCAACCGTGGCTCTGGCCCAATTGCCAGATAACGAACGGCCGTTGAAGGTCCTCGTTGAATCCACTCCGTCTCCAGCAGGCATTCCGGAGCGCCTTCGGCAGCCGGGCCTTGCCTTTCCTTGAGGACGACGTCGTCGCGCTGGCATCGGTCGTCATCATCGAACGCAGAAAATAACGCCTCATGAATGTCATCACCGTTGCGCACCTGAAACCAGGATCCTGTAGCCGTGGAACTGTTGGCGAGGTCTGTCAGTGTAATCGGTCCCGACCTCTCCGCTCGGATGACAAGCTCTCCTTGGAATACGCCAAAAACGGTCTGCGACATCTCCCTCAACATCCACTGTCTGTCCGCGTCCGATGCCTTCTCAGCCCAGATTGCCTTGAAGGCGTCGGCAAGACGCGACGTGATCTGGATCTTCTCTGAAGCCTCGGTCAAAGCCTCGGAAAACTCTTCCCGAAGCGGGTCGCTCGCTTCGGGGGCAAACACGTCTGGGTCGTAGTCGGGCTGCTGATCGGATGCCGTGACCGTGAACAGTTTCGACACGATGATCGGGAGATCCTCCTCATCGTTGTCATCGGCCGGATACCAGATGGCACCTTGCAGCGGCTTGAAGCCCGCAGTTTCGTGCGACATCTCCCTCACCCTTGAAACTTTTGCTGCCTCGGATTTCAGCACGTTGCAAATGGCGGCTGGAGAGGTCACTTCAAGCGCGAGCCAACCCTTGAAGCCTTCGCCGGGATAATCGTAGTCGAACATCTCGAGCATGTATCGCGAAGTCGAAACATTGCCGCCGTTTGAGACAACATGGATCACGTAGGGCTCGAAGCGCGGCTCCACGCTGAAGTCAATGTGGTACCAGACTCCGGTGAAAACTACGCGGTCGTCAGGTGCCTTCCTCAGTTTGCGAGACTGCTTGAGGATCGATGATTCATAGTTTTCAATGAGTGCTGCGAACGCCGTATTATCGGTCGGGTGGCCGAACATGTACGGTGTGATCTTCTTCCCGACTACCTCGATCGCTGCATCGGGTCCCGTGAACATCAATTGCGCGCCGTAGACGGGGCCTTCCAACTGCGTGCCATCGTGATAGCGAGCCGGGAAGGCTCCTGTAGTCAACCTGTAGATATCGGACGGGGTAGTCATTTGGCTCCTATCGACGCGTGTTTCTACCCGGGATACTCTACCCAGGCGTCGAGATGATTATCTTCGGATGGCTTGCCATCGAGAGCTAAGTTCGCGGTGGCTTGGTTAGATGCTTGCCCGGAAATCGGCGCCTGGCAAGCAGAAAATCGATCGTTTTCGATTGGCTGCGACAGGGCTCTCTGTCGGCAATCAGCTATGCGTACGCGACGCGCCGAATGGATCTTCGGTTTCGGCTTTATGTGACGTCGTGTAGCCGTACCACGCGAAATCTACGGGCTTCCACCCGCGGCTGTGATCCCAGACTACCTTGGCGACCTCGGCCACTGACAACGTATCGTAGGTCCACGGGCCGTCTTCCGCCGCATCCCAATAACCGAGTTCCGGTGACGGCTCCGACGCGTCTTCCAAGCAATTCTGGAACCAATAATCGACCTCATCCACAAGGCCACCGGTGCCCTTCAGTCCACAACGGAGTACCGATCGAATATGTTCGGGCGAACTGGACCGAAACCAATTCAGAAAGTGCGCAGCGCATTGCGTCACATGGTCGTGCACATGCAGCGGTGGGACGCAGTAATTGTTTTTAGGGCCGGCTTTTGACATCATGAGCTCCGTTTGTGCGGTACCAGTGATGAACACCTGGGAGGAAATTCCGACGAAGACAAGTGACGGCGCGAAAAAGTTTCGCAGCTGTCCGTCGCCAGAGTTTCCTTCAAAAAGCTGCTTGACCGCCCCGGCGATCCGAACTCATCATTAGACATGTTGAGCAATCGGGATTGAAGAATGAGCGAACTGTTGAATACCGCCGTCGCACGTCTGCAGTGCATGAAGGGCGACATCGAGTTGCTTGTTCATGCGCTCGCCGGCGCTGTTATTCTTGCTGCAGCCGAGGACGCCCGCGCTACGGCGGCTATCACCTGCAATGACAAGGGAAGCCTGAATGCCCAGCGTAAAGCCGAAGATAAAAAGGTCGCGCTGCAGCTCGCCTGGAGCGAGGCGAGGGACCTCGCCAATAATATCTCGGATCGCCTGGAGACTTGGCGGCGGCTTCAGGATCGAGTGGCCTAACGTCGATCAAAAAAGTGATTGACCATCCTGGATATCCGGGCGAGCCTGAATGCAAGTTGACCGCCCATGCCTGGATTTCTACAGAGCCGAGACTATGGATCCAATGTTCTCACTTGAGACCGCCAACGAAATCGTACGGAGAATGTCTCCGAAGATGAGCGCCTTGAAGCGTGCTGCGAAAGCTGGCGCCGCTCTTGTCATCGCGGCAGACGCATCGGCGATGGCGCGCTTCCGTTACCACGGCCACGCAGGGCTAGCCGCATGAAGGAGATTACTTACGGGTTCTCGCACCTGAGCGATTTGGTTGATCGCATCATGGAACATCTCGAGACCGCATCTAACGAAGCGCGCATCGCAACGGCGTTCGTGCTGTCCGTGCACCGAAGCACGGATCTGCTCGGTGCCATCAGGGATGTACTAGACGACCCTTACTTCAGTGGGCACAAAATTGCGGCCATTGGATCAGTGAATTTAGGGCTTCAAATCAGCTACCGAGAAGACAGCGTTGTGTACATCGCTGATCCGAGCGATCCCGAAGATTCAGCGGAGCGAGCAATCAGGAATCTAGAGGCGTCGCTCGGGCTAGCCGCTCCTTGACACCCCTGAGCGACTGCGTGGATCCGATATCGAGCGCGGGCCCCTCAAACCCCGCAGCGAGGTTGTCGGTCTCGGATGATCGGCAAATTGGACGGTTACGGCCCGCCCCCTGAGCGATGTCGCCCCCAAGGCCGCAGAGCAAGTTCGGAGACCGGCCAGCCGCTCTCTTTTGCCGTGCGATAGGCATCCTCGACGTCAGCGGCCTTCAAGACGATTTCGACGCCGACTCTGGCCGGTATCGATCCGAAGCGGATGATCGGTCGAAAGGACGCTAACCGAATTGACCGCGACCACCGCGTCACCGTTTTCAACATCGTGTATTCGGCGCTTGCCGAGCCCTGGACTTCAAACCCAGAACCCGCCGATAGAAATCGTCGAGATGCACTCGCGCTCGGCCGGCTATTGAGGTCGGGCGAGCTCACGGCAGTGTGGGTTTCCGATGAGGGCCATGAGGCGATGTGAGACCTCGTTCGCGCCCGGGCCGCTGCAGTCGAGACATTGCAAGTTCACCGACAGCAGATCAGCGCCTTCATGCTAAAGCATGGTCGTATCTATCCACGCAAGAAGAACTGGACGATGCGATATTTGCGCTGCAACCGGTGTCCCGCTGACACATTGTCCCGGCCGTCATAATCTGTGATCGGATTCCGTGGATGAGCAACGGGAGTTTCTCCATGGAGACTACATTGGAGGTTTCAAAGGCCTGGGCCTTTCCACTCATCCAAGGAGACCGACAGGATGATTTGCGCGCTGAAATCAATCTAGAATCGATAAGAGGTACTTATCGATGGTTAGACCGTCGTGAAAAATCCGCAGCCATGACGGAGCCAAGACGTGAGATCGCTTCTGGTTAATGGCGTATTTACCATGATTTCAAGGCGTTGAGATCCAACCAGACTATGCATCTTGCGCTCTCGCGGGGGTAAGCGGGGCTGATTTAGTGGCCGTGCCGACACAATCAGCATGTCTGATGCAGAAGGGTGGTCGTGCGCAAAGGGTCGAGGGCGTTCAGGCGCGTGCTGCAACCAGGGAGGCGAGCGGTGCCATAAGATGATCTTCGTCACCGATCCCCAGCCGATCGCCGAGATAGTGCCAGAACGACAGGCCGAGCCTTTGGCAGGTCTTCATCAGGCCGAGCATGACATCGCGCGCCTGCCGACCGTTGCGACTGACCGTGCCGCCGGAAATCTTATCACTTGATGACAAGTCCGCGCAGATCTCTTTCCGACGCATTGGTATGGAGCGGGGTTTCAGGCCGCTCCAGAACCCGCAGCAGTTCGGCCTTGCGGCGACCCAGTCGAACCAGCAGTTTGTCGAGGTCGCCATAACCGGTGCGCAAAGATCCGATCGAACCGGGCCTGAAGGCCCCGGGCTGCACGGGGATCAGGTCTTCGCTGAAAGGCTTTCAGGGCCTTGTAAAAGTGCCAGACAAGCTCGCGCAGGGTGTCGACGTGTTTCACTTGGCCGGGCGTCGCCGGCATCAGCTTGTGCAGCAAACGCTCGGCGTGGATCCAGCACAGCGCATGGGTGCCGACGCGGAACTGTCCGGCATCGTCGGATACGATCACCGCATTGCCGACCAGACCATGATGGCGGATAGCGCCCCAGATGCCGGCCTCGGCAAACGGGCGGATTATGTCCTTGTCGAAGATGTCGATACCATTGGCGGCCAGATACTCGAGAAACGGAACCTGATTGGCAAACCGCCGCGGCTCACATGTCTTCAAATGCGCCAGAAGGGCGGGGTCCACCTGACGGGCTTCCAGAAAGGTGAAGGCGGCATCGTTGAGAACATAGTCCTGATAGTTGCCGCGCAGCAGGGCCAGAAAGTTCAGACGCGACTTCGACGGGGTCGTGCGGAAGGCGGTGAAATGTTCACCTCCCCTTGATCTGGAGATCGAACAGGATTGGCAGCGAGACATTTTTTGGGCTCGCAAGCATGAAAATCCTGACAGCCCACATAAAGGATTGTCGTTGACCGCAAGTCGTCATACATGACAACCTATTGAGGTGAATCGGGGGCAAAGCTTGAATTCCAGAACGAGCGCAATGCGCCCATATCCAGACATGGCGCACCGATGACCCCGGATCAGTTCATCGCCAAATGGAAGCACTCGACGCTCAAAGAGCGTTCGGCCTCGCAATCTCACTTCAACGATCTGTGCGACGTGCTCGGCGTGGACAAGCCGACGGACGTTGACCAAAAAGGCGACTGGTACTGTTTTGAGCGGGGCGCCTCAAAAACCGCTGGCGGCGAAGGATGGGCGGACGTCTGGAAGCGGAGTCATTTCGGCTGGGAATATAAGGGCAAACGGAAAGACCTGACAGCCGCCTTCGCCCAGCTGCAGCAATATGCTGTCGCTCTGGAAAACCCGCCGATCCTTGTCGTTTCGGACATGGACCGCATCGTCGTTCATACGAACTGGACGAACACGGTTTCCGAAGTTCATATGATTTCGCTTGAAGAGCTGAGGGATGCGGGGAAGCGCGATCTACTGCGGTGGGTTTTCACCGACCCAGAGCGTCTGAAACCTGCCAAGACTATCGATGCGCTGACGCGCGAGGCCGCTGATAAATTCGCGGGCCTGGCGGGCCAGCTGCACCAAAGAGGCCATGAGCCGCATGAGGTGGCGCATTTCGTCAATCGGTTGGTGTTCTGCATGTTCGCGGAAGATATCAATCTTCTGCCGCGGCATCTGTTCACCCAGATACTCGATAAGGCTTTCCACAAGCCCTACATCGCGAAGGACCTGATGGAGCAATTGTTCGGCGCCATGAAGTCCGGCGGACTGTTCGGCGTCGATGAAATTGAATGGTTTAACGGCGGGCTTTTCGACAACGCCACAGCCCTGTCACTGACACGCGATGATCTGAAGATTATTGGCGAAGCAGCCGCCCTGGACTGGTCCGATATCGATCCTTCGATTTTCGGCACGTTATTCGAGCGCGGCCTGGACCCAGCCAAGCGCAGCCAACTTGGCGCGCACTACACCGACCCGGAAAAGATCATGATGATTGTCCGGCCGGTCATCCTCGAGCCGCTCTGGCGAGAGTGGCAAGACACGAGAGCGGCGATCGAAAAACCCCGCGCATCTGAAAAGCGCAAGCGCGATCTGCTAGGCGGCTTTCTGGAACGCCTGCGGCAATTCAGGGTCCTCGATCCCGCCTGCGGATCGGGCAACTTCCTGTACCTTGCCCTGCTGGGCCTCAAGGACCTGGAACACCGTGTCAACCTGGAAGCGGAGGCCATGGGCTTCGGCCGCCAATTCCCGACCGTCGGCCCACAGGTCGTCAATGGCATTGAGATAAATCCTTACGCGGCTGAGCTGGCGCGCGTGACGGTGTGGATCGGCGAAATCCAGTGGATGAGAAAGAACGGCTTCGACGTCGACCGCAAACCGGTACTGAAGCCTCTTAACAACATCGAATGCAGGGACGCACTGATCAATCCGGATGGTACGATTGCAGACTGGCCGCGCGTGGATGCGATCATCGGCAACCCCCCATTTCTTGGCGACAAAAAGATGATCCGGGAACTGACCGAAAGCTATGTTCAGTCGCTTCGACGACTCTACGGGCAGGTATTGCCCCAGGCAGGCGATCTCGTCTGTTTTTGGTTCGCCAAAGCTTGGCAGATGGTAGAGGCCGGACAGCTCCATCGCGCCGGATTTGTCGCGACGAATTCTATTCGATCAGGCTCGAGCAATAAGATATTGAAAGTCATCTGCGATCGCGGTCGGATATTCGACGCGTGGGATGACGAACCATGGGTAGTCGACGGAGCGGCCGTTCGCGTTTCACTCGTTAGTTTCGATCGGGGAGGCGACACGCCCGTAAAGCTCGATAACAAGGACGTGTCCGCGATTCATCCCAATCTGACAGCAGGGCAGAACAACGTCACGCGACGAACAACGCTTGCCGAAAATACGGGCGTTTGCTTCGTCGGCGTGATTTTGAATGGGTCATTCGAAATATCTGGCAATCAGGCACGCAACCTTCTTACGCGGCCTTTGAATGTCAACGGCAAGCCAAATTCCGATGTTATCCGCCCAACGCTCAACGGCGATGACTTCAACGGTGATCGGCCCGATAAATGGGTGATCGACTTCGGCACATCGATATCTGCGGCCGACGCGGCTTTGTACGAACGGCCTTTTGCATTCATCGAGGATAACGTCAAACCCTATCGGCAACGTCTCAATTCTGACGGCAACTTCGCCGTGCGCGCCAAGAATGAACGCGAAATCTGGTGGCGGCATGCAAGGCCAAGGCCCAAAATGCGGAAATCTTTGGCGGGGCTGAAGCAGTATGTCGCGACCCCCATGGTATCTAGCTATCGGACATTTGATTACCTACCCGTCTCAATGCTGCCTGATCAGAAGCTGGTAGTTTTTGCGCGAGAGGATGATTCGTTCCTCGGCGTCCTACAATCGAAGGTACATCATATCTGGACCATTGCGACATGCTCCTGGATCGGTGCGGGTAACGACGTCACGTACTCTAACACCGCCGTGTTTGAAACATTCCCGTTCCCAGACGGGCTTACACCAGCCCATTCGGCCAAGGAATGGGCTGCGGACCCACGAGCTCAAGCGATTGCACTCGCCGCAAAAGAGCTAAAGTCTCTTCGCGACGAATGGCTTCATCCCACCTCGCTGATCCGTAGAGAACCAGAAGTCTCGGCAGGCTATCCAGAACGCATCCTTCCTGTCGATAAAGAGGCGGCTGTGGAACTCGCGCAACGAACGCTTGGCGCTTTGTACAGTGCGCCACCAGCGTGGCTAAAAAACGCACACGCGAAACTCGATCAAGCGGTCCTGCTTGCGTATGGCTGGCCGATAAACATATCCGACGAAGATATCGTTGCAAAGTTGCTGGCGCTCAATCTGGCACGATCCTCCGGCGCCGGATCAAAGCCAACCTCGAAGCCGCGACAGCTGCCAACCCTGAAATCGAAGCCGAAAGCTCTAAAAAAAGCCAAAGCCACCGAAGTTTCTCAAAATCCGGCCTCATCCTCCCCAATCACGAAGGCCTACTCGACCTCTTAGGGTGTTCTTTCGTAAATGGACTGTTGCGCGGTCCGGCTTTTGGCGGCAAGGAATGACTGGTGCTTCGGATTTCTTTGGAAATCCTGAGGTGGGGGAAACAACGAATTCGGAGCAGTTGGCCGGCGCCGCGCTATGAGCGCAGATGCCCGCGCCGAGCAAAGAACGCATGACCGATATCGCAGACCCGCTGAATGATTGGATTACGGCAAGCACGCTGCCGGGAAGCGACGGTCTATATTTTCTGGGCACGTTCGAGCGGCGCATCACATTCTATTCCCAGCAGGTTCGTGCATTCCGCTTGGTCAGAGCGCTGCACGAGCGAGGCATCCTTAAGCCGAACGATACAGTGGCCGTTGTCGGTGGTGGCGCCGCTGGCGTGACTTGCGCATCGGCGTTGGGTCTTCTGGATTACGACGTTAGCCTGTACGATCCCGCGGTTGAAGTGCTCCAACTTCAGAGCGCCTCGCCTCGCCTGCTCCATCCCCATATCTACGAATGGCCAGCGCCGGGCTCGCTCGACAAGAGCGCCGGGTTGCCGTTCCTCGACTGGGATTTGGATACCGGCAAGCCGATCGCGAAGCGGCTAGCAGCCGAATTCCATATGCGACAGGTATCATCAAAGGATCGCGCGCATCCATTGATTTCGAGGTGCTCGGTTTTGATCTGACGGTGATCGTTATGATCCGAACTCGTCATCATTCAAGGGAATGGTCGGAAGATTTTCGCAAGCACGTCGACAGGATGCCGGAAGTCGTCGATTTTTACCGAATAGGCGGCGACTGGGATTACTTGATCAAGGTCATCACCAAAGGAATGTCGGGCTATGACGCTTTCTACCAGAAGCTGATAACCAACTTCGATCTCGCGACGGTGACCGGCTATTTTTCGATGGAAGCAATCATAAGTAATCGCGCAGTGGACCTGATGCGCACGCGGTGACGCCTACGCCGAATCCGCGGCGCACCCTGAGCGCGTGACATTCAAACCGGACTGCACAATTCCGGGATTAGGATGCCGCAAAGAGCGCCCCGGGAAGCGCAGGGCTCGCCGCGCGTCCGCTCGGCCTACTGTGCAGGCCCCTACTCACCCCGGACGGGATCTCAAGAGCGACAAGATGCCACTGCCTTGGGCAGAAGCGGCGTGCACCATGGCAGAGTGGGTTTGCTAAAAATCTCTGCAGGCCGAGTTGAAGCTGAAGATCAGGGACATCTGCCGGACACGAGTACGCTACCCCGGAAATTCCAGCTCCCGCTGGCCCAAAATCGGAGGGCACTTCAAAAGAACTGCTGGAGCGAACTCAAACTGGATAAAACTTGATGGCAAGGTCAATGGCAGATGGCTTCGAGCGGCCTGTGCGGTTTGACAATCGGCGATTTCAGTACGACGACGCTCAGATATCTCTCGATGCCGATATCCCTGTCGATCAGACGCTCCATGATTGTCTGGTACTCGACAAGCCCATTGGTGACAAACTTCACCAAGTAGTCGTAGCCTCCGGAAACCAGGTGACATTCAATTGCAGATTCCAATGTGTCGATCGCCGCAAGAAAGCGGGCGAAATCGACCTGTCGGTGGTTCCGAAGGGTGATTTCAGTGAAGACGGTCACGGTCCGACCAAGCTTGGCCAAGTTAATCTGAGCGGAGTAGCCAAAGATGTAGCCTTCCGCATGCAGCTTCTTTACGCGCATCAGACAGGGGCTTGGCGAGAGGTTGACGAGCTTCGCAAGCTCCGTGTTCGTCATGCGTCCGTTCTTTTGGAGTTCGCAAAGGATCGTGATGTCGATGCTGTCAAGTTTCATTCCCTTACCCCCTCCGAAAGCGCGGCATGATTTCGCTTCCGACTGCATCGAGCAGATCACGCCATGACAAAATCCGCAGCACAGAAACGACGACCGAAGCTTCCGTCATTTGCGGGGGAGGGTGCCACCGGCGGCCGGTGACACCGTTTCGCTCACTTTGCCGACAGTTCCGGCGTGAGGTAGTAATTGTTCAGCGGATGCGGCCGAAAGCCCTGGATACGGTCGCCGATAGCATCGAACGTGTTGACATGGACGATATCGACGACCGCGGCGTCACCCTGCAGCTTTTGGGCGATCTTGGCGTAGAGCGCATAACGCTGCTCGTCATTGTCGTTGGCACGCGCTTCCTTGATCAGGGCATCGACTTCAGGCGAGCAGTAGTGCGCTAGATTGAACCCGCCTTCGCAGGAGAAGTCGGAAGACAAGAAGCCCGCAGGATCAAGAACGTCGGTCAAATAATTGCGCGACAGGAAAGCGAGATCGAAATTGCCGCTGAGAAGATCCGGCTCGATGGCGTTGTATTGAGCCGCCTTGATCGTGCTCTGGATGCCGACATCCGCCAGCATTTGCTGGACGGCGGCGGCGATGTCCTTGAATTCGGCTCTTTCGACATATGCGATGATCTCCACCTTGAGGCTGCCAGGCGCGATACCAGCCTCGGCGAGCAGCGACTTGGCAACATCGGGATTGAAGGTCGGCTTCTGGTCCTTCGGAGCCCAGGCGTCCGTCGGACGGAAGACATCGTTGGCCGGCGGCATCAGCCCCTCGAATAGAGCTTCGGAAATCGCCTGATTGTCGATCGCCGCCTGAATGGCCTTTCGCACGCGCACGTCGTCGAAGGGTTTCTTCTTGTTGTTGATGACGAGCATCGTGGTTCGCGGCGTGGCAGCCTCGGAGATCTTGGCGACGCCGGAGTCGTTGACCTGTTTGACGCTGGTGGCGGGAATGAGGCGTGAAATGTCCGCCTCGCCTGAACGAGCCTGCACCGCGCGCGTATTGGCGTCGAGGACGAAGCGCACCTCGCCCTCGTCAACCGCGGGCTTCTTACCCCAATAGGTCGGGGTCGCCTTCACTTTCAGGCCCTGGGCCTGATCCACCGAGACGATCGTGTACGGACCGGTGCAATGATTGATCGGATCGATGGCGCCGCCCGGCTTATAGGCGGCCTTGGAAAGGATGCTGGTGGCGGGCGCGGCCAGATAGGCAGGCAGCATGGCAAGCGGCTGGGCGGTCGTTATGCGCACCTTGTCCTTTCCGATGGCATCCACAGACTTGAAGAGTTTAGGCGGAAAGGCGCGAGCCGATACCTCTCCATGCAAGAGGCTGGTGAGCGCGAAGGCGACGGCATCCGCATCGAACGGCGTGCCGTCCTGGAAGACCACGTCCTGCCTCAACGTGACCTCCCAAATGTTCGGTTCGATGTGGGTGAAGGAGGTGGCGAGCCACGGCTCCAGCTTGCCGTCGTAGTTCACGCGTGCCAGCCCTTCGTAGCAGCCGGCCACTGTGCCGACATAGACGTCGTCGGAGGTCATTGCCCAATTGTTCCTGATGCTCCAGAAGTCGGCGACGACGACGGGTTGGGCCTCCGCCGCTGTTGCCGCGAGGACCAGTGACAATGCGGAAATCCTATTGAAAAGCTTCATGCTCGCATTCCCCTTTTTTGGTTTTGGAAAGTAGGTCTGATGACCGGCTCAGCCGGCAGCCATCGCTGGCGCGACTTGCGTTTCGCGAATTGCGGCGATCTGTTCGAAATGGTGGCAACGAACGAAGTGTCGTGTGCCGTCGTCCTCAACAAGGCTGCGCAGCATGGGCTCTGCCTGCGCGCATTGACTGTCCGCATGAGCGCATCGCGTCCGCAAGCGGCATCCGTTTGGTGGATTGAGCGGGCTCGGCGGCTCTCCGTGCAAAGTGTCGATCGTCTCCTCCAGCCCGTGCTCGTCGAGCAGGGAGGAGGCGATCAAGGCTCGCGTATAGGGATGTTGTGGATTGACGAAGAGATCGGCCGCCGGCGCTATCTCGACGATCTGGCCGAGATACATCACCGCGATGCGGTCACAGAAGCGCGACACGAGCCGCAAATCGTGCGTGATCATCAGTATGGTGAGGCGTAGCCGAATCCTCAATTCCGACAGGAGATTGAGGATCTGCGTGCGCATGGAGGAGTCGAGTGCCGAGGTCGGCTCGTCGCACACCAGGAATTCCGGACGCAGAAGGAGCGCGCGTCCGATGCCGACGCGCTGCAATTGTCCGCCGGAGCACTGGTGAGGGTAGCGGTCGTAAAATGCGTCGGTGAGCCCGACTTCGCGCAGTATGTCCAGGACCTCGGCCTTGCATTCGCCGGGCATGTAGAGCGCATGCTGCATCAGAGGCGCGATCATGCTTTGGCCGATCGTCATGGAGGGGTCGAGCGCTGAATAAGGATCTTGGAAGACGAGCTGCATAGTGCGGCGCATCTTGCGGAGCTCTTCGCCCTGTAACGCGATGACATCACGCCCATCGACCTTTACCCGCCCGGATGTTGGCGGTGTCAGGCGCATGAGCAAACGAGCGACCGTGCTCTTGCCACAGCCGGATTCACCGACAAGACCAAGGACCTCGCCGTGGCGGATCGAAAAGCTGACACCATCGACGGAGCGGACGAGCCGCCCGCCGGACAAAAGATAATGCTTCGTCAGTCCTTCGACGATGACAAAATCGGAGTCAGCGACGCGCGGCTTCATGCCGGAACTCCTGCGCGGACATCTTGGTGTTCGCTGCTGGTGGCCCAGCAGCGGGCCTTGCATGCGCAGTCGGTGTCGGTTTCACAAAGATGCGGCTCCTCCACGACGCAACGCTCGAGACAGCCATGCGTCTGGGCTACGGGACAACGGGGATGGAAGCGGCAGCCTGTCGTCAGGTCGCGCGCATGGACCGTGCCGTGGGGGAGGGAGAACAGCTTTCCCTGCGCGTCGGTCTGGAACAGGGAGCAGCGAATGAGGGCCTGCGTATAGGGATGAGAAGGCTGCTTCAGTACCCTGGCCGCGGGGCCTTCCTCGACAACGCGTCCCGCATACATGACGACAATGCGGTCGGCGACGGCGGATACGACAGAGAGGTCGTGAGTGATCAGCAGCACGGCGAGGCGCCGCCGCCGGCGCTCGGCATCGAGAAGCCGCAGGATCTGCGCCTGAACGGTGACGTCGAGGGCGGTCGTCGGCTCGTCAGCAATCAGGAGTTCGGGACCGGCACTGAGCGCCGCTGCCATCATCACCCTCTGGGCCATGCCGCCGGAAAGTTCGAAGGAATAGCAATCGGCTCGTGCCGATGGATCGGGAATTCCGACTTCACTGAGCAGTCCGACGACCTGGCGGCGGTTCTCCCGTCCGTGGATGCCGTTGTGGTAGTGGAGCGGCTCGCCGACCTGCACTCCCACCCTGGATGTCGGGTCGAGCATGGCTTGAGGCTGCTGGAACAGCATGGACAAGCGGCCGCCTCTGAGATGATCGAACTCACTGGCCGATAGGTTTCGCAAGTCCTGTCCGGAGAAATCGATGGCAGTCGCACTGACCGTCGCCCCTGGAGGCAATAACCGCATGATGGAGAGCGCCGTTACGCTCTTGCCGGAACCCGATTCTCCGACGAGCGCGACAACCTCTCCCTTGCCGACGTCGAAACTGACACGGTCCAGGATCGGTTGCTCAACGCCGGCGAACCGCACTGTCAGATCGCGCACCGAAAGAATAGGATGTCTCTCGCCCATCGGAGCAGCGGTGTTTTCGCAGGTCTGGCATGTCATGCAATTTTCCCCTTTTATGATTGAGAACTGCGGACTTATGCGGCTGAAGCGACGTCCTTCCTTGCCTGAATTGCCTTGCGCATCGTTTCGACGGGATTCCCGAAGTGCCGGCGCAACTCGGCAAGCGCCGCCTCGATCGTGCCGGAGAGCATGAGATCGGCCAGCAACTGATGTTCGCGAACAAGTGCGTCGTTGCCGCTATAGCCACCCATCAGCTTATGCAGGCAGAGCTTCGTTTCGGCTTGTACGGTGGCATAGACGCGCGACAGCCGAGGGCTCTCCGCCGCATCGACCAGCGTGCGATGAAACTGCATGTCGAGTTCCGCGATGAGCGTCCAGTTCCGGCTTATGCGAGCGCGTTCCATCCGGTTGGCAATTGCGCTGAGCTCCTTGTGCAGCGGTATTCGCTTTTCTTGTCTTGCCATGACTTTTTCCATGGCTGTGAGTTCCAACGGCTGACGCACCAGATAGATGTCGATGACATCGCTCTCCGTCAGTTCCGGCACGAAGACGCCACGATGCGGGAGGCTGTTGGCGAGTCCTTCCTGCACCAGGCGTGCAAGTGCCTCGCGAACGGGCCCGCGACTGACGCCGAAGCGCTCGGCAAGATCTGCCTCGTTCAACTGCGATCCCAGTGGAAACGTCCCGTCGAGGACGCCTTTGCGAACCTGTTCAGCGACCTGCGTTGCCAGGCTGTAACGGCGCAGTTTGACGTCGCCGCCCTTCGATTTCTCCATATGAAACTCCCTAGATTTGTTCGTCATTTCTTATGCCTTTCCAGGCCCTGGCCGATCCATGTGACGGAAAGGGCGGTCAGGAAAATTGCAAGCCCCGGAGCGATGACGAGAAGAGGCATACGATCGAAATAGTTCTGGGCAGACGCCATCATGAGTGCCCAGTCGGCATGAGGCGGCTGGACGCCAAGACCCAGATAGGACAGTCCGCCGACTGTAATCAGCTTGTGGCCGAAGCGCAGAAAGGTGATAGCGGCAACGGGCCGGAAAACGTTCGGCAGCACATGTCGAACCAGGATGAAGCTCGGTCGGCAGCCGAGCACCTCCGCTGCGGCGATATAATCGCGCGTGTTGATGACAAGGGACAGACTGCGGGCGAGGCGGGCAAACGGAGCCCAACCGATGACAGTGAGTGAAATGATCAGTGTTGTGTAACCGGCTCCGAAAATCGCCACCATGAACATCGCAATGATGACGTCCGGCAGGGACAGGAGCAAATCGACGATCCGCATGAGAAGCTCGTCCAGCCACCCGCCAGCCCTGGCGCTGATCATGCCCACCGTCATGCCGGTCGTCACGCAGAGGAAGAGCGTCACCGCCGAGATCGCGACAGCAAACTGACCGCCGGTGAGAATCCGACTGAGGAGATCTCTTCCAAGTTCATCGGTGCCGAGCCAATAAGTTGTGCTCGGCGGCTTCAGTCGTTTCAGCAGGCTCTGTGTTGCTGGATCGTGGGGCGCGATCCATGGCCCCAGAACAAGAAGCGTCGCGATCACGCAAAACATCGTGGTTCCCACGACCAGGGTCCAATGGCGGCCCCGCAGAATGCGAAGCGCTTGCAGCCTGGGTCGCATCCGGCTTTCAGACCACCGCAACATGAGAGCGGGATTGAAGCTAGCGGGCATGACCGACCCTCACGGCGGGATTGATGAACATATGGATGACGTCGGTGACCGTGGTGATGACGATGGACAGCACGACGATGCAGACAAATCCGCCTTGCAACATCGGAATGTCCTTGTTGATCACCGCCTCGTAGAGCAGGCGACCCATGCCTGGGATGGAAAAGATCACCTCAACCACCACTGATCCACCAAGGAGCCCGGCCAGCCACATCGCGAAGAGAGTGAGGACCGGCATGATGCCGTTTCGTACGCCGTGATGGACGACCGTCTGGCGCATGTTGAGACCGCGCGACAATGCGGCGGTGATGTAGGGCGCGCCGAGCACGTCGATCATCGCCGCCCGGGTTACCCGCGTGAAATAGGCCATCGGGCGCAGGGAAAGAACGAGCGCCGGCATGATCACGCAAGACCATCCGCGCCACCCGGCCGAGGGAAGCAGGCCGAGATGAAGGGAGCACAGCAGGATAGCCATCGGAGCCATCCAGTACTCCGGAACGGCCACGAAGGTCTGCGTGACAAAGGTTGCGAGGGTGTCGAAACGGCCGCCGGGCCGCATGGCGCTCAGCGTGCCGAGAGGAAAAGCCACGAGAAGGGCGAAGGCCAGTGAAACGGCCGCCAGCGTGGCCGAGACGCCAAGTGCACGAGCGACCTCGTTTGCCACAGGCATCTTATTGGCAAAGGACACGCCGAGGTCGCCGTGCACCGCATCGGCCAGCCAGATTCCGTATTGTTCGTATAGAGGCCTGTCGAGGCCGAGCTTGATGCGCAGCGCCGCGACCGAATCCTGATCGACCGCAAGGTCGCCGATCCGCGATTGCAAGATGGTACGGACGGGGTCTCCGCCGGTCATGTATGGAACGAGAAATGCGAGAATGGAGACGACGAGCGAGGTGGCGCAGAGGAAAGCCAGACGCTGAAGCAGTATTTTCGTCATCTTCCTATCTCGCTTCCTTTGGTCCTAACAAGTCGCGTTGCAGACGATCCGCAAAAAGGGGCGGATCCAGACCGGTTGCCATGAGCTGGGACTGCCGGGCGCAGGCTCGGCGTCGCAAGGGGAGAAATGTGCGAGGCTTTTTGCCGAGGTTTTCGTCTGAGCAGCCTTCATATGCTATCCCCCTGGATGGCATATCATCATGGATTCACCTTTGTAGGATTGTCAACAATAGAAATGTTGACGTAAAGCAGAAAATGACTTGATCCTATCCCCCTAGAGAGGATATAGGATGCCAGGAACGACAGCGTGTTCGCCCTTCCATCTCTCATGGGTATTGAAATGACTGACGCTACTGATCTTGAATTCTCACCTGATTTGCGCCTCTCTCTGCTTGCTGATGCGGGAGGCAAGGCTACGCGAGCGCGGCAATTCTGCCTTGACGTCATAAAGGAATTCTATGGGTTCGACTATCGCCCGGATTGGCATGGCGATCTCGATTCCCTTCTCCTGCCGCCTGCCGGCAATCATTTCAGCAGCCTTCATCGCGGTGCTTTCTGGATCGTCGAGAACCGGCAAGGCGAAATCGTCGCGACGACGGGTATTCGGCATCTTGGCTGGAAGCCCAATTGCGCGGCGCTGTTTTCCAATCGTTACGGAGACGGTACCGACATCGCTTCGCTCTGGCGCCAGTATGTGCGCAAGGACATGCGGGGCCGTGGGTTGGGAAAGAAGCTCGCCGCCCTTTGCGAAAGTGAGGCGCTGAGCAGGGGCTATGAGCGCATGTATCTGCATGCCAGCTCCCATGCTTTGGCCACCGTCGGCTTCTGGAAGTCCAGAGGCTACGTCGCGATCGCCGACGACGGTGAAACCATCCATTTCGACAAGCCTCTGACCCACCATCTGCTGCAGGCGGCGACTGCCTAGCGCCTCACATCCATTCACCGACGAAATTCGAACCAAAGACTGGAGAAGCCTATGGAATCCTTTAGTTCATTGATCGCCCAAGGCGGTGGAGCCGCTTGGCTCTTTATCCCAAGCGCCATCCTGCTCGGTGCCCTGCACGGGCTTGAGCCGGGCCATTCCAAGACGATGATGGCGGCCTTCATCGTTGCCGTGCGCGGGACCGTCGCCCAGTCCGTCATGTTGGGCCTGGCTGCGACCTTTTCCCATACTATGGTCGTCTGGGCGATCGCGCTTGGTGGCATGTACCTTTTCTCCGGTCTCGATGCCGAAACTGCCGAGCCATATTTCCAGCTCGTCTCGGCTGTGATCATTATCGGCGTAGCTGCCTGGATGTTTCGCCAGACATTGCGGGAACAGCGTTCGGCCAAGCAATATGAGCGCGATGTCGCGGAATGGGAAAAGACCCGTGACAAGGCGATCCCGGCGCAGCGCGTTGATACCGGCCATGGCTTTATGTCGATGGAGATCACGCCCGACAAGCCCGCCTTCTGGCGCTTGAAGGTCGTGAGCGGGGACAACTGGACTGCCGAATATGTCACTCTTTCGACCGAACGGCCGGATGGCACGAAGCAGAAATTTACCTTTGTGGATCGCGACGGTTACATCGAGTCCGTCGAAACCATCGCCGAACCTTATGATTTCATGGCCCGCCTCAGCCTCGACCATGGCGACCATGAGCACGATTACGACGTCTCGTTCCTACAGGGGGCAGAGGCCGACAAGAAGCAAGGCGGCGGTGTCAATCTCGCGACCGAGGGCTATCAGGACGCGCACGCACTCTCTCACGCCAACGATATCCGCAAGCGCTTCGCCAATCGCCAGGTGACGACGGGGCAGATCATTCTCTTCGGTCTGACCGGTGGACTTATCCCTTGCCCGGCGGCCATCACGGTCCTGCTTCTTTGCCTGCAACTGAAGAAGATTCCGCTTGGTGCCGTGCTTGTGCTCTGCTTCTCAATCGGTCTTGCGATTACGCTGGTCGTGGTCGGAGCTGCCGCAGCAATCGGTGTTCGCAAGGCAACACAGAAGTTCTCCTGGCTTTCGACCGTTGCCGCGCGAGCCCCCTATTTTTCGAGCGCTGTCATCATAATTGTCGGTCTCTACATGGGCTACCACGGCGTCAACGGCATCATGAACCCGCATCATGAACCTGCGGAGAAGGCTGCTGGCCTTGTGGACATCGAAGGCAAGGTCGTGGCCGCCGTTCGATGACGGACAGAAACTTTGCGGCGCGGTTCAGGCTGGTTCGCGACAACGATAAGATAGGAGAAACACACCCATGACTGCCGCGCTTGCATCGACAAAGAGCTTGCACTCGCCGCTTGACCAGACATCGGAGCATGGACCACGAAAAGACATGACCGAATCCGACGATGGCCACACCATCCATCATCATCATGAAGCAATCGCCAAGCGGTTGAAGCGGGCCGAGGGACATCTTCGGAGCGTCGTGCAAATGATTGAAAACGGTCGGGATTGCGTCGATATCGCTCAGCAGCTCTCTGCGGTCGAAAAGGCCATCGTGCAGGCCAAGAAGACGCTGATTCAGGATCATCTCGATCATTGCCTCGAGGATGTCGTCGGTTCCCTTTCTCGGAAAGAACGCCAGTCGATCGACGAGTTCAAGACGATCACTAAATACCTTTAGTCTCCTGTCTGCATTCCGTGCAGGGCGAGGGACGCGTGAGTTATCACCGTCGCAGCCTTGCATGATCAACCGTCATGTGGTGGCCGGACGAACGGCTCCCACCATGAATGTTGCGCTGGAAGGAGAGGGACTTGCGGCGGTCATTCTTGATTTTACCGCGTCTGCCATCATCCTATCCACAGGGATAGGTTATAGCCGGCACATCGCCGGCATTGTTTGAAACGCCGCCAGCCGGCATAACTGCAAAAGGAGAGCATGACATGTCCGAACAGCCTTCCATCCATATGGGCCACGGCCAAATGGTCGATATAGTTGGCAAGACCTACGACAGATGGGAGATCGTTTTCAGCGAGGCGGGCGTAAGCGACTACAAAGCGCCGCCGCTGAAAGAGATCGAGGCGGATGCAATCGATGTCTCCGGCAAAATTCATCCGCTTGCTATCGCAGCGGGTCCAAGCGCATCCACGGTCGTCGCCAGCGGTCAGGTGGATGGTGCCTACCGCGTGCGCGTCCGTGTCTGGCACGGAACCCATTTCCATACCCGCGAAGCCTTTTTGCCGGGAGCGGCACCAATTGAAGCCGTCATGGGGCCAAATGGTGGATCTCTCGCTACTTTCGACGAAAGCCTGCAGGTTGAGGTCAAGCCGATCGACGCCACCGCATGGGAGCTCTTCTTCCTGAAAGGCTCCACGCCGGTCGGGCCGCTCGCTGCTGACGCCGTCGTCGTGCAGGCTATCGGCCCGAAGGCGGAGGATTACCAGATCCGCAACCTCAAGACTGAAAATCCTGGCAACGGGAAAACCTTGATCGTCGAAGGCAAGATCAAGGATGCCGTCTACGCCCGTATTTCCATCGCAAAGGATGACGGCGAGGTTGTTCGCAGCATCCCGATTTTCCTTGCGAATTGATAAATCGGTTGTGCGCCATTTGGCGTCCATCGTTCCGTGAAAGCCGGGATTGCGATCCGAATGATTGCTATCCCGGTTCCTCTTGGGTGGCGACTGCCGCGATCTTGCCAACTCCTTCGTGATGATCCTGAAGGCGCTGTCGCTCGGATTCGCCATCAAAGTGGTCGACATCTTCGCGCAGTCGCAGTTGACCGCAGCGTTGAACTTCTACTACCTCGAAGCCTTCTTCGTTGCGGTCGTGATCTACATGGTGGTCGGCTTCGTCGTCACCCAAATCGCCGACAGGACCGAGCGAGCCCTCAGGCTGCGCACCTAAACGTAGACGTTCGCAATACCCTCGATAGAGCGACAGGACCGGCTCGGTCTGTCGTTGAAACAGTTCCCTGTCTGCTGTCGATGAGGCCTCACGCCGCTTTCTCTTTCGGAGAGCAGGGTATAAAATATGATTTAGCCGGCAGGCCCGGATCGGCCCGGTGCCGATGGGCGGACCTGGCGGTTATGCTCTCAGTGCGGACGAAGCTGATGATCCGTATCGCCGTCATGCTCATGGCAGCGCTTTTTTGCGACTGTGGCGCCGGTCATGCCGAAGAACCGCTCTCGGCGTTCGAACTTTTCAAGAGTCGCTGCTTGACCAAGGGCCCAAACTTCGCTCGAACGGCGTCGATAGCGCGGGCGAGGGGTTGGCGACCGCTACCATTCGATCTGGTGATCAGCTTGGCGCCGATGGAGAACGCGGATCTTGCTGAAGGTTGGATGATTGGCCATCGCGGAAACTCGCAATGGCAGGCGATTTTGGTGACGAGGGCGACCGTTAGTGGCAACGCTGTTGAAAGTTGCACGGTCGCCGCTTCGGGCGTTGACAGCGCGGTGTTCGAAAGGGACTTTTTCAATCTGACTGATGCTGAGCCGGTTCGTGAAGAGCACTGGCGGACCCACGTTCATAAGCTTTTTACCTTAAATTCAGCGGGGCGGCGGGAGATGATCATCCTAACCTTGCCAGTCGAGCCGGTGGGACGAGATCCGCTGGTGGCAAGTGTTGTCGCTGAGGCGCAATGGGAGAACTGAGCCTGACGCGTTCAAAACGCCGTCGGCTGCCAGCTATTCATGAAATCCTCGTGCCATTACCGGAACCGAGCGCCGGCTTCGATGCTTCGGAGCGGATCACGAAGGATGGCGCTTACCACCTGCATGAGTGGGGGCGTCTAGTGCGGTCTTCATCCCATCGAAAACCATTTGCTGGAACATCCGGTCGATCTCGGCAGGGGTGATGTCGGTATCGCGGTCAAGCCACCAGTGCATGACCTCAAGAAGTGCGCCGACGACGAAGCGCGTGGCGATCTCAAGCTCGGTGCCACTTTCGCGGTGGCCGGAAAGATCGGCCAGTTCGCTGCGAATCTGCTGGCTGATCCAGTCGCGGATCTCTTCCGGCGTTTCGCGCTTCGACCCACCGAGCAGGGCACGGTGCATCGCCCGCGTCGCGAGCGCGTGCTCGAACACTGAACGACTGAAGGAGAAGCCATGGGTGTCTGGCTGCGAGCAACGCCCTGTATCCCTCGTCTGGAGGGGCTTCAGATGCTCGTCGATCGCTGCTTTCCTCAGGCAATCCTTGTCGGGATAGTGGGTGTAGAACGTCGAGCGTCCGACATTGGCTTGCCTGCAGATGTCCTCGACGGTGACCGCGGCATATCCCTTCTCGGCGGTCAATTTGACAAGCGCCTGCTGCAGAAGGCCGCGTGTCCGGGCGACACGACGATCGATTGATCCGACGGGCACTTGGGCATCCTTTTTCGGTCACGGGAGGGTCAATCGTCCAGTAATGGGCGCATCTGGAGGTCGCGATCAGTAAAAACGATACTGGACACGATGTCCAGTATCGTATGCTCCTGTCAATGGCTCGGGCGAAACGAGCGAACAGGAGACGAAGCAATGCACCGACGATTTTTTGGAAGAATTCATCAGCGACGGACGCAAATGGCGGTCATCGTCATCAAAGTGGCGGTGGTGGTCGGCGCATTCTTCCTGTTCGGACAGGCGAACGTGCTCTTCTCCCTGGGTATTCCCGTCCTGGTGCTTCACGCCGGCTTGCTCGCCGCGATCGCCATTCTGGCGATGTGGCCGAACGTTCACGGCCGGATTGCCGTGCCGGCTCAGGAATCGGCTTCCGCGGAGACGAAGGTGCCGCATATTGGCATCCTGCTCCACTCTGCTGCACGCTATGACGCGTTGGCATGGCTTCTGACCGGCGGCCGCGAGCACGCTTTCCGTGAAAGGATCCTGAGCTTCGCAAAGCTGAAGCCGGGAGACGCGGTCCTCGATGTCGGCTGCGGTACCGGCACCATCGCGCTGCTTGCCAAGCAAAGGGTCGGACCGAACGGACGGGTCGAAGGGATCGATGCGTCTGGCGAAATGGTCGCACGAGCCATGGCGAAGGCCGAGCGGGCAAAACGACCGATCGCGTTTTCGACGGGAACGGCTCAGGACCTGCCCTACAAGCATGGGGAGTTCGACGTCATCCTCAGCACCTTGATGTTTCATCACCTGCCAAAGCGAGGCCGCGAAGAATTCTGCCGGGAGGCGCTTCGTGTGCTACGACCGAATGGTCGCCTGGTCATCATCGACTTTGCAAGACCGCTGCGCCAAAGAAGTTTCTTTCGTTTCCACCGCCATGGCCACGTCGATGTCGACCGGGTCGCGATTATCGTCGAAGAGTCCGGGTTCAACATCGCCGAGCGCGGTGAGGTCGGGACCAAGGGGCTGTGTTACCTCGTTGCGCAGCCGGTCTCCAGCATGCCAAGTCAGGAGGCCACACAAATGGAAAACGGAGGCAATTAACTCAACTTTCCTCAGGTGGCTTGAGGTGTCGGAACTGCCACAACAGCAGCAAGTCGTAGGTGATTTTCAAAGAAGCGCAGATCAGGAGCGGCCACGCTCGAAACGACGCAGCGAAGAGAGCACCGGCGAGCGCGGGACTTGCGGCTGCAGCAAGGCTTCGCGGCACGGATGTGAAGCTCGCCGCCGCAGCGCGCTCGGCCTCCGACACGACCGCCATCACATAGGAAGAGCGGGTCGGGACATCCATCTGCGAGAGTGCTGCCCGAACGAGCAGCAAAGCGAGCGCCAGCGGCAAGCTCGGTGCGAATGCGGCGAGGGCCAAGGCCAAGCTGGACGGAATGTGGGTGAACACCATGGTGTTGATGAGCCCGACCCGCTTCGAGAGCCGGGCCGCGACAGGGAACGAGAAGGCCGACAGAACGCCCGTCCAGAAGAAAAACACCCCTGCCTCGGCGAGCGAGAGATGGAAGCGTGAAAACAGCCACAGCGCGAGCAGCGACTGAACCACGAAACCACCAGCGAAGGCATCCAGACTAAAGAGAGCCGCGAGCTTCAAGACGATGGCGCGCGAAGGTCCGAGTGCCGCCGGTTTGGCGTCTGTGTGACTCACTGGACGAGGTGGTATGCGAGCATAAAAGAGGCCGCCCACGACGCCAACGACCGCGTAGAGAACGAACATCAGCTTGATGGCGGTCAGTTGCATCAACCCGAACGGTGTTATGAATTCCGGCAGAGCGGCGGCCAGCGCGCCAACGGCGCTCGCGAGCGCTCCGACCAAGCTGTAGCGGGCAAACATCTTCGTTCGATCGAAGCTGGTCACCTCGCGGGCGAGCACGGCGTGCTCAAGCGGTACGAAGATGCTGACGCTACCGGCCGACGGATTGATCGTGCCGGCAAACGCGACCACCAGGAGCAGCGCATAGTCGTTGACCATAGACATCAGGAGGCCAGTCGCCACCATCAGGCTGGCGGCTGCGATCAGCAAGCCCCTGAGATCATGACCCGCCCCGAGAAACCCGATGGCAATCGTCAAGAACGCAGAGCCGAAGAGGGATGCGGTGGCGATGATGCCGACCTGCAAGGGCGAGAAGCCGAGAGCCAGCAGGTAGACCGGCAACAGGATGGCCACGAAGCCGTCGCCGAAATCACGCAAAGCCCGCGCCGCGAAGAGAGTGGTTGTCGGTTGGAGGACTTGCACGGGCGTGTTTGATCTCCGTCGGCGACGATGTTCTTGGAAAAGCCTGCGCGTCCGGCACGCACCCTTTGGCACTGGGCTGAGCCTGCCCGCTTAGCTCTTCGGTTTATGCATGTCGTGATCCCGACACCGCTCCTCACTCCCGCCCGGCATGCATTAGACCCAGCCCATCAGCAGCCCATAAAGCAATCCAACGAGTGAGCAGGCGGCGAGCACCATCAGCATGCCGATCTTGAAGCGAAACACAGCGATGACGGCGCCAACAGTTAGGATCAGCGACGGGACATTGACGGAACTCAGCACTGGAAGATCGACGGCCATGCCGAAGGCACGCGCTTCTTGGAGATCTGTAAACAGCACATGTAGCGCAAACCAGATTGCAAGATTCAAGATCACGCCGACGACGGCGGCGGTGATTGCGGCCAACGCGGCGGAGAGCGCCTTGTTGTTGCGCATGGTCTCCATGAACGGCGCGCCAAGGAAGATCCAGAGAAAGCAAGGGACGAAGGTCACCCAGGTGGTCAACAGGCCGCCTAACATACCGGCCAGCAGCGGATTGAGAGCTCCCGGCGCGCGATAGGCGCCCATGAAACCGACGAACTGCGTCACCATGATCAGCGGGCCAGGTGTGGTTTCAGCCATGCCGAGGCCATCGAGCATCTCGCCGGGCTTCAGCCAATGGTATTGCTCCACCGCCTGTTGGGCGACATAGGACAGGACGGCATAGGCGCCGCCAAACGTGACCATCGCCATTTTCGAGAAGAAGATCGAGATGTCCGTGAAGACGTTGCCCTGTCCGAGAAAAAAGAGCAGTGCAAGGACCGGCCCGCCCCAGAGCAGCAACCCGATTGCCGCGACCTTGAGCGACCAACTGGCCGGTGGGCGGGCGTGGGCGGGAACCTCTTCGCCGAGGACGCTATCGGCATCGGCGACCTGTTTGCCGCCGACCTTGCCATGGCCATTGCCTGCGCGGAACGCTGCCCAGCCGGCCCGGCCGCCGACATAGCCGACGATGCCGGCGGCCAGCACGACGAGCGGGAATGGGGCGTGGAACAGGAAGAGTGCGATGAATGCAGCGGCGGCGAGTCCGATCATCACATTGTTCCTCAGGGCCCGCCGGCCAATCCGCAGTACGGCTTCAAGCACGATCGCCAGAACCGCGGCCTTCAATCCGAAGAACAGCGCCTGAACGGCCCCGACATTGCCGAAGATGGCATAGATCCAACTCAGCGCCATGATGGCGACGACGCCGGGGAGCACGAACAGGATTCCCGCCACCAGCCCGCCCTTGGTCTTGTGCAGAAGCCAGCCGATATAGATCGCAAGCTGTTGCGCCTCAGGTCCCGGTAGCAGCGTGCAGTAGTTCAGCGCATGCAGGAACCGGGTTTCGCCGATCCAGCGCTTCTCCTCGACGATGATCCGATGCATGACGGCAATTTGACCGGCAGGGCCACCAAAGCTCAGGGCGGCCACGCGCGCCCAGACGCGAACTGCCTCGCCAAATGATATCCCGTGGGAGGGCGTATCAGCGCGTTGGACTGGGGTGGCGTCGAGGCTCTCGATCTTGTTCATGATTGGTGTCCGTGTATCAGTCGCGCTTCGCGCGGAAATATTGATAAAGATTGTCGAAGATCGGCCCGCCCTGGGCGATCCGTTGCTCGTCCTGCGGATTGGCCGCGCAGATCCCGGCGATCAGGCTGGCGATACCGGTTGTCTCCTCGCGCCCGAATTTGGCGTCCTTCAGATCGATGTTGTGAACGATCTCGGCGATCGCCTGGAGTGCCGGATCCGTAATACCGGCCCTGGCGAGCAGGACCTCGAAACTGCAGTGGTCGCCTTCATGGGTGATCTCGCCCTCGAACATGTCGAAGCGAATTTCGCCCGGATTGGGGACGTAACCTTTGCCCGGCACGAAGCGGATAATCGCATCCGGATCGATGAAGCGACGGATGAGCCAACCGCAGGCAATGCGATCGACGTGCACGCCCTTGCGGGTGACCCACACGCGTCCCTTCAGATCGGCCGGGGTGAGCGGTTTGGGATCCTCGTTGATCATCTCCATGTCCTCTGCAAGTCTGCTCTCAAGTTCCGCGATCAAGCTCTCCGCCGAGAGCCGGCCGGTCGCCCCAAAGAAATCGATCGTTGCGATGTCGACGATCCGCTTGCGCAGGCGGCCGGTTTGTGTCCGCAGCTCGGCCTTTTCATCCGCCGTGGCTGTCTCCAGCCGAGCTGAAAGCGTCCGCGCCTCGTTAACGATGGCCTCATAGTCCTCATCACGGGCTGCATCGAATAGGGAGCGCGCCTGAGCGTCGGAAAGGCCGTCAATGAGGCGCGCCTCGCACACCATGGCCTCGCCACCGCCTTCGACGACCTCCTTCAAAAGCCATTCGAAATCCTCTTGCGTCTCGGCGTTCGCAGGCAGCGCGTAGACTGTGCTCTTGACGGCGACGGCGCCGAGGCGCTGCAGCCGCCGCCAGATCTTCACCCGGAAGTAGGCCGGTTTGCTCGGCAGTTGGTGGATCAAAAGCAACCAGCGTTGCTCCACCGGAATCGCGTTGTCGTTCATGTCTAAAGCGTATCATCAAAACCTCAGAAAGCAACACTTGTATCATTTTCGATTCGGGCGTAGCCTTCCGCCAGTCGTTTAAGGGAGGGCGCTATGCACCGGATCATGCCACTACCTTTCAAGCCGCCACGTCTCGACGGCCTCTCCGAGCGGCTGTTGGCCAGCCACTACGAGAACAACTATGGCGGCGCAGTGCGCCGCCTGAATGCGATCGAGCGACGGCTCGATGAGCTCGACTGGAGCGCGGCACCCGTTTTCGACATCAACGGGCTGAAGCGGGAGGAACTCATCGCGGCGAACTCAGCCATCCTTCACGAGATCTACTTCGACGGGCTCGGCGGATCCGGAGACGCGGCGAGTGGCCTTGCCGAGGCGCTGGAGCGTGATTTTGGCAGTGTCGCCAATTGGCGCGCCCGTTTCACGGCCTGTGCCAAGGCGCAGGCGGGCGGTTCGGGCTGGACGCTTCTTGTGTGGTCGGAGCGCCACCGGCGGCTCATGATCCAATGGGGAGCTGACCACACCAACTGTCTTGCCGGCAGTGTACCGATCCTGGCCCTCGACATGTATGAGCACGCCTATCACATCGATTTCGGCGCCAAGGCCGGCGTCTATGTCGATGCCTTCATGAAGAACATCCATTGGGAGCGTGTCGGCGCTCGCTTCCGGCGGCTGACAGACAGGCTGCCCGACATTCCTGCGGTTGAAACCGTGGGGCACGATGACGTCGCGCCGGAGGATCTGCTCGCTCGCCTCCAACGCCGGGACGAACTTGTCGTGCTCGACGTCTGTCTCGCGGAGGACTTGCCGAAGCGCGGCGACATGCTGCCGGATGCGATCGTACGGCCTTCCGAAACGATCGCCGGCTGGGCCGACGAACTCCCCCGGGACAAGCCAATCGTCGTCTATTGCATCTACGGCTTCCAGGTCAGCGGCGATGCCGTCGCCGAACTCCGCCGCCGCGGCCTGGACGCACGGCCCCTCGCCGGCGGAATTGCCGCCTGGCATGCGATCGGCGGCCCGACCGTCCCGTTCACAACTGCTGAAAACCGTTGAAGGAGGTGAGTGCGATGAAATGGGTTACCCGCGAACGTCCGGTCATCGACCGTATCGCCTGCCCCTGGCTGATCGCGCGGTTCATCGACAAGGAGCCGGAGTTCCTGTTCGTGCCGCCGGACCAGGTGATCAAGGTGGCGGAGGAGACCGGCGCTACACCCTACGATGTGCCCGGCGTCGAATACACGCATGTGGGTGAGGGTTGCAGTTTCGATACCTTCGTCGACAAACATGGACTGGACAGCAATCCGGCAATCGTCACTATCGCTGCCATCGTCCGCGGCGCCGACACCGACAGGCACGACCTGACGCCGCAATCGGCAGGGCTGCTGGCAATCTCGATGGGGCTTCGGGACGTAACGCCTAACGATCATGAGGTGCTGAGGCATGGCTTCGTCATCTATGACGCCCTCTATGCCTGGGCCTCACGCCGCAAAACCGAGACACACAGCTGGCCACCCGCTATGAAGCCGACCGCAGCTTGAGCTCGACATGGTGGATGTGGCGCGGCCGCGCGGCGGGCGTCGCGTCGGCCATCGCTTTTGCCACGCCATCCGCCTTCGGCGGGAAGTGCTGGCGAAGGCGACTGCGGACGCTTCGAAACTGATCACACTTTGCCAGATGGCAAGACAAAGCGGGACTTTCACGGACGGGGCACAATCAAGAAGGAGCAAGGCGATGCGATCAAGACTAGCCATCGGCGCCACCCTGTTGCTGGCCCTTACAATTCCAGCGCATGCCGAAACCGACTGGTCGGCGGTCGGCAAAGCGCTCGGTCGTTCTGGCACAGAGGCAGCCGGCGGCGTCTACCGTGTCGGGTTGCCGCGTTCGGACCTGAAGGTCACTCTGGACGGCGTACAGCTGAAGCCAGCTCTGGCGCTCGGTTCCTGGCTTGCGTTCAAGCCAATGGACGACCGCGATGCCATGGTGATGGGTGATCTCGTTCTGACCCAGCCGGAAGTCAATCCCGTGATGACGAAGCTCATCGAAAGCGGCATCGAGGTGACCGCCCTGCATAATCATCTGCTGCGATCAGAGCCGGCGACCATGTACATGCATGTCCTCGGGCACGGCGATCCGGTCAATCTGGCGTCCGCGTTACATATCGCGTTGCAGCAAAGCGGGACGCCGCTTTCCGAGGCGCCAGCGAGCCCGCCAGCGGCTGCCATCGATCTCGACACTGCCGCCATCGATCAAGCATTGGGGCACAAGGGCAAGGTCAACGGTGGCGTCTACCAGATCAGCATTCCCCGCGCCGAGGTGATCAAGGACGGCGGCATGGACGTGCCCGAGGCGATGGGTTCGGCGATTGCCATCAACTTCCAGCCGACCGGCAACGGCAAGGCGGCGATCACAGGCGACTTCGTCCTGATCGCCTCCGAGGTCAACCCGGTGCTGCGCGCGTTGCGGGAAGGCGGGATAGAGGTTACTGCCGTGCACAACCATATGCTCGACGACGAACCCCGGCTGTTCTTCATGCATTTCTGGGCGAACGATGGCGTCAGCAAGCTGACACAAGGCCTCAAGTCCGCGTTGGACAAAGTCAACGTGCGCCACTCCTGAACGCACCAGGTGACCCCGAAGCGATACCCGCGTGGCGTGGAATGCTAGGGGGCGCGGTTGTATAAAGCAGACCGGCCGGCGACGCTCATTGGCAGGACGGAAGGCGAGATAGATGTCGATGACCGATGCGGCAATGTCGCGATGCACAGTTAGTGGCTCTTTCATGACGCCTGCGACAATGGTGAGCGGATCGCCGACCATCGGCGCCCAGCTCGGAAGCAGCGACCACTTGCCGTAGCGATGGTAACAGCACCGAGCCGTGCACGTTGCCGACGCTTGCGATCGTGATGAGCAGCCACGGCGTGTAATCAGCGAGCAACAGGCCGGCCAGCGCCGCTTCCGACTGCATGGGCAGGATCGTGGCGGCGGCGAGCGCCACCAGGAACAGCCCGGCGTAGACCGCGAATCGCTCATCACCGGCAAACGTCCCGCAATCGGCTGCGTCGCACTCTCATCACGCGGCCGGCCAATCGGGGTGATGGCTATCAATCACGAAGGCGTGGCTATGCCGGTGTCCCTGTCCGACGCGCGTCGCGCCGACGAGGTGCGGGTGGTTCTCATCAAGCTCCTCATGGAGGTGCTCGATCTCATCAGGATCATGTGCCGGCCAAAGCCGCGTCGCTGCGAAGATGGCGGCGGCCGCAATCACCCCAAGTATGGCGAACGTCGCCGGCAGGCCGACGCTGGCTCCAAGCCAACCAGCGACCGGATAGGTGATCAGCCAGCATGCATGCGACAGCGCGAACTGCGCGGCAAACAGCGCTGGCCGGTCCTCCGGCTGCGACGAGCGCCGCAACAGACGGCCTGAGGGCGTCTGCGCCAACGAATAGCCAAGCCCGATGGCCAGCCAGAGCGGCAGCAGCCACGCAAAGCCCGGTACCACAACGCCGACGAATAGGCCGGCGGTCAGAACTGCGGCGCCCGCCAGCATGGCGAGCCGATCAGGCGTTTTGTCGAGCAGACGCGGTAGCAGGAGAGCGGCGATCATCGAACCACCGCCGAAGGCGGCCAGTGCCACGGCCGTTGCACGCTGGGTAAAGCCGAATTCGGCCTGGACCAGGACCACAGTGTTGACGATGACCATCGACCCTGCCGCTGAGACAGCCAGATTGAGGGCCAGTAGGCCCCGAAGCCGCGGTGTCGCGAGATAGATCCGTAGGCCACGGGTCGTGCGGTCGTAGATGCCGCGGCGCTCAGTCGCCTTTGGGCTTGGCAGCACGACAGAGACGACGAGTGCGGCGGAAGCGAGGAAACCAACTATGGTGCCCGCAAACAGACTGTGAAAGTTGATCACGGTGAGGAGTGCGGCGGCCAGCATGGGGCTTGCGACACTTTCGAGGTCATAAGCAAGGCGCGAGAGCGACAGGGCGCGGGTATAGTCCTTCTCGTCCGGCAACACATCTGGGATCGTTGCCTGGAAGGTCGGAGTAAAGGCGGCCGATGCCGATTGCAACACGAAGATCAGGACGTAGATCTGCCAGATCTCGGTGACAAATGGCAGGAACAGTGCGACGGCTGCGCGAACGAGGTCGAGGCAGACGAGCATCGCGCGGCGGGGAAGCCGCTCGGCAAAAGCGGCCGCGACCGGCGCCACGCCGACATAGGCGATCATTTTGATGGCGAGCGCGGTACCGAGCACCGCGCCGGCCTCGGCCCCGGCCAGATCAAAGGCGAGGAGCCCGAGGGCGACGGTGGCAAGGCCGGTTCCGATAAGCGCGATCACCTGGGCCAGGAACAGATGACGATAGGTGCGGTTGGCAAGGACTTGCAGCATGAGCGAGATTTATCCTGTTCGGTCGCGGCTCCCGAAGGACTGTGAGACCAGTGACGGCGGCAGGAGGACGATGAAAAAGGGCGGTGGCGACACGCAGTTCAGAGGTACTTCGCGATCGTCTTGAATTCGTCGATCGACTGGCGTCGGTCCCTGGGAAGCGCGCCGACGATCTCCTCCAGGCAGTGGTAGAGGTGATCCTGGATCAGGGTCCGCTTCGCATTGATGATCGCCTTTTCGACGGCGGAGAGTTGTTGCGCGATGTCGAGGCACGGCTTGCCGCCCTCGATCATAGCGATAACTTGAGATGACCCTCGGCCCGCTTGAGGCGCTTGACGATGTCTGGATGGGTGGCGTACGTGTGTTCTGTCATGGCTCATCTATCCCCCCGGAGGGGATCGGTGTCAATGGCTGCAAACGGGCTGAGATGGGATGTCTACTGCTGCGAGCGCCGAAATTGCCGACGCCAGCGTAGGAGCTCCTGCTTCGTCCGCGCGACGCCGGTCGTACACTCGGTCAGACTGGGGCGAGCCTTCCAACGAGGAGCCGCCCTGATGCGGGATGCCATCTTTTCGACTGTCGCCATCGCCATATCCGTCGGTATTCCTGTCGCGCGGACAGCATTGTCGGCCGCCACCCGGGCGTTGCTGAACTGCGAGGGACCGGTGACGTGGCGGCAGGCATAGGTCAGTTCCATGTGCCGATAGGACGCCCGCATCATTCCGTCGATGGCGACCTGATAGGAGTCCGCCGAGGCAAAACTCGGCAGCATAGCCACGGCCGCCACGACAGTCGTGATCATTGCTTTCATGGCTCGCCCCCCAACCGCTCGAATCGGAACATCGCTCGTCCGCGACGTTCCGAATTCTAAAGCCGCGAAAGCCGCCAAAACAATGTCGAACATCACGCCCCGCAACCGAATACCGGCTATTGCACCGGGCGTTTCATGTCGCTGTAAGCGCTGCTGGTGCGCAGCGTCAGGATGACCGGCTGGTTGGTGGCCCGGGAAGCGTCGAGCACTGGCGGGTGACGGCAAACGTCAGCGGGAAAAACGGAATATCCGGCCTCTGCAGCGCAATTTCCCTATCCTCCCGGGGGGATATAGTCAAGCGCGTTTCGATTAAATACAGTACCCCTCTATTCTACGGGTCGGCCTTTATGGGAGAAGCCGCATGCCGCATACCACGCGCGAGAAGACCAAGCTTATCAACCGCGTCCGCCGCATTCGCGGCCAGATCGAGGCGGTCGAACGGATGCTCGAGGATGAGAAGAGTTGCGCGGAAGTGCTGCAGGTTATTGCCGGCGCCAGAGGCGCGATCAATGGCCTGATGTCCGAGATGATCGAGGATCATATTCTTCTTCACGTCGCCGCTGGAGACCTTGCGCAAAAGGACCGTGACGACGGCGCCGCCGAGCTTGTCGACGTCGTGCGGGCCTACCTGAAATAGCAAGTACGCCGTCACCGATCAGAAGACGATCGGCTCCCCCGCCACGGGCTGGCGGGGTTTCTCCATCTACACGCACTTAAGTTCGGCGACGGTTACTCCAGTCGCATTCGCTACGGCGCCCCGGTAGTCCAGATTCCGCCATAGTGTGATGGGATCGTGAGGGAGATCTGTTGCAGCGCGGCGATATTCGGCAGGTTTAGGGTGCCCCCGTGCAATTCCTCGATGTAATCGCCAGCAATCGGAAACCAAAACGGCACCCTCTGCTCGGTGCTGCCGGTGTTGATCGCGACCAGCGTATAGCGGGCGGCTTGGTGGCGCGCAAACATCAGCACGCCTTGCTTCTGATAGCGATCCCAATCATTGAAGAAGTAGTATGCGCCGCGCCGGATATGGTCCCGATCACGCCTGATACGAAGCAGCTTGCGAACAAGCGAGACAATGGGCTGGCCGGAACTGTCATAGAAGTAATCCCATCGAAGAGGACGCAGGAGGCCGACGCGCCCTGCACCAATGTCGGGGAGGAAGTAGTTTTCCGCGAACTCCTCGCCCTGCCAGAGCATCGGAACGCCCTTGGACATAAGTAGCGCGATCAAGTAGGGCTGCAGCATGTACCAGCGGCCGCGGTCTCCCTCCTGGAACAGAGGATTGCCGGCCTCATCCAGGTTGTAGCTTCCGAAATTGCACAGGAAGCGCTCGTGATCGTGGTTCTCGATATATTGCAGCGCCGACTTCGGAACTCGATCGCCATTCATGGTCTCTTGTTCAGTGTAGCCGAATAGCCCCAAGCGAAGTCCCAGATCGGCCAGCCGCCCCCTGTCTCCGCGCGCGACACTGCGTGCCGCATCGAAGGTTTGGTTCTGCCAGGTGCTGTTCGAGTAAGTCGAGCGCAATACGCCGTCCGGATCCTCGAGCTGCTCGGCCATCTGCACGAGGGCAAGCGGTTCGCCGCCGCCCATATCGAACCGCTGCCAGGGAGATGCACCTTGCGCAACCTTCGCCTTTGTCAGTTGGTAAGTTTCATAAACCAGACCGGCATAGCCGACACCGAGCGGCCCATCCCAGTAGTTCGGTACGCAGTCATAACGGACGCCGTCGACGTGGTAGACTTCGAGCCAGTGATGATTGACCGTGAAGAAGAAGTCGCGTGTGAACTGGCGGTTGAAGTCTGTGCTCTTGCCGAAGTTGCTAAAATAGTCCTTTGCGAATGGTCCCATGAAGGGGGACTCGCGGTAGCCCAGTCGCGTGTAGGCGTCATAATATGGAAAATCCACGCCGGTGTGGCCGTAGACCACATCCACGATCACCGCAATGCCATGCTGGTGACAGAGATCGACCAGTGCCTGGAAATCGGAGCGCTTGCCGAAGCGTTCATCGACGCCGAAATAGCCGATCGGCAGATAGCCCCAATCGACCGAGCTGCCGACGTTTGAGAGTGGCATGATCTCGATCCCATTGATGCCGAGATCGGCCAGGTAGGCGACGCGACTTCGGATTCGCTCCAAATCGCCGCCGAGCTCGGCAATATTGATCTCGTAGAGAACAAGGTCCGACAAAGACGGCGTGCGCCATTGCGCCTCGGCGGCGCTCCAGACATGTGGCTGGTAACCGAGGGTGAACGCCGAAAGCTTTCCCACACCGAATTCGCGGGCAAAAGGATCGATGATCCAATCGAGGACGCCGACGTTCGGGTTCGTGATCGTATAGCGATAGACGTACCGGCCGGCCGCTCCCCAGGCTGAGCCCGGAGCCGTGGGCGCGGTGCCGGCTATTGGAACCGTGGCGGACCAGAAGTCACCATGTGGTTGGCGCAAACTGTGTGTGAGCGGAAACTCGCGAGGCGGCACATTCTGCAGGAACTGATCAGCTTCGTGGATGATCTTTACCGCAACGGCGTTGCCGTCATTCGTCGAGACCCATGGCAGCCAAAGGCCGAACGTGACCGCGCCGTTGTTTTCGATGGCGCCAAGATCGCCCGTCGGAAGCAGGTTCATCGCCATTTGCTTCACAATGCCTTCCACTGAATCCGGCGGAAGAACAGGCGCCCGGTGTGAGTCTGAAGCCCGACGAAGCGCGGATCCTGCGCCGTCGAGGGCTGCGCACGGCGTGGTGATTGCGGATCGCCGGTGAAATGGAACTGATTGACGGTCTGGCTATTCAAAGACACTTTGATGTCAGGACCATCAACCGTGAGCTCATAGTCGTTCCATTCACCGATGGGACGGGTCTGAGGCGATATGTCAGGTCCCTTAAAGCCGTATATGGCGGTCGTACGGTGGATCGGCGTATTGTCAGGTCGCGCAAGCTCATCGATCTGCAGCTCAAGGCCGAAATTGACACCAACATAGGCGGTGTTGTCGTATCCCTCGTTCCTCGGATCGGGGAAACCAAAGAAAATACCGGAATTGTCGTCCGGCGCGGTCATCATCCATTGTAGGCGTAGAACGTATCTCTCCGGTGTGGGCCGCGTCAGCCAGAGCAGACCGAGATCCGTACCGGTCTGGCTTTCCAGCATGCCGCGGTGCACTCGAAACCTGCCCGGATCACTCCGTCCAGGCTGATTGCTGATCGTCGACATTTCCCAGTCGCCGAGCGACGTGCCATCGAACAGAACCTCGAAGCCTGGATCGCCAGTAAAGGGCGCCGGCGTCATGATGAGGTCGCCTGTACGACGTGACAGGGCGATGCCGGTCAGCATCGGGTTCGGCGAGCCGATGCTTGGAAAGAGTGCAGGGCCTGCGGCGTAGAGGTTTTCTACATGGTGAAAGCGACCGTCCTCATCCGTGACGCCACGACTCGGATCTGGGTCCATGCGCAAGGTGCCGGTCTCGTGGTGAGTGGTGCCGAGGGGATCGTGACCAGGCGGCGGAATCGCCTGCCCGGGTGCGAAGGCAGCAGCAACGCTTACCATCGCATTGTCCATGGCTGCCCAAAGCTCATCGTCCCTGGACGTCTGCAAGAGCGTCACCATGGCCCGCCGCACGCCATATTCGTCGGTGCGGGCGTCCAGATCGACACGGCTCGGATGCGAACCGAGACTGCCCATATCCGCGGGCTCCATTTCGCCAAGCCCGCGGATCGCAATCGCGACATGCGTATCGTTGGAGGTGCGCAGCTGGTCGTAGAAATCGATGTCTGGAACCTTTCGATAGAGTTCGTCCTCCCCGCCAACATTGCTGCCGCCGCCGCTTGCTGCGATCTGAAGATGAAAGGTGCCGATAACGTCACCATTGGCTCGGGTTGCTCGCCCTTTCACGAAGAGTGCCGACGTCTGTAACTCGTTCGTCGTCGATGAGAGCCCGGGAATCGCGGTCCGAGGCACCCGAACGACCAGGTTGGAGCGGAGGTGGGCGATCAGGTTCTTACCGATCAACGGGAGAGTGGGCAAATCGCTCCCGTCAAATGACACGAGAGCAAGTCGCGCACTCTCGATTGTGCCGAGCGCGATGACAACGGCACCGCCTGGGGCAAGATCGATACGGCCGCGGTTCGTATTCACGCCGGTGACGCGCCAGGTGCCCGCCGCAGTACGTTCCTTAGCCAAGTTGAGAATGTGCGTGTCCGGCAGCACCATGAAATCCTTGTTGCCGTCGGAAGCTCCAGTGCCGGTCGAGGCGGTGCGAGCGGCCTTCATCATCAGCGGGACAGTGCTGAACTTGTTGAGCGGGAAAAAGCCGGCATGCGGTGGCCGGGCCTGAACAGCGAGGGGGGCCTCAAGCTTCAGCATGTTTAACAGATCGGCGGGCGAGAGCCCGTCCGACGAGGATAGACCGAGAAGGTCCAGCGGATTTGAACCGGGCTTCAATAGCGGCGATGGCGGCAGCGAGGGCAATGGGATGACGTCTTTGATGCCGCCAGCCGCGTTGAACAAGTTCTGCCGGAGCACGCGATGCAGTTCGCCGAAAATGAAGTCGTTCGTCTCGTCGACGCCAATTTGGCGCGAACTTTCATCGAAATAGCGGCTATTCAGTTCGGCGACGGTCGCTGCTGGCCAAGTCGCCATCTCCTCATCCAGAAGCCGCGGCGACCAGCCGCCCCAATAGAGAGATCGGCCGCCCAGCGTGTACGCGAGCCCCATGAATGGAATTCCGGAGACCCATGGAATGCCCCAAACCTCGTTCCGGGGCGGCTCCGGCTGATTTGCGCTCAGATCGAGAAAAGAAGGAGCCTGGGGGTTGGAAAAACCGAGGATTCCAGTGTTCTGTACGTGTTCTGGAACAGTGAAAAGTCCAGCTTCCACGACAAGCGTACGCAAGCCTTTACCAGCCTGCCTTTGCCGAAACCAAAGGTGCTCGGCAATTGCAGCGCCAAAGGTTCCACCGCCGACAACGATGAAATCGAAAGGTCTTCCCCCCTCACTGCGCCATGCCTCCACCTCCGAGAAGTCATTGCAGAGATAACGTCCCTGCACGTCTTTCGTAAACGACGTGAACTCGCTGGATTTTGCCATCTCCCTGCTCCCCTTGAGGTGGACAAATTGGTCCTATGCGGCATTCTCCTTGGTAATTGTGCTGCAAAGCGCGACAGCGGGCTCAGGGGTTCAGCTCAGTCAGCGCCGATCCCTCTCCTGAACTGGTGTCGCCGCGAGGCGCCAATGATGACGACCGCTGTTATCTAGCTGCTAGCGCGACTGGTACGTGGTCCACGCTACTCTTCCGAAAGTCGGCACGCAATATAAAACCTATAGGAGAGCGCTTGCTGGACCCGACGTTCGGTGCCGATCGATCTGCATAAGACACTCCGAACCGATGCATGCGTGGAAAGACGGCTCAGATTTGGCTCTAGCCAATCCCGGTAGGGAGCAGATCAGCAAGGTATAGATCACCGAGAGCTTCTGCTGGAACAGGCAAATGCGGCTAGTGGCGTGAGCGCGAGTGAGGCCCAAGTCGATGGAGGCAAGGCTTTGCACATCGAGATGGTAGTCCGAACTGGTGAACAGCACGGTAGGAGGAGCACATGGAGAGCCCGCCACAAGTCTTCTTATTTTGTGCTTCCGCCTTGCAGGCGGATGCGGGGATCGAGGAAGCCGAGCGCGACATCCGAAACCAGCATGCCGATGACATTGAGGAAGGCAAGAAACATCAGGAAGGAACCCGCAAGATACATGTCCTGGCTCTGCAGCGCCTTGATGAGCATCGGCCTCGTCGTCTCCAGCGACAGCACGATCGCGACGATCTCGGCGCCCGAGATGATCGTCGGCAGGATCGAGCCGATATCGGCGACGAAAAAGTTGAGCGCCATGCGCAGCGGATATTTGACCAGCGCTTTCAGCGGCGGCAGGCCCTTGGCACGCGCAGTGACGACATATTGCTTCTGCATCTCGTCGAGCAGGTTGGCGCGCAACCGCCGGATCATGCCGGCCGTGCCGGCCGTGCCGACGATGACCACGGGGATCCACAGATGAGAGAGGATCGACTGCGCCTTCGCCCAGCTCATCGGCTCGTTGAGGTACTTATGATCCATCAGATTGCCGATCGAGATGCCGAACCAGATATTGGCGAAGTACATCAGGATCAGCGCCAGCATGAAGTTCGGAATGGCGATGCCCATCAGGCCGAGGAAGGTCAGCCCGTAATCACCCCAGCTGTACTGGTGCGTGGCCGAATAGATGCCGATCGGAAAGGCGATCAGCCAGGTGAGCAGGATCGTCGTGAAGGAGACGAGCATCGTCAGCCACAGACGATCGCCGACCACGTCGGAGACCGGCAGCTGGTATTCGAAGGAATAGCCGAAATCGCCGTGCAGCATGCCGCCGACCCAGTAGAAATAGCGCACGATCTCCGGCTTGTCGAAGCCGTATTGCTGGCGCATCTCCTCGATTTCCTGGAGGTTGGCGGTCTCGCCGGAGGCGCGCAGCTCGGCGATCTGGCTCTCGAAGAAGTCGCCCGGTGGCAGCTCGATGATGGTGAAGACCAGCGCCGAGATCACGAGCAGCGTGGGGATCATGGCGGCAATTCGCCAGAGGATATATCTTATCACGCGTTTCCTCCCGAACTCGTTATGAACGTCCTTCCAAGCATAGAAGCACAGAATAGCCCATTCAATGCTAGCGTTATCTGAGGATGGGGCCAGACTGAAGTATTTCGCGATCCTTTGCCATTTCCTTGCTTGACAACAACGGGGGATACAAGAGGTACGGCGATGTGCTGTATTGGAAATGAAGGCCCCGAAGAGCTTGGCCGTTGAAATTCCCGGACGCGCGGCAGGTCAGTTAGCCAACGCCACCAATTCTTCCTGCTGGGTCGATCTGCATCTGCTGCTCCTGTGAGATTGATGACAGCCCGTATGAACTCGCGAGCAATCTCGGGACAGTCTAGGACGCGGATAATCCTTTCGGGTAGTCGACTGCCGAATACCGCGATGTCATCGGCGGCGACTTCAACTTAAATCGGACGCAATCATCACGACATTCGCGTCGTATGACATCGTTCCGCCAGTTAGTCTCCATCAAACTTTGTGTCCTCGCCGGGCTAGCCGTCGCCGGTGCTCCGACAGGCGCGGAGGCCCACCCTCATATCTTCGTCGACGCGATGTTCGAGGCGGTCGCGGGCGGGGACGGTAGCCTGGTGGAATTGCGAGACAACTGGCGCTTCGACGAAGTCTTCTCGTCATCGGTGCTTCTCGACTACGATAAGAACCGCAACAACACTCTCGACCCTGCGGAGATAGCGGCGGTCGCGAAGACGGTGCGGGAATCGCTTAGCCAGTACAACTACTACACAAACGTGACGATCAACGGCAAGGCGGTGGCGCTGGCTAAGCCAGATGTCCTGCAGGGCACCTATGAGGACGGCTCCCTCACGCTATCGTTCAGTCAGAAGCCGGTGCAGAAGACGCCGTTGAAAGGGTTGATCGTATTCCGGGTCTTCGACCCGACGCTCTACACGGCCCTGGATTTTGCCGACGACACGGCCATGAAGACGTCAGGCGACAGTTTCGGCCGATGCACGCGAAAGGTCGTCAGGCCCGATTCGAAGGAGATTCTCGCGGAAAACCAGGCGATGCTGACCGCTATGTTCTTCAACGACCCAATGGGGACCGACTATTCGCAGATCGTTGCCACCCGGCTTGAGGTTCGTTGTTAAGCATTCTTCAATCGTGATGGCGGACCTTCGCAGATCTGATTCGGGAGGATATACGTGAATCCCCAGCTCAAACTTCTCAAATTTTTCGGACTGCTCGCAGCCGTCGCCTGTTTATCGGCGACCTCCGATTCCTTGGCGTCAGAAGGGGCGTCCCGGCTTCCGGATTGGCTGAACGCGCATGTCGGTGCCGGAACCGAAGAGATCGCACCAAAGGTGCTGGAAAGGGCGCGTGCACTCTACCTGGAACAAGTTTCGCAAGGCAAGGTCCGGAGCGCCTGCTACTTTGCCATGGACGCAACACGTCCAAACGATCTGACCGACGGGGCGTCGGGGGGCCGGTTCTATATCATCTGCGAAGCAGAGCGGTCCTTTCGGGTGATTTCCTCGGGTCATGGCGGTGGCCGCAACCTGCAGGGAGTCGCCAACTTCACCAACGGACGGCAGTGCGCCAAGAACTTCGGCAACGCCCTCAACTCCAATCTGACCGCAGGAGGAGCCTACCTCACGAGCGAGATCAAGACCTCCTTCAAGGGCTACTACAGCGTTTCCCCAAAGCAGGACGCATTCCTGACCAGATCGTTCGTGCAGTTCGACGGCCTTGGAGAGACCGCCAATGCCAGGGAGCGCGCGATAGGCGGACATGCCTCCGCACTTGTCTCAGGCATCTGCATGTTGAAGAAACCCGACAGTCCATACGCCAACCGCGACGGATTTGTTCCTCGTGGCAAACTCATCACCTATGCGGGCGGCCGCAGCGATGGCTGTACCAGTTGGTCGCCGTCAGAGACGCCTCAGGTGCTGTCGATGGTGAAGGACAATCCGACGACGCTCTACATCTATCCTGAGTCAAAAGACATCGCCGCCGTCTCCAAGGCCGTGGCGGCGGGCCAGTCGCCCGCACGTCTCGGCCTCTACTGGAACGCCTCGTGTCTGCAAGAGATCGGCGTTCCAAAATTCTGGCCGAAGGAGACGCTGGAGCCGATCATTACCAAGTTCGTCCAGGATCATCCCGCACCGCCGCCGCGTCCGATTCCGATCTGTGAACCGTCACCTTGAGTCTGCGGGGCTGACCGAACGACGTTAAGCTGCATCTTCTCATTGGATTTTGACCTGTGTAGAGAAATGAGCCTAATAATCCTGCAGCGCGCCGACCAGCTTGGAGAGCATTCTCGCGGCTGGGTGACGGATCATGGCCGCATTGGAATCGTCCATAAACCATAGCACTGCGCAACATTATCAGTACCTGCAGCACGCGTCAGGAAAGGTTGACCGCGACGGTTGCGATTGCCGGCAGCTGGATGTGGCGCATCCGCTGGCACGGGCGAGCAAGCGCGATACCTGATCGTGGCGGGGGCGAGACGACACGGTTCGTCGGGCGGCTACACACCATCGGGAGATCAGCCGCCGATTTCTGCGCTGATCCTGAGAATCCATCTTAGCGCGCCCCGCAGCCCCTTTGCCCGGTGGCGAGACATTTCGGCGAAGACATGTTCGTCGCTCCGGATGACGCGCGCCGGCCAGCCGCCGCTCCCTGAACCTATCTCGCGGCACGACCTCCCTGCCAGGATAAACATAGTTACTCGCTAAACTGCTCCGTGCCCGCCATGCATGAGCGCGGCAGGTGGGCGCATGGCACGTCTCGTAGCCCGCCAGGCAAGGGTCGTCCACTCCTCCCACGTCAGACCTGTACTCTGTCGCACAAACTGATAAATAGAGCGCCCGCGGAATCGGAGAAATTGTCCGCTACCGGACGCGGTCGGCAGCGGTGGAACTAGAAAACGGTTTGCACGTTTTCCGGCCGCCAAAAGGAACCCAACGACATGAATATGGCCTCGAAGATTGCGAAATCCCCTGTTGTCCCGTCCATCGGCGCCCTGCTTGCAGATGCTCGCCAGGCTCGCGGCTATTCGCTGGACGACGTCGCAGAAACCACTGGTCTAACAGTGGCAGAGGTGACAGCTCTGGAGAACGACGCGGATTTCGACGCGTCGAAGATCCGTAGAATCGCAGCCGCTCTGGGGGTTTTAGAAAAGATTTGAAGACGCGCGCCGCGCTGAAATCGCTACACAAGCTACTTTAACGAGGGTGTCTGCAGCAGCCCACCGGGTACCGGGTAGCGCTTCAATGGGAACACGTCCACGCTGCTACAGCTTACGGGGATAGCCAAGCTACAGGCTCAGCCGGGCTGGACGCCTCCGTCTAGTCGGCTGGCCCGAATTAATTGCCAAGCGCCTGAAGTCATTCGTCGCACCTTGCTCTTTGGGCAGCCGGGCCCGACACTATGCCTCCGCGGCGTAGCCGGCAACGCCTTCCCCAAGGAAGGCGTTGTTGGCCTCTCGTATCTTTGCTGCGGCATCATCGTATAAAAACGGCAGGAACGCATAGCGACGTCCTCGCGTGACAGTCGAAACGGCGTGAAGCAGGGAACATGAGAAGATCACCGCGCCTCCGGCCGGAGCCTTGAAGCTTCTGCTGCCATATTCGGGAAAGCTCACTTCTCCACCATCGAAGTCATCGTTCAAATTGACGGAGACCGCGAAGCGGCGATGAGCGGTCCCCTTGGTTGTGTTGTCACGATGGGCGCGGAAATGAGCAGCGTCCTCGGCCGCATAGCAGGCAATGATGTAACGCTCCATCCTGGTTACGGTGAACTGATGAACCTTTAGGATTTCCGGGACGATCCTACGCACGAACCGCCCGCGTGTTTCTGCGATGATGTCCTTATCTTCGATATCGTAGTCTTTGCGACGTTTGTAACTATGGTCGGTGACCGCGACAGTCTTTCCGTCCACTTCGCGCATGAAACCTGATTCTCCACCGCCATTCTGCTCGTAGAGGCCGATCAATTTCTGGCAAAGCTCTGGCTCGAATACATTCGGGAGCACGATGATCGGTGCCTGAAGCTCGATGCCGGAGAACCGGTTGATCGGTGGAAGTGAACTCACGTAGGACAAGACGGCTTCGATCTCACTGCCATCGCTTGCAAAGGGAAAGACCCTCAGGACGCGCATGGTGGGGTCGAGCACGAACCAGATCTGCCGCGCCGGGACATCGTCGTCTCCAGGCCTGGCATCGGTCGGTATAGAGCCATAGAGGCGGCTGACCGTACCGTCGAAATCCCAGAAGAAACGGAAGCCCGGATATCGATCGGCAACGCGCTGCTCCGCCTCGTCGGACGGATCGACGGTCGCACCGAAGAAAGATGCCTTGTTGTCATCAAACAGGTCCCGCCTTTTTAGCGCGGCCGTGATCGCTGCTTGGCTCTGGGGATGGGATGCTGACGCGAAGAAGCAGAGGACGATGTAACGTCCTGCGACGGTATCAAATGCGAAGCGGGGATTACTCGAAGACCGCTGGTGAAACCAAGGGGCCGGATCCCCCGGCAGGATGTTCGCGTATGTGTGCATGACGTTTCACTGCCCCAATGATTATGCCGCTCGCAAGAAACTGTAGTATCAGCCGACGCTGCCCGATTTTCAACCGGTGTCCTGCATCCGTCGGCGCATCACAGGCGTTGGGTCTATACCGCTGGCCTCGTCCTGGTTCGGCAGAAGCCGGGATCGGCAAAGGGAGTGATGTTCATCACCACCGAGGACGAGACCGCGCCGGCCAACCTTGTTGTCTGGCCAACACTTTTCGAAAAACACCGGCGGGGTTTTCTCGGTTCTTCGATGATGGACCAATGGCCGGATCCAGCAGGAAGGGGAGGAGCTCGCCCAGCAGCAGTTCGATCTCTCACGGCAACCTTGTGGGCCTTGCCCGATCCCGATGCAGAATTCAAGCTGCAGGCGGGCAGGTTGCGCGGGGAGAGCCGACCGTTCTCTTACCGGTCTATCCGGGCCAAACCGTCGATCGATCCTGTTTTGCCGATACTGCCGTACTGTGGTGGTGCATCTCGAGGATCTATTCTGCAGGACGGCCCCAAGGTCGCGCTCCAGTTAATCGCGATGCCTTGCAAGCCAAAAAGCCGCGCCCATTGAGGCGCGGCTCAGTTCCTGAATGCTCCGCCGGAGGCCAGCGAGCGGGTTATTAGCCGCGGAACAGCGTGAGGATGTTCTGCGAAGAGGAGTTGGCGATCGACAGCGACTGGATCGCCAACTGCTGCTGGGTCTGCAGGGCTGTGAGCTTGGAAGACTCTTCTTCCATGTTGGCATCGACGAGACGGCCGACACCTGACTCGATCGAGTCGCTGAGAGCGGACACGAAGTTTTCCTGCAGTTCGATGCGCTTGGAGATCGAGCCGAGCTGAGCGCCGGCGCTGGTCATCGCCTTCAGAGCCGATTCAACGTTGGTCAGAGCCGACTGGATTTCGCCGAGGGTGAAGTTGGTGATGTCCATTGCGTAGACAGAACCGGTCGCACCATTCGAAGTACCCAGAATACCCGTGGAGGTTTCGACCGAACCGCCGCTCATGCCGAACAGAACGTTGCCCGTGGAGCTGTCGTCGAGAATATAGTCGGTCGTCTTGACCGAAACGGCGTTGGAGCCGTCGCGAACGAACGTCGAAACGACGCTCTTGGTGCCGTCAGCGCCGGCAACCCAGTTTTCACCGGAGAAGGAAGCCGATTGTGCGATGCTCATCAACTGCTGCTGCAGTTGGCTGATTTCTTCCTGGACCTTGGCCTTGTCGACGCCGTTTTCAGTGGCGGCAACGAGCTTCGCCTTGATGTCGCCGACGACGTCGATGGCGCTGTCCATGGCGGAGTAAGCGGTGTCGACCTTTGCAGCGCCGAGGCCGAGAGCGTCGGAGACAGCCGAGAGAGCCTTGTTGTCCGAACGCATGGTCGTTGCGATCGACCAGTAAGCAGCGTTGTCGGAAGCCTTGCCGACGCGATAGCCGGACGAAACGTGGGCCTGGGTTTCCTGGAGACCCTGGTTGATGCCACGGAGAGTCTGGAGGGCTGCCATTGCAGCGTTATTGGTGTTGATGCTCGTCATAGTTTGCTTGCCCCTTGTTGGCAGATTTTAAGAAGGGACATTCCGGATTTTCGGCCGGCCCATAGCGATCAGCATCATGCCTGCTAACCATTCTGTTAAGGTTAACTCGCCGTTCATCGTCAACTGACCAAATCTCAGTTAATAATTACTGAATATCGATGAAGAATGCTCGCATCTTTGGTGCGTACGCGGATTTCTGGACGCCATTGCGGTTCTTCGACTGGATGGATTTTGCACCGACAGCATGGAGGCAAATATCACATTCATCGGTGTAGGAATTGACACTGCCGACGAGAACTCGTCCTGTTTCCGGTGATGCTTGCGTTGCTTTTCTTCTGGGCTGCCTGCTTTTCGCTTGGCTGGAAGTCATTTCAAGCCGAGGGATGGGTGAACTTCCCTCACAGGCTCCGCGCTGTCGCTGTCAATGCGAGAGCCTGCACCCGCATTGCTAGCATATCGTGCTAGACACGGTTGGAAGGGGCGGAGATGGTGTGACACGGCGAAAATTCGCCAACGATCTCCAAGGACAGCAATGCTTCGAGTTCTGCTGATATGGGCCGGCATTCTGAGTGCCGTCGTCGTTTATGAACTGATGAGACCGGAACCGGCAAGCCTCATGGCGCCGTTTCCGGATCGCGGTAATGTGGGACAGTAGGCCTTCCGATCCCGATACACGCCGCCAAACTTGTTCTATCTGCTCTAGGCCCAGACGCAAAGCGGGCCGTAGTCGGATCGTTCAGTTCTCGAATTGCTGCTCGGAGACGACGCTTGCAATCACCTCGTCGTTGCCGTTCGGATAGAGCGGAAGGTCCAGCGTGACCGCCTCCTTTCGCCCATTCTGTTCAATCGTGTAAAACTTGCGGTGCCGGCTCTGCCCGTTTTGCTCGCCGGATCCAGTTGCCCCAGTCTGATCGAAAAGCGCACCTTCGAAGCCCGTCGCATCGATCCCGGCGAATGCCATCGTACAGCTTTCCACCTGCTTCTGCCCGACCGACGCTCTGGAGACCACGAGTGCCTGAAATGGTTCGCCGCCCTCGTTGACGATCCAGCCCTCGAGCGCAAGAGGATTGTCCACCGGCACGAAGCCCAGGGACATATCCATGGCAAGCCCCAGCAGATTGCGGTTCTTGGCGAACGCGATAGTGCGGTCGAAGTCCGGGCCGCGAGCCAGACAGCGCTCGCTGAACACATCGAAGGGCGTCGCACCCAGCGCGCTGTCGTTGATATTTGCGACGCCAATCACGGCGACCATGGACAGAAATATACGCTTCATCCACTCCTCCTTGCCGAAGCGAACAGTAAATCGGTTCCAACCGCCGTCAATCGGTTTTCATTCTTCATCAGGAGAGGATGTATTGCCTCCAATAGCGGAGCGTGGAATGAAGGCTGGAAGCGGAGAGCGCATATGGACTTGAAGCAGGCCGGAGCCGCGACGGGCGGTGGAGCGCTGATCGGAACCCTCGGCGGATTGATAGGACTGGGCGGTGCCGAGTTCCGGCTTCCGCTTTTGATCGGCGCATTCGGCTTTCCGGCATTGGAGGCTATCATCCTCAATAAGGCGATGAGCCTGATCGTTGTCGCATCCGCTCTTCCTTTCCGCGCGATGTCGGTGCCGTTCGTCGAGGTGTTTTCGCACTGGACCGTTATTGTCAATCTGCTGGCCGGGAGCCTGATCGGCGCCCGGCTAGGATCCGGCTGGGCGACGAAGCTCCGCTCTGAGGCGCTTTACAAGATAATCGGAGGACTTCTCTTCGCGATCGCCGTCATCCTGGTTGTCGCCCACGACGCCTCGACTGGCGCGCCGATACTGACGGGTGTCACGCAGATCGTTGCCGGCGTCTGTAGCGGGTTGGTTATAGGCGTGGTTGCAGCAATACTGGGTGTGGCCGGAGGAGAGTTGCTGATTCCAACGATCGTGCTTCTCTTCGGCGCCGACATCAAACTTGCCGGCAGTTTATCGCTTGCTGTCAGCCTCCCGACGATGATCGTTGCCTTTGCGCGGTACAGTCGCGACAGCAGCTTCGCCGTCCTCGGCCGTAACCGTCCCTTCGTGATGCTAATGGCTGCAGGCTCAGTGGCAGGCACCTTTCTGGGCGGATTGCTTCTGGGCGCAGTGCCAAGCCGGGCTTTGCTGCCCGCGCTTGCCGCTATTCTCGTGCTGTCAGCGATCAAGGTCTGGCGGCATAAGCCCTTAATCAAAAATCAGGCAAAAACGATCTCATGAAGAGCGACGGCCACGAGGATCGCGCCGGCCGCGGCCTCGATGGATTTCGAAACCACCGCCAGTAGCCGCGGCCGTGTGCTCATCAGGCGGGCGAGCTGTTCGCGGAACATCACGGCGAGGAGTGCGACCGCCGAAAGCGTGGCGCAGACCCCGAGCATCATAGATAGGGCAAAGAGCAGGCCGGTGATGATCACCTGATGGATCATCGCGAAGGTCATAACGAACAATGTCAGCGGACAGGGGATCAAGCCGGCCATAAAGCCGACGGCAACACCTTCGCCGCTTGAATGGGTATGTGCGCGTCGAAACAGGGCGCTCCATACCATCCACAGACCGATGAGGCCGAGCAAGCCACGGCTGACGGCCTGAAGGACGGGAGCCGACCCGGCATCGACGAAGGAATGCGAGACCAGAGGCAGCGCGAGCAGAGCGATCAGCACCGCCATGCTCACATGGGTGAACGACAGAGCCATCGATACCAGCAGCGCCTTGTGGGCCTTCATCGAGGACCCCGTCAGATAAGTGGCAAGAACGGACTTGCTGTGGCCGGGCGTCATTGCATGGACGGCGCCGAAAA
>NZ_PQIG01000095.1 GCF_012349115.1 Rhizobium ruizarguesonis
AAGATGGCGACGACACCACGACGGGCTACTTCCGTCTGCAGCGTTCGTTCTAATCCACTTGGTGGATATGCTCCCGGTCTTCGGACCGGGAGCACTTAAATCAGTTTCTGATCCGAGTGACCTCCGATCAGCTACGGGGACGGGTCCGGTCTTCCCTGCCGGACCGTCCTTGCAGCGTTTTTGACGCACAGTCTTCAAGGCAGTCTTTCTGGATCGTCTTTTCAGGTGAGCCGAACAGGTACGTTTCGTATCGTATGTCGGCATTTTGTTAGCCTCGGCTATTGAGGCACCCCCGTTTTCAATTTTTCAAGCAAGCTGGATCGGCCGAGATATTGCCGTGCGGACGGCTGTCGATTGATTGACTTCGTCTGCATCGGCTAGCTTGCCGCAACGGGTCGTGAAAAGAAAATCTAATGCCGACAATGTGATTACAGCTTTTTGGGAGAGAGGATACAACCTTTGCTGGGGGCTGGCATTCATTCACACTCTCGGATAGCTTGTTCTTATGGACGATCTCAACGACTACTATTATTTCGCCGCTGTCGTCTCCAGCGGCGGTTTCGCTTCTGCAAGTCGCGATCTCAAAATACCACGTTCGAAACTCAGCAGGCGGGTCAGCCGTCTCGAGGATGGGCTTGGCGCAAGGCTTATAGAACGCTCGACGCGTCACTTCCGGGTGACAGAGATCGGTCAAGCTTTTTACGAAAGATGCCAGACCATCCTGCAGGAGGCCGACCGCGCCAAGTCGATCGTCACCGAGGCCCAATCCGATCCACAGGGCGTGGTGCGGATGGGGTGCCCGCTCGCTCTCGTCGACATCTCGGTCGGGGGCATCCTGCCTGAATTCTTGGAACGTTACCCGAAGATCAAGCTGCAGATCATCGGCTCCGACCGGCGCGCCGACCTCATCAACGAACGGATCGATCTCGAGGTGAGGGCGACCAACGAGCCGGAGACGCAGACGAGCCTGACGATGCGCAAGCTCGACCGGGCGCGACGTATCCTGGTCGCAAGTCCCTCGCTCGTCGAGCGTACCGGCAGTTTGAATTGCGTTGACGAGCTCGCCGACCTTCCGACGCTGGCAATGACGTCATGGGTGTCGTTCCACACCTGGGAACTGGTCGGTCCGAATGACGCCAAACAGGTGATTCGTCATCAGCCGCGGCTCACCTGCCGCAGCATGACCGCCATCCTCGACGCGGCCCGGGCCGGTCTCGGCTTCGGGCTTCTGCTCGAAAGCGCCTGCGAGGCCGATCTCCAGGCTGGCAAGCTGGTGCGGGTGCTGCCGGAATGGCAGTCGGAGGAGAGCCAGTTCTACATCGTTTTCACGACGGCCAAGGGCATGCCGCCGGCGGTGCGGGTGCTGATCGATTTCCTGGTCGAGAAATCCAGGCAGCATTGACGAAGAGGCTTCAGCCTGAAGCGCGTCGCAATCTTTCAGAATCGCTCCTTGCACTTTGGGGCTTTATTTTCCGTATGTCGTCATCGCAAAACACTGCACAGTTTGCGCGACATAGTTTGGGAGCCGATCGGCCTTATCTCAACCGTGCCAGCAGCTTTTCGCCGGCCAGCTCCCTGACGGCATCCTTGCCGATCCAGCGGGCAGTTTTATCAGGGCTTTCCGCCAGGGCCTTTGCGAGTGCCAGCGCCGGCGCATGGCAGGCCAGATTGCGCTTGCCGACATTGCGCAGCGCCCAATTCACCGCCTTGCGCACGAAGTTTCGGGGGTCGCCGGAATGAGCCTTGATCAGCGGCAGCCAGGCAAGAATGGTGGCGTCGGGCTCCTTTTTCCGGTGGACGGCACCGCCGGCAATCATGGCGAAGGCTGTGCGCCGGACGAATTCGCGCTCGTCGGCAGCGAATTCCCAGATGAGCTCGTCCAACCGGGCCTCGACGAAGAGATCGGCGGCGCAATCGACGATCTCCCAGGAGTTGAAATCATCGGCCCAATTTTGGGCTTCTTCCGTCGTCAACCGCTTCGGCTCGGCCGTGTAGAGGGCAAGTAGGCGGGCTTCGCGGATATCGCTTCGCCAGAGCTGCATTGCCCTGACGTGATCCTTCTTCGCCACTCTGGCGACCGCCTTGATATCGGGATTGGAGATACCGAGGGCGCGGCCGGTAACAATACCGAAGCGCGCCATGCCGGCGACATTCTCCTCCGAGCGCAGCGTTTCGAGATGCGCGATCAATTCGGCCGCATCGGAGGAGGGGCCGATCATTTTTCCAGGCGGGCGAGCAGCGAGGATGTGTCCCAACGATTGCCGCCCATCGCCTGCACGTCGCCGTAGAACTGGTCGACGACGGCGGTGACCGGCAGCTTGGCGCCGTTGCGGCGGGCTTCGGTGAGCACGATGCCGAGATCCTTGCGCATCCAGTCGACCGCGAAGCCGAAATCATACTTGCCTGCGTTCATGGTCTTGTGGCGGTTTTCCATCTGCCAGGAGCCGGCTGCCCCCTTGGAAATCACCTCGACCACCTTTTCGATATCGAGGCCGGCACGCTTGCCGAAATGCAGCGCCTCGGCAAGTCCCTGGACGAGGCCGGCGATGCAGATCTGGTTGACCATCTTGGTCAACTGGCCCGAGCCTGCCGGTCCCATCAAACCAACCATGCGGGCATAGGCGTCGATGACAGGCCTGGCGCATTCGAAGACGGCCTCGTCGCCACCGCACATGACAGTCAGGACGCCGTTTTCAGCGCCGGCCTGGCCGCCGGAGACGGGAGCGTCGATGAAATCGACAGCTTTTTCCTTCGCCGCGGCATAAAGTTCGCGGGCGACTTCAGCGCTGGCGGTGGTGTTGTCGATCAGCACCGAACCGGGCTTCATGCCGTGTAAGGCGCCGTTCTCGCTCAATGTCACCGATCGGAGATCTTCGTCATTGCCGACGCAGACGAAGACGAAGTCGGCGCCAGCGGCGGCCTCAGCCGGAGTAGGGGCCGATTTGCCGGAGAATTTCTCGGCCCAAGCGGCGGCTTTTGCCGGCGTGCGGTTATAGACGGTGACATCGTGGCCGCCTTTCGTCTTCAAATGCCCCGCCATTGGGAAACCCATGACGCCGAGACCGATGAACGCGACTTTTGCCATATGTCCTATCCTTTTCCTCAAGTGCAGGCCCGAGGATTAACCGAAACGGCGGGAGCAGAAAAGCCCGTGAAGGCAGACTTCCTTCCGATTGACGCATATGAGGCTGGCTACCGTTCGGCCGAGCCCTAAATTGGAAGGAAGGCATTATGTTCCTGGGGTGACATGAGCGAAATTCCGACGATCAAGCCGCGGCGCAAAGGCCGTAGCGGAATGCAGGCGATGCTTATTCCATCGCAGCAGATGGTCGCAGAGCAGATTCGATCGGCACCGGAAGGTGTACTCACCGAAGTCGGCGTTCTCCGCCGCCGTCTTGCCGCTCAATACGGGGCGGACGCCTGTTGTCCGGTGACCGTGCAGCGGCATTTGCGTGCGATCGCCGAGTTGTCCTTCGGCGCGCTGGAGAAGGGCGAGCGGGTTTCGACGGTTACGCCCTATTGGCGCATGGTCGATCCCGCAAGCCTGCTTGCGAAGCGTCTTGCCGGCGGCCCCACCTTCATCCGCGAGCGGTTGGCCGCGGAAGGTCGGGAGTGAGCCGGGATAGTACTCAGCATAAAGGACGCGCGAAAAAATTCCGCTTAAGGGCGATTTCCGGGCCGCAAAATTTCAGTAAAGGCGGAATCTTGCAAATAAAATTGTCGATATAAATTATAGATTTAATCATCATGGCATTCATCACTGACAGGGTCGACCAGCCGAAAACAGGCCCGGCACCATCAAAAAAGGGGAAAGTCATGATTTCACGTCGACAAACGCTCGGGCTTTTCGCAGCCGCTGCGGCCACGGCAATCCTGCCGGCTGTCCGGCCGGCACGCGCTGCCGCCAGCGAATTCCGTATAGGCTGGCAGAAGAACGGCGTGCTGGCGCTCGCCAAGCGTCGCAGCGCACTTGAAAAGCGGCTTGCCGACCACGGCATTACCGTCAGCTGGTCGGAATTCACCTCCGGCCCGCCGCTTCTCGAAGCGCTGGGCGCCGGCGCTCTCGATTTCGGTGCGACCGGCGATGTGCCGCCGCTCTTTGCCCAGGCGGCTGGCGGGCAGCTCTATTATGTCGGTCTCTACAAGGGCAGCCCGGCAGCCTCGGCTATCCTCGTGCGCAAGGATTCGTCCATCAAGACACTTGAAGACCTCAAGGGTAAAAAGGTCGCTTTCAAGCGCGGCTCCAGCGCGCATAATGTAACCGTTAAGGTTTTGCGCAAGGCGGGCCTGAAGCCCGAAGATGTCGAGCAGGTCGATCTTTCGCCGCCGGATGCCGCCGCCGCGTTCAAGAATGGCAGCATCGACGCCTGGTCGATCTGGGATCCTTATCTGGCGATTGCCGAAGCCGATCCGGAGACACGTATCCTGACGACCGCTGAAGGCGTCGTTGATTCCTACAGCTTCTTCCTCGCCAATCGCGATTTCACCGATGCCAACGCGCAAGTGATCGTCGACGTGATCGATGAGCTTGCCAAGGTCGGGAAGTCGGCACAGAGCAATCTCGACGAAACGGTCAAGGAGCTTTCCGAAATTACCGGCGTGCCGGCTGACGTGACGCGCGTAACATTGACGCGCAAGGGCGCCGATCTCGGCAGCGTCTCGACCATCACCGATGCTGCCGCCGCCTATCAGCAGGCACTCGCAGACGAATTCTACGGGCTCGGCATCCTGCCGAAGAAACTCGCGACCGGCGATATTATCTGGCGTCCCAAGGCGAGCTGATTTTCCGCCCGGTGCCAAGATTTCCGGTTCCGCGGCATGGAGAGGGCTTCCATGCCGCTGAACCGGAAAAATATTCTCCAAAACGGATTACAATAGCAAATTGATATTGTCGATCTAATTACTGGTCTATGTCAATATCCTCTCGATTGGAGCGGACACCGAAAAGCATCGGCCAGCCGCCATCCGATCGACAGGGACATTTTAGATGCTCACGCACAGACAGACAGCCGGCCTTCTTGCACCCTCCGCCACCACCACGATCCTCCCAAGCATCCGTGCGGCGGCGTTATGCGGGCAGACGGTCTGTGCGTCGTCACTTGCAGAGAGCCATCTCGACCGCGAATTCCGCAGCTAAAGGACCGTCTTCTATGACCACCACCTCCCATACAGGTATATCCGGACCTATCAATTTCCTCTGGTTCATCCCGACATCGGGCGACGGCACCTATCTCGGCTCCTCCGAGCTCAACCGTGCGCCGGAGATCGGTTATCTCACGCAGATCGCCCAGGCCGTCGACCGGCTCGGCTATTCCGGCGTGCTGCTGCCGACCGGGGTTGCCTGCGAGGAATCCTTCGTGACGGCGGCAGCCCTTGCCGCCAAGACCGAGAAGCTGCAGTTCCTGGTGGCAATCCGCCCCGGCACGGCATCGCCTGCCTATTACGCGCGTCTTGCGACGACGCTCGACCGCATCTCCAACGGCCGGCTGCTGCTCAACATCGTCGTCGGCGGCAGCCCGGCGGAGCTTGCCGGCGACGGCATCCATCTCGAGCATGACGAGCGCTACGCCCATGCCGAGGAGTTCTTCACCGTCTTTGAGGAACTGCTGGAAAAGGGAACGGCAAGATTCGACGGCAAATACATCAAGGCGACCAATGCGCGCCTCGGCTTTCCCTCGGTGCAGAACCCGCGCCCGCCGCTCTATTTCGGCGGTTCGTCGGATGCCGGCATCGATTTCTCCGTTGGCCGGGTCGACAAGTATCTGACCTGGGGCGAGCCGCCGGCACAGGTTGCCGAGAAGATCACCAAGGTGCGCAAGGCCGCCGGCGAACGCGGCCGCGAGGTGAGCTTCGGCATCCGCCTGCACTTCATCGTACGCGAAACCGATGATGAGGCATGGGAGGCGGCCGAGCGGCTGATCCGCCATCTTGACGATGATACGATCCGCGAGGCGCAGGAGCGCTTCGTCCAGGAGTCCGACTCAGTCGGCCAGAAGCGCATGGCCGCCCTTCATGGCGGGCGCCGCGACAAGCTCGAAGTCTCGCCGAACCTCTGGGCCGGTGTCGGCCTGGTGCGCGCCGGTGCGGGCACGGCGCTTGTGGGATCGCCGAAGACGGTGGCTGCGCGCCTTCGCGAGTATCAGGAGATCGGCATCGATACGGTGATCGGCTCCGGCTATCCGCATCTCGAAGAGGCCTATCGCGTCGCCGAGCTGCTTTTCCCTGAGCTCGGCATTACCCGCGACCAGCAGCGCCTGGGTTTCAACAACGAGTTCGGCCGCAAGCAGGTCTTCGCAGGCGGCAGCCATGGCGGCAATCTGAAAGTCGTCTCCGGCTCCTGATCTCGAACGAAGACGCAGAGCGTGACACCGTCGCAAGCCGCTTGGGGCTTGCGGCATCCTGCTCCCGATAAGCGCGAGGACAATGCATGTCGACTTTCGATACTCCGTTCGTACGGTCGGTCGCTTCCGAAAAGGCCGGGAAGGCGCGGTTCCGCCTGCCGCTGCCCGGCCTGGAGAAGCTAACGCCCTATCTGGTGCCGGTGGCGATCGTGGCGTTCTGGCAGCTTGCCTCCTCGGCCGGCTGGATCTCGTCGCGCATCATGCCCTCGCCGGCCGATGTCGGCCTCGCCTTCTGGTCGACGACGGTTTCCGGCCAGTTGCCGAATGACGTGCTGGTGAGCGCCGGCCGCGCCTTTGCCGGCCTTCTCGTTGGCGGCTCGATCGGCTTCCTGCTCGGTATCGCCAATGGCGTATCGCGTATTTCCGAGCAGCTGACCGATACCACGCTGCAGATGCTGCGCACCATTCCGCACCTGGCAATGATCCCGCTCGTCATCCTGTGGTTCGGGATCGGCGAGGAATCGAAGCTGTTTCTCACCTCGCTCGGCGTGCTCTTCCCCGTTTATCTCAACACCTATCACGGCGTGCGCAATGTCGATCGCGATCTGATCGAGATGGGCAAGGTCTATGGCATGGGCAACTGGACGCTCTTCCGCAAGGTGATCTTTCCAGGCGCGCTGCCGTCGATCTTCGTCGGCCTGAGATATGCCCTCGGCATCATGTGGCTGACGCTGATCGTATCGGAATCGATCGCAGCATCCTCAGGCATCGGCCACATGGCCAACAATGCCCGCGAATTCATGATGACTGACGTCGTCGTGCTCGCCCTCGTCATCTATGCCGTGCTCGGCAAGCTTGCCGATGTCATCGCCCGGGTTCTGGAGAGGCGGCTGCTCGCCTGGAACCCGGTCTATCAGAAATAGGAGAGACGCCATGACATCGATCGCGCATGAGCGTTTTCACGCCGTCGCCGAAGAGCCAGCTTATGCGCGCGAAAACGCGCCCACGGCCGGTCGTAGTGCACCCGCGGCGATTAGCCTGAGGGGGCTTGAAAAGAGTTTTGGGGCCAACCGCGTGCTGCGCGGCATCAACCTGCATATCCCAGCTGGCCAGTTCGTCGCCGTGATCGGCAAGAGCGGCTGCGGCAAGAGCACGCTGCTGCGCATTCTGATGGGCCTCGACGAGCCGAGTGCCGGCGCGTTGCATTTCGAGGATGCCGATGGCGCGCCGGCGAGCCCGAACGCGCGCATCGTCTTCCAGGAGCCGAGGCTGCTGCCCTGGCTCAGTGTCGCAGATAATGTCGTGGTCGGGCTCGGAGACGGCATCGACGGCCGGGCTGCGGCGAAGGCGGCTGAGGCCGTGCTTGCCGAAGTCCAGCTCGGCGAAAGGACCAGGGAATGGCCGGCGCGGCTTTCCGGCGGGCAGCGGCAGCGCGTGGCGCTGGCGCGGGCGCTGGTGAGCCGGCCGGGCGTGCTGGTGCTCGACGAACCGCTCGGTGCGCTCGATGCGCTGACGCGGATCAGCATGCAGGAACTCATCAACCGTGTCTGGCGCGAACTCGGCTTCACCGCCGTGCTCGTCACACATGATGTCAGCGAGGCGGTGCATCTCGCCGACCGGGTCATCGTGCTCGACGAGGGGCGGATCGCACTCGATCTTCCCATTCCCTATCCGCATCCGCGCCGGCACGGCCATCCCGGCCTTGCCGAGCTGGAGGGCCGACTGCTTGCCGCGATCCTCGGTACAGACAGCGGCCATTGATCCCGGCGCTATTCGCGAGGTTGCATGACCTCGGCATAGGCGAGGCGTGTCGGTGCGAGCATGCATCACCAATGGCGAAGATGTATAGCCGCCTGGGTATGAGAGAATCAGCCGTCTCTGCCGAAGTGCGCTGCGGCACGCGCCAAAATCAGCAACAATAGTTTTCCTAGCTCGCCTTACGTCCAGCTTGACACACTCATACCTTCATGGCTATACGTCAACCCATAGCCAACGGGGTATGGATTGTAGATGTCGGACACCCAAGACGTGCTCTTCAGAACGCTCGCCGATCCGACCCGGAGGGCTCTTTTCGAACGGCTATGCCGCGAAGGAGAAAAGACGGTCGGGGCTCTGACGGCTCGGGCCGGGGTCTCGCAACCGGTCGTCTCAAAACATCTCGGAATCCTGAAACAGGCCGGATTGGTGCGTGATCGTCACGAAGGTCGCCAGACGCATTACAGCGCGCAGCTCGGTGCGCTGGCGCCGCTGGTCGACTGGACAAGTGAGATGGCCGACTTTTGGCAGAATCGGTTCGACCAGCTGGAAGATCTACTGAAAAGGATGGACCAATGACCGAAATATCCACCGAAACTCGTTCCGTCGTCGTCGAACGAGAGATCCCTTTTCCGCCGGAAAAGATCTGGCGGGCGCTCACCCAGCCACATCTGATCGCGGACTGGCTGATGAAGAACGACTTCGTGCCGGTCGTGGATCACCGTTTCAAGCTGAGCGCGGATTGGGGCTCCGTCGATTGCCAGGTCCTGGAGGTCGAGCCGAACAAAACCCTGTCTTACACCTGGGCTGCCTATGATCTCGCGAGCGTCGTCACCTGGACTCTCACGCCCACGAGCGCGGGCACGCAGCTGCGCATGGAGCAGTCGGGCTTCCGACCGGATCAGCGGCAGGCCTACGGGGGCGCCAGGAGCGGGTGGGAGCGGTTCTTTGCAAATCTCGAGCAGGTCCTGGCGCGGATAGAGTGAGGCCGCGGCCAAACGGATCACGCCATCCGCTTCGGCTTGTTTTCGCAGGAGGTTCCCTTGAATTGGAATAACTGGTTTCGGCAGATCCACCGTTGGCTGTCCATTGCCTTTACGCTGGCCGTCATAATTAATATCATCACGATGGTGCAGGAGAAATCATCCGTCTGGGTGGGGCTCATGGCGCTGCTGCCGCTGACCTTGCTCCTGCTCACTGGTCTCTACTTGTTCGCGCTGCCATATGCCACCAAGTGGCGCGGCGCGGGACGCAGCGGAGGGTAGGAGTGACGGCAATGTCCGGGAAGACATCCAAGACCGCAGCGAAGATCACGAAGAAGACAGCAGCCACGCCTGATACCGCGGAGCCGACCCTTCTCTCGGGCGGCAACCCTCAGATCGCCAAGGGTTACGGCGACGCTCCCGTGCAAGCCTACATCGCCGCCATGCCGGGCTGGAAAAGCGACATCGGGCATCGCCTCGATGCGCTCATCACGCGCATGGTGCCGGGGGTGTATAAGGCCGTGAAATGGAACTCGCCGCTCTATGGCATGGAAGGGCAGGGCTGGTTTCTCGGTGTCCATTGCTTCGCGAAATACATCAAACTTGCTTTCTTCCGTGGCACGTCGCTCAGTCCCATCCCACCCGGCGAGTCCAAGCAAAAGGAAGTGCGTTACTTCCACATCCATGAGGAAGACCAACTCGACGAGGCTCAGCTCGCCGCCTGGGTGGAGCAAGCCAGCCGAGTGCCCGGTGAACGAATGTAAGCGGATGCGTAGATTTAATGCGTTAGAGCGTCCTTTGTGCGTCTGAAAGGACGCACGGCGCTCTAGGTCATCAGCACTTAAGGGATGGAGGAGCGATATTGATGAAGAAAGCCACGGCAACCATGAAGAAGAGCGGCTCCAGCGAAGAGAAAGACGGAGACTCTCCTTCTCGTTTGATCGATGCGAGAATCGAGGAGTTGAGCGATTGGCGAGGCGAGACGCTCGCCCGGGTCCGAACTCTCATTAGGCAGGCCGAGCCCGACGTGGTCGAGGAATGGAAGTGGAGAGGCGTTCCGGTGTGGGAGCACGCCGGCATCATCTGCACCGGCGAGACCTACAAAAGCGTGGTGAAGCTGACCTTCGCCAAGGGCGCATCGCTGGAGGACCCTTCAGGCCTCTTCAACTCCAGCCTTGACGGCAATACCAGGCGCGCCATCGATTTCCATGAGGGCGATGAGATCAACGAGCAAGCATTGAAGGCGCTCGTTCGCGCCGCCGCCGCACTCAACACGTCAACGCGGGCTGCCGCTCGCCCCGCCGGCTCCCGAAAAAAACCAAGCAGCGCTTGAGGCTTGGCAATATCGCCTGAAACGCGTCGCATCGAACTTGATTTGGCGACATGTGTCAGTGGATCGGGCTTTCCTCGCGCTCGAGGAAGAGTTGCAGATTGTCGAGGCCGATTTCGGTGCCCTGGAGGCGGGCGCCGTTGTCAGCGTAGCCGTCGAGGAAGACCACCTGTTCGGTGAAGACCATTTTCGTGCCGCCGGGTTCGGCTTCAAAGGCGATGGTTGTGAGCGATGCGGAGATGCGGCTTTCCCCAAGCTTCATCTCATAGGCATAGATGATGCGGGCATCGGGCACGATATCGATGTAATGGGCGTCATAGGCGTGCAGGAGGCCGTCAGTATCGGCGACGTAGTTCCTTTCCTTGCCACCGGGGCGGAAATCGAGCCCGTAGTCCAGCGGCACCCATTCGTCGTGGCAGGCGAACCATTGGCGTTTGGCCTCTGGCGCCGACCAGGCGCGGAAGACGCGGGCGACGGGCGCCTTCAGGTGACGCTCGATGACGAGAGTGGCGTGTTCGGCGGATCGTGTCGTCATTCGGAAAATGTCTCCGGTTCATCAGCCAGAAATTGGTCGAGGCGGTCGAAGGTGGTGGTCCACTGGATCTTTCGCTGCTCCACCCAGCGCTCGACGGCGGCAAGCGCGTCCTTCTGCAGGCGGTAGGTGCGCACGCGACCGGCCTTTGCGGAAAGGACAAGACCGCTTTCCTCCAACACCTGCAGATGTTTCAGCACCGTCGGCAGGGCAACGGCAAGCGGCGCCGCCAGTTCGGTGACTGAGGCGGGGCCGCGACCGAGCCGGTCGATCATACCGCGGCGGCTGCGGTCGGAGAGCGCGTGGAACATGCGGTCGAGATCAGTCTGGCTCTCGATCATCCCGCCGCATCCCGAAAGCGCGCCGGCAGCCTTTCCTTATAGGGATAGAATTTGAAGTAGGGGCGGGCCTCTTCCAGCACCCGTCCAAAGGATGGCCGCGCGAGCAGCCGATCGTAATAGGCGCGAAGGTTCGGCTGCTCCTGGCTGAAGGGAATCAGCGTCTCGGCATAGAAGAGCGCTGGGGCTGCAGCGCAATCGGCCATGGTGAAGCCGTCGCCTGATATCCACGGCTTATCGGCGAGCTGCTTTTCGATCATTGAGTAAGCGGTGGCAAGCGTCGCCTTGGCGGCCTCAACCTCGCGTTCGTCGGCCGTGCCCTCTGGGCGCATGTGGTTGCTGACCAGCGTCTGCATAGGTGTCTGGACATAGAGATCGAAAAAGCGATCCCAGAGACGGACCTGCAGCGCCCGGTCGATCTCCAGCGGCAGCAGGCGGATAGGCCCCGGATAATATTGCTCGAGATATTCGATGATGATTGATGTTTCGGGAATGGTGCTGTCGCGCGCCTCGTCGCGCAGCAGCGGCATCTTGCCGATCGGCCAGAAGCGGAAAAGATCGGCGCGCGACTCCTCGCTGGAAAGATCAACGATGCGGTCCTCGAACGGGGTACCGTTCTCGTAAAGCGCGATCAGCACCTTGTGGCAGAAGGAGGCAAGCGGATGTCCATAGAGCACGAGCGACATATGGCGACCTTTCCTGTCGAATACTTTACCGTTCGACTAAGTATCAGGTTGCAGAGCATCGCGCAAGGGATAGTTCGCCGATCGTGCAAGTATCGGCCTCAGCCGATATGCCTGGCGATGACGAGATGGCCGGGAGTTGGCTCGCCGTCTTCCATGCGCACGTTGATATCCGATATCTCGACGAGTTCGAAACCGGTGGCCGTCAGGCGTTCTCTCACATAGGCGTCGGCATGGGCGAAGCGCTGGTGCGGGCCGACCATATAGGCGCGGCCGGCGAGTATTTCCTCGGGCAGGGTTTCCGAGGAGAAGATGAACAAGCCGCCCGGCGTCAGGTTCTCGGCGGCGCCGAAGAAAAGCGGTTCGAGCGCGCCGAGATAGGGCAGCACGTCGGTGGCGGCGATGATGTCGAAGGCCTCCTCGTCGTTGTCATCGAGGAAATCCTCGACCTCGGCGACGAAGAGCGTCTCGTAGAGATCCTTCTCATGGGCGATCTCGACCATCTTCTCCGATATGTCGATGCCGGTCATATCGGCGCAGAGGTCGCGTAGCGCGCCGCCGGTGAGGCCTGTGCCGCAGCCGAGATCCAGCAGCCGCTTGAATGGTCCGAGCTTCAGTTCCTGCAGGCGCTGGCGCACCAGCATCGGAACGTGATAGCCGAGCTGCTCGACGAGCACGTCCTCGAAAACCTCGGCATGCTGGTCGAACAAGGTCTCGACATAGGCGTCGGGCGCCTTGACCGGCGTTTCGCCGCGGCCCATCGCGGCGATGCGCACGGCCGCACCGCCGTGATCGTCGGGATCGATTGCCAGGACTTCCTGATAGGCTGCAACGGCCGCGTCGACATCGCCGGCCTTTTCCAGCGCCAGCGCGCGGTTATAGGCCTCGCCAAGGGCTTCTTCGTCGATCTTCTTTGCCATCGCAGTCCATCGTCCTTTTGTTTCAGGCATGCGTCTAAGGCGGCTTTGGATGTTTTGCAATGGCGCGCTTGCGGGCGCAGAATGGCCGAAAAGAAGACGAAGGGAGGAACGAGCCATGAAAATGGAGCAAGACAGGACGTTATCGGCAAGGGAAGGAGAGGGCGCGCGGCCATTGTTGCTGCCTAGGACACCAATCGAGGTCACCAATGCGCTCTGCCACTATTACCGTGGTGAACTCGGGCGGATGACGAGTTGGCGCGACCGCATCGACCGGACGTCCAATTGGGCGATCACGGTGGTCGCAGCACTCCTTTCGGTGTCGCTGTCGACGCCGACCTCGCATCACGGCGTGCTGCTGTTCGGGATGATGCTGGTGACGCTGCTTTTGATGATTGAGGCGCGGCGCTATCGCTTCTTCGATATCTACCGCGCCCGCGTTCGCCAGATCGAGCGCTGCTATTTCGCTGAGATTCTGGCGCCCGAGGCTGAGGCCGGCGGCGAATGGGCCGTAGTGGTTGCCAGCAGCCTGCGCAAACCACGCTTCCTGCTCAGCTATCAAGAGGCGATGCACCGCCGGCTCAAACGCAATTACGGCTGGATGTATTTCATCCTGTTGCTCGCCTGGTGTCTGAAGATCTCGACGCCGAAACTGCAGACGGAAGGCATGCCGGCGTTGCAGGCGCAGTCATGGACCTATGTCATCGACAATGCCGCACTCGGGCCGGTTCCCGGCCTTGCGGTGATCGCAATCGTCATCGCATTCTATCTCGGCATGCTCGGCTTCGCCCTTCGCCGGGATCGCGACGAAGGCGAATTCGGCCATGGCGAGGCGCATGTCTGATGCGGCCTACAGCGCCGCGCGTCTTTTGAGACGCGCAAAGGACGCTGTAGCACTTTGAGTTGCTGCATAATTTTATCCTTAAATCGATTCCGATTTAAGGAATTATGCAGTGGAGCATGATACGGCCTGAACCATTCGCCCTATTCGGCACCACACTCCAGCCGATCAGTGCAGGATGAACTCGCCCTTCAGTGCCCGCCACTCGGTTGCCGAGATCAGCCTGCGGTGGATGTAGCGCACCGAATGCAGCGGCCCGTCGAGCTTCTCTTCCCAAAATTTCAGGAAGCCGCGCATTTCGGGAAAATCGGGGGCGAGGTCGTAATCCTGCCAGACATAGGTCTGCAGGATCGCCGGGTGGTCCGGCAGGTGGTAGAGGATCTGGGCGGTCGTCAGACCATAGCCATTCAACTGTTTTTCCATGTCCTTGTGCATCGTATTCCGCTTCTTCTTGTTCCCACTCGCGCGCTTATTAGCGCTACATGATATGGAAACATGCGAGTGGTTAACGGAAGCTTTACAGATACTCCGTAAAAGGACAATTCATTTTTAATATCAACGGTTTGGCAGCATAACGCAGAGAGTGCTGCCAAACTGGATTTTGTTAAATGCATGCCGTTATCCCAAAATCTCGACACAGTTTTGGGTGTCATGCATCAGCGCTTGAGATGCCGGGTCAGGCGGCGCTCGATCCAGGCCCAGAGATGGCGTAAGGCCTCGACGATGGTGAGATAGAAGATCGCTGCCCAGAGATAGGTCTGGTAGTCGAAAGTGCGGGAGAAAGCGTAGCGGGTTTCGCCCATCAGGTCGAGCACTGTGATGATGGCGACGACCGCCGAGCCCTTGATCAGCAGGATGATCTCGTTGCCATAAGGGCGAAGTGCGACGATGAGAGCCTGCGGCAGGATGATCTTGCGGAAGGCGATGTACTTGTGGATACCCAACGCATTCGCCGCCTCTTGCTGGCCATGCGGCACGCTTTCAATGGCGCCGCGCAGGATTTCCGCCTGATAGGCCGCGGTATTGATGGTCATGGCGAAGAGGCCGCAATACCAGGCATCGCGGAAGAACCACCAGATACCGACGGCCTCAAGCTGCGGCCGGAATATGCCGAGGCCGTAATAGACCAGGAACAGCTGGGCAAGCAGCGGCGTGCCGCGGAAGAAATAGATGTAGCCGTAGGCCAGCGCATTCAGCAGCCGGTTCTTTGACATGCGCGCCACGGCAAGCGGCAGCGACAGGATGGCGCCGCAGATGACGGAGATGAAAACGAGGCTCAGCGTGACCCCGAGGCCGTGGAGGTAACGCGGCCCGTAGCGGATGAATTTTTCCGGATCCCAGCCATTGATGACGGAAATGACGAGAAGTGCTGCGAGCACAGCCCAGATGGCCACGAGAATATAGCCGGCCATGCGCGCCGGCGTCATCGGCTTCATCACCGCGCGGGGGGCTGGCTGCGGCGGGATCAGCGTTTCGGCATAGCTCATCGACGGATCTCCGAACGCTTGGCCCAACGCTCGACATAGACGAGCAGAAAGGAGGAGAGGATGGCGAGCACCAGATAGAGGCAACAGGCCAGACCATAGAAAAAGAAGGGTTCTTTGGTCACTCGCACGGCGACGCTCGTCTGGCGCAGGATATCGGCAAGGCTGATGATCGAGACGTAGGAGGTGTCCTTCAGCAGCACCATCCACAGGTTCGTCAGGCCCGGCAGCGCGATGCGCACGAGTTGCGGCAGGATGATCAGGCGCAACGTGCGGCCGCTATGCAGCCCAAGCGCGTCGCCTGCCTCATATTGCCCCTTGGGAATGGCGCGGAAGGCCGAGAGCAGCACTTCCGAACAGTAGGCGGAGAAGACGACCGAAAGCGCGATGACGCCGGCGAGGAAGGCGTTGATCTCGATCGGCGGCCCGTCATAACCGACGAAGGTCAGCAGAGACTGGATCAGCATCTGCATGCCATAGTAGATGATGAAGAGCGTCAGAAGCTCCGGCAAGCCGCGGAAGATCGTGGTGTAGATGCCGGAAGCCAGCCGCAGCGGCTTTTCCTCCGACTGCTGGCCGAGCGCCACCAGGAAGCCGATGGCGAGGCCGATCGGCAGGGTGACGATCGCCACCGAAATGGTGACCTGCAGGCCAAGCGCGATCTCGTCGCCCCAGCCGGTATCGCCGCAGGCAAGGATCGTCGACTGACCCCACCAAGTGAAGATGCCAACGGGTCCGCACAGCGGATCGAAAATGTGCACAATCCAGCTCCAAAAGGAGCCCAGCGCGGAAAATAATCCGCCCATGCGAGAATTCCCCTCACGGCTTTTGCCGTTTTGATCTTGTAATCTTTGTCAAACAAAAATGGCGGAAGAGCAAGCCTCCCGCCATTACCTTCATCGCCGGATAGCGAATTTCTTATTGGCCGTAAACGTCGAAGTCGAAGTACTTGTCCTGGATCTTCTTGTACTCACCGCTGGCGCGGATCGCAGCGATCGCCGTGTTCAGCTTCTCCCTGAGCGGATCGCCCTGGCGGATGGCAATACCTGCGCCGTTGCCGTTGATTTCCTTGTCGACCGGCAGGGTCGTCAGGATCTTGCAGCAGGCGCCGGCGTCGGACTTCACCCATTCGGAGAGAACGACGACGTCGTCGATGACGGCGTCGACACGGCCGCTGGCAACGTCGAGCTTGTATTCGTCAGCTGTGGGATAAAGCTTGAGTTCGGTGTCGGCGAGATGCTTCTCGGCATAGTTGGCGTGCGTCGTGGAGGTCTGCGCGCCGATCACCTTGCCCTTGAGGCCGGCGACATCGGTGATCGTCGAATCCTTCGGCACGGCAATGGCCGGCGGGGTGTTGTAGTATTTGTTTGAGAAGTCGACGAGCTTCAGACGCTCCGGCGTGATCGACATGGAGGAGACGATCATGTCGAACTTCTTGGCATTGAGCGCCGGGATGATGCCGTCCCAGTCGGTGCTGACGAAGGTACATTCGGCCTTCATTTCAGCGCACAGCGCCTTGGTGATGTCGATGTCGAAGCCCTGGATCGTGCCGCTGGCATCGACGAATTCGAAGGGCGGATAGGTCGAATCGGTGCCGATCACATATTTCTCGCCATCGGCCATTGCCGAGCCGGCAAAAAGGGACATCGCCGCGATCGAGGCTGCCGCGAAAATACGGGTAGGATTAAGCATGAGGATCCTCTCTGTTGGTAGCCGTCGCTCCTTTTTCTCTTGGGCTGACGGCCGCAGTTCAACGGTGCCGAGACCGCCTTGCGGCGATAATCAGACTTTTTTTCACAGAATTGCAACACAAATCCCATCGCAATTGTGCGGTGCAAATAACAGGCGAGATGAACGCCGGCAGACTGCAACATTCACGCGAGGTTAATCCTCCACTTCCTAGAACCGGAACAAATCGGCGGCTCGGCAATTGCCATTCCGCCGTTTCGCCTCATTGCGAAGCTAGGGGCGGAACCAGGGCCTGGCGGCCTTCAAGAAGCTCAAACAGGATCGAGGAAACCCGATGGGCATGAAATCAAGATTGTTCGCGAGCGCGGCTTTTCCGCTGCTTTCTCTTTCGCTGGCTTTGCAGCCGGCATCGGCGATGGCGGCCGTACGCGACGTCGCGACGCAGGCCTCGGCCGTGCAGCAGGCCGAGCAAGGCAGCTTCGAGGTGGCGCAGGATGCGCCTTCCGAAGAGGAGCTGCTGAAGAAGAAGCGCAAGCAGAAGGAGGAAGCTCCGGCCGAACAGGCGCCGGCCGCCGAGAAGCCGGCGCAGAAGGAAGCGCCCGCCGAAAAGCCGAAGGCTGAGCGTAAGGAAGCTCCGGCGCCCGAACCCAAGGCAGAGCCGGAACCGCCCAAGGCCGAAGCGGCGCCGAAAGAGGCGCCTGCGCTGCAGCCGGAAAGCAAGCCGGAGCGGAAAGCCAAATCGGAAGCCCAGCCCGAGGCGAAGCCGGAGGCCGAGCCGCAGCCGGAACAGCAGCAGCCCGTAACCCAGGACAAGCCGAAAAAGCCGAAGAAACAGGAAACGCAGCAGGCCGAGCCCGAACAGCAGCCGGCGGCAAAGGAAGCGCAGCCGGAGACGGATCAGGCACAGCCAGAAGCCAAGCCGGAAGGCGGCAAGCGGGACAAAGGACAGGACAAGGCCCAGGGCCGGGATAAAGGCAAGGGCAAGGCCGAGAAAGAGGCCCAGCCTGCCGCTCCCGAGGCCGTGACGCCGACTGCGGAAACGGCCAAGCCCGAAGCCACGCCGGAGGAAAAACCCGCCGCCGAGGCGCCGGCCGAGAAAAAGCCGGCAAAGGGCAAGACTGCGGCACCCGCAGACAAGCCGAGCGAAGAGAAGGCGACCGAAGACAAGGCGGCGGCCCCGGAAGCTGCGCCCGCCGAAAAGCCCAAGGATGGTACGGCGGCAAAGCCTGCCGGTGAACAGCCCGCCGCGCCCGCGACCGACACTGCCCAGCCGCTGCCGGATGCCAGCGGCGGCCAGCAGGTCGAGCAGGCCATTCCGGCGCCGGAAAAGGCTTCTCCCGAGGAGCTGGAGCGCCGCAAGAAGATTGCCGCCGATCCGGCCAAGAGCAACGAAACCGTCGTGCTGCCGGTCGAGAACGGCGCGGCCGTGCTCGACAGCGACAAGGATGCCGACCGCAGCAAGGGCCGGGAAGGCCGCCGCGACCGCGACAAGCAGCGCGCCGACAGCCAGGAGGTGAAGGTGCCGACCTCGGATGCCGATGCACAGGCTTTGAGCGGTGCCAAAGCGCCGGCGCCAGTCAAACTCGAGGCGGTGACCCGCGAGAAGGGCAGGAAGCTCGACGAGCGGCCGCAATTCGTCCGTCCCGACGGCGCGCGCTTCGACGACCGTGGTGACGACAGCCGTGTGATCATCCAGTACGACAACAGGACGATCGTGCGCGGCGACGACGACAGGCGCTTCCTGCGCGACGGCGAACGGCCGAGCTACGAAGAGCTGTCCGGCGACCGCTACCGCGAGACGATCGCGCGACCGGAAGGCTATCGCATCGTCACGATCCGCAACCGCTACGGCGACATCATCCAGCGGTCGCGCGTTGATGCCCGCGGACGCGAGGACGTGCTCTATTATTCCCAGGACCTCTATGACGATCCGGACCGCGACTATTTCGAGGATCCGGGCGCCGACCTGCCGCCGATGCGGCTGCGCGTGCCGCTCAGCGACTACATCATCGATACCCGCAGCGACCCGAACCGGGACTATTACGAGTTCCTGAGCGAGCCGCCCGTCGAGCCGGTGGAGCGCGTCTATTCGCTGGATGAGGTGAAATATTCGGCCCGTATCCGCGACAAGGTGCGCCGCATCGACCTCGACACGATCACCTTCGCGACCGGCAGCGCCGAGATCCCGATGACCCAGGCGCGCACGTTGCGCAAGGTCGCCGACGCGATCAGCCAGGTGCTCGAGAAGGATCCGAGCGAAACCTTCCTGATCGAGGGTCATACGGATGCTGTTGGCTCAGACCAGAGCAACCTGATCCTCTCCGACCAGCGGGCCGAATCGGTCGCTAACGTGCTCTCCGACGTCTACGGCATTGCGCCGGAAAACCTTGCGACGCAGGGCTATGGCGAGAGCTACCTGAAGGTCAACACGGTAGGCCCGGAACAGGAAAACCGCCGCGTCACCATCCGCCGCGTCACGGCGCTGGTCCGCCCGGTCGCTGCCAACAGGTAATGATATTGCCCCTCCCCGGGGAGGGGCATCTCGGTCTTGCTTCTTCTTTCAACGTGGCTTGAAAGGTGATTGAGCCGTACGGCTCGCTCCCTCTTCTCCCAGCGGGGAGGTGGCGGCAGGAGAGCGGATTGTCGTCGAACATCGGAGGCATTGCGACGCCCTTTAGCGCCTATGCCGCGCTGCCGACGCCCCTGTCTTTGAATTCATACGGCGCAGATCGCGATGTCGGAATGTCCTCTTGGTGGATTGCCGTATAGTTCGCGGTGCTTTTAGCCCACCGTGTCTCCGGTACTTTTAAGGAAAAAGTGCATTTTCTGGGTATCAATTGGAACACTAATCCTGTCATCCGGGCCAACGCGCGATGACGCGTGGATCTGGGCAGTAAAGGCCGCTGACCCGACCTTGCCGATCGCCAGTGTGTATGGACCGAGGGGCTCGATATCGGCGACATGAAGGCTCACAGTTGAAACGTTGGAATCCCCAACCATAGTATGTTCCGGTCGGATCCCGAGAACCACTGACTGTCCCACTGCCGCCGAAAGGCGCTCGGCTCTTTGTGGGGGAACCGGAATGTTGACCCCACCCTCGGCTTGGAAGGCAATTCCACCGGCGTTTTGCACAAGTTGCCCCTCGATGAAGTTCATGCTTGGCGAACCGATGAAGGCAGCGACAAAGAGATTCTTCGGAGATTCATAAAGGGTGATCGGATCTGCGGCCTGTTCGATCCGCCCTTGATTCATAACCACGACCCGATCTGCCATCGTCATCGCCTCTACCTGATCATGTGTAACGTACACGATCGTGGTTTTGAGCCTGCGGTGTAAGAGCTTGATTTCTGTTCGCATTTCAATGCGCAGTTTAGCGTCGAGATTGGACAACGGTTCGTCGAACAGGAACACATCCGGCTGGCGAACAATCGCCCGGCCAATCGCCACGCGTTGGCGTTGGCCACCTGAGAGCGCGTTCGGCTTGCGTTTCAAATAGGCACCGAGATTGAGAATGCGCGCCGCATTTGCAACGGCGGCATCGATGTCCTGCTTCGGCGTTCCGCGCACCTTCATGCCGTAGCCGATGTTTTCGGCGACTGTCATATGCGGATAGAGCGCGTAATTCTGAAACACCATCGAGCAATTGCGCAGACCCGGGCGCAGCGCAGTAACGTCCCGCTCGCCGATACGGATTTCCCCTGATGTCGTCTGTTCCAGCCCCGCGATCATCCGCAGTGTGGTTGTCTTCCCGCAGCCGGAAGGTCCGACAAGAACCACGAATTCCTTGTCGGCAATTGCCAAATCGAGCGGAGGAATGACCTCAACGCTACCAAAGGATTTGGTGACCTGATCCAAACTCACCTGGGACATGCTGTAACCTTTTCATGAGAATTCCATCGCCTGGCCCAGCGCATCGGCCCCAAAATCGGAATCGATTTTCGGAAAGCACGATGCGAGGATTGAAAGAGTTAGAGCGTCCTTCGTCCGAAAGGACGCACGGCACTCTAAGCGGCGATGGTTTGCTTCTTCTTTCAACGATGTCTGATCTCATCCCGGCACCGCCGGGATGAGATGTTGAGGATGGGCTTACTTCGCAGGCAGGCCCATCGACGAACGATAGGCTGCCAGTTGCTTGTCGCGGCCGAACTCCTCCGTCAGCTTGTTCCATCCGGCAGCCACGGTATCCAGCGCCTGCTGCGGCGTCACCTCTCCAGCCAATGCCTTGGAAAGCTCGATTTCGAGAATTTCCGTATAGGAGAAATAGCCCGGCAGGCGCATGTCGAGCGCCGTGTTCTTGGCGGTCACCGCGTCCTTCTGGCTTCCAAGATATTCCTTGGCCTCACGCTCGGAAAAGATCTTCGACCACAACGCCGTATTTGTCGTGTGCGAAAGACGGTATGGATTGACGCCTGTGCCGCCGGTAATCGCCGCCTGACCGGAAACCGCCGGGCTCGTCAGGAACTGGATATAGTTCCAAGCGGCCTCCTGGTTCTTGGAGGACGACGGTACGGCTGCCTGCCAACCGCCGAAGGCCATGAAGGAAGTCTGGACGACCTCGGGCTGCTTGTCCCACTTCTTGGTCTTGTAGTTCCAGATCTCGTCGGAGCCCGGCAGCGATGCCGAACCGACATTGCCGGCGACCTTGGACTGCTTCGGGTCGGCGGCGATGACGCCGGTATCGCCCCAGCCGATCGATTCCGCGACCTGGCCACCGGCAAAGGCCGCGTTCACTTCGCCGAACGAGAAGTTCAGCGCATTTGGCGGCGCCAGTTTCGAAGCGCGAATATATTCCTCCAGGCCGCGTACCCAGCCCGGATTGTTGACCTGTGCATCCATCGTATCCGGATCGAAGAACATGCCGCCGGGATTGTCGGGATGGCTGGTGTATCCCGCCACGTGACTGAACAGGAACCAGAATTGCTGGCCACCACGGCGGAAGGCTTCCGCCGTGCCCCAAAGGCCCTTGTCCGGCTGCTGGAAGAATTCAGCGATGTCGAGATACTGCTTCCATGTCTTCGGCGGGGCAAGATCGTAGCCATACTTCGCCTTGAAGGCGCTCTGGTTCTCCGCGTTTTCAAACAGATCAATGCGGTAGGTATAGGTATGGGCATCACCGTCCATGGTCTGCGACAGGACCTTGCCGTTCCAGACCATCAGTTGCTCGCGGTAAACCGGCGCGATGTCCTCCCAGTCGGCACCTGATTGCATCGCCTTGGGCATTTCCGAGAGAAAATCGGTGAAGTCCGGTGCCCAGGCCGGCGCAAAGGCGACCACGTCGAACGTGTCTTCGCCCGAGGTCAACGAGGTTACGATTTTCGGATAGAGTTCCGACCACGGAAATTCGACGACATTCACCTTGCCGCAGGTCTTTTCTTCCCAGCCCTTGGCCGCGAGTTGCAGCGCAGAGGCGATATAGGGGCCTGTCTGCGTCGTGGCGGTGAGCGTGACACCGGTGTAGTCCGGTTCGCACGCGAGCGCGGATGTGACGCCCGCCGCAGCAAGTAGTCCTGCGGCCGTTGAACTCAATAGCAATCTTCTCATGTTTTCCTCCCCGGAATTGAACAATGACTAGGCTTGTCGAACGGTCACTTTATTGCTCCTAAAAGCAGGCCAGACCGCATCAGCCTGCTCAAAATGCCCGCCATGACGACCATGGGTATGATCGCGACCAGGGCGGCTGCCGATATCGACCACCACTCGTCGCCGCGCTGGCTGTTTTGCCCTGCGACGAGAATGGGAAGGGTCTGCCATTTGGAACTGGTCAGGAAGAGTGCGAACAGGAACTCGTTCCAGACGAAGGCGAGCGTGATCATGAATGTCGCGATCAGGCCCGGCTTGGACATGGGCAGGACGATACCGAAGAAAATTCTCCACGACGGCACATTGTCGACCATCGCCGCCTCTTCGACTTCCACCGGCAGTGCCGCAAAGAAATCGCGCATCAGCCAGATCACGATCGGCAGCGAGAAGGCGACATAGGCGAAGGTGAGCCCTGTATAGGTGTCCACCAGCTTGAACCCCAACTTGCCCATTTCCGTGTACATCAGGAACAAGGCAAAGGCGGCGACGATCGGCGGAAACATGCGCTGGCTGACAAACCAGAAGACGATATCATCATTGCCGAGGAGCGGCCCTGGAAGCTTCATTCGGCTGGAGCCGATGGCGAGCGCAAGCGCTGCAACAAAGGCAAAGATCAGCGAAATAGCCTGCCCGTAGCCCAGCACATGACGGCCGAGAAGATATCCGCCAAAGGCAACAACGACGAAAATCACGCCGGACAGCAGCTTGACCTCGAAGGTGAAGCGCACCAGCGCATAGGCTGCCATGGATCCGATGAAGGTGGCCAGCACCGATGCGGAAAGCCCGATGATCGTCGAGGCGATGAAGGTGTTGTAGAACTGGCCGCGCGCGCCCGACAGAAGCTCGCTCCAGGCTGTCAGCGTCGGGTCGAAGTCGACAAATGGAATATAGGTCGGCCCGCCGACGACGCCGAGCGGCGACTTGAACGAGGTGATCGCCACCCAGTAAAGCGGAAAGAAGGTGAAGGCGAGCCAGAGCAGGCAGCCTGCGAGCGCCCACCAGCGGCCGGATCCTTTGAGGTTACGCACGCTCATTTGTGCTTCTCCAGATAGGGCTTCAGGATGGCGAGATAGACGAGCCCGATCACGGTAATGACGATCAGGAACAGGAAGGAGAGGGCGGAGGTGTAGCCGAGGTTGAACTTCTTGAAGCCCTCCTGATACGCGAACAAGGTCAGCGTTTCGGTCGAAATGCCGGGCCCTCCGCCTGTCATCACGAACACCGTGTCGATGATCTTGTAGCTCTCGATGAGGCGGATGAAGACCACCGCCACCGAAATCGGCAGCATCATCGGGAAAGTGATCCCCCAGAACTGCTGCCAGGGACTGGCATTTTCAAGCGCGGCAGCCTCGTAGACGTCCTCCGGCAGGGTTTGCAGCCCGGCAAGAAGCATCAGGATGACGAAGGGTGTCCACTGCCACACTTCGACGGAAATGATGGCGCCGATAGCCCATCTGGTCTGAGTCAGAAACGGCAGGTTGGGAAAGCCGAAGGCGGTCATCAACTCATTGAGCGGGCCCATTGTCGGGTTGAGGATCTGGCGGGCAATGAGTGCAACGGCGACGGGCGCCACCAGCATTGGCACCAGGAAGCTGACCCGGAACAAACCTTCGCCAGGCACCCGACGGCTGAGCGCCAGCGCCACGGAAAAACCGATGACATACTGCAGCGACACCGCAACAAAAGCGATGATCGTCGTCGTCCAGGTGACACTCCAGAAGCGCGGGTTCTGAAGCAATTCCGCATAGTTGCCGAAGCCGACGAAATGCGCGGGGATCGGCGGTACGAGCCGCAGGCTCATGAAGCTGGTGGTCAGCGAATAGATCAGCGGGAAGATCGAGATTACCAGCACGATCAGCAACGCCGGCCAGATGAAGAAGTGTTTGACCGGATCGTTGCGGGTCATAATGCGCCTCCTTTCCGCAGAAGCGCCTCGATTTCCTCGATATTCGGCATTGCAGGCGCGGTACCCCGCCGCGTCACCGCAATACCGGCGGTCGCGCAGCCGAAACGCACGGCCTCGACCGGACTAAAGCCCCGCGAGAGCGCTGCCGAGAAGCCACCGACAAATGCGTCGCCGGCGCCGGTGGTATCGATGACTGCTCCCGCCGAGACCGCCGGAACATGAACCGATTGCCCGGCCGTATGATAGAGCACACCGCGACCACCCAGTGTGATCAGCGCGGCTTTCACGCCTTTGGCAAGAAAGGCGTCGCCAGCCCGTCTGGCGTCGTCGAGCGTGTCGAGCGGAAAGCCGACGATGGCCGCTGCCTCGGTCTCGTTTGGCACGATATAGTCGCAGAGCGGATAGATCGTGTCCGGAAACGGCTCGGCCGGCGCTGGATTGAAAACAGTGGTAACGCCGGCCGCATGGGCGATTTCGAGGGCGCGCTGCGCCGCTTCGGCCGGTTGTTCGAGCTGGGTCACGAAAACAGCCGATTGCTCGATGGTTTCGCGTGCCGCCTCGACATCACCCACGCCGATGGTGCCTGCGGCGCCTGGATAGACGATGATCGCATTGTCGCCGTTACCGTCATTGACGTAGATGAAGGCAGCGCCGGTCGGCATATCGTCCATCTGCACAACCTTCGGCGTCACGCCTGCTTCCGAATAGGTCTTCAGCGCCATATCGCCGAAGGTGTCGCGGCCGATCTTCGAGATGAAGGAGACTGTTCCACCGGCGCGGGCAGCAGCGACAGCCTGGTTGGATCCCTTGCCGCCCGGGCCTACTGCAAAACCGGTCCCGGTGATGGTCTCGCCAACGTTTGGCATGCGCTTGGCCAGATAGGCCGTGTCGGCGACGAAAATCCCGAGGATCGAAACACCCACCTTCATTTTGTTTCCCCTCATACGGTTTCCGGCGGAATCACGCCTTTGGTGAAGAGGAAGCAGCCGTAGAAGCGGTTTTCGCCCGTGGTGATGACGCAATAGGCCTTTTTGGCTTCCTCATAGAAGGCGAAACGCTCGATGCCATACATCGGCGCCGGTTTGCCCTCGGCGCCGTCGATAACGGCCTGGACTTCCTGCTGCACGGGAGGGATCTCGTCCGGCGCGCCCATGATTTCCATTCGTCCGGCAGACGGCTGCAACGGCGTATCCAGCGGCATTACCGAAAGAATAGCTTCGATGGCGCGGGCAGACGACACATTGTCTATGCGCAACAGCTTGCCGAGCACCGTTTGCCGGGCAATGGAATCCGAAGGAAAATTGGTGTCGGAAACGACGACCGTGTCGCCATGCCCCATGGACCGGAGCGCGTGCAGCACATCCGCATTCAGAGCCGGATCGATATTCTTCAGCATGAGAATCCTCCCTTAGTTGCACCATTTCGCAGCACCTCGTGCCGCGAAACAGAGCCCAATAACCGCAAGTCCGTTACAACTCTGCGATTCCCTCAAATTCCGTTGTTCTTGCCTGCCGGTGCGGTTCTCCTCCCGCCCGGATGACCAGAGTTGGAGCCCTTATTCTCCGTAGGGGATCCAGATATTCTTCACATCCACAGCGCGGCGAAGGTATAGCGCGCCTTCGGCAGCGGCTCTGTCCATCCAGTCCGTCGCCTTGCCATTGTCCACGAAGGTTCGCTTGAGATTGCCCGAAGACAGCTTCTCCACCGTCGTCGAAAGTTCCGCCGAGCCGAAGGCCCACACCGCATCGACGTCATTGTGCGCGGCAAGGATCTTTGCCAGTTCGATAGCCGACCCGGTGACGATATTGACGACACCGGCAGGCACATCCGACGTTTCCAGAACGGAATAGAAATCCGTGGCCGAAAGCGGGAAGGCCTCACTCGGCACGGCGACGACACGATTACCGGTGGCAATCAACGGCGCAATCAGACTGATAAAGCCGAGCAGCGGCGCTTCCGGCGGGCAAATGACGCCAACGACGCCGATGGCTTCCGGCATGGCCAGGGCAACGCCGCGAAGCGGCGGCTGGTGAATGCCGCCTTCATATTTGTCCGCCCAGGCTGCGTAGGTGAAGAGACGGGAAATCGCGGAGTCGACCTCGGCGTTTGCATTGGCTGCGGAAGCTCCGGTCATCGCTGTTATCCGCGAGGCGAACTCGTCGGCGCGGCCACTGAGGTTTTCGGCGATGTAATAGAGAACCTGGGCGCGGTTATGAGTGGTCGCATTCGACCAGGCGGAGGCGGCCTGTGCGGCAACCACCGCATTGCGGATGTCCTTGCGGTTGCCTTCGCCGACCTCCCCGATGGCCTTGCCCTTGGGCGAGGCGATGACACGGGAATAATTGCCGTCTGGGCGTGCCTGCTTGCCGCCGATGAAGAGCTTTGCCGTCCGGTCGATGCTTGGCAGGGCAAAATCGCCGGCAACCGGCTTTACTTGCGAAAGTGCCGGCATTGCTGCGCGCGCCTTGCGACCGACCCAAGCCTTTGGCTTCAGATATTCGTAGCAACCTTCGCGTCCGCCTTCGCGTCCGAATCCGGATTCGCGCTTGCCGCCAAAACCGACGGCGGCATCAAAAAGATTGGTGGCATTCACCCAGACCACGCCGGCTGCGAGCTTTGCCGCAACGTTCAGCGCCAAGCCGATCGTCTCGCTCCAGACGCTGGCGGCGAGGCCGTAGCGGGTGTGATTGGCAAGCTGGATGGCCTCTTCCGGTGTGCGGAAAGTCATGGAGACCGCAACCGGCCCGAAGATTTCCTCGGTCGCGACGATCGATGTCGGCTGCACGCCGCTCAGAAGCGTCGGCGGGTAGAAGCTGCCGCCCTTCGGCAGGTCGATCTTGGCCTGATGCAGTGTCGCGCCTTCTGAAACTCCCTTTTTCACCAGCGCTTCGATACGCGTCAATTGCACGGGGGCTATGATCGCACCCATATCGATGCACTTGTCCAAAGGCTGACCGACCCGCAATGTCTCCATTCGGCGCTTCAGCCGCTCATGGAAAAGATCGGCAATGCCTTCCTGGACCAGAAGCCGCGAACCGGCGCAGCAGACCTGTCCCTGGTTGAACCAGATCGCGTCGACGACGCCTTCCACGGCGCCGTCGATATCGGCGTCGTCAAAAACGACGAAAGGTGACTTGCCGCCGAGTTCCAGCGTCAACGACTTACCGCTACCTGCGGTACGCTCGCGAATAACGCGCCCGACTTCGGTCGATCCGGTAAAGGCAATTTTGTCGATATCCTCATGCCCGACGAGCAGCGCGCCTGTTTCGCCTTCTCCCGTCACGATATTGAGTACGCCCGGCGGAAGGCCCGCCGCGGATGCTAGTTCGGCAAAGAGAAGCGCCGTCAGCGACGTGAATTCGGCAGGCTTCAGGATGACGGCGTTGCCGAGCGCCAAAGCCGGCGCCACTTTCCAGGCCAGCATCAGGAATGGGAAATTCCACGGGATGATCTGGCCGACGACGCCGACCGGCACATGATCTGCAAATTCCGTGTCCTGGATTTGTGCCCATCCGGCGTGATGATAGAAATGACGGGCTGCCAGTGGCACGTCGAGATCGCGGGTTTCGCGGATCGGCTTGCCGTTGTCGATTGCCTCGACCACAGCAATCAGACGCGCATGGCGCTGGATCATCCGGGCAAGCGCATAGAGATGGCGCGCCCGCGCATGGCCCGGCAGTCGCGCCCATGACGCCTGTGCCTTGCGGGCCGCCGCAACTGCGTTGTCCACATCCGCCGCGCCGCCGTTCGCGAGCTTCGCCAGGACCTTGCCGGTGGCTGGCTCGAACGTTTCGAAGTTCTTGCCCGACGCGGAGGGCACGAATGCGCCATTGATGAAGTGACCGAAACCGGAAGCGTGGCGCGCCAGCCAGTCGCGAGCTTCGATATCGGATTCAGGGGCGGGGCCGTAGGACATTTCGTCGAAATACTTTGCAACAGTCATCTGGATCATCCAATCGGGTGTCTGTTGAGGGCCGAATAGGCACCGGTGACGTGATGCTCCAACTGCCGCTCGATATCCGCAAGCAAGCTTGATGCACCGATGCGGAAGAGATCGGACTCCAGCCACTCGCGCCCCAGTTCGTCCTTCATCAGGAACTGGTAGTTCAACACGTCCTTCGCCGCGGAAATGCCTCCGGCCGGCTTGTAGCCGATCTTGATACCGGTGCGCTCCTGATAGGCGCGGATCGCCCGCAGCATGGTCAATGTCACGGCCAGCGTCGCATTGACGCCTTCTTTGCCGGTCGAGGTCTTGATGAAATCGGCTCCCGCCATCATGCAGACCAGCGAGGCCCTGGTGACATTGCGGAGCGTCTTCAGGTCGCCGGTCGCCAGAATGGCTTTGACATGCGCATCACCGCAGGCGGCGCGATATTCTTTCATTTCCTCGTAGAGTGCAGTCCAGTTGCCGGTCAGCACATGCTCGCGGGTGATGACGATGTCGATTTCCTTCGCGCCATCGGCAACTGACGCCTCGATTTCCTTGACCTTGAGGTGGTGCGGGCTGAGGCCGGCAGGGAAACCGGTCGAAACCGCGGCGACCGGAATGCCGGAATCTCCAAGCGCCTCGACGGCCGTTGCAACAAAACGATGGTAGACGCAGATGGCGCCGGTGGTGATCGAACGGCCGCTCATGCCAAGGGAATCCAGAATGTCGGCGCGTATCGGATTCATCGCCTTCGCGCACAACCGCTTGACGCGTTCGGGGGTATCGTCGCCGTTCAACGTCGTCAGGTCGATGCAGGTCACCGCCTTCAGGAGCCAAGCCGCCTGCGCGTCCTTTTTGACGGTGCGGCGTCCAGGAAGCGAGGCTACGCGGCGCTCGGTGGCAGACAGGTTGACCCGGGTATCAAGCACCCACGACAGATCGAGTTCCATACCGGTATTGCGCGGCCGGTTATGGGTGCCGTCCGGCAATCGCGAAGGGCCCCCATGATGCGCCGCGTTTGCCGCATTGTGAACAGCAACGGTCTCCAACTAGAATCCTCCCGATCCGAACGTGAAGATCCTGTTGCCATCAGTGCAGAGGCACGCAGAGGAAGCTTCACGACTGGTACAAATGTGATTTTTTTTTCACTGATTGTGAAGTTTGCATCACCGCGCCGCTGCGTCAAGTTTAGATTTCGGCAGAGGCGGAAAAAAATGCGGGATTTCTCAATCGAAATCGTTCATGCCGTTTTCGGTGATGACCACGTCGAACGACTTCATGTCGCTGAAAAAGGCTGGCTTAAGCTTGCCGATTTTGCTGCTGTCGGCGAGAAGAATATTCTTTCGTGCCCGGGACATCGCCTTTTTCTTGATCTCCGCTTCGTGAAAATGCGCGCAGGTTGCGCCACGCCGGGCATCGACACCGGCTGCCGATAGAAATGCCACGTTGATCACAAGCTGATCGAGCATTTCCAGCCCCGTGACACCGGAAAAGCTCGCCGATGCTGGGTGGTAAAGACCACCGAGCATAACAAGGCGAACGTTGGGTTTTCGCGTCAGACGATCAGCGACATTCATGGCATAACAGATCGCCGTTATGTGAATCTGGTCTGGGAGGAGATCGACCAGATAGGGTAAGGTGGTGCCGCAATCGAAAAAAACCGTATCATCATGGTGAATGTAATCAATGGCTTGTGTGCAAACTTGCCGTTTTGCAGCGGCATGACTGTCGGCTGCCTTGGAAATTTCATAGGGATCGTTTTCCGCTTCGACAGCTGCAACGATATGGCCGCCGAGAAACGCGAATTGGTCTGCATTGGCGCTGACATCACGCCGAACCGTCATCTCTGAGACGCCCAGGATCTCCGCAGCATTCTTGATGTGCAGAATGCGATGTTGTGAAAGGGCCTCGGATAAGACTGCGATGCGCCGGCCCTTGCGACTATCCATATCGCATCTCTCCCTTATCGTTTACACTTGGAATAGTGTTCTGATCAAAATTTAACAAGGGATTGCCATTCTCATCTTGTATGTCCCCTCGAGCTACGATTCGGCATTTGCGCCGAGCTACAGCTTCTGCGCCAGCCAGTTGCGCGCAACATGGCATATCGTCACAATTTTACAGGGAAACCCCGCAATTTGAAATGAGAATTTGTGACCAGCCTACCATTTTTGTGATGGAATAGTCACAAAACTGTATAGATGGTGCCTCACTTCGGCTGCGGGGAAGTGGGTGACGACAAGATCGACATTCTAGGCCGGCAGGGGCGAGTTCGTCACGCCTCTGGTCGGGGTGGCCTTCCGACCAGAGGCTTCATCCTCGCGACTGCTGAGGACATTCCTGGCTGCGCGCGCTACTCGCCGGCTTTTCTTGCTGCTGTTTCGATCGCATCGGCAACCTTTTCCGGTTGGGATGCGAAGACTGCGTGGCTTGCCTTTATTTCAGTCACGTCGCTTCCGGCACGTTTTGCCATGTCGCGTTCAAGCTCGGGGTTGATGGAGCGATCCTCGGTGGCGACGATCGACCAGCTTTTCTTCGTCCGCCATGCTGGCTGGGTGATCTTGGCGGAGAATGCCTGCTTTGCGGCGAAGACCTGTGACTTTGCCATGAAATCGGCTTCGGCTTGCGGAAGGTCGGCTGCGAAATCCGCGGCGAAGGCACCCGGATCGAGATAGAGATATTTGCCGTCCTTCGTTTCCCTTATATCCATGCTGCCGGCGGGCTTCGAGCTGGCGAGGCTGAGCAGGCTTTCGCCCTTGTCAGGCTGGAACGCCGCGACATAGACCAGGCCCGCGACCGCGGGATCGTTGCCGGCTTCGGTGATGACCATGCCGCCATAGCTGTGGCCGACGAGCAGGACCGGTCCGTCCTGAAGGTCGAGAACCCGCTTGGTCGCTGCCACATCGTCGTCGAGCGAGGTGATGGGCTGCTGGACGATGGTGACGTTGAAGCCGCGCTTCTCGAGTATGTCCGTCGCCTTGCGCCATCCCGAGCCGTCGGCCAGCGCGCCGTGGACGATCACGATGTTTTTGACCTCGGCAGCCCCCGCCGCGAATGCGATGGCGGTCGTGGCAACGGCAAGGGCTGCGGTGAAAATAAGACGTTTGTTCATGGGTATCACTCCTTTGGGTCGTTGTTGATGATTGGGATAGTGATGCGTTTCGGGTTCAACCGAATGTAAAGGCGTAGGCCTGCACGCCGCGATCGAGGAAGCGGATCTCGAAGTTGCGGGCGGCGACCGTGCCGGACTGGCGGACGAGCTGGTAAAGCCTGGTCGCGGTCACCGTACCGTTGCCGTCGGCATCGATGTCGGAGCCGTGGTCAGGCCCTGGCGCCTTGCCGTCGACCTTCACTTGGAAGCGGACCGGTTTGCCGCCGGCGCCAGGCCCAAGAACGAGATGCAGATCGCGGGCGCTGAAGCGATAAGTGATGCCGCCGCCCGGCTGATCAAGCGTCGCCTGATCCCGGCCGACGGTCCAGGTTCCGGACAGGCCCCAGCCATTGAGGCCGGGTTCGGCGATCGTATAGTTGCGCGCTGTGTCTGCCTGCAGCTCTTCTGGAGAGGCGAAATTCGCCGCTTGCTCGTAGCCGAGATAGGTCTCGCCGGAGCGGATGTTACCGAGATCAGGACCTGCTTCCACGCCCTTGGCATCCGGCGCGACCGGCGCACTTGCCGTCGTTTGGCTGCCGGCTTCGCGCAGCAGGTCCTGAATGGCTTTTTCGGTCTTGTTGTAATTGCCTTCGCCGAAATGGTGGTAACGGATCTGGCCTTTGGCATCGATCAGATAGCCGGCAGGCCAGTAGCTGTTTTCGAAGGCGCGCCAGATGCTGTAATCATTGTCGATCGCAACGGGATAGCCAATCTGGAAGTCGCTGATCGCCTTCTTGACGTTGTCGATCTTCTTCTCGAAGGCAAATTCCGGGGCGTGAACGCCGATCACCACGAGGCCCTGGTCTTTATATTTTTCGGCCCAGGCTTTGATATAGGGGATCGTGCGAATGCAGTTGATGCAGGAATAGGTCCAGAAATCGACGAGCACGACCTTGCCGCGCAGCTGCTCGGTGGTGAGAGGCGTTGAGTTCAGCCATTCGACCGCACCATCAAGTGACGGCGCGTAGCCTTCGACGGGCAGATCACTGCGGAAAGGCTGTTTTGCATCGGCGGCCGCAATCATCACCTCGTTGCTCGCCAGCTCGGAAGAAGGGCCACTGAGCGGCTTTGCATGCAGCCTGTCGAGCACGGCCTGTTCCAGCGATGCAGTGCTGGCGTAGGAGAGCCGGGCGAGCAGGCTGGTATCGAGGCCGAGCGCGACGACGGCGACGCCCGCCAGTACGGCAGCGCCGAGTACCTGGCGAATCCGGTCGCCAAACCCGAGGGAGCGCTTCATGGCGGCGAAGAGCTTGCCGCCGACAAGCAGGGCGACGGCAAGCGAACTTGCAGCACCAGCGGCATAAGCGATCAGCAGGAAGGTCGTTTGCAGATTGGCGCCCTGCAATGCAGCTCCGGTCAGCACGAGGCCGAGAATCGGACCGGCGCAGGGCGCCCAGAGCAGTCCGGTGGCAACGCCGAGAAGAAGCGCGCTCTTCACTGTCGTTGTGCCGCGCCCGCCGCCGGTGGCGTTGATAAGATTGTTGCCAAGGTCGACGATCGGCCGGGCAAGCGTGCTTGCGATACGTGGTGAAAGCAGGCTTGCGCCAAAGAGCGCGAGCAGGACGATTGCGGCAAGGCGGCCATATTCATTGGCGCGAATGGCCCAACTGCCACCGACCGCGGCGAGCGTGGCGACGAGCGCGAAGGTGGCGGCCATGCCCGCCAGCATCGGCAGCGTGCTTCTGACGAAGGGCTGTCCGGCGCGGGCGAAGACGAAGGGGAGGATAGGCAGGATACACGGGCTGAGGATCGTCAGCGCGCCTCCGAGATAGGCTATGATCAGAAGTGTCATCATCGTTTCCTTTGAAACCGTTTGATCGGGCTCTGGGCGGCGATGGGCCTGGACCAGCGATGGCCGGGATGTAGCCGGGCCGACGTATCCCCGATGTGTCCGGTTTTGCGGGAAAATGTATCGAAGTGTTGCTGCCGGCGGACGGTGATACAGAGCGACACAAAGTGCTGCCGTGGCCGCGAGGAGCGACGAAAACGGCTGCGGCCGAACCGATGCGTCGCTGAGGCGCCGCGATTGTATCAGACTGTATCCCGGAGGCCGGAAGCTACATGAGCATTCAAAAACTGCTGGCGCGCGACATATCGGAGACACAAGTAGAGCGCCTTTTCAGCACCGTGATTCATTCGACAGGAGAGACCGATGTCAGAGCAAATCAACCAACACCGCCGCCGCTTCTTCGGCATGACGGCAATCGCCCTTGCGGCGGTCGAGTTCGGCGTGGCCGGCAAGGCCGCCGCCCAGTCGGCGCCTGCCGCAGCCCCGCCTGATGCAGAGGCCGGAACCCACACGTCTTTCGAAGCGCTGAAGCAGGTCAAGGCAGGCGTGCTCGACATCGGCTATGCCGAGGCGGGGAAGGCGGATGGCCCTGTCGTATTGCTGCTGCATGGTTGGCCCTATGACATCTATAGTTTCGTCGATGTCGCGCCGCTGCTTGCCTCGGCAGGCTACAGGGTGATCGTGCCTTATCTGCGCGGTTACGGGACGACGCGCTTCCTGGACGACGGCACACCTCGCAACGGCCAGCCGTCAGCGCTCGCCGCCGATATGATCGCGCTGCTCGATGCGCTCGATATCGAGAAGGCTGTCATTGCCGGCTATGACTGGGGCGGGCGGACCGCCAACATCATGGCGGCGCTCTGGCCCGAGCGCTGCAAGGCGATGGTGTCGGTGAGCGGCTACCTGATCGGCAGCCAGGAGGCCAACAAGAAGCCGCTTCCGCCGAAAGCCGAACTTGCCTGGTGGTACCAGTTCTATTTCGCCACCGAACGCGGTCGTCAGGGATACGAGAGCAACACCCATGATTTCGCAAAGCTTATCTGGCAAACGGCATCGCCGAAGTGGAACTTCGACGATGCGACATTCGACAGATCGGCCGCTGCCTTCGACAATCCCGACCACGTCGCGATCGTCATTCACAATTATCGTTGGCGCCTAGGGCTTGTCGAAGGCGAGGCCAAGTACGATGCCTACGAGACGACTCTCGCCGCAACGCCCGTCATTTCGGTGCCGACCATCACCATGGAAGGCGATGCAAACGGTGCACCGCATCCGCAGCCTTCCGCTTATGCCGGAAAATTCTCCGGTAAATACGAGCATCGCACGATCGGCGGCGGCATTGGCCACAACTTGCCTCAGGAAGCGCCGCAGGCTTTTGCGCAGGCGGTCATAGACGTCGATCGTTTCTAGGTCGACGCTGCCGTTGTAGCGCCTCGTTGCTCCGGCCAGCGGAATATGCGTAGGTCGCGCCTATCGCTTCGGTCAGGAACGAAGCGACCGGCGCGGCCGCTTCTATCGATAAGGAACAGGGAAATATGGATCATGTCGATCACATCCTGATCGTCGATGACGATCGCGAAATCCGCGAGCTGGTTTCGGGCTATCTGCAGAAGAACGGCCTGCGCACGAGCGTTGCCGCCGACGGACGGCAGATGCGCAGTTTTGTCGACGCCAATGCCGTCGACCTGATCGTGCTCGACGTGATGATGCCCGGTGACGACGGGCTGGTGCTGTGCCGCGAACTGCGCGCCGGCCGGCACAAGGCGATCCCGATCCTGATGTTGACGGCCCGCACCGACGAGATGGATAGGATCCTCGGGCTGGAGATGGGTGCCGACGACTATCTTCCCAAGCCCTTTGCCGCGCGCGAGCTGCTCGCCCGCATCAAGGCGGTGCTGCGGCGGACGCGGATGCTGCCACCCAACCTGCAGATCAGCGAGGCCGGACAGTTGCTGACTTTCGGTGACTGGCGGCTCGATACGGTCGCCCGGCATCTTCTCGACAGGGAAGGGACCGCGATTGCGCTGAGCGGCGCCGAATACCGTCTGCTCCGCGTTTTCATCGATCACCCGCAGCGGGTGCTCAATCGCGACCAGCTTTTGAGCCTGACGCAGGGCCGCGACGCCGATCTCTTCGATCGCTCTATCGATCTCCTGGTTAGCCGGTTGCGTCAGCGGCTGGGCGACGATGCGCGCGAACCGACCTATATCAAGACGGTGCGCAGCGAAGGCTATGTGTTTTCGGTTCCGGTCGAGATATCGGAGCCGCGCCAATGAAGGCGGCAGTCCGCTTGCGTTCGGGCCTGACGTGGCCGAGCACGTTGCGGTCGCGGATCTTCCTGATCCTGCTGATCGGATTGGCCTTGGCCTACGGGCTGTCCTTCAGTGTGCTCTATATGGAGCGGTACATGTCGGCCAAGGCGGTGATGCTCGGCACGCTGGAAAATGACGTGGCAACATCGATTGCGGTTCTCGATCGGCTTCCGCCAGGTGAGCGCGGCGATCTGCTCGACCGGCTGAGCCGCGGCAACTATCGTTTCGTGCTCGGGCCCGGCCTTCCCGGCGTGCCTGACACGTCAAGCAAGGGGGCGGAAATCTCAGGAAAGATCGAGGAGGCCATCGGGCACCGCTTTCCGATCCGGATCGAACGAATTCCTGGCGATGTGAACCGGCTGCAGGCGCATCTGACGCTTAGCGACGGAAGCCCGTTAACTATCGACGTCACGCCGAAGGGCGTCATGCCGATTGCCGCATGGCTGCCCTACGTCTTCGTCGTCCAGATGGTGCTGCTCATCCTCTGCACCTGGTTCGCGGTTCGCCAGGCGATCCAGCCGCTCGGCGAGCTTGCTGCCGCCGCCGATGCTCTTAACCCGAACAAGGACGGCCCGGCTATGAGTGAGGCGGGGCCGAGCGAGGTCGCGCATGCGGCAAGGGCGTTCAACGCGATGCGGGAGAGGATCGCCCATTACCTCGAAGAGCGTGTCCAGATACTGGCGGCCATCTCGCATGATCTGCAGACGCCGATCACCCGCATGCGGCTGCGCGCCGATATGGCCGAGGATTCGCCGGAGAAGGACAAGCTGGTGCACGATCTCGGCGAGATCCAGCGCCTCGTTCAGGACGGCATTGCCTATGCACGCAGCGCGCATGGCAATGGCGAGAAGAGTGCCCGCATCGATCTCGCCTCGTTCATCGACAGCATAGCCTACGACTACCAGGATACCGGCAAGGCCGTCACCGTCGTCGGCCTGGTTCATGGTGCTGCCTCCACCAAGCCGCATGCTCTTCGCCGTATCCTGTCGAACTTCATCGACAACGCGCTGAAGTTTGCCGGTGCTGCCGAGATCAGCGTCGAGCGCAGCGCCGAGAACGATATCGTCATATCAGTCATGGACCGAGGGCCTGGAATCCCCGACGATATGCTCGAGGCCGCCATGCAGCCATTCTTCCGGCTGGAGCAATCCCGCAACCGGGAGACCGGCGGTACCGGTCTCGGTCTTGCGATCGCCCAGCAGCTGACTGCCAAGATCGGCGGGTCGCTCCGGCTCTACAATCGCGCCGGCGGCGGACTGGCAGCGGAAGTCACCATTCGTTGACGTCGGGGTCGCCGCAGAATCTCGCCAGGTTTTGTATGCCAAGATGTCCTTGACACCGGATGCTACGCTTTGTGACATTTCGGGCGTTTTCGGAAACATGGCGGATATATCAGTCGGTCAAACCACACTCCGTCAACCCGGCCGCCCACCGCGGCCAGTCGCTTGTAGCGACGCAACAGAAGGAGTGTTCCATGACAAAGATCGACAAGGTTCTCTATACCGGCAAGACCCACACGACAGGCGGGCGCGACGGCGCTTCGCACAGCGACGACGGCCAGCTTGATATCAAGCTTTCGCCTGCGGGCAGCAACCGCGGCGGCACCAATCCCGAACAGCTTTTCGCCGCCGGCTGGTCTGCCTGCTTCATCGGCGCGATCGGTTTCGCCGCGGCTAATCAAAAGGTCAAGCTTCCAGCCGATCTTGCCGTCGACACCGAGGTTGATCTCGGAACCGCCGATGGCGGCTATTTCCTGCAAGCCCGCCTCAAGGTCAGCTTGCGGGGGATCGAAGCGGAGGTCGCAAAGGCGCTGATCGACGAAGCCCACCAGACCTGCCCTTACTCGAAGGCCACGCGCGGTAACATCCATGTCGAATTGACGGTTGCCTAACGAGTGGAATTGCCCACCGAAAGCCATTGGCTGCGGTGGTCAGAAAGACAGAGCCGAAATCAAGCGAGACGGGGCCGATCGGGCCTCGCCGATGGAGGATTTGATGAGATTGATGATCATCTGTTTTTTGGGAGCGGTGGTCTTCGCCGCACCCTGCATCTACGACGTAAGCTCGCAGGAGCCTTCGCCGCTTGCGGGCCTCGTGACGGCGGCATCCGCAGCTTCTTCCTCAGGGGAACAGCCGCCGTTTCAGCCGCTTGGATCACCAGGAGAAAGACAGTGAAACTCTATCAGAACGAAATTTCTTCGGCGACGTCGAGAGTCCGTATCGCGCTCGCTCTGAAGGGACTGACGGCAGAAGCGCTGCCGGTTGGCATCCTCGGCGAAGATTCCGAGAGCCGGCAGGCCGGATATCGCAGCGTCAATCCGCAGGGGCTGGTGCCGGCCTTGCTGACGGATAGCGGTGTCCTCATTACCCAGTCGCTGGCGATCGTCGAATATCTTGATGAGATTCAGCCTGAGCCGCCGCTGCTGCCCGACACGGCGGAGGGCAGGGCGCAGGCGCGGTCGATCGCGCTTGCGATCGCAGCCGAGATCCACGCGCTGCTGCCGCCGCGGATCGGCCTGCATCTCGGCAAGGCCTTCCAGGCGGATGCCGATGCCATTACCGCCTGGAATCGTCATTGGGTCGGCGAAGGAATGACCGCGGTCGAGACGATGATCGCCGGCCGCAGGCAGGGGGCTTTCGCTGTTGCGGATCAGCCGGGTATTGCCGAGATCTTTCTCTTCCCGCAGGCGATCAGCGCCCGGCGCCTCGGCTTCGATCTCGCCCGCTGGCCTAATATCGCGGAGGTCGTCGCCAGACTGGAGATGATACCGGCTTTCCAGGAGAACGCACCGGCGCCGAGACGATGATCCAATCAATGAAGAATTGGCCGCAAGTGACTGCGGCCGATTCTCTTCCGGTGTTCTAGCCTTAGCGATAAGACGTCGCCTTCATGGCCCGTCGGCCGCTTTTAGCGGTTGACCCTGGCTTGCAGATGCGCGGGATAACGATCGCCTTCCACCTTGATCGTGGCGAGCGCGCTTTCGATGCTGGCAAGATCCTCAGCCGTCAGTTCGACGTCAGCGGCCTGGATGTTCTCCTCGAGGCGGTGCAGCTTGGTTGTGCCGGGGATCGGCACGATCCAGGGCTTCTGCGCCAGCAGCCATGCGAGAGCCACTTGGGCGGAGGTTGCCTTTTTCTGGGCGGCGATTTCTCCGAGACGATCGACGAGCGCCTGGTTCGCCTTTCGCGCCTCCTGAGAAAAGCGCGGCACGACGTTGCGGAAATCCTTGCTGTCGAAGGTGGTCGTTTCGCTGATCGCGCCAGTCAGGAAGCCCTTGCCGAGCGGGCTGAACGGCACGAAACCGATGCCGAGTTCTTCCAGCGTCGGCAGGATTTCCTGTTCGGGCTCGCGCCACCACAGCGAATATTCGCTCTGCAACGCCGCCACCGGCTGGACCGCATGGGCGCGGCGGATCGTCTGGGCGCCCGCTTCCGAGAGGCCGAAATGTCTGACCTTGCCTTCCTCGATCAGCGCCTTGACCGTGCCGGCGACATCCTCGATCGGAACATCGGGGTCGACGCGATGCTGGTAGAAGAGATCGATGACATCGGTCTTCAAACGCTTCAGCGCCTGGTCGGCCACCGCGCGGATCTGTTGCGGCCGGCTGTTCATGCCGCTCTGGCCGCCATTGGCATCGAAGCTGAAACCGAATTTCGTGGCGATCACCACCTCTTCGCGAAAGGGGGCGAGCGCCTCTCCCAGAAGCTCTTCGTTCTTATAGGGGCCATAGGCCTCGGCTGTGTCGAAGAAGGTCACGTCGCGTTCGAACGCCCGCCGGATCAGTGCGGTCGCCTCCTGAATATCTGTCGCCGGGCCATAACCATAACTCAGCCCCATGCAGCCGAGACCGATGGCCGAGACTTGAAGTCCGCTCTTTCCGAGTTCACGCTTCTGCATAGACGTTTTCCTTTCTAACCTTGGTATTGCGTATCGGTGACATGCTCCATCCAGTCGACGACCTTGCCGTCGAGCTGTTCCTGGATGGCGATATGGGTCATCGCCGTCGTCGGCGATGCGCCGTGCCAATGGCGTTCACCCGGCGCGAAGCAGACGACGTCGCCGGCGCGGATCTCCTCGACGGGACCGCCTTCGCGCTGCACGCGACCGAAGCCCGATGTGACGATCAGCGTCTGGCCGAGCGGATGAGTGTGCCAGGCGGTGCGGGCTCCGGGCTCGAAGGTGACGCTGGCGCCAGCCGCACGTGCGGGGCTGGTCACGGCAAACAGCGGGTCGACACGCACGCTGCCAGTAAACCAATCGGCTGGTCCCTTGGCCGAAGGCTGCGAACCGCTTCGCTTGATCTCCATCTTTGTCTTCCTTTCGATGTCGGGGTGGACGTGTCCACTCGAGTAGCAAGGTATTTAGGGCGTGCGCCAGGTCGCGATTAGATGGTATAAACGGCAAGAACCCATGAGAAAGTTTCATAAATGCCGCGCCCCGCCGTCAACGACCTCATCGCCTTCCTTGCCGTTGCACGCGCACAGAGCTTCACGAAGGCGGCGGGCAAGCTGGGTGTGTCGCAATCGGCGCTCAGCCACACCATCCGCGGGCTCGAGGAGCGGCTTGGACTGCGATTGCTGACACGCACGACCCGCAGCGTCGCGCCGACAGAGGCGGGCGAACGTCTGCTCGTTTCCATCGGACCGCGGCTCGACGAGATCGAGAGCGAGCTGGCTGCCTTGAGCGCGTTCCGGGAGAAGCCGGCAGGCACCATTCGCATCAATGCCGGCGAGCATGCGGCCGATGCCGTCCTTTGGCCTGCCTTGCAAAAGCTGCTGCCCGATTATCCCGATATCAATGTCGAGATCATTGTCGACTACGGTCTGACCGACATCGTCGCCGAGCGTTACGATGCGGGGGTGCGGCTTGGAGAACAGGTGGCGAAAGACATGATCGCAGTGCGCATCGGTCCCGACATGCGCATGGCCGTGGTCGGCGCTCCCGCCTATTTCGACACCAGGCCGAAGCCGCTGACGCCGCAGGACCTTACGGATCACAATTGCATCAATCTGCGCCTACCGACTTACGGCAGCGTTTATGCATGGGAGTTCGAGAAGGACGGGCGCGAACTCAGGGTTCGCGTCGAAGGGCAATTGGTCTTCAACAATATAGCGCTGCGGCTGAACGCAGTGCTGGCGGGCATGGGACTTGCCTACATGCCGGAGAACTTGGTCGACGCGCATCTAGCCGATGGACGGCTGGAGCGCGTGCTTGAGGATTGGTGCCTGCCGTTTTCCGGCTACCATCTCTACTATCCGAGCCGCCGGCATACGTCGCCGGCATTTGCCCTCGTCGTCGATGCACTTCGCTATCGAGGATAGACGCCCACCGTTTCGGGCCGCCCGGACAGGCATATGTCCGAGCTACTGGTGATGGCCTCTTGCCGGAAAGAAATCATGCCTGCCAGTAATTTGACATTCCTTCACTCGCCGCTAATTCACACTTGAAATTGAAGGAAACAGTGAATGAATACTGCGGCACCTGCCACGAAAGCTCGGACCGGCGTGTCCGGTTTGGATACAGTTCTGGCGGGGGGCCTTTCGCCGGGGCACGTGTTTCTCCTGGAGGGAAATCCGGGAGCTGGCAAAACGACGATTGCGCTGCAGTTCCTGATCGAGGGTGCACGGCTCGGCGAGCAGGGGCTCTACATCACCCTTTCGGAAACCGAGAGCGAACTCCGGGCCGGTGCCGCATCGCATGGCATGGTGATCGATGGCAATATCGAGATCTTCGAGGTCGTGCCTCCGGAAAGCCTGCTGGATGCCGACCAGCAGCAAAGCCTGCTTTATTCGTCGGATCTTGAACTCGGAGAGACGACAAAGGAAATCTTTGCCGCTTTCGAGCGGATCAAGCCACGTCGCGTGGTTCTCGACAGCCTGTCGGAGATAAGGCTGCTCGCGCAGAGCTCGTTGCGCTACCGCCGGCAGATTCTTGCGCTCAAACATTATTTTGCCCGACAAGGCGCGACAGTCCTTCTGCTCGATGATCTGACCTCCGACGTGCTCGACAAGACGGTGCACAGCGTCGTACACGGCGTCATCCATCTCGAAGAGATGGCGCCGAACTACGGCTCCGAACGCCGACGTCTAAGGGTCATAAAATATCGCGGTCAGGCCTTCCGCGGCGGTTATCACGATTTCATCATCCAGACTGGCGGCGTTATCGTCTTTCCGCGGCTCGTCGCCGCCGAACACAGGTCGAGCTACACCCGCGATCAGATTTCCTGCAATATTGCGGAACTGGACCTTCTTCTGGGAGGTGGCCTCGAGCGAGGTTCCAGCACGCTCATCCTTGGTCCTGCCGGCACCGGCAAAAGCACGTTCTCGTTTCAATTCCTGGTGGCTGCGGTCGCGCGCGGCGAGAAAGTGGCGGCCTTCATTTTTGACGAGGAGCTGGGCCTGCTCTTCACGCGGCTGAAGGCGCTCGGAATAGATCTCGAAGCCATGCGGGACGCCGGTCATATCCACATCGAACAGCTCGATGCCGCCGAACTGTCGCCGGGCGAATTCGCCCACCGTGTGCGCAGCTGCGTCGACAAGTCGGATGCGAAAACCGTCATCATCGACAGTATCAACGGTTATCAAGCTTCGATGCCGGATGAGAATTCGCTGATCCTTCATATGCATGAGCTGCTGCAATATTTGAACAGGCAAGGCGCCAACACCTTTCTTACCGTTGCCCAGCACGGGTTGGTTGGTGACATGAAGGCGCCTGTCGACGTTACCTATCTCGCCGATACCGTCATTCTGCTGCGTTACTTCGAGGCGGCGGGAAAGGTGCGGCGAGCAGTCTCGGTGATCAAGAAGAGAACCGGCTTTCACGAGGATACCATCCGGGAGTATCGCATAGACGCTTCCGGCTTGAGGTTCGGCGATCCTCTCGTCGGGTTCCAGGGCGTGCTTCGCGGCGTTCCAGAATTTGTCACGACCTCAACGCCGCTCCTCGCGACCGATGGCGGGGATAGCGGCAATTCCTAATTCCGGCAAACCGAAAGCATTGATCTACACCCCCGTCGGTCGCGATGCCTGGGTGGCGAGATCGTTGGTCGATGAGGCCGGATTGGCATCGATTGCTGCCACTGACCTGTCTATGTTCGCGTCATCGCTCAGCGATGACATCGCGCTTGGCGTCTTGACGGAAGAGGCCGTTCGCTCGAGCGATCTCAAGCCGATTGCCGCCTGGGTTTCGGCCCAGCCGAGCTGGTCGGATCTTCCCTTCATCGTACTCACCACACGTGGCGGCGGGCCTGAACGAAATCCGGCCGCTGCAAGGCTTTCCGAGGTTCTTGGTAACGTCACCTTCCTGGAAAGGCCATTCCATGCGACCTCCTTCATCAGCGTTGCCCGGACCGCATTAAAGGGACGCCTGCGCCAATACGAAGCGCAAGCCAGGCTTGAAGCTCTGGGCGAGGGAGAGCGACGGTTGCAGACGGCGCTCGCCGCCGGTCGTCTCGGGGCGTGGGAGCTGGAGCTGTCCTCGATGGCCTTGTCGGCCTCGGCGACCTGCAAGGCAATCTTCGGTCGAGGGCCGGATGACGATGTCACGCGCGACGATCTGATCGCAAGCATCCACCCCGACGACCGGGATCTTGTGCTGGCACGCCTGCGCCAGACGATCGATACCGGACGCGACTATTCCATCGAGCACAGGACGATCTGGCCGGATGGATCGCTGCATTGGACCGAGGTCCACGCGCAGCTTTATTCCGACAGATATGGTTCCGCGAGGAAACTCGTCGGCGTCTGCTCTGATACCACCGTCCGAAAGACCATCGAGGAAAATCTGAGGCGGCTCAATGAAACCCTCGAAGAACGTGTGAGGGAACGGACCAAAGAGGTCAACGCCGCTCACCAGACCCTGCTCGAGGAAGTCGCCCAGCGCGAAAGGGCCGAGGAGCAGCTTCGCCAATCGCAAAAGATGGAGGCGATCGGCCAACTGACCGGCGGCGTCGCCCACGATTTCAATAATCTGCTTATGGTCGTTCTCGGAAATCTGGAGTTGCTCGGCAAGCACGTTGGCGGAGATGCCAAGGCGACGCGTCTGGTCGACGGGGCGATTCAGGGTGCGCGGCGCGGGGCGGCGCTGACGCAGCGGCTGCTGGCTTTTGCCAGACAGCAGGATCTGCAGGTCAAGCCCGTCGATCTGACCGAGCTGGTCTCCGGCATGAACGACCTGCTGCGGCGCTCGGTCGGATCCTCGATCAGCATCGAAACCATCCTGCCGGCAACCCTGCCGCCGGCGCTGGTCGATGCGAACCAGCTCGAACTGGCGCTGCTCAACCTTGCGGTCAATGCCCGCGATGCGATGCCGGATGGCGGGACGCTGTCCATATCGCTGCGTGAGGAGCAGGTGGCCGGCGATGACGGCGCTCTCGACAAGGGCGCCTATCTTGTGTTGGCGGTGGCCGACAGCGGCACCGGCATGGACGCGGAGACGCTGAAGAAGGCGGTTGATCCGTTTTTCTCGACCAAGGAACTCGGAAAGGGCACGGGCCTGGGCTTATCGATGATCCACGGACTTGCCGTTCAGCTCAATGGCGCACTTCGTCTGACAAGCGAGCTTGGAGTGGGAACGATTGCCGAATTGTGGCTTCCGGCGACCGAACGGCGCCCCGAGCGGCCAGCCGAGGCGGAGCGGCCCGTCCCGCAAGCTGCATCCAGACTGAAGATCCTGCTCGTCGATGATGATGCCTTGATCGCCATGAGTTCGGTCGAGATGCTTGAAGATCTCGGCCACGAGGTCGTCGAGGCAAATTCCGGCGCGCAGGCGCTGGAATTGATCAGCGGTCAGCATTTCGACCTTGTCATCACCGACTATTCGATGCCTGGCATGACCGGCGCACAGCTTGCCCAGGCCACGCGGGACATTCATCCGGGGTTACCGATCGTGCTGGCGACAGGTTACGCCGATCTTCCTGCCGGCACCGATATCGATCTTCCGAGATTGGCAAAGCCCTATGATCAGGCTCAGCTTGCCAAGGAAATCGCCAAGGCGATGGCGAGCGAAACGGTTCCGCTTCTTAGATCCGGCGGCGATGCAGGTGGTTCAAAGCCTCGCCTGTCCAAGGCCGACGATGTCAGCGATGAAATCGGCGATGGCGCCTGTGTCGTCTAGATCGAAGACCGGCAGGGCCGTATCCGTGACGGCATGATCGGCGGCGATAGCGCAGATATGGGGATCGCTCGGCGCCAACGGTTCACGATTGGTGGCCTCAAGGCGGCGGGCCTCTATCTTCGGGATCGGTTCGCGCTTGTAGCCCTCGATCAGCACGAGGTCGCAGGGGGCGAGACGGGCGAGGATCTCCTTGAACTCAGGTTCCGGCGCACCGCGCAGTTCGTGCATGATGGCGTAGCGGGTGCCGGAGACGATGGTGACCTCGTGGGCGCCGGCCTGGCGGTGGCGATAGCTGTCGGCCCCGACCTTGTCGATGTCGAAATCATGATGGGCGTGCTTGATCGTCGAGATCTTGTAGCCGCGGCGGGTGAACTCCGTCACCAGTCGGACGGCGAGACCCGTCTTGCCTGAGTTCTTCCAGCCGGCGATGCCGAAGATTTTCGGTGCGGTCATGCGCGAAGGGCCTCCAGCCAGCGTTCCGCCTCGACGAGATCATCAGGCGTGTTGATGTTGAAGAAGGGATCGAGCAGGCTGGCACGGGTCGGATGCAGCGGAAACGCCACTTCCGTAACGTCATGCCGCAACAGGAAGTCGCGTACGCGGCGCTTCTCGTCGGTGGCGATCCAGGCTTCGAGATCGGCGGCCAGCGTCACCGGCCAGAGCCCGAAGACGGGATGGCTGCGGCCCTCGGAGGCGGCAATGGCGATCTGCGAAGGGTGCTCGACCGCTGCCGCCAGCCGGGCGACGAGATCGGCCGGGAAGAACGGGCAATCCACCGAGACGGTGACGACATGGGTGATCGAGGGCAGGCCGGCGGCATAGACCATGGCGGCATGGATTCCGGCCATCGGTCCGGCCTTGCCGCGAAAACGGTCGGGAACGACAGGCACGCCCTCGGCGGCGGCATCGGCATTGACCGCGACGAGCGGGGTCTGCTGCGAGAGGCGGGTCAGCACATGGTGGAGCAGGCTCTCGGCGCCAAGCATCACGCCTGCCTTGTCGCGGCCCATGCGTTGCGAGCGGCCGCCGGCCAATACGACGCCTGCTATATCAGATCTGTCGAGCGAGAATTCAGCCATCATCCTTCCTCAGACCGGCGCGCGCGGCGCGGATTCCTGCGCGATCGGCGACACACGGCGCTTGGCCTCACGATAGAATGTATAGAGGCCGGATGCGATGACGATCGCAGCCCCGACGAGCGTCCAGCTGTCAGGCACTTCGGCGAAGAAGAGGAAGCCGAGCAGAGAGGAAAAGATCAGGCTGGTATAGCGGAACGGCGCGACGAAGGAGATTTCGCCGGTGCGCATGGCGAGGATGACCGACTGGTAGCCGACGAGCACCAGCACCGAGGCGAGCACGAGATGCCCAAGCGCGTTAGCGCTGACCGGCTGCCAGCCGCCGAGCGCCGGAATGAGCAGCGCGCCGAAGAAGGAGGCTGATATGGCGGTGATGACGGTTATCATCAGCGAGGGAATCTCCGGACTGATGCTCCGGGTGGCGAGATCGCGGCCGGCCGTCGTCAGCACCGCGGCGACGCAGAGGAGGGCGGCGGCAGTGAATCCCTCAGGGCCGGGGCGGATGATGATCATCACGCCGACGAGGCCGACGAGGATCGCCGACCAGCGCCGCCAGCCGACCGGCTCGCCGAAGAAGAGGGCAGCGCCGAAGGTGACGACCAACGGCAGCGATTGCAGGATCGCCGAGGCATTGGCGATCGGCATCATGCCGAGCGCGGTGATATAGGTGACGGCGGAGAGCGTCTCGCAGATGATCCTGAAGATGATCATCGGCTGCAGCATGATGCGCCAGGAGCGTAGCGCGCCCATTTTCCAGGCGATCAGATAGACGAGCAGGCTGGTGAAGAGGCCGCGCAGAAACATGATCTCGCCGGCGTTCATATAGGCGATCACCGATTTGGACAGGGCGTCGCTCGCGGAAAAGCCGGCCATCGCCAAGCTCATATAGATGGCGCCCTCAGTATTGCGTGACCGCGGCATGAAGAGATTCCCGTTACCTGTGCGCTCCTTTTAGTCGCGAAGATGCATCAAGGGAATCGGATGAATGTCACACCAAGCATAAATCGATGACGCGGTGCACAATGGCGCCGATGTCAACGCAGGCGTGTGGGTGGAAGTCCAGGCAAATCTCCGTTTTATAAGCTGAATTCCGACAGTTCCGACGCCGCAATCAACGCGTCGATGAGGACGCGCCGTCGCGCTGCCGGTTCGGGCCATAGGCGTTTTTCTCCTCCTGCGCGGGAAACGGGTGGCTGCATCGCCTGATGTTTGAGCATCTCAGATCTCGCAACAACGAAGGAGAGATCGATATGACACTTCTCAACGACAAGATCGCAATCATCACCGGCGCAAGCTCCGGCATCGGCCGCGCGGCGGCGAAACTCTTTGCGCGGCAAGGCGCCAAGCTCGTGGTCACCGGCCGGCGACAGGACGCGCTCGATGCCGTCATCGCCGAAATCGAGGCGGAGGGTGGTCAGGCCGTCGCCATATCAGGCGATGTCAAGGATGAGGCGCTGCAGGCAAGACTCGTCGAAACGGCAGTCTCGCGTTTCGGCCGGCTCGACATCGCCTTCAACAATGCCGGCATCCTCGGTGAGATGGGGCCGGTTGCCGGGCTGTCGCTGGAGGGCTGGCGCGAGACGATCGAGACCAATCTCACCGCCGCCTTCCTCGGCGCCAAGTACCAGTCGGCGGCGATGGGAAAAGGCGGCGGATCGCTGATCTTCACCTCGACTTTCGTCGGTCACACCGTCGGCATGCCGGGCATGGCCGCCTATGCGGCGAGCAAGGCGGGTTTGATCGGCTTCGTGCAGGTGCTCGCCGCTGAACTCGGAGCGCAGAAGATCCGCGTCAACGCACTGCTTCCCGGCGGCACCGACACACCCGCCAGCATCACCAACGCGCCCGATGCCACGCCGGAAGTGCTCGCCTTCGTGGAGGGATTGCATGCGCTGAAACGCATGGCGCAACCCGAAGAGATCGCCAATGCAGCGCTTTTCCTCGCCTCCGACATGTCGAGCTTCGTGACCGGCACGGCAATGCTGGCGGATGGCGGCGTTTCGATCAGCCGGACATAGGGCGAGCAAGGGACAGTGCCGTCACGGTCATCGCTTCGGCGTTCTTAGTTGCGGCGGGCTATGCCGCCGCAACTAAGGCGTCGATCAGGCGACTTCGCGTATGTCTCTTGCCGCCTGGCGTTCGAGATAGGCGACCAGATCCTCGATGGTGACGAGGGGGAGGTTGTGGCGTTCGGCGAAGAGCGTGAGTTCGGACAGGCGGGACATGGTTCCGTCGTCGTTGGCGACTTCGCAGATGACGCCGGCGGGGATCCTTCCGGCGAGGCGGGCGAGATCGACTGCGGCTTCGGTGTGGCCAGGGCGGCCGAGCACGCCGCGGGGGTTGGCGCGGAGCGGAAAGATGTGGCCGGGGCGGGCGAATTCGTCGGGCTTTGTGCGATCGTCGACGAGGGCGCGGACGGTGGCGGCGCGGTCCGCCGCAGAGATGCCCGTCGTCGTGCCCTTGAGATAATCGACCGAGACCGTGAAGGCGGTTTTGTGCGATTCCGTGTTATTGGGCACCATCAGCGGGATATCGAGTGCATCGAGACGCTCGCCTTCCATGGCAATGCAAACGAGCCCGCGGGCGTGGTTCATCATGAAGGCGATTGTTTCCGGGGTGACGGCATCGGCCGCGACCACGATATCGCCTTCGTTTTCCCGGTTCTGGTCGTCGACGACGACGACCATCTTGCCGCTGGCAATGGCTGATATGGCATCTTCAATTCTTGCGATAGTCATGCTGTCTGGCCTTTCAAGGGTTATGTCAGCGGACTGACATGGTCTGCTCGGCTCAATCCGTGAGCGAGCCTTCTGCCCTTGGGCGAACAAACGTCAGCCGACTCCCGGATGGAGTGCGACTGCCCGTGTTGTCCTCTTCCATCCGGACTATACCGTCGGCTCCGGCATCTCACCGGATCTGCTGACCTTCCGACGGGAGGTGCCGGAAGCGCTCGCGGGCTCCGGGATTGCTCCTGATACCGCCGGTGGGGAATTACACCCCGCCCTGAGAACATTTCAAAGATAGGATCAAAAACAGGCGGATGGCAAGGTCACTCGACCCGGCAAAAATGCAAAGCTGCCCTAACGCCGATGGACACACTGTTCACACGGAGGCGACTACCGGGTCGCCTTCCGTGCTTCGTTGGTGCTTTGATCCTTCCATGCATGTCGTTGTCCCAAAACCGCTGCGCACTTTTGGGCGACATGCATCAGGACATGATCAGGCCGCCGTCGACATTGATGGTCTGGCCGGTGATATAGGCGGCGTCGTCGCTGGCGAGGAAGGTAACCAGGCCGGCGACATCCTCGCCGGAGCCGGCCCGTTTCATCGGGATGCCCTCGACCCATTCCTTCATCAACTCGCCGGGGGCGTAGTTGCCGAGCAGCTTGCCCCAGGCCTGGTCGTTATAGGCCCACATGTCGGTCTCGATGATGCCGGGGCAGAAGGCGTTGACGGTGATCTTCTCGGTCGCGACTTCCTTGGCCAGGCTCTGGGTGATGCCGACGACGCCCATTTTCGAGGCGGCATAATGCGGCGTGTAGATAAAGCCGTCACGGGCCTGGCCGGAAGCGGTGTTGATGATGCGGCCGCCGCGCTTGTGCTTGCGCATTCTCGATATCGCCTCCTGGGCGCAGAGGAAGACGCCCTTGGTGTTGACGGCCATGACCTTGTCCCACTCGTTTTCGGTCAGGTCCTCGACGCGGGCAATGGTGATGACGCCGGCGTTCTGGATCGAGACGTCGACCGAGCCGAATTCCTTCTCGGCGGCATCATAGAGGGCGGTGACGCTCGCCTTGTCGGTGACGTCGCCGATGAAGGAGATCGCCTTGCCGCCGTCGGCCCGGATCTGTTCGGCAACGCCGTGAACCAGGTCCTCGTTGGCCGAGACGACGAGATTGGCGCCTTCGCGCGCAAAACGTCTTGCGATAGCAGCGCCGATGCCGCGGCTGCCTCCGGTAATGACGACCGTCTTCTGCTCAAAGCGTTTCATGCTCTTTCCTTGTCCGTCGATAAACAGCAAATCTGGGCGCGACCTACCATGCGATCATTATTGGAGCTCAACCGGTTGTCGCCAATTCAGGCAGTCTTGAGCGCCGATGACGACGCCCGAGCCTGTTCGATCGGCCTGAAGGGCGGGCAGACGACGATATCGCACGCCGTCTTGCCCGTTATTCCCTTCAGCGCCTCGATCTCAGCCAGGGAGGAAGCGAGACCGTTCATTTTTCAGTTGCCGGCAATGAGCTTTCGCCTCGCCCTCACCAGCAGCAGAAACCGCCGTCGACGAGAAGATCGACGCCGGTCACGAAACTTGCTGCATTCGACAGCAGAAACACCGCCGGACCCACCATCTCGTCGACCGCTGCCATGCGCTGCATTGGCGTCTGCTCTTCGAAGAGCTTGGTCTGGTGGACCATCTCCGGACGGGTGTTCATGGGCGTTGCCGTGTATCCGGGGGAGATGGTGTTGACGCGAATGCCGCGGTCGACCCATTCCATCGCCATGGACTTCGACATATGGATCACGCCCGCCTTCGAGGCGTTGTAGTGCGCTTGGCTCAGCCCCCGGTTTACGATCACGCCCGACATGGAAGCGATGTTGACGATGGAGCCGCGTCCATTCTTCAGCATGGCGCGAGCCTCTGCCTGGCAGGAAAGAAAGACGCCTTTGAGGTTGATATCCATCAACGTCTGATATTGATCCTCCTCCATCTCTTCCGCCGGGTTCGCGTTGGCGATGCCTGCAGCGTTGACTGCAAGCGTCAGCGTGCCGAGATCCGCTTCGGTACGTGCTACGGCATCTGCAAGGGAAGATTTGCTCGTGACATCCGCCGCGATCTGGATCGAGCGGCGGCCGGCGGCGCGAATATGTTCAGCCGTCTTGGCCAATCCGTCGTCGGTTCGGCGGTCGAGCAGCGCCACGTCGGCGCCGCATTGCGCGAGGCCGATGGCAATGCGCTGACCAATGCCGCTGCCGGCTCCGGTAACGATGGCAACCTGGCCGCTGAGATCGAAAAGCTTCGGGGCGTTCAGAGTGATGTCGGACACCGCTCTTCCTTTCTCTGTCTGTTTAGATGGTGGCTAGCTCCATGACCGAAACGTCATTTGCCTGGTCACGATTGAGAATCCCCGCCTGCTTGCCTTGCGCAAGCACGAGAATGCGATTGGAGACTCCGAGAACTTCTTCGAGGTCTGAGCTTACGACGATGACCGCCACGCCCTGTTTGGCAAGATTGACGATGATGTCGTAGATGCCCGCTCGGGCGCCGACGTCGATGCCTCTCGTCGGTTCGTCGAGTACGACGACCTTGGGATCGCGCATCAGCCACTTCGCGATCACGACCTTCTGCTGGTTACCGCCGGACAGGTCCGAGGCATGCTGTTCAGCACGGCCCTTTACGCCGAACTTGGCAACTGCCTTTTCTGCAAACGAGCGCTTGATGCGCGGCGTGATCCAACCACCGCCCAGTTTGTCAAGATTGGCGTAGATAATGTTCTCGCTGATCCGGTGCCCGACGATCAGGCCCTGCTCCTTGCGGTCTTCCGGAACCATCACGATACCCTTGGCGATCGCGTCCGCCGGATCTCGCAGCCTCAGTTCCTCGCCTTCCAGCTTGATCGAACCAGCACTGATTGGATCTGCTCCCGAAATCGCGCGCACCAGTTCGGTGCGGCCGGCGCCGACCAATCCGGCGATCCCCAGAATTTCCCCGGCCCGCACCTCGAAGGTAACGTCACGGAACGAGTTGTCCGGCGAGCTCAGCCCGGATACCTGGAGTACCGGACGATCTGTCGGCACCGGCAGGGTAGGGAACAGGCGGTCAAGCGGGCGCCCGACCATGCTCTCGACAATCGTTCGCACCGGGGTCGCGCTGTCTGAGAATTCTTGCACCCGCTCCCCGTCACGAAGAACGACGATCCGGTCGGTTATCTGCTTGATCTCTTCCATGCGGTGGGAAATGTAGACGATGCCGACGCCTTCTGACCGAAGCTTCCGAACCTGTTCGAAGAGAGCTTCCGTCTCCGCGCTGCCAAGGGCGGCTGTCGGCTCATCGAGGATCAGGAGCTTTGCGTTGAGAGCCAGCGCCTTGGCGATCTCGATGAGTTGTTGATTTGCCGTGGAAAGGCCGGCGACCGTCCGCGTTGCGGGGATGTGAAGGTTCAAGCGAGCAAGCTGGTCCTGGGCCCGGCGAACCATCTGGGCGCGGTCGACGACGCCGTTCTTCATCGGCCAGCGTCCGATGAAGACGTTTTCCGCGATCGACAGCTGCGGCAGAAGCTGCAGCTCTTGATGAATCAGGACAACGCCCTTGTCGATCGCTTCCCTTGGGGTGGCCGGGGCATAAGGCTGCCCCAGCCATGTCATTGATCCTTCGGACGGCGTGCGTGACCCGGCGATGATGCCCGATAGCGTTGACTTGCCCGCTCCGTTTTCACCGAGGAGTGCAACCACTTCGCCCGGATAAACGTCCAAGCTGACATTCTTCAGAACCTGGAGCGGCCCATACCATTTGGATATGCCCCTCAGGGAAAGAACTGGATCAGACACGGCACACCTCCTCAAGACCTCAACTTCATTATGGATGGTTGGCGATGAAGCCTGCGACGTTTTCCTTGGTTGTCAGCGTGGCATCCATAAGCTGCACCGGGGGTACCTTTTCTCCCGCGACAAGCTTGGCGGCATTTTCGACCGCATCGCGGCCCATCTTCTGCGTCTGCTGTGTCGCCGTTACGTTGAAGACGCCCTTGCTGAGCGCTTCGAGAGCCGCGGTGTCGCCATCGAAGCCGCCAACCACGATCTTCTGCGACGGATTGGCGACCTTGATCGCCTGCGCGGCGCCAAGTGCGAGGCCGTCGGCCTGTGCGAACACGATGGAAACGTCAGGATTTGCCTGCAGCATATTCTGCATGATCTGGAAGCCTTCGTCCTGGCTCCAAATGTTCGAGAACTGTTCGGCGACAACCTTGACGTCCGGATATGCCTTGAGAGATTCAGCGCAGCCCTTCGAGCGATCGACTTCCGGCGTCGTGCCCTTCTGGCCGTGGATGATGACCATCTTCCCCTTGCCGCCGGCTTCCTTCAGGATGTAGTCGCACACGGCCTTGGCAGACGCGACGGAATCCGTTGCAAGGAAGGTATCGCCGGGTGCTCCCTCGGCGTTGCGGTCAACGTTCACGACCGGAATACCAGCGCTCTTCGCGAGCTTGACCGGAACGGTCGCAGCAGCCGCGCCGGCCGGAATGTAGATCAGCGCGTCGATTTTCTGGGTCAGAAGATCCTGGATCTGGTTGACCTGCGTCGGCCCGTCGCCCTTTGCGTCGACGGTGATGACTTCGATGCCGCGCTTCTTGGCTTCGGCCTCGACCGATTGCTTGATCTGGTTGAAGAAGTTTGCCTGAAGGTTGGCAACGGCCAGGCCGAGCTTCTTCAGTTCCGCAGCATGTACAGGCCCGAGCATGAGGCCCAGCAGTGCAGCAGATGCGAGCATGGTGCGCGCTATTTTCATTGTATTTCCTCCGTTGTTTGATGGAACCCTCGGGTATGTCCTCCCCCTCGGGGTATTGATCCGACCCAAATTTTTGGGGCGGAATTCCGGGCCCGCCAACGCGGTGGACCTCGCTCGTCAGGCGCGACGCCGACGAATGGTCTCCGCGCCGACCGCAAGCACGATGACGATGCCGATGATCACCTGCTGCAGGAAGGGCGAGACGTTGAGAAGGTTGAGACCGTTGCGAAGCACACCGATGATAAGAACGCCGATCAGCGTTCCACCGATGCCGCCCGCGCCGCCGGAGAGCGAAGTCCCGCCGATGACGACCGCAGCGATGGTGTCCAGTTCATAGCCCAGACCACTGGACGGCTGGACGGAATCCAGCCGCGCGGCGAGCACGATGCCGGCGAGCCCCGCAAGGACGGCACTCACGACATAGACGGCTATCGTCACGAGCGGGACGTTGATACCGGCCAGGCGTGCGACTTCGGGATTTCCTCCCACCGCGTAGAGCATGCGACCTTCGGACCGGAAGTGCAGGAAAAGCCACGCGGCAAGAACAACCGCAAGCATGAGAAACACAGTGGCTGTCAACACGCCGAAATGGCGATCGATTGCCAGCATCATGAACCAGTCGGGGAATCCAACGATCTGTTGGCCGTCCGTGATCATATTCGCGACGCCGCGAGCCGCAGACATCATCGCAAGAGTGGCAATAAACGCTGGAACCCTGAACTGCGTAACCAGAAGTCCGACGATCAGCCCCGAAAGGCCCGCTGCGACCAGAGCAAAAGCGATCCCGACCGGCAGCGGCAGGCCGGCGACATTCGCAGTCCAGCCCATGACCATCATCGCAAGAGCGAGTGCCGAGCCGACGGAGAGATCGATGCCGCCGATCAGAATGACAAAGGTCATTCCGACGGCCATGATGCCGAGGACAGTGATCTGATCGAGGATGTTGAGACCGTTCCGAACCGAAAGAAACGTGTCGGTGCTGAGGCTCAGGAAGACGCAAAGCGCGAGCAGCCCCACGAGCGGGCCGGTGGCGCCCTTGAGTTTGCTCAACCAGGCCCCGGACGAAAGCCCGTGTTCATTGATATCGAGCGCCACCATTGTTCCTCCCTATGTCTAGGCTAATAGCTAATTCACTCTACGAATAAATATTCACTGATGCTGGAAAATTCATTAACAAGTTGCTTTCCGGCTGTCAACAGGATTTCTAGGCCTACAACTGTTGGTGTTCCACTTAAAGGGCTTGACTAATCGGTGTCTTGTGCAAAAATATTGACAACTGAATATTTATGCACGAGAGGAATCCATGAATACGACAGAACTCGAGCGGGTCGCTCGCGAGATCCGATTGCGCGATCTCCAGGCGGTCTTTGAAGCGGGCGCCGGCCATATTGGCGGGGAAATGTCGGTCATCGACATTTTGACTGCCCTCTATTTTCGTGTGCTGAATGTTTGGCCCGATCAGCCGAAGCACCCCGACCGCGACAGGTTCGTTCTTTCGAAGGGACATACTGCATGCGCGCTGTATGTGACGCTCGCAAAACGCGGCTTCATCCCGGAGGAAGAGATTTCCACCTTTTTGCAGCCGCATTCGAGGCTGAACGGGCATCCAAATTGCAACAAGGTTCCTGGCGTCGAAACGAATACCGGGCCGCTCGGCCACGGTCTTCCGGTCGCAGTAGGAATGGCGATAGCCGCCAAGCTCTCGGCCGCGAAATATCACACCTATGTCGTCACCGGCGACGGTGAGATGCAGGAGGGCTCCAACTGGGAAGCGATCATGGCGGCCGCGCAGTTCAAGCTCGATAACTTGACGCTGGTCATCGACCACAACAGGTTCCAGCAGGGCGCCGCCCTGGCCGAAACCAACGATCTCGCCCCGCTTCGTCCGAAGCTTGAAGCTTTCGATTGGGAAGTCACCGAGATCAACGGGAACAATATGAGCGAGGTCGTTTCAGCCCTCGAACACCGGGGATCGAGACCGCATTGCATCGTCGCCCACACCAACAAGGGCCATGGAATCTCGTTCATGCAAGACCGAGTCGACTGGCACCACAAGGTACCGAGCAAGGAACAATACGAAATCGCATTGGCAGAATTGTCGGAGGCACTGTAATGAACGCGCCAATAAACGCACCCAAGCTCTACGATTGCCGCGACGCATTCGCCACCACGCTTGAGCGGCTGGCAGCCGAAAACGAAACGATCGTTGCCGTCTGCAACGACTCCGTGGGTTCTTCCAAGCTCGGCGGCTTCAAGGCGAAGTTTGGAGAGCGCCTCGTCAATGTCGGTATCGCTGAGCAGAACATGGTGGGGGTTGCAGGAGGCCTGGCCAATGGCGGACGCCTTCCGTTCGTGTGCGCCGCCGCTCCGTTTCTAACGGGACGGTCGCTGGAGCAGATCAAGGCCGATATTTCCTACTCGAATGCCAACGTCAAGCTGGTCGGTATTTCTTCCGGAATGGCGTATGGCGAACTCGGGCCGACCCATCACTCGATCGAGGATTTTGCCTGGACGCGTGTTCTGCCTAATCTTCCGGTCATTGCGCCTTGTGACCGCATCGAAACAGCCGCTGCGGTTGAGTGGGCCGCGGCCTACAACGGCCCCTGTTTCCTGCGTCTGTCTCGCGTAGGTGTGCCTGATCTGCTTCCGGAGGGTCACAAGTTCGAACTTGGCAAGGCAAACCTCCTTCGCCAAGGTTCCGACGTCACCCTTATCGCAAACGGCACTTTGACTCATCGAATCTTAAAGGCTGCCGAGATCCTCGCAGAACGTGGCATCAACGCCAGAGTACTCAACCTTGCAACGGTTCGTCCGATCGACGAGGAGGCTATCATCGCTGCGGCGAAGGAAACCGGAGCGATCGTCACAGCCGAAGAGCATTCGATCTTTGGCGGGCTCGGCTCCGCGGTAGCCGAAGTGGTGGTCGACAATGCTCCAGTCCCGATGAAGCGTCTCGGAGTTCCCGGCGTCTACGCTCCGACCGGTTCGGCAGAGTTCCTGCTCGACGAATTCGGGATGGCGCCGTCCGCAATCGCCGACGCGGCGCAGTCGCTGATCAGGCGCAAGTAACTGGGATCACGTGATCAGCCCGGACGCTTTTTGTCGTCCCGGCTGCCGCCTGATCTGGGGAGGATAGAATGCGGGCAATTCTGGCAATTGACCAGGGCACGACCAATTCAAAGGCAGTTCTCGTTTCCGAAAAGGGAGAAATTGTTGGCAGAGGTTCGGCTCCAGTCGGCATCGCCTATCCGAAACCAGGCTGGGTCGAACAAGACCCACGCCGGCTCTACGCATCCGTCTGCGAGGCGATCGACGCCTGCCTGAAGGCTGGCCCCGATGTAGCTATTGAGGCGGTGGCGATTTCCAACCAGCGCGAGTCAGTCACTGCCTGGGACGCCGAAACGGGAGAAGCACTTGGGCCGGTGGTAAGCTGGCAGTGCCGCCGAACGGCACAGGATTGCGAACGTCTTATTACCGAAGGCCACCTTCACCGTGTGCAGGCGCTCACGGGCCTGCCGCTGGATCCGATGTTTCCGGGTTCGAAATTCCGATGGCTGCTCGACCGTATTCCGGCTGGGCGTTCGGTGCGGCTAGGAACGGTCGACAGTTGGCTCGTCCACTGCCTGACGGGCGGGCGCCGGCATGTCTGCGACGCTTCCAATGCCGCCAGGAGCCAGTTGTTCGATCTCCAGGAGCAGAGATGGAGCGAGGAACTTGGCGAGATCTTCGGCGTGGATATCGCGCTCCTGCCCGAGGTACTCGACAGCTCTGCCGACTTCGGCAGGACGCAAGGGTTGCCAGGCGTGCCGGATGGAACTCCGATCATGGCCGTGATCGGAGACAGTCATGCTGCGCTGTTCGGTCATGGAGCATTCAAGCCGGGTGATGGCAAGGTAACCTTCGGAACCGGCTCGTCGGTGATGACGACGCTTCCGCGATTTATTCCCCCACGCAACGGCGTCACTACGACCGTCGCATGGCGTCTCCATGGAAAGCCGACCTTCGCTTTCGAAGGCAATATTCTCGTCTGCGCCGCCAGTCTCCCCTGGATGGCAGGCATTCTCGGCCTTTCGGACGTGGCGGCCCTTGTCGAACTTGCGGCGAGCGCCGAACCGGGCGGACCGGGCTTCGTGCCAGCATTCGTGGGACTTGGCGCACCCTATTGGAACTCCGACGCCCGTGCCCTGTTCTCCCAGATCAACTTCAATACGACACGTGCGCAAATGGCGCGGTCGGTCACCGACTCGATCGCCTTCCAGGTGCACGACGTGATCGCCGCCATGCGAGCACAAAGCGGCGGCGAGCTCGGGGCCCTCTATGTGGACGGCGGACCGAGCCAGAACCGCTTCCTGATGCAATGTGTCTCGAATCTCATCGAACATCCCGTGATTCAATGCGAAGCACCCGAGGCGTCGGCTTTGGGAGCGGCATATCTCGCGGGTCTCTCACTTGGCTTGTGGAGCGATCTTCAGGTTATCGCGGAGCTGCCCCGGAGCTCACATATCATTGACCCGGAACCCGTGGATCGAGCGGTGCTTCTGAATACCTGGAATGATGCACTTGCCCGCTCGACGGCACGCGAAACAACGGCTAATGATGAATAAAAATTCACCCTAGGATTAGCGATGACTCGCCTCAATGAACTCCGCCTCATCTCAAGGGTCGCCCAGATGTACCACTTGGAGGGGCGGCGACAGGCGGAGATCGCACAGCACCTTCGCCTGTCGCAGGCGACAGTGTCGCGCATGCTCAAGCGTGCCGAGGCCGAAGATATTGTGCGAACCAGCGTGACCCCCCCCGTTGGCACCTACAGCGAGCTTGAGAGCGCGCTTCGCGAGAAATATGATTTGCCGGAGGCGATCGTCGTTGAGTGTACGGAAGATCGGGACGGCGCCATCATGGCCCGTATCGGAGAGGCAGCGGCTCATCTCTTGGAGGTGACGCTTGCGCCAGGGGAGATCATCGGCGTTTCGAGTTGGAGCCAGACCATCTCCAAGATGGTCGAGAACATTCATCCCCTTAAGAGCGCTCAGGCGAAATACGTCGTCCAAACCCTTGGAGGCATGGGCGATCCTTCAGTGCAGACACATGCGACGCAGCTTACCACGCGGCTTGCTCGGCTGACCGGCGCTGAGCCAAAACTGCTCGCTGTGCAGGGCGTTACAACGTCCAGAGAGGCAAAATTTCTTATGCAGGCCGATCCATACGTTCGGGAGACGATGGACCTGTTCGGCAGCATAACGCTTGCGATTGTCGGAATCGGAGCGGTCGAACCGTCCGAACTTCTCGCACGGTCAGGCAACATCTTTTCGTCCCGCGAACTGTCTGATCTCGCGGAAGCGGGAGCCGTCGGCGATATCTCGCTTCGCTTCTTCGATAAAAACGGCAAGCCGGTCAAGACGCCCCTGGACGACCGGGTCATAGGGCTTCCACTCGAGGATCTCGAACGGGTGGACCGGGTCATTGCTCTTGCCGGCGGGTCCAAAAAGACCGACGCGATCGCAGGCGCGCTCCGCGTGGGGGTCATCCACATGCTTGTTACGGACAAGTTTACCGCGCAGCGATTGATCAACTGATGAGGCAGACTGATTCCCCAACCTCAATGCGCCGTCCCATCCACAATCACGTGGTCGTGGTCCAGCGAGCATCTCTCCACCCGGGCCTCGACCCTGTAGATTTCCCGTAGCATCTCAGCGGTGACGACGTCGCGGGGGGTGCCGCAGGCATGCATGCGGCCGTTGGCGATGACGAGGACTTTGTCGGCGAAGCGGAGCGCCTGGTTGAGGTCGTGGATGGCGATCAGCACGATCATGCCTTTGGTGCGGGCCTGGCGGCGCATGAAATCGAGGACCTCGACCTGGCGATGAAGATCGAGCGCGCTGGTTGGCTCGTCCATCAGCATGATCTCCGGCTCGCGGACCAGAGCCTGGGCGATCGAGACGAGCTGGCGCTGGCCGCCGGAAAGCGCGCCGAGATCGCGGAAGGCGATGGAGGTAATGTTTAGCGCCTTCATGATCTCGTCGATGAAGCGCAAGTCGCTGTCGCTGACGGCCCAGGACTGGCCCTGCTTGCGGGCAAGCAGGATGGATTCGTAGACCGTCAGCACCGCGTTGGCCGAGGTATCCTGCGGCATGTAGCCGATGGCCTTTTTGGCCTTCGAGCCTTCGACCACGACATGGCCCGGCCCTTTGAGGAGGCCGGTAATGCGCTTGAAGAGGGTCGACTTGCCGGCAGCGTTCGGGCCGATCACCGCCACGACCTCGCCCGATGTCATCACCGGCGTCGTCACGTCTTCGACGAAGAGCTTGCGGCCGTGATAGGCGCCGACCGATTGCAACTGAAGCGCTACCACGACCGGCTCCTGTTCGAGAGGATGAGCGAGAAGAAGAAGGGCACGCCGACCAGCGCGGTGATGATGCCGATCGGGAAGACGACACCCGGAATGATCGACTTCGAGACGATCGAGGTCAGCGACAGCAGCAGCGCGCCCGACAGGACAGAGCCCGGCAGGAAGAAGCGCTGATCCTCGCCGAGGATCATGCGTGCGATGTGCGGCCCGACGAGGCCGACGAAACCGATCGTACCGACGAAGCTGACCGGCACCGCGGCGAGCAGCGAGACAACAAGCATGGTTTCGAGCCGGATGCGACGGACATTGACGCCGAAGCTTGCGGCCTTGTCCTCGCCGAGGCGGATGGCCGTCAACGCCCAGGCATTGCGGGCAAAGAGCGGCAGGGCGATCAGCAGAACGGCAAGCGTTACCCAGATCTTCGGCCAGGTGGCCTTGGTGAGGCTGCCCATCGTCCAGAAGACGACAGCCGACAGTGCCTGTTCGGAGGCGAGATATTGCAGGAAGGCGAGAGCCGCATTGAAGGTGAAGACCAGCGCGATGCCGAGCAGCACCACCGTCTGCACCGAGACGCCGCGGGCCTGCGAGACGAAATGGATGAAGAGCGTGGCGATCAGCGCCATGATGAAGGCGTTGACCGGCACCAGCAGGCCGGCTGCAACCGGCAGAAGCGGAACGCTGGTGACGATCGCCAGTGCGGCGCCGAAGCTTGCCGCCGCTGAAATGCCGAGCGTGAAGGGGCTGGCGAGCGGATTGGCAAGAATCGTCTGCATCTGTGCGCCGGCGACGGAGAGCGATGCGCCGACGACAATCGCCATCACCGCAACCGGCATGCGGATGTCCCAGACTACGGCGCGCACCTGATCCGAAACGGAGGAGGGGTCGAGAAGGGCGGCGACGACTTCACTAAGGCTGTAGCGGGCCGGGCCCCAGGCGAGATCGACGGCAAAGGACAGGCAGAGCGCTGCCGTCATGGCGGCAAGGATCAGCAGCTTGCGCCGGGCGAGGGCGCGGTAGCGCTCCCTCCCGGCTTCGGCTTCTATCGATATGGCGGCGATCTCGGCCATGTCGGATTACTGACCCGCCTTGGCGTCGACCCAGTAACCCGGCTGATAGGCGACCGGCAGGAATTTTTCGTGGAATTCCTTGAAGGTGGCATCGGGATCGAGATCGGCAAAGAGGTTCGGATGGAACCACTTGGCCAGCTGCTGCACGGCGACGAACTGGTAGGGGCTGGTATAGAACTGGTGCCAGATCGCATGGACATTGCCGCCGGCAACCGCTCTGGAGCCGGTGAAGGCAGGGTTTTCCACCAACGTGTTCAGCGCCTTGCGGCTGTCGTCAAAGGTGACGGCGGCATTCGGGCCGACATTCACAAAGTCCTTGGCATTCTTGGTCTGGCTCCAGTTGGAACCGGTGACGACGATGACGTCAGGATTGGAGGCGACGACCTGCTCGGCATTGATCGAGCCGGTATAGCCCGGCAGGAAATCGGAGCCGAGATTGTGGCCGCCGGCCCAATCGACCATCAAGCCGAAATTGTCGGGGCCGAAGGTGCCGCAGCATTCGACCAGGCCTGCGGCGCGGTACATGAAGACATTCGGCTTCGGCGGATTGGCGGCCTTCAGTCTGTCGGTGACGCGGGCCATCTGCTCTTTCCAGAAGCTGGCGACGGCTTCGGCGCGGTCCTCATGGCCGAAGATCTGGCCGAGGATCTTCAAGCTCGGCTCGGTGTTGGCGAGAATGTGCTCGCGGAAATCGATGTAGACGATCTTCACGCTGATGCCGTTCAGCATGTCTTCGAGTTTCACTTCGTCGGCGGCCGCTTTGTTGCCGATCGGCAGCAGCAGCACGTCGGGATGAAGCTTGACGACCGTCTCGGTCTGCAGCGTGCCGTCGGTCAGGTTGCCCAGAAAGGGCAGGTCCTTGCCCTTCGGAAACTTCTCTACATAGGCGTTGAAGCCGTCCTTGTCGGTGGTCCAGAGATCGTTGCGCCAGCCGACGATTTTGGCGAAAGGATCTTCCTTCTCGATCGGCGCGACGGCGTAGAGCATGCGGCCTTCCCCAAGGATCACACGCTCGACCGGCTTGTCGAAGGTCACTTCGCGGCCCGCGACATCCTTGACGGTGAAGGACTGCGCCCAGGCCGAAAGCGGCATCAGGCTCGCAATCGCCGCTGCGGAGACTGCGAGTATTTTCACGAAATTCATCTGGAAATTCCCCCGGTGTCTGAATAATGTCCGCAGGCATAAGAAATATGACTTTATGAATCAAGTTCTATGTTTTAGAGCGTTTCCAAACTGATCCGATGCCGGGGTGCCTCAGATGAATTCCATGAATACGAACTACTCCATCCGCGATGAAATCCGCGATTTCTGGTCGGAACGGGCGGCGACCTTCGACCAGAGCGTCGGCCATGAAATCTTTTCGGAAGCGGAGCGGAAAGGCTGGCAGCGGCTGATCAGAAAACATCTGGGCGAGGGGCAGGGGCGCGCGGCGCTCGATCTCGCCTGCGGCACCGCCGTCATCTCGCATCTGATGCATGATGTCGGCTTTGCGGTCACCGGCCTCGACTGGTCGGATGCGATGCTTGCGCAGGCGCGTGCCAAGGCGAAGAAGCGCGGCACCGATATCCGCTTTGTTTCCGGCGACGCCGAAAACACGATGGAGCCGAAGGACAGCTACGACGTCATCACCAACCGCCATCTCGTCTGGACGCTGGTGGACCCGGCTTCGGCCTTCAAGGAATGGTTCTCGGTATTGAAGCCAGGCGGCAAGGTGCTGATCCTCGACGGCAATATGGGTAAGGAAACCTGGGTCAAGGGCCTGCAGAAGCTCTGGACGAAGGTGACCGGCAAGCCGCCGGCGAGCCACATGTCGCCGGAGATGATGGCGCGGCACCAGAAGATCCGCTCACGCGTGCATTTCTCCAACCAGATGCCGGCCGAAGCAGTCGTCGATCTTCTGCGCCAAGCCGGTTTTACGGACATCGTCATCGACCGCAAACTCGCCGACATCCATTGGGCGCAGGCGCGCAAGATGCCGTTCATGCGTGGGCTGGAGCGCATGGTGCAGGACCGGTTTGCGATTTGCGCGCGTAGGCCTGGGTGATGGGGGTTGGGTTGGCTCCCTCTTCTCCCCGCTGGGGAGAAGGTGGCCCGAAGGGTCGGATGAGGG